>NZ_PNCO02000001.1:865000-2065000 GCF_005886105.2 Pseudoalteromonas galatheae
TACTTACGGGGGTAGAGCACTGTTAAGGCTAGGGGGTCATCCCGACTTACCAACCCTTTGCAAACTCCGAATACCGTAAAGTACTATCCGGGAGACACACGGCGGGTGCTAACGTCCGTCGTGGAGAGGGAAACAACCCAGACCGTCAGCTAAGGTCCCAAAGTGTATGTTAAGTGGGAAACGATGTGGGAAGGCTAAAACAGCTAGGAGGTTGGCTTAGAAGCAGCCACCCTTTAAAGAAAGCGTAATAGCTCACTAGTCGAGTCGGCCTGCGCGGAAGATGTAACGGGGCTAAACATACCACCGAAGCTACGGCTGCGTACGTAAGTATGCGGGGTAGGGGAGCGTTCTGTAAGTGGCTGAAGGTGTGCCGGGAGGCATGCTGGACATATCAGAAGTGCGAATGCTGACATGAGTAACGACAAGAGGAGTGAAAAACTCCTCCGCCGGAAGACCAAGGGTTCCTATCCCATGTTAATCAGGGTAGGGTGAGTCGACCCCTAAGGCGAGGCTGAAGAGCGTAGTCGATGGGAAACGGGTTAATATTCCCGTACTTGGTATGAATGCGATGGGGGGACGGAGCAGGCTAGGCAAGCATGGCGTTGGTTGTCCATGTGAAAGGCTGTAGGCTGGTGACTTAGGAAAATCCGGGTTGCTAAGGCTGAGAGTCGAGACGAGCCACTAAGGTGGTGAAGTTGTTGATGCCCTACTTCCAGGAAAAGCCTCTAAGCTTCAGTTCATACTGAATCGTACCCTAAACCGACACAGGTGGTCAGGTAGAGAATACTAAGGCGCTTGAGAGAACTCGGGTGAAGGAACTAGGCAAAATTGTACCGTAACTTCGGGAGAAGGTACGCTCTTGTTTGTGAAAGACTTGCTCTGTAAGCAAACGAGAGCCGCAGTGACCAGGTGGCTGGGACTGTTTATTAAAAACACAGCACTGTGCAAAATCGTAAGATGACGTATACGGTGTGACACCTGCCCGGTGCCGGAAGGTTAATTGATGGGGTTAGCTTAGGCGAAGCTCTTGATCGAAGCCCCGGTAAACGGCGGCCGTAACTATAACGGTCCTAAGGTAGCGAAATTCCTTGTCGGGTAAGTTCCGACCTGCACGAATGGTGTAACCATGGCCACGCTGTCTCCACCCGAGACTCAGTGAAATTGAAATCGCAGTGAAGATGCTGTGTACCCGCGGCTAGACGGAAAGACCCCGTGAACCTTTACTACAGCTTGGCACTGAACATTGACCCTACATGTGTAGGATAGGTGGGAGGCTTTGAAGCAGGAACGCTAGTTTCTGTGGAGCCGACCTTGAAATACCACCCTTGTAGTGTTGATGTTCTAACTTAGGCCCCTGAACCGGGGTTGAGGACAGTGCCTGGTGGGTAGTTTGACTGGGGCGGTCTCCTCCCAAAGAGTAACGGAGGAGCACGAAGGTTTGCTAAGTACGGTCGGACATCGTACGGTTAGTGTAATGGTAGAAGCAAGCTTAACTGCGAGACAGACACGTCGAGCAGGTACGAAAGTAGGTCATAGTGATCCGGTGGTTCTGAATGGAAGGGCCATCGCTCAACGGATAAAAGGTACTCCGGGGATAACAGGCTGATACCGCCCAAGAGTTCATATCGACGGCGGTGTTTGGCACCTCGATGTCGGCTCATCACATCCTGGGGCTGAAGTCGGTCCCAAGGGTATGGCTGTTCGCCATTTAAAGTGGTACGCGAGCTGGGTTTAGAACGTCGTGAGACAGTTCGGTCCCTATCTGCCGTGGGCGTTTGAGAATTGAGAGGGGCTGCTCCTAGTACGAGAGGACCGGAGTGGACGAACCGCTGGTGTTCGGGTTGTGATGCCAATTGCATTGCCCGGTAGCTACGTTCGGAACTGATAACCGCTGAAAGCATCTAAGCGGGAAGCAGGCCTCGAGATGAGTTCTCACTTTGACTTAGAGTCAACTGAAGGGCCGTTGAAGACTACAACGTTGATAGGCGAGATGTGGAAGTGCTGTGAGGCATTAAGCTAACTCGTACTAATTACCCGAGAGGCTTAACCATACAACGCCAAAGTGGTTTATAAGCGACAGAAGTTAATAGACTGAAGTAGACAGAAGAATTTAATAGCTTTTTCCAGATTTATATTAATGAAGGATACTTCATTAATGAACAGAATTTCCTGATGACCATAGCGTTTTGGAACCACCTGACCCCATGCCGAACTCAGAAGTGAAACAAAACAGCGTCGATGATAGTGTGGGCTTCCCATGTGAAAGTAGAACATCGTCAGGGCCTTATTAGAGAAAGCCCGATTCGAGAGAGTCGGGCTTTTTTGCGTTTGAAGTAAAGTACTTCCATGAGTATCTCCCCTTCACGTATCCATGCGCTCATTTCCCCGAACTGCGAAGCGTTGCTTCGGTTTCTTGTCACCCAAACTCAGAAGTGAAACAAAACAGCTCGAAGGCGAGCCCCGCGAAGGGTCGGCCCCGGTCAATGATAGTGTGGGCTTCCCATGTGAAAGTAGAACATCCTACTTCGTAGCGAGCCAGGGCCAAATAAAAGAAACCCGTTGCAGCAATGCGACGGGTTTTTTGCTATGTGGGGCATAGAGATTTGAGATATAAAACCTCGCGAGGTAAACTCGCTCCTACCACAGCATCAGCACTGACCAGTGTGGTCGGAGGTGGTTTACCCGCCGAGCTGTTGGGCTTCCCAAACAAAGAGAGTAAAACATCCTTCTTCGTAGCGAGCCAGGGCCTTATTAAAGATCGCGAGGTGAACTCGCTCCTACCACCACATCAGTACTGAGCTGCATGGTCGGAGGTGGTTTACCCGCCGAGCTATTAGGCTTCCCAAACAAAAAGAATAAAACATCCTTCTTCGTAGCGAGCCTGGGCCCAATTAAAGGTCGATTAACAGCATTCATCCATGATTCTAATCGACATTAGTACATCCATGTACGTCAAACCCGTTGCAGAGATGCGACGGGTCTTTTGCTGTTTGGGGTTTAGAAAAGCTCGCAAAATCAACACATCGCGAGATAAACTCGCTCCTACCACAGCATCAGCACTGAGCTGCATTAACGTAGCGGTTTTTTGTTTTTCCGATTTATAGCTCAGCATAGCGACACACAACATTTATACCAATCAGCTTAAATATCTGAGCTAATATAGGTTATGTAAAATCACCGGTTAAACAACGTTGAAGCCAAACCTATCAGAACAGCTTTTAGCACTTTCTCGAAAAGTACAAAGCGCTCGAAAACGCATGCGATGACTTGCGGTGTCATTATTTTATGAGGGTAATAGCAGAACCGATACTGCTAAGTGCCTTAATACCAATTCGTTTAATGACGTGATCTATTTTGAGGCGAGAAAAGCTTGTTGATAACACCGCTACTACACCCTACTCACACTAAGGTGCCGGCGTCCATGTCGGCAAGGGCAAAAATCTTACTATTTAGTTGCTCTAAATAAGAAATTTTTAACGGCGTTAATATAATATTTCATCCTTCAAATTGGTTGGAAGATTAATAATGTTGGTATTAACTGCTCTTTGCATTCTCCCTGTCTAGGGAATGTTCCAGTCACTATGAGCCATCAGCGATCACTCTTATCTCCCGTTGCCTGTTCATAGAATTATGTGATGTAGCCCCTCGCGATGGAAGCCTATTAAAAGTAGCCAATGGTGCATTTCCTAGTGCGATCTCTACCTCAAAGTGAAATGCCTTAGGATTTTCTGGAGCATAATTCTCTTTAGAGAAGAAAAAGCAAGGATCACCACCAACACCCCAGCGGACACCCTTTTTCAAAATATATGAAGCACCTGGAATATTCTGCCACTGCCGCCCTGGTTGCCTGTATTGATAGCGCTGACGGATATCAATGGTTCTTCCCATAGTGAGTGGGCGTCTTACAATATAATCAGGGTTAAATGTTGAGTGATCGTCAGTTACGGAGGCGCTCTGAGAACCATTTGGAGGCATAAAAAAGCTTTGGGGTACCCTACTTAATAATTGGTTAAAAGGAGGATCATAAGCCCTAGCAGTAGGATACCATACATGCTCTCTAGTTAGGCAGTGTGTAAAGGTGTTTACATCGCCGTTGGTACTGTCAAATGTGAATTGATGCTTAAAAATATACCGTGCATTATCAATCCTTATCATACCATGGGTGGGATCTCGAAATTGGTACCATTGTAATTCAAAATCCTGAAAAGCCATATTGTAATTCGTTGGACGGGCAAAACTATCTATATTCAATGCGTTGCCTAAGTATACTAATGCAGTTTGATATTTTAGAAGTTTATCCACTGGCAAAGCGTGGATTTCCCCCTCTATATTTTCGGCCGTCCGATTATTGATATTTCGATTATTTGGGCTATTTTGCGCATTACCACCTAGCAATAGAATGATATTGTTAAGTGAGGAGGCACTCTGGCGAAAACCATCATTGGCGTTTCCAATGTGGTTCATAAAGTTACGCATAGAGACAATTGGCATAGTAAACTTTCCGTATTGTGTTCAATTCAATGGTGTATTTTTTTTACTTTTAGTTAAAATATAGTTTACTTGAATAGAAAGCCAGAAAATATTTACATTGAAAATATCTTGAGTAGAAGCTCAGAGTACTCGATACCAAATTGGAGTTGGTTGCTCCGAGCTTTAGTGATTTATTCATTCAAAGGCAAAACGATGGTGAATTGACAGCCTTCATTAAGTGCACTTGCTACACTGATCCGTCCTTTTAGTATTTTGATCAGCTCACTGGTAATAGCGAGACCAAGGCCTGCATTATGTTTACGATTACTATTACTATTTTTGGCTTGAAAACTCGCATCAAAGATATGTTGTAGGTCTGACGCACTGATACCAATACCTGTATCATTTACTTTGATATATGCATAACCCTCACACTCTTCTAGTACTAAACTAATTTCTCCACCAGCTTCAGTGTGTCTAATGGCGTTATCTATTAAGTTTGACAGCACTCTATCTAGTTTTCCTATGTCACTGACAATCACCAAAGTACTTTGAGGTGGGGATACGACTATCTGTAATTGGTTGGCTTCAGCCCTTAACTTGAATTTTGCTGCGACGTCATACATTAACTCCAGCAGGTTAAAGGGCTCAACATGGAGTTTGGTATGTCCGGCTTCTAAGTGAGCTAGCTCAAAAATTTGTGCGATAAGATGATTCAGTTGATTTATATTTTTGCTGGCAATTTCGATGTGTGGAACGATATTTTTGTCACTCGTTTGTTTTTCTATTAGTTCTATGTAACCTTTCAGTGAAGCAAGTGGTGTGCGAAGATCGTGGCTTAGTTGGGAAAGTAACTCTCTACGTTGTTCATCTTTGAGGTTAAGTGTTGCTAATTGCTGCTGAATTTTATCCAGCATAGCATTGACGCTGCGACCTAGCTGATGTATCTCATCATGCTCCTCGGGCCAGTTTATTTGCGCATCTTGACTTATATTAAACTGGTTTTGACTGACTTGGTCTATATATTGAGTCAATCTAGACACTGGTTTGGTGATTTTATTTAGCAGCAACAGAACGACAATCAGTAGAAAGAATAAAGTGCCGAGTAACCAGCTAACCCCAAGCATTACTTTATCTGAATTTTTTAGTTGCTCAATAATGCTATCGTATTTTGAGGAGCCAATTATGATATATAGATAACCCTGTAAAATGTCTTGATTAAATACGGGAGCAACAGAGAAAATTTTACTGCCATTCACACTTCTCGGATCATCACCAAATACAGGAAGTTGGCTATTGCTTTTTAGGAGCCTTTGTAACGGGGTAATGTCAATATACTGGCGTTTAACCTCTCCTGGAGTTGCAGAGTAAGTTAGTAGCTTCCCTTCAGGGGAGACGAAATAAAACTCGAATGAAGGACCCAAGATCATCAAGGTGTGAAACAAATTACTCAAGCCATCATAGTCATACACTCCCTTTTTTATCAGAGGATTATCGTCAACAAGATGGGTTGCGAGTGCAAGATGTAATTGTTGCTCTGCTTGAGATTTAGAAACTTGAGATAGCGCTTGAGTCCACCACACAAAAATTGCTGCGATGACGACGAAAGTGACAAATAAGGTAAGTGCAAGCTTTTTGTAAAGTGAGAGCTTCATAGGCTTTGTCCGCTAAGAGAGGCTGAATTTAATTTATAACCAACACCCCATACTGTTTCTATCACCGTATTATTTGAAATCGCTTCAAGCTTAGCCCTCAGACGATTAATATGGGAATTAACGGTATGCTCGTAACCTGAGTGTTGGTAGCCCCATACTGATTCTAATAGCTGAGTTCGTGAAAATACGTGATTTGGGTGTTTAGCAAAAAACTGCAGCAGCTCAAACTCGGTTGCGGTGAGGTCTAACCTAACATTAGCCAACGAAATTTCATGACAACAGGCATCTATAATGAGGTTCCCAACTTCAATTTTATCACTGGGGGAGTCTGCACTTTCGGTTTGAATTGGCTGCTTAAGTTGTCTGACATGGCGTAGCTGCGCTTTTACTCTCGCTTGCAATTCTCTGGTATTGAAAGGCTTACATATATAGTCATCTGCACCGACTTCCAGCCCGATGATCCTATCGACCTCGCTACTTTTCGAGGTGACGATGATTATACTACTCATAGGGTAAAGCGCCTTAAGCTCTCGACAGAGGGTTAGTCCATCCATATTGGGTAGCATTAAATCCAGTAAAATCACGGCAAAATCGTTTGCTTTAGCAACCGTTAATACTTGGCTGCCGTCGGCAACATGCGTTACCGCTAAAGCTAACTCCTCTAAATGCACTTGGAGCAATCTCGCTATGTCTAGGTCATCTTCAACTAGCAACACGTTTTCTAACATAAATAGCCCTTTATGAAAGCGCAAACGCCTATGGCAGGCGTTTGCGCATAGGCTATTTAACTCTCTCGATAGTGACTGCAAGCAGTGGGTTATCAAATTTATGGATACTAGTGAGCGTTGAACTTTGGAGTCCATCATCACTACCAACCACACCACTGTGCATCGATACTACATTGTGATTATCGTTGCGCTCTGCGTTAAAGCCTTCACCACTATCTGCTGGACCAGGTATGGTTCCCACGGCTTCGCTATTCAGCTCAGTGCCAGCATCGTAAGCAATCGTTCGATACATTTGTATCTCGCCTACGGCCAGTGCAGAGACGTCTATAGCATTTAGACCGGAGAATCCATCATTGGTATTCACCATCATGGTTAATAGCGATAATTTTAGCTCAGAAAGGTCTGTAGTTTTGATGGAGAGGTTAGTTTCTGCACCGGGGCCCAAAGGTCCATCCGTTGAGACGGATGCTAGTGTCATCTCGTCGGCTATGACGTCATTGTTATTTCCCCCCTCTGCAAGTTGTTCTAAAGCTTCACTTGCAGGCATGCCAACAGTAAAGTAATGGCCAGACTGATGAAGCAACACTGCAATTGGTGACATTGGCTGTGCATATGTAAGGTTCGTGATGTTGATGGCAAACTCATACTCAACTGGTTCTGGCTCAACCGGAGGCTCTGGCATCACCATATTATTGTCATTGTCTCCACATGCACTGAGCAGGAGCGCAGACAAGGCAATTAATGCTAATTTCGCTTTCATAGCTCCCCCTTATTTTACGGTTATTGTTACTTTAGCTACGGGATTTAACCAACGGTGCACGGTGTTATGCAGATCGCTATTACCGCCGACTTGCTCGTCGTCACCTACGTTGCCTCTGTGAATATGGACCATGGTGTTTTCTTCACTTGCTGTGACGCCAGCACCTTGAGTTCCAGGAGCCGCACCTGGCGATGCTGGGATCCCTAAAATACCGGGTGCACCAGAGCCTTCGACAACCAGTTCATTATTCGCTTCAGTACCCGCATCATATGCATTAAGGTAAACTTCGTAGGTGCCGGCAGCGCTTGGAATAGGCCAAGCATTTAATCCTACAAATCCATCATTGGTAGGAAGTAGCATCGCCACAATTGAAAGGTGCGTATTTCCTTCACTAGTGGCTATCATGGTCATTGTAGAACTTGCGGGTGCAAGTAGCCCCTCAGCTGGGTTTGCGACCATGTTGGCGTTTGAGCTTTCGAGGATTTGCCCTAAAGCTGAAATGTCTCCGCCTTCGGCCATGGCTTGCAATGCTTCGGAAGCTTGCTCACCAAGTTTAAAAAGAGCGGTATCTTGATTATGAGCAGCCACCAGTAAAGGCGTATAGTAAATACCGTGAGTGAGGTTAGTGATTTTTACTTCAAGGTCTTGTGCCAGCGCAGCGCTTGATAAACACGTTGCGACTAGGGTGGTCAGGATTTTTGCTTTCATGATGTACTCTTCTTATTAGGGTTAACAGTCTCCTTATCATGGCCGCAAGATATTGAGATAGGCTCACGGAGTTATCACGTTTTTATCACAAAAGCGTAGAATACTTATCACATGGCTCAGATCAGCGGAGCTTAGTTTAACTTGAAATATGCCAGAACGGTTTTAGTTGATCGAGAACTATCAATTCGTTCTGCAAGGTAGGGATAATGAGGAGTAAAAAACTCCTCATTACTAGAGAGGCGGGTTAGGGCTTATCGAAATAACTGAGGTTGACGCCAAACACACTATTGGCATCAGCAAGCGTTACTTTGTCTTTGGTGTTTGGTGAAAAGTTAGGATCGATATATTCCATAATCATTTCATTAGCAATTTTCCGATAGGCGATTTGTATTGCTTCTGACGAACTACAGCCTTGATCCGTTTCAAAGACTTCGCTTAGTGGCGCTAAACCAAACCCTTTTTGTAGCGCTAAATCTGTCGAACGTAACGCGCCTTCAACCCAGCCCTGATAATCAGAGTAAGCTTCACCGCAGGTAAACAGATTTGGCAACGGCTCCACTAAATCTTCGATAACGTCTTTATCATTCGCACCAATTGCCCATTGATGTACACCAAAACCAAATTGAAGATTTTCAGGCACATTGAAATTTACATTCCCTTCCCAAACTCGAGCGCTCGTGAGGGTGGGTTGTGGGACATAGTGCGTATTAAAAATGTCTTTAAAGAATTGTGTCGCTTGTCGTACAACCGCTTCCGAGGCTGGAAATATATCACTGGGAATAGATTCAACGAGTTCCGACTCACGAGGGTGATGATAAAGCTCACCTTTATTTTGCAGTGCACTCCAAAAATTAATATTCAAATAATCACAGTAAATAGTCAATGCGGCTGGGCGACTGTATTTAGCGGCTTCTATCCCTTCGAGTTTGTGTTGGGTTTCTGAGTTAGGCTCGGCATGACGCTCGTTATACATAAGCGCGGCTGCGAGTTCATCATCTAAAGCATAAAAGGGATAAACAGAACCTGTTGGTAAATCGGCAAAGTTAGGTCCAAAGCTCACCGCAGGGCGGCCTGTTATGCCGGTTCCCCACCATGCAGTGTCGTAGTATAAATTAATCTTCAGGAGCGGTTGGTTGCTTGTGCTTTGCAATGTATCCCATAACGCATCGCGCCGCTGCTTTGGTAGTTGTTTGAATACATCTGACGCTATGAACAACTTTTCAAGCGCGAGCCTTGGCAGCCCTAAAATAAGCTTTTCGGCTTTAAATGTTCCTTCGCTTATCTGTCCGTCTTGCTCGGTTTTGGTGTACTTAAGTACATATAGATTGTCTGCTTTATCAAAGGCGATGCTGTCGATGCTCGTTTGCAGGTAAATCTTCTCTTTACCTATTTTATCCACCAGCGCGTTTGGCAGGGTGCTAAAGCCATCTTTAAAGGTTCTAAATTCGACATCTGCAGGAAAGTCTTCCAAAAGCTGATAGGCAACCCCCGCATTCATTTTCGATAAGAAGGTGCCATTAAAGCCCAAAACACGATACAGCATGGTGATACATTCTTGGCTATAACCCATATCAGTGAGTAAATCCCACAAAGACCAATTATATAGCGGCTCACCTTGCCATTGACATTGCAGACGGAAATCCTGCCAAAACTCTGGACCGCGAACCTCTGGCCTTGAATCAAACTGTGGATTCACTTGCAAGATTCGATTAAAAACAACATTAATAATGTCTTTGGGGTTAACACCTTGCTCGTTTGGGTCGAGGTTATAAAGTGCTGACCAAATATGATAGTCGTCTTGTTCGGCATCGTTTACCGAAAAGCTGGTACCGCGAAAGTAGAGCCGGTTATTGCCGCCGCTATTCATAGGGAAAGGGACTATCTGATCTTCTAGGCCCAATCTAAGAAAGAGGGCCATTAGGTCATCCATACCCTCAAATAGAAACCGCATACCACCTTGTTCTTCTTTGACTGTAATGGTGCTGTCAGGCTTTGCTCCTGCGCGGTTATCTCTGAAATGGATAAGATCTGAGTCTAATCTTCCACCTGTGCGGTTGCTGCGCTCAAAAATGGCGAAGTCATCAACGTCTGTTTCGTACTGTAATCGCCAAGCGCTATACAAACCAGACATACCAGCCCCTATCACTGCGACCTTCACTGCGTCTGGAATGGGTTTTTGACTAATGTCTGTACCTATTTTGTAGTGAGTCATGTGAGTTCCTTAGTCGACTATGTCTCACACTTTTGAGGCTGACTGCTTTTATACCAGTTGGTATTACTTCCTAGCTCGCTAAGTGATCTATAACGTATCTATGCACTCCAACCTGTTGAGTGCACTTTCCAAAAGTTTGTTGCAGCAAGCCAAGTATTGCCTTCTCAGCTTGATGCAAAACCCAGATATTACTTTAGTACACTGGTTAAGTTTGTGTTAATTTTTGAGGCAGGTTTTGCCAAGTGTTTGTCTAAAAAGTGCGAATGGCATGAATTTAATAAGCTTTTATTCTTGGCTGAACACTAATTTGAGAGATGGAACATATTTGTTCCATACCGACTAAGTTATTTAGTGTTCAATGAGTTTAGCCAACAATGATATGGGGTAAGAAACGGCTAAGATCTTGGGTGATCAGACTTTTATCTTCACGAACACCAATTCCAACCGCTTTGTCACCGACAATCCATGAGCCGATGAGCGTATTGAAGCCTGCAAATTTTGGTAAAGGCGAGTAAGCTTGATAAATATAACCTTCTTCGCCATATCCACCAGCAGACCGTGCAAGCAGTTGTTGATCTTTTCGGATCTCAATATTCGCGCCTTCACGAGAAAATAGCGGCTTCTTCACATAGCCGGACTCGCTGTTTGCAATTTTATGCTTGTCCTGTTCAAAGTATGCCGGTAACAGATTTGGGTGATTGGGAAAGGTTTGCCATAGCAAAGGTAAGATTGCTTTATTAGATAAAATCGCTTTCCAAGCAGGCTCTAGCCATTGCACTTTTGCTTTTGATAACTGCTCACTATATTCATCTTGAAACATAAATTCCCACGGGTATAGCTTAAACATCCATTGAATTTTTGAATCATCAAGGTCGACAAAGTGTTGGCCATGAAATCCGATATCTTCGATAAAAACTTGTTTCGTTTTGAGTCCAGCTTCCATCGCGCAGCTGCGCATATATTGAATGGTGCCCAAGTCCTCAATGCTTTCTTTGCAGCAAGAAAAGTGTAGGGGAGCACCACGGTGGAATTTATGCAGTTGATAAAAGCGCTCTATTAGCGCTTCTTGTAGGCCATTAAATTGATCCGCATTACGAGGCAGTTTACCGGCTTTCACTTGTTCTTCAAGCCATAGCCACTGCCAATAACCTGTTTCGAATAAGCTGGTGGGCGTGTCATAATTGGCCTCCAGCAGCTTGGCTGGTGACTTACCACCGTAACTAAAATCAAAACGACCATAGAGCGCTTGGTCTCGACGACGCCATGAGCGAGTCACTAATTCCCATTGCGACTCAGGAATAGCAAACTGTTGCAGAAGTGACTCATCATTACACACTAGATCGACAAGGTGTAAGAGCATTTGGTGAAGTTCATCACTTGGGTCTTCCAAGTCTTGCTCAATTTGTTTTAACGTAAATTGATAATATGCACTTTCGTCCCAATACTTTTCACCATACATAGTATGAAATTCAAAGCCGTGAGCTTTTGCTTGTTCACGCCAGTGTGGGCGTTCATCAATAGAAATTCTTAACATAAGGATAAAATCGATCCGTCTAATATCAATTGCATAGATATCAAGTAAACTACAGAATACTCAATAAAAAGCCGAGTGAACCTCGGCTTATCTTTTATTAAGCTAAGGTTGGCTTAGCTGCCCCAACTGCCACCGCTACTACGAGTAGCACTACGACCAAACCCACCGCGACTACGTGATACGGAGCTGGCACGCGGCTTGTAATTGATGGTCGAGCTTTTGACCGACGTTGTACCAGAAGATTTTGCAGATGCGACAAACCCGTTTTGCGCATTTCGATAGCTAAAGAAGTCATCACGAGAGCGATACAGCGGTTTTGCGCCAGAATAGTAAGTGCCGCCTAAGTAAGCTGCCTTTTTCTTCTTGCGCTTTTTCATCATGTCTAAGCCTTCATCGACGCCCTCTGCAAGCGCAGCAACCATAAAGCCCGCCATAATTGGACGCCAGATCCCACCAACTGAATGCTCACAACGGTCAAAGCCAAAGTCGCTCTCGCATAACTGCTCAGAGGCATATTTGGGGGCTTCTTGACGGTGGCTGTCGAGTGCTTGTTGATATTGAAACTGGCATGCTTCTTCTTCAATACCGAATGATGTACATTCATCAACGTCTTTAAAAAGTAAGGCTGATTCGTCACTATCACCACACGCGGTCAACCCTCCTGTGGCGCCCATTAATAAAGTCAATTTTATTGTTCTACTCCTTTTCATCTTGACTCCTTAATAGGTCATGCATGCGGCATTCAAAATTCCGGTCGCAAGCGAGGCACCACCTAAGAACAGACCTGCACTGATGTGATTATTTTCGATTTTCTCAGATAACTTCGGCATATACAGCCTTACCATGAAGAAGGTAATTAATTGCATGACTCCTGCAATAATTCCCCAAACGGCAAAATCAATAAGTGATACTGCGTTTATAGCGGCACTGGCGATAGGCAACACAAAACCAATTAAGGTACCGCAAAACGCAGCTGCGGCAGCAGGATTGTTTTCTTTAACTAGTTTCCACTCACAATAAGGCGTAACTTTGGAGTAGATAAATAAAAAGGCTAAGGTAAGTAAGTAGGCAAGGCCGAAATAGGAAATAAAAGGGACAAATCCTTGTAAAGAATCCAAAATCATAATTTTCTCTTTGTTATTGTATCGAATTTGAAGTCCGATAGATATTAATCATCATCGTATGTGAGCTGCTCCAGCTCGCGATGTAGTATATCATCATCTCCAAGGTTAAGTTCAATAAGGCGCTTTAAATGCGTCACACTATCGAGGTCGATTTGGCGGCAATGTACGCCTAGGTGACCCTCTTCAACATGACGAACTTCTATCTCCATCGTAATTTGGATATCACTACCTGGTAGATAAAAGTTTAAACTTGCTGGGTCGTTTTTGAGTGGCACATAGCCATCGGGTAGGGTAAGCAACGCCCCATTGAGCGATAAATCCAATATTTCACAGCTAAAATCACCGCTTGAGGCCATAAACTGTGCTTCGTTTGAAAAAATAACTCTGGAAAAACGTCGACGTTCTTTCATTACTGATCCTAATAGTCCGTATAGGTAAATAATAGCTTATATCATTGTGCTCGCTACTAAAAATGACAATAAATTACGCCGGTTGGGAGGGAGTGGTGGTATTCGTTATTGACCTTGATCGTACTAGATAAATAAAGTAAAGCAGGTACTAAAAAACAAAAGAGGCTCCTAACGAGGAGCCTCAGATTATCATCGTCGATAGACTAATGTTTTGATTGTTAGCCAATCTTCTTATATTTGATACGTTTAGGCTCTGCCGCCTCAGCGCCAAAGGTCTTCTTCAGCCACTCTTCGTATTCGGTGTAGTTGCCGTCAAAGAAATTGATTTGGCCTTCATCACGGTAATCTAGAATGTGCGTCGCGATACGGTCTAGGAACCAACGGTCGTGCGAGATACACATAACGCAGCCTGGGAATTCCAAAATCGCATTTTCTAGCGCTCGTAACGTTTCAACGTCTAGATCGTTGGTTGGTTCATCCAGCAACAGTACGTTACCGCCTGCTTTTAGCAGTTTAGCTAAGTGCAGACGATTACGCTCACCACCGGAAAGCTCTTTTACAAACTTTTGTTGGTCATTGCCCTTAAAGTTAAAGCGGCCAACATAGGCGCGGCTCGGTACTTCAAAGTTGCCAATTTTAAGAATGTCTTGGCCGTTAGAGATCTCTTGGAATACGGTGTTATTACCGTCCATGTCATCACGGAACTGTTCAACTGTGGCGATTTCCACTGTTTCACCAATAGTGATGTTACCACTATCTGGCTGCTCTTGACCGCTTAGCATTCTAAACAGTGTTGATTTACCCGCGCCGTTTGCACCGATGATCCCAACAATTGCGCCTTTAGGTACGTTGAAGTTCAAATCGTCAATCAACAATCTGTCACCGAAGCTCTTACGTAAGTTGCTTACTTCAATCACTTGGTCGCCTAAGCGAGGGCCAGGTGGAATGAATAGCTCATTGGTTTCGTTACGCTTTTGATAGTCGTTTTGCTGAAGCTCAGTAAACTGCGCCATACGTGCTTTAGATTTAGCTTGGCGACCTTTCGGATTTGAGCGCACCCACTCAAGTTCTTTTTCAATCGACTTCTGGCGTGCTTTCTCTGACTTTTCTTCTTGCTTCAAGCGCGCATCTTTTTGCTCAAGCCATGAAGAATAGTTACCTTCCCAAGGAATGCCATGGCCACGGTCAAGCTCTAGAATCCAGCCAGCTACATTATCTAGGAAGTAGCGGTCGTGGGTGATCGCCACCACGGTGCCCTCGTAGTCATGAAGGAATCGCTCTAACCACGCAACTGACTCGGCATCTAAGTGGTTAGTTGGTTCGTCAAGAAGCAACATATCTGGTTTTTCAAGTAATAGGCGGCAGATAGCAACACGGCGCCTTTCACCACCAGAGAGATGCTCAATTTTTGCGTCCCATTCTGGTAAACGAAGCGCGTCGGCAGCGCGCTCAAGCGCATTATCTAGGTTATGACCGTCATGTGCTTGGATAATAGCTTCTAATTCGCCTTGCTCTTTGGCTAGCGCATCAAAGTCAGCATCTTCCATTGCGTACTCAGCGTACACTTCATCTAATCGACTTAGGGCGCGCTTGACTTCGCCAACCGCTTCTTCAATCGTTTCACGAACGGTTTTGCTTTCATCTAATACAGGCTCCTGCGGTAGGTAACCAATCTTAGTACCAGGTTGCGGACGTGCCTCGCCTTCGAATTCGTTATCCACACCCGCCATAATGCGAAGTAAGGTCGACTTACCTGCACCATTAAGACCTAAAACACCAATTTTAGCGCCCGGGAAAAAGCATAAAGAAATGTCTTTTAGAATAGTGCGCTTAGGTGGCACAACTTTGCTCACCCGCGACATGGTATAAATATATTGAGCCATGAGTTTCCAATCTCTCTTTTAAGTTAGATGTATTTTAGAGAAAGCCTTCCAGTGCTGCAATGTTGATAGTTCAGAACGAGGAAAAAACAATGTTTAAGCCAGTATTGGTTAACTATTGTAATTTTTTATTTACCTTTTAATAAGTTAAATAATTAATCTGTTTATTCATCCAGTATTAAATTGTAAGTGTATCATTGATAGGTCATTTTTGACCTGTTTCTAATCCGAGAAATCGCTATTATATCACTACGCTGAAGAAAGTTGTTAGATGAAAATGTTAACGAGAGACGGTGGGTTTTTACCGGAACTAAAAACTCGATGGCAAGGATGAACGACAACGTCGTTTTCGCTTTTCAGCGATCCCATTCAGCTAAGCAGAACAAATTTTCACTAGTCGTGTTTATTTTTAAGGTAAGGAGAACAATGACACTTATAAACATAGCCACATCCAGACTGGTGGGTCAAAGCAAACCAGCTCCAACCGGAGCCGAAATTCTTCGTGTTGCGCGAAAGCTTCGAGGTTACACGCAAGCCGAATCAGCCGCTCATTATGGTATTGAGGAGCGTACGTTAAGACGATGGGAAAATAGGGAATATAGCCCACGCTGGAATGATGTTATTGGCCTAGTTGAAGATGTGTACTTACTCGATATTTTAGAAGTGATAGGAAAAATCCATGACCAACAAGCAAGTGACAATTAAACAGGTACGTACTGCCCTTAAGCGCTGGGGTAAGTTTTGGTGTAGTAAAGAGCTAGGTAAGGGCTTTAGCCGTCAAGCTGCAACTGAAGCTATTGGCAGTTCATCAAGCCAATACGTCAGTGCAGAGCAGATACATGTGCCAGATGAAATTGCTCAACTTACTGCATCAATTGAGTTACTTAGACCAGAATGTAAGCGTGCAATCCGAGCTAAATACATGATGCATAACAAGGTGGTCGATGCAGCAAAAACATTGGGTTTTGACAGCAAGCGTTCAATGGAGTTTTGGTTATTGAAAGCTGAGCAAAGCTTGATGGTTAATATGTCGACACATTAGCAACAATAAAGGGGAATTGTATGTCCGTAATGAATACAGTAGAGCAACTCAAAAAACATGAGGGGTTTCGCCAATTTCCTTACCTGTGTACCGCGGGAAAACTGACTATTGGCTATGGTCGAAATCTCGATGATAAGGGAATTGATGAAGAAGAAGCAGAATCACTACTTGCTAGCGATGTGGAAAATGCCAAAGCGGCCGTGGCGCGCAGAATTGCAACCCAACACTGCAACGATGCACGGATGGCGGTGCTGGTAAATATGGCATTTAACTTAGGGATCACAGGGTTACTTAACTTTGGTCGAATGTTACAAGCGGTCGAGAAAGGTGATTTTGATACCGCCGCGCTAGAAATGTTAGATAGCCGATGGGCAAGACAAGTGCCTAATCGCGCCCAAGAGCTTGCTCAACAGATGATTTCAGGGGAATGGCAATCATGAGTCTATTAGGAAGCCTATTTTCTGCAAAAACAGTGGCTCCGATAGAAGCAATTGGCAATATTCTTGATGAATTGTTTACCAGTGAAGAAGAAGTACTTAAGCAAGAGCATTTAAAGGCGAGACTGATAGCAAAGCATGCATTAGTACAAGCGCAGATCAATCAAGTTCAAGCAGCGCATCGCAGTGTGTTTGTTGCGGGGGCGAGGCCTTTTTTGATGTGGGTGTGTGGTTTTGGCTTTTTGTTTTCGTTCGTGGTTAATCCAATTCTACAATGGTTAATGCCTGAACATGGTACGCCTGAGTTGCCGCTTGATGTGATGTTAGAGCTTACGCTTGCCATGTTAGGGCTTGCAGGGCTTAGAACCGTTGAGAAAGTAAAAGGGGTCAGCAAGTGAATCATCCTGAACAATGGCAAATGAAAAAAGAGTTTAATTTGGCCCACATTCTCACCACCATTGCGCTGTTGGTGTCTGGTGTTATTTACCTTGGCGACTTAGATAAAAGGATCACCACTAACTCCCAAGCGCTTGACCACCTCAAGCAAATTCGCCAAGAAGACCAAAAGCGCATCGAAAAGCGCTTAGATTCTATAGATAAAAAATTAGATACGTTGCTCGGTGCCCGCAGAGTGGGTTCGTAGCGCCGCTATTATCGGCCGTATTGGCTTTCTTTATCCAACCCCATTTAAAAGGAGAGTAGCATGAATAATGCTATCGATTTGACGCGCCTATCTGCACCTGATGTGTTGGAGACAGTCAGCTATGAAGCTATTTATCAGGAATTAGAAGCGCAATTGCAACAGCAGTTTCCAGATTATCCATTTCTTCCCTCTGATCCAGCAATAAAGCTGATGGAGCTTTTTGCTTATCGCGAGGTATTACTGAGACAGCGTGTGAATGACGCCGCACAATCTGTGATGGTGGCATATGCCACGGGCAGTGACTTGGATCATTTGGGTGTTTTGTTCGGTGTGGCGCGAGAAGGAGCGGAATCGGATGAACGCTATCGTTTACGGATCCCACTTTCTCTTGAAAGTCATTCAATGGGAGGCACGTCTGGTGCTTATCAGTACCACGCGTTTACCGCTTCTGCAAAAGTGAAAGACGTATTTGTTGAATCAACGTTGCCGGGTATTGTTGAAGTCCATGTGTTACCAGTTGCTGATGTGGTGACTTTGGAAGATAAAGAAGCACTGAGAACAGAGGTGTTACGTTACCTCAATGACGAAGATGTTAGACCGCTTACGGACCTTGTACGCGTGCATTTGGTAGAGCCAACGGCCTACAGGATTGAAGCCGATATTTACTTTAATGCAGGTATTAATACGGAGCAGGTTAAAGTGTCCATCCATCGTGCAATTGAAAACTTTATTCAATCGCATTACTTGCTCGGGAAAGAAGTACCTAGCTCGGGGCTTATTGATGCTTTGCATCAAGGAGGAGTAAGAAAAGTGAAGCTTCGCTCGATGCATGACGACCTCTCACCAAGTGCTAAAAATGCAGCTTACTGTCGTGATGTGCAATTACATTTTCCAACGGAGTAAGGTGATCTATGACAAGTTATCATAAATTACTGCCACCTGGCACATCACCGCTGGTTCGCACCGTTGCCGAGCTAGTCGAAGACTTACCGAGTAAGCTTGAGGTAACACCAACAATCCCAGAATATGTGGGCAAGCAATGGCACCCAGAGACCTGCCCTGAGGCTTTATTACCTTGGCTTGCATGGTCTTTATCAGTAGATGAGTGGGATGAAAGCTGGCCGGTAGATACCAAACGGGCATTTATCGCCAATTCGGTCAAAGTGCATAAGCACAAAGGCACGGTTGGCTCAGTAAAGCGAGCATTGGCAGCGCTGGGGGTAAGTGTTGAGTTTTTTGAATGGTTTCAAGAAATTGATGATATAGCACTGGCGCCTTATCAATCAAAGCAGCCGCATACCTTTATGTTTATCGCGTGGGCGAATGAAATTCCGTATACCAGTGACGCTGTGATCTTAAGTCCGGAGCTTTACCAAGCTGTTAAAGATGTTACCGATAGTACTAAACCAAAACGTGCCCATTTCGACTTTTTAGTCGGTGCCAAAATGAGCCTAAAACTGCAAACAGCCTCTATTGCCAGTGGCTTGCAAGTTGCGAGAAAGTCAGCGCAAACTGAGGCCGTAAAAGCACCCGCTGCCACCGTATCAGCGGCATTTGCATTGGCAAGCAATAAACAAATCGCAGCGACAGGCCGGTATATGAAAAGCCAGCATGTGAATGCGTATTTACAAAGCTCTGCGCGAGTAGGGCTTCACTTAAATAATCGCCGTCATGTAGTAAGCCGAATTTATTTAACCAATGAGCAAAGACTGCCTGCCGCCAAGTTTGACTTTACGACGGAACTTGCGAGCACTTTGCACTTTAATAACCGTCGTTTTCAAGTGGCTAGATTCTACTGCCACACTTATACCAATTTGTCTTAATATTTGCTCAATTTGAAGGAGTAAATCTGATGCTAACGGCGTTAAAAATTTCTCATTTAGAACAACTAAATAGCAAAATTTTCGTCTGGTTATCGACAAGATTTTCTCGCCTCAAAATAGCTCACTTAATTAAGCAAATTGGTATTAATCATCGCAGCAATTTAGCCTACAACCGCTATTGGAATAGCGAATAAACACTTCAATTGATGTCATCAGCGTTTACCCAGCGGTAGTACCTATTGGTATAAAACCCATTGCTGTCATTTCATATCAATGTGCTTAATAAACCAACTTATTAAATGAGTTGTGTATTGATGCGGGTTGATATCACTCAACAAAAGGAGACAGGTGCTGTGAGCACGATTTTACGGCCGACCATCACCACCGCGGGTTTGGAAGCAGTATTTAACGCCCAAAAAAATGGCTTTCAAGCGAAGATCAGCAAGGTAGGGCTTGGTACTGGCAATTATACGCCAGATCAAGGCCGCCGCCAGCTACAACAAGAAGTCCACCGCATTATGGTGGCAAGTGGCGAAGATAAGGGGAATGCCCAAATCCATATGAGTGTGATTGATGATACCGATCACAACTTTTGGGTCAATGAAGTGGGCTTTTATATCGAAAGCGAAGCAAATGGCCAAACACAAGAGGTGCTATTTGCGGTGTATTCTTCACCAGATAGACCTATTGCTTATAAATCGGCGGAAGTCGATTTACTTCTTGCTTTTGATTTGGTGCTAACGGGCGTGCCTGCCGACGCCGTTACCATCGTCGATAACGGCGTTAATCTAAATATTCTTATCGCCCCTGAACTTGCCAAGCTAGGCGCTGCGCAAATTAACAATATGACTCGTCATCTTAAACAGAAGTTTGAGTTGATGGACAAAGGAATTTTATAGGAGCAACTCATGGCATTAGAACAAGATATTGCTAATCTCATTCAGTCTACGGATGCTTTAACGGCGGTGGTGGATAACAAGGCGCAGCAGCTCGATAACCAAATGGCTGCCTTTGACACGCGTATTGCGAAAAAAGAGCAAGATGTCGACAAATTTATTCAAGAGGCGATGCCAGAAACACGCTATGTTCAGGATATTTTTATCGGTGGTTCAAAGGATTATTTTTATCCGGTGTGGTGGACTATGCCCGGTAATGCTGCGGGAGTGAGTAAGTTAACGATTGCTCGTCAGTATTCTTGGAATAGTGACACACAACCCTTAAACACCACAAGCCCTCACCAAGCGGCACTTTTACTTGAATTGGAAGGGAATGCAACGGCTTGGCACGGTGATTCAAATTTTCTACACGTTAAACGCTTTCATGAGCGTTATAACCCAACCGTAAGCCATGCCAGTTTTTCTATGTACTGCAAACGCGAAAAAGCGGATTCAAGTTTAGATCTATATGGGGGCGGTGAAGAAGGTGCCTTTGGTGCATTCTGTGCTACTCATAGCGGGGTTTATTTAAGAGGTGGCGGTCTGAAATATCGAATTATTAAAAACTGGAAAGGCGACGTATGGTTCCATGACGGTAGCGATCAAGAAAGACGGAATCTATATGCAAGAAGCTGGGATAATTGGACAGTTCGTTGGTACGCAGAGCCAATTCCATTTGCCGAGCGCTTAGCCCCAACACTAAGCTCTATTCCATACGCAAACCATCCATATACACCACCAACAGCTTAAAGGAGTCACAATGGAAATTAAAACCTTAAAAATCGGTGATGATGAACTGATTAATGTACCAGCAGATGAAAAAACATTGGCAGATTTGGGAGTCGCCAGTGCTGATATTCCAGGCATTCTAGCTGAGGCAAAGCATGCTCAGCTTGCAGCGCAATGTATGCATGCTAGAAGTTTTGCTTACCAGTGCGAGTCAGATGGTCTTGCCTTCGATTACTTAGCGGCAATGGCCGAATTTGGTGAAGCGAGTGAAGCCGCACAAGCGGCAAAAACTGCGTGGCTGCAAGCGCGAAGCACCATTAAAAACCGCTATCCAAAACCGCAATAACACCAATCTACAACGACTTTAGGCTATTAAGCCCACCATTCGGTGGGCTTTTTTTTGCCTGATTTACCGCTGAGATAACACTCAGTATTCCTTTTATAAATTGTATTAACCATATGGAGAAAAAAACATGGCATTAGAACAAGATATTGCCAAATTGATTGAGGCGTCAAACGACCTCACCGCAACCGTCGATAATAAAATTCAAGATATTACGGCGAAATTAGATGCGAAAAGAGCAGAGGTCGATGCGCGCTTGCAAGCTAAAGAGCAGGCTGTGGACGCAAAAATTACGAGTTTCCAACGAGCTTTGCCTTTAGCACCTAATGCACTTTCTGATACTAAGCATTTCAATAATATTTGTGCCGATGTACCTAACGGCACGGCTGTTGATGTGATTGCGGCGCATGTCGCACCGTGGAGCAGTTTTTATCATCGTGGTACCGAGGGAACAGGAACAATCACTAAGTTATCACTAGCTCAGTTGGCGGAATTCGGTCTCACTCCAAATGAAGAGTTTCTAAGGCGAGGTTTGGGAGCGAAAGATTCCGATGGTGACAACTATTATGGAAGCGATTATAGAGTCCTTCTGCTGGATGTTGTTGTGAATAAAGGACGAGATGATAACCCCGCTGAAGGTAATCTATTTGTACTGAATCAGGGATGTGAAAGATATATTGGTTGGGGTAAGGGGGAGTTTTTAACACAAGCAAGTTGCTGGATTAATGTGTTGGAACAAACCGGTACATTACGATTCTACCCATCCCAAAATCGCTCAGCATCAATTTCTGTTGATAGCTCAGATGCAGGTAAAGGTTGGCAATACAAGTCGAATAGAAGAACAGGCTGGGGTGGATGTCATCAACAATGCTTTGTAGGACTCGGTAGTATGAAGGTGGCCATTGCGTTGCCTTATGTTGGTACGGGCGATCATGGTGACAACATGATCTGGGCTGATAGTGTCGGCTACCCATACACTCACGTAGGTCCAACTTTAAGCGAAGGAGTATAAACATGGCGATTTTAAAATTAAAAACAACAGGTAAAGCGATTGCTGGTGGTATTGTTGATGATGCACACGCGGCACATCTTGCAAAAGAAGCTGAAGTTGATTTCGCTTTATGTGAAATAGAATACAGCCCTAAAGAAATCAGCGAGTTAAGACGCAAACATTACAGCGCCAACACCGACTTCTTATTCTTTGACTATATGGCTGCGGTTACTGAATATGGTGAAACCTCAGAAAAAGCTGTGGCAGCAAAGCAGACTTGGATGAATAAACGCGCCGAAATTAAGTCAACATTGCCAAACCTTTAAACATCAAATTACACGGCTCCTGAAGGGAGTCGTGTTACAACAGGCCCCATTATGTCTTTAACTAACTTCAGTGCGGTCAGTCTTAGTCAATTACCCGCATCCGATTTACTTGAACCCGTTGAATTTAAATCGCTTTATAACGAACTAAAGCAAGCCGTAGAACACGCCTGCCCAGAACTTTCTGAGCTGCTACCTAGCGACCCCATCGTCAAGCTGATGGAAGTCTTTGCTTATCGAGAGCTGTTATTACGTCAACAGATTAATGAAGGCGCGCAGCAGGTATTGCTGGCAAAAGCCACGAGCAGTGAACTCGATTATTTGGGGAATCGTTTTGCGGTGATACGAGAAGCTGGGGAGAGTGACGAGCGCTTTCGAGCGCGTATTCAATTGGCACTAGAAGGGTTTAGTACGGCAGGGCCAATTGGTGCTTATTGTTTTCACACGCTTAAAGCCTTACCTCAAGTTAAGGATGTTTTTGTTGAGTCTCCCGAATTTGAGCAGCTTCAGGTCGAGCCACCATTATCAGACTTAGTACCAGAGCATACGAAATTGCTGCATTGTAGCCATGCCGCTAGGCTTCTAGATGCCGCACCGGGGGATGTTGCGATAACGGTGCTGACAGATAGAGGCAATGGCATACCAAATCACGACGAAATCACTGCAATTACAGAGCATTTGTTTCAAGAAGACATTAGGCCTTTGACGGATAGACCACGAGTGCTCTCAGCTGAGGTAAAAGAATTTACCCTCCGCGCCACGCTTTATTTATATCCAGGCCCCGATGAAGAAAACGTGAAATCTACGGTAGAGCAAAGCGTGCAGCAATGGTTAAAAACACATCATAAACTCAATCATGATATTCGTTTATCTGGGCTTTACAGTGCGCTACACCAAGCAGGTGTGCAACGTGTTGAGCTTCTCTCACCTACCGCCGACATTATCAATACCCCTTGGCAGGCTGCGTTTTGTACACAAGTGGAGATAAACATTGCAGGAAGAGATATTTAATACACTATTACCGCACTCAAGCACTAAGCTTGAGCATGCGTTGGCAAAGGCGCTAAGTAAAGTTTCTGCGACTCCTGTTCCACTTGGTAGTCTTTGGGATCCCTGGCGATGTCCCGAGCATTTTTTACCTTGGCTTGCGGATGCACTCAGCGTGGACTTTTGGGATAGCGCTTGGCCAATTGAAGTGAAGCGCAAGATTATAGCGAATAGCGTGCCCGATCATCGAATAAAAGGGACGGTTACTGCAATAAAAAGCGCGCTCTCCACTCTAGCTGCAAAAGTTGAGCTTAAAGAGTGGTGGCAACAAGAAAATCCTCACGCGTTTACGCCGCATTCTGCACAGATCATTGCGTTGGCCGCTCAGAACCTAGATCCAGCAGGTAGCACGCTACTGACTCCTAAGCTGCAAGCACAACTTTGGCAAGCTGTGGTGATGACAAAACCATGTCGCAGCCAAATTAGTTTGCGTGTAGGTGTACAGCAAAGTACAGGCTTATCGCTCAATACCGTCAGTCAGTCTGCGAGTCTCCAGCGAACGTGGATGCCTCAACACACAGATAATGTTGCAAATGTAAGCCTGTTGTATCTTGCTGGTACTTCTGTCTTGCAAGGGGTGGGCAAAATATCCGGTGAAGTGCGCTCTGATCTAAAAAGTGCTTCTAGCCTTTATGTTCACGCAGCGCCCTTTGCTATCCAAATCCAGCGACAGTCGTTTTATTGCTACTAATACCTAAACAAAGCTGCTGCAAAAACAAACTTGAAGATTAACAGACTCTAAAGGAATGACTCATGGAACAATTTACGCCGCTTATTACGCAGGCGGGATTAAACGCGGCCGTTAATGCCAAAGCTAATGGTTTTACCATTGATATTAGCGCGATTGCGGTAGGCACTTCTGGCTATACGCCGTCTCGTAGCCAAACCAGGCTGCGAGGCGAAAAAAATCGAGTGGCGATTGCCGGCGGGCAAGTTGTTGGTGACGGGCAATTTCATATTACCGGACATTTTATTGACGATGCTGAGTACGCGGTGCGCGAAGTGGGTTTTTATCTTGCCGATGGCACTTTGTTTGCCGTTTGGTCTCACCCGCAAAATGTACTTTTTTATCAAACACCCATTGCACAAATCGTACAAGGGTTTGATCTGCTGTTAAGTGCTGCACCGGTAGACGCTATCACGATTAATACCACAGGCGATTTAACGCTTTTCTATGCCGCTGAATTTCTCGACATGCTGGTGGCACAAACCCAACAACTGAGTGCGCAAATTCAAGCGAATCACCGACAGATTCAATTCAACAACAGACTACTACAGCTAGGAGTGTAATATGGCGGATTATCAGCCAATGACATTAGAGCAGCGCATCGCCGCACTGCAAGCCGAGAACGGCAGATTAATCGATTCAAATAATGCCCTCACACAAACCGTGATCGGCAAAATGGGAGAAATTAATCATGCGCTGAGTGATGCACAGCAAGATATTAGCGAAGCGGTTGTTTTGGCAGGAGCAAAAACAGATCAAGCGATCCTTAATTTTGCAGATAGCCACTCTGATTTGCGAATTAATTATTATGATAGGGCAGATCATTCTAAGAGCTCGTTAAATATAGAAGCTGAACCTGAAGCTCCACATATTTCAAAATGGGTAAAAGTACCTATCGCTACGCAGGGTTACTACACTTATCCAGCTCCTCAGGCGCTGACCAAAATACATCTGACTCGTAGTTATAGCTATGCACCTGGTCACAGTGAAGAAGATCAATATAGTCATGATTGGTCTAGAAGCTTTCCTCAATTTGTATTAGCGAATTATGAAGCAACAAGTGATCAGATTAACGCTGAGGTTGAGCGTTTAGGCCTTCAGCCAAAAATTACTGGTGGATGGAATGCATGTGCAACCACCCAGACTATTGACACAATTAAGCTTCATGGTCTGCACCCTTATTCAATGCTATTTGTTCGCTTTGTTAATATGCTCCCATCGCCCGTTGGCAGTGACAAAACACCACAAAATATCGTTGAATTTGGTGGTAACGCCACTTTTGCTGTTGACCGTGTTATTAACTATCCAAGAATCGAGGTGTAATTATGCAAGAACAAATTCCTTCACAACAAGATCATTTAGCTTTACTCGCGTATCTAGACAAGCAAGTAAAGCGCGGGCAAATAAGCCGAGAAGTGGCGGATGTAGAATCTATTATTGGTACTACTGCAGATACAGGTCACCTGGTATTAGTTGAGTTTATTAAGCTGCTTGATGGTCTCAGCAAAGCAACAACACTTGCCGAGATGCGTGCAGCGGCATCACAGAGGCGTGACAGCTTAGGTACATTAACCACAAAAGTGCTGAATAATGAGATTCAGTTTCCCTACCAAGGTAAAGGCGCTGAAAGTGTTTACCAAGAAATTGAATCTCGCGCCACTGGTGTTGCAAGCATTTTAACTTCCTCAGAATAAGGCGCTCCATGGCAAATCAATCAATTGATCTTTCCACTTTGCCAGCGCCAAACATCCTTGAACCACTTGATTTCGAAAGCCTGTTCCAAGCACGTAAACAACGTTTTATTGAACTTGCACCTGAATATGCCGAAGCGCTAGCGCTTGAAAGCTCGCCGCTTGCGATTTGTTTGCAAGTTGAAAGCTATCGCGAGCTGTTATTACGACAGCGCGTCAATGAAGCCGCGGCGGCTAATTTGTTAGCTACCAGCCAAGGCGCTGATCTTGAGCATCTTGGCGCTTTTTATGGGGTGGCTCGGTTGCCCGATGAGCATGACGAAACCCTACGAATGCGTATTCGCAACAGCACCATAGCCTCTAGTACGGCAGGTAGTGCGGCGCATTATCGTCATCAAGCCATTGAAGCTGCACCGGGATTAATCAAGGATGTGTCGGTGCAAAGCCCAGGGGATGGGCTGGTGGTGGTAACGGTACTTGCAAAGTTTGACACTGATGCAGAACAGGTTTTAGCACAAGTGAAAGAGCGGCTATTTGACGACTCAGTGAAAATGCTAACGGACACGTTAGAGGTCAAGCTTGCACAGCCCATTTGGGTAGATGTTGAAGCTGAGCTTTATCTCAATACTCATGCTTCTGAACTTATTATCAATAAGCTGGAGCAAACGTTGCAAGACAACTGGCTCAATATCACGACACTTGGTTGGGACTTAACGCCAAGCTGGCTGCATGCACAATTACATAGTACGGGAATTAGGCATATCGAACTGCTTGCTCCAACACAGTTAATTGATGTGGCGGCCCATCAGTACGTTATGCCCAAGTCAATCTCGCTGACATTAAAGCGAGGCTAAGATGACGTTATTACCTCCTAATCACACTTTGCTGCAACGGCGATTGCAGCAAAGTGTTGCCGTGAGTGACGATATTCATACGGGTATCTCAAGGTTATCTGGGTTCAAGGCCGAGCCGCACGACAACTTGCTGATGTGGCTCGTTTGGGAGTATGGCTTAGAGGCTATTTTGCCCTACAGCCAAGATCTTCGCGAAACCCTCAAAGAAGGTCTGGTTTGGCAGCGACTTCGTGGTACACCAAAAAGTGTAGACATCGCGCTCAATTGGCTCAACTTTGACGAGGCTGAGCTTGAGGTTGATAAACCCGGACGCCACTTTTATCGCTATCAATTGGCATCTGGCAAAATTCCAGGGAACAAGGCGCTTAAAGATATACATCAGCTGCTTGGACTATCTGCCCCAGTAAGAGCCAAACTCTCACGTATTTATCATGGTTATGATGTGCGTGAACTGAAGTTGTCTCAAAGTGGTTTTGGAGCGCTTCTATCTGATGTTTCTGGCGTACCATTTCATGATGGCGATAACACGCTATGCAAAGTCAGCTTTGGCCGCAGCCATCAGCACGGTGTGAGTCATAACGTGACGAATGCCGCTGCACACCTCAGTAGAACACATAGTCAGCGCAGTCATTACCTCACCACAAAACGCTTGAGTGAATACAAGCTCAGCGACAAAGAGCCTTCACAACTGCCCGTGAGCTCAGCCAGAATTAGGCTGCTTTCACAGCATCGGGTGTGGTCAACACGCTCGTGGCAGGGCGAGTGGCAACAAAGCTGGACTAAAGCCGACGCGTTTATCGGTGATCCGCTTCATGCAACGACTGTACATTGGCAACATCGTCAAATGATGCCGCTCTCAGCTGCGCTCGCGACCACTGGACGGCTTAATGTTCATTGTAGTCGTTTCCAAGTGGTACTCCCAGAATAGCACTCCTCAAATAAATGGAATTCTCAATGCAATCATCACAATTTGCCTCTGTTGTATGGACAACACAGGGGCTTGCCAAATTGACGCAGGCGCTAGAGCAAGGACAAGCTTTTGCGTTGACGCATTTGTCCGCAGGAAGCGCAGGTTATATCGCGTCTCACTTGCAAACGCAGTTACGACAAGAGCGCCAAAAGGTCCCGATATTACAGGCGGAGCAACTCACTGCAACACAAGTGCGTTTTAGTGCAGTGTTTGAGGGGGAAGCTGATTACCCAGTTAAAGAATTAGGAATTTGGTCTGGCAGCACTTTAGTTGCGGTATATAGCGCAGGGGGTGAAGTGCTGAATCATAAAAGCAAAGACGTAGCCTGGTTAGAGGTTATTTCGCTTAACCTAGCAGCGCTGCCTTCACAGCAAGTCAGTTTTGAAACTGGCGTGCTTAACACCAATATTTTTATGGCAGAAGAGCTGGCTACATCTGTTTATGCACATCTTAGACAAGGTAAAAGTCTAATTCAGCAAGCTAACCAAACCATGCAACTGGCGATGCGCCTTCGCAAAGCAAACATAGGATAATACATGACCATAGAATCACAACTTGCTCAGTTGCAACAAGCTGCAACAGAGCAAACCGAAGCAAGTGTTCAACTTGCCAATAATATCACCGAAGGCTTACAGGAAATTGATCAAGTTAAGCAAGATATTGCCCAAACCTATCAAACGGTTAATCAGAACAATCAAGCGCTGAATGATTGGCAAACTCAGTCTGGCAGCGTCAACCTCAAAGATTTAAACGGCAACAGCCATACATTGCCAACACTTAAATCACTGATTGCAGATGCGCAAAGCATTAACCCGCATCCCCATGTAATGACCAAAGCCCAGTTTGATGCACTACGCGACATGCGTAAACAGCAGTATGCGGGGTCAGGGTTTATTGAGTGGGGTAAGCATAATTACCATTCAAACAATGTAAAAGTGAATGAAGGAATTTGGCAGTATGTGGCGCCCTCAGCAAAAAATAAGCTGATTATGGGTGAAGCTGCATCAAATAGAATTGCAGGCATCTCTAACACAATATATCCGGTTGTGAATATCGACGGGGTTACACATCATGTGTCTAAAGTCGCGCACACTAGCACTCAATCTATTTTGAAATTTCCCTTTGCACCCGACGGCACCAAAACCTATGACTCAGCGTCTGGCACCGTAACCCAGCATAATAATGCTGAAGCCGCATTTGCAGCAGAAACCGAGACCAATAAGGTTATCACCTCTCGTAAAGACTTAGTATTCCTGGAGTCTTGGCATGAGAAAATTGCTGATAAAGACGTCGTGTATCCACTCGGTAATGTGCAATATGGTGCAAATAACTATAAGGGCATTGCCCTTCGCAATAACCTCGTTGCTCAGGGGTACTCCGCATTTGGTGAATGGGATACTGGTACAAAGGGATATGGCGTTAAATGGTCATCGCTAACGGAGCCGCAAAAGGCTATTTTCCTTGGAGAGCCTGAGCATAATATTTATTACGACCCAGAAGCCAAAGCGTATATTCAGGTTAGGTATCGTGTGAGGGTTGTTGAGGGTATGGGGACTATATGGAGCTACGAAGGGCGAAGTATAACTCCACAAATCGAGAGCTTCCTTGGCTATTTAGGGGAAGGTAACAGAGCTCTTTCGCGTATACAGACTCGAGGGAAATTAGATGATGTTATCGATTGGGGAACGGTTAGTTCGGGAGAATATGTTAATGGTTATGTTAGTAAAAATTCGCAATATGAAATATTCAATGATAGAGACAGTTCTCAATGGGTACCGCGGTACAATCAAAATAGAGAATGTGCTTATAACAATTTATGCTTTGCAATACCGATAGCCCTTGTACAGCGTTTAAACCAAGGGGCATATCATCCTAGTTTCAATCCAATGGGATGTGGTAATTTTACGCGTCCAGATGGTAATGGTATAACGCGTTGGTATAGGCCCAAGTTTTCAAATGTAGAGCCTACGTCTACTGTAGAATGCTTTACGCTGGATTACGGAAATCCAGACCACATGGCTGGCGCGCCAGCTCGAGGCAGCTGGAAATCCTTTGGTTCTATAGTGGGGGGGAGCGTTAATTCAGGCCGGCCTGATCAGTACAAATATCATGACGCCATCTACGCAGGCCAAGTGGAAGATTTGCGTCTCAGTGCTAAGAAGTTGAATGTAAATGTTCTTCGTGAAAATGAAATGTACAAAGCGATTGCTGGTAAATTTCGAGGAAAAGGCAAAACTTTATTTACAAAGTTCAAAGCGCTTCATAAAGGTTACTACAGAGGTTCAAACCCGCAAAATGCAGTCTTTCGGAAAGGAGCAGATGGTTCGGCGATAGATTTTTACGGAAATGATTTTCCAAAAAATACTCCTGTTATGGTTTGGCAACCGGCCACAGGAACAACACTTTATGGCCGTATCTCTACATCTAACTCACATATGATGTTAGCAAGTGGGTCGCATAATCTTGAGAGTGGCAAACATATTCATCCCCTCGAAAGAGTAGGTCTAAATCAATCTGATATTTGTTATTTTGCCGAAGTATCAATGCTACCTGCTGAGTTCGACTCTCTCTCTTGGATTGATATTGTTGGCAGCCCTGAAAATATCGCTGCAACCTTCCCTAATGGTGTGGTTGGACAGTGGATCCCTGAAACTCCGGATGGAACATCAAAGAGCTATTCATTCAACAAAAAATTGATTGCTCCATATCATCGTTGTTTGACTGGAGATTTTGGTCAAACATGGACGTCTGAAAGTTTCACAATTGAGTATATTCCAAATAGTATTCGTAAACCTCATAACACAGAAGACGTCGCACTATATTGTTATGCCGCTAACGCTTCAGTTTCAGAGCCAGAGGCTAATTCTAAAATACGAGGAAATGTTGGGGGGGTATACGCATCAACGCACTCTAGTCCACGAGAAGGTAATAAGTTGACGAGCTCCTTAACAGAGTTAGTAGGAAAAGCAACGCTAGACCCTGCTCAAGAGTTTGCTGGAGAGATTAAAGGCTATAGGTTGGTAGAAGGCAAGCTAAACGCCAGTTATAAATACCAGCCTAAACACGATGAGATCAATATCCCTGCTCAAGAAAACCAATCGCCTCTCGTTAAAGCGCTTTATTCTGTTACAGAAAAAAATGGCTTACTTTACCTTCAATTCCACGGTGCAGAGTTAAAGCATAATGGCACTGACTGGGGCGATGACCAAACGATCCCAATTATCGATGGCGAAAACACCAAAACCGATCTCAATGGCAATACCGTCAAAGTGTTCTGCCATCACACCCTATTCCCAATAGGAATTGCACATAATGGATAAGGAGATTGTAATGAATACTGAGGCTGAGAACCTCACGGCTGATGCAGTAGAGGCCTTAACGCTGAGCTATACGGACGTGCAAACAAAAATAATGCTGCGTCACCCTCAAAAGCAGATTGACGAAGCGCTACAACTTGCCATTGAGCAAGAAGAAGCAGCATATCGCGAGGCGCATGCCGCGTGGCAGACTGAAACGACAGAAGTGCAAGCACAGATAGCAGAGGCGCAAGCGCATAATGCCGCTAATCCAGATGAACTAATGCCTTTGCCGCAGCTACCAGCGGAGCCTATACTGGACTTGCAAGCGAGAAGAGCTTGTTATTGTGTTGAGCATGTGGAGGTGGATTTAGCATTAACCACTGAAACTGTTGAATCGCGCATAGAGTACGACGATGAAGCGCGAGTGGCTTATCACCATCCAGCGACCATTTCGCATACTGAACAACAAATTGCAGACACCAAACGTGAGCGCTTTAAAAGTCAGCGTGCAGCGAATGTGGCGTCAATCGCCGTTGAGGTTGACGGTCTGGTGTTTGATGGTGATGAACAAAGTCAGCAACGTATGGTTCGAGCCATACTGCTGATGACAGACAGTGACATGCAGCGTTGGGTACTTGCCAATAACACTGTGGCCAATGTGACCAAAGCACAACTTACCCAAGCTTGCTTACTTGCCGCAGAGCAACAATCCGACCTTTGGATTGAATCTTACTAAACCTCTACTTTCTCACCGAGCTTAATTTTTAGCTCGGTTTCATTTCTTTAAGGAGCAGTCCTTGGCCACTTTAACACTTCAAGGCCGAAAGGCGCTTGCACGGCTAATGCAGCAGCAGGCTATTTATTTGGCATGGGGAAACGGTGAATCAAGTTGGGATAATACTTTACCGCCGACCCCTACCAATACCACACAACTCACCAATCTCATAGGTTATCGCAAGGCAAAGCAAATTCGCTTTTGTGAGCCGGATGAACAAGGCGAAATTCAGGTACCAACCGGAAAGTTCCGCTTAAGCGATACCGCCAGCCAACATCTATATTGCCAATTCACCTACGACTTCGAAGATGGCTTAGGTGAGCATATTCGCGAGCTTGGCTTAATGCTTGGTACTACACTGAAAACAGGCGTTCCAGCTGGAAAATATTACCTCTTACCAGACGAGGTTGCAGAGGCTGGTGAGCTTATTTTGCTTGAGCATCGCACGGCGCTATTTCGTGACCAAGGGGTACGCGAAACATTTGAGTTTGTGATCAGTTTTTAAGAAGAAAGCAATGATAAAAGATTATTACCAGCAGTTTGATCCTGCAAAGCGTTACAGCCAGCTATTGTTTCGAGCGAGTAAAGGGTTGCAAAGTCGTGAACTTAACGACCTACAACTGCAGTCTCAGCACCATGTAAAAGGCATCGCTGATGTATTGATGAAAGATGGGGATGTGGTTAAGGGGGGCGAGGTGGTTATTGACCAAGCTCATGCCGTTGCAACCATTGGCGCATCCTCAGTATATTTACAGGGCGCGGTACATGAGGTCGACACCAAACAGCTAGCGATTGCGCTAAATAAACTCGAAATTGTCGGGGTGTGGTTAGCAAAGGAAGTGGTGACAGAGCTTGAAGATTCAACACTTAGAGATCCAGCCATTGGTGCACACAATTTTGACGAAGCGGGTGCCGCGCGACTGAAAATCTCGGGCCGTTGGGGATTGAGCGACAGCCTTGACTATCCCAATAGCGACTTTTTTCCCGTTTACCAAATCGATCATGGCACGCTTATAGTTAAACAGCCGCCGCCACAACTAGACTCAATTACCAGCGCACTTGCGCGTTACGACCGCGAGTCAAACGGCGGGAGTTATGTGGTGAGCGGGCTCAATGTTAGCTATCGAGAGAGCACGGCAAGCCACCAGCACTTTAATGTGCAAGAGGGAAAAGCGCATATCAATGGCTATGAAATAGCGTTTAACACCGCACTGCCCGTTACGCTGCCGAACGATCCCGATGTACGAGAGGTGATCAATGAGCCGAGCCGATTTAGCGCCAATGCCCAAGGCGCTATGCGAGTCGATTTAGACTTTGCACCGGTGCAGCGCATTGATCAGGTGACCGCAGAGGTGAAAAAGCGAACCTCTCTGACTCGAGGCCACGCGCAAACCGGCCAAAACACCGATCCCTTTGATGATGACTCTGTGATTGAAATTTTGCAGATCTCGCAAGGTGGCATTGAATATCAGCAAGGTATCGACTTTATCTTTACCCGTAACCATATTAGCTGGCGCGATGGTGGCAATAAGCCAGCTTCAGGCACGTCGTATGACGTGGTTTATACCTATCGCCGACTTATTGAAGTTGATGCCGACGAAACCGGATTTTGGCTCGAGCAACAGTTAAGCGAGGCTGAGGAAATGCTCGAAAATGGCCTTGTGGTTGTCGATTATCACTGGTTTATGCCACGTATCGACCTGCTCATGCTTACCCCCAATGGCCAGATTGAGCGGATCAAAGGTGCACCCGACAGAATCAACCCGCAAGCGCCTTTAGTGCCTCATCAACATCTGGGGCTTGCCCAAGTGCAGCAACACTGGGGGAGTGCGCCACCGCATATCCAAAATATTGCGATTGAAGCGGTACAAATGACAGATCTTGCGTTGATGCAACAGCAGATCTCTGATTTATACCAATTGTTGGCCATTGAACGCCTACGTAACGATACCAATGCCCAGTCACCTGCGAGCAAATACGGCGTGTTTGTTGACCCGTTTTTAGATGACGATATGCGCGATATTGGACTTGGACAAAGCGCAGCTATTGTGGATGGCGAACTCATGCTGCCAATGGCCGCAGAAATAACTCAGTTTTCACAACCACAAGTCCAAACATTACCTTACGAACTCGAGGACGTCTTAGTACAAGAAAGCCGTACTGGGGAGATGAAAATTAATCCTTATATGGCATTTGAACCACTGCCTGCGGATGTCACGTTAACCCCAAGTGTTGACCATTGGACACAAACCCAGACTCAGTGGACAAGCCCTATTACACGCCGCTTAACCCGTGGTGGTGGGCGCGTGCGTCGTGTTGTTGAACATACCACGACAGAACGAGTTGGTGTGCGCCGTCAGCAAGCCGAGTTCTTGCGCACTCGTTGGGTCAACTTTGCTATTTCTGGGTTTGATTCAGGTGAGCAATTGGACTCACTATTATTCGATGGCATTGAAATTATTTCAGAGGTGCAAGCATGATCCAAGCAAATACACGCGGTGAATTAGCAGGTCGATTTAAAGTGCCAAATAATGTTCCCGCTGGAACTAAACTGGTGCGATTTATTGGTAAGCAAGGTTCGGCAGGAAGCGCTAGTTATACAGGTAGTGGCGTGATTGAAGTGGAAACATTGAGGCGTGTAAATAACATTATTACTCAGCGTTTTGATCCACTCGCACAAACCTTTATTTTGGAGCAATCGCGATTTATTGCCGGTGTTGAATTATGGTTTACCGCCAAAGGACAGGAAACGGTTGAAGTACAAATTCGAGAAGTTGTACAAGGTATTCCTACGCAAACTGTGCTGGCAAGTAGCAAAATAAGCAGCGATGAGATAAAGCTAAATGACCAATCGACACTGTTTACCTTTACTCCAACCTTCTTAAATGCCGATCAGGAATATGCGTTGGTTGTGTTAACTGATGGGGCCGAGCACAGTGTTGCTATTGCAGAGCTCGGTAAGCTTGATCAGGCGCACAACTGGGTTACCTCTCAGCCGTATCAAGTAGGGGTGTTGTTATCATCAAGCAACGCTAGCACCTGGACGCCACATCAGGATAAAGATCTCACATTTAGGTTAAAAGCCGCCAAATTCACAGAGCAAAGTAGGCGGATTGAACTCGGCGAGGTAGAGGTTGAACAAGTAACGGATTTAATGCTCTTAGCTGTAGTCCAGCGCCCAAGTGCAGATACCCAAGTTACCTTTGAACTCACGTATCCTACTGGCAGTAAAGAAAAAGTACTAAGCGTTCAAGAATGGCAACCAAGCACGCTTGGGGAAACCATAACAGGCAAGGTGAAGGTCGCTGCTGTATTGACGGGAACACCAAGCTTAACGCCAGTACTTTTTGCGGGCAGCCAGTGCGTTCATGGGCAAGTCGCGCAAACCGGAGACTATATTTCTCGCGAGCTGCGCTGCCGTTTAGGCGGTGATTTAACGGTGAGCTTTGAAGCGAATATTCAAAGCCACTCAGAAGTACAAGCCTTGATGCAAAAAGGGGATGTTTGGCTACCACTTGCACTAGATAGCAGTTCAGTGCTGAATGATGGTTGGCAGCAGTTCAACTACACCTTTAACGGTGTTGATACCGCCACGACACGCGTAAAATTAGTACTGAAGGGGACTCCGGCACAGCGCCCTAGAGTACGAAATCTACGTACATTTACCTTGTAGGAGAAATTGTGGACATCAACCAATTTACTCCATTTCAGCAATATCCACTCCCTCACCCAGATAATCTACTTGAACAAGACGTACAGCGATTGATCAATGCGCTTAAGGCAATTGATGCAGATATCCACCAGCAGCAATTGGTACATCAACAAGCTCAAGTAGATATCGACAAGCGCTTCAGACGGCTTCGGCTAAATCAAGTGTTGGGTGAAACCCTGCTACCAATTTAAAGGATTTATAAGAGGAAATTATGGCAACAATTCAACAAGCCGTTCAAGTAATGGTCGACAAACTGGTCGCCGATATGAACGGCAGCACTCCGCTGAGTGCAGAGGAGCAAACCTTAGTCACGAATGCAATTGCGCGGCTTGCAGATAACGCCAAGCTTGAGCAAGCCGTAGTGGCCGTTGCACAGGAACATTTGGATGACTCAACCCAGCTATTACAGCAGGTTGCAACCTCTGCGATTAATAGTATTGATTCTGCCAAAGCTGACTTAACCGCGTCGACCGCAGAGCTGGTTACCAGAGCTGCAAAACTAGCGCTTCTGGATCAAATAGGTCCTTTGACGCAACAAATTAATAAAGTGGTCGCGAACAACACGGCAGCTACGCCAAAAACCTTATTCGCGATAAAAAATATTGATACGGCGAATAATCATGCTAATTTTCGCCGCTCCACATCGGTTTTGGCTATCTATAATAGTGATGGTACTTCCTACCTCACTCGGCCAAGTGTCAACGCAAATGCAGCAACAGAAACATGCCGTTTGGATCATTTAAAAATTAGCCAAGATGGCACATTTACGACGATTTTAAAGTCGAGTTTTGTGTACAACAATGCCTTTGAGCAAAACCCAGCAACTAAGGTGTATCAATATGGTTCAAGTACTATCGTACCACTGGGTTTAAAAGCACAACCTAATGACATTAGTTTTGAAATCGTTTATAGCACTCAAGAGTCTCAGTCCACAAATGCAACAGAGTATGGTGGTATTTTTGTTTCAGGACAGGGGTTTACATCGCGAACTTTGCCTAAGCAAGATCTCAATGCCCGAGATAAATTTGGTATTCCAACTAGGTCTAGTTACAACCATAATGAGGTAGCTGTGTTGTACAATAACCAAAAGCACTGCTTGGTGATTATCGACTCGGGTACTAACTTGGTAGTGGAAAAATATCGTGATGGCAATCACATTACTAACATCGCCATTGCGAATGAAGCTGAATATCAGAATTATGTGGATAGCGGTGATTTTACAACGATGGTATTTATCACAAATACCCTCGCACAGCCGCACGGAATAAATCGCTATAACCACAGCGAATCGGAAATTTCTAGTTATTCATCTAACTATTACGGTTATTTTGGCTTACTCGGAAATGAGCTCAAAATGGCAGGTGATAAATTCAACGCACATTATCTCTTCACTGAAGAGCTGAAGCTTCAGCCTATCAATTATATTTTTACCAGTAATAGTGAACCGTATCGTACACAAAGTTCAAATGGTACTGAGAATAGTGAAGGTGAAGTGAATGTGGTAATGGAAACACTAGATGGCGAGTTACTGAGTTCATACTGCTATCGCTCTAAGGCCGATAGCTTAGGATACGATGGAGGGATAATAGCCACAGCCATTCAAGCGATGAATCCATACTCACATATAGGCGTTATTAATGAGCACTATCTATATAACCAGTACGGCCTTGCTAGAACCTGTCGCGCGATTTAAGGAGTGAAAATGAATACTTACTACGACAATAACAAAGGGATGTCTATTGCGGGTAACTTTTGGCTGGTACACCCGCAAACAGGCGAGCAATGGAGTAAAGAGTCCGTAGCACAATTTATAGCTGAAGCTCAGTTAGAGACTGAAGAAAACTCTGAAGTTGAGTATTTAAAACAGCAAGTCATTTCGCGCATAAAGCAACTCGCCTATGGCAAATTGCAATCGGAGCAGTGGCGAGTAGAGCGCGCAAAAGAGCGCGAGTTGAGTGAGCAGTTGAACGGTAATGAGGAAGGTGCGGCAACAGAGCGTGCAAACCTACTAGCCATTTTGCAGCAAAGAGAAGTGGTGCGTGAAAAAAGCGGTGAGTTAGAAGCCGAGGTGCTTAGCCTTACCACTCAAGCTGAATTACTACAGTTTGAGGTTGCGTTCTAATAACTTCGCAGCAGGTCAGGATTGACCTGTTTTACTCCCTAAAAATCAGTAAGATAGACCTATGCTTGAGAAAGTTAACAAGCACACAGGTTTTCAATCTCCAAGGCCCACAAGCAAGTGTTTGCTGTGGGCTTTTTTTGTTGGTGAGGGTTATTACTGTCAAGGTAAAAGCTCTTAGCCTGAGTTCTAGTCAATTAGGAATTTCTAAATAATACACAAGTAATGCAAAAGTTAATTTAAGGAGTGAGTATGAAAGAAGACAAAACCTTTATAGCTGAGAGCAAAGCTAAAGCTAACCCTGAAACATTTGGTGTTAAATATGGGATAGATATGAGCAGGGCAGATCAGGAAAATAACCTGAAGTTCCTGAATGAATGTCTTGCACAATGTGGAGAAATTGAAATAACTGGCGATATCGAAATATATGGCAGTGCAAAGGTGAGATCTGGACATCGTATTTCTGGCCAATCAAGGTCAACATGTAGCATTAGGGGGAAACACCCTACGGCACCGACGATTATTGACAACACAGTAGGTAAAACCCCGAATCAGAATAATAACTCTAGAGATGTTGTTATTCGCCACCTCAAGGTTGAGTCTGAACATTCTCATTGCTTTCACGTGACGCCCTATCAATGGACTTGGGATTCTTGTCGCTTCTCTTGCGCTAAGTCCGCAATTAAGTTTTATGATGGCGGCTATCAAGTTGAGAACTATATTATCAACAATTATTTTATCCATTGCGGTCGAGGTATAGATTCATTTCTTGAGAAGAACGCAAGTGGTGACTACATCCAAAGAACATTTAAAGCGACAGATCAATATGTTTTAAATAACGTTTTCTTTCGTGCGGGTGAAATTGACTCCGCTATCAAGATGTTCATACCGTCAGGTTCTCGGTTTGATGGTAACCATTACTATGGAGGTGCGGCAGCTGAGTTTGTTTACTTTAGCGGTGGCTCAAATGTCAGGGTGGCGAACGAGTACTTTGAGAATATGAAAAACGCGAGAATGAGAATTAACTTTGGTGCACCTCATTCAGAGTATAACATTGTTGGTTGTTCGTTCTTTGGCGGAAATGGTTCTCAGCGAGACCATAATGGTAATCAAAGTCACTTGGTTACTTTGTCTTTTAATCCAGACAACTACTGTTCTGTGACTTTTGTCGGAAACTCATTCTCAGGAGCAAGTAGTAAAATCCCAGTTTTTGGTTTACTAAATGGACGTTATAGTAACTTAGGTGGAGCCAATGTTCAGTTTGATAAGTCCAACTTGATAAACTCACCTAATTACTCCAAGGCTGTAGCGCTCGATACAGGTGACAACGAAACGAGGAACGTGATCCAGTCTAATCATCCAAACTTTATTATTATGTCATCGGATGGAAAGACAGACTTTACTAAAGGAGATGGAAGTGAATATATCTTCACATACTCAGGTGTGGCTGAAAAGGAAGTAAAATTGCCTGCGAGTCCTAGATGGAGTAAAAATAAACCTCTCATTATTCGAAATATGTCAGGTACAACGACTTTGAAGTTGGCTCAAGGCAGGGTATTTGGAATGAAAGAGATCCCGACTGGTTGTTCAGCGAGTATTATGCAAAAACCAGATGAACCAAATTCGTACTTATGTGTCAAGTTAAGTTAATTCTTAGGTAAGTCAGCTTATGGCAAACCGGTCAGGATTGACCTGTTTTACACCCTAAAAACCAGTAAGATAGACCTATGCTTGAGAAAGTTAACAAGCACACAGGTTTCCAATCTCCAAGGCCCACAAGCAAGTGTTTGCTGTGGGTTTTTTTATGGCGCAAAGCGAGGAGGTGATGATGGCATTTGAGCGGTTGGACTTATCGCAGTTGCCCATTCCTAAAGTGTTAAAACCCTTAAACTTTGAGCAGCGTCTAGAAGCATTAAAGCAAGCATTGCTGCAAAAGGATAGCGCACTCCAAGAGGTAGTAAACTTGGAAAGTGAACCTCTGACTAAACTGTTAGAAGTCATGGCATATCAAGGGCTGACTCAGCAAAGTATGCTAAATGATGCAATAGAAGCGAACTTGCTCGCGAGTGCTTCAGGGAGTGACTTAGACGCAATCGCAGCGAGGTTTAATGTTGCAAGGCTTGGGAATGAGGATGATGAGCGCTTAAGAGCGAGAGCGCAACTGGCGTTTGATGGACTGAATACCGCAGGGAGCGCGGCCTCTTATCGCTTTCATGCATTGTCGGTGAGTAATGAGATTTGCGACGTGCAAGTTCATAGTCCGAGGCCATGTGAAATAGAACTAACCGCCTTGAGTCGAATAGGGAAAGGTACACTAAGCGCGGAGCTGCTGAATAAATTACACGTTGCCTTTACCCCTGAATCGTCAACTCAGCCTGAAGTCTCTAAAGTGAGACCGCTTGGCGATAGAGTTACAATCAAGCAGCCACAGATATTGACGTTTAACATTGCAGCGGAACTTGAAATTTTACCTGGCCCGTCGCCTGAGGTGATTGTGGACAGTGCCTCAACCGCGCTCGACGCTTACTTAACAGAAAGACGTCAGCTTGGTAGGCAGATCACGCGAGCGGGCATTAGCAACGCTTTGTTTTTGTCCGGTGTCGAGAACATCAGGTTGGAGTCGCCAAGTGAAGACATAATACCTCTAGATATTGAGGTGGCGTATTGTCAGCAAATGGATTTGCGGGTAAAGGTGAGGGGGCAGGATGACTAAGCTTTTACCTCATAATGCGTCAACGTTGGAGCAGTGGTTAGCAGAGCTGCAAGCCAAGCCTCGAACTATCCGAGCAGGCTTATTAGCGGCCTTAAAAATTGATCAGCGCAGCGATGATGAGCTAGTGGAAATTGCGCGTTATCTCTCGTTGACGGAGGCCGATTGTCTTGATTTACGCAGCGCACTTAAACGCTTATCAAGTAATAAGCTGCTGCCAATTATTAACTCTCAAGTGTTTTTCCCAAGAGATGCACTTGAGCGGCTAGCGATAAATGTCGGACTAAGTGGGCTCTCCCTCAAGGATGATGAAGCACGAACCCAATTGCGTGATGCCTGTGTACTGAACGACACACGGCTGCTCTTAACGAGTCTTTGGCAACCCGAGCTTTGCCCTGAGCCTTTATTGCCTTTTTTGGCGTGGAACTACTCAGTGGATGAGTGGGATGAGCATTGGCCCGTGGCGATTAAACGCCAAGTCATTACTGATGCGTTCACGGTTCATCAGTGCAAGGGAACCCCATTTGCGCTGCAAAAAGCGCTCGATAGTCTCAATATTGAAACCGAGATCAAGGAATGGTGGCAGCAGACAGATGGTTTGCCTGGCACTGTGCAGATCTGGGCGCTTATTAATCAGAATTTGGACGACCGACAACAAGGATTGTTGACCTCCCAGATGCTCAAACGTATTCGCCGTGTGGTAAACGCAGTGAAACGCGGTGCTATCCATGTTGATTTACAATTGGGTATTGCGCTTAAAGAGCAAATTGGTGCTGCAGGTCTTGGTAAAGCGCCTTTGGGTTTGAGCAATACCCAAGTGTTGGGGTTAGGGGTAAAACCTAAGCAAGGCAAAGCCGCATTAGGGGCATGTGGCCATATAAATCACTATGGCTATCAAATGCTAAATACCGAAGGCACAGGCGTTTTACCAAATGAAACGCAGGTAAGTTTAGGTGTGCTTGCGGTTGCAAAACAGCTGAATGCACAAATGCATACCGGCCAAGGATTGGGCGTTCACCCTGATGAGTTAATGCAAGGAGTGGTACTCGCCAGTGGTATGCACCGACTTCAATATCAACATTATCATTTACAAGGAGCGACTTAATGTCTGCACTAACGCTGCAGTTTACCCATGCGGGACTTGATGCCCTACTCAGCGCTCAAGCGCGAGGCTTTAAGGGGCAAATCAGCCATATGGCGTTTGGCGATGCCGCTTATACGCCATCACAAAATCAAACTGAGCTACGCAGCCTAAAAGAGCGTGTAGCGATTGCCGACAGCGACTATCAAGACGGTGAAAGTACGAGCCTTAAAATTGCAGGCAAATTCGACGCACCACTTGAATATGCCATCAGAGAAATTGGTGTTTATTTAGATAGCGGCGAAGTAGATGCAAATGGTGAGCCGGAGCTGGTTTTGCTGGGGGTTTACTCAAAAGCCAACACCACACTTGGCTACCGTACACCTGACGTTAAAGTACTACAGTGGTTAACGTTAAGTTTGGCTCAACTGCCTAGTGAGAGTATTGAGGTAAAGCTAGGGGTCGACAATCTTAATCTGATTGTTGACAAAGAGCTGGCCGAAATGACGCTAACGCAGCTAGATACGATGCATCGGCAAATCAAACAGGAATTTCGTTTGCAACAACAGGAAACCGCGCTAAGTGAGCTGCAACAATTGCTCACCAGTGAAGTGACACGATTAGATACAACACATGCCGCTCGACTAGATAATCGCGTATCAGCATTCCATGGCTTATTTAACGCAGAACTTGCCAACGTAACAACGGTACAGCTAGACACCATGAACCGCCAAACCAATCAAGAAATTAGATTAACCAATCTTGAGCATCAATAAGGAAACACTATGTCAAATGACAATTTAACCATGACGGAGCGCCTGAGCCAGGTTGCCACACGTGCCAATGCACTGTGCCAAACTGTTGAAGATCAGGTTGGGATTATTCAAAGTACTTTATCGGAAACGGTGACAGATGTTAAAAGCCAAACTTCTCAAGCTATTAACACGGCACAGACGCAGTTTTCAGAATTTAGAGAAAACGCAGATGATAGGTTTAACAAACGTCTAGAAGGCGATTCATCGAAAGAAGTCATTGATCTCAAACACCTAGATGAAAACACATTTTATGCTCTTAGCTTTCATCACCCAAAAATGCTTGATGTACGCCTAGAACGGTACGTTCATTTAGATGGAAATGGCAAGGGTTTACTAGAGTTTCAGGTTCAGCTTCAAAATTGGTCTAGTGGTGGAGATTTCCATTTCGCAATCCAAAAGGCACATGCATACTCTTCTCATCCTTTTGTTGCGAAAGTACTAGGTGCGTCTACACCTTATACATCTTCTATTTGGCTGAGAGGTGGTTTTTCATATGTACTTTATACGTCAGGCCATTACTCGAAGCGTTCCATTATTGAATCTAATACACAAGTGGTTGAAAAGATCAGCGACACTGACTATTACTTGCCGCCGATAACGGAAGTGCATAACAGCGTTGTTCCTAATAGATATATTCGAGGTAATTAATTATGGAAAATGAACTATTTACACAAAAGCAATGGAATGAAATTAGGGATATTCGAAATCGACTACTCGTTGAAACAGATTGGACACAAGTATCAGATTCTCCACTTAGTGAAAGTAAACGTGCAGAGTTCAACGATTATCGAGCACAATTAAGAAATTTGCCTAACCAGTCTGAATCTCCGGATCAGGTCGTTTGGCCGGCAAAACCTGAACTCTAAAATCCCTAACCTTCTTTCGGGCGTTTCGTCCATCTTCGGCTTTTTAATCTAGCCAATTTATAATTTGAGAGCACAACTATGCATCGACAAACCTTGATAGCTAAGGTGTTGGCGTGCCTGAGTGCCGGTCTGTCTGAGCTTGCTCAAGTTGATTTACTCAAAGCAAGCCAGCCACAACCGGATTTAACAGAGCGTGCACAGCTTACCCTAATCCCAATCGCTGAGCGACAAGCCAGTGAACTGCAAACGAAAGGCGCCGACAAAGGCGTGACTTATGGGCCTGCGTACAATAAAAACCTGAGTCCAAATGCACTCGACAGACGAGTGATGACGTTGCAGCTTGAACTGGCGCTTGAAGAGGCTGAACCCTCGGCGTTGATAGCGCGGTTGGATAACTTGGTCAGTGCCGCTGAGGCTTCGATTATAAAGGACGAAACGCCCGTCCCTTGGCAACACTTTATTTGCGAAAAAAGCAGTTTTAGTTATAGCAACCAAGTCAATTCAATGCTCGCTAAGGCAACGCTAACTTGGCAGTTTTACTACCAAGTTGAGTACCCTGAGGAGTCCGGTGTTGAGGTAACAGAAGTGTACCTTGGCCCGCATGGTGGCGAGCATCGCTTAATTTATAAAACTCCAGCAGAAGGACCGATAGCGTGATAGCCAATCAACATTTTTCAGACTTAGCCATGTCCGACTTACAGCAGCGTCTTACTAAGCTAATTAGCCTAGGAACGGTGCATGAAGTGGACTACGAAACGGCGACCGTCAAGGTCAAAATGGGTGATTGGATCACGGCAAAGTTACCTTGGCTAACGGCGCAAGCTGCTCATGATATGACTTGGCAAGCACCTGAAGTTGGTGAGCAAGTGATGGTGTTATCTCCCTGTGGAGATACTTCCCAGGGAGTGGTACTTGGCAGCTTGTATTCCAACTCGCAACCACATCATCATCAAGATCATGTTCTTGGTGCTGGTGAGGCATATGAGCAGGTGTCAGACAGGGAAGGGGTGAGTCGCACTAAGTATAAGGATGGTGCGATGGTGGAATACGACCGAGAGCAACACATTTACCATTTGTATGTGCCTAACACCAGTGGCAATGAGGTAGCGCAAATTAAAGTGCACTCGGCGCGCGATATCCACATTGAGTGTGGTAACGATGCCACTGTGATCGTTGGCAATGATGCTAACGTGCAAGTTGCAAACAATCTAACAGCGCAAATTGGTAATGATGCAGTGGTAAATGCTGATAACAATATCAGTGTGGCGGCAGCGAATGAGTTATCGCTTGAAGGGAGTAACATAACAATGAGCTCAACCTCAGGCAATATTGAAATTGCGGCCAGCGCGACGCTGAAATTAAACGGCGCAAACATCAGTGCACAGGAGTGATTGGGTATGCCAGTGATAGCAGTGGATGGCGATATGACAAATGTTCACGCGCAATTTGTACCAGGGACGGCTAGTGCCACACAGTCGAGTTTTACCGTCGCAGGTAAGCCGGTACTTAGGGTTGGAGATCCCATCAGTGACCATGTATTTTCACCCGATCCAAAAGTAAAACACGTTGGCGTCACGATAGCTGCTGGTGCTGGTAGCTTCACCATTGCAGGGAAAGCGGTCGCGAGGATCAGTGATGCAGCCAGTTGTGGTGGCAAGCTTGCAGTTGCGGGCGTCGCGTCATTTAGTGTAGGAGGGTAACTCAGCATGATAGGAATGAATGCCAAAACGGGCAAGCCGCTAGGTGGTGTTGAGCATCTAAAACAGAGTATTCGCGATATTGTGACCACACCACTTGGGAGTCGAGTGATGCGGCGCGATTATGGCTGCGGCTTATATGAGCTTGTAGATAGGCCTTTTTCTCACTCTTTGGTAGGGGATATCACTATGACCATCGCCAATGCACTTGAGAAGTGGGAGCCACGTTTTCAACTTGATGGTGTTGCAGTACACCCAGCAGGAGAGGGCAAGTTGTCTATCGAAATAAAAGGATTGTATTTAATCAACGGGGAGCCTGTCACCATCGAGGGTATCCAAATCTAAGTCACTTTTTATTCACCTTATCCGTTAGGTATAAGGTCAACAAACTCTAATTTATATGAAGTTATTAGGGCCATACAAGGCAGCTTGTATGGCCTTTTTTATTCTCTAACTGACATGTCTTTAAAGGAGATAACTATGTCAAAATTTCTACACGGTGTAGAAGTCATTGAGGCGCAATCCGGCACGCGTCCAATCAAAACAGTAAAAAGCTCAGTAATTGGTGTGATTGGTACTGCACCTAGTGCAGATCCAGAAAAGTTTCCACTTAACACACCTGTATTGGTTGCTGGTAAACGTGCTGAAGCTGCACCGTTGGGTACAGAAGGAACACTGCCTGCGGCAATGGACGGTATTTTTGACCAAGCTGGTGCGGTAGTCGTTGTGGTTCGTGTCGATGGTGATGATGAAGCGGCAATCATGTCAAACATGGTTGGCGGTGTGGCAGCAGACGGTTCTTATGAAGGTGTACAAGCTTTCCTTGGTGCTGAGTCTGTACTTGGCGTAACACCACGTATTCTTGTGGCGCCAGGTTATGCGCATCAACGCCCTGAAGGTAATCGTAACCCAGTTATCACAGAACTTGTGAACGTGGCTGAGCGTCTTCGTGCGGTGATCATTGCAGATGGTCCAAATACAAACGATGAGGATGCAAAAACATATCGTGCTGACTTTGGTTCGCGCCGTGTGTTCGTTGTTGACCCTCATGTCAAAGTATTCCGCGATGGTAAAGCAGAAGTTGAACCTGCAAGTGCACGTGTTGCGGGCATGATTGCTAAGTCGGACAACGACCGAGGCTTTTGGTGGAGCCCAAGTAATACCAATATGAACGGTATTGTGGCAACTGCACGTCCAATCGACTTCCAGCTGGGCGATGCCAACGCGCGTGCGAATATGCTGAACGAAAAAGAAGTGTCGACCATCATTCGTCAAAACGGCTTTAAGTTGTGGGGTAACCGTACTTGTTCTGACGACCCTAAATGGGCATTCCTGTCAGTGGTACGTACCGCAGATATGATCAATGACTCACTACTGCGTGCGCACATGTGGGCGGTTGACCGCAATATCACCAAAACTTACATCGAAGATGTTACGCAAAGTGTTCAGTCATACCTAGATAGCTTAAAAGCACAAGGTGCAATTCTTGGCGGTCAAATTTGGGCTGATGAAGAGTTAAACACACCGGCCAATATTCAAGCGGGTAAAGTGTATTTTAGCTTTGACTTCACGCCGCCAACACCGGCTGAGCACATCACCTTCAAGAGTATTCTAACTAACAACTACCTAGAGGAAATCGTATAATGGCAATCTCTCCAAAAATTCTTAAAAAATTCAAGCTGTTTGTAGACGGTAAAGGCTATCTAGGTATCGCTGATGAAATCCAGCTACCAAAAGTAACCGTAAAAACTCGCGAAGTTACGTCGGGTTTCCAGGCGCCAGTTGAGCTTGATGTTGGCCAACTTGAAAAGCTAGAAGGCACAATCACGTTACTTGAATACAACGCTGACATGATGAAGCTACTTGGCGATTGGAGCGGTGCAACAACGCCATTAACGGCTCGTGGTGCTATCCAAGCGCAAGGCGAAGCGCCAGTGCCCGTAGTGGTAACGCTTGAAGGCTTCTTCAAAGAAGTGGATATGGGCAGCTGGAAAGATGGCGAGGAAGCTAAGCTAACGCTGCAATATGCAATTCAGAAGTACAAGCTACAGATCGGTCAAGATGTGATTTACGAAATTGACCTATACAACGACGTTCGTACCGTTAATGGTAAGGACCAAATGGCAGCACTTCGCGCAGCAATCGGAGCTTAATCCATGAAAGAAATCATTACCTTAGCATTCCCAATTACGGTCGATGGGCATGAGTATGCAGAACTGACAATGAGACGACCAAAAGTACGCGATCGGTTAATGGTGGATAGAGCGGATATCAGCGAGTCAGAAAGCGAAATTCGTTATTTCTCGCACTTATGCGAAGTTTCTCCAGATATCATCGAAGAGCTTGATTGGAGTGATTTTGTGAAGCTGCGAGAAACGCTACAAGCTTTTCTCGTGTCCCGCCAAAGCGCTTAAAAGCCATGGTTATCGCTCTGGCCAAATATACTGGCTGGGGCTTGGCCGAACTCAACGCGCTGACCGAAGACGAACTCATCGAGTGGTTTGAAGCAGCGCTTGATTACAAACAAGCGACAGAAGCGGGCTAAACCGATGACCGCAACCGCCCCTTAATCCTTTAGGGGGCGCATTTCCATACTTTTAGACGCTTTAGCTTAGGCCTCAGCTTAAGCTAAAGCGTTTCACTTTTCTCTATTTTCCTCAGGTAACGCCATGACAAAACAAGGTAAACAGGTTCGTTCACGAGAGGCGAACAAAGTCAAAAATAAGTTGCCACAGGTAACTTCGCTTGCTAACCAAGTTGCACATTTAGGTAGTCTAGTTGCAAAGCTCAATGCCAATTCAGCGACTAGTGCGCAGATCCAGCAATTAATCTCCATCATGACTCAACTTAATGCCAGCGCGGTGTTAAGTCCGGAGGCTTCGTTCTCAGTACCTGAGTTTCAGGCACCTGCCACTGGTGAAAATGCTGTGCCTAGTAGCCAGCTGTTTCAGCAGGCTGAGCAGGTCATGTTGGCGTTGCCCGATTCTTTACAGCATGCGATAAGCGGCTTGTCTGAACGGGTTGCAGAACTGGATTTCAGCGCCGCAAGCCAAACCGTACAAGTTGAGTTGGCGGCATTAGCCGAACACGTTCCTTCACTTTTTAACGCAATTTCCGTTGCACCAGCCGTGACTGCCGCGACAAATGCATCCAAACAAAGCCAATCTGTAATCGATGCTCAGCAGCAATTTTGCCTAGATGCAGCGTCATTGGGTCAAGCTTTGCCGGACTTTGCATCGAGTTTAGATTTGGCTGCTTTGCCAAAGCAACTGCTCGAAACAGGCAATTTGTTGAGCAATATTGAGTTTGCAGAGGTACTCAAAGGAGAGCTTGGTTCGTTAACAGAAGCAGCTCCTGCGTTATTGACTCAATTTGGCTTTGACGATGCGGCAAACGTGGTAACGCAGTTTGCGCCAGCTGTGAACCAATTGGATATTCCAGGACTTTTTCAAGGCGATTTACAAAGTTTGCAGCAGGCTTTGCCAAGCTTGCTAGAAGCCGTTGATCTTAAGGCATTGAACCAAACTCTCGCACAAGAAATTCCGGCGCTTGCACAACTTGATTTAGCCGGGCTTGCTAATGGTGAGCTGGGGTCGTTGGCCGCAACATTACCAAACTTACTTGAGGCGGCTGGACTTGATGGTGCTGCAAACTCAGTATCTGCGGCTTTGCCAGCACTACAACAATTGGACTTAGGAGCAATTGCGGATGGTGATATCCAGTCGTTGCTACAAAGTGCTCCGGCATTATTAGATGCATTGGATATGCAAGGTGCGTCACAGGCTTTTGGTTCAGTTCTTCCTATCGCTGAAAAACTCGATTTTAAGGGCTTAATGGATGGTGAGCTAAGCAGCTTAGTGGATGCCGCACCTGAAGTGCTTAGAGCATTTGAACTTGGCGATGCAGCGGATAAGCTACAAGCTGCGATTCCTGGCTTAAAACAACTGAATCTCAAGCAAATTGCCAGCGGTGACGTATCGAGCCTTATGGCGGCAGGTCCTTCATTACTAAAGGCATTTGAATTAGACGGTGCAGCTGGCGTACTCGAAGGCGCATTACCGGCATTAGAAAAACTGGATGTCGACGCGATTTTGGGGGGCGACATCAAGTCCCTTGTAAGTGCAGGGCCTGAACTGTTAAGTGCATTTGGGCTAAACGATGCGGCAAGTGTACTAGAGCAACACGCTGATCTACTCTCCAATATTGATTTAAAAGGCGTTCTCAAGGGAGATCTATCTTCTCTTACCAACAGCTTACCAGATTTATTTGGTGAGTTTGGATTAGACGGTATTAGCGATGATTTATCCGAGTCGTTTGCTGAGTTAGAAGGTGATGTTGAAGAGAAGAAATCTACGCGTAAAAAAGGACGCAAGAAGCGAGGCAGAAAGCGTAACAAGCGAGCTAAGTCTTCTAATCTAGCGGATAAACAAGAAACGTCGGCGGATCGCGAGCACAAGCCGCGCAAAGTCAACAAACGAAGCGCCAATAAACCCGCTTTGAAACTGTTAGACGGCGGGAAAGCCCCTAGCGTAAAAACACAGTTAGATAATCAAGCATCGCAACCAAAGTCCAAAGCAAAAGCCAAAAAAGTCAAAATGATGGCTGCCGCAAATGATGCTAGTTATCAAAAGCTTGGTAGTTTCTCTCCAGCTAAAGGTGGCAAACTTGGTCAGTTATTCAAGGGGTCTAAAAAGTTACTTGGGCGTGCGGCTGCACCGCTTAGCGTGGCGTTAGGTGCATTCGATGCATTCACGGCATTAACTGATGACACGTTAACGACGAAAGAAAAAACCACTCAGGTTGGAGCGGCTGCGGGTGGCGCTGGCGGCGCACTCGCGGGCGCCGCAGCAGGCGCGGCAATTGGCTCGGTTGTTCCTGTGGTTGGCACTGCAATTGGCGGCTTAGTCGGTGGTGCACTCGGCGCGATGGGCGGTGAGTCAATTGGTGGTTGGTTTGGTGACAAACTTGGTGGTTGGTTCTCTGACGATGCTCAGGACTCAGCTTCAGGTACCTCGAGCCCTTCGGTGACAGAGCGCTTGCTCGATAGCGCAACGAGTTTTGCCACCATGGGACCACTGGGCTTAATTAGTGACACCCTCGGCGGTTGGTTATCAAAAGGCGATGAAAACGTTGCGCAAACGGACAACAAAACGGCTGCGATTAGTACGCCTCAAAGTGGTGAAGCAACTAAAAACAATGCGCTCGACTTTGTTAAAAATAATGTCATTAATGAGCTGAATTTGGCCACCGGCACGGCTGCTGCGTTTGCTGCTAATCAAGGGATGACAACCGGCAAAATACACGGCGTCAGCAAGGCGGGTGATTTGGCTGGTAGAGCGCTAAACGCACACACAGTATGGGAAACGCTCAATAATGATGGGCTTTCTGTTAAAGAAAAAGCGGCTGGCATTGGTAGCACGCTGGGCGGTATGTTTTCTGCTGATGCGGTATCAGGTGCACTTTCAAAAAGCAAAAATCCCTATGTGAGAATGGCGGCCCCTATGGCGGGTTACCTTACCAACAACATGGTTGGTGATGCCATTAAAAGCTGGTTTAGCGAGGACAAAACATCAGCTACCAATGAGTCTAAAGCACCGGATCTAAATAGTTTAAATCAACTGAATGTGAGTGCGAATAAAGCATCTGAATATTCATCGGCGTCGCAGCCGAGCGCAGCATCGGTAACGGTAAACGCCAATATTACTGTCAATGCAAAAGATGGCCAACAGGCTTATGAGGTTGCGCAGCAAGTGAAGCAAATGTTGGATCAGCAGCAACAACAAGCAGAGCAAGAGCTTAGTGCTAGATATTACAATCAAGTGGCATAACGATAGAGGACTAAATGAGCAAAGTTAATCATGCTAAACATATGATGCAACTGGGAGACTACAAGTTCTCAGTAAGCACCGCAGCGTTTAATAAGCTCCAGTACGATTCTCAATATCGCTGGGAAGCCCACAAATCTCAGACTGATAAGGATTCTCCGCCGATGCAATTTATTGGCGTAGGAGAGCAAACCTTAAACATTGAAGGGGTGATCTTCCCGCAAATTGTGGATAACGGCTTGAAGCAGTTAGACATGATGAGAGATGAAGCCGCCAAAGGGGAGCCGATGACGCTGGGCTATGTTGAAGAAAGTGGGAAATCTAGTCCAAGCGTAGGGCGCGTGATGGGTAAGTGGGTCATCAAACGGATAAGTGAAACGCGGACCTTATTTTTTAATGATGGGATCCCACGAGAAATCCAATTTTCAATGGAGCTCAGCCGCTATTAAGCGCGCTGGGTGCTAAGGAGTCGTTATGAGCAAAGGGGTAACTTATATTACGCGAGATGGCGATTGTCTCGATCTCATCTGTTTTAAGCACTATGGCCGCAGTAGTGGCATGGTAGAAAAGGTGCTAGAAGCCAATCATGGCTTGGCAGAGCTTGGGCCAATTTATTCGGAGCAGATCAGTATTTTTCTTCCCGAAATCGCAAAACCTACTGCGTCTAAAGTGATCAATATTTGGGATTAATATGGACTTACAACCGCATTATTCTATTAAAGCAAATGGCAATGAGGTATCAAAAACACTGAAGAACCGCTTGGCTGAGCTTAGTGTTACAACACGCACGGGACTGGCGAGTGATACCTGCTATGTACGATTTGACAATTTGGCTGACGCGCCCATTGCCTTACCCGCACCAACGGATCAACTAGAAATTGCGATGGGATATAAAGAAGGCACCAAAGATCAGAGTGCTCCTTCAACCAAATTAGGTATTTTCGAAGTGGGCGCTTATGAGTTGACTGGCCCCAATCGCTCGTTGACATTTTATGGTAATAAAGTGCTGTGGGATCAAGATTTTAAAGCGTTAAAAATACGCTCATGGCCAGAGCAGGGGAAGGATGAGCCGCTGATGCTGGACAAGCTTATTCAAGACATTGCTGGTGAGTATGGGCTACAGGCAAAAATAGGCGATGCTTTTCAGGGCCGAGAAATACCGCACATTGAGCAAAGTGAAAGCGATATGCAATTGCTAAGCAAGCTTGCTGTGCAGTTTGATGCAATCATGAAGATTGCGGATGACAAGCTTATCTTTATGGCTAAAGGCACCGGAAAGTCGTTAACTGGCAAAGCTTTACCTAGCGTGACGGTAAGTAAAAAGCAGCTGGTTTCATGGCAGCTTAATGCTAACCACAACAAGTTAGTTAAAGGGGTGCAGGCGTATTTTTACGATAAAGCGTTAGCGCAAAAAACATTGGTAAGTGTCGGTGGCGGTTCACCTAATACTACACTCTCTTACGTTTATCCTAATGAAGCCGAAGCACAAACCGCGGCGACGGCCATGTTACAGCGTTTAAATCGAGCGCATACCAGTGTGCAGCTTTGTGTGGTTGGCGACCCTAATTTATTAGCAGGTGGCGTGATAACTATCGAAGAGGTTGATGATAACCTCAACGGCGACTGGTTTGTCTGTGAGGTCAAACATGTAATTAATCACGCCGGCTTTAAAAGCTATTTAGTATGCGAAGCATTAGGTTAAGTTAAATCCCACACTTTTTATATTAGGCGTCAGCGATTATCGCGTTGAGCGCTTCCTTCCTTAATTTTTTCCTTTCTCCCTGTGTCCCGCATAGGGTGTACTTCTATCTCATCCATCATAGGTGAGATATACCCTTTCTCCATGTGGGCCATCCTCATTTTGAGGCTCTGGCCTCTTTCCTACCTGTAATTTGATGTAATGGTGTAAGTCAGAAATAGCTTCTACACTGCAGTAATGCTTCATGAATTGAACCACTGCAAAAAGGATTACAACATGTCACATCACTGCAATCAAAATCCCATTGTTTCAGCTGCGATATACCCACCCATTGGAGTAATGCGGGTTGGTAACAGCCCAGATGAATTTTTTATTGGTCCTGAGGTCGATACCGCCATTCCAAGAGATATGAATTACTATCGCGATAGCACGGGGGCGTTGAAGCGCCAAGCTGCGCGTTTTCGTATTTATGGATTGGACGCCGAGGGCAACATCGTTAAAGAGCTCACTTGCGACGACGGTGCTTCTATCATTTGGCATGCTCGCTTGGCTAATCAAAAAGCATCTTGGTATGAGTTTCAATTAGCGTTGGATATTCCAGAGGCGGCTGAAGCCGAGCCGAGTTTACTACGCAACCTCAATGTAAACGACCGTAACAGCTTGCTCATTGATGGTGGGGCGCAGCAGATCAGTGGTATTGCTTCTGGGTGCGGTTGTAGTCGCTTTGAAGGATGTTTTGCCGGTAAAAAAGTGTACTTAGGCGAAATGCGTACCGATGATAAGGGCCGCTTACTGATGCTTGGTGGGCACGGGGTGTCAGAAAATCCTCAAGGCCACGAAGCGATCACGTTCGGTAATAATGAAGGCTGGTACGACGATACTTCGGACGGCCCGGTAACTGCTGAGGTGAAATATCAAGGCAAAGCACTTGATGTGAAACCTGCATGGGTTATTTGTGCGCCACCAGATTACGCACCAATGCAAAAATCTCCGCGAACCATGTGGGATTTAATGCGTCAGGTTGCAGTTGACGCCAAGATGCTACCTGCACCTAAGGGTAAGCCTTCCTTTAGTAAAGACATTCTGCCGATTTTCCAAAGGTTAACCGATTTACAATGGGTTAATGCGGGATTTGCCGCAGGATTTGGCTGGAATAGCCCCTTTGATTTTACTTCAGAGACTTGGATCAGCCGTTTAAATGACAACTCACGCACATGGCAAGAAGTAAGACGTAATCTCTTTAATAACTTTAGACAGATAGAAAAAGTCACCACAGCGGATGAAAAACATAGTTGGAACCCTAAATTTGCCGCTACCGCTCCGCAGTTGTGGCCTTGGTTGTACGGCGATGCGATGAGTGTAGATGCCGATGACTCGCCAAGGCAGTTTGTCACCCTGACAGAAATTCAGTTGAATATGTTACAGCAGTGGTCGAATGGCGAATTTGATTCTGATTACGACCCTTGTTATCGCCCCCCAGCCAGCATTGATGAAATACCAGTTGCTGAGCAGCCTGATATGTTAACCAAGGCGGCGATGGAGTTCTGTTTAGCGGATGCTTTCCACCCTGGATGTGAAATGACTTGGCCAATGCGTACAGCAGGCATGTATAGCGAGGCTTTCCGTCTTAAGCATTCAGAGGATACTGCACCGACCCACGGCACCAATTATGGCGTGGAAATGACATCAGAAATCGCGCTGCATTCGAGCGGGCCGTTAAAAACGGGGCAGGTTGCTGGTGGCATTACACGTTGGATGGCCATTCCTTGGCAAACAGACACCGCGAGTTGTCGTGATGGCTACAATGAAGCGTACGACCCTTATTTACCGACCTTTTGGCCTGCACGAGTGCCAAATAATATGCTTAGCGAGCAAAATTATCACCGAGTAGTCGATGAAACAAAGCCATTTGCAGAGCGACAAGCAGCATTTAATGACCGGGAGCTGTGGCTAAACGATTTGCCGATAGGCCCTTCAACCAACTATATCGAGCAGATCAACAGTATGATCACTGGGTTTGGTCAATTGGCGGTGGTATTACCGAAGACAGAAAAAGGCGTAACTGGTTTTCCAACCACCATGCAAGTAGGGTTAACACCAGTCAAAGCGGAAAAACTGCTGGCTGCGGATAATAACGAAAGCATGCGAGATTGTCGTCCTGATTTGTCACAAACCGACAAAGCACATCGTCGGAATCGCAAATAATAAGGGCTAATATGGCTGAAAGGAAATCGGATATTGTCATTGTAGGTGCAGGCATTGCAGGATGCATTGCTGCACTTGCTTTGCACCCTCACTACCAGGTGATAGTAGTCGATAAGCTCGCCGCAGCCAAAGACAAAGTAGGCGAGTGTTTACCGCCAGCGGCGTCTAGAATTCTCAAAAAGCTTAACTTGTTGCACTTACTACAAAGCCCGGAACATCTCACTTGTCACGGTATGATTTCGTTTTGGGGTAGTGAATCGCCTACTATAGTGGATAACGTTAAAAACCCCGATGGTTTGGGGTGGCACATTCATCGGCAGCATTTTGAACAGCAGCTTCGTGATCAATTAGTGCTTCGTGGTATCCCTTTGTTATCTTCTACAAAGCTTACTGATGTGGTGCAAACACAATCAAGTTGGCAAGTTAGGGTTGAAGGCCGCGACACTGACATGTCTATCACGACAACACTGCTTATTGATGCTACCGGTCGCGCCTGTCATCTGGCGAGGCGACTCGGTGCAAAACTACAACAGTTTGATAAGCAAATGGCACTGTGGCTTACCGCAGAGGTTGCCACGACGAAACAGTTTGCGGTGATAAGCGATGAAGAAAATGGCTGGTGGTATAGTGCGCCGAGCGCGGCATGCTCTTCACTCGATCCTAATATGCAGCCTCGGGTGTTTTCTTGGCAGGCTTGCGCTGATGCGATCAAAAAGTACAACATCACCAACGCTCGAGATTTTTTAGCCAAAGTAAAGCAGGTGAGGGGATTTAACACCTTAGTGGACTTGGTGAATATAGAAACAGCACACCTGCACCCAATGGTAAGTGCAAATTCGGCCCGTTTGGATAGTTGCGCAGCAAAAGGCTGGTATGCGGTGGGTGATGCGAGCATGAGCTTCGATCCGCTCTCTTCGCAAGGTATGTTGCATGCCATGACCAGCAGCATGCAACTTGCGGATATGCTGCTGTTGCACGGTACGGATTACAAACATGGCGCAAAATTATATCAGTCGCAAATGGATAGAGTGTGGATGCGCTACCTTGAGCATCGGCAGCACTTTTATGAGGGATCAAAGTTGATCAGTTAACACGTATTATTACTATGTTTTGGTGCTAAAAAAGTAGCAGGTAATAATAATTGAGCTACTGTTTAAATACGTGTTAATAAGCCTCGCAAGGCTTAGGGAAGCAAAATGTCTATCCAGCAAAACAACATAGAAGAAACCTTGTTTTTCAGCCAGTTACTAAAGCAAACCTCAGCAATAGAATTATTAAAACAAGTACTTATGCATTCTCACCATGCGGTGGTTGTCACCGATGCAGATAGGAAAAATGGCTACCGCATCGTCTACGCTAATAAAAATTTTTGCAAACATACCGGTTATGATCTCGCGGAACTTATAGGTAGTTCTCCTGCGATTTTACAAGGTCCTAAAAGCAATAAAAACGTCATTGCTAAATTAAGTGATGCCCTTGAACGCGACGGCTTTTTCTACGGCTCCTCAATCAACTATCGTAAAGATGGCAGTATGTATCCGGTAGAGTGGAATATATCGGCTATTCGAAATGAGCAAGGGGAGGTGACACATTATATTTCCATGCAAAAAGACTTAACTAATCTGCGCCGACTCGCTGAGCAAATCCAAGAGTCAACGGAGGTTTTTAAGAAGTTTTACTTTAAAATCTCGCATAATCAGGAATTTGTAGGACCGGAGGCCCGCCGTCAAAGAGACAAAAGAAAAGCATCGTCAGAAGCAATAGAATTGTTCGATGAAACCCTCGAAGAGCTTAAGAAAAATGAAAAAATACTTAATGGCAATTTGCGCTCAGAAGAAGCGAATGACTTATTTGATGATGCTTTTTTTGATATGGGTCCAGACGACCTCGGAGCGTTTTCAAGTAAATTGCAAAAAGAGCCTGAATCCGCAAGCGAGTTTTGGCTTGAGTGTCCAATAGAGCTCGATGATGTAGCTTGTCTACTCGAAGCGATGGATGAAGTGGATGCTGAAGTTGGGCTTGTCCAAGCAAATGGCTATTCGCAGCAACGTATTGAACTTATCGTTAAATTGTATAAAGAACTGGCCAATAGCTTATATTTTTGTGTTGAGTTTAACGATGGCGCGTTATTAATTGATGAGGTTGCAGAATGTTTAACGGCACATTTGCATGATAAAGATATTCCTGTCGAAATGCTGGTAATGTTTAATAAAGATTTGTTTGGATTAAAGAAGTGTTTGAATCGAAAGAATGCGACAACATCTATAGTGGTGAAACCAATACCATTGCCGCTGGTCGTCAGTTGATTGCGATGCTTAAAATGTCTCAATAAATGTCGCCTAGAGGTGGCAGTGAACACTCACGTACTTACTGCCATCAGTGGAAGCTGAATATGAGCAATTGCACCTTGCGCATCTTTACGATTGGTTAAGCTCAGTTTTCCGTTATGTTGTTCAACAATGTTTTTAGCTAAGATGAGCCCAATCCCTTTACCTGCTGCTTTAGTGGTGTAAAAAGGTACAAATAGGTTGTCGGCGTTTTTTATTCCATGCCCTTCGTCGAGTACTTCAATACCTGCGAATTTATGATTGTGATACGCTTTGACGTAAACAGCATTGTTCTCCCCCCCAGCTTCTAAGGCATTTTTAATCAGGTTTACAAGCGCTTGCTCAAGTAAGCTTTGATCAATTTGCAGCGTAAAGTCCTGTTCAATGGTTAATCTCACGCGATTGTCGAAGAGCCCTACTAGCGGCGTTAGTAAGTCATTTATGGATATCGTCTCTATATCAAGTTGATGTTGTTTTGCAACGCTTGCATAGCGATTAACAAATGACATCAGGCCGTCGCTGCGCTGCACAATTACGCCAAGCGCTTGTTCAAAATCGGCTTGATTTTCTTGCGTGCTGGGAATTTCTATCAAGGTTTGAGCCAGTGACTTAATTGGCGAGAGGGAATTATGAATTTCGTGGCTGAGCACTCTGATCATTTTTTGCCAAGCGTCGCGCTGAGCTTGACTGACAACTGCTTGCACATCGGTCAGGATCACTAAGTGCGCCTGCGTACCTGCAATGGTAAGCTCGCTGTAGCGAAGCTGCCACTCATCACCTAGGGTGGAATGGTTAAAGCGCCAATACCCACTATGATACTCAAGGCTAAACTTATGCGCTTTTAATAAACGCTGGCTTTGCCATGGTTTCCCTATCCAATTTGAGAAGGCTTCATTGGCATGCACCAATGCAGTATTGTTATCGAAAATTGCGATGGGGCTGGGCAGTTGTTCAATGAGTCTAAATAGTAATATGGCTTGGTGGTCTCGCTCTGATTTGAATGATTGCAGCTGCTGACATAATTGCTGCGTTTCTTGCTGCAAACTGTGAAGAATGCCTGAGCTTTCAGAGGTGTAAAAGCGCTGCCCATACTCTTCGTTTTTGATAGCCTCTATGGTGGTTGATAGATGATAAAAAGGTTTTATCACTCGCTGTTTAAAATGATACAACAGCAGTGCGAGCGGACAAAGGACAAGGAAAAAGTAGGTGATAACACTGAGTGTTGAGACCTCAAGGGTGACCATAAAAAAAGCGCTGAGTACGGTGAACAGCAACCAAATAATCAGGCAAAAAATCTCGATAGTCTGTTCAAAGTTAGGCTTTTTCATAGGTAAGCTCATCGCATTTTGATATCGAATTTATCAAGGCGACGATATAGCGCACTTTTACTGATCCCAAGTAAAACCGCAGCATCTTCCACATTATCATGGCATTGACACAGCGCCATTTTAATCAACTTTTGCTCGGCTTGTTCTAGCGTCATTATTTCAGGCTCGCTCTGCTCTGTGGTTGCTACAGATTTAAAAGAAAGCGCGCTTTGTTCAATTTCAGTGCCATCACACAGCAAAATCGCACGTTCCATCATATGGCTAAGTTCACGGATATTACCTGGGAATGCGTAACTTTGTAGTCTTGTTTGCGCTGCGTGAGACAAGGGTTTTACGTCTAATTCATAGGCCGTTGCGTGCTTTTGAATAAAAAAGTCGGCCAGCGGAATTATCTCAGTGCGACGCAAGCGCAGTGGTGGGATCTCAAACTCCATTGTATTTAGTCTGAAATATAGATCACTACGAAATTGACCTGCTTGTTGTTGCGATTCTAAATCTGCATTAGTTGCACTAATAATTCGACAGCTTGCATGCTGCGTTTTGCTTGAGCCAACGGCTTCATATTCCCCTGTTTCTAATACTCGTAGTAGCTTCGCTTGTTGAGACTCAGTGAGAGTGCCTACCTCATCTAAAAATAAAGTCCCTTGCTCAGCCATTGAGAAACGGCCTTGTCTATCCTGTTTAGCGTCAGTAAACGCACCTTTCACATGGCCAAACATTTCACTTTCAAACAATGACTCTGGAATGGCAGCCATATTGGTGCTCACAAAGTTGCCTTTGATGTTGCTTTGCTGGTGGATATAGTTGGCAATCTGTGATTTTCCTGTCCCATTTTCCCCTCTAAGCAATATATTCGCTTTGGTTTTTGCAATACGGTCAAGTTGGCTTTTTAGTGTTTGCATCGTGGGGCTTAACCAGAGTAACGCTTCAGCTGGCTCTACATTTGACGCTATTTTAGCTATGGTTTGTTGGGAGGAAGCAGGTTGTTGTTTTGCAGCGATTTGCTTTAGCCCTAAATGCTTTTTCACCATCGTTACCACAGCGTGGTTGTCCCAAGGCTTGGCAAAAAAGTCTTTGGCGCCGCACTGCATGGCTTCGACGGCGAGTTCGACGCTAGACCAAGCGGTCATCGCAATAAATGTTGCGCTACTTTGGCTTGCATATTGACTCAAAAAAGAGAGGCCTTCATCGCCGGATGTTGTGTCGAATTCATAGTTCATGTCTAGCAGTACAATATCAATGTCGTTCGCATTGAGCTGCTTAGCTGCACAATCAAGACTACTACTTTGGAAAATGGTAAAACCGTGGTTTTTTAGTAAAAACTGTAAGCTAAGGCGGATATCGGCCTTGTCATCAACAATTAAAATTGAACCTTGCATAGTGTGTTGTAGGCAAAGTGAGATTAAACGCCACGCTTTGCCTACGCATTCCTGTTGTTATTATTAACTTATTCGTTTCTTAGCGCTTTAATGGGATCTTGGCTTATCACTCTTTGCACTGGTAAATAGCTTGCGATGAGCGCGATCAGCAGCATGATAGGGATTGTCACGGTTACGGCGAACCAGCTCACGGAAATAGTATCTGTGCTTATCTTTGTCAAAATTCCATACCCGATTGCAATGGCTAATGCACTCACTCCAAGGCCAATCATTACAGGTGTTAGACTTTGCTTGAGCACTTGTGATATCAGTTTGTGTGTATGTGCACCCAATGACAAGTGAATACCAAGCTCATAGCGACGCATTTGTACACTGTAGTTGAGCACGCCGTAGATCCCAGCACCAGCTAGGCTTAAGGTAAGGGCTAATAGGGCAACAGTCAACATTGCTTGCAGCCAAGTTTGTCTTAACCTCTGGGTGAGCATGTCATCTACAGGCTCAAAGAAAGCAAAGTTTAGACTCGGATGAATGGCCTTGAGAGCATGAGTTAATTGGACTTTTGACAGTGCAGAATTCCCTTTGATAATAAAGGATGTGCTACCTTCGGTGACAGGCAAGTAATAGCGCTCTAAGGTATAGCCTCGGTTGCCTGTAGGCACGTAAATATCACTTACAACCCCAACCACTTTTCTTGGCTCTTCTCTGTCTGCATAGAGGGTTTGACCGATTGGATTTTCATCTTTGTACAAACGCTTAGCGAGTGAGGCTGAGAGAATTATTTCATTGTTGTCTGAGCCTGATGTCATAATCGGTGTAAATCGGCTTCCTTGCTCAAGTGGCAGTGAAAGCGCAGTGAAACCGTCCTCGTCGTAAAAGGACAAACTGACGATACCGATCAGCGCAATATTTTGATCATACAAATAGTTTTGCCACCCCATTTGTAGCGGTGAAGTGTAACTTGCTGAGACCGATGCGATGCTTGCTTGATTGGCTAAAAGCTGTTTGATTTGTTTGCCAAGCTCAAAGCTATCTATTTCTGTGGCACTGCCATCAATACGGACATAGTACAAATGCTCAGTATTAAACCCTGTGGGATGAGTCATTTGCGCGTATGCGGGAATTAATTTGTTGGCTGCAAGAAAGAGTAAAATACTGGCAAAGCACACTTGTAATGCCACCAACGCTTGACGAGTACGCTTGGAAATTTGCGCGCCAGTGCCTTTACCGCTGCTGTGTAGCGCATCTGTCAGTGCATGATAGTTTACTTGTTTACTGGTAAACCAGGCGATGAGAAGCGATATTATCAGACTCAGTGCACAAGCAACCACTATGGTCGGCCAGTCCAGAGTTAAGCTCTGCATGCGACTAAATAAATAGCTCAAGTCGTTTGCTAACCAAACATTCAACCACTCGGCAAGCAATAATCCGAGTATAGTGGCTGCGCCCACTAACAGCACGCTTTCACAAAACATACTGACAAAAATGTGAGTAGGCTTTGCCCCCAGTGCCGCTTGAATTGCTATGGTGCGCTGTTTTTGCGCAGCTCTTGAGAGAAATAAATTAACCACATTAGTCAGGGCAATGAGCACCAAAACTGCAGCTGAGAATAATAAGGTAATTGCTAGTTCATCACTTCGTGCAACGATTTTGTCGCGCAGTGGTGTAAACTTAGCGCCAATTCGCGTGTCGGGCGCTACGTTCTCACGGGATTGGTAAAGCGTGTTAATTTGCTCGCCCAGCGCATGATTCATCTGCTCTATGTTTACACCCGCTTTAAGCCGAGCGATGCCGTTAAATTCACTGCTGATACTATTCCAATGCGAGGTAGTGGTGACAGGCTCCGGAAAGCTACTAAAACCGCTAACGGGGAAGCCACCAAAAATTTCAGGCACTTCAAACGCTTCTCCCGTTACTCCGATAATTTGATAGCGCTCACGATTGATGCTCGTGTAGCTACCAACGACATCTGGGTTGGCATTAAAATGCGTTATCCAAGACTGGTAACTCAGTACCAAGACTTTTTGTTCGTCGCTGACACCTTCATCTTTTTTTAGCGCGCGACCAAGGTGCAATGGAGTACCCAACAACTCAAAGAATTCGGGAGTCACTCGAATAATGTCTACCGTGGGCATACCCTTAATGTCCATAAAACGAGATGATACCAAGTGCATCATCGCCATTTTGTCGATAAATTGCTTATCTTGATATAGTCGAAACTGGGTAGAGAGCAGTTGGAATCCATATTGGGTTTCTCCATTAATGGTTTCGCTTTGATCGGTCACCCACAGCTTGTCTGCATCAGGGTAGGGAAGCGGTTGTGTGATCAGTCTATGATTGATATTAATCACCACCGTCAGCGCTGCTAAGGTTAATGCTAGGGTGAAAAGCACGGTAAGACTAAATCCCGGAAGCTTCCTAAGGTTTGACAGTGCGAGCTTAAATTCCTCTTTTATCATCCCACCATCTCCAAATTCATTTCATCTACCATCACCCCATCTAACAAGAATAGTTTACGTTTTGCCATGTCTGCATACCTAGGGTCGTGAGTAACCATACACATGGTTGTGCCTTGGGCGTTTAGGTCGCTCAGCATTTTCATTACGGCATCGCCATTTTTTGAGTCCAAGTTTCCTGTAGGTTCATCAATAAGCAAAATATCTGGCTGATTGGCGAGCGCTCTGGCAATGGCGATACGTTGTTGCTGCCCGCCAGAAAGTTGATTGGGCTTATGCTCTGCTCTATGGGTCATTTGTACTAACTCTAAGCAAGTCATTATCCGTTCTTTTAACGCAGTATTTGAGAGTGCAGTGCTACTGTACTTGATGGGTAAGGCGATATTGTCAAAGACGTTCAACTCATCGATAAGGTTAAATGACTGAAATACAAAACCAATATGTTTATTTCTTAGTGTGGCTCTTTGGTTGACGTCAAGGTTACTGACATCGTTACCCGCAATTGTGTAGGTACCGGTACTTGGGCTGTCTAATAAACCAAGAATGTTTAAAAGTGTTGACTTGCCGCAGCCCGATGGACCTGAAATTGACAGATATTCGCCTTGAGTCACATTCAGATTCACGCCACGCAGTGCCAGTGTTTCCATTCCGCCGAGGACAAACTTTTTAGTGATGTTTTTAAGTTCAATAACATGTTTATTATTCATTGTTCTTCCTTTGGTTTGTTATTTGCTCAAAGTCACTACGGGTGTATTGGCATAAGATGCCATATCCGACAAAATAAACTGCTGATTTGTCGAAGCGCCACTGAGCAGCTGAATGTGCTGTGACGTTTCTGCGCCATAGTGTACTTGAATTGCACGGGCTTGTTGTTTTTCTTTATCAACAAGATATAAGGTTGCTTGACTATAAGGTTTTGCACCGACGGGTTTGTCGATGAACAGTGCGGAACTCAATTTGTCGATAGAGACTTTCCCCTCAATATTTAGTTCGGGACGAGCACTCGCGGGCAGGCTTTTAGGCAGTGTCACCTCAACTTCAATATTGCCATTTTGTACCATTGGATTAATGCGCGACACTTGGCCTTCAATTAAGTCGTTACGAGTATTGATGCTCACCTGCTGAGCCAACTTTATTTGCTGAGCATAGGCTTGTGGGATCTGCAGTTGCGCATATAAATCGGTAGTGCTGCCAACCAACACCAATTGAGTGCCAAGAGACACGCTTTGTCCAAGCTCCACATGAAGTTGCTGCAAGACCCCTTTGATCCCAGCCCGTACCGTGAGCTTATTTACCCTATCTTGTACCAATAAAAATGCTTCATTACTGGCATCAATATTCGACTGCGCAAGCTGTAGATTGGCTTTGTGTAAGGTCTGTAATTGCGCTATTCGCTGCTGCTCTATATTAATGCGGCGTTTCAACTGACGATGGGTAAGTACCGCGCGTTGGTAGTCGAGTTTAGAAACAACTCCATCTTCAACCAATTCTCCTTGAGCGGTAACCTCCAGCTCGGCACTTTCTAACTCAGATCTCAGAATTTCTAAATCCGCTTGATGAGACAGCAATTCTCGTTGTTGATTGATATCGAGCTGTAGATATTGGTCTTGCGATTGCGCCAAACTGCGTTTGGCATCTTTTAGAGATTGGGCCAAATTTGCATCTTGTAACCTCATGATGATGCTGTCGGGGTTAACTTGTGCACCTGGGCGCAGCAAAATTTCTTCAACCGTGGCATCGCTTGCGGCACTTATCAAACGCGGCGTTCTCGATTTAAGCTGACCATATCCAGATACACTGACCTCTAAATCCCCTTGCTGGACCTCCGCAATCCATGTTTTTGCCATAGGCAAAGATGCCTGCGCTGAGGGTTGTATTAGCAGCCATATAATAACTACGGCGAAAACAGTTCCGCCAATAGCCCACAACCAGTTAATCTTGTTGCGCTTTTTATGTTCGACTTGTATATCCATGTTGATATCTCTAGTGGAATGAAGATTGTAATACTCAGTAGATAACAAGTCGCATGCCAAATTTTAATTTATTGAAATTATTGAGTTTTTGCTCTTATCTGTTTGCAGGGAAGGAGTGCTTTTTGCGTTTTCGAAAATAAAAATTGTGGTTTTGGGAAGCACGATTGTATTTGTAAGTGTGCAGAAGAAAATAGGCTCGTCAAAAGAGCCTATGAATTGCAGCGTTATTATTTGTTAAAACACACGTTCTGGGTTGATTGGTACGTCTTGCTGCTTTAGGGTCCATTTCGCTATGTCTATTTTGCGCATAAACTTAACCTTTGGATGCGATTTAGCGTAACGAATAAAGTCGTCAAGTGCTTTTACGCGAGCAGGGCTGCCTGCGAGCCTGTCGTGTGCACTAATAGACATCATCCGGCGCTGGGATTTTCCTTCTTCATAAAGCACATCAAACTCGTCCTTTAACTCTTGTAAATAGGCTTTTGCTGTCATTGCAGAGCTGCCACCGTAGCGCACTATATCGTTGTTTCTAAAGGTGTAGGGGACAACTACGAAAGGCTTGCCATTCACGGGAGTAAACGAAGGCTCATCCCGAGATAAATCATCAATATGGTAGACAAAGCCAAGGGACTGCAAAATAGTTAATGTTTGCTCAGAGTGGCGCATCCAAAATGCATTAAAGCCTTTTGGTCTTTGTCCCGTGATCTTTTCAAGCACGTTTGCACTGTGAATATAAGACGCCCGTTCTTCTTCGGGGGTCATTGAATATTGTGGTGTCCAGCTTTGTCCATGGCCTGAAATTTCATGCCCTTTTTCTGCCACCATTTTGGCAAGTTTAGGGTTAAGCTCAGCAGCTTTTCCTACCATGTGGGACGTCACTTTGATGTTATGCTTGTCCCAAAGCTTGAGCAATCTTGGGATCCCTTCATTCATACCGTACTGATACCAAGTAGGAGCGATGGTGTCGGGGTAGCCCGCTTCTTGCTGAGGAAATGGCCCAGGATCGCTTGGGTCTTGCGCGGTTGCTTCAAACTGCATGGAGATAGAGATCACCAATTGAGCATCATCAGGCCAGTGATGACCAGATTCTACTTCGACGCCGTGGGCTGTGCCTGTAAGCAGGGCGATTGCTGTTAGTAGTGCTCGAATACTTGTGGTCAATGTAGTACACATGGTTATTCTCCTGCGGCTCTTGGGCCGGCATACACAGAGAGTGTTGCCTGCGCTAAGCTATGCTGGTGGATAAAAAATCCAGTAAGTGGTGCCGTTGCACCAGTTGGCACGGGGAGTGTGTCTACATCTAGTGCATGCACGGTAAAGGTGTATTTATGTTTGCGGCCTATAGGCGGGCACGGGCCAAAGTACCCTGGCTTTCCTAAATCCGTATTACCTTCAACGGCTTGGCTTGGTAAAGTTTCTGCAAGCCTAGTTGTGTCTTTGGGCAGGTTATAGATTTGCCAGTGCCAAAATCCGCTGCCGGTTGGCGCGTCTTGATCGTAAAACGTCACCGCAAAGCTCTTGGTTTGTTTAGGTGCATTTGACCAAACTAAGGTTGGCCGTGTGCTGTTACCCTCGCAGCCAAATTGATCCCAGTATTGAAATGGCCGAATAGATTTTTCGGCAACAAGATCTGGGCTTTCTAATGTAAACTCAGGTGCTGAAATTGCATTGGTTGCACCAAGTAATGCCATGGAGGCTAGGGAAAAATTCAGTAATAATGGCTTCATATTGCACCTTTTGCTCTTAATTGTTGAAAATCTGCATAGTCGGTGTAGCCCTGCTCGCTACCACCAAACAAAGGCGCATCAGGGTTGATTGGACTCAAAGGTAATTGATGAGTCAGACGGTATACGAGATCTGGGTTGGAGATAAATTTGCGACCAAAAGCCACAAAGTCGACTAGGCCTTGTTCAATAAGGGCTTCGGCTTGCTCTGGCTCGTAATTTCCCGCCACAATAATGGCGCCGTGGAATTTTCTTCTTAGTGCTTGCCTAAAGCTCTCCGTCACGACTGGCGCATCATCCCAGTCCGCTTCGGCTAAGTGCACATAGGCAATGCCTAAGCGGTTAAAGTGCTCCGCGGCGAGCAAGATAGTATCAATGGCCTCTTCGTCTTGCATGCCACGTTGAGTAATAAAAGGTGCTAATCGGATCCCTACTTTTTCAGCCCCAATTGCTTGGCTAATCGCGGTGATAACTTCAACCGCAAAGCGAATTCGGTTTTCCTTCGAGCCACCATATTGATCATGACGTAGATTAGAACTGCGGCGTAAAAATTGGTCAATTAAGTAGCCATTACCAGCGTGGATCTCGACGCCATTAAACCCTGCGATCATGGCATTCTCAGCCGCATGGACATAATCTTCGACTATGCTCTGTACTTCTTGGGTTGCCAGTGCGCGTGGTGTTGGGCAATCGACCATTTCACCCACTCCTTTCTCATTGACCACCCACACTTGCGCGTCGGGCGCGAGTGCTGAGGGGGCGACGGGTTGGCCATCTTCATGAAAAGTGGAGTGAGACATACGACCGACATGCCAAAGCTGACAGAAGATACGGCCACCTTTTTGCTGGACTGCATGGGTGATTTCTTTCCATCCAGCAACCTGCGAAGCAGTATAAATTCCGGGAGTAAATGAATATCCTTTGCCCTGACAAGAGATTTGTGTGGCTTCACTAATGATAAGCCCTGCCGAAGCGCGTTGGGCGTAGTACTTTGCCATCAACTGGTTTGGAATATCTCCCGGTTGTGTTGTTCGAGAGCGAGTCATTGGCGCCATCAAAATGCGGTTTGGTAAGATTAAATTACCGAGTTTTTTCTGCGTAAATAACAATGGATCAGACATAGTATTCTCCTAATTATTGGATTAGTGAGTTGATGTGGCGTGGAAATAGCACTTCAATTTTTAGAGATTCAGGTGCAAAGATAAAAACTTGGTGCTCATTGCTAATAGGGACATCTCGCTCCTCGTAGCGAACGCCAAAACGCTCTAATCGGGTGATTAACCCGAGGTAATCGTCACCACGAAATGCAATATGATCTATGTTGCTAGTACCCATGCTTGCGGTTTGCGCAGAACCGAGGTATTCAGCCTGTGCTTGGGTATGTGGTGATTGTTCAACCAGATGAATGAAAGGTTGCTGTTGGTCGCCATAGAACCACTTTCCTGGAAATGGGAAAGGTGGACGTAAGCCTTCTTTAAGCCTAAGCACCTGCTCAAAAAAGGTTGCCATCTTTGCCATGTCATGTGCCCTAAACAAAAAGTGATCTAACTGCATGGTGTGTTACCTCCATTGGTGTTAGCGATTTATGCGTTGAGAACAGTCTATTTGTTTATTAATATTTGATAATTGGCTTTTATATAAAATTACTTTTCATAAAAGGTGAATAATGAAAAGCAAAGCAGACGATATGGCGCTTTTTGTTCAAGTGGTGCGCTCTGATGGCTTAGCTGCAGCAGGGCGAGTATTAGGGCTTTCTCCTGCGAGCATGACAGCCCGGATCAATGCACTTGAAGCGCACTATAAAACCCGTTTACTGACTCGAAACACCAGAAGTATCAAACTAACGGAAGCGGGAGAGCGGTTTTACCAAGGCTGCGTGCGAGTTATTGAGGAGGTTGCGGCGGCGGAGGCGTTACTGCAAGATGCCGATCCCGATTTGAGAGGCACACTCAAAATTGCGGCAAGCTCAGATTTTGGCCGTCAGTATGTGGTTCCCGCCGTTGCGGAGTTTGCCACGCAGCATCCACAGGTGGTGGTTAACTTGAGCTTAGGGGAGGGCTTAGTTAAATTAGTTGAGTCTGGCACTGATATCGCCATTCGCTATGGTAATTTAAATGATAGCAGTTTGATATCTCGGCCTCTGTTAAACAACCGCAGAATGCTGGTGGCCGCTCCAAACTATCTCGAACAGTATGGTACGCCAGATTGCTATCAAGCATTACAGCAACATCGTTGTCTAGTACTGGAAAGAGCGGGACAGGCGCTAAACGATTGGTATTTTCTCGATAAAGACACGCAAGCAACCATCATTGAAACCGTGCCTACTTGTTTAGTGAGTTCAGATGGCGAAGTCCTACGAAACTGGGCTATTCAAGGACTTGGGATCACCATCAAGTCATGGCTGGATGTTCACAAAGATATTAAAGCGGGGCGATTGGTGGAGTTGTTGCCAACTCAAACATTGGGATTTAGTCCAACGGACTCAGACAAAGTCGCGCTGCAAGCGATTTATCCATCTAGGCAGTTTCAACCTCGCCAAGTCAAAGCATTTCTGGCCTTTTTTAGCGAGTATTTACAACAAATGCAGAATTGAGTTTATTTCATCGGAGTCTACCGAATTAGCCGTGCGTAAGTGATAAAGATATGCATAATAAACGCTCATATTCAAACTAACTAAAGAGGTTCAAGGATGGCAATTGGCAATATTAAACACGTAATTTTTGACGTAGGTAACGTATTTGTGAGGTGGTCACCAGAGGAGATAGTTCGGCTTACCTTTGGCAACCAATGCGACGTTGAGAGTCTAGCTAAGCAGCTGTTCCACAGTGAGATTTGGTTTGCTATTAACCGAGGCGAACTGACTGAAGCAGACACCAAGCACGCTTTTATGCAAACCTGTCACTTAACCTCAGAGCAAGCTGATGAACTGTTCTTTTATATCAAAGAATCACTGATCCCACTTCATGGCACGCTTTCACTGATGCAGCGCCTAAAGGCAGCGGGATATAGTGCATATGCCTTAACCGATAATGTGCACGAGATTGTGAGTCACCTAAAAGCGCGTCATACTTTCTGGCAACACTTTGATGGAGAAATTATTTCTGCTGAGCTTGGCTGCATGAAGCCCGGTAAAGCTATTTTTACTCACTTACTGGAGCGTTACCAACTAGCAGCAGATGACTGTGTTTTTCTTGATGATGTCTTAGCGAACGTTGAAGGTGCAAAGCTGGTCGGATTGCATGGCATTCAGTTCTTTAATGCGGCGCAAGCTGAGCGCGAGTTACGTGAGCTAGGATTAGTGTTTTAAGCAGGTCGAGACTCCAAAATAGGCCCAAGTACGGGCCTAAAAAGAATTAATCACACATATACTGTCTATTTGTGAAAGCGCAGTCGTGATCACCGTAACAAGAGATAGCACCTGTCCGGCAATCGTGACGGTTAGTCGGTACACAGTCCAAATCAGTCAAACGGTTTATACCACCACCAATTTGGGGGGTTGCTTGTGGTGTAATGGCTTGAGCATTGTTTAAGTTTTTAAGCGGCTTTTTATTCAGTTTAATTTTCATTTTTCATTTCCTTTGGGTGGTAATAAAGCGTATTAACAGCGAAGAGAGCCACAGTTATAGCAAGAACCAAATGCTTTCGTGTTGCATAATTCGGTTATTTCTCTGTCACAACCCGCGGTTAAATAACCTCCCGCGATGTTTGGTGTTTGGGCTTTTTCCAAGCCTGCAGTATGGTTCAGTTGTTTTATCTTTCTTTTTGTTAGTGTTAACTTCATCTTATTTTCCTTATTGTGAAAGCTTGAATTGTCGTACAAAAAATAAACTGCATTGTTGACTGTACCCAATATAAATTATTTGTCAAATATGTTTTTCGAAGGTTAAATTTATGTTTTTCGTAATTACCTTATTTCAACCCTGTGTTACTTCAACATTTGACGACAAGCTGCTTTTTAGCCTTGAGTGCAGTAACTATGGTGTAACGTAAATTTGCACTGTCAGTCGCCCAACGCATCGATATTGTTTGGTCTTTTTATTCATGCAACACTGCAACATGAGAATAATTAAAAAACGGGATGAAGATGCGTAAATTAACAGCCTTGGTGTGGTCTTGCTCTGTTTCCTTGTGCGTGGGTGTAGCGTCTGGTAACACGGTGCAAGCTGACGAGTCACCAATATTTAGTTCTAAAGCCACAGCACAGCCAATATGGGCTGAACACGGCATGGTATCTAGCCAAGAGGCACTTGCTAGTCAAATTGGTGTAGAGGTTTTAAAGCAAGGTGGCAATGCTGTTGATGCGGCTGTCGCAGTAGGTTTTAGTCTTGCCGTGACCTTGCCAAGAGCCGGAAATATCGGTGGCGGTGGCTTTATGCTAGTGCATCTGGCGAAAGAGAATAAAACCATTGCGATTGATTATCGCGAAATGGCGCCGAGTCGTGCGCACAAAGATATCTTTATTGATGAAAACGGCGAGGTAAACCCAAAGCTAAGCCTTCAACACGGCCTTGCCGTGGGCGTTCCCGGAACGGTTATGGGGATGGAGTTGGCACTCGAGAAATACGGCACTATGACACTTAGGCAAGTTATTCAGCCTGCAATTAAATTAGCACGTGATGGCATTAAAGTGACCTCTGATTTAGCCAATTCGCTTTCTCATAATTATATTAAAGAACGAATGCTTGGTGTGCCGGCATCTAAGGCTGTGTTTTATAAAAAAGATGGTAGCAGCTATAAGCCAAATGAATGGCTGGTTCAGGCTGATTTGGCTCACTCTTTGGAACTTGTTGCCGAAAAAGGCAGCGCGGGCTTTTATCAGGGTGAGACAGCAAAGAAAATAGTTGCTGCGGTAGAAGCTGCTGGCGGCATTATGTCGCTGGATGACTTAAAAGACTATAAAGCGGTGGAGCGAGAGCCAGTAAAAGGTACATACCGCGGCTACGACATCGTTTCTATGCCACCTCCTTCATCTGGTGGTGTGCATATCATAGAGATGCTGAATATGCTGGAGCAATACCCTATTGGTGAGCTTGGGCATAATAGCGCTGCTACCGTCCATTTAATGGCTGAGGTCATGAAACGTGCGTATGCTGACCGCAGTGAATATTTGGGCGACCCCGATTTCTACGACGTACCCGTTAAAGCTTTGGTGGATAAGCAATATGCAAAGCAGCGCAGTAAACAAATAAATGCAGACAAAGCGACGCCAAGTCGTGAGATTAAGCCCGGTAAATTATTACCTTATGAGAGTAACCAGACCACGCATTATTCTGTGGTAGATAAGTGGGGCAATGCAGTGAGTAACACTTATACGCTCAACTTTAGCTATGGCTCAGGTATTGTCGCGGCTGGCACAGGCATTCTACTTAACAACGAAATGGATGATTTCTCGGCAAAGCCCGGCACACCAAACGGTTTTGGCTTGGTTGGTGGAGAAGCTAACGCCGTTGAAGGAAAAAAGCGCCCTTTGAGCTCGATGACACCCACGATTGTAATGAAAGAGGGTAAACCCTTTTTGGTAACGGGTAGCCCGGGTGGCTCGCGTATTATCACCACCACGCTGCAAATCATTTTGAATGTTATTGATCATGGCTTAAACATTGCCGAAGCAACCGTGGCTCCGCGTATTCACCACCAATGGTTACCAGATGAAATTCGTATTGAACGTAGCTTAAATGTGGATACTCGACGTCTACTTGAAAACAAAGGACACACACTTTCAGAGCAGAATGCGATGGGCTCAACCCAGTCAATCATGCTTACCGATAAAGGTCTATTTGGCTCCTCAGATCCAAGGCGTGCAGATAGCGCAGCGGTGGGGTACTAATATCTTGATTTCCATTGAGTCTTAAGTGTAATTTAAATCGAGTAGGGGCGAGATGCCCCTTTTCTATGCGCTTTCTTTGATTAAATACTCTGGCAGTGGCCAATTCATGACGATGACTTCGCCTTGCCAAGTTTCGATCGTCAGCCAAACCCTGTCGTCTTCTGATAATGTTTTCTTTGCTAAAGCATGTACGTGTTGACCGTGTTTTGTGCCGTGAAGGATCCCGAGCTCATGCTCCACAAGCTGTGCAAGTGGCATCGCGTTGGGGCCGATATTGAGATAGCCTTGGCGCACAGAATCAACATCGCCTTTGTTAAATAGCAATAAGAAGTCTTTGACGTATAAGTTATCGTGGATGTATGGCGGCTTGTCGTCAAAAGGCATTGGCGTGATGCTGTACTTTCCAAGTGTTTGCTCCGCCAATGGAGCGGGAAATTCTGGATGTAATGATTGATAATAAAACCAAGCTGGCAACACCAGCAATAGGGCATTTAACCAATATTTATTGTGTTGTATAAAGCGTTTGACTGCATTCATGGCGATTTACCCTTGTTGTGCTTTTAGTTGTCTTGCATTGCTCCGTTCTTGGCTACGCGCGCGTTTGGTCCGAAGCTGATACATGATAAATCCGGTAACTGACATCCCGGATAAAACACAGCCAAAAATAAACCAGATGACTTTTGTCCAGATCCCTCCAATGGTGCCGTAGTGCAGTGGATCTGTGATGTGCATAACCGTTTGTAAGCCTGTCATTGAATCAGGGTTTGCATGATGAACGACTGTATCATTCCAAGTGTTGTAGGCAATATTAATGCTGTAATCGTCATAGAGTACGTAGTCGTTTGCGCCACTGATTTTGAGCGTATCACGGTTATGCTCAGGTAGCATGATGTAACTTGGACGAAAGTCAGTGTACAGCTGTTGAATTTCACCGAGCGCTAGGTCAACACTGGTCTCTACTGCATTCGCGTTTATTGTTGAGTTGGGTATATCCGCTGCATTTAATGTTTCATGATGTTCGAGTTCAACACCTGCATGCCACAGCACCGCTTGCGTTAAATACCACAGTCCGGTGAGGCTCATTACGGTCATAAACCAAAGCGACCATACTCCACTGAGCTTATGGATGTCAGCGGCAAAGGTACGACCTCCTTGTGATTTACGCAGCTTAAACTGAAAAAACGCCAACCAAAACTTTTTGTATACCACCAGGCCTGTGATCAACGCGCCCAGTAGGATCAGTGACATGAACGCCACTAAATAGTAACCAACACTGTAGCCGTTTTGCCATGGAAATAGCAGCCAGCCATGTAATGAGCGCATAAAGTTAATAAACGTATTGCCGTCATTTATTTCCTGAACAGCCCCTGTGTACTGGTTTACGTATGCAAGCGCATAGAGCTTGTCGACGTCGGTAAACATCACCACATAGGTCAAATAGGGCTCTCTCACATTGAGCCCCATGACATCTGCACTTGGGTGCTCATCCTTAAACGCGCGTAACACTGAGCCCGCTGACATCTCACTTACCTGACTGGGGTTATGTGCCCGAGAATCAGGGTTAGTAAGCCATGTAAGTTCATGGCTGAGAACGGAAATGGTACCTGTGATACAAATAAAGCAAAACAGTAGCCATATTGGCAGTGAAAACCAACCATGCAACTGAAACCAAAACTTGTTGCTTATCTTCTTTGCCATTGTGTGTTCCTAGTTCTTTGAATGACGGCGACAAATTAAAGCTGAGGGAGTATTTGCGCAAAAATGTAAATAAAGTATATCTTTTTAAAAGTGTAAATAGCAATTATATTCATTTGGATGTGCGTTAAATGGCATGTTTTATTCGTTTAGCGGTTTATACTGCTTGTTTTCTTTATAGGAAAGTTGTTTTAAATTATGTGGTTACTGTTTTGGGGACGTTCCTTAAATCGGGTTCGAAACTGGTTGTAACTCATTTTAATGTTATTGCTAATGGTTATCATCTGCATTACTATAATTTCAATTTTTACAATATTAGGATGAACCCAGTGAACACTCTGCCTCTCAAAACGCTCTCATTTGCTGTTATGGCAGCGCTCGGCACGTCAGTATTACAGGTGCAAGCAGCACAGCAAGATAATGAAGAAATTGAAAAAATAGTCGTGACGGGAAAATACACCGTCAATGAAGTGATAGACACCGCAACTGGCTTGGGGTTATCTCTTCTTGAGACGCCGCAATCTGTTAGCGTTATTACCGCTGCACGGATCAAAGAGCAAAAACTCGATACATTAACCGACACCGTGTTAAATGCGATTGGGGTGTCAGCGAAAGAAATTGATAATGTTCGTAATACATTGCAGTCACGTGGCTTTGACATTACCAATTATCAAATTGACGGCGTTCCTTTGTCATGGAGTTTGGCGGGTGATTCAGGTGAAACCATCGCGGATGTTGCGATATACGAGCGCGTGGAGTTTGTGCGTGGTGCAACGGGGTTATTAACCGGCGCGGGCGATCCTTCAGCTTCTATTAACCTAGTACGCAAACATGTAAATAGTACTGACCTTACAGGTTTCACTAGTGTCTCTTTGGGGAGCTGGAACAATAAAGAAGTGATGGTGGACGTTGCCAATGGATTAACTAACGATGGCAGTGTGCGTGGGCGAGTGGTCGCGAAGTATGAAGAAGGTGACTCGTATTTAGATCTCTTTTCTGACGAAAGTACCGTGTTTTATGGGGTACTAGAAGCGGATTTAAGCACGCATTCGACAATCCGCGTTGGTGCTAGCTATCAGCGTAACGATCCTACCAGTCCAACTTGGGGGGCATTACCTACTTTCTTTACCGATGGAAGTAAAACAGACTGGGAAGTCGAAAAAACCACTGCTGCAAATTGGACAGAGTGGCAAACTACTGGCACCAATGCTTTTGTGAACTTTAGTCATAATTTTGCAAATGGCTGGGAACTGGTCGCCAATTACAACAATCTGAAATACGAGCAAGATACAGAGCTGCTGTATTTATTCGGTACATTGGATAAAACAACGGGTGAGGGCTTAGCTTCTTGGCCTTATAAAAGTACTGGTGAAAGTAACCAAGACAGCTTTGATATCCGGCTTCAAGGTTTTTATCAACTCGCAGGTCGTGAGCATGATTTTGTAACTGGCGCGCTTTACAGTGAGCAAAGTGCCGATACACTCACTTTCGCTGCGCTCGATAATGCCTTTTTGCCAGTTGGCAATTTTTACGAGTGGGACGGCAACTTCCCTGAGCCGACGTGGGGCACAGAAACCTCAGTTGCTCAAGATATGGACACCGAGCAAAAAGGGTTTTACGCCGCAACAAGGCTAAACCCTAGCGATGAGCTTAGCGTGATAGCGGGTGGTCGGTTGTCGAGCTGGCAGCGCGAAGGCGAAAGCTATGGCGTCATCACTGATTTTGGCGACAATGGCGTATTTATACCTTACGCTGGTGCCTTGTACGACTTGTCGACAACACAGCGAGTGTATGCAAGTTACACAGAAATATTCCAGCCGCAAAATGCCCAAGACCGTAATGGTGATTTCCTTGATCCAATCAAAGGAAAATCATACGAAGTGGGGCTAAAAAGTACCTATCTAGACGAGACTCTGCAAACAACATTGGCGATTTTCCAAATCGAACAGGACAACCTAGCTCAAGATGATGTTGGATACATAGTTCCTGGCTCGGTAAATACAGTCGCGCAATATGCTACTGAAGGCACAACCAGTAAAGGCTTCGAATTTGAAGTGGTGGGTCAGTTAACAGACGGTTTTGATGTGCATTTGGGTTATTCACAATACAAAGCCGAGGATGCCAACGGCGTTGAAGTGAATACGGATAACCCAAGAAAGCAATTTAAGTTGTATACGACTTGCCAATTTGTGAATGCTTTACCTGAGTTGACGATTGGTGGTGGCGTGAACTGGCAGGATGACACTTATTCAGTAACGGGCAACGATAGGCTAGAGCAAGATGCCTATGCACTGGTTAGCTTGATGGCAAACTACGCACTGGCAGACAATATGGCGCTACAACTCAACGTAGAAAACCTCTTCGATGAAAAGTACTACAGCCAAATTGGCTTCTTTGATCAGTATCGTTATGGCGCGCCGAGAAATTACAGCTTAAGTTTTAGCTATGATTTTTAGCAGACTGTAAACTAACAAAGCGTGGCTGATGGGCCACGCTGTTGTTCATTGTCTATCTATTGTAAGTTGTGTATGCTTGCAACACATCATTTAAAAGGAATTTATAATGAGTTTATCCCCATTACTGCTGGTCGTTGGCTTATTGGTAAATATAAGCACAGCTTCAGCCACACCTAACGATCAATATGTGATTAGCCAACTAAAACCGCTGACTGGTGAACTTACCTCGATACTGAGTGACGTTGATAGGCAAGCTCTCGAGCAGCAGGTTATGTCTGAGCTAGATGAAAGCAATCGTCGACTGCGCAGCAAACGCGAAGAATGCAACAATGTTACGACTGTGCTAAACAACTCGCAATTTAGCACGCTCAACATTGAGGTAGACTACTATCTTCCTGTACTCAGTTATTTTAACTACTTAAACAAATATCAGTGTGAATCTGCGGAGTTTAGTGATTTTTCACGGAGGTTTGCTGTCAGTTATATAATGTTAAAAGATGAAAGACGCTTCGATAGGCTAAAGTTAATGAGCCTAGTACCTTCTCTCAGTTACAAGGAGTTCATGGAAGCCGATGAAACATTCAATACCTTACCCAAACCCGTGAAAGAGGCTGCGCTGAAAGCTGATTTTCTAAACAACAACTTTAATTATGTTGAAAGCTTATTGCCAGTTTTGACATTTAAGTGATTAAAGGTGTCTGTGGTGAAATCTCGTTTATTCGTTTTGATACTGTTTGGGTTTCACGAATAAGTTGTTGTAGCGTCTCGTAAGATAACCTCGTGTAAGGCGACTTAGCGTAAACTGAGATGAATGGTGTTGTTCTAGCGCCAAAAATACATGGTTTATCATTGCGGCGACTATATTTTGAAGAGCGGTCATTAACAGGAGGGAGTTTTGGAAAGTGACATCAAAAGGATACGAAGCCTAATAAAGCATTTAGTAATAGCGCTACTATCCGTCGCTGCTATGGGTATTGTTAATGCTAAAACTTCAATGACTTACACTGAATTGTATAACAAGCTACCGCTAAGCGAATTGGAGTTTACTTCTTTACAGAGTGAGTTTGATTTAAAGTCGAGTGAGCACGCGAAGATGATGGAGTTATTATCAAGCTATAACTCGCTACATAAAAGAAGAATGAGCTGTCGAGCTGTCGACAACACACTTACAGTAAGACAAATGGATGCATTGAGTATTGACAAAACACATTACGTAACAGTGTTATTTTACGTCGATAGTGTAAACAAAAGTCGGTGTGAGCGAGCAGCGTATGAGCACTTTTTGAGATTGCTTGCGGTCAATTTGGTTGTTCAAAAAGAGCCAAAAAGTGTTGAGCTAATAAATTCTATGAACACTTTATCATCTCGCCTTTATGGTGATTTTAGGGAGTTTAAAGCCGAGTTTAATCTCTTACCGGAACAAGTTCGAGAAACAGCTCTTAACGCTGACTATTTAAACAAGAACTTCAATTTATTTGCTACGCTTGACAGTGTGATGAAATAAACTAGTGCTGCAGGCCATGCCTCTGTATGCTCGTTGTCTATTCAATACAGGGCCTGTATGCTGCAGAAACTATAATAATATGATTGAAAAGGAATTTTACGGTGAATTTATCCTCAGCATTCTTAGTCGCGGGCTTGTTGCTAAATGTGAGCACAGTGGCTGCTACACCCGATTATCAAGAGATACTTAATAAGCCACCTGTACAGCCCAGCGAACTCAACACGCTACTGGACAATTTTGGAATAGAAGGTTTTGAGCGACAGGCAATGTCAGCGCTTATAGAGAGCTATAACCGATTACAGAGTAAGCGCAAGGAATGTGAGAACGTTGATAATGTGTTGAACAAGTCGCAATTGAGCCCGCTAAAAATCAATATGAAGCACTACCCCTTAGTTCTTCATTACTTTGACGGTCTCAACAAAAACCAGTGCGAATCAGCAGAGTTTAGTGAGTTTTCAAAGTTACTTGTCGTCAATCATGCAACGAAAGGGCAGCATAGTGATTTCACCTTTTTAGAGGCCATCAATGCTGCGTCTTCTTCTCGCTATGCACACTTTATTGAAGCTGAAGCGAGGTTTAATGCCTTACCTGAGACGGTAAAAGAGGCCGCACTAAAGGCGGATTTTCTTCGGAACAACTTTAATTATCTTAAAAGCATAGAGCAGATCTACGGATTCGAGCGATAGAAGAGATAGTTGATGAATCGCCAGCTATTCATTTCGATATTGTTTGGACTTGTATTCGCACAACAAGCGAATGCTGAAACAATGTCAGTAGATCTTACGCCGACTATTGAGTATCCAGTCGAACAACTTGAACCAGTTCAAAAGGCACTCCTCAGTGAGCTGTTAAATAGCGTAACACAACTGGGTGATAAAAAAGCGGCTTGCGAAAGTGAGCGTGCTATTACAGAAGAGCAATTACGCAGTCTTAATATTACCTCGCAGCAGCGAGGTATCGTTTTATCTTATTTTTATATTCACCAAAAAAGGGAATGTGAAGCCGAAGAGTATGGCGAATTCGCCAGACTTGTTGCCGCGAATTTAGCGGTGCAAAAGCAGTCAGAAGTCTTAAGGTTCGTCAATGCGCTAAACACGGAAAGCTCCAGCGTTTATTTCGATTATGTTGAAACGGAGCTGGAGTTTAACCAGCTACCAGAATGTGTTCGCAATAAAGCCTACCAAGCCGAGTTTTTACAACATCCGTTTAGTCTTATGCATACGCTAGAACAGTTCGAATGATTCGGCGCGTTGTTACTGATTAAGTAAAACCTAAGCTAACATAATACGGTTTAATAATTCATATGCGGTACATTTTGCGATATTCACATTGATCGCGAGCGTGCTATTACTCAGTGTTAACCACGTTTATGGTTTAGCAGTAGTGATGTTTATTTCAAGACTCGCGTTTGCTGCTACTCGCTTGGTATCAAAAACACGATGATACAAGGCGAGTAACTCAAGTTGTCAGTGATTAGGATGTAAAAGTCGCGCTTATTTCGCGCGACATACCGCTTGTTTATCTGCAGTTTTGCTGCTGCAGGTTAAAAAGGCGGCACCACTTTCATCCAAAAACTCTCCTTGCCACGCGCCATCTTTGCCAAGCTTAATTGATAAAAAGCCGAACTTACCTTGTTCGTTAACGATTGCGTTTTGGCTATCAAGTGCATAATCAAATTCGCTAAAGGCATCGGTATCACTAAGGCTGACGCCGCTATTGCCGACAACGATTTGCGGAGGACGCGCGGTACTGGCTGCAAAGGTGGAAGACTGATAAATATGCATGTGTCCTGCGAGTGATAAAGTTACGTGAGCAGGCAACTTACCTTGTCTAGTGTTCTTCAGCGCGGTTTGCAACATTACGTTTAATGTGTCTTTGGTTGTCGGGTCTTCAACGCCCCAAATGGGTCTGTGGCTCATAATCCACATGGGTTTGGCTTTGAGTAGTTCGCTTCTGACATTAAGTCGTTGATATTGCTGTTGGTAGACTTTTGTTAGGCCATTGTCTGCACTGGCATCACAGGCATTGGCGCTATCCATTACCCAAACACTGAGCGGCTTTAAGTTGATGGTATAGGAGTTTTGCACAATGATATGAGCGCTTGCAGATTTAGGTGGTTGGTTATAATCCCCCTGTGATGGGCATTGCTGTTGGTCAATGGCATCAGGAAGGTTGGCTCCTGGGCCAAAAAAGTAAAACCAGCCAATACCTGCTCGGCTACAAAGTTCATGATTGCCTCGTGCAAAAATCCATGGTGCGGTTGCTGAAAGATCAGTTGTTGCGGTAAAAAAGTCGGCTTGCCAGTTGCTCCATGTATCTGGTCTTGGGCTATTTAACGCGTTTTGACTGTAGTAGGTATCGTTAAGACCGCAGCTAGTACCGCCATATCCACCATCGCCTGCATCATAAGCATAGGTATCACCAGAAATCGCACCTCCGGTACCTCGATAGTTGAAATCCCCCATATGGAGCAACAATTGTGGTTGTTGCTTTGCCCCTTGCTCTGCGAGGGTTTTAAACGGCTCGGCGGCAGTGTTGTTTTCGCAAACTGATGACTTACAGCCGGTATCGCCAAAAACCGCAATTTTATTCGGATCGAATGTCACGGGCGCTAACGAGAATTGGCTACCACTGACGGTATAAGCCGTGTTTTGGGAGATTTTTGCCTCGCACACAGTGATTGGAAAATGTGTTTGGTCTGGACGCATTGCTCGCAATTGCATCGGCATGGATTTTTTACCAAAGAGCAAGCTTGGGCATTGATTGGCGTCGCTGAGCACGCCGTCAACAACAACGCGCGCGTAGATATTTGGGGCTTCTGTAGTGGAGGGCGCGAACATTGAGTAAGCGCCTAGTACTTTGGTATTCGCTTGTTGGACTGCAAACGTGCTGCTACAAGCAATTAAATTGAGCGTCGCAATGGCGATGATGATGCGCATGACTTCATTCCTTTTTGAACAGTTGAATGAAGTTTAATGCATTGTTAACAATTTGCGAGTCTTGAATACGAATATCCTTTTTCTCAGCTAATTATTGGTGGCTGCAGCGGTAGAAGCCGGTGACTGTGTCTTGACTAAAGCGTGTGCCGTTAACATAAGTGTCTTGGTTGATTTTACCGAACTGCGCTAAGTTAAATTGCAATCGTGCAAGCATTTCAGCGCTCGAGGCCTGTTCAAAGATTTCTGTTACCGGTGGATCGCCAACAAAGTTGGTATACCAAGGAAACCAAGAATTATCCTGCCCACTGACTGTTTGATTCGGATAATAACTCCCTCCCTGCCAACGGTCAAAGGTAAGATCTTCGAGGCTAAATAGGCCAAAACTTGGCTGAGTCATACAAGCATCAGCCGCTTGATACTCAGGGTAACCTGAGCTGGCAGCAAAATGATTGCAAACATTGTGTGGCAAATTACTGTTATTCGCCGCTTGATATTCCACCTTTCTAAACATCACTGGATGTGCGGGGCTTCCTGATGGGTAGACGATATTCGCGGCGACAGGTGAACCCCAGCGATAATGGTACATGGCCACAGCCAGTCCTAAATCTTCCTTACTGGTGGCAACATTATCTGGATGTGTCCACACTCCACCCGGATCGGTTGGCGTCGCCCCATTTTTAAAAATAATCCCATATTGATTGTTCTCTAATTGATTCATTAGATTTGGCGTTGTGTTGTCAACCACCGTCATTGGGATCATTGTGCTTGCGGCATTGGGAGTATAGGTGAGTGTTGGGTTATTTAATGCCTTCCAGCATAGCAGGCCATAACCATAGCCACTGGCTATCATCGGACAGCCAGACATTGCTGATGCCGATTGGTTGCTTTCATACGCATGTGTTGTTGAACGTGCCGAAACTTCGCCGGAGCTAACCAATATTCCCCACGCATTGCGAGTAATGCGAATATCAGCAAACTCGGTGTCAGGAATAAATACCGTTGTGGCCGAAATAACCTGTAGCCCTAAGTCCAATTCTAGTAGAGACGTGGCAACGAGGGCGTCTTCATGAAGCTTTGGATACTGCGTCATAATCGTTTGCTGCGATGGTTTAATCACAGCGTCTCTTGGTGATAACCCTAATAAATATAAGCGATCGTTATCAAGGTAGCTTGCCAGTATGCGTGATAGCTCGAGTTGTGCGATTGGACGCTTAGCTTGTATATTTGAGCGGGTATCCGTGAGGGTGAGGTCGGTATTTTGAAGCAGCAACCAATGCTTATCACTTAGGCCAAAAACCTGAGTTTGATTAAGGATATGGCGAGATACGCTATCAGCTTGGCGAGTAACAATTAAACTATCGTCATTCAACGAATAACTAGACTGTGTGGTGTCATTGTGGTGATGACGCAGTGCTGGTGGCTGATATTGTCCTATTAAGGTGGTAAGTTCAATGCGAATGGTGTCGTGAGTACTTTGAATAAGCCAATTTCCGGTTTCATCTCGAACAAAAATAGCCGGACTATATTGGCCAGATTTATCCACGCTAAATGCTTGCCAAGTGGTATTACAGGCTTTGGCGCAGGAGGGGGAACTTCGAGTAAGGGATGACTTATCTTTTGCCAGAGATTCGTCATAGTTATCATTAAATACAAAGGGTAACTCAGCTTTACCCGAGGCGAGTTGTAACGTGAACAGTAAGCGCCGTTGATTGCCGCTGGCATAGAGTCTGTTTTCTTTTAGATAACCGAGCTGGAGTTGAGAGTAACTCTCTAACTTTTTCATGTTTCCAGCTTCACCTTGATAGCTGGGCTCATACGTCTCGCTATTGAATGGTGCGGTTTGCTCTAATCGGGGAAATTGCAACGTTTGTTTGCAGGCATCTTCTGCGCATGTTTGTAAGGTGATCCTTTGGTCCTGATACTGAAAAGAATACCAAGGTGAAAGGGCTTGATAACCTTGTTGTCCTGCGTGAAATAATAGCGGTAAGGTTGATGTATCGTAGTGCTCTGACTCTGCTGAGGCGTTAACGCTTAAAGACAAAGCCCAGCAGGTAAGCGTGGTGGCGATGAACTTATTCATAATCTTTCCTTATTGGAGTAGGGCAGCGCATGGCCACCCTTAACAAAAACCTAGTGAATGATGCCTTGGCGTTGGCCTGCATTAACGGGTTTGTTGAGCTGCACAGAGAGCCAGTTTTCAACGTCACTACGTAACGACGCGTCACTATCAGGACCGGATTGTGACGAATAGAACCATAACCCTGTTGGTGCTGGGGCATTGACATTGCTGCCGCAGGTAAAGTGATTTGCCGCATACATCACCGCGCCTGAGCTACCATATTCGTAATGACTGTCCGAATAACCACCGTAGCCTCTGGCTTGCACCCGACCTTTTGAATCAAGGGTAAAGTGATACAATTCATTGGGTTGCAACAAGAAAGGGCTGACATCGGAAGAGTCGAAGCGCGCGCGCATTGTGGTGGTAACACTGGCTTGATTACCCGAACGCGTGATCATGCCTGCCAAGTTGGTGATAAGTGCATCGGCCAATTGACCGTCAAGCAAGCTGCCAGGGTTGCCATTGACGATTGCAGAAGTAATGCCAAGTGCGGCTTTGACGACTCCAATGGTGGAGTTTAAATTCCATGTGGTGTTGTATCCCATGGCTGCGCCACCGGCTTTATTGAACAAGATGACTTCAGGTGCAGCTCCTGGCAAATCGACCGCAAATTTTGCGCCGTCTGTCGCGTGCGAGTTGGTACCTTTTGACCAGATTTTTTTAGCTTGCCCAGTTACATGGTAGCGAGCTGAATAAGTGCCTCTGACTTCTAAATTGCCCGAACAGGCATTGCTTTGATTACATGCAAATCCCCCGGTGTCTGCACACAACATTTTGACGTGGAACTCTGTCGAGTTATGGGCTGAGGTGTTATCGAAACTGAGCGCTTTATTTTTTGACCAACGTTTCCCCTTAGCTGAGTGAAAGGCGCCGTAGGCTGAGGTATTGACATAAGCATGGTGCTTAGAAAAACCACTACCATCGCTGGTGGATGTGCTCCAAGGCGTTTGGGTTGATGGGTAGTTAGTGACTACTTGACCTGTGCTGGTTGAAGGGGTCACCATCTGACATGAGCATTGTGACTTAGGCCCGAAGATGGGTTTTTTAGTCAGCAATTCTTTTAATTCGGCAAGAGTATCTGACGGTAGCGTCCTATCGTATTCAAGTACCGAGAGCCCTTTACGTTTAGGAGCTGCGTACTCCTTGTGCCAAGTGCTGTAAAGCTGCGATGCATTTCGCTCTAAATGTTGGCTGAGCGTTGGCATTTTTTGCTGTTGAGTCCATTTTTCGAATACCGTCGGTTTAAATTGAATAAGATATCGAGTAAAGAAAAAGTTATCTTCAGGCGCTTGCTCGGTAAAAGCATTTTCCCATGCTGATAACACATTTTGATCTAGAGCTTTTGCTTGGCTAAGCATCTCCCCATCTCGATAGCCGCGGATCAAGCTATCCACGTAGCGGTCTAATTCATATTCTTCGTCGTTGTCGGAGATATATTCAAGCAAGGAAACACGGTCTTGAGACCAGTTTGAAATGGCTTGCCACGCTTCTGGGCTTACTTTAGAGGGGGCCATTTCTCCATATTCTTCTGCGGCTTGTAGCGAAATACTACCCAGTAACAACGTGCTGGTAACTAGGCTGACTAATTTGGGGGTGAAATTTCTCTGTTTCATTTTTCTATTCCTTCATCGTTGTGCTGAGTCAACATGCCTCATGCATTGTTAACTTGCCTTGTGATGTTGGAAACTTTTTCAGCGATTGAATAGGAGGTTGTAGGGCCAGTAAGGGTCAACTTGGGTAAAACCTTTGATATTAAACGGACGCATTGGGTTAGGTAAGTGTTGATATCAAGCTGTGGTAAATAAAAACTTAAATATCAAAGGTCTGCTTATATTTTTACCCGAATTTACCCAATTGCCCCGTAACTTTTGCTGCAATCAATATTCGCTTGAGGCAGGATTTTGCTATCGCCGTTATTGGAGTCTCAGCGTGAGTTCATTCGCACTCTAATAATGGTGTCATAACCAATAAGGAGACAGTTATGAGACGAGTAATAGTATTGGGAGCAACTTTGATTGCGAGTTTTGTACAAGCCCATAGCTCAGAAATGATAGCACAGCTCGAAGTTGCTGATGGGGCGAAATGTCCAAAGCGGCAAACGATTCTGCTAGGTAAAATGACATTAACTGCTGGGACCTTTAAATATTTACACAGTGAAGGAAGTAACGTTTGTACCAGTCCTAAGCAAAGTATTTCTGGTCGCATTACACCACAACTAGATTGTGGTCAGTTTGATGACTGGCGACTTGCGTATGATATGGGTAATAAAATGTGTCAATCTCTACACCAAAATATGAAAGGCTTTAGTAATAGCTTAAAACCTGATGTGACAGTGTATCCACGCTTTGAAGGGCCTTTTGAATTCAAAGGAGACCGTCATCACCAAGAATATGAGGCCGGTATGGGCGTGACTTTAGCGTGCTATTTATGTGAGACTGCGACGGTTAACTAGGGCTTGTTAATACCAAAAGGGGCGAAAGCCCCTTTGTTGTAGACATCAAGTAGCGTTGGAGCACGCTAAGATTTGCTCCAGTTGTGCAACTTTTTCACAAAGAGGCGCGGTATTGAAATTAGCGTCTTGGCATTGAGTGAGTACATATTGTGCCGTGGTAATAATATTTCGAATACGCGGCTTTTTGGGCAGCGTTTTGATATTAAGATAGCGTTCAAGAGTACGTACTCGTAAGCGACCATCATCGATATTCACTTTCCATACTTTGCTTTCTTCAGCTAATTCGACACGGGTTTTGCCACTACTTTGCTCCCAAAGCGCCAAAGTAAGTGTCATTACCTCAACCATTAATTGTCTTGCGGCCTGTTCGTCAATGCTCGTATGTTTACTGTGCACTCCATGGGTACTGGTACGGGTGGTATAGTGAATAGCGCAGTAAGTAACCAGCACTCCTGTTAAAAATGCGACAAGCCCAATGAATATATGAGACAGAATACTTGTCTCTGTTTGGCGCTCAGGCGCGGCCAAGACGTTAGCGCTCTGAAGGCGAAATTGATAAAGGTTTTCACTTTGTACACGACTACTTTTAAGCATGTCATTATAACGCTGTGCAGTCTCGACCGCTTCTTTATAAGTGTGTGTTTGTAGTTGGGACTGCAATAAGGCAATGTAAAATAACTCGGTAAGCTGACTATTTTGCTGATTATGTGCTTCAAGCCCCTGTTTAAGTAACGTTTGTGCAGTTAGGTTATCACCCTCAAGCTGCTTGAGTTTGGCTTCAATAAGCAGAGCTCGCTGATCAACTTTACCGTGTTGAATTAGTTGCCGAGTGCGTTTGAATGAAGCGAGTTGCTGTTGTGCCTGAGTGATATGATTTTGAGCAATGGCAATTTCGGCCAATAATAAATAGGCTCGAGACAATTGAGTATAGGCACCACTTTGTGTTAACGGTTGAAGTAAATCTTCAATGATTTCAATTGCTTTGTTGTAGTCGCGCTTTTTGTAAAATACTTCCGCGATGCTTAGCAAGGTGTGGTTCGCTTTAGTTTGGTCGCCGGCTTGCTGGTGGAGTGCATGGGCTTGACGAAACGAGAGAATGGCATCATCCAACTGATTAATATCCCTCGACACATTCCCTAAATTATTAAGTGTGATCGCTTGTCTCTCCAGGTCATTTGTTGCTTTCGCTATTTGGTAGCTTTCTAAAAATAAAGTAAGGGCGGTATCTAGATCTCCGAGTGCCTGATAAGCATTAGCTAAATCGTTTGCCGATTTACCCAGGAGTTCGTTTTGTTGCAACTTAGCCGCAAGCGTTTGCGCTTCGTGGAAGCTCTCCAGCGCTTGAATATAATTGCGCTGGCGGTAACGATTAATACCACTTTGTCTTAACACCTGAAAGCGCTGAAGTGTGGTTAACTTCCATGCCATCAACTCATCCAGTATTTGATTGCTGAGCTTTATGTCACCCGCTCGACGATACAAGCTCACAAGCTCAAGATGTGCATCAAAAGCTTGAGCACCGTTGGGTTCAAGGGTTTCAAGATGTTGCTTACAAGACAAAATTTGGCCTGTGAGGTTGGCATTATTGGCACTTGGGCATTCTGAACCCTGCGCCGGTAACACAACGAGCAGTAAAGCTAAAAGCAAAGCAAGCAAAGGCATAGATATTAGTCTAGATACATTGTTTTTACATATTAATATAGTGGTAACAAAAAGTCGTGTCTGCCTTTAATAAATCTCAGGTTGACTATTTTTTGTATTTTGTTGCTGTCTAGCTGCTGTTGTTTAACCTTGCCAGTACGACCAAGTCTCGACTTGTTAATATTGTTAGTTTAATGTGTTTTTGGTATGGTCTTGTTGCTAATTAAGGCCCAGCAGAAGAAGCTGGAAATCAATCCATAAGGAAATAAAAATGAAGTTAAATACGATGTGGCTAAAGTCTCTTAGCGTCGGTGTTACGTTATTTTCACCATTAGTGAGTGCCGCTCCTCAGCTTAATAAAGCCATATTTGAGTACAATGCTGGACTAAACATTCAAGAGGAATTTAATATCTTTGCCGATGGCAACGTGGCTGATCCTAATTATCCAAATAGTGAGCTACGTATTCAATTGGATAGTAGCAAAAGTTACGATCAAATTGGCTTTTATGACAAAGTTTACACTACATACGGTCAAGCGGTTGCATACAACACATTAGACAGACGTTGGGTTAAATTTAAGGGTAAGGTGCTTTATTTTTCAGGCGAAGACAACGGTAACCAAAAGATAGATACGATTTCTTTTCGCATTGTTAATCCTGCTGGAGAAACATCGGAGTGGGGAGAGATCAGAGTTAGCTTAGACCAAGCGTTTGGTGGTAATTACGATGTGTATCCGAGTGATGACTTGGCACAAACCTTTGCAGGCCAGTCTGTTGATGTATACGTTAAAGATAACGATAGTGGCGTACCCTATTACTATGGTGTTGAGATTTTTAGCTCACCAGCTAACGGTACAGTATCTGTTAACAGTGACTACTCCATTACCTATACACCTAAAGCTGGGTTCGTTGGTCAGGATTCGTTCCAATATCGCATTAAGGGTAATAACCTTTATGATATTATAAGCGCGCCAGCGACAGTTTCTATTTCGGTAGCAAATTAACCCCAAACTCAGGACAATATGCACACATATTAAGTGTGCATATTGGCTATCCCTTTAGCAATAAAAATACCCCAGCCAAAGCAATTAGACCCCCAAACACCATAGACTTAGTAATCGCTTCTCTGCGCAGTAGTCCAATCGTCATCACCATGAGTGGTGCCGTTGCAAAGATGGTTTGTGCGATTGCGGGATCAGTATGATTAACGGAAATCAACTGTAGCCAAAGCCCAATAAAAGTGCCAAAAAACACTGCAACGAATAACCAGTTTTTACCGTCGATTTGTTTAAGCGTGAGTGCTTTAAACAGGCATTGTGATTTCAAATAAACAACAATAAAGGCCACAAATAAGGTGCCGGATCCCAAGCGGATAAGTGCCGCCCACAAACTACTAATGCTTTCGTTATTTAGCGCACCTTTGGACAGTACCATACCCGCAGCTTGGCAAGTGGCAGCCGTGAGTGCAAAGCAGACTCCCAAAAGATAATGTTTTTTGTCTAATACTGGCTGGCTTCTACTTGGCTTAATCGCCAGCATCACACCAACAGTCGTCACTGCAATGCCGAGCCAAGCGGATGCGCTGAGATAAACACCAAGAAGTACAATGTTTAAGATCCCCGCGATAGCAGGTGCAAGACTTTCAATTACCAAAGTGCGAGCAGGGCCTATATTTCTAAGCGCGGCAAAGTAGGCGCTGTCACCAATCGCTATGCCCAGTACCCCACTGGCTATCAGCCAGCCCCAGCTCGAGAGTAAGGTCGGGTACATAGCATCACCTGCGATGAACAAACAGAAGATCATCAAAGCAGAAGCGATGACGCCTTTGCTGACGTTCAACTCAAATGGACTAAGGTGATGGCTAAATCGTTTATACAGTATAGTTGAGCCAGCCCATACCCCAGCCGCCCCAATCGCTGCCGCTTCGCCAATACCAATCATAAATATCAAGTTTCTTGTGTTTATTTATTTGATGGCAAGTATACATAAATTGAAATAATCAGTGAGAGATGAAGCATCAAATTATTATTACTAATGTTTAGACGTCCATACATCTAGAGGTTGAAATTTTCCAGTTTTTGTCCATAATAATGCCATTCGATTAGTCTGGAGCAGCACATGCCAATCACCGTCACCGACGAACTCCCAGCCATTGCCCAATTGCGTCATGAAAATGTGTTCGTGATGCCACAAAGTCGTGCATCAACGCAAGAGATCCGCCCAATGCGGCTCGCGATATTAAACTTGATGCCGAATAAGGTGGAGACTGAGGTGCAATTTATCCGATTACTGGCAAATACCCCTTTGCAGGTGAATGTTGATTTGTTGCGACTGGACACCCACCGCAGCTCTGAAAACTCAGAGCAGCATCTAGATATGTTTTACCGCTATTTTTCGGATGTGAAAGAGCAAAACTATGATGCTTTGATCGTCACCGGTGCGCCGCTGGCGCATCTTGAATATGACGATGTGGTGTATTGGCAGGAATTACAGGCGTTTTTTGATTGGGCTGAGCACCATGTTACTTCAACCCTGTTTTCCTGTTGGGCCGCACATGCCGGTTTGTATCACCATTATGGGTTAAAGCGAGTACTCAAAAATGACAAACTGTGCGGCGTATTTAAGCATCACTGTTATTTTGACCACGGGGCGCTCACTCGTGGTTTTGATGATGAGTTTTTGGTGCCACACTCACGCTACGGCCACATCGACATCGATAAAATTAATGCGTGTAAAGATCTCGTGGTATTAGCTGGCTCTGAAAAAGTGGGCGCTTACTTAATTAAAAATCACTCAGGTAGCCAAGTCTATATTACCGGTCATCCTGAATACGACGCCGATACGCTACAAAAAGAATACCTTCGCGATTGTGAAAAAATGGCCAACGCACCGCAGCCTGAAAACTATTTTCCTGAGAATGACGCCAGCAAACGTCCATCTAAGACATGGCAAAGCCATGCATTCTTGTTATTCTCAAATTGGTTAAACTACTATGTTTACCAAACCACACCTTATGATATTAACTTAGTTAGCCAAGATGTAAGGACTAACAATTATGCCGAATAATGTAGCCGTAAACGGTGAGCAAATAGCAGAGCAGCTTAAGCAAGCAATGCAGCAACGTATTCTGATCTTAGATGGTGCAATGGGAACCATGATCCAAAAGCACAAATTAGAAGAACAAGACTATCGCGGTGAGCGCTTCAAAGATTGGCATGTCCTTATCAAAGGCAACAACGATCTGTTAAGTTTGACGCAGCCTGAGATAATCAAACAGATCCATCGCGATTATCTAGCTGCTGGCGCGGATATCATTGAAACCAATACTTTTAATGCCACCACTATTTCAATGGAAGATTATGATATGGCAAGCCTGAGTCGAGAGATTAATCTCGAATCGGCGAAGCTCGCACGTGCGGTGTGCGACGAATTTACCGCCCAAGACCCCGGCAAGCCTCGCTATGTGGCAGGTGTACTTGGTCCAACGTCAAAAACCTGTTCGATTTCTCCTGATGTAAACGACCCTGGTTTTCGCAATATCACTTTCGACAAGTTGGTTGCAGCTTATGTCGAGTCAACGCTTGCCCTTATTGAAGGTGGTGCGCACCTTATTTTGATTGAGACTATTTTTGATACCCTGAATGCCAAAGCCGCGTCTTATGGTGTGGAGGAAGCTTTTGAGCAAGCTGGGGTGAGATTACCTGTGATGATCTCAGGTACTATAACCGACGCGTCAGGGCGTACGCTGTCAGGGCAAACCACAGAGGCGTTTTATAACTCTATTCGCCATATTAAGCCAATCTCTATCGGCCTCAACTGCGCGCTAGGCCCAGATTTATTAAGACAATATGTAGAAGAGCTGTCACGGGTTTGTGAGACCTTTACTTCGGTGCACCCAAACGCTGGGCTGCCTAACGAGTTTGGTGAATACGACCTTGAAGCCGACGACATGGCAAAAGAGATTATCGATTGGGGTAAAGAAGGGTTTATTAATATTGTTGGCGGCTGCTGTGGGACCACACCTGAGCATATTCGCGCCTTCGCGAGAGGCCTTGAGCAAACCCAGCCGCGTAGCTTGCCTGACATCGAAGTGCGGATGCGTTTGGCTGGTCTTGAAGCCTGTAACTTAAATTAGGAATTCACCATGACACAAACCGCAGTATTTACTAATGTCGGTGAACGTACCAATGTAACGGGATCGGCAAAATTTAAGCGCCTTATTCTAGAAGAAGATTACGAAACTGCATTAGATGTTGCCAGAGAGCAAGTTGAAAATGGTGCTCAGGTAATTGATATCAACATGGATGAAGCCATGTTGGACTCAAAAGCAGCGATGGTAAAGTTTCTCAATCTGATAGCGTCAGAGCCGGATATTTCAAAAGTTCCCATCATGGTTGACTCGTCTAAATGGGAAGTCATTGAAGCGGGCCTGAAATGTATTCAAGGTAAAGCCATCGTAAACTCAATCTCCTTAAAGGAGGGTGAGGCGCCATTTATTCACCAAGCTAAAATTATCAAACGTTTTGGTGCAGCCGTGGTGGTGATGGCGTTTGATGAAGTTGGTCAAGCGGAGAGCGCAGATAGAAAGTTTGAGATCTGTCAGCGCTCTTACAAAATCTTGGTTGATGAGCTTGGGTTTCCGCCAGAAGACATTATTTTTGACCCAAATATTTTCGCGGTCGCAACGGGTATCGAAGAACATGATAACTACGCCGTTGAATTTATCGAGGGTACGCGCAGAATTAAGCAAAACCTGCCGCATTGTAAAGTGTCAGGGGGCGTGTCGAACGTATCCTTCTCATTCCGTGGTAACAACCCTGTGCGTGAAGCGATCCACTCTGTGTTTCTTTACCATGCGATTAAAGCAGGTATGGATATGGGGATCGTTAATGCCGGTCAGTTAGCCGTGTATGACGATATTCCAAAAGAGCTCCGTGATGCCGTTGAGGATGTGATCCTCAATACCGACGCCGGTGCTGGCGAACGATTGGTTGAGATCGCACCTAAATACTCTGGCATGGCGCAAGCCGAAAAACAGGAAGATTTAGAGTGGCGTTCTTGGCCAGTTGAAAAACGCTTGGAGCACGCCTTAGTTAAAGGGATCACCGAGTTTATCGACGAGGATACCGAGGCTTGTCGGCAACAGTTTGATAAGCCAATTCAAGTGATTGAAGGACCTCTGATGGATGGTATGAACGTGGTTGGCGACTTGTTTGGCGCGGGTAAAATGTTCCTGCCTCAAGTGGTGAAATCTGCTCGAGTGATGAAGCGTGCGGTTGCCTACCTTGACCCTTACATTGAGGCCGAAAAAGAAGAAGGCTCGAGTAACGGTAAAGTGATCATGGCCACGGTTAAGGGCGATGTACACGACATAGGCAAAAACATTGTGGGCGTGGTACTGCAATGTAATAACTATGAAGTCGTGGACTTGGGTGTAATGGTGCCGGCAGAGAAAATTCTGCAAACGGCCATTGACGAAAACGCTGATGTCATTGGCCTGTCGGGTCTTATTACGCCTTCCCTTGATGAAATGGTGCATGTTGCAAAAGAAATGACGCGTCGCGGCTTTGAGATTCCCCTACTCATTGGTGGTGCAACCACATCGAAAGCGCATACGGCGGTTAAAATTGAACCCCAGTACGACAAAGGTGTGATTTACGTCAACAACGCCAGTCGTGCGGTTGGTGTGGTATCTAGCCTGCTAAGTAAAACACAAAAGCCAGAATTTTTAACAAAAACCGCGGATGAATACGTCAAAGTGCGAGAGCAACAAGCGCGTAAAAAGCCACGCTCAAAACCGGTTACCTTAGCGCGAGCTCGGGATAATGCGGTAAAACTTGATTGGCAAAACTATACGCCACCGGTACCAAGTAAGTTGGGGATCACTGAGTTTAAAGATGTGAGCATCAAAACTCTGCGCGATTACATCGACTGGACGCCATTTTTTATGACTTGGTCATTGGCTGGTAAATATCCACGTATTCTGCAAGACGAAGTGGTTGGTGAAGAGGCGCAAAAACTGTTTCATGATGCCAATGCCATGTTAGATCAACTAGAGCGAGATGGTAGTTTGCAGCCACTTGGTGTGATTGGTTTGTTCCCGGCTAACCGCGTGGGTGACGATATTGAGATTTACAAAGATGAGTCACGAAGTGAAGTCTTGGTTACGTCATGTCAGCTGCGCCAGCAAACCGAGAAAACCGATTTTCCTAACTATTGTTTGTCGGATTATATTGCACCTAAAGGCACACCTGATTATTTCGGCGCATTTGCCGTCACTGGCGGCCTTGAAGAAGACGACTTGGCCGAGGCATTTGATGCTAAGCAAGATGACTACAACAAGATTATGGTTAAGGCAGTTGCAGATCGCTTAGCCGAGGCATTTGCCGAATATCTGCATGAGCAAGTGCGTAAAGTGCACTGGGGGTTTGCTGCGGATGAAGCACTAAGTAATGAAGAGCTTATTCGTGAAAACTATCAAGGGATCCGCCCTGCGCCTGGTTATCCAGCGTGCCCTGAGCACACCGAGAAACAAAAAATTTGGCAACTGTTAGATGTCGAAAACCGTATCGGTATGAAGCTGACTAGTTCATACGCCATGTGGCCGGGAGCTGCGGTGTCGGGTTGGTACTTCTCGCATCCAGATTCTAAGTACTTTGCCGTTGCGAGTATCCAAAAAGATCAGCTAGAAGACTATGCCGCGCGTCAAGGGATGTCGTTAGAAGAAGCGGAGCGTTGGCTTGGTCCTAATATAGGATATGAAACCGCATAATAACTGAATTGAAGCCTAGCTTAACTTAATCTAAGGCTGAGTTAAGCTAGGCTTTTTTTATTACCTTCACTTTTTTGAGTTTTAACGTTTATTTGCAGACTGATAAATTTCAAATCCAAATTCATTAGAATATGTTGTTTAGTAGTTAACAGAGTGAGCTAAATTCAAGTATACTGGATTGAATAATGGTTAATAATAAGGCTTTGCTCAATAATGAAGATGAAGTGGTTGTTTTCACTCCTTTTTATTTCCAATCTCGGTTGGGGGAGCAATCAGCTGGTTGTTGATATTATCAGTAGCGAAAATTTTAGTCAGCGTTATGAGGACTTTCTTGCCGGTCGTGACGTTTTAGATGTAGATTCTTTTTTCCCAAGCACAAATGGTTCTCATATTGAAATCATCGAAATGGTGCTTTTACAGCAGGCCCTGTTTCTTGGTGGTGAAACACGTAAAGTCATATTTAATCCAAAGCCTTCGGTGAATATTCTAGAGTTTTCTGATCTAATCGCTGGGGAAAGCCTCATCCTTGCTCGCAGTGTTTGGCATGAAAATATAGTGGACTATCGCGGCTCACTATTTATCTCAGATCCGATTGTTGAAGTAGGAGATTACGAAGCTGGGCTATACGTCACTAAACGCAATGTCGCACTGCAACAAACGCCGCTTTCGCAGCTAAGACAGTTGAATGTTGTGTCTAATCCGCAATGGGAAGTGGATTGGCGTGCTTTGATGAATACCGATTTACATATGGTGAGTTTTATTGGCCCATGGGAAACCATGTTAGCAATGGTAGAAAGCGATGTGGTCGATACCATGTTGATTAACTTTAGCGTGAGTGACTCTTTAACCTTAAATTTTGAGGGTAAAGAATATGTCCCAATCGAGAATATTAAGGTTGTCTTACCAGACTCTCGACATTTTGTCGTCAGTAAAAACCACCCTGAAGGTGAGCAAATATTTGCGGCACTCAATCGTGGGTTAAGGATACTGAAACGACGAGGTGTGATTAGAAGGGCGCTGACAGAATCCGGTTTTATCAACAAAAAAGTGGCGAATTGGCAGGTAGCTAACGCTAAAATGCTGGTGGGAGAAAACTAATGCAACCAGCCGTTGTATCGCTTTGCATAATGATGAGCTCTCTAATTACATTTTGTGTTTTTGCTTACGAACCATCAGAGCAAATACAGCGCAATTTAAACGCGCTACAAACGTCTGCTGAACAAGATTATGACTTGTCTTTATTACCGGAGATTAGAGCGCTGCGAGAGCAAGCGCGTGCGCAAGGTAATAAGCCTTTGCAAATCAAAGCATTATTATTAGAAGGAAGTATAGTTCAACACTTTGGTGAGTTTGAGGATGGTCTAGACTTACACCAACAAGCGTTGCAGTTGGCCGAAGCGGATAATAATAAGTTTTTAAAAGCAAACACATATCTTGCCATTGCTCACCTTGATATTGACTTAGAGAGCTATGAGTTAGCACAGCGTTATTTGGATAAAGCGTCATTGCTGGCTGAGCAAATTGATGATAATGCCCAAATAAAAGCCGATATCAGTCTTTGGCAGTCGCGCTTGAATATGGATAGGGGAGCTTATCGTTTAGCGCTAAAGTCTTCTTTCGTACCTGAGATTTCAGGTATTCGGCAAGAGACTATCGCACAGTTAAAACTCACACGTTCGTGGGCTCATTTACAGCTTGGTGAATACTTACAAGCCAAGCAAATTCTAGATGATTTAGACGATGCGGGTTATCTGGTTCAAAATCGAAGAATGCGGATAATGTCGACGGTGCAGCGTGCCAGAGTCGCTTTACAAAGTGGTGATTTTGCAACGTCAATTGAGTTAGCTCAGGCCGGGCTAAGAGACACACTTGGTACACGTTTTTTACTCTTTCAATCTCAGTTACAATGGCTATTGGCCTCAGCCCATGCTCAAATAGGCGATTATCAGCAGGCACATCGCTATCTAAAGCGCTACGCTGTTACTGAGCAGTCACTGAATTTGCAAAAGCGCAATAACAAATTACTTAAGCTAGAAGCACAGTACTCTCTTGCTCAGCAAAAACAAGCGCTTAACGAATTGGAGCGTGATAATGCCCAGCAGGCAAAACAGATTATGGCGCACCAACAACAGATAGAAAACGCTAGATTAAGCCAGCAGCGTTGGCTATTGATAGCCTTGCTTGCATTTACTCTGGTGCTGGTATTTTATTGGCGATGGCAGAATCGCCGTTACACCAAGCTGTTAGAGAGTCAGGTTGCGCAACGTACTGAGGAGTTGGCGGAACGAAACAAGCGTTTGCAAACCCTAAGCTTCACTGATAGCTTAACTGGGCTTAGCAATCGACACCACTTTTTTAGTATGATTGATAGTACCATTGAGGTACACAGACAAAAGTGGCAAGTTCCGCAAAGACAACAGAACGCCGATCTGATTTTTGTCATTGTTGATATTGATCACTTTAAAAATATCAATGACAGCTTTGGCCATGCGGCAGGAGATATTGTGCTGCAAGACTTTGCTGAAATCCTTAAGCAATGCACAAGAGAGTCAGATATTTTAGTGCGTTGGGGTGGAGAAGAGTTTTTGCTGGTGATGCCGGATATGGACAGAGCGGCTGCACACGAAGTAACAGAACGGATCCGTCGCCAAGTGGAGAGCTATCCATTTGTGGTGAACGATCAAACGATTAACTGTACATGTTCAATTGGCTTTGCGCCATTCCCGTTTGACCCAACACAACCAGATAAGCTTAGCTGGGAGCACGTGTTGGAGTTAGCCGACGGTGGTTTATATCTGGCGAAAGAATCTCATCGTAATGCTTGGGTTGGTGTCCATACCGGAGACGAGGAAATGCAAAGTCCAGCCGAGCATGTGGTGCAAAATCTACGCTCATACTTACAAGCGGGCAAACTAAAAACATGGTCAAATCTATCCGATCTTATTTACGCTTGTAATACTCGTTAAGCGAATTCGGCTGTTTGGCGGCATCAAGTTTAGGTGTATCATATTGAGCAAGATAGAATAATAAAGTGTTAGAGTTTTGCTGCCGATTGAAGCCTTTATACCTGAGATTATTTCCACCTTATCCAATGATAACCGTTTAGTATTGCAGGCCGAACCCGGCGCAGGTAAATCGACCTTAGTGCCACTGCGTTTACTGCAAGCTGATATTTTTTCCGGTAAAAAAATCATTATGCTTGAGCCACGTCGTGTGGCGGCAAAATCTATTGCGACCTTTTTAGCCAAACAGTTGGGAGAATCGGTCGGTGATCGAGTTGGTTATCAAATCCGAAACGAGCAACGTGTTTCATCCAACACCCGCTTGGAAATCGTCACCGAAGGCGTATTGACTCGACGTCTTCAAGCGGATCCTGAACTTAGTGATGTTGCACTTATTATCTTTGATGAATTCCATGAACGTTCTATTCATGCGGATTTAGCCTTAATGCTCGCGTTTGAAGTGCAACAGGCGTATCGAGATGACCTCAAATTGTTGGTGATGTCTGCCACCATAGACACGGAGCTACTATCTAACTATCTGAATGGCGCACCAAAGTTATCTTGCCCAGGTAAAACCTATCCTGTTGAAGTTGAATATATCGGAAAAGCGAGCCGTTACTTGGCGGATCATGTGTTAAGTGCGCTGCGCCATGCTTTCACTCTGCAAGGCGATGGTGATGTACTGGTTTTTCTACCCGGACAGGCTGATATTCAGCGCTGCATTGAGGCTTGCCAAGTACTTGACCAAAGTAATATTGAGCTTATGCCTTTGTACGGCGGATTACCCTTATCTGAGCAAGAAAAGGTGCTCAATAAAAGCGATGGTGCATCCAGGCGTGTTATTTTTGCGACTAATGTTGCTGAGACCAGTTTGACTATTACCGGGATCACTGTGGTTATAGATTCTGGCCTTGAAAAACGCTTAACCTATGATGTTAAAAGCGGTCTCTCTCGACTCGATACGGTGATGATCTCAAAGGCATCAGCAACACAACGAGCCGGGCGTGCAGGTCGTCTACGCGCAGGTCACTGTTTACGTCTTTGGCGCGAAAGCGAGCATAATAATTTACGTGACTTTCAGCCAGAAGAAATCACCACCACTGACCTATCTGACTTAGCGTTAGAGCTAAGTGCGTGGGGGGTGACTCAATACAAGGACGCGAATTGGCTAACACCGCCACCGGTGCAACATTTTTCGGTGGCCTGTCAATTAAATCAATCGCTTGGCTTGGTCGATGCGCATAATAAAGTGTTAACTGCTGGGCAGCGTGCACTACAACTGGGTGTTTCGCCTCGTCTTGCTAGCATGCTACTGCGATGTGAGACGTCTATTGAGCAACAACTTGCTTGTTTTTTGGCGGCGATATTAAGCGAGCGAGATATTTTAGTGCAAGCCAACACAAGTGACGTATGTGAGCGAGTTTTAGCATTGATTGAGTTTGTTCAAGACCGTACCCGTGCCGCCAAAGCATATCGCTTGCACAGAGCTGCCGCAGAGCAGGCCGTAAAATTGGCCAAATCATTTGCACACAAACTGGGAATTAAGCTCAAGAGTGAAGCAATCACCCTTGTAGATATTCAAATCTTAGTGCCTACTTTATTGCTCCATGCCTTTCCTGACAGAGCTGCACAAAAACGTCCTCAAGGGGATAACCGCTACTTGCTTGCGAATGGACGGGGAGTAACATTACGTGACGGCGATCCGCTGCAAGGTCAGGCCTACTTGATTGTTTGTGATGTGGATGGCAAAAATAAGGATGGCTTGGTATTTCTTAGCTGCGCAATTGAAAAGGGCACATTACTTGAGCAACTAGCGCCATATTTGAGTGAGGTGGTGCGGTATCAACTGGATAGTAAAAAGGAGGCGATTCAGGGCCGTCAACAAGTTAAATATCATGCTCTAGTATTAAAGGAGCAAAACCTGAGTCAAATTCCCAAAGAAGCGTTTGCCCAATGTGTGAAGGATATTCTCACATCGGAAGGGCTTGGTCTGCTCAATTGGTCGGCAAAAAGTCACGCATGGCTTGCTCGAGCTAAATGGTTAAGTGAGCACTTGAATACCTTCCCACAGATATCTGAGGCAAGTTTGATGGCGCAGCTTGATACTTGGTTATTGCCCTATTTGACGGGCGTAAACACTATCAAACAACTGAAGCAACTGGATATTTTTAATCTGCTTCAAGCGACACTCACTTGGGATCAGCAACAGCAACTCGAAGCGCAAGCACCTGAGTTTTATGTTACGCCAAGCGATAAGCGAGTCGCGATCCGCTACGATGAGCACCAAGGGCCAACCGTTTCTGTGGTGTTACAAGAAATGTTTGGTCAATTGACGTCGCCGATGCTCGCTAATGGTCAAGTCCCGGTGCGATTCGAGCTGTTATCTCCAGCGAAAAGGCCAATCCAAACCACCAGCGATTTAGGCAACTTTTGGCAAACTTCTTATTTTGAGGTGGCCAAAGAAATGCGTGGTCGATATCCAAAACACCGATGGCCAGATAAACCGCTTGAGGAAAAGCCTGGCCGCTCCATAAAACCGAGAGGTTGAAGCATGGTTTAGTCAAAGCTTGGGTAAGCAAGCCAGTGAGGAATATACTGACTTTGCTGATGTAGCTTAAAACCAAAAATATCATGCGCTAAAATTGTAAGCGCAGTAAGGGGGAGCGAGTATAGCTCTCTTTTTTGTTGCAGTGGGGAGCGGCTGAGATAATATTTATGATGTAGTTCCAACGCTTGTTGTATCGCTTGATTAAACGCTTGCGCGTCGCTGAACATTCCTTGTATCACTTTAGTGAGCGGATATTGAATAGTTCGAGCATATAAATGCTCTTCATCCTCACGGTTAGAAACGTCATCGTTACAGATGTTAGTTAACGCTGGCGTTATGTCAGAGTCACTGGTGAGCAATGCCTGATACAACTCGATAAGAGCAAGCTCAAAGGTTGTGCACGGCGCTTGATCTGGACTGCATTGAAACTCGCTTAGATTAATTTCTTTGAGATAATCAATGCTGCCTTGCTGGCGTGTTAGAATGGATATATTAACCGCTTGCAACCAGGCTTTTGGCGTAATACTCTCGGGACTGGAGGTACCAGTATACCGAAACGCATCGTCAAGATGGATTGTAAAAGATTGATGTGATTTGAAATGATTTAAAAACACGCCCAACCCTAGTTGTTGGATCATAAGCAGATATCGCCATGCAGTGTCGCTATTTGGTAATAGATGAACCATTCTGGGAATAACTTCGTTAGTACAAAAATCAAATAGATTATAGAATCCTAGCTTTGGATAGTAGTCTAGATAACATATATAAAGCTCAATGCGTGAATCGGCATAATGCACTAATTCAGCATCGTCATTTAGCATTTCTTGGGAAAACATGTGCTCGATGATTTGTACGATTTCTAGATCGCCTTCATCCATAGCCGCTACTTGGTAACTGGTATTCAGCATGCTGTCCGTATCCGTCGCTGGTGGCATAGCGACGCTTGCGATTTTGGCGTCTTTTAGAGCTTGGCGTTGCGCATTGAGCTTATGTCGATTAAAGAACCTAAATACGAAATAACCCAGTATTACCAAAGATGCGTAGTTTGATAAAGTCGCTCTAAATTCGTCTTGCTCTTCATATATATTAAAGAATAACCCCAATATAAAAAAGAAAGCGATAGAAGCAAGCCAAAACATGCCCCACCTTTTGGCGCGAGAAGGTGACAATTTACCTTTGGCATTGATGGTGGTGAAAATTAAGCAATTTAACATGATGACAAAGAAAGCGGTTATCTGCATTTAACATTCCTTTTTGTCTTTTTAGTGAATCCAATTCGAGCCTCAGATTAAAGAATTTGGCAAGCCTTGTAAAGGCAGCCTAATGGTTATAGTGTGAGCAATCTAATAATATAAAGGAGTGTGTAATGCGGTCTATCATGGCGCTCATCTTACTGGGCTTGATTGTTGCTCAGCCAGCTTATAGCGGTGAGTTTGAAGTGCTTTATCAATCTGACACAGCAAAAGTCGTTAGAGATAAAAGTTATGGCACGAGCATTGGGATCTTTGCAACGAAAAGGGGAGTGGTGGTCATTGACCCCACAGTTGAAGATACAGATTTGCCAAAGCTCAATGATTTGATACAGAATAGCTTTCAGAGCGAGAAAAAATACCTGCTAAATACACATCGTCATTCGGATCACACAGGTGGTAATGCTTTTTTCCAACAGCAAGGTTTTACACTTATTGACAGCTCGCAAGGGTTAAAGGAGCTTGGAGTGATAAAGCATACTCAAGCCGTTTCACATACCGCCAATGACAACATCCTCTATCATCCCACGAGCAATATTTTGTTCACCGGAGATATTTACACCACAAACTGGCATCCAACATTTTATGCTGGGGGATTAACGGGTTTTAATAAAGCGGTCGATTTGATTTTATCGATTGGCGATCAAAATACGCTGATTGTGCCAGGACATGGCAAACCTACATCGAAAAGAGAACTCGAACAACATAGAATTCAAACATTCGCTTTGGTTGAGCGGGTGAAGATTTTGAATCAGGCGGGTAAGTCGGTTGAGCAAATAAAGGACGATGAGGAGATCAAGCGCTTATTAGCGCAGTTCAATCTTGAAGGAAGACAACCTTTTCTTCCAGAGCGGGCGCTTACCCGTTTTATTAAGCGCACTATTGGTGTGCTAGCCCATTATCCAGAAAATCACAAGTAAACTCAGTTTTAGTTAAGCTTTGTTCATCAATACTAAACTTTTAGCATTCTAGGTGTGTATGTAGATGGACTGGGCTAAAATAGGTAAATTCGTATTACTTACTATCTTGGTGGTATTAAGTTGGTCATCAGCTTTTAATACCTCCATGATGGCCTTTATCGATGATGCGCTACTGCAGTCTTCACTCGTCTATGCTTCAGCACGTACGGTGAATGGTGCTATTTCTTTGCTGCAATCTGCCGAGGTTGGTATTGGTGTTGCCAGTATTCAGCCTGCGCAGCTACTCGATCCTATCAATGATTTAGCCGAATACATTTCTGATGTGATGCAACTAGCCATTGGCTCTTTGTTTATCCAACGTATTCTCTACACTATTTCCACTCATATATTATTCAGTGTTGCTTTTACCTTTACCGTAATTGGATATGTCGTGTCCTGCTATTTAGGACTTTGGCAAACGGTTAGAACTAAAATCTTAGCCACGATGCTACTGATCCGTTTTGTGGTTCCGTTTGTCATTCTATCGACGGGTCTCACTAGCCAACTGTTACTGGACCAAGAAATAAATAAACAAAGTGAAGTGGTGTCGAGCAGTGTTGACCTCTTCCAATCTCAAGCAACAAGGACCAGTACGCAAAGTGCAAAAATAAAAGCCCAAATCACCAGCCAAAAGCAAAGCCATAGTGAGCAAATAGCGCTATTGACTAAACAGCAGATCCGTCTTCATGGTGAAGCGACTGAACTAAATGCTGAAATTACCGCGCTGGAAGGTGATATTGAAGCGGCTCAAGCAAACCGTAGTTTATCCGAGTGGCTAACATTTACCAAAAGTGAAGAGGCTAAGCCACTGATTGAAAAGCAACAGCGATTGGCCAGCGATAAAACAAAACTCGACACTCAAATAGCGCTTATCAATAGAGAAAAAGATCAACATCAACACGCAATCGAAAAGCTCAATGAGCAGCTTCACGGTAGCAATGAGGGGACGCTAAGCCGAGCTATAAAAGCGGTTTCTAGTGGTATTAGCGATATGCTCGACGCTGCTGAGTCACTCTTTATCGACTTCTTAAACGTGGTATCGCTTTTAGTGCTGAAGTTAGTATTGATGCCGCTGTTGTTTTTCTATTTGGCGAGCAAAACCTTTAAAGCAATTTGGCGAATTAAATAGGCTATCTAAACCAGTTGGTCTTTGCTGAGCGGCAGGTTTCCCATAACTGATATTACACAGTCCCAAGTTAGGGAAAGTTCATACAGGCGAATTATTTTAACTTAATAAAAATCAATAGGTTAAATTTGGCCTAAATATCGTATTACCGTATAAAAATAATAACATGGTAATTCGATGGATATTCACACTAGCCTTGCCAAAACGGCTAAAAAGCCATTTCGTCGGTGGTGGCTGTTAACGACCCTTATTTTGCTCGCTGCAATGGGCGTATGGATTGTGCCTCACGACCAGCAAATAGATGCTGAAAAGCTTAAATTTGCCACCGTTCAATCCGGACCGATACAGTTTAGTGTTAAAGGCTATGGCCGATTACGCTCAAAGATCAGTAGAGAGATCACAACCGCATTTGCTGCGCAAGTTGAAACCGTACTGCATCTTCCAGGCAGTAGGGTGGAGCCAGGCACCGTTATTTTACAGTTAACCAATCCTGAGTTAACTCAGCAACTCCACCGAGAAAGACTGGTACTCGCTAGGCAAAAAGCCAATGTTGAAGCATTAAGGCTAAGCCAAGAAAGTGAGCGACTTGTATTGAAAGGGCAAAATACTCTACTCAGCAGTGAGCTTGAAAATGCCAAATTGCGAGAGCAGGCTGAGCGCCAACTAGTCACCCAAGGCATAGTTTCAAGCTTAGATCATCAGCGCTCAATCTTAACGGTCGCTCAGTTAAGCGAGCGAGTAAAATTCGCTCAGCAGCAACTTAGCCAAACCAGTGCATTACACAAGCAAAGAATTGAGATTGAGCTAGAGCTATTAAAAGAATATGAGCTGAGCTATCAGGTCGCGCTTCAGGCGGTGGAGCAATTACAAGTCACTGCGGGGATCAGCGGCATGTTGCAGCAAGTACATGTCAGTCAAGGTCAAGCAATTACACGCGGGCAGGCGCTAGCCGTGGTGGGTAGTGAGCGAACTTTGGTAGCCGACTTACTGGTGCCAGAGCGAGAAGCAAGCGAGATTATCTTAGGTCAACGAGCAGTAGTAGACACCTTTGTTGGTCAGGTTGAGGCTAAGGTCAGCCGCATTGTGCCCATCGTACAAGATGGGCGTATTGCGATAGAACTGACATTACTTGGAGAGCTGCCAAGCAATGCTCGCCCACTTTTGACTGTTGAAGGGCAAATTTTTACAGCAAAAAAGACCGCCGCACTTTCACTGATTAAGCCACCGCGTGCAACTCCACAATCTCAGAGTCAATTATTTGTTTTAGATAAACAAAACAACATGCTTATCAAAAAAAGTTTTAAGTTTGGTAAACTAGCCGGCAATGCCATAGAAGTACTCGAAGGCGGTGTATCCGGTGAGCAAGTGGTGGTGTCAGAGATGTCTGACTACCAGCACCTAGAAAAAATAACAATTAAATCACTCAATCGGTAAAGGAAGAACAAATGGACAAGACAATTTTGGCATTACATCAAGTGAGCAAAGTGTTCTTTGGCGAGGATGTTCAAACTCACGCCATTAGCAACATTAACCTCGAAATTGAAAGGGGCGATTACGTTGCGATAACTGGTCCGTCAGGATCGGGAAAATCCACCCTATTGAGCATTCTTGGACTATTAGATGACATCACTTCGGGCAGCTATCGCATCCAAGATATAGAAAGCAGTGCACTAGACGCAGACACGCAAGCAGAGCTGCGTAATTTGCATATCGGTTTTGTCTTTCAGTCATTTAATCTACTGGATGGGTTAACGGTATTTGATAATGTGGCTTTACCGCTTCAGTATCGAGAGCCTGCGCTTGCGACTGACGAAATTGAGCGTCGTGTGATGGGCGCACTTAAGCAAGTTGAAATGTCTCACCGAGCAAAACATAAACCAAACCAACTATCTGGTGGGCAGCAACAGCGAGTGGCTATTGCGCGTGCGCTGGCAGGCGAGCCAAGTATTTTATTAGTCGATGAACCAACTGGAAACCTCGACTCCAAAAATGGTGATGCGGTAATGGCCTTGCTGGGGGAGTTGAATAGGCAAGGCACAACCATTTGCATGGTGACGCACGATATTCGCTATGCAGGTTATGCCAAGCGGCAAATTCAGCTTTTAGATGGGGTACAGGTTTCATCAAGCGTTGTAAAACGTGATAGTTGTACTGCGGAGGTGGTGTAATGGGGTTTTTGCAACTTCGGCGTCAACTAGGGCTGGCAATCAAAAGTTTGCTTCAAGTACCGAATTTTTGTATCACGCTAGTACTGACGTTGGCACTCGCGTTAAGCTGCTTTTTTGTCGCATTGAGTCTGTTTAGTGGCTTTTTTATTAAGCCGCTTGAGATTGAAAATGAATCACGATTTGTGGTGGTAGAACAAAAGAACGTATACCAAGATAGAGCGTCAGAAGGGCTGCAGAGCTTTCAAAACATGCTGAACTGGTATCAGACTCCCTCCATATTTGAAAAAAGAGCTTTGATCAGTAGCTTTTCCGATGTGGTTGAAAATCTAGCTGGCAAGCCAAAGCTTACGCTGACTTTTGCAAGTTCGGATTATTTTAGTATGGTGAAAATGCCACTAGCACAGGGGCGATACCTAACGCCGACGAAAAGCATTAGCCAGAAAAATCCAGAGGTCATTATTTCCTATAAACTTTGGCAACAATACTTCAATGGTGATGACAATGTGCTTGGGGAGAGTTTACGGATTGTTGGCAGACTGTACACCATCGTCGGTGTTGCTGCACGTACGCATGGTGATCCTTACTTTTTAAGTGAAGGAAATGGGGCGCTGTGGCTTAGTTTCTCTGAAGATGAGCGATTTTTTGGTGATCAGCGCGGCGAGTATCATCCGTGGAGTAGCAGGCTAAACAACTTGAAGTTACTGGCGATATTACCAGTCAATAGTGGTCAGGATATCCTCGCAGAGCAGCTATATCAAAATGTTCAACTGCACCAAAGCGAATGGAAATCGGCTGACGAAGCGTTACTTGATATTGAACCTATAGTGCGTTCGTACCGTGAGGTAGAGCTGGCGGGACATGACAAGCTTGCCATTATCGTGTTGTTGAGTGTGTCATGCTTGGTACTCATTGCAATTTTTAATGTGAGTAATTTGTTTATCTCTCGAGCTCACACCATCCAACAGCAACTGGCCTTACAAGCTATGCTCGGTGCGAAGCGTAAGCTGTTGTTTCGTGGAATTTTGCTAGAAGCGCTGTTATTGGTGTCAGGCGCTGTGCTGGTGGGGTTATTTATCGCGGCGTGGGAGCTGAGGTTAGTTAAATCGCTCACCAGTGGTTATTTGCCGCTGATTGACACTTTAACCTTAGATACCACAGTGCTGCTCAGTGCTATCCTAACCGTACTGTTATTGGCTTTATTGTTTGCATTTGTCACCTCACACATGGTTGATTTTAGCCAGCTTAAGCAAAGCATGCAGTCGTCAGGTAAAGGCAGCGTAAAAGCGGTACGAATAGCGACGACAAAAACACTGGTTGCGGTACAGCTGTTTTTTACCACTGCGTTGGTGCTTGGGGCGACCTTGGTGCTATGTAAAAGCGCCGATACCTTGCTTAGACCGCTCGGAACAAAGTTGGACAATATGTATAGCGTGATGCTGCATATTCCCGCAGATCCCACTCCATTTCCCGCGCGTTACGCCAATATTGAAGGATTCAAACTCGCGTTGGCTAACATTCCAGGCGTGTTAGGCGTCGCCCATGGAGAAAGTCCATTACAAAGCGATGTCCCTGTGGTTGCTATGCAGGACATGGCGGGTGAATGGACACCAAGCATGGTTAGAGGTAACGTTGGGCCGGATTATTTTGCATTAACTGGGCTTGAGCTCGTTGCCGGGCGCACTTTTAGCGAAGCTGCAATTCGAGGCGAAAAGGAAGAGGCTATTGTTTCTTGGGCTGCGGCACAGGCGTTAAAACCAGATGGGGATGTGATTGGTGAAACGTATTTTATTTTTAACCCAGATGTACCTGCTGAAATAGTCGGTATCTCAAAAAACTTCAATTACCCTAAACGTCATCATGAACTTCAAGGTAAAACTGTTTGGCTACCTGCGCTGCCTTTGGGTTATCCATTTATGATAGAAATGGAACCGGGAGCATCACTTACTCGCGCTCAGATCCAAAATGCCATCAGCACCGTGAATGGTCAGGCGGGAATATGGCGTTTTTCAAACTTAACAAAGACATATCAGAGCATTACCTATTTGGAGCGCCTGACTTTACTGCTAAGCTTTGCGCTTTGTGGTTTTTGTTTGTTGTTATCTGGGGTGGGCATTTACGGTGTGCTTAACTATAGCTTTCAACAAAGACGCTACGAGTTTGGAATGCGAATGGCACTTGGTGCCAAGAAACAACGTTTATATCGGTTGTTATTGTCAGATACCATCGCGCCTATGCTAGTGGCGATGTTGGCTGCCATTATGGTTGTTGCGGGATTTTATATGAGTGTTTCGTCAGATTGGTTGTTGGCAAAATCTAGCTGGTTGCTTGTGGTGATTGTTACCATATTGGCTTTTGCGTTAGCCACGGCAATTTACCCAATGAAACAGTTAATAAACTCGACACCAATGCGTGCATTAAAACATTAAAGTTTGGGCGTAAGCCCAAACAAAATATAAGTAGGAAGTGATGACGCCAGTTTTAATCATCGACGACAACCCTGACGTGCGAATGTCAGCCACCATAGTGCTACAAAGTCATGGTTTTATGAGCCTTGAAGCCGCACACCCAGATGAAGCCAAGGCTATGTTATCGGAGCAGCCCGTTGCGCTTATTTTGCTTGATATGAACTTCAATAGAGATACAACCTCAGGAAAAGAAGGGCTGCAATTTCTTAGTTGGTTGAGACAAGCGCAAATAAGTGTGCCTGTGGTTGTTATTACCGCGTGGGCCAAGGTTGAACTTGCGGTCCAAGCAATGCAGTTGGGCGCATGTGACCTCATTGAAAAACCTTGGCAAAACCAGCGACTGCTGAACACCGTTAGACGCTACACCAAAAGTGCTGAAGCGCTATCGTCATCACATGAACCACACGCAGGCAATAACGCGACCTCTCAGTTATTTCAGCAAGCTCAGCGCGTTGCGAAAACCAATGCCAACGTGCTTATTTTGGGAGAAAATGGCTGCGGAAAAAGTCAGTTGGCTAAATATATTCATGAGAAGAGCGGTCGCTCTGAGCACGCTTTTGTGAGCGTGAATATGGCCGCTATTCCAACGGAATTATTTGAAAGTGAGTTATTTGGCCATTGCAAAGGCGCATTCACCGATGCAAAAGCAAGCCGCACTGGGCGGTTTGAAATGGCTGAAAGTGGCACTTTGTTTTTAGATGAAATCGGCAGTTTGCCGCTGCTACTTCAGAGCAAGCTATTACGCGTGCTCGAAACGGGTGAATATGAAGTCGTGGGAGATTCTGAAACGCGCCGCAGTAATGCGCGGATCGTTTCTGCCACTAATACGGATTTGTCAGAAGCGATTAACGCTGGGCAGTTTCGACAGGACTTACTTTATCGCTTAAATACGGTGGTGCTAAAGGTACCGCCACTCAGAGCGCGATTAGCAGAGCTCCCAAGCTTAGCAGCCCATTTTTTAGCTAAACACACTAGGCGCCATGGTAATGATACCGGGCGGGAGCGCACGCTAACTGCTGCGGCGCTAGACAAATTATTGAGTTACAGCTGGCCTGGTAATATTCGTGAGCTATCTCATGTCATTGAACGAGCAGTGATTTTAGGACTTCAGCCTGAGATAACGGCGGATGATATTGAGCTTGAGGAAGGTGCACCAGAGCAAGAGATCCCACTTTTGAGCCTAGAAGAAGCCGAAAAACGCATGATTGCAAGAGCGATCCGCCATTTCGATGGCAATGTAGTGGCCGCAGGAGCGTTTTTGGGCTTGAGCAAATCTGCAATTTATCGACGCCTAGAAAAGCATGATATTAGCCCAAAGGCAGAGCTTGGTGACTAAGCTGGCATCACTTGAGCACAAGTTACAGGTGGGCTTTGCGATACCTATAATCACACTTGCTATGCTCGCGCTTGGGATGATCTACTATTTTGAGCTTACGCTGTTAAGTGCAATCACTTTGTTGCTCGGTATGATGCTCCCCTCTGCATTCGCACTGAGCTACGGTTATCGGGCAGTAATGCAGGTGCTTGAAAATTTGGCTGTCCAATTGGACGGTATGACCAACGAAGAGTTTGGTGTATGGCAGTTAGCGCAGTACCGCAAGGGCCGGGTTGAATTGCTCAAGGCCGAGCTTAAAGAAGCTGCCAAGCGATTACAGCAAAAGCGTCAAGAATATGGTCAGAATGAAGCTTTTGTATTTAATTTTATTAGCGAACTCACCCTGCCAATTGTGGTACTTGATGCGCATCATCATGTGTATTTTGCTAATCATGCCATGAATACCGTGTATCCAGAGGAGGTGTTGCATGGTGCACATGCTAAAACACTGGCACTTCAGTATGTGGATGAACAATGGCAGCATACGCAGCACATCTCTCGATTTAGCATTGCGGCTCATAAGCTATACCGGGGGCAGCGGGTCTATCAATTACTGGTGTTTTTCTCAGTGGAGCAAGCGCTGCGAGATAATGAAAAGCAGGTATGGCAAAAGCTACTATCGGTGCTCAATCATGAAGTGCGAAACGCTTTAACTCCGGTCTACTCAATGGCGCAATCTCTACAACAAGATGGCAACATCATTTCACCTGAGATGCAGCAAACTATGCTCGGGGTAATAGAAAGCCGTGCCGCTCACTTACAGCAATTTGTTGCAAACTACGCACAAGTAGCGCAGCTTCCACCCGTTGATATGCAAAGCATTGAGGTAGAGTTGCTGGTATCGCGCTGGCAAGCTTTATTTCCCAGTGTTGAGATAAAGGCGCTTGATAAAGGCTTGGTTTATTGTGATGAAGCTCAGCTAACGCAGGCTATGATCAACCTTGTCAATAATGCTGAGCAAGCAAATCAATCTGCGGGGAATGATGGCATAACGCTAACCCTAGATAAACCAAAAAATTGGTGCTTTACCCTAGAAGATAACGGCGCTGGTATCGCCAATCCAGATAACCTTTTTGTACCTTTCTATTCCACTAAACCAAATGGCTCAGGTATCGGTTTGGTGTTGAGCAGGGAGCTTATTCGTAATCAGCAAGGGGAGTTGCATTTGGCGAATTTACCGGACAATAAAGGGGCTCAAGCTGTGGTTACTTTGCTTTCGCGTTAATAATAAGTGGTGATAACTTGGTCGTTATCACCACTTGGCGGGTCTAATCGTTGAGTGTTTTTTTAATCAACAAACCCGCCATAGAGATATCAGTAGAATGTGTCATGGGCGCATTCTCAAGTCCCACAGCGCTTAACACGCCATTTTGAATGGTTAAATCTTGGAAACTGGCGGAACGTGCTGTGCTAGTGGTTTCAGCAGCAATATCGGCTAGGTTTTCAAGGTTGATTTTTCCAATAAACGCCTTGCTATGTTCAACCCAGCTATTTGTGTCCACTTGTACACCACCAGTATGGCCGTACACAAATAATGTGTCGTTGCTGATCTTTACTCCACGTAGCACATCTTCTTTATCTAAGTCATACCAATAACGCTCAGCAGCCCTTTCACCATGGTAAATTTTTACTAAGCCAATATCCCATTCGCTTGAATATCTTGTTTTACCCGTTTTGTTGCGGCGTGCCGATATACCAACAAATACACTGTCTTGGTGTACTTGAACATCCTCAACTAACGATGAGTCAGTATCACTGATAAATTGTTCATTGAGTTGTTCGCCGTCTACATTAAAGGTTTTTACAATCATGTGCATCGCATTTTGTTCAGTGTTATCGGGTATCGCATGGTTGGTCGAAAATTTATGATTGTAGGCAGGAATTGCATCAGTACTAATATTTTGCACTGTGTATAAAAATCCATTCTCAGAGAGCGCCATTTCAATTGCTTCAGACGCACGCGAACTGTTAGCCCAGTAACGAATATCGATCAGCTTTTGCCATTTAAGTTGGAGGTTTACGTCGTATTTCGCAATCTTTTGACCTCCGTTGTTATAACTGACGTACAAGTTGTTGTCATGGCAGGAGAATTTTACATTGTTAAAGCGCCACCATGTAATGCTAGTTTGCGTATATGGAATCTCACTCAATGGATTGTCTGTCGGAATAATAGTGAACGGCTTTTGAAGCCAAGCACTCTTATCAGCTGGGATATCATATTTAACGTCCATTGATAACGCCTTCATTTCAGCACTTTGTAGCAAAGTACCTGAGCTATCATAGCGTTCAAGTTGTACACTAAACTGATCAGTATCTTCACGTTTAAATCGACCTATGACGTATTCCCCTGAGTCAAAAACACAGGCATCAACAAATCCTTCTTGCGTTTTCTCATATTGATAAGTTTGACCCTCTAGGTTCGTGATCGCATAAAAACCTTCTTTATTACCTGATTCTTCAACACTTGATGTTTCTCCAAGCACTAATAGTTTGTCGTCTTTTAAGTTGAAGACGCGCTCCAAAGTCGTGGTGTAACCCAAGTCGCTCGAGTAAACATGATTGTTTTGGTCCAGTGCCGTGATATTGAGTTTGTTTTCGGTGGGAGAGGGTGGTGGCGTGACCGTTTTGGGTGGTGGTGCTTGGTCTTGTGAGTCAGTTGAAGAGCCACCGCAACCAGTTAGTAGGGTAATAGTTGCCACTGCAATAGATAATCCTAAACGCATAGTAAAATCCTTTCAAAAGTGAATCAAAGAAGTAGAGGTTACAAAATATACTAACTTAGGAACAAAATAGAGTTGTAAAAGAATGTTATCGTAGCGGGGTTTTTTGTTATGCCAGCTTTTGTGATCCAATTTCGTCAACTTAGCAATATTTGAATATTTATCTTTCTTTGGAATTTGTAACCTCTCCAGATAAGTAGTTTTACCTTGCCATATTATGGCAACTGAGGATTAGTTAACGTAAACAATAGAAACCAATCTAAAAACTTCACAATTCGCCCACAAACTTTAAGCATGATCAACCGTACACCAAGCGGGAGATTAAAAAAGTGGTTGAACTAGAGTTAATTCGAGTTGATAAATACAGCGAGCAGGCTTTTACACATTTGCTAGAAGCGAGTCATTATCAAAAGCAAGTGGGTTCGTTTGAGCTGTGCAGTGCAACCAATATCGCTTATCTTTTTTATGCAGATGGCAAGCTGGTTGGTTTTACCGTTATTGGTGTTTCAAACCGTCGGGAGTTTGAAGTCTGTGCACTTTATATTGTGCCTGCCGAGCGCAGAAAGCAGTATGCCACCGAATTTATGGCACACATTTGGTCGGTATATAAAGGTCGCTGGAAAGTACGTATGCAAGATAAGATTGAAAGTTCGTGCGGTTTCTGGCGCAAAACCTTGGCTGACATGACCAATCAATCGCAACTGCAGAGACGAGAAAGCGAGTTTGAACACGCTTTTGCAGTGTAGGTCCTAGTACCATTCCTGTTTTTCTAGCCAAAATGCACGGCCAAAACCGCCTACATACCGCACCCTAGCTACCTCAATTCGCCATAGGTGAAAATCACCGAGCATGGCATATTGCTGAGCTTTTTCGTGCTTCATTACGAATTGTGCAATCAGGCTTTCACTATCCGCTCTTGGCAATTTGTGTGCATGTCCAAGAATAGTAACTCGCGCATTTTCAACATCTTCAGCCGCGCCATCACCAAGCACCATAAACGAAAGTGCCGGGTGCTTGGCTAAATTCTTGGTGTGCTGGGCGATATCACTAATAAAGAAGTAAAAGTGATTATCTTCAAGAAAAATATATTGAGCGATAGAAGAAAAAGGAAAACCTTTTTGGTTGTTAGAGAAGGTAGATAAAAATGCGCTCTTATGGCTTTGGCATAAGGCTTTTGCTTCGCTGATTGCGGTTTCTCTCATCTTGTCATGCCCTTAAATAATACGATTCCTGACTGCTATGATCGCTAAAACTAAAAATAAAATCAAAAACTAAGTAAGCAAAACTGCAAATTTGAAGCTACCTTTTTAAAAGATATGTTAGTAATTTTTAGAGTATTTACTTGGTTTTTTATCTCGTTTGTAACATAGTTTATTTACTCAAAATAGAGCAATGACATTATGCTAAGTAAACTAACAATAAAACAAAAAATTACTTTAGGCTTTAGTGCATTAGGTGTGCTGCTGTTACTTGCGTGTGTGTTTGCCTATTTAGCATTGGCGCAAATAAAGTCCGCTAATCAAAATATGGGCCAAATTACTTTGCCGATTCAGCGCAGTGCTAATGCCCTGCAATTTGAGCAGCTTAAGCTCAGCAAACTGATTTCCCAAGCTTATACTCTTGAAAGCGAGCAAGATATCAACCGGGTTCGACAGCAATTCATTACACAGCAGCAACTGTATGTTGAGCGTCAGCAGCACTTAACGTCATTGACGCAAGCCATGCCTGAATTTGTCACACCATTAAGGCAAACTCTGGCGCTGGGTGAACAACTCGGTGATGCCGCAAAGCAAATGCTGCAGGCTAAGGCTGATATTGTACAAGTACAGCAGCGGATCCAATCTCAATATCAAGCTCTTAAACAGGGTAAAGAACAGGCAAGTAATGCCATGCTGGATCTCGAGTTAATTGAGACAGATAACGCGCGGCAGTTGGAGGAAATGGTCGGGACAGGCGTTCGCATTGATGACATGCTCTTTACCTTGGATAATAACAGTCAACGGATCAGTGGGTTAACGCTTGATCAAATAGAGCAGCACCAACAAGATATGTTGTTTTTATTGGATAATATTGAAGACAACATAGCCTTTTTGAAACGGCAAGCCTATGGAATGGATGCAGATGACTTATTAAGTCAGTTTAGTGAGGGCATGACTAAGCTCAGAGAAAAGCTTGGTGAGCCGGGGCACCTGTATGTCGCGGTACAAGATAAATTGCGGCAACAACAACAAGCCGCGATGCTATATAAGCAGTCAGAGCAGTATGCGGTTGCCATTTTAACCGAGCTTGAGAAAATACAGCAAAATGCCGACGCGGCATTTAACCGCTCTCAAAATAATGCTGAAACTCTTGTTGAGCGAGCACAAAATACCGCCATTTTATTGGTGATTGTATTTATCGCATTAGGCACGTTTATCTCGATTTCAACCAGTCGGGCTATGCTTGGGCCGCTAGCTGCGGTTAATAAAATGCTCAAATACCTTGCGACTGGCGACTTTTCTAGACAAATGAGTAAGCGCAGCGATGATGAATTTGGTCTATTAATTAATAATATCAATCAGGTTAAAGACAACCTTCGTGCCTTACTTGAGTCAATCAATAACCAAGTTCATGAACTAGAAGACCTATCAGAGTCATCATTAAGCGAGAGCAAACAAATAGCCAATAATGCGACCGAGCAAATGCGCCGCATGGATAATGCCAATCGTTTAGCGCAAAGTATTTCAGCTAGTGCTTTGGCGGTTTCCGAACGCTCGTCAGATAGCCTCGCAAGTATCCATACCGCCAACCAGCATAAAACCGAAGTGAGTAAGTACACGCAAGACAATAAAGAACATATTCTATCGCTTAGCACACGCATGAGTGAAGCAGTCGAGAGTATGACCAAGCTGACAACACACAGTGAGAATATTGGCAGCATCTTGGACACCATTGTTTCTATTGCGGAGCAAACCAACCTGTTGGCGCTAAACGCAGCAATTGAGGCGGCGCGTGCTGGTGAGCAGGGGAGAGGGTTTGCTGTGGTCGCCGATGAGGTTAGAACGCTTGCGTCAAGAACGCAAGAGTCAACCAGTGAAATTAACCAAATGATAGTAGCACTAAGACAAGATACGCACACTGCCTCAGAAGCCATTAATTCCGGCCAGCGCGATGTAGCCTTATGTGTAAAACAAAGCGAGGCACTTGCCAGTGCGATGGATGAAATTGCCAATGCACTTGCGCAGGTCACTCAGCTAAGCGAAGAAGTGAGCCAAGCCGCTGATCACCAGGCGAAAGATTGCCAGCAAATTGAGCAAGTGATGTTAGATGCACAAAGTACCGCAAGTGATAATGCTCAGGCGATGCAAAACTTGGCGAAAGGCAGCGAGTCGCTCAGTAGCTTCTCGCATCGTCTAGCAACACTGGTTGAGCGCTTTAAATTGTAAAAATGTAAATTGGTATTATACACGCTTTGATGGTCTGGAATAAATATAAGACATCACTGCGATTTTTATACTGCCAATTACGCAGGCCAACCAAGCCGTCGGTGAGAAAAAAATAAGTAAAGCATAACTTGCAGCCATGCCGGCTGTTGCCAGAACTTTGGCTTTGAGAGGAATAATCTTGTGTTGCTTCCATAGTGTTAATGAGGCGCCAAACCTTGGGTGATTTAGCAGCCATAAAGCAAGCTTAGGTGAAGCTTTTGAAAAGCACGCCAAAGCCAAAATAAAAAAAACGGTGGTCGGCATGACGGGCAAAACAATACCAATAACACCAAGGGCTACAAATAGGTATCCACATAGCAGTAGGGCTATTTTTTTATAGTTGGCTAAGGCGGCTTTTAGCATCATGGATAAACGTGCGCTTGAAATGCTTGGAAACGAGTGAAGGCTTGGCGAGCACCTTCAACGAGCGCTTGCTCTTGCTGTTCACTCAGTTCAATTGAGTCTATGATTTGCACAAGCTCTCGCCAAGCGCTGCCGCGACCAGCCCCTGGGCCTGCTAGATACCGAGCGCCGTGCTGCGCATTAAAACTAAGCTTGGCTTCAACTTGTTTACCTAGCATCGCCGCACCTACTTTTGAGCCTTCAACGACATAAAGCCAACCGAGTGCTGTAGCGACATCGGTATCATCGGCTATTTCTGATGTTAAATAAGGAGCAGGTATGTGGGTTTCAAGGTCGATAAAGTCTTGTTCAAGCATGCCTAAGCGGCGACGCGCGGCTAAGTCTGGAATAAGTGCTAATAATTCTGGGTGTTCATAGAGCGCACTCACATCTTTTAAAAAATAAAACTGTAGTCGTAAGAAATCAAGGTAGCTTTGTGTGTTGGTGAATGGTTCTTGCGCCATAATTGACTTGTCTACATTATCATGGGTATCTGCAGTTGCATGTTTTAAGTTTTGTGCTCTAGAAAGTGTAGAGGTAACGGTAGTCATGGGTGCTCCAAAGTGATGTAACTGAAATATAGCGCTGTCTTTAAGCAAAAGTACAGCGCTTAAGTGTTTATTAAAGTTTGATTTCTAAACCAATCGAAATAGTCTGCCCCGGTTCAGGCATCGCAACGATTGAGCCGGTTGAAACCTTATATTGATCGGTCAAATTGGTGACCGCTAGGTTGCCCTTGATGCTGTCGCTAAAGATATAATCAAAGTAAAAATCAAGCTGATAGCCTGCTGGAATATACTCAAGTGCGGTTACGCCTGTCCCTGACAAAAAACCACCCGGATGATGTTTCTCGGAGTGTTTTTTGTAGGTAAAACCTGTATCAATTGTGTCGTTGAAGAGTGTCATACCAAGCGTAGCGATATAGCTTTTTTCTGGTGGTATACGAAGTGGTGTTAAACTTCCTGCAAACCCGCTCGCATTACAAGTATCTACACCTGCAGCCTCAGCCATTAAGCGTGAGCACATTTTGACGCCGTTGTACTTTGTGTAAGATAACCTGCTGTAAAATAAGTCGCTTTGGTAATGAAGGCCAAACTCTGTACCGGGCAGTTCAAACTTATCATAGTTGGTAAAAGTGAATTTTTGATCCCATGAAGGTGCGTCGGGTTTAGGCAAAAAGCCGGTAGCCAACATACTTTCAATATTGGTGTAGAAGTATTCCGCCGAGATAATTAGCTTATCCCCGTGACTGAGTAAGTTGCTAAAGTCACTTTCAAAGCCAATATCATACGATTTCGTTTTTTCAGGGGTGATCGGATAGTCACTAGAGTAAGAAAATACCTCATTGGAAACCGTTGTTTCGTACAGGTTTGGCATACGATATGCGTTGCTATATTTGGCTTTAATAACTGTATTATCAAGCAGTTGATAATTTACTTGTACGGTTACATCCGCTTTGGCATCAAATGTAAGTTTTTCGTCTGTTTGATAGTCCTCGTTTACTGAGTCATGAAGGTTTACGTTCAGTGCAAGCTCTACAGGCGCAAGATCGATATTGGCATTGGCAAATAACGCACGTTTTGTTTGCTTGCCGTGTCGCGAAGTCGCCTTTAAATTGAAGTCAGCAGGGTACCAGTCTCGATTAAAATTGTCTCTCCAGTCTTTATGTGGGCTTAATTTTTCAACCTGCCAAGATAGACCATAGGTCAAAGTAATTGGTGTACTGGCCAGCGATAATGCAGAGGTATTGAATGCACTTATCCCATGACGCTTATTATTATAACGGTGAAAGTATTGCCCCGCATTTGCTCCTAGGTTGCTACCAAGTGCATTATATTGCTGTAACCTCGCGCTGGTACGCCAGACGTTAACACTAAGATCGACTAATGGGTTATCACTCGGTAAGAAACGGTACAACGCACTGGCACTGTTTACCAAAGCAGAGCCCGGAGCCCACTGCGGCATGGTTTCTACACCTTCTGGAATTTCTTCGGACATCCATTGTTCCTGGCCATTTTCATCAATCACCTTCCAAAACTTGGTGTCACCGGCTCGTTGTTTGTACCAGTAGGTGGCCAGCATTTCTCCCGCTTCTTGCTTATGGTAGCGTGTATTCACCTCTAATGATTGTTCGTCCGTAAACGCATAAGTTAGTTTTGCTAGGTATGAGTCGCTTTCAAAGCTTGTATTGACGACTTCGCCATTTTGATTGACCGGAGGTGGGATAAGGTCGACTACTGTTATTTCGTCATATTGTCCTTCGTGTTCAGTTGAAGGTACCCAACGCACGTACTCCTTGGCTTCAACAAAGTCGTTAAAGCCATTTTTACCAGCAAAGTAGTTACCAACCTTTTTCTTACTAAAAGCGAGTACCGCTTGTAAGTTATCTTGTTGATAAGCTGTTGCTAGCGTAAACCCGCCGCCTGCAAAGTCGAGAGTGTCATTATGGTTGCTGATTTCGTAATAACTTTGCAGACCAAAGCTTTCAGGTACTTCAGGTGTTCTATTGTTGTTGTGCGTATTTACTTTAACCAAAGCGCCGAGACTCTGACCATCTTGAAGAATATCATGCGTGCCTAATGTTCGGATATTGACTGTTCCGCCGATTGCCCCAGACCCAAAGGGTGAGGCTTTGGTCGATGCGCCTTTTTCGACATTCACCGAGCTTATCAAGTTTGAGTCGATATAGGTTCTATCCGACGAACCCATATAACCTCGGTTTGTGTGCGTTGATTGTAAACTTCCGTCGATGAAAATCGGCACTCGACCTTCGCCTTGCACACCACGAATACCAATATCAAGTGCGCCAGCCTCGTTTCGAATATTGTTTGCCTCTACACCAGAAAACGTTGAGAAGATATCCGAGTTAGATAAACCTTTGGTTCGAGCAATCTGTTCACGATTAAGATTGAGTTTATCGCCTTTGACAGTGATGACTTCAATATTATCTTGTGGATCTTTTGCCCGGTTGTGTTTTTTAGTTTGAGTGTTTTTGGTTTTGCTTTTTGCTGGCGCTGACCCGTTAATCGCCGCTTTAATAACAATGTTATTGTCGATAATACTTGCCGTTAACTGGCTACCTTTTAGTGTGCGCTCTAGTGCCTCGGTTAAACTGATTTCACCTTTAAGTGCAGGAGCCTGCAGACCATTTAATAGTTTCGCATCGGCAATTAGATTCATACTCGCAGCCTCAGCTACCTGCGTTAAGGTATGGCTAATAGGTTGCTTCATAAGATTAAATTGATATATAGCAACTTGACTCTGCGCGGCTGCAGGCAGGCTCAGGCTAAGCCCGAGTGCAAATGCTAAGGGGGAGAGTCTTGTGTTTAAAACATAGCGGGTTCTCATTGTTATGCGTCCAAATAAATTACCTAAGATGAAAACGAATGAGAATGAGAACTCCTCAATAAAAACTTGAATATTTTTATCTTGTCATTGAGAATCAACTATAACTATATGATTGTTATACTCTTTAACTTCTACAGGGAGAACGTGTGGAAGTAAGTTTAAAAAGCTTTCGAGTTCTGATGCTAAAAAGGTACCCGAAATAACTAATTGCTCAGTTGATTGAGCGGTTAAGGTGTAACTTATCGCATGGTGTCGTTTAAATTCCTCAAATGCTTCGTTAAGTGGCGCATTGTCGAACACGAGTCGTCCTTGCTTAAACGCATCGACGAGATTGAGGTTTGGATCAAACTCAGTCTTGACAATGCCGTCACTATCCACAACCGCCATTTGACCTTTTGTCAGCGCTATTTGCTGATTTTGGTTTTGCACGTGTACACGACCATGATCTACCACAACACGAACGCTATTGGCTTTTTTATCAACGGAAAAGCGGGTACCTAGTACGGTAATTTTTGTGCTGCCGGCACTGATGACAAATGGTCGGCTTTTGTCACTGGCAACGTCAAACAGCACGCGACCACTGAGTAGCTTATTACTGCGCCGGCCGCCATCAAAATCAATAGCGAGGGAAGTTTTGGCATCTAAGGTCAGTCGAGATTGGTCGGGCAGTGAGATATTGCGTAATTCGCCTCTTGTTGACTGGTAGCTGGCGTGAAAGGTGTCTTCGTTTATTTGAAAGAACCAAGTTTGATAGCCAAAGAAACTCAATGCAAAAAGTGCAAAGCATGCGGCCATGGCGAAGTACCGCTGAGTTGTCTTTGATTTAAGCTTCGAGTCTTTAGCAGGGCGCTCTAATTGTGCAATTTCTTGCCCTGAAAATTGCGATAACAGTTGCTCCACCTGCTTACTTTCTTGATAGGCTGTTTGGTGTGCACGGCTCTCACCAAGCCAGCGATTGAGTGCTTGCTGCTGCGCTTTGTTTAGCCCTTGCCTTTCGAGTTCTAGCCATTGGTTTACTTGCTGTTGTACTGATACATTATGACGGTCCATTGCGATTCTCTTATTGTTTTTGTAATGCGTTACGGCAAGCAAGCATGGCCGTTGCCAAGTGTTTTTCAACCATGCTGATAGATATTCCCATTTGCTCTGCTATTTGTGGTTGGCTTAAGTTTCTAAATTTATAGAGCACAAATGCTTGCTTGGTTTTTTGAGGCAAAGAGTCGATACTTCGATTAAGTAATGCCAGTTGTTGTTGACTTGAGAGCTTAGCCTCGGGCTCATAATAACTTGGCGCGACTAATTCGAAGTCGTCGGGCTCAGCAATAGCCTGATTTTTTCGATATTGATCAATCACAATGTTTTTCGCGGCTTTAAAAAACAGCGCGCGTTCTTGCGTGTTATCCTGCTTTGGATTGCTGCTTTTATAGCTTAATATTCGGGTATACGCCTCTTGAACTATATTTTGAGCCTTATCTTTGCACCCCACTGAACGAGCGATATAACTTAATACTTCTGAGTAATAACGTTCCAAAATACACCAGTATGCTTTTCAAAAGTCGCGCATACTAGCATTAATTCTTGTTATTGAGAATTATTTTTATTTGCGTTCATTTGGTTTGAACTGCTCGTTAATAAATTTTATATTTTTAGTGTTTTTACTTAAGAATCAATTGCAAAGTTTTGAAAAGCTTGGCTTTATTTTAATCCCTTGAATCCAATCACTAAACGGAGTGCCACTAAGGCGTAGGAGCGATACCTTTTATAATACGTTGGCAGGCACTGGGATCCATAAAATGGGGCACTGGATAATCTGGATGTGCTTCTTTTAGCGCTAGTTCTGCGAGTAGCGCCGCATCGTCAGGGAGTACTTCGGCGAGCGTGGTTTGGATCTGTAGATCAAGTAATAAGCGCTTAATGTGCTCCAACAGGTCATCCGCTTGGCGTTCGATGGGGTAGTCTAATGAGGTTAAAGCACAGTATCTGGCAATGAGTGCGAGTTGCTGGTTAATGCGCTCGCCATACCAGGTTAGCACGGGCATGAGTAACACCGCATTAGCAAGTCCGTGCGGCGTACCATATTGAGCGCTCAATTGGTGTGAGATTGCATGTACGTAGCCGACGGAGGTTCTGGTAAAAGCTTGTCCTGCGTAATGGGAAGCGAGTAGTAGTTGCGCCCTCGCTTCTAAATTCTGTGGATCTTGTTGTGCTTTGGGTAAATATTCAAAGATGGCTCTACAGGCTTCAAGAGCACGGCCTCTGCTAAATTCAAGACAGTTAATGCTCAGTAGTGCCTCTATGGCGTGGGTTAGTGCATCAATTGCCGTAGTTGCGGTGATATGTGCGGGCATACTTGTGGTTAATTCCGGTAATAACACTGCATGGTGCGGCACTAAACAAAAATCAGTCGCGGCATATTTGGCGTGATTGCTAGGATCGTTAACGACGGCTGCAACGGTGGTCTCCGAGCCGGTTCCCGCTGTTGTTGGGATCGCGATATTCGGCGGTAGACGCTTTAAGACTTTAAACAACCCTTTGAGTTTAGTCACCGGTTTGTTCGGCTTGACAGCCCGAGCACCGATTAACTTGCCTGTGTCGAGTACCGAGCCACCACCAAGTGCGATAATTGCTTTACATTGATGCTGTTGGTAGATCTTTAGACCATCTTCGACGTTTGTTATGGTTGGGTTGGGTAAAACATCTGCGTAATAATGCGTAACTAATTCTAACTCACGTAGTGTGTTTTCCACAATCTGATGCAAGTTGAGTTTGAGGAGCACTTGGTCGGTCACAACTAAGACCTTATCTCCATTTTTTAATCCCAGCGCCTTAATGGCGTCCAACAACCCCGTTTTTCCCTGATGTAATTTGGGGTTTGGGATCCCGATAAAAATAACAATGCACTTTAGGGCAAAATGGTAAATACGGTAAAACCAACTCATTGCGATCCGTCTAATTTGTTTTTTGTATGATTTAAAAAATGTAGACGGATCATCACTGGATTGCTAGCAAATTTTCGGCTAATTTGTGGTGATCTGTTGCGAAACTGGCTTTTCTTCTTTAATTGGCCTTTTGGGCTTGCCCATCTCAAATGCTTCTATCATGAGCAAAATATGAGCTGCGCTCCATGAAAAGTTCGGTGCGCCTTGTTGTTCACCGGTGAGTGGGTTGTAGTTTTCACGAATAGGCGCGTTTTTCATCAGACCATCCGCATTTTGCATAAATCGATCAAGCAAAGTGTTCGCTTCAGTTTCATAACCATAATAGCGCAGTCCCATCAAGCCAAAATACAATTGGTCAAGCCAGACACGACCACGCCAATAGATGTTTGCGCCAAATGCAGGGTTGGTCTGGGATGCAGATCCCAGAGGAATATAGGTGTTGAATTCACTGGGGCTGAGCATTACTTCAGAGACGCGTTTAGCATGATACGCTGTTGCTACTTGATTAAAGAGCGGAGCCCAACCCTCCGGGCCGCGACCACGCTCAATGATTGGTTTCCCTGCACAGCCATTTTCAAGCGGTGATGCGGCAATGCGAATGTCGTAGTAGTATCCGCTGTTATCGTCGAACATGCAGCGGTTAATATAATCGGCGATCTGCTTTGCTTGTGCTGAAAAGGCTTTGGCTTCCTGTGGCTTAGCCAAGATATTGGCGATGGTACTCAAGTTTTTGGTGTCAGAATAAAAATAACTGGCCCCGTCAACAGATTCTTGCATCAAAGAGTAACCTAGCAGTTGGCCTTGGGCGTCCTTATTGCTGGCAAACTCGACTTGCCAGTCTTTAGCATCACCACCTTGTTTCACATAGATCTCAAGCTGCTGTGGTGAGATAAAACCAAAGTTAGCAGCATCGTCTCTTCCAGACTCCCATGACGCTGCGGTCTGTGCGGGAATACTTATCTGTTTACCTTGTGTTTGCGCATCGCGATAGGCTTTTAGCCCAAAGCGGGCATGCTTTTGCTTTCCTTCATGTAGATAGAATAATAATTCACCCGCTTGATTATTATGGTGTTTATCTATGGTTGCACCAAATTCAGGAATACCATTTTGGTTGTGATCACGGTTGCGCAGCCACCAATCACGATAGGCGACAAGTTTAGGGTAAATTTGTGCAAGCCAAGTTTTGTCTTTGCTGGCATGGTAGGTATTCAACACCGCCCAAGCGGCCAGCGAGGGTTTTGAATTCCGTTCGCTCCAATTACCGCCATCGCCACCGCGTTCTGGTGGCAGGTTATAACCAATTAAATCGGGTAATAAGCCTTTATCTTGGGGTCTTACAGGATCGTTCGCTGCTATTTGATAGGAAAATACGGCATCAATGTTGGCCTTGGCTAAATTAGGTGCAAATAGTCTCAATGCTGATGCTTGTTTCCAGCTGTCCCAAGGCCAAGTTAAATTGCCGGAAAACCAGCGAGCAGTGACCGAAGGCGATACGGTATCAAACGCGATTGCCCCTGCAGGAGATCGCCAGTTACCAATGAGGGTTTCAACCGCTTTTATCGCTAATGTTTGTTTATCTCGTGGTAAGGTTTGATAGCGTGCTAAATAGCCCGTCCAGCGAGCTATAGAGCGTTGCCAATACGTAACCGGGGATGACAGTATTTTGGCAACGGCCTTTGCTGTTTTTATGCGCTCTTGTTGATTGTGGACATAGCTTATTGCGGTATAAAACTGCAGATCACCAGAGGTTTGCGTCTCGCTATAATAACGGTTGTTTTCTACCACATTTTTGAAAGGGATTGTGCGGGTAATTGAGTACTCGTTGCTACCAGAGGTCAGAAGCGCCCACGGATCGCGAACACGACCAAAAGTGGTACTGATCCCACTTTCGCTGGCAATCATGGTTGGTGCGAGCTTAGGGTATTGTTGGTCCAGTGCTTGTTGTTCATTAAGCTGGTGGAGTAATTTGCCATCCAATTTTAAAGTAAGTCGTTGCTCTGTATGAATAGTGGTTTGAATAAGAGAAACACGCTCACTTACAAAGCGTAAGCGGATCGTCACCGTCGCGAGCTCATGTCTGAGCGTTTGCACCAGCTCTCCAGGCAGGCTGTATTGCGTTGCATCAAATTGCAATTTGGTATCATCATGAAAAACCTGTAGGCGCTCAATACGCTCAAATAAATACGTTAAATACTCTTCGGTGATAATCGCGTTACCTGTGAAGCCACCGAATTGTGCAGCGCTATCAGGAAGTAAGTGACCATGCCATGCGCCGTTATCAAAAAGTGGAGAATATGGGCTATGACCAAACTTGTCTGCGGGCTTCATCACTTGAGGGTGACCAAAACGTGAAATTGTGTTGATGATTTTGGGGTTCGCGTGCGCTTTGCATGCTACAAAGAGCATGAGTAATAACATTCCTGTGAGAACTTTCATTTTTATTTTGAATAAAGTATACAATTTTTTAAATGCTATCATAGCAACGCATAAAGTTCAGTAGCAAACGATGCATTACTCGTCAATGTGGCAGCCGACATCAACCTTTTTGCGTTGCATTTGTACTCGTTCAGCGGCAGCACGTAAGCGATTTATATATTCTGTAGGAGCGTTGGAATTGGCGGTTAAATAAAGGGTTTTACTTAACTCTGGGATATCTAGCACTTTGTCCCACTGCTCGGTGACACCCATTCTAGCAGCCATCTGATCGACGAAACTTTCAGCGCCAAAAATAAAGTCAATTCTGCCTCTTTCGAGTAATTCGCCAGCTCGATCTAAGTTGGTTATTGACAATATGTTTTTATCGGCGACAAAGCCATGTGCTTTTAAATAATTCTCGGAAAGTTGATCGGCCGCAACCGCGACAACATACTGTTTAATTCTCCATATTTCCCATGCTTGCTCATTTGCAATATCCGCGCGTTTATAAAATGCGATCTTTAGCTGGCAAAGCGGTGCAATCCACACATGATTTTCTTCACGCTGCTCTGTTCTGGCGATAGAGTACAGCAACGAATAAGGGGACTTTTCTGAAAAAGCCTTAGCGCGAGTCCATGGTACCATATAGATCTGATAGCCTAGTTCTGCCTCCCACATAATTAAGCGCACGATGTCGGTCGCAAGCCCTGTGATGGAGCCATTCTTTTGCTCTATTTGGTAAGGGGGAAAATGCTCGGTATAGATATCTACTTTTGCTGGCGTTGCGGCTAAGACACTGAAGATACTAGATAACCCTATAACGCTCCCAATTAAATACTGCATACCACATTCTCAAGATCGTTTTTAATAGTATAACTCATAATTTGTTATTGGTTTTAGTTAAATTAATGTACCGATTAAAACTCTAAATTGGTGCTTTAGTGGCAATTATTATGTGGTTCTTTGGTGTCTTTTAAGAATTAAATAACGGCGTAGAATGACTTTTACCGTAGAGGAGTCGTTATGCGATTAGTTTTATTATTACTTATGCTGTTTGCGTCTACTTACTCACATGCTAATGAAGTTGCGGTTGATTATGTGGTAGGCGAAGGTGATGTAAAGGGGCTGAGGCTTGGGTATCGCCCTTTGTGTTATAAATTAGCGGATTATGGCTTTGGTGAAAGCACTTATGTTTATTTTGAGCTCAGCACCAATTATTGGGAATACGGCAACCCAACACGCTCAGATACGACATTCGCGATCGCCTTGTCACCCGTACTCAGTGTTCCACTGACCGAGTTTGCTGGAAAACCAGTAAATTTTGAGTTCGGGATTGGCATGACCTACGTCAGTGATACCCGATTTGCAGGTAAAGACATTGGTGTTCACTATCAGTTTGAAGACCGTATTGGACTTAGTGTTAATTTGAACCCCAGTACTAAAGTTGGAATCCGATATCTGCATTATTCTAATGCTGGTTTGAGCGACCACAACCCCGGTCTTGATTTTTTTAATGTGTTCTACGTTAAGCGGTTTTAACGCTTAATTGCATTGAGTTAGTTTTATCTCCCTTTGTGATTTCAAGGATGAAATTTTTTCTTTATAGAGTTCCAGTATCCAAGATAATAGAATGCAGTTAAACGCTTGACCTAAACTAAGGTTTAGGAATTAGGGTTCTGCGTAAATCAATAATAATTAAGGAACATCAATGGAGAATAGCTCTGCAATCGAGCGGTTAAAGCGCTTTACACCTTTAGTTTGGGTAATGCTTGTTGGTAACTTTTTCGTCCGTGCTAGTTACTATATGGTATGGCCATTTTTAGCTGTTATTCTTTACGAAAATTATGGGCTGAGTGCAACAGAGGTCGGTTTATTGCTGACGGTGTCAGCAACTTTCGCAGTATTTTTGGGGTTTTATACGGGGAATCTCGCAGACCGTTTCGGTCGCACCAAAATGCTCTATACGGCGGTGTTTGTTGGTGTGATTTCCTTTTCACTGTTGGCGGTGGCCGAGTCGTTGTGGTTGTTTGCAACCTCTGTGTTCTTAGCTTGTCTACCCAGAACGCTCTGGGATGCGCCCAGTAAAGCATTACTTACAGAAGAGCTTGCTGACGCGAAAGACAGAGAGCTTGCATTGCATTTACTCTATTTCCTCGTGAATGTGGGAGCTGCTTTAGGGCCATTATACGGTTTATGGGCAGGGCTCAATGGTGAGCAGTTTAGTTTTATTTACACTGGCATTTCGTATATTGGTTTGTTGCTCGCATTGCTTTACTTTAGACCTAAAATGAGTGAAGTGCAGACTTTCGCTTTGCAGTCTGCCGCTCAGTCGGTACCGAAGTTTGCAAAATGGCTGGGGATCTTGCGAAAAGATAAAGTCTTTTTAATAGTACTAATCGCTACAACCTTAGTTTATTTAGTCTATGCGCAATGCGACTCTAGCTTAGTGCAGTATTTGACACGTGCAGAGGTCCCAGATCTGGCTTGGTTAATTTCTAGCTTAATTATCGCAAATTCTAGTGTGATCATCGTTTGTCAGTTTCCATTACTACATCTGATGCGTAATTGGCGTATTGAAAATAGGCTCTATGCGGGTGGCGTGATATTGATCATTTCACAAGTCATGATGGCCTTAAATGATGTGCAAAATATCTGGGGATGGATTGCAGCGATGATGGTGTTGAGTTTGAGCGAAGCGATTATGTTTACTAACATCAATGTCTATATTGACAGGTTGGCACCAGATAACCTGAAAGCTAGCTATTTTGGTGCTGCTGGCTTGTGTTCATTAGGGTATGCATTAGCACCCATTTTAGGTGGACTTATATTAGATTTTTACTCCGGCATGATGCTGTTTATCATCATGACCCTAGTATCTATCACCGCGCTTGGGTTTTATCGCATTGCTGAGCTGAGACCTAAGGCTGCTGCCGAAATTCTATAACACTATTAGGGTCTGGTTAGCTTTCAAGTTTGCTTTTTACAGTCGTTTGATTGCTATTTAACCTGAGGTTTGGATAAGGAATGTTCCAACTCATTGTTGCTAAAGCAAAACTTAGTTTTTTCCTTGTCTAGCCAGAGAGTTTTAGGGATAACACCGCTTCCGCGTCCTGCTCTCGCTGAGGTACCTACATCCTGTAGGCAAGGCGAATTTACGCACCAATAGCTGGCTATTGGAAGTGAATTCAACGCAGTTAGCGCTAAAACTAGCTGCTAGAAAGGCATTAATTATTCGCAGCTCAGGTTATTTCTATGTAAGTCAGACGCTAAAGACTTTGTGCTCCAGCAAAGTCACCTTACTCCAGCTCCCTATTAGGTAACACGGTAGAAATGTCAATCATGCATTGCGGTTAAACTCCGCTCTGGAGAACAAAAATCAAATGGACCCTACTCAGTCAAAGCCAGATCCACCTAAATGTAAAAGAGTGGGGTAAGTCCGCCACTCTGTTGTAGATGATTAATATTCTAAAACTGTACTCATTAAACCCGTTTCGCCCACTACGAGTAGATATGAGCGGTCAAATGAAGCATTACAAAGACTAATAACTTCGTCACCCATCATGATATCTTCATTGCAGTTTTCCACTTGATACCAGCCGCTCACTTCACCTCTTTTAAATTCAATGTCAGCGCCGTTTATAGTGAGAGTCATTGTTTTGGAAGCGAGCACGCGCACAGTAAATTTATTGTCGTGGTTGTTTTTAGATGCTTTAACAACTTTGATATCTAGGGTGTCATTGCTATTTTGCATTACAACAAAGTGATAGTCCTGATCATAGCTTATTTTCACTTCTTCTTGTTCGTCCATCCCCACTTTGTTCACCGACTTTGCATAAAAGCTGATAGTTCTATTTACGTTATGCTCGTGGGTGACTTTACTTGGCTCAGAGCCCGATATTAGGGTTTTTACATGGTATTTATCGTCGGAAACGTTGCGTTTATCGCCATCCACTTCAGTGTTTGCCAAGTGAAAAGCAATTTCATAATCGGTGGCGTTGACTAAGTTATATTTATTCTTGGCGATATCTGACCCGAAATTTGCGGTTTCAAGATCTTCTGATGAGCAAGCAATGGCTAAAAATGAGAGTGTAGCAGCAGTCAGTAAACGAAAATTCATGGGTGATCTCCTTTATCAATATTTAGAATGTGGGCTTTCTCTTAGCGATTTCGGAGCAAGAATATCGGATTGAGAAACGTAGAGTTACTTTATGGTGTTTAAAAGGTGTTAGAAATTGTAGTGTGTAAGGCTTTGTTACAAAATAAGGCGTGTATTTGCCAAGGTTTTCCGTTCTAACTAGGTGATAAATATTGGCTTTTGTAATAGTTTAAGCTTTATGACAATTACATTTTTAAACATAAATCTCTAGTTGGATTTATAGTTGTAGAGCAAAATGATAACGATAAAATCTTTAAGTAAAAGTTTCTCTAAAGAAGTGCTGTTTGACAACTATTCACAACAGTTTGACCATGATAGGATTTGTTTAGCGGCACCGAATGGCGTAGGGAAAACCACCTTACTGTGTATGATTGCTGGGCTTGATGATGCGTTCAATGGCGATATTCTATTACAAGGTAAAAAAATCGATAAGCGCCAAACACTTGTTGCACTTGCGTCAGACAACATTCCCTTTCCTGCTTTTTTGCGTGCAAAAGAGCTATTAACTCTCACATCAACCGCATGGCAATGTGATTTTCCTTCTCAGCTTGTAAACGACTTCCAGTTTGAAGCCTTTTTAACGACGCGCTACGCGGATCTCTCCTCTGGTAACAAAAAGAAGCTTCAGCTTATTAATGCTTTGATGCGTAACCCCCCTTATTTATTGCTTGATGAGCCCACTGCGGCTTTGGACGCGGCAGGTTGCGAGTATATCGTTGAGTTGACGCAAAACTACGCAGGTATGGTGCTGATGACAAGTCATGAGCCCGAACCATTTTTACAAGTCGGGTTTCATTCTGTTCCTTTAGCACCGAAGCTGGGTGGTTAAAATGTTTTATTACTACAACTACAGAAAAACGTCACTTACTTTGTCGCTGCAGGCGATAGGCCAGCAACTTCAACAATTTGGCTTGATGATAGCTGCGCTGTTTCAAATCTATCTGCTAGGTTTTATCGCAATACTATTTATGGGTATAGGTAAAATAGTTGAAAGTGATAGTCCAGTGGCGCAGGTACAAATTGCATGGGGGTTACTTGCGGCGCAAAGCTTTATTCTATTTGTGTTTCGAGATGCGGTTTTGGATAACGCGCACAGAAGTTACCACCACACGATCCTGCATCGTGCCATCCATCAAAAAGTGGCGGATGGATTGTCGGTACTTGTTGTTCACCCTTTATTATTGATGACGCTAATTCTCTGCTATTCAATTGGAATTGAGAAAATCACACAAGCGTGGCAATTACTGCTTTTTGCGGTGACGCAATTCTTCGTTGCCCTTTGCTTTGTCTATCGGCCTTTGGGGACCAGTATTGGGTTATTGATAACGGCAATTATCAGTTTTGCTGTTATCGAAATCACTTGGTATTTGGTTACTGTAAACTTAATAGCGTTCGGCTGTGCTGCGGTGCTACCACGTAAAGTGACGTTATCGGTAATGGTTAAAGGATTGACGACGTTTTGGTTGAGCTTTGCTTACAATCACTACTTTGTGCTGCTATGGCGTATTGTGATGAGCGTGTTGGTGGTATGGTTTGGTGCGGTCTTAAGCACAGAGCGACCTGATCTAAAAGCAAATTATGTTCCGGGACTGGTGACTCTAAATCTTTTATGGTGGTCGAGTCTTGCAATTGATCTCAAGCCTGAAATCTACGATCGTGCTGCATATTGGTTAAGTATAGATAAGCTGCAACCAGCAAAGCGGAGTATCTGGACTATTGTGCTGACGGCTGCCGTCTGTTTTTCAGTGCCTGTCTATATGTTATTGGGACTGACTGTTGTGAGCCTGTTACCCTATGCATTTTTGCCGCTTTTGGTGTTAAGTGCATTAAAAGGTCCACAACATTTAGCCATGACTTGGCTCAGTACTTTAGTACTGAGCTATACAGCGTTTGTGCTTTGGTAATACCAACTGCTAATTTGCAGCTTCAGGTAGGCGAGTCAGTTTCTTGATATCGCCTTCGATACTCTCCATTTTCGCGATGAGCAGATTGCCAAGGGCGTCGATATCGTAGTGCCAGATCAGGTGGCCTACTTTTTTAAGTGTAGGCTGTTGCTCTGGCATCAATGTGAGTTGCCAGATGTAATCCTCTTTTGACCAAGCCGATTGCCAATAGATGTCGTTGCCGCGAATTCTTAAGTTACTAAATTGATTGGTTTGCTTTTGGTCTAGGGTATATTTATTTAATGCTTCTGAGTCGCTTTCGAAGAGCGTCTCGTACTCAAGTAGTAGGGTTTGTTGTAGCACAAACCAAGTTTGTCTTTTGGGGTGATAAAAGACAAAATTCGCTGCGCTTTGATGGCTGCTGATAAGCGCCCCAGACAAACTGTATTGATTTAAAGTTTCGCCGTCATAAGCCCATAGTGTCTGTTCATCAATCCAGCCCATGCTTTTGACAGGCTGACTCAGCTGAGAGTCGAACTGGGTGAGTGGGCGTTTTCGGTCGTATATCACTAAATTGTTATCACGGTTTGAGGCCAAATAGTTTAGCTCTGGACTCCATACTAAAAAGCCAACGTACTCATGCCCCTGATGAAAAGAAAGCTGGCTGATTTTATCATCGCGATAAAGATACACCTCGCATACGCCGCTGCGCCTAGACATAAATGCGGTTTCCCCCAAGCTGTTGGTCAGTGGCAGGTAATCGATGCTTGAGCTTGAAAATAAGGGGAGGTTGTCTCGGTCTTTAATATTAACTTGGAAGCTTTCTAATGCGGCAAAAATATCCCCATGTTGATCGCTCGAAAAGCTTGTATAAAGGCCAATCTCCGTTTCTTTTATAGCGTGAATGTCACCGTCTCGAAAGTGCCGTGACAAGCTGCCATATTGACTCGCAATCACGGCTTGATGATAAATATCAAATGCCACGGAAGTCACAGGGACAGGCCATTCTATATGAACCGTGCCATCGAGTGTTTGAAGTCTTGCCAGCCTCTGTTTATCTTGCACTAAGTAATAGGTTTTGCCTCCCCAACCTCGAATTGCCATTTTTAACTGCTCATTGGCTGCCAAAGCGAGTGGCAGTTTGACCATTTGATGGGACTCTAGCCTGTAAAGGTGCGCTGCTTTGGCATTGTATTGGCCGAACGTTAAAATAAGTTCCTTATCATTTTTCCAAACAGGTTTAGTACCAACCTGGCAGGGAATAATTTGAGAACTGTGGAAAAATTGCCCCGCAGCAGTCATCACATGAAGTTGACAGCCACTGCCTTGATATTGCCAGAATGCTAGCTTATCTGAATCGGGGCTCCAACTTGGAAAGCTAATACGAGAGTCGAAATGGTGTGCATTTAATTGATAGCCTTGTTTGTTGGCAATCACAAGATGAGTAAAATCTTTAATGTAGGCGATGAGATCTTGGCTTTGGTGGGCATCAACGTCAAATTCAAGGCCTAGATCATGGCTAAGGCTCGAGGTTTCGTAGCGTGATGGTGTTTTTTCAGTCGGTGTTTGATTAAAAAAGGCGATTGCGCCAAAGCATAACACTGCCATAACGACGGCGCTAAAAGAGAAAAAGTGGGACTTGGTTATTGTTTTTACGGGTTTTATCGTATGCTGAGACACCTTATCATGGCTTGTAAGTGGCGCGATAAAGCGATAACCCCGTTTGGGGATAGTTTTGATATAAATCGGGTTTTTAGGGTCATCCCCAAGCACTTTTCGCAGTTTAGTTAGTAGCTGATAAAGGCTATTAGGTTCGACAACCGCGTGTTGCCATAGCTTCTCAGTAAGCCAATATTTCTCTAGTACTTCGTTATGATGCTCAATAAAAAGTGCGAGTAACCTTGCCATTTGTGGCTCAAGTTTTACGGTTTCTTGGCTTTGCCTATGTGTTAGGCAGTCTTGCTGGAGATCAAACTGCCAATGTCCAAAACAAACCATCTCTACTTCCTGTGCCTGCACGCTGAGTACCAATTTCAATAATCAAAGCCAATTGTTCCTATAACGTTAGCGTTTCTTAAGATTAAGTCAATGTTTATAAAGGTTAAGTCAGCTTTCTTCAGAAAAAGTTAAGAACTTTTTACGGCAAAGTTTGTTGCAATAGCAGGCATAACTCTGAGGAAAGTATGTATGAATAAAAGCAATAAATTTTGGCTTGGTTTAAGTTATCCCATGATGGCAGGAGCTGTACTTGCGGAACCTATCGTGATTGATGGTAAGTTAAATGAAGCGCAGTGGGGTTCTGCTACACACTTTGAACAATTTGTTCAGGTTGTGCCTGTAACTTTGGCATCTGCCAATGACAAAATTACAGCAAAAGCCTTTGCAACCGCCGACGGTGTTTATATTGGTATTAAAAACTTTCAGCATAAAGCCGAGCGTAAGCGACAATTCAATATCCATGACCGCTTTATGCAAGCTGACTTCAATCGGGTAGTTGTGGACTTTTCAGGTGACGGCAGCAGCGCATATCAATTCTCGGTGACATTAGGTGGCGGCTCGCAAGATGGTGTTGTAACCCCAAGCTTAAACGTGGATTACGATTGGGATGGGGACTGGCACTATGCCAATCACATTGACGATACGTATTGGACCACAGAATTATTGATCCCTTGGCATACTGTATCGTTTCAGCCGGGAGATGAGCTGGGGCTTAAAAATATTGGGGTTTCGGTACAGTTGTATGAGCTTAAGAGTAATTTTATCTATGCAAACCATGAGGATACAACAGCAAATAACGACTTTTTCTTGTCTATGCCAAAGATCGCAGCACACATCCCCGCACATTCTCAATTGGCATTTGTGCCTTACTTTGCGCATCAAGCTCAATTTGCACCTCTAAGCACTTCGCCTTCCGAGCGCCAGCACCAGTCCGATGTTGGTTTTGATTTATTCTACAAGCCTTCTCATCATCAGAAGGTAAGTCTTGCTGTGAATCCTGATTTTGGTCAGGTGGATATCGATGATGTTGATGTGAATTATTCGGCCGTGGAAACGCTTCGCACCGATAAACGTCCATTTTTCACCCAAGATATCAGCCTGTTTGAAGTTGCTGCACTTGAAAGCACTAAGCTTATTCATACCCGTCGTATAGGGGCATCAAGTGATGATGGTACACGTGCAATCACCCCCATAGATGCCGCGCTACGATTTGTACATAAAGGTAAGTCGGTACAATTTGGTACTTTTGTTGTGTCTGAGTCGGACTTTTCGGATGATATCGGTAAGCAGTTTTTTGCCGCAAGAGCTAATTATCGCACGCAAGATTGGCAGGCTGGTGTGCTTGCAACCAAAACAGACAGACCGTTTCTTGAGCGTGATGCCACAAGTTATGCCCTTGATGGCCAGTATCGTAGTGATACTTGGTCTTTCAAAGGTGCGCTATTACAAACTGAGGTAGAAACACAAAAGCAACGTGTTACAGGTGAAGGTGTATCGCTAGAGGCAGAGTATCAACAGTCGTTACAGACAAAGTTCGCTGCGCGCTACTTTGCTGTGGATGACGAATTTGATAATCGTGATCTCGGTTATATGAAACGCAATGACTGGCAGGTGAGTGAGCTTTATGGTGAATACTCGATGCACCCAAAAGACAGCTGGTTTACCAGATTAAAGCAGTCACTCACATTAAGACATGAGCAAAATAATGCAGGAACAGGCTTAGCGGCCAGACAAGCATATTTAGCGCAGTTTTTGCTGGCAAATGGTGGTCAGCTCAATCTCGGCCTAGATTATTACACCAGCGGTAAACAAGATAATTTAGGGCGAGGCACAGAGATGTTTGAGATGCCAAGCCGCGTGGAGTCTCGGGTATTTTATCAAAGCCCTTATGTAGGAGATTTTTCTTGGGCTGCAAGTATAGAGCTTGACCAGGAGGGAATATCAGGCTCAGCACAGCAGTACGCCGTGGATTTGACGTGGATGCCACATTATAACTGGAACCTTAAGTTGAGTAATTTCTTTAGAAGCGGTGATGGCTGGCTAATGGCAAACGGGCACAACCGCTTGAGTGAATACGATAGAGATGAGTTTTCCAATAAATTTGAATTTAATGGCCGGATCACTGACAACCTTGAACTCAGTGGTTCACTACAGTGGACGGTACTTGAAGCGCAAAGTAAGACGATTTATCAACTTACCAACGGTGAGCTTCGCGAGATTCATGGTGATACCAGTTTTGACGATAGGCGCTTAGCGAGCCAGATAAAACTGCGTTATCGTATGGGTGCATATTCAGACATTTTTTTAGTGTATCAACGAGGAGGTGCAAACTTTTCGACACTTGAAAAGTCTCAGGTCGGGCGCAGAGATTGGTTTGGTAGTGTTGCCGATTTATGGCAACAGCCAGTGCAAGACTTAGTGACGTTTAAGGTGCGATATTTATTTTAAATCACTAGAGCTGTGTTCCCCCGGCTCTAATACCAATTTTCTTAATTAAGTGGTCTATTTTGAGGCGAGAAAATCTTGTCGATAACCAGGCAAAAATTTTGTTATTTAGTTGTTCTAAATAAGAAATTTTTAACGCTGTTAGCGTCAGATTTATTCCTTCAAATTGAGCAAGTATTAAGTCAAATTGGTATAATCTGCCAAGAAAAAAGGTCAGAAAATTCTGACCTTTATATCCACGCTAATTGCTAGGGTAGTATGGGTAACACTACCTAAACAAAAATAGTTATGCTGCGTCTGCCTTAGCTGACTCTTTGGTTCTTGCTTTACCAGCAAGTAACTCTTCAGGGTCAAAGTCATCAACGTTGATAACGGCAAGACGCTTTGCTTCAACGGCAGTCAATTTCGCTGCTTCGTCTTCGCTTAGCACGCCAGCTTCAAGCCCCATTGCTGCCACTTTATCAAGCTGCATAAACGGTAACTTTTTACCAGTACCACGGCATACCTTTTCAAATAATGGCTCTACGGCAAGAATGTCTTTTAGCGTTTGCTCTTGCTTACCAAGCAAGCACAGAGGCTCATCTTTTAAGTAGATGTGTGTTGCAAGACGATCACGCGTTTCGCTAGGCATTTGAAGTAACTGAGCAAGCTTGTGTTCCATTTTGTCGGTTGGTTTACGAACCGGACGACCAAATGGGAACAGGACCACTTTCAATAGGCCACGTAATGCAGCAGAAGGCATGTTGTTAATTAAGTCAGCAAGGGCACGTTGGCAAAGATATAGGTGCTCTTGACAAGACCATTGTACAAACGGTAAGTCTTCTTTACGACGACCTTCATCGTTATAGCGCTTAAGCGTTGCTGAAACCAAGTATAGGTAGCTTAATAAGTCGCCTAAACGTGCAGATATACGCTCTTTACGCTTAAGTGAGCCACCAAATACAGCCATACAAATATCAGACATTAATGCCAATGATGCACTGTAACGGGCAGCATTACGATAATAAACCGCAGTTTCATCGTTAAATGGTACTTTGGTGAAACGTGCACCGGTTAGTGCTAACCACTTAGTTCTTACCAAGTTCGACATAGTGAAACCGATGTGACCCATCAAGGATTTATCGAAGCTATCAAGTGCTTCTTGTTTATCTTTGATAGAGCAAGCTTCAAGTTCAGCCAGTACAAATGGATGGCAACGAATAGCGCCTTGACCGTAGATGATCATGTTACGGGTTAGGATGTTTGCACCTTCTACCGTAATTGCAATTGGTGCACCTTGGTAACCACGACCAACGTAGTTATTTGGTCCTAGACAAATCCCTTTACCACCATGAATATCCATGGCATGGATGGTTGAAGCACGCATTTGTTCGGTTAAGTGGTACTTCAAAATGGCAGAAACAACCGAAGGTTTTTCACCTAAATCTACCGCGCCAGTTGACATGGTAACCGCAGCATCAGAGCTATACGCATAGCCACCCAGTTTCGCAAGTGCTTCTTCAATCCCTTCCATTTTACCAATAGGAAGTTTGAATTGACGACGAATACGACTATACGCACCACTTGCCACTGCAAGAGATTTAATACCACCGGCAGAGTTTGAAGGAAGCGTAATAACACGACCGACTGACAAACACTCAACTAGCATGCGCCAGCCTTGTCCTGCCATTTTTGCGCCACCAATAATGAAATCCAGTGGTACAAACACGTCCTCACCTTGTGTTGGACCATTTTGGAATGGCACATTTAGAGGGAAGTGGCGACGACCAATTTTTACACCTGGTGTGTTAGTAGGAATAAGGGCACAAGTAATACCTAGCTCTTCTTTATCGCCTAGTAAGCCGTCCGGGTCACGCATTTTAAACGCCAGACCAAGTACAGTCGCAACGGGCGCTAAGGTAATATAACGTTTGTTCCACGTTAAGCTAATACCCAGCACTTCTTTGCCTTCCCATTCGCCTTTACACACAACACCAAAGTCAGGGATAGATGAAGCATCAGAGCCCGCTTCCGGTGACGTTAATGCAAAACAAGGGATTTCATCACCCACTGCTAGGCGAGGTAAGTAATGTTCTTTTTGCTCGTCAGTACCATAGTGCTGAAGTAGTTCACCTGGGCCTAACGAGTTAGGTACGCCCACGATAGACGATAGTAAAGTTGATTTACTAGTAAGCTTTTGTAATACACAAGATTGCGCGTAAGCTGAAAACTCAAGACCACCGTATTGCTTTTTGATGATCATCGCAAAGAACTTGTTGTCTTTTAAGTATTGCCACACGTCTTGCGGTAAGTCCGTCAGTTCGTGTGTTGCTTCCCAATCGTTAAGCATGGCACACACTTCTTCCACCGGACCATCCAAAAACGCTTGCTCTTCAACGCTCAAACGTGGCTTTGGAAACTGATGAAGTTTATCCCAGTTTGGGTTACCACAAAATAGGTCGGCTTCCCACCAAGTAGTACCTGCATCAATCGCTGACTTCTCGGTTTCTGACATCGTCGGCGTTACTTTTTTGAACGCTTTAAATGCCGGAGCCACGATGTACTGCTGACGTAGGTTCGTTACTGAAAGCGGAATAACAATCGCTAAGAAAATTAACCAAGAGATAATGCCAAATGCACCAGCAAAGGTGCCAACTAGCATTGTAACTGCTGCAATACCTAGAGCGGTATTCCAGCTTGCGCGATGATAGCTTGCTGCGCTGAGCAAGGCTAACAACGCGAGAACAAATATAAGTGTCATGTTGTTCTTCCTTATAAGAGGTCTGACCACCCAGTTAGACTAGCTGGTTAACGCTGATATTTCAAGCGTCTTCATACCCTGTATGCGAATTAGTTGATGCCTTGTTGTGACATATTATTTACGTTTTGTACTTAATCTGAGTGTTAAATGAGTCATGCTTCTCATGCCAGTAATTTAAAAGTTATTGATTACACCCCAGCTACAACCTAAGAGAATTTTCAACGTTATTCATTACTGAACGATATTTAAGTGTAATGAACGTAGTGTAATGTGGCGAAAATGCACATGAATTTTCTTTCAGTGAAGTTCGCTATCTGTGCATTATAATTGCCAAAACTTCATGTCTGATTTGCATTGAAATACACGTTAATGTTTCTACAATTGGGTTAAGCATAGCGACAAAATGGTGCTTTTAAGAATTGCTAAGGAGTAGCAAATGCAGTCCATTTTCTTGGTAGCTATGTGAGTTAGGATTTACCGCCACGACCTAGTGTAGCGGTTGATATTGCTGTCCATGTTAAGGAGAAACAAAATGCAGCAGAGTATTTTTTATATCATCACTTCTTTGGCCTTTGCGGCTATGTTATCTGCTTTCCACCTCTTTCCTGAGGCGGTACTTTTTAATGTTTTTAGTAGTTTGTTTGCCGCGTTGCTTGGCTATCGTGCTTATACCCGTTGGGCTTTATTACTGTGCTGTATTAACGTGTTGGCCATGACATTTTGCCCTTTACTTGATTCAGGTGGCTGGTTAAGTCTAAAAGGAGCGGTCGTTTTTGTGTGCTGTGTGATGTTTTTTGCAATAGCCTTTGGTTGCAATAAAGCGGTGACACAAAATAAAAGGTTTTATTATTAGTCGCCTACCTTGCCATGTTAGACTCGACTCAGGCGATGCGTTATCGCCTGAATACTCGAGACAATAGGTGACAGGAAACCCGCATGCGAATATTAGCTGATCAAAATATGCCCTTAGTTGAGTCATTCTTCCGTGAAATTGGTGAGGTAACTCGGTTTGATGGCCGTAGCCTTCAACCTGACGAGCTAAAAAATGTCGATATTCTGTTGACTCGCTCAGTTACTAAGGTCAACAAGGCCCTGTTAGCACAAGCAGATAGACTGAAGTTTGTTGGGACTGCGACAATCGGAATTGATCATATTGATACCTCATTGCTGGCCAGCGCCAATATCTCGTTCAGCAGCGCACCAGGCTGTAATGCGATAGCTGTTGCCGAGTATGTGATAAGCGCTCTACTTGCATATGCACAAGAAACCTCCACGCCACTTCAAGATAAAACGATTGCCATCATTGGGGTTGGTAATATTGGCGCGTGTTTGGCATCAAAGCTTAAAGGGCTTGGTCTTACGATATTATTGTGTGACCCCGTAAGGCAGCAAGCGGGGACATTGGATTCACATGTAGCGTTAGATGAAGCTTTGGCTCGCGCGGATATTGTGACATTTCACGTTCCATTAGTTAAGCAGGGTCCGCATAAAACGGTTCATCTACTTGATGCATCGCGGATAGCGGCATTAAAGCCGGGTACGGTAATAGTCAATGCAAGCCGTGGAGATGTTATCGATAATCAAGCGCTTTTGCATGCGGTAGAGGGTGGGCAAGCGCTTGAGCTGATCTTAGACGTTTGGGAAAATGAGCCGAATATTTTACAACCGTTACTGCAGTATACTCGCTTTGCATCTGTACATATTGCTGGCCACACGCTAGAAGGCAAGGCACGAGGGACGCAAATGTTATACGAAGCTGTATGCCGGGAGTTCGATTTACCAGCCAGCAAAACGATTAGTGATTTTCTCCCTAAACCAAGTGTCACTGGCTGCCAGTTGCAATGCACAGCCAACGAGCAGGATATTATCAATTTAGCGCATCTTGTTTATGATATTCGCCGTGATGATGGCATCATGAGAAAACAGCTAAACACATTGGGCTTTGATACCTTGCGTAAAGCATATCCCGTGCGTCGAGAATTTAGTACAATTGCAGTCAATAATGACTCACCAATCAGTGAAAAGCTTTACCAACTTGGCTTTTCTGAGCACAAGAGTTAAGTGCTGTGGTTGGTATATTACAGAATGAGGAAAAATAATGTCGCAAAAATATAATGTTGCGGTACTTGGCGCAACAGGTCTTGTTGGCAAGCAAATTATCGAATTACTAGCGGAACGGAAATTTCCTGTAGACACGCTGTATCCACTCGCGAGTAGCCGAAGTGCGGGTGAAGAAATTGACTTTATGGGTGAAAAAATCGAAGTTCTGGATGTTGAAGAGTTTGATTTTTCTAATGCCCACATCGGTTTGTTTTCAGCGGGTGGTTCCGTGTCGGAGAAATATGCACCTATCGCCGCTGAAGCTGGCTGTATTGTTATAGACAATACCTCACATTTTAGATACGACTTTGATATTCCATTAGTGGTTCCTGAGGTGAATAAAGACAGTCTTGCAGATTTTAGAAATCGTAACATCATTGCTAACCCAAACTGCTCTACAATCCAAATGCTAGTGGCGCTTAAACCAATTTATGATGCCTATGGCATTGACAGAATTAATGTCTCAACTTATCAAGCGGTATCTGGTGCAGGTAAAGAAGCGGTAGATGAGTTGGCTAAGCAAACTGCAAACTTAATGAATGCAAGACCGATGGAAAACGAAATATTTAGCAAACAAATCGCTTTTAACGTCATTCCTCAAATTGATGCGTTCCAAGAAAATGGTTACACCAAAGAAGAAATGAAGATGGTGTGGGAAACGCAAAAAATCTTGGGCGACTCAAGTGTTTTGGTTAACCCGACTGCGGTTCGCGTTCCTGTGTTTTTTGGTCATGCTGAAGCCATTCATCTTGAAACGCGCATGCCTTATGATCTTGAACATATTAAGCAGTTACTTGCTGGTGCGCCGGGTGTTGAGTTAATTGAAGACGAAAACGACTACCCAACACCGGTAAGTGATGCAAGTGGTAACGATACCGTTTATGTAGGTCGTGTAAGGCAAGATATTTCACATCCACTGGGCTTAAACTTATGGGTGGTATCAGACAACACCAGAAAAGGTGCCGCAACAAATAGCATCCAAATTGCAGAAGCCCTGATAGAAAGCTATCTATAAGTATCCATTGATATCGCAAAGTAAGCAGAGTTTTGCTTACTTTTTTGCGCTATAACGGCAAACTTCTGCCAAGAAGTTTGCCGTTAAGTCAAATACTTGACTATTCTTCACCTATATCTGCTATTCCAAAATCAGTAAAAAGCATTATAACCATGTTACCTTTCAATACGTTGCAATGGATATTCCAACATATCTGGTTTATAGTTTGCATTTGGAATAGAGCTTGCTTCAAAGCCATAATAATAAAATGTCGTTTAACGGGTGTTAAACATTTGAGTAAAGGATCGGCATGCGCGGTTTAGCCTTATTTAGTATCTTTGTATTCGCACTGATTGCCACACCAGTATATACCCAAGAGGGGGTAGTGCTAAAAGGCCCTAAAGGGGTTGATTATGGGGCTCAAGGTCGGTCAATAGGGCCTATCAGACCCACGGATACATTGTGGCGTATAGCACAAAAAGTGCGACCAGATGACTCGGTCACCATTTATCAGGTGATGAAGGCGCTTTACGATAAAAATCCTAATTCATTTCTAGATAAAAACCTCAACCATATGCAGGATGGGGCGTATTTACGTATTCCTACCATCAATGAAATTCGCAGTGTTAACCCTGAGTTGGCAAAGCAAAAGTCGGATCAAGATGACAAACTTTGGGAAATGAAGCGTAAGGGATTATTGAATCCAAATGCAATAAACGAAGCTGAGAAAAAGGTTACGCAAGCTCGTAAAGTCGATGTAGAAGAAGCAAAAGAAGACCTGACTAATCAACTGCGCTCTTTAAAAATGGAGCAGGACATGCGGCTGATGGACTTACAAAAAGAGTTCAAGTCCTCAGTGCGTAATGTTGAAGAAATCCTATCCGAAAACAATAAGTTAAAGCAACAGCTTGGTGCTATTTCTACCGAGCTTCAAACGGTTCGTACCCAACTTGGTAAAGACAGCGAAATCCAACAACAGCTAAAGGCTGTTATTGACTTACAAAATGAAATGATTGATCAGCAGGCGGCTCAGGCAAAAGCGCAAGAAAGTAGCGAGTTAAGCGCATTCTTTAGCTCGCCAGCTGGAATTGCGTTACTTGCCACATTACCAGCACTATTAGCAATTGCTGGATTTGTCATGTTTCGCCGGAAGAAAAGTCAATCTCAGGCGTCAACAGATGACGATGATTTTCTTCCGCAAACACCATCCGCTGCTACTGCGGGCGCTGCAACCGCTGCGACTGCATTTGACCCAGAGCCAGACCCACTTGATATCGGAATGGGCGACGATGAAGACGCGCTGGGCGCAAGCGTACAGTTAGATGACGATATCTTGCCTGAAGACGATGAAATTACCTTTGACTCACTTGATGATGACTTCGATGAAGGGAGTGATACGCTAGATCAAGACGAACTTGATAGTTTACTAAACGAAGATATTTCGTTTGGTGATGATCATGACGAAGACTTTATGCAACAGAGCTTCGATGAGGCTGGTGATGAAGTTTCGCTCGATGTTGATGATAGTCAAAATATTTTAAGTGACAGTGATCTAGATGATTTGTTCAACGAATCTCAGGATGAAGAAATTGATGTTAGCGATGATGCACTTGCAGCCCTGAGTGAGGAGCTTGCAGATGAACAGGGTGCTGTTGCTAGCGATGATGATATCGATTCAATTCTTGATGGTGCGCTAGATGAAGAACCCGAATTTAGCGGCAATTTTGATAGTGAAAGCTTAGTTGAGGCTGATGATATCGACGCGCTACTTGATGCTGCCCAAGGTGCTGACGATGATGCACTGCCCGACTTTGAGGAGCCAAACAACGAGCTTGCGGGCGATGATATTGATGCGCTGTTAAATGAAGTTCAAGACGATGCGTTAGCCGAAATTAACGAAGAGCCGGATACGCTTGACGGTGATGATATCGATGCCTTATTGGATGAAGCGCAGGAAGATACGTTGCCGGAATTAGAAGAAGAGTCAGGTGATCTTGCTGGTGATGATATCGATGCTTTATTAGATGAAGCGCAAGAAGATACGTTGCCGGAATTAGAAGAAGAGCCTAGTGATCTTGCTGGTGACGACATCGATGCTTTATTAGATGAAGCGCAAGAAGATACGTTGCCAGAATTAGAAGAAGAGTCCGGTGATGATATCGATGCCTTACTAGGTGAAGCACAAGAAGATACATTGCTAGAGCAGGAAGAAGAGTCCAATGATCTGGCTGATGATGAACTAGATGCATTAGTTGACGAAACTCCAGAGGATGTTTTGCCAGAGCAGGAAGAAGAAACCGATGAATTGGCTGATGATGAGCTAGATACATTAGTTGACGAAACACCAGAAGATGTTTTGCCAGAGCTGGAAGAAGAATCTGATGAACTGGCAAATGATGAACTAGATGTATTAGTTGACGAAACATCAGAAGATGTTTTACCAGAACTTGGAGAAGAATCTGACGAGCCTGAACAGCCTTTAACAGACTCTGAGCAAACGGAGTCAGGGCACTTATCGGGTATGCTGGATGACGAGGATGCTATTCCAGAATTATCTGAAGAATTGGTGGAAGAAACATTACAGTCCGATCTAGCCAATGAAGCAGATTTTAGTGATGAGAATGTTCAAGCTGACGAAGACAGTGAATTTGAAGATCCTGATTTAAAAAGTGTTGATGAGTTATTACAGGAGCTTCAAGCCGAAGAGCAGTTTGAGCTGGATGCTGAACTTGAAGATGACTTTTCGGATGAAGAAGTCGAAATTGAGCTGGGAGATGATCCACTTAATGACGAAGTGGACTTATTGGCAGAGGAAGAATTTCTTGATGAAGAAGATCTGCAACCAAGCGCAGAGCTAGAGAGTTATCCTGAACTGGATCTGGGCGAAGAACTTGAAACTACTGACTCACAAAGCGAAACCGAAAAAGCATTATCAGAAGCGTTATCCAAGGATGCCCAATTTGATATCGAAGGTGGGCTTGATGACGAACTTCTAGACGATGAAATTTCTGGCTTTGATGAAGATGATTTGCCTGAATTTAGTGCGGACTTCGACGAAGAAACCTTGCTTGAAGACGAATCTGAAGCACCAGTCGAAGCAGCTGAGAGTGACACGCTAGAGTCCGAACCAGATCTTGAAATCGCAGACGAGCTGCCTGAGTTAACTGCAGATTTTGGCGAAGAAACTTTGCTAGAAGATGAGCCTGAAGCACCAACCGAAGAAGCAGCAAGTGATACACTTGAGTCTGAACCTGCATCGGAAGTTGAAGACGAGCTACCAGAGTTAGCTACAGATTTCGATGAAGAAACCTTGCTTGAAGACGAACCTGAAGCACCAGTCGAAGAAGCTGAGAGTGACACGCTAGAGTCCGAACCAGATCTTGAAATCGAAGACGAGCTGCCAGAGTTAACTGCAGACTTCGACGAAACATAAGATGTTTTGGAAAGATGACGAGCCGAACAGCTTAAGAGAAACGGAGTCAGGGCAATTATCGGTATGCTGGATGACGAGGATGCTATTCCAGAATTATGAAGAATTGGTGGAAGAAACATTACAGTCCGATTCAGCCAATGAAGCAGATTTTAGTGATGAGAATGTTCAAGCTGACGAAGACAGTGAATTTGAAGATCCTGGATTTAAAAAAGTGTTGATGAGTTATTACAGGAGCTTCAAGCCGAAGAGCAGTTTTGAGCTGGATGCTGAACTTGAAGATGACTTTTTCGGATGAAGAAGTCGAAATTGAGTTGGGAGATGATCCAATTTAATGACGAAGTGACTTATTGGCAGAGGGAAGAATTTTTGATGAAGAAGATTCGGAACCAAGCGCAGAGCTAGAGAGTTATCCCGAACTGGATTCAAGGAAGAACTTGAAACTACTGACTCACAAAGCGAAACCGAAAAGACATTCAGAAGCGTTATCCAAGGATGCCCATTGATATCGAAGGGTGGGCTTTGATGGACGAACTTAGGACGATGAAATTTCTGGCTTTGATGAAGATGAGATTTGCCTGAATTTAGCGGACTTCGACGAAGAAAACCTTTGCTTGAAGACGAATCGAGCACCAGTCGAAGCAGCTGGAGAGTGACACGCTAGGAGTCCGAACCAGATCTGAAATCGCAGACGAGCTGCCTGAGTTAACCGTAGATTTTGGCGAAGAAACTTGCTAGAAGATGAGCCTGGAAGACCAACCGAAGAAGCAGCAAGTGATAACTTGAGTTCGAACCTGCATCGGAAGTTGAAGACGAGCTACCAGAGTTAGCTGCAGATTTCGATGAAGAAACCGCGTTGAAGACGAACCTAGCACAGTCGAAGAAGCTGAGAGTGACATCGCCAGAGTCCGAACCAGATCTTGAAATCGAAGACGAGCTGCCAGAGTTAACTGGTAGACTTCGGACGAAGAAACTTTGCTTGAAGACGAATCGAAGCACCAGTCGAAGAAGCTGAGAGAACGCTAGAGTCCGAGCCAGATCTTTGAAATCGAAGACGAGCTGCCAGAGTTAACTGCAGACTTCGACGAAGAAACTTTGCTTGAAGACGAACCTGAAGCACTAGTCGAAGAAGCTGAGAGTGACACGCTAGAGTCCGAGCCAGATCTTGAAATCGAAGACGAGCTGCCTGAGTTAACTGCAGACTTCGACGAAGAAACTTTGCTCGAAGATGAGCCGGAAGCGCCAGCCGAAGCAGCAGAAAATGACGTGCTTGAGTCTGTACCTGAACTGGATATCGAAGACGAGCTGCCTGAGTTAACTGCATACTTCGACGAAGAAACTTTGCTCGAAGATGAGCCGGAAGCGCCAGTCGAAGAAACTGAAAGTGACACGCTAGAGTCCGAACCAGATCTTGAAATCGAAGACGAGCTGCCAGAGTTAGCAGCAGACTTTGACGAAGATACTTTGCTTGAAGACGAACCTGATGTGCCAGCCGAAGAAGCTGAGAGTGACACGCTAGAGTCCGAACCAGAGCTTGAAATCGAAGACGAGCTGCCTGAATTAAATGCAGATTTTGGCGAAGAGACTCTGTCTGAATTCAACGATGAAGATGATTTGGAAACTCTACTTTCTGAGCCACAAACAGAATCAGAATTACCAGAGGTCGATGAAGCCGAAATTGAAAAAGAGTTTATGGCTGACTTTACCCAAGCAGACTTCGATGCTCTACTCAGCGAACTGGACGACCCCAGTGATTTTGACGCCGGAAATGCAGAAGACTTTGAAGTAGACTTCGATAGCTTGTTACAAGACGAGTTGGTCGCAGGGGAAGCCCAAGCGCTACCAACGGATGCCGAAGGTACAGAAGATTACTTAGAAATTGAAGACTTACTTGAACAAAGCGACGACCTTGATGGCGATGTTGAACCTTACGTTGGTGCAAATATGGACGTTGGGCTTGGCGATTTTGAAGAACTATTAGCAGGTGAAAATACCACAGATGTTGATTTAGAGGATGAAGGATTTGCCGCTAAACTAGATTTAGCGAAAGCTTACATCGAAATTCAAGATTATGATTCGGCGATATCAACGCTCAACGATGTTATTGAGAACGGTCCGAATTCAGTGCAAGCTGAGGCGGAGTTGCTTAAATCAAGTCTTACAGAGTCTTAATAATCACATCAATGATATCGACCAAACAGAGTAATTGCCTAGTTTGGTTGGTATCATCATCTACTTCTTAGCTTAAGCGCTTTAATTCATATCGCCAATCGCATAAAATGTCGTTTTTGTTATGGGTTGCGATAGAAAAAGTATGCGAGTAGCGTTAGGCATTGAATATAATGGTGCAAATTATAGTGGTTGGCAGAGGCAAAATCATGTCAGCAGTGTCCAAGAAGAAATAGAAAAAGCGCTATCGAATATCTGTAATCATCCCGTAGAGATAACTTGTGCGGGGCGCACTGATGCGGGGGTTCATGCAACGGGTCAATTAGTGCATTTTGATACAGATGCTGCTCGCGATATGAGCGCCTTTACACTGGGAATGAACTCTCAGCTTCCTGACGACATTGCGGTACGATTTGCTAAAGAAGTCGACCCAGAGTTCCATGCTCGTTTTTCTGCAACGGCTCGTCGATACCGCTACGTTATTTATAATCATACTTACAGACCGGGCATTTTACGCAGTGGTGTAACGCACTTTCACCACGAGCTTGATGTTGAAAGAATGAAAGCAGCATGCCCTGTGATGATAGGGGAGCAAGATTTCACTTCTTTCAGGGCGGTACATTGCCAGTCTAATACGCCGTTTCGGAATATCCATCACTTGGAGGTGAAACGCATTGGCAAATATATTGTCATTGATATTAAAGCGAACGCGTTTTTACACCATATGGTGCGAAATATTACAGGTTGTTTACTTGATATCGGTGTCGGCAAGCAAGAGCCTGAGTGGATGGCGGAGCTTTTAGTTGCGAAAGACCGCACCTTAGCAAGCGCTACGGCAAAGCCTAACGGATTGTATTTAGTTGACGTGGACTATCCTGAACAATGGCAAATAGAAAAGATGCCGCTAGGGCCTTTATTTTTGCCTGAGGAATTAGTGTAACGGTCGTATTTATGTAGTACCGTATACTCTTAAGACCAGTTTTTTATATCACCTATAGCTAAATCATGATTTAATTGGGAAAAGATGTCTGTCTTTACTGACGGAACAGAATAAAGCACGATAGAGAGTTGCAAATGAGTTGGTTAGAAAAGATCTTACCTAAAACCACTAAATCTTCTGGTAAAAAAGAGATCCCAGAAGGGGTTTGGGCAAAGTGTACAGATTGTGATTCAATCCTATACAAAGCGGAATTAGAAAAGTCGTTAAACGTATGTCCGAAGTGTGATCATCACATGCGCATAACGGCACGTAAGCGCCTTGAAAGCTTCTTAGATGATGCAGATCGTCAAGAGCTTGGCACAGAGCATGAGCCACAAGACGTATTAAAGTTTAAAGATTCTAAAAAATACTCGGATCGTATCGTTCAAGCGCAAAAGGTAAGTGGTGAAAAAGACGCTTTAGTTGCAATGAAAGGTCGCGTAAAGGGTATTCCTGTTGCTGCTGTTGCTTTTGAATTTTCCTTTATGGGTGGTTCAATGGCGTCGGTTGTTGGTGCGAGATTTGTAGATGCAGTTAACGTTTGCTTAGAACATAACATGCCATTAATTTGTTTCTCTGCATCTGGTGGTGCACGTATGCAAGAAGCACTTATGTCATTGATGCAAATGGCAAAAACAAGTGCTGCATTGGCAAAAATGAGTGACAAAGGCTTGCCATTTATCTCAGTATTGACCGATCCAACTATGGGTGGTGTTTCTGCATCACTGGCGATGCTTGGTGATATCAATGTGGCGGAGCCAAAAGCACTTATCGGTTTTGCGGGTCCACGTGTTATCGAACAAACAGTACGTGAAACTCTACCTGACGGTTTCCAGCGCAGTGAATTCTTATTAGAGCATGGTGCGATTGACATGATTGTTGACCGTCGTGAGATGCGCGATACGTTAGCGCGCATTTTAGCGAAGTTTATGGACTTGCCTTCCACTGAACAAGAGCATAGAGTAGCGTAAATTTTTCAAATTGAGCTACTCAACTTATGACGGTTAAACAGCCTAGCCAATCATCAAGCCTTGATGATTGGCTTTGTTATTTAGAAGCAATTCATCCAGCCACCATTGAAATGGGACTTGAGCGTGTAGCGCAAGTTGCCGAGCAAGCCGGATTACTTGAGCCTTTCAGCAAAATTATTCTAATTGGTGGAACCAATGGTAAAGGCACAACAGCCAGGTGCTTGGAATCGTTGTTGCTCGCACAAGGATTTTCGGTTGGTACCTACGCTTCACCACACTTAGTACGCTACAATGAGCGTGTCCGAGTGAATGGGGCAGAGCTTGAAGATCAGTATCATATCGATGCATTTAAATTCCTCGACGACACCCGCAAAGACACTCAGCTAACTTATTTCGAGTTTGGTACGCTTGGTGCGCTCAGTATTTTCAAGCGCTGTAAGGTTGATTATATTTTGCTTGAAGTTGGTTTAGGCGGGCGGTTTGATGCGACGAATATAGTCTCGCCATTTGCCTCTGTTATCACGACTGTCGACTTAGATCATAAAGAGTATCTCGGTGATACTAGAGAACTGGTAGGCTATGACAAAGCTGGCATTTTTCGCAGTGGTAGACCTGCAATCGTTGGTGATTTAAATATTCCACACACGGTTACAGATTATGGCAACGAAATTGCGGCAGATATGGTGTTATCGAAGCGCGATTTTTATTTTACCCCGCTAGATTCTCAGTTTAGATGGCAATATCTTGACTTTGATTGGCACTTCGACAAACCCGCTATTCCAGCACAAAACGCTGCGACAGCGTTAACAGTACTAGCTAAACTTGAGTTGCTACCTAACTATGATGAAGTGAAGGTTTGTCTGGCCAACTTGCAAGTGGAAGGTCGCTTTCAGCAACTCAATACAAATCCATTAGTCTATACAGATGTTGCTCATAATCCAGAATCGGCAAGGTATTTGGCAACTAAGTTACAAGAACTCAAGCAAAAAGGGTTTAAAATTCATGCCTTAGTCGCTATGCTTGCGGATAAAGACAAAGCCAGTGTGCTGAAAGAAGTTACCCAATATATAGATAGCTGGAGTCTAGCTTCACTTTCAGGGCCTCGTGGAGAGCGTGCAGAAAACCTTAAACCACTGCTTGACTCAAGTTGCAATGTTACCTTATTCGATAGTGTTACAGCTGCACTTGATGCTCAGCTTGAGACGCTAGCAAGCGAACAAGCAATGGTGGTATTTGGTTCATTCTTTACCGTTGCTGAGGCAATGGAATACTGGCGAAAATAACCAAAAAAGATTTAACGTTTAGTAGAGAGTAAAGTTGTGAACTCAGTATTTATAAATCGCCTTGTTGGGACGAGTATCGTCGTGGTTGCTGCGGTGATCTTTATTCCAAATATCCTTGATGGTGAAAAGGTCCACTACAAGGAAGGATTTCAAGCGATCCCTGAAAGACCTGAGTTCAAAACCATTGATCTACAAGAAAAAGTGGATGCGCAAGCCAAGCTTGCACCAGAGTTGCCCTCTGAGTCAGTGGAAGATATTGACGCTGATGATGCTAAGCTAGAGGGTACAGAAGAGACAATGCTAGCCAATACGCCGCAATCAGATATGTCGTCTACACAAGTGGAGGCAAAACCCGTCGCAACGACCAACAAAGTTGAGGTGGCTAAATTAACGCGTCCTGAGACTGGTAACTTTTCAAAAATGGCCTATGTTATTCAGCTTGGTAGCTTTTCGCATAAATCGAACGTTGATGCACTGACGAAGAAGCTTGCTGACAATGGCTTTAAAACCTTTACAAAACCCGTTAAAACGCCCAACGGTACACTGACAAAAGTGTTTGTCGGACCAGATTTAAATAAAGCTGAACTTGAAGCTAAGTTACCAGAATTAAAGAAATTAACTAAGTTAAATGGTCGTTTGACACAATTTGAAGTGACAAAATGATCTGGCATTTAGATGCCAAACCTTTTAGAATGCGCCCCACATTAACGACTTATTGGTTACTATGATCTGGGTTGATTACGCCATTCTTGGTATTGTTGGTTTATCGACTATCTTTGGCTTGCTCCGAGGCTTTGTCAAAGAAGCGATGTCACTTGTCGTATGGATCGGCGCTTTTTTCATCTCTAGTATTTTTTACCAATATCTCGCAACCTTCCTAACATTCATTTCAGAACCCCTTTTAAGAAATGCAGCCGCAATTGCCATACTCTTTTTTGCGACCTTGATGTTAGGTGGGCTTGTTAACTATGTCTTGAGTGAACTGGTTCAAAGAACTGGGCTCTCAGGCACCGATAGGATCTTTGGGATTGTATTCGGTGGACTTCGAGGTGTGTTGGTCGTTAGCGCCTTACTCTTTTTCCTTGATGCGTTTACCAGTGCACCAGACACGCAGTGGTGGAAAACATCAAACTTAATTCCTGAATTTGGCTTTGTGATAGAGTGGTTTTTCTCCTATCTTGAACATAACTCGAGCTTTTTAGATTCAGTAAACCGTTAATCGGCGAGGAAATTTTTAATGTGTGGTATCGTTGGGATAGTCGGAACATCTCCTGTTAATCAGGCGATTTATGACGGCTTAACTGTTTTGCAACACCGCGGCCAAGATGCGGCTGGCATTATTACCATTGACAACAATACGTTTAGCTTACGAAAAGCAAACGGCTTAGTGAAAGACGTATTTCATACAAGACACATGAAACGCCTGCAGGGCAACATAGGTCTTGGTCATGTACGTTATCCTACAGCTGGTTCTTCAAGCTCAGCAGAAGCTCAACCTTTCTACGTAAACTCTCCATTTGGTATTGCCCTTGCGCACAACGGCAACTTAACCAATGCAGAAAAATTAAAGGAGCGTTTGTTTACTCAAGCGCGTCGCCACGTTAATACTACGTCTGATTCAGAGATCCTGCTGAACATCTTAGCGCACGAGCTTGGCAAAACAGACAAGATGAAATTAGACGCGGAAGACATGTTTACGGCAGTAACTGAGGTTGTGTCTATTGTTTCTGGTGGTTACGCGAGTATCGCGATGATCATCGGCCATGGTATTTTGGCATTTAGAGACCCTCACGGTATTCGTCCGCTTGTTTTCGGTAAGAAAGAAACTGAGCGTGGCATGGAATACATGTTCGCTTCAGAGAGTGTTGCATTGGCAACGGATGGCTTTGAGTTTGTGCGAGACGTTGCACCTGGTGAAGCTATTTACGTAACCGAAAATGGTGAGTTTTTCTCTCAGATCTGTGCTGCTAAAACGACGCTTGCACCTTGTATCTTCGAGTTCGTATATTTTGCTCGCCCAGATTCAAACATTGATAAGATGTCTGTTTATGCGACTCGCGTCAATATGGGTACCAAGCTCGGTGAGAAAATCGCGACAGAGTGGGGCGACAAAGATATCGACGTGGTTATTCCAATCCCTGAAACATCATGTGATATCGCACTTGAAATTGCTTCCGTGCTAGGGCTTCCTTATCGCCAAGGGTTTGTTAAGAACCGCTACATTGGCCGTACTTTCATTATGCCTGGCCAAGAGCTGCGTAAAAAGTCTGTACGTCGTAAACTTAACGCAATTGACAGAGAGTTTGCAGGTAAGAATGTGCTGCTTGTCGACGACTCCATTGTGCGAGGCACAACATCAGCGCAAATCGTTGAAATGGCGCGTGAAGCGGGTGCGAAGAACGTATACTTTGCTTCAGCAGCACCAGAGGTAAGATTCCCGAACGTATATGGCATTGATATGCCTTCTGCATCAGAGCTGATCGCACATGGCCGTGAAGTGGAAGATATCAACGCAAGTATTGGCTCGGACGGTTTGATCTACCAATCCCTAAGCGATTTGATTGCAGCTGTTGGTCAAGAAAATCCAGAGATCTCTCGTTTTGAAACCTCTGTATTTGATGGTCAATACATCACAGGTGATGTTGACCAAAACTACCTCAATCACATTGATGAGTTGCGCAACGACTCTGCAAAGTCTAATCGTGAAGCCGCGATGTCTGCTAGCCTTGAATTACATAACCAAGAAACAGAAAGCGCTGAAAGCGATTAAACTAGCTGATGATGTGATAGACATTACACCAAGAAAAAACCCAAGTTTCACTTGGGTTTTTTAATTTAATTTGAACTCGGATCGATAAGGGATTTTAGTACTGCACTTTTGAGCTTAGTTCAACTTATCCCACCAACTAAGCTTTATTGTGCTTTTGACTGATAATGCGAACCCTACAGCTGAATTGTTGTAGATGTCGCTATGACCAGCTAACGTAAAGCACAGATGGTGATTACCGTAGCTAACGAAAGCAGCGTCATCTGATGCATCATATCATTCAAAAACCTAATTCTCGGATTTCCCATCTCGAAACACACCATCAGAACCATCTTGCCGATAGCCCCAATCCGGAGTAGAAAGATAAACCTTTAGCGATAGCTAATTAAGCGGTCCTTGTTTATAAAGCAATTGTCTTTTTGGATATCGGTGGTAGGAACTGAGAGCAGCTCACCTTCAATTCGTTTCATGAGGATATAATTATGAGCTTCTAGAGTGGGTGAGGTGTGTCACAAGACTTGAAAAAGTGCTGCTAGAAAGCGAAGTAAATCATCGGGAAACGTTGTCCTGTGTTAGGAGCTATATGCCACACTTCCAATCTATTCACTATTTCTATGGCTGTTTACATAAAAGTAGCGAATAGAATGAGTGCGAACATAACGATTAGTTGGATTGTATGGGCTTGGAATCAGACAATAATAAAGTGAGTCCATCAACGAGTTCGAATAACTCAGGTTCAATCTCACTGAGTGACTTTTCCCGTTTTAAGCTTGTTTCAATGGTCTCTGCTAATTTCTTGAGCGTCGGAACGCCAGTATAGCAACAAGCTCCGTGGAATTTATGCACTACTTTAAGTAGCGTAGGCATATCTTCTTCATTTTGCGCAGATTCCAACTGCTGTAATGTTTCAGGTACACTGGAAAGCAACATATTGAGCATTTCTAATGCTAAATCGGGTTTGTTACCGGCACGCTGGAGCGCTAAATCCCAATCTAACATCTTACTATCAAACGGGGGCACACTATGCTGATGATTCTCTGTATTTTTTTGTCTCGAAACTGGAGAAGAAACGCTGTAATCACAAATTATTTGCTTGAGCATGTCTTCATCAATAGGCTTAGTCATATAATTACTAAAGCCATCTTTAAGCAGCTGTTCCTTTTCGCCAGCAAGCGCATGAGCGGTAACAGCGATGATGGGCGTGTCCTCATTTAAGGATGAATCTCTAATGCTTTTACAGGCACTGATCCCGTCCATAATAGGCATTTGAATATCCATAAATATGAGGTCGTATTTTCTGGATTTACATAGACTCACCGCTTGAGCACCGTTATGTGCTGTATCAATTGCCTCTACTTGCTCATCTAGCAAAGTACAGATCAACTTCAGGTTAGCATCGTTATCGTCTGCAACGAGCACCTTCAGTGGTAGGCTTGCGGCTTCAATTTCGTTAGCACTCATGTCTGGATGGTCTAAACGATAAGGTGCTGCAAGCATCTCACATAGCTTTCTGTGATTAAGTGGTTTGCTTAGACAGGCGTCTGCGCCACTGCCAATAAGCGCTTCACGCATATTGTGAGATACAGTATTAACCATTAGATATAAATAATCAGCAGAGCCGCGAGCTTGCTTGATATAACTTTTGACGGTTTGCATTTGATCGACGCTAGCCATAGAGCCGATTAAGCAAATATCGTAGTTAAAATCCTGTGCTAACGCAGTATCAAATTCTTCTTCGGTGATGCAGCGAGTCACCTGCATATCCCATGCTTGTAGCTGGGCGATAACCGCATAATGAGTGTGTTCTTGTGGTTCAAAATATAGAACGCGTTTATTTTCCAGCGGTTTACTTGGTAAATCGTCGTTGTAGAGACGGTTTGGCAGGGCAAAGACCGCATTAAATGAAAAACAGGTACCACTTCCTGGCGCGGAGTTAAGAGTAATACGACCACTCATCGCCTCCACAATATGCTTAGTGATGATAAGACCAAGACCTGTGCCCCCGAATTTGCGGGTGATACTGGTGTCAGCTTGAGCAAATGGCGTAAATAGCGCGTCCTGTTTATCTTGTGCAATACCGACACCGGTATCACTAACAGAGACTAACAATGAGGACTGGGACTCATCCATCAAGCGATGATTTATATCTACTTTGACAGAGCCTTTTTCCGTAAACTTGATGGCGTTGCTGATAAGGTTAGTAAGTACCTGTTTAAATCGTGTCGGATCGCCAATTAAATTGTCAGGTACTTGGCGATTAACCGAAATCGAAAATTCTAACTGCTTGTCATGAGCGCTTGGTGCTAATAACGTCATGACTTCATTAACAGCGTCGCGCAATTCGAATTGAATATTCTCTAGCTCCATTGCCCCTGCTTCTAGCTTTGAGAAATCCAAGATGTCACTAATGATGGTTAGTAAGCTATTTGCAGACAACTCTATGGTATCTAGATAATCTTTTTGATGTTTGTTTAATGGTGTTTTATACAGTTGGCGAGTAAAGCCTATAACACCATTGAGTGGTGTTCTGAGTTCATGACTCATTTTAGCTAAAAAGTCAGATTTTACGCGGTTAGCATCTTGTGCTTCTTTTTTGGCAATATTGAGCTGAATGTTTTGTGTTTCATACTGCTCCAAAGATTCGCGATAGTCACTAGTAGCTTGGTCAATGTGCTTTTGCATTTCGTCTTTTTGATTCGCCATTTTTCGACCAATAACAATCAAGCCTTGGCGCAATAGCTCAAATTCGCCTCGCATCGGCTCATTAATAGCGATGTCTTGTTTGCCCTCGTTGAGCTTGTCTGTGGCCAAAATCAAACTGGCAATTGGTTTGGTTAGCATGCGTGATAATCGCATAGCCAACATAACACTGAGTAAAAACGAGAAAATTATGACAATAGCACTCAAGATCAGTGCGCGTTGCTGCGATATTAGTGCTTGATCTTTACTGATCTCTACTACTAAAACTGCGAGTGTGGCAGGCTCTGCGCTATGCCAATCGGTTTTTTTGGCTAAATGGTTCTTAACCGGCGAATAAAACACAAAGGTATTTTTTAGTGTAGTGACTTCGGTGGTTTGTAACTTTTGTACTTCACCAAAATAATGTAATTTGTCGAACTCACTATGATAGTTACTAGTAAGAATGAGCTGATTTTGCTTATCAAACAACGCGATGCTTTTTACCAGTGGTGCGTGTTTATTGTGTGCTTGGCTTAAAATGCGGTGCAAGTGTGCTTTATCTTGCTTTTCTATTGGATATTCAACTGACATGGCCAGTGAATCTGCAATGCGATTTCCCTGACTTATCAGAATTTCCTCAAGCTCTACGTAGCGATTTATAGTAAAATAACCACCAAGTAGCAAGCCAACCAAAAGGGTTGGCAAAAGAGTGAGTAGTAAAATACTGTCACGCAGGTTTAATTTTGTCATAGGGTCAAAAAAGTGCAGAGAAATCTGTAACTAAGATTATCTTTTACCGACGTGATAAGCAAACAAATGAGGAACCCAATGGCACAGATTTTTCGTGCTAAGAAAGCTGCTAAGCCGTCAAAGCAAATAGAATTAAACATAGAATCAATGGATCATCAGGGGAGAGGTGTTGCTCGACATGAAGGTAAAGTCTGCTTTGTGACAGGCGCCTTGACTGGAGAGCGAGTGAAGGCACAGGTTGTTCAGGCTAAGTCAAAACTGTTGGAAGCAAAGGTGACCAAAGTACTTAACGTCTCGAAAGAGCGTGTTAAGCCGTTTTGTCAGCATTACCAGCGGTGTGGTGGTTGTAGCTTGCAGCATCAGAGTGTTGATGGTCAGCTCAATGAAAAGCAACTGGCAGTTGAAAAGCTTTTTGCGCGTTTTGCCAACATTGAGCTGTTGCCTTGGCAAGTGCCGATCACCTCTGTGCCGCGCCACTATCGTCGGGCAGCACGATTGGCATGTATTTACGATAAACAAAGTAAAAATGTGAAACTCGGCTTTAGAGCGAGTCAGTCTAAGCAGATTGTTGAAATAGCGCAGTGTGACGTATTGGTGTCGCCTTTTGACCGTATTTTTAACAAGCTAAATGTGCTTGCGCAGTCACTAAGTGAATTTAAGCTAATCAGTCATATCCAACTTTGCCAAGCTGATAACCATAACTATGTACTGTGTCGTCATACAAAGCCGCTGTCCGCGTCGGCTCGTGAAGCGCTACAAAACGAGCTGGAAAATTGTCAGGTTGTGTTTGACGATGGTGAGGCAGATGTTGTGTATTCTCAGTTGCCGCACTATCACCTTAGTGAATTTGGCTTAACACTTGAATTCAAATTAAATAACTTTATTCAAGTGAATCAAACAGTAAATGAAGCCATGCTGCGTCAAGCAACAGGCTGGCTGCAACTTAGTAGCGATGAAAGTGTCCTCGATCTTTTCTGTGGGGTGGGAAATTTCTCATTGGTGCTCGCAAAACAAGCAAAAAATGTGATTGGTGTTGAAGGTGAAGCGCAATCGGTTGCAATGGCTCGACAAAATGCGCAAACTAATCAAATCAGTAATGTTCAGTTTCACTGCTTTGATCTAACCCAGTCGATAACAGAGGCTGCTTGGTTCGATACAAATTTGGATGTGTTAGTACTGGATCCATCAAGGCCTGGCGCACTTGAGGTACTACAGCAATTACCGTTAAAACAGTTTACGCGTATTTTATACGTGTCATGCGACCCAGTGACGCTGGCTCGTGACGCTGCGGTGATAGTGCAGGCTGGCTTTGAACTAGAAAAGCTTGGGTTAATGAATATGTTTGTCCACACTGGACATATCGAAACCATGGCGCTGTTTAAAAAGCAGTGTAAATAATCAGAGCTCTGCTGCATTTTAGCTCGAGCTGCTGGTTAGATAATTTATCCGAAAATGAGGCGGGTAAATAATTTTAAGGAGGTATCAAAACATGGTTGCTACTCGGCAGTCGCATCAAACCACTTTGCCACTAGAGTTTGACGCGCGACTCACTATCTTAAACTTGTCTGAGGATCAAAGAGAATGGCTACAAAGAGCCTATGAACTCTGTCCTGTGGATGAGTCCACCGAGCATCTCAACAATGCCATCGAAATGGTAGAGATCCTTGCAGATTTAAATTTTGATAGCGAATCTCTAGCAACAGCGTTTTTAACTCCTTATTTTGTCGCTGGAAAGTTGTCCCTTGAGCAAGTAGAGGAAACGCTTGGCAAAAATATCTCCCTGCTTTTAAAAGGGGTGGAGAATATGGAAACTATTAGCACGTTGGCACACCAAAGCTCGGGTAGGGTACAAGTTGATAATATCCGCCGTATGTTACTCGCTATGGTGGAAGATGTGCGTGCCGTAGTGATTAAACTTGCTGAGCAAATCTGCCATTTGCGTGCGGTTAAGAAAGCATCGGAAGAAGAAAGAGTTGTTGCTGCAAAAGCCGCTGCCAACATTTTTGCGCCACTTGCGAACCGTTTGGGGATTGGCCAATTAAAATGGGAACTTGAAGACCTCTCGTTCCGTTATTTGCATCCTGATACGTATAAGTCTATTGCCAAGAAGCTTTCTGATAAGCGCTTAGACCGCGAAGCTTATATGGAAAATATGGTTAATTCGGTGGCACAAAAACTTGCGGATGCGGGCATTAAAGCGCAGGTCTACGGTCGCCCTAAGCATATTTTCAGCATTTATAAAAAAATGGCGCAGAAAAGCTATGAATTCGAACAGTTGTTCGACATTCGCGCGATGCGTGTGGTGGTAGATGAAATTCAAGATTGCTACGCTGCTTTGGGTATTGTGCACACCAGTTGGCGGCATTTAAACAAAGAGTTTGACGACTATATTGCTACGCCTAAGCAAAACGGCTATCAGTCTATCCACACCGTGGTATTTGGTCCTGAGGGCAAAACGGTAGAAATTCAAATCCGCACCGAGGCTATGCATCGAGATGCAGAGCTTGGGGTAGCGGCACATTGGATGTACAAAGAAGGTGCATTACCGGGCAGAAATTCAGGATACGAGCAAAAAATTAGCTGGCTACGCAAATTGTTGCAGTGGCAAGAAGAAGTGGTAGATGGCAGTGAAATAGCAGATGAGCTGAAGAATCAGGTTGTCGAGGACCGCGTTTATGTATTCACGCCCAAGGGCGATATCTTTGATTTGCCGTTAGGCTCGACGCCACTCGACTTTGCTTACTACATTCATTCAAATGTTGGGCATCGGTGCATTGGTGCAAAAGTGTTTGGTAAGATAGTACCTTTCACTTACACATTGCGCACAGGCGATCAGGTAGAGATTCTTACCCAAAAAAATGCTTCACCAAGTCGTGATTGGTTAAATCCGTCGCTGGGGTATATCCATTCTTCAAGAGCACGTAGCAAGATCCATCACTGGTTTAAGCAGCAAGATAGAGACAAAAACCTCCAAGCGGGCAAGGAAATTTTAGATAGCCATCTGCAAAAACTAGACATTACCTATAAAGATTTAGAGCCCGCCATTGATCGCTTTAACTTTAAAGAACTCGACGATCTAATGGTGGCAATTGGTGCTGGTGATATTCGTATCAATCAATTCCTGAACTATGTACAGGATAAACCTGAGGATACACCTAAGTTAAAAATCTCCTCACCAAAACACAGTAAAGGCGACAAAAACGCAGTGGTCGTTGATGGTGTTGGCAGCTTGATGAGCCATATGGCGAAATGCTGTGAGCCAGTACCGGGTGATGAAATTGTGGGTTATATCACGCAAGGGCGAGGTATCGCTGTACACCGCTCCGACTGCGAGTCATTCGCTCATATTACAGATATACATCCAGAGCGAGAGATTGCGGTCAGTTGGTCTGAAGATGTAAAAGCATCATATTCCATTACATTAAAAATTGAAGCGCACGATCGTCAGGGACTGATCCGAGATATTAGTTCAGTACTTGCCAATGAAAAGGTCAACGTGCTCAATATGAATGTACAGACACAAGATGATAAAAATGTGGCGGTATTTATGATGAAGGTTGAGGTAGATGATCTTTCCGCTATGCACCGCTTGCTGACTAAATTGATGCAAATAGAAGGTGTTTTTGATGCCAAACGACTCTAAGTGTTCTGCAACATTGGGTATAGAGCAACTGCTAGAAATTATGTCGCAGTTGCGTGACCCGAGCACTGGATGTGACTGGGACAAGAAGCAAACCTTTAAAACCATTGTTCCTCATACTTTAGAAGAAGCGCACGAAGTTGCCGATGCTATCGAGCTGGGCGACTTTGCTCACTTAAAAGAAGAGTTGGGGGATTTGCTGTTCCAAGTGATTTTTTATGCTCAGCTTGGAAAAGAGCAGGGGTTGTTTGATTTTGCAGACATAGTGCAAACCCTCAATGACAAATTAGTGAGACGTCACCCTCATGTATTTGAAAAACAGGAAAACTTAAGCGAAGCCGAGCTTGAGCAGCAATGGCACGCCATTAAACAGCAAGAAAAACAGGGGCAAAAAAAAGGAACGTTCGCGGCGGATATCCCGAGCAGCCTGCCAGCATTATCAAAAGCCTACAAAACTCAAAAGCAGGCAGCTAAACTCGGATTTGACTGGCCAAGTTACCACGGTGCGTGGGATAAAGTGCAAGAGGAAGTCGCAGAGGTGAGCGAGGCACTGCAAGTCGATCCACTCTCTGAACATACTGCGGAAGAGGTCGGAGATTTGTTGTTTGCGACCGTGAATGTGAGCCGACATATAAAACGAGATCCGGAGCAGCTGCTACGTCAAGCCAATGAGAAATTTAAAAATCGCTTTGTGCAAGTAGAAGCTGTTCTGAATGAGTCCTCACTGTCACTTAAAGATGCGAACCTAGAGGAAATGGATGCTGCTTGGGAGACTGTGAAACGTCGTCAACGCAGTAAAAACTGAGACCGATTTTACTTTTGGGTCGTTAATGAAAACGACCTCGTGATAAAATATATTACCGCTCTAAGTCATTTTTAGCTGGAATGGCCCGGGTGCTTTTGCTATACTATCGCCCCGTCTTGATTCTTATTTAAATTCCAATTTTCCTGAAATTTCTAGGGTTCGCATGAGTACAAAATTTATCTTCGTAACGGGCGGAGTAGTATCCTCCTTGGGTAAAGGTATTGCAGCTGCTTCTTTAGCCGCTATTTTAGAAGCACGTGGCTTGAAAGTAACGATTCTAAAGCTGGATCCTTACATCAATGTTGACCCTGGGACCATGAGCCCTATCCAACACGGTGAAGTATTCGTAACCGAAGACGGCGCGGAAACCGACCTTGATCTTGGTCACTACGAGCGTTTTATTCGCACTAAAATGACCAAGCGTAATAACTTTACACAAGGCCGTGTATTTGAAGACGTGTTGCGCAAAGAGCGTAGAGGTGAGTACTTAGGTGCCACTATTCAGGTTATTCCTCACATCACAAATGACATCAAGCGTCGCGTGCTTGAAGGCGCGGAAGGCCATGATGTTGCTATCGTAGAGATCGGTGGTACGGTTGGTGATATCGAGTCACAACCTTTCCTAGAAGCAATTCGCCAACTAGGCACAGAGCTTGGTCGCGAAAGTGCTCTGTTTATGCATTTGACACTAGTACCTTTCTTAGGCCCTGCGGGTGAAGTGAAAACTAAGCCAACTCAGCACTCAGTGAAAGAGCTTCGTTCAATCGGTATTCAACCTGATATTCTGATCTGTCGTTCGGACCGTAAACTGCCAGCGAACGAACGCGCGAAGATTGCACTATTCACTAATGTAGAAGAAAAAGCAGTTATCTCACTACAAGACGTAGACAGTATTTATAAGATCCCAGCGCTATTGAAGTCGCAAGAGCTTGATAACATCATTTGTCGTCGTTTCTACCTTGAATGTCCGGAAGCGGATTTATCTGAGTGGGAGCAAGTACTTTATCAAGAGTCAAACCCTACTGGTGAAGTGACAATTGGTATGGTCGGTAAATATATCGAGTTACCAGATGCATATAAATCGGTTAACGAAGCGTTGAAGCATGCTGGTTTGAAAAACCGTTTGACAGTGAATATTGAATACGTTGACTCGCAAGATATCGAGAGTAAAGGCACTGAATTACTTGAGCATCTTGATGCTATCTTAGTACCTGGTGGCTTTGGTAACCGTGGCGTTGAAGGTAAGATTTTAGCTGCAAAGTATGCACGTGAAAACAAAGTACCATACCTAGGTATTTGTTTAGGGATGCAAGTTGCGCTAATCGAGTATGCACGTAACGTTGCAGGTCTTACTGGTGCTAACTCAACTGAATTTGATCTTGAAAGTCCACATCCAGTAGTTGGTCTGATCACTGAGTGGTTAGATGCAGATGGTAAGATTGAAGTACGTGATCACGATTCTGATCTGGGCGGCACTATGCGTCTTGGCGCGCAGCTTTGCCACTTAAAAGAAAGCTCTAAGGTGCGTGAAGTATACGGTAATGCCGAAATCGTCGAGCGTCACCGTCACCGCTACGAAGTAAACAACAACTATGTTGCTGAGCTTGAAAAAGCGGGTCTGCAATTTACTGGTCTGTCAGAAGACAAGAAACTAGTTGAGATTATCGAGAATAAAGATCACCCTTGGTTTATCGCGGCTCAGTTCCACCCTGAGTTCACGTCGACGCCTCGCGATGGTCACCCATTATTTGAAGGCTTTGTTGCGGCGGCATACAGCCACCAAAAAGCATCTTCGTAATAAGAAAAAGCCGTGCTCTTGCACGGCTTTTTTGTTGCAGAAGGTTTTGCAATAGGCGCTAATTATAGTGTTTATCGCCAAACTTTTTCTTATCTGCCAGCGCGTCAATGTGATACGTGTAAATTCTTCACTTTGCGAAGCCGCAGAGATAAGGCAAACTTTAAAGCGGGTTTATTGACCCTGAATTCGCCTGCGACAGAAGCAGTGCAACACACACCACTTTGGGAATAAGAGGAATCAAGATGTCAAAAATCGTTAGAGTGATTGGCCGTGAAGTTATGGACTCACGCGGTAACCCAACAGTAGAAGCGGACGTACACCTAGAGTCAGGTGCATGGGGCCGTGCATGTGCGCCATCAGGTGCATCTACGGGTACCCGTGAAGCACTAGAGCTACGTGACGGTGATAAGTCTCGTTACTTAGGAAAAGGTGTATTGACTGCGGTAAACTACGTAAATAACGAAATCGCGGCAGCACTTGAAGGTCAAAACGCGCTAGAGCAACGTGCAATCGACCAAATCATGTTGGACTTAGATGGCACTGAAAACAAAGAAAAACTAGGTGCGAACGCTATCCTTGCGGTATCTCTTGCAACAGCAAAAGCAGCTGCACAAGACAAAGGCGTGGCGCTATACGAGCATATTGCAGACATCAACGGTACAGCAGGCCAGTACTCAATGCCAGTTCCGATGATGAACATTATCAATGGTGGTGAGCACGCGGATAACAACGTTGATATTCAAGAGTTTATGGTTCAGCCTGTTGGTGCAAAAAGCTTCCGTGAAGCACTACGTATGGGTGCTGAAATCTTCCACAGCCTGAAAAAAGTACTGAAGTCACGTGGCCTAAACACTGCGGTAGGTGACGAAGGTGGTTTTGCTCCAGACCTTAAATCAAATGAAGAAGCGCTAGAGGTGATCGTAGAAGCGGTTGCTGCAGCTGGCTACGAAATGAACAAAGACGTAACGCTAGCACTTGATTGTGCAGCGTCTGAGTTTTACGTCGATGGCAAATATGACCTAAAGGGCGAAGGTAAAACATTCGACTCAGAAGGTTTTGCAGGCTTTTTGGCTGATCTTGCCGCACGTTACCCAATTGTATCAATCGAAGATGGCCTAGACGAAAGCGATTGGGCTGGCTGGAAAATCCTAACAGATAAAATTGGTGATAAAGTTCAGCTAGTGGGTGATGATCTTTTTGTTACTAACACTAAGATCTTAAAGCGTGGTATAGAAGAAAGCATTGGTAACTCAATCTTGATTAAATTCAACCAGATTGGTTCACTGTCTGAAACGCTTGATGCCATCAAAATGGCGCAAGACGCTGGCTTTACTGCCGTTATTTCACACCGCTCTGGTGAGACTGAAGACGCAACCATTGCTGATTTAGCAGTGGCAACAGCGGCAGGCCAAATTAAGACAGGTTCACTTTGTCGTTCGGATCGTGTAGCTAAGTACAACCAGTTACTACGTATTGAAGAGGCGCTAGGTGAAAAAGCGGTATACAAAGGCCGTAGTGAAATCAAAGGTCAGTAATTAGCATTACTTGATGTATTGTAAAAACGCCAGTTTAGCTACTGGCGTTTTTTACTGCTAGCGGTCGTCACCCCAAATTTCACAATTTGCTTGGCCATTTCTAAATGTCCAACAGACTTGAAGTGAATTACAAGCATCACCCATCGTCGCAGGACCATTACTCCCAGCAATAGCCGGCGTTATTTTAGTCACAAGTGTTTTGTTCACACTAAGTTCTTTAATCGATTTTTTTGAGCTTTAATTTCACTGTCCTTTCCTTCTATAAAAATACCAATCAAATCTACACAAGGTGTCGGTTGTTTTATACTTGTACTTTTGTGTGATAAATGAACAGTGGTTTTAAACACCAAACTCTTGCGCCAATATCGATTGAGTGAAATTGATTTTCAAATAAAAACCTCTTGGCAAAGTCTGCACTATTTTACCGTTAGGCCCAATTGCATCGGTGAGCGCTTTGGCATTTGCCGCCTTTGGCCTTATCTGCATGACTTCTCCAAGATGCCCTGAGATTTGCTCTACATGACCCGTAGCGATTAACTCGATTTGCTCTTCCCAGTCCCTTCGTAACAACTGTTCTTGATGCGCGTCCGGCCGCCATAAGAAGCCGTGTCCAATAACCCTATCTATTAAAGGAATTTCTCGTTCGGCTAATATGGGTAGCCAAAGAACATGAGCTAATTTCTTTTTAACACTCGATGCTTCCCATGTTAATCCCGTTAACTGAGTCAGCGGTACGACAGAAACATAGGTAGTCTCTAGCGGTTTGCCTTGATAGCCTATTGGCAAAGTCTTGAGTTCAACGCCAATATGCTCAAAATCAGGCACAGGCTTTGAGCCCGCGGTAGCACCTAAGGCTGCTTCTATGAGTTGTCCTACCCAGCCTTTTTCTTTGAGCAAGTCTTGTGGAGTTTTAAACGAGAGCTGCTGAGCGAGTTCACCCAATGTTAAACCGGCTATGTTTTCAACACGCTGCATAAGTTCGCCTACAGAGCGTGGTGGTGTAACTGATGGCAAGCGATACTCCTGAGTCTATTCCTTAAAAACACGATTATAAAAGAAATCATGTAGCTAAGTAAGTTGGTTATTTTACACTCAATTTAAGTACGGCTTATTATTTCAACCTTTGAATAAAGCAATAACTCCATTATCTATATGATAAATATGAAGTTATTTTTTCTTTGCTACAGTCAGTGTGCCTTGGAATTCTTATGGCTTTGGATAAATACAAGACTATAAACATAATTATCCACAGAATATGTGGAAAACCTGAGGTTTGAAGTGTGTATCTGTGGATTTGTTCGTAATTTGAACTGGTAAATACTTAGTTATGCACAAGTTGTGGGTAACTTGAGAGTATGCTGAGATAATTTAGGTATAGAATGGAATTAAATTTGCCGTGACGCGGGAGTTGTGGAACAATCATTAAAAATCGACTTATAAATGAGGCACTAAGGTGATTGATGCCGAAGGGTTTCGTGCCAATGTCGGAATAGTGATTTGTAATAATCAGGGGCAGGTTTTTTGGGCCCGTCGTTACGGACAACACTCTTGGCAATTTCCTCAAGGCGGAATAGATCAAGGGGAAACACCTGAGCAAACGATGTATCGTGAACTTCATGAAGAAGTTGGACTTAGGCCAGAAGATGTTGAAATAGTAGCAAGTTCTAAACATTGGTTACGTTACAAACTACCAAAAAGGTTAATTAGACGAGATTCAAGCCCAGTTTGTATCGGGCAAAAGCAGAAATGGTTTTTATTGAAACTTAGGTGTAAAGATGAAGATGTAGACTTATTACGTACGCATCACCCTGAGTTTGATGATTGGCGCTGGGTTAGCTATTGGTATCCAGTACGTCAAGTTGTATCGTTTAAGCGTGATGTCTATCGTCGAGTGATGAAGGAATTCGCTCCGTTTGCGATGCCATTTGGTAAACGTGAACAGCAAGGGCAGAAGGATTTCTGGCGCACAAAACGATAAAAAAAGGAGCAGCAGGTGTTAGCAACGTTAAGATCGATTGCTGAGTCAGTGGCACAGCAAAGTGACCTACAAAGCGCGTTAAATTGCTTTGTTACTATGGTTAAAGATGCCATGCACACTGAATGCTGCTCAGTTTACTTTGCCGATTACAGTCAAGATAATTTTATCCTGATGGCAACAGATGGCTTAAACCCTGAAGCAATCGGGAAATTCCGAATGGGATTTACTGAAGGTCTAGTCGGTCTTGTTGCCCAGCGTGAAGAGCCGATTAACGTTGCCCACGCCCAATCACACCCAAGATTCAAACTGTCACCCGAGGTCAATGAAGAAGGCTACAATGCTTTCTTATCAGTGCCTGTTGTACACCAGCGAAAAGTGCTTGGGGTTATTGTGGTGCAGCAAAAGGTTGCTCGTGTATTTAGCCATGACGAAGAGTCCTTTCTCATTACGCTTTCAGCGCAATTGGCTTCACAACTTGCCAACACTGAGATCCAAACTTTACTTCAACAAGATGCAAGCAGCCATAGAACCTCGGTGTTAAAAGGGGTATCGAGTGCACCTGGTATTGCCTTAGGTGATGGTTATGTGGTGTTGCCCCATATTGATTTTGCGAGTATTGAACCGCAGCATAGTGACAATATTCAACAGCAAATTCAGCTGTTTCATCAAGCAGTGGCTGCGACTCGGCAAGAGTTCCATATTTTAGCCAAAACCTTGAGTGATGATATTCCAAAGGAAGCGGTAGCTGTGTTTGAGGTTTACCAACAACTTTTGGATGCCAAGAGTTTAGGTAAACAAGTGGAATCTGAGATACAACAAGGCTGGAACGCAAAAACAGCGCTAAAGCTTGTTATCGAAAAGCTTGTGGCTCAGTTTGATATGATGAGTGACCCTTATATCAAAGAGCGCGCGATTGATGTTAATGATATTGGCCTTCGCGTGCTCCAGCATTTAGTCTCGACTGAACAAGCGGTTAAACACTATCCAGACAATACGATTCTAATCGCCCATACCTTGACCCCAACTATGTTAGCGCAGGTACCAAAAGAAAAGCTCAAAGGGGTAGTCAGTGTGCATGGCTCGGCCAACTCTCATGCCTCCATTCTCACTCGCGCGATGGGCGTCCCCGCTATTTGGGGCATAGAAGACATTCCATTATTACAGTTTGATGGTAAGTCTATGATCATGGATGCGTATTCTGGACGGCTTTATATTTCGCCTTCGCAAATGTTGGTCAATGAGTATGTTGAAATTAAACGTAAAGACAATATTCTGCATGATAAGTTTGAAGCGGAACATGATTTGCCGCCTATTACACTCGATGGTGAGCGTATAAATTTACTCTTAAATGCTGGGCTTGATCTATCGACTGAAACATTAAGTGCCAGTTATTGCGACGGGGTTGGTCTTTATCGTACTGAGTCTTGGTTTATGCAAAAAGGCCAATTCCCAACACAATCGGAGCAAGAAATCTGGTATCGCGAGGTGCTATCACGTTATCACCCTGAGCCCGTAGTGATGCGGACTTTAGATATCGGTGGCGACAAAATTCTAGATTACTTTGATATCAAAGAAGAAAACCCATTTTTAGGGTGGCGGGGCATTCGTGTATCGTTGGATCATCCCGAGCTTTTCTTAGATCAAATCAAAGCGATGATCAAAGCAAACGCGGGTCTTGGCAACTTACAGATTATGTTGCCTATGGTGGGCCACAGTGAGGAAATAGATGAAGCGATGGGGCTTATTGAGCAGGCTTGTTTTGAGTTGCAAGACGAATGGGCTGACCCTTTTTACACCATCGACCGGCCAGAAATTGGCGTAATGCTTGAAGTACCATCTAGCGTGTACTTGTTGCCTGAGTGGTCGAAAAAAGTCGATTTTTGTTCTGTGGGCAGTAACGATTTGACGCAGTATTTATTAGCAGTTGATAGGACCAATGCACAAGTTGCGGATCTTTTTGACCCTTATCATCCCAGTGTATTACGAGTGTTAAATCAGATTGCACAACAGTGTGAATTACACGAACTGCCTTTTAGCTTGTGTGGAGAGTTAGGCGGTGAGCCTGAGGGAGCAATCTTGCTTATTGCAATGGGGTATCGCCGTTTGAGTATGAATATTTCTTCACTGAACAAAGTGAAATGGGTGCTACGTAGACTCAAAGTAACGGATATGGAAGCTCTACTTGAAAGTTGTTTAGCACAACCTTCATCTAAGCAAGTGCGCCGTATTATTAAAGAATTTATGATAGAGCATCATTTTGCAGAATTACTCTATACCAGCCACCAAGCAAAGGGTGCTTCTTAAGGCTATTTACGCTACCATTACGGCGCTATAAGAATAAGAGCTTGTTGATGGAAACTATTATACTCATCGTTGTACTTTGCGCTTTGCTCGGCTGTGCAGTTGGCTTTTTGGCAGGTCTGCTTGGTATCGGCGGCGGGCTGCTGATAGTCCCTATTTTATCTGTTATCTTGACCAAATTTAATGTTATACCCACAGATCAAGTGGTGTTAGTTGCAATTGCGACGTCTCTCGCCTCCATTATTTTCACTTCGACATCTTCAGCAAAAGCGCATCATAAAAATGACAATGTTCCATGGCACATTGCTCCATGGGTGATGTTAGGTGTGGCAGTCGGCGCGTTGGGGAGTGGTTTTGCCGCAGTGATGTTGCCAGAAAAACTGGTCAGAATTATTTTTGTGGTTAGTGTTGTGGGTATTGCATTGAAAATGGCGTGGAGCTCCAGAAAACCGCCACAATCAACCAGAGCTATACCGCAAGGACCGATATTAGCAATGTTAACCTCGGTAACGGGGGCGCTGTCTGCAATGATTGGTATTGGCGGGGGGGCATTAATCGTCCCACTACTGACATTTTTCTCTGTTGATATGAAAAAAGCGATAGGATGTGCGTCTGCCAGTGGTATCGTTATCGCTATCTTTGGCTCCTTTGGCTATATCGCCTCTGGCAGCCAACATGTGGATATTGAACATGGATTTTTAGGTTTTGTCTATTTACCGGCTTTGTTTGGTATAGTGGCAACTTCATGGTTTATGGCGCCTATTGGTGCTAAAGCTACGCACCACTTACCAGTCACAACGATTAAGAAAGTGTTTGCGGCGTTACTCATTGTTATCGCTGGCAATATGTTAATGAATTAAGGAAAGGCTATGGCTTTGCAGTTTCCACAGATAGACCCTGTGATTTTTTCCATCGGACCGTTAAGTGTTCGTTGGTATGGATTAATGTATTTAATCGGCTTTATGTTTGCCATGTGGTGGGCAGGAAAAGAAGCAAAAAAGCCAAACTCTGGTTGGAATAAAGACCAAGTTGGCGACCTAGTTTTTTACTGTATGCTCGGGGTGATCTTGGGCGGGCGAATTGGTTACGTGTTGTTTTATCAATTCTCTCATTTTATTGAAAACCCGCTTTATTTGTTTAGGGTGGACCAAGGCGGTATGTCTTTTCATGGCGGCGCATTGGGCGTTATCACGGCGATTATCGTGTATGCGCTTAAAAATAAACGTTCGATTTTATCGGTAGGCGACTTTGTCGTTCCTATGGTGCCTGTTGGGCTGTTTGCCGGTCGTATCGGTAACTTCATTAATGGTGAGTTATGGGGTCGTGTAACAGATGTTCCTTGGGCATTTATTTTCCCTACGGGCGGTCCACAGCCGCGCCACCCATCACAACTTTATGAAGCGTTTTTTGAAGGGTTGGTATTGTTTGTGATGCTGGTATGGTTTAGGCAAAAACCACGCCCAGCGGGCAGTGTAGCAGGTTTATTTTTAGCAGGTTACGGTGTCTTTCGCTTCTCAATCGAGTATTTCCGAGAGCCAGATGCACATATAGGCTTGTATGGTGGCCTTATTTCTCAAGGTCAGATCTTATCTCTCCCTATGGTGATTGCAGGCACTATCCTTATAGTGTGGGCATATAAGCGAGAAGGTAGCAACCCATCTACTGGGCAAGTTAAAAGTTAAAGAGTAGCGAACAATGAAGCAATATTTAGAATTGATGCGCCATGTGCGTGATAATGGCACAAAAAAAGAAGACCGCACGGGCACAGGTACAGTGAGTGTTTTTGGGTACCAGATGCGCTTCAACCTGCAAGAAGGCTTTCCGCTTGTAACGACGAAAAAGTGTCATCTACGCTCGATTATTCACGAGCTACTTTGGTTCTTGCAAGGCGATACTAATATCAAATATCTTAAGGAGAATGGCGTTAGCATTTGGGATGGCTGGGCAACCGATGAAGGAGACTTGGGGCCAGTTTATGGCAGCCAGTGGCGCTCTTGGACGGGGCCAAATGGTGAAGTGGTTGACCAAATCAAAGATGTTGTTGAGCAAATCAAAACCAATCCAGACTCTCGTCGCTTGATTGTGAGTGCATGGAACCCTGCGCTTCTGCCTGATACTAGCTATTCACCAAAAGAAAACGCAGCGATGGGCAAACAAGCGTTACCACCTTGCCACACGTTATTCCAATTTTATGTACTAGATGGCAAGCTTTCTTGCCAGCTTTATCAACGCAGTGCAGATATTTTCTTAGGTGTGCCCTTTAACATCGCAAGCTATGCACTGTTAACAATGATGATTGCACAAGTTTGCGACTTAGAAGTTGGCGATTTTGTTCACACTTTCGGTGATGCTCATCTATATTTAAATCATATGGAACAGGTTGAAGAACAATTAAGCCGTGAACCGTATGCAAAACCTACAATGCGAATTAACCCTGAAGTAAAGGATATATTCGACTTTAAATTTGAGGACTTTGAGTTGGTAGACTATCAATGTCACCCTCATATCAAAGCACCAGTCGCTATTTAGGAGTTAACATGAAAGCCGTTATTCCAGTCGCAGGTTTGGGTACAAGGATGCTGCCTGCCACTAAAGCTATACCAAAAGAAATGCTACCGATTGTCGATAAACCGCTTATCCAATACGTAGTCGACGAGGCTGTGGCAGCTGGAATTCGAGAAATTGTTTTAGTTACTCATTCAAGTAAGAATTCGATTGAAAATCATTTCGATAAAAGCTTTGAGTTAGAGGCAACCCTTGAGCAGAGGGTTAAGCGACAGCTACTAGAAGAAGTACAATCAATTTGCCCCAAAAATACGACTATTATTCAAGTTCGTCAGGGGGAGGCTAAGGGGCTTGGACACGCAATCAATTGTGCCGCTCCGGTGATCGGAGATGAGCCATTTGTTGTAATGTTGCCCGATGTGTTGATTGATGCCGCTGCCAGTGACTTACGTACAGAAAACTTAGCTCAGATGATAGAGCGCTTCGAACAGGGTGGCTTTAGTCAAGTCATGGTAGAGCCTGTGCCAGAACACTTAACCTCTCAATTTGGAGTTGTTGATCTACACGGTGAAACACTTCCCCCCGGTGCATCCAAGTCAATGTATAGTATGGTTGAAAAGCCACCTGAGGGCGCTGCACCCTCTAATTTGGCTATTGTAGGACGTTATGTATTAAGTAAGTCCATTTGGCCGATGTTGGCAAAAACGCCAGAGGGAGCAGGTGGTGAGATCCAATTAACAGACGCTATCGCAATGATGATGGAGACAGAAGAAGTACAAGCGTACGCTCTATGTGGAAAAAGTCATGACTGCGGAAGCAAAATCGGCTATTTAAAAGCCATAGTTGAGCATGCTTTACGGCGAGAAGCATTTAGTGAAGAACTATCTTCTTTCATTAAATCAATTATTTCAAAAAGTAAATGAATTACCTTTAGTTAAAAAGGTGAATTTTTGCGATAAAAGCATTTGGCTATTCAAGTTAGCTTAGGTAGTATTGGGTACTAAATGGATTTTAGTTGTAACTCGCTGTGCGTATTCACTTTTTTATTCTTTCCTTGCTCACTCTATTTCCTATGCTATCGGGCTGTAGTAGTCATCAGCATTCAGTTATGCAGCTCGACGAGCAACAACTGGAGAGTGTTGAGCGCCTTAGTCTTTTAGAGAGCGACTTATCTACCTTGTTGAATTTATTAGAGCAACAGGCAAATGTTGTGGACGTTCAAAGCGCTATTCGTCCGGCACAAAAAGTTAAGCGTTACTCTGCAACGCAACATGAGCAATCGCAGTCGATAGATAGCATACAACTCAAGCTTTTTCCTATTTTTAAGCACTCCGTAACGCAATTAAAAAGGCATCAAGCATTATTATCTACCATCAAGACCCGACTTCCGAGTCTATTTTCTGATGCTGAGATAGCTGTAAAAGATTTTAATAATAGAAGCTGGGCAACTATCTCAGGGTTGAAATCAACGCAAGAAGCAAAAGCGTACTGTCGCTTTTTTTCTATACAAAGTCTTGATTGTAGGAGATTATTGTTTTAATTTTCACTAAAGTTTTCCCATTTAGGAACGATAAAGAATTAGCCACCAAAAAACGGTATTTCGGTGGCGACAAAACTACCTCTAAAGGAATTTAAAAATGAAAACACTGATTAAGTCTGCGCTTATCGCAAGTTCTATTTCCGCGGCTTTACTTACTTCTTCAGCAATTGCTAAAGATACTGCTCGCCTTGAAGTTAAAGTAGAAGTTAAAAACTTATTTTCAGCAGAAGCCGGTGATCCGCTTGATTTCGGTATTATTCGAGTGCAGGGCGATGCAGCTGATGTCGCTACGATGAAGATTGAGGCGGATCCTTCACTGCCTGATCCTGAAATCAAGAGTCCTGGTGGCGCAGTGATAAACCTTATTAGTGCAGGTGGAGCTGGCTCTATCAATATCACCGATGCAGCACCAAATACTGAGTTAACGATTACGGTACCGGCTTCAGCTACGATTGATAGTGTAGGTAATGCCTCTTTTGATTTAAAGGATTTTGAATTTTTTGTGGTAAGCGGCGGGCAACCAAATAGCGAAGTGTCAAACAACAAGTTTAGAGTTGACGCAAATGGTGCTGCAACGCTTTCAGTTGGCGCAACATTAAGTACGAAAGCACTTTCTGGAACAGAGACCTATGGTGGTGGTGTTTACACCAGTAAAGTTGATATCGAAATCGCTTACTAAAAAATGTGGCTTTACATTGCACTGGCAGTACTTCTAGCCAGTCACGTGGCCAAAGCTCAAGATATATCGGTCATTAAGAAATTGAGCTTTGGCACTATTGCGATTATTGATCAAAATAGCGCAGGTACAGTGACGATAGAGCCTAATGTTAGGCCACAAACCTCAAGTAATATTTTATTTGTAAAGTTTGGTCACGCTGCGGAAATCCTATTGAACGATTTTCCCCACAATCGCCAAATTAGTGTCCAATCAACCGTTTATAATGACTGGTTCGGCTATTGGAACCTTGGCGCATCTGATGCTTTTCAGTTGACGGAGCTTTATCACGAGAACGCGGTTTACACGAATAGTGTTGGATCTGCTGAATTTAAAGTCGGTGGTCAATTGCGATTTGCTGGGAATGGTAACTCCCTATCGGATGGGGTACAAACCTTAAACGTTGAAATAACTTTGTCTTACTAAATTATGAAGAAACTAGTATTAACGCTGCTTTTGTTTTGTTGCTGGAAAGTGAGCGCTAACTTAATGATAACGCCAACACGGATTGCTTTTGAAGAACGTCAAAGAATTGAGAGAGTTACTATCATCAATAATGGTGATGTGACCAAGTCCTACCGACTTGAATTTCAAGAGAAGCTAGCGCTTAAAGAAGGTGGTTATGCCAACTTTGCCGAGCAAAAGATGAATCCAATGGCAGCTAGCCATTTTGTGCGGATTTCACCTAGGCAAGTAACGTTAGGACCCGGTGAGCGTCAGGTAATAAAGCTGGCTGTGCGTAGAAAAGCAAATATGGAGCAAGGGGAGTATCGTTCACATTTGCTCTTTAGGGAGCTGCCGAGTGATAAGGGCAAACTGCAAGAAGGTATCAATATAGACGTGCTGATGAGCTATAGCATTCCGGTTGTGCTGCGAATTGGTAAGACGCATCCGCAAATACGGCTTGAAGATGTCATTTTAAGCAGTGCAAAAAGTGGTCGTCAGGAAATTACGGTACTGCTTAGTCGAACAGGAAAATATAGTAGCTTTGGCGAACTATCTGCTTATTGGCAGGGAAAAAATGATGTTAACCCAGTGCGGATAGGTGTGTTGAATAAATTTGCGGTATATCCGGAACTTAACCAAAGAAAAGTGGAGTTTGCAATAGATCCCGCAATAAAGCTCGGGCCACCAGGTAAAATCCTAATAAAGTATGTGGGTGATGAGGAATACTCAGACCGTACTTTCGTAGATGACTTTGTATCTTTATAGCTTGGAATAAATGACCCTGATGAGAGCATCGGCTATTTGGTGTGTGTTACTAATAGGCATGCTATGTTATCAGTCTGCTGTTGCATCTCAGGCTGATACTTTGCAACAGCTATTAGAGCGGATTGAAAGAGTTAAGGCAAAACTCACCATACAACAAAGTGAACGAGTAGTTTCTCGAATTGATGTGGGTACGGAACTATTCTTATCTGCTTATAAGGGGAACTTATACTTAGGTGAAGTCATTGCGATTACTTCGGATCAAGGTGTCAACGTAGAACTCTTGAGCCTATTTTCAGCCTTGGGATTTGTGGCATCAGAAGACGGCTCGGGAAATTTTAGCGGTTGGTTCTTTACTTCTGACAACACCTTTAGCCTCAAAACTCAGTCGCTTTTAGTTGAGAGTAAAGGACAGCGGACGCAATTGAGTGATAGAGAAGTTCAGATCATCAATGGCGAGGTGTTTCTAGCTGATTATATTGTTGCGACTTTATTCGACGTCAGTCTATTTACCAATATACAAGACTTATCTCTGACCGTGAAGAGTAAGCAAATTCTGCCAATAGAAGCTCAGCAACAGCGATTAGGGCGAGAAGTAGTTAGCTTTGACCGCAATGCTAGTGCAACGTTACCTTGGCGATCAAGCCCTTATCAAAGCATTGGTAAACCAGTCTTGGATGCGCAGATAAATACACAGATCACCGAGGGCTATAATCGAACATCTTATTCCTTACTTGGTTCACAAGACATTGCTTATTGGCAAGCTCAGTACTTTATTGCTGGTAGAGAAGGGGATGTCATTAATCGCTCGCGATTGTCACTCAATCGAGCCTCAAAAAAAGCCGATGCTCTGCCGTTTGGCAACTTTACCAAGGTATCGCTCGGTGATGTTCAGAGTGTTCAAGTTGGAGTCGATGCATTAAATAATGAAGGGCGAGGAGTTAGCTTCGGTAACGCGCCGTTGGATAAGCGTACTAACCGTCAGCGCATTGTTATTTCTGGTCCAGTTCAGGTGGGATGGGACGTAGAACTTTATCGAAATGGGTTACTGATAGGGCAAGAAAATAATGTCCAATCAGGGCGCTATGAGTTTGAAAATGTTGACTTATTATTTGGTGAAAACACTTTTGAACTAGTGATGTATGGAGGTCAAGGTCAAGTATCAAAAGAAGTGCAAACATACTATGTTGAACAAAGCGCAGTGAATGAAGGCGAAGGGTTTTATGCCGTATCAATAACTGAAACGGGCAAAAGTATGCTTGGAGACAAAACGGCATTATCGGGCACTTCAAGCTGGCAAGTAAATGGTCGCTTTGACTACGGTCTCACTGAAAATTTTGCGGTGTATGCAGGTTTGCAACATCGTCAAGGTATGAAAAATAGTGCGTCAGAACAATACTTTTCAACGGGATTCAACACCAATATTAACAAACGACTATTACTGGATGTAGACTACAGTAGGAGCGAAGAGAACCACCGTCTCTCTGCAAATACTCGAACTCGTCTACTTGGGCAACAGGTAGGTGCTAAAGTTGAACTAAAGGAAGAGCTAGAGCTGGATGAAAATTCGACGGAGATAAAATTAACAGCGGCAGGAGAGTGGCCTCTTTTTGACGCTGCTAAGATTTATTATCGTGCTGAATACTTGCATCTTGATAGAGCTAATAAAGACATCACAGAGCAAGCGTCGCTACTGTTTAGTACAGGTAATTATTGGGGCTCTTTCAGTAACCAATTTGTATGGCAAGAGATGGCAAATCAAGCTAGCAACGTGAGCGGCTATTTGCGCTGGCAACGCAGAGTCCTTGGCGTGTATAGTCGTTTTACTACTTGGTATGACATAAAACCTTTCAATGAAATGACAGCCGTAGAGCTCGAATTAAGTAAAGAGCTAAGTTCTGAGCTTGATCTTGGCGTTACCTTTTACAAAGACTTTACCGAAGATTACTATAAAACTGAACTTGGATTGAGCTGGAACCATGATAAGTTTAGGTTGTTAACGGACTTACAGTATGACAACGAGGATAACTGGCAAGTAGGTCTATCTGGGCAAGTGAGTATAGGTGCGGGCGAAACGGTAGAGCAGGTTTTTTTAACTAGTAAACGCTTGTCGCAGTTTGGCTCTTTGATGGTTCATGCTTTTATCGACCAAAACAACAATGGCTATCTTGATGACGGCGAGTTACCGCTTGAAGGGGTAACTATAAAAGCATTACAAAATTTTGCACAAGGTAAAACTGACGACGACGGTATTGCGCTATTACCTTCAATGGTTAATTACAAACGAACAGATATTGTTGTCGATACAGACACGATCCCCGAACCCTTTTTAATTCCCGCTAATGATGGCTTTTCATTCACTCCAAGACCCGGTCATATTGAATTCGTTGAAATACCATTTGTAAACTCGTCGGAAGTTGAAGGGGTTATCGAAATTAATGAGGGTACCGAACGCCGACCTGCTGGATTCACCACCGTGAGTTTACTTGATGAAGTGGGCAACGAGGTCGCGCGCACTCAGACGGCATATGACGGTTACTATGTATTTACTGGTTTGAAGCCAGGGACTTATCGTACAGCGATAAGTGATGCGAAAAGGCTCGCGGTAGCCAGTACTCAACAGGTAGAAGTGGAGTTAAGTGCAGAAGGGGACTTGCTACTTGATGTTAACCTCGAATTACAACAACAGCGATTAACTACGCAAGAGTTTGCCGTAGTTGGACGTTTTAAGACACTAACAATATTAAAAGTTTATGCGGCGATTTTAGCAAAGCGCTACCGAGCAATGTTCCGCGGTGGCTTTGGGTATGCGCAAAAAGAAGGGAGCGCGACTTATTTGCTTGTCTTAAGAGATAGTGCTTCACAAAATGCGGCAAATATTTGCCAAAATCTAATTCCCTTTAAAGTTTCTTGCACCGTGGAATCCTTAACTATTTATGAAAGAGAAAACAATGCAATTAATTAAGCGGTATTTTATTATGCTCAGCTTCGTAGCGTTGAGTGGTTGTCAATCAACTAGGGACGAGAGCCAACCTGACACACTGCAAATGAAGAAGCAATTATCTTTACTTGAGCAACAGGTTAGTACCTTGCAACGGGAAGTCGAGCAGCTTAGAGTGCTAAAGCAACAGGTCGCCAAGTTTGAAGAGGTGCAGGAGGATTTAGATGTTATTGCTATGCAGTTATCAAGCACACTCACAAAGCAAAAAGATGCTGAACTCTTTACAAAGCAGCCTGAGCACGTAATTGAGCAAGAGACAAAGCTTGTGAAGAAACAAGCCAAGCCTGAGGAAATAGCTGAATTTGCAATCCAATTGGCCTCTACAACAGAGTATGCCAAGCTTAGGAAAACTTATGAGCAGCTTAAAGATAAGCTACCGCAAGACTTCGCAACAAGCGAAGTGAATATTGAGCAAGTCGATATTCAAAGTACGAAGTACTACCGACTCAAACTAGGTGCATTCATGGACAAGGCCTCTGCATACAGAGGTTGCCAGCAGCTAAAACAAGCGGGCTTCAGCTGCTTGGTTAGTCACTATACGAATCACCGACTCTAAAACTTGGTGCGTATTTTGCTTCTCACCAAATAAGTTTATCGTGGGTTTGGTGAAATGAAATATCTAGTACTCATAATGGTTATGTTTATGGTCGGATGTACAAACGGCCATCAATTTGGCAAGAGGGAAGCGACCCAGCAACAAGAAGCCTTACCTGATTTGGACACATTTGGTGCTCAGTTAGCCGTGGAGCTAGGCCAATATGTTCGGCCGTTCAAGCCCAATTCAACAGTTGCCGTGACGAGTTTTTTTAGGGCTAATCAGCTAGATAATACCCTGGATGGCCAAGGTTTTGGTTTGGGCTTGGCCCTGCAAGAATCCCTTATGACTCACCTAAGCCAAATGGGAGCTGATGTTGTGGAATACCGCCTCAGAAACGCTTTATCTTTACAAAGTTCTGCCGATAGTATGTTAAGTCGAGAATTAGATATGCTGAATCAGCGCCAGAAAATTGACCTTGTCGTAGTCGGCACAATCGTGGAAAGCCGAGATATCTACTTGGTCAATGCAAGGCTTGTGGATACGCTTCATAATCGTTCTGTTTCAGCCGCATCAATCAGTATACCTAAAACTGCGATGTGGGGTACTGAGCGAGTTACGAATCGCAACGGCCAAATTATACGAAGCCAATATTAGTGGAGATGAGAGTAATGAAAAAAGTATTAAGTTTGGTTTTGCCTCTTTCATTGATGGTTGGTTGCGCCCAAAGTAATTTTTTTGCAGTTGATGGCGCACAGACTGAACCTGTTCGTAATGGCTTTGAGAAATCTTCGATGTATCAAAGCAATCCAAATGGGATGAAGCAGTTCTCAGTTTCTCAGCAGATGGCGGGTAAAAATGTGACCCATTATGTGCAGGGTATTATGCAAGACATGGTAGCAAACTTGAAACACGTGAATGAGAAAACGCCAGTTGCGGTGACAAGTTTTGTATTTTTAGATAAAGAGTTTGATAAAGGCTCCTTACTGGGTAACCAATTGGCTGAAAGCTTTATTCATGAACTTCATGCATTTGGGATCCCCGTTGTAGATTTTAAAACAACGGACTATATCAGGGTCACACCCGAAGGCGACTTTATTTTTAGCCGTGATTTCTTAGAGTTATCTGACGACCATCCTTTTTTGTATGTGCTAGGCGGTACATTGGTTAATCATCAGGGCGGAGTGATGGTCAATGCCAGAGTGGTAGGGCTCAGAAGTAAAAGTGTCGTGGGTTCCGCTCAAGGCTTTTTGCCGCAAAATGTGGTCAATGCCTTGCAAGATGGCGCGGCATACGATGGCATTCGTATAGAGCGTGCAAACTAACTCGGAGGCTATAATGAAAAATGTAGTACTATTTGCGACAACACTTGCTTTACTTGGGGGCTGCGAAATGACAAAACAGGTGGCTCCAGAATCTACAGAAGCGCAGCAATCCGATATGGAAATATTGTACGCTATGATGAAAGAGCAAGAGCGTAATGAAGCTTCTCAAGCCACGGCAATGCAAGATATTGGCTTTATTAGCTACCGTCATCGCAAAGAAATTGCCAACTATGCTAATCAAATAGCTTTGGAACTGTCAGATACTGTTTTAGGGCAAAAGCCGGAGTCGATAGCGGTAGCCAGTTTTGTTAACTTTAATGAATCATTAAGGGATACTAACCAGTTAGGAAACCAATTGGCTGAGTCTTTAATGCACCAAATGCAAAAGCTGGGTTATCAAGCGCTAGACTTTAAAGCGCTTGGAAAAATAGAAGTGACATCCAGTGGCGATTTGACTTTTTCTCGTAACGCAAACCGCTTGAGAAATGTGCAATCACCGAGCCATTTACTTACAGGTACTATGGTTTACCGTCCACGAGGCGTGGAGGTGAATGCAAGATTGTTAGAGTTTAACACCAGCTTAGTTATCGCAAGCACTATGGTGACCATTCCATACTTTATCCTTGATGAGCAGGCAACCGCTTCAAGATAACATTTCAGACAGCGTTTTTTGACGAGAATAAAATTTAGGTTTTATTAAAAAACGCTATCCAATTTCTTATTCAAACCGTAGGGCAAGCAATGGAAAGTGCGGTAGTAGGTCGTAACAGTGTATATTCGCCTACTTATTAACTCCATTTATTCCTGCGAATAATTTGACTATTAATCTTTAAAAGTTCATTAAGATCAGTATACTAAAGCGAAGTCATTGAGATGCAGTACGATCGGTAGTCAACAAATCTCGACTTTAATTGGTATTAAGTAACGCAGACCTCGCTAGTGAAGGTCATAAAAGGTGATTGTTACCTGGTATTTTAAAGATTGTCCCCATAGTTTAATGGATAAAACAAGGCCCTCCTAAGGCTTAGATGTAGGTTCGATTCCTACTGGGGACGCCATTAGTATTCACTTCTGCGTGGAATTACCAGAGTAAATGGGCGGCGAAAGCATGTTGTAGAGTGTGTAAAGCTATCGAAAAACCTGTCTTTTGCAAGTGGTAGTCTTAACGCTACAGCTCAAACTCATTCTCATTTTCCATTTGAATTTCAACTAAGTCATTAATTTGGACATTATGAAGTGGGCGATTGCTGATGTTTACTGCAATGGCGTTTTGCGCATTCACTTGGATCACTTGCAACTTATTAATGGTTTTAATTTGATGCATAAACACTTTACCATCGACATTAGTCAGCGGATTGCTATGCGCTACGTTAAGGATCTGGCCATTCTCTAAGCCATGCATACGGCCCAAATTAATAACGACTTGTTCATCATCAATATGTAGGATTTTGCCATTGGTTGGTAAGCAGGCGACCGCTGCGTTTAAATCAGTTGCGATTTGTGTCAGCGTGGTTTGGATCTCATCAGCATAATCTGTCTGCCAAAAGCGCTCACTGTACACATCGATTAATTTAGTTTTCTTAAACGGCCACACGCCTTGAGTCGCATATTGCTTTTGCCATACCCTTTCATGAGAAAGCGCATCAAACAGCGCAAAGTCTACCTTGAAGCTTCTTAAGTATTTATCACTTTGCCAAAATGCGAGGTCACTATTAAGTTTATCGACACTAGCAATATCAGTAATTTGACTCAGCAGTACAAACTGGCTGTTGGTATTTGCTGTAATGGTTTCGATTAGTTGTTCATTATAATCAAAACGCTGGCTGAAAAAGCGGCTAACATCTATGGTCTGTGCAAAATAGGGAACGGGCTCTAAGCTCAACTTTTGTTCGGTCATTGTCTGATATAGACGCTCGCTGACCACTTTATTTATGTCAAAAATTTGACCTAAAGTTGCTTGGTGTTTATTTTTTAACTGGCTTTGTGTGACTGCAACCTGTTTATTGTATGCACTGGTCGGGCACTGAGCACTTTGTGGGGTAATATCAATATGTAATGTCACTTGCCATGAGTCACCGACTTTTGCTTCAGCAATTACGTTGGCGCTTTGAATCTCAGCATTTGAGCGGATCTTAAGTTGATCTTGGGTGAGCACACCATCGGTGACGGTTTGTACACTGCTTACCGAAGCCCCAGAAAACAGCAAAGCTTGTGTAATGGCATCGTTTACCGCCTTTCTTTTTGCTTTTTGATGATCGCCATTTTTAACGTCAGCCATGCCAGTAACTTCAAACCATTCAGCATAAGCAGGATTAGTTAAGGTGATACACAACAATGATAGACTGCTCGCAAATTGCTTTTTCATGTTTAAATGCCCAGATCAAAAACTACCCTCTAACTCAGCAATACCTGTGCCAAATTTTGGCAAGGTTCGTGCATAATCATACATTATGAAGGTTAATTTTACTTATTGCCAATACTCAATAAAGCCGCAATAACCCTGCGAGATTAAGATGCAGGGGAGGTGTTAAATTTGATTGGTATAGATTGTAGCGGAGTGCGGGAAATGCGTATCACTAATTCTATCAATACAATTGTTATGATTTGCTCGCTGACATGGCTCAGCGGCTGTTCAAGCCTCGTTGACAAGCACATTGAATATGAAACGGTGCAACCGGAAACTTTTCCTGTTTTACGTGCTGTGGGGTATGCGCCTTTAAGTGCTCAGCCGGGTAAAACTGCGGGTGAGAAGCAGCTGATGGCCATTAAAGTCTCAAAATTAGAAGCCTATCGTGAGCTGGCTGAGCAACTCTATGGCCAGAATTTGACATCCACTATCACGGTAAAGGGTGCTATTGCCCAAAACGACGGCCTTAAGAGCCAAGTAAATGGACTTGTTCGTGGGGCTAAGGTGCTGAAAAGTTACGCGGTCGGTGATACTTACGCAACGGAATTAGAGCTTGATATGAAACGCGTTTATGATTTGTATATTACTCAAGTCAAGCCGCAGAAAATCAAAAAAATATCTTACAGTTTTAAGTAAGCAGTCTAGAGCCTGTTGACCTTTGCTGCTTGATTTTTGTTTTTCTAAGAAGGTTTTGGTCGCGACGATCGATTTGCTGGCTAGGCTCAGCCGCTGTAATACCAATTGAATTAATTCTCTAATCAATTTGAAGGGTGAAATAGCATATTAGCTTCGTTAAAAGTTTCTCATTTAGAACAACTAAATAGCAAAATTTTTGCCTTGCCTATATGGATATAGGTACCTTAGCGGTAGCAGGACGCGAGAGCGGTGCTACTAAAGCTATTTCCCCGCTTCAAGATAGATCATTTACTTAATACAACTGGTATAAAAACAAACCTGAAAGATAAGCAGGCCATAAATAAGCTAATCTAGAATATGCTTTTCTTAGAATTCTAAAGCAGCTGTGATGATTATTATCATAAGGAGTATAGAGAAGTGTTATCGTGTTGTTTTTAACGCTCGTGAGGTATTCGCTAGCACCAAAGGCGGAGCTTCCTCAAGCGAGTCATTAAGCTTTTAAATTACGTACTAATTCACTGTCGCTACTTTTCACGCTGCCATCTTGACCATAGGTAATCGAAGTTGGCGCCCCAATTAAAATTCCTTTCAATTCACGAGTGCTTACATTGGCTTGGTGGGCCGTTTTAGCATTGATTTCATTTTTAGTTTGGCATTCGTGAAGTAGAGTACGTACTTTAGCAATGAGTGGGATTACATCATCGTGCTCAAAAACGTGGGACTCGGTTTTTGATAATTCATTATCGAGCTTTTGTAGTTTTGAAATGAGAGTTAACTTTTCACGAGCAATTTCTTTTAAATTGTCGCCTCGCCGAGAGGCCAGCTCATCAAGCTCACGCGCCAGAAGCTGGGTCATCGCTTCTAGCGTCGAGATTTGTTCTGAAAGTTTGTGGTGGCAAAGCCGAACCAAGTCATCCATATATTTCGAACTCAAATGCCGCTATGTTTTTAGCTAGTTTTTCCGCGTCAACTTGATACTTACCTTCTGCAATCGCTTTTTTCAGCTCTTCGACTTTCTTATCGTCAAAGCCTGATGATTGTTGTGCTTTCTCATTGACAGTTTTCAGCTGTTGTGCCTGCGGGGTCAGGCTAACTGAATCCGCTGCTGCTTTAGGCGAAGCTGGTGATTTAACTGATGCGTTGTTGGCATCATTTCTTTGCAATTCAGCCTTCTGTTGCTTAACATTGTTAGCAACGGATGTAGACTGATTTTGACCGTTAACTTGATTAACCATGTTTGTAGACCCAATAAAATTATACTCTCAGCCATATTATCGGCGTTCAGTAGTATTACTTTAGCAAATTTTTTATAAATTCACCTCTACTGTTTCCACTTCTATTACTCTAGCACGTAAGGTTTTGCCAGAGCGAGAGTTTTTAACATTAATAAGTTCACCGCGGTTGCCATCTTGCTGTGCTTCTCCTTGAGTTTTGATCACAAGCCCGCCTGATTTAGCAACAATCGTCACGGTATCACCTTTACAGACCATGCAAATGTGAGCTTGAGTAAAGGCTTGGCCCTCTCTAATATTTCGCTTGCTTCGACTGCCTATTAGTATCGACTTATCTTCTATATAAGAGACTCTGCGAAAACGTTTTGGCTGATATTCTATTTTTACATCTTCATTCTGAATAACACGGCCTTTCTCTAACATGGTCGCGCTAACTAAAATGGGGAATAGATGATCGATACGCACGTGAACGTATTGAGTCCAGCTGAGCGTATCGCTGCATCTTACTTGAACAGTCACTTGAGTATCAAAAGGCGGAGTCATCGCTGTACTATATTGCAATGGCGATTGACAGTCTCTTGCTGGAATTCTTGAATCTAGTGGTATCGCAGTAATCGATAACTGACTATCGGGATCTTGCTCTACATTCGGTTCGACAAATTTTATTGCGTTTTGCTCTAAAGTTTTGTTGTCATATTGCTGACAATAACCATAGTCAACGCCTATAAAATAAGCGAACAAACAAAAAAACTGAATGTAATGGGTTTTTTTTAACAAACTCATGATGTTTCGACTATGCTTATTGGGTGAAACAAGGTATAAAGATTCTGCTTTAATAACTGCACCTAATCAAGGGTGGTAAACCATATCAGAGTCGAAGCAAAGATCGTTCCGATTAGCGGTTTATACAGTAGGAGATTGAAATGGCAGGTATTTTAGACTCGGTTAACCAGCGTACACAATTAGTTGGACAAAACCGTCTCGAGCTATTACTTTTTCGACTTCAAGGTCGACAGCGCTTCGGCATTAACGTTTTCAAAGTCCGGGAAGTGCTTCAATGTCCTGCATTGACAAGCATGCCCAAGTCAAATCCTCTGATCCGAGGGGTTGCTCATATTCGAGGTCAAACTATATCGGTAATTGACATGTCACTTGCTGTTGGCGGGCCTCCTATTCAAGATATTCGCAATTGTTTTATTGTAATTGCAGAATACAATCGCTCCGTTCAAGGTTTTTTAGTCAGTGCGGTAGAACGCATAGTGAATATGAATTGGGAAAAAATAATGCCCCCACCATCGGGAGCAGGTCGATATTCCTATTTGACAGCGGTCACTGAGATTGAAAACGAGCTAGTTGAAATATTAGATGTAGAAAAGATTCTCAATGAAATTTGTCCGATCAATACAGAAGTCAGTGCTGACATTGTCTCGGATGGTGAAATGCAAAAAGATTTGGGTGAGCGTATTGTCTTTATTGCAGATGACTCCGCGGTTGCTCGTAATCAGGTCAAACGCGCTTTGGAGCCATTAGGCGTCCAGACTGAGTTGGCAAAGAACGGCAAAGAAGCACTCATAAGGCTTCGTGAAATAGCCGAAATGGATTGTCAAAATAATGTCACTGAGCGAGTAGGACTATTGATTTCTGATGTTGAAATGCCAGAAATGGATGGTTACACGCTAACAGCTGAAATAAAAGCTGATCCAAAATTAGCGCCATTGCATGTGATACTTCATACTTCACTGAGTGGTGTATTTAATCAGGCCATGATTGAGAAAGTTGGCGCTGATGATTTTATTGCTAAGTTTAACCCAGATGAGCTAGCCTCAGCGGTTAAGAAATGGGTTCATTGTGATTAAAGCTGGTGGTAGCACTTGGAAAATAAGCATTTAGAGCAAAAAGAGTACGACCAATTTCGAACCTTTTTAGAGCAGCAGTGCGGTATTGTACTGGGTGACAATAAATTGTACTTGGTTAAAAGCCGACTTGCTCCTCTAATGGCTCGCTTTGGTGTGGAAACACTATCATCTTTAGTAGCTAAAACACTCAGTCCCCATGAGCGGCAATTGCGTGCCGCTGTGGTGGATGCGATGACAACGAATGAAACGCTTTGGTTTAGGGACACCTACCCATTCGAATTAATTAAATCGAAAATCTTACCTGAGTTTAAAGACTTAAGACGTCCTGTTAAGATCTGGTCGGCGGCAAGCTCATCGGGCCAAGAGCCATATTCAATCGCGATGTCTGCGAGTGAATATGTAAGTAAAAGCCCTGGTGCATTAAAAATGGGTGTTCAAATTATCGGTACAGACATTTCTAACACGATGCTTGATATGTGTAAGAATGCTGAATACGACGCGCTGGCCTTGGCGCGAGGCTTATCGCCTGAACGTAGAAAGAAATTTTTTATGGATAGTGGTAATGGAATGGCTAAAGTAGTCGAACCTATTCGTAAAATGGTCAGTTTTAGACATTTAAACCTGTTAGATTCTTATGCGTTGATGGGCAAATTTGATGTTATTTTCTGCCGAAATGTCTTGATTTATTTTTCACCAGAAGTGAAAGCTAAAATCATTTCGCAATTTGCTCAGTCGTTAAACCCGAATGGCTATTTATTTTTAGGAGCATCGGAGTCGATGGCGGGGTTGAGTGACGACTTTAATATGATCCGTTGTAATCCTGGGATTATCTATCAGAAAAAGACTTAATACTTACATATAGCGGCAAGGACGTTCGCTATAGTTAGGTATTGAACATTTGTATGCAGTCGCAGTTTCAATGACTATTTTTATTAGCTTTGAATTTTTGAGCTAAACCGCTAACTATTCAGACGTTCCCTCTTATTTATTTCACTCCTCTGTATTATTTCAAGTTTAGTTATTCCAAAAATATAATATAACACATTGAAATTTAACGAATAAATTTTATTTTAAAACTGGCCTAAAGATTGCTTTATCATATCCGAGTCAATTTTTTGGAGTCAGATAATGGCAATTAGTTTCGATAAAGCGTTGGGAATTCACCAGCATACTATGCTGCTTCGCTCACAACGCGCTGAAATTCTAGCAAGCAATATCGCAAACGCAGACACTCCAGGATACAAAGCTAAAGATATTGATTTTGCCAGCGCTTTAAAAGCGGCAAAAACAATGCAAAGAAGCGGCAATGATATGGTTAGAACAGATGCAAAACACCTAAGTGGTGGTACCAAAATGAGTAACTCGTCTGAACTATATCGTTCGCCAAATCAAGCAGATACAGGTGATGGTAACTCGGTCGACATACAAGTGGAACGAAACTTGTATGTACAGAATGCATTAGAGTACCAAGCCAGTTTGCAATTTCTTGGTGGTAAGTTCAGTGGTCTTAAGAAGGCACTCGGCGGGCAAGGGGCATAATTATGAGTTTATATAACGTTTTCGATATTGCGGGTTCAGGAATGAGTGCACAGAATGTGCGACTAAATACCACCGCAAGTAATATCTCAAACGCAAACTCAGTGAGTTCTAGTCAAGATGATGTTTATCGCGCTAGGCACCCTGTATTTGCCGCTGAACTTTCCAAAGCTTCAGCTTCCCAGAGCAATGTCGCGGGATCGTCAGTTGGAGTAAAAGTATTGGGTGTGGTTGAGAGCGATAAGCCGCTTCAAGTTGAATACAACCCAAACCATCCAAGTGCTGACGCAAATGGCTACATTTATAAACCGAATGTGAATGTGGTAGAGGAGATGGCAAACATGATTTCTGCTTCTCGCTCTTACCAAACCAATGTTCAAGTTGCAGACGCTGCAAAGCAAATGCTTAGTAAAACATTGCAACTAGGCCAGCGCTAAATTGGGAGTAACAGCTGATGAGTAATAATGTAAATGCCACTTCTTCAACGGGTGTAGATTCACTCTACTGGGATAGGCAAAAACAGGCTGAGGAGAAAAAGCCCAGAGATGAGCTATCGCAAGAAGATTTCTTCTCGCTGCTGACTCAACAGCTCTCTTTCCAAGATCCGAGTAAACCTGCAGACAATGATCAAATGATCGCGCAGATGACAAGTTTTACCATGGCTGAGGGGATCTCAAAGTTAAATGAAAACTTTGACTCGTTGGCTGCATCAATGACTTCTAATTCGGCGCTTCAGGCATCGACACTGATTGGTAAAAAAGCATTACTCGAATCGACGACGTTGGAACATGGCGACGATGCACTTACAAAAGGTTCTGTGATTGTACAGGAGCCAGTTCAGAATTTATCAGTGGGTATCTATGATGAATCTGGAGCGCTCGTAAATACGCTTGAATTTGGCGAACAAAGTGTTGGCGCTGTGCGTTTCGATTGGGATGGTAAAAACAAAGACGGTGAGATGATGCCTCCAGGTGAATACACCATAAAAGCGGAGGGCATGATTGAAGGTGAATATCAAACTTTACCGTCGGCCACATTTAGAAATATAGACAGTGTTAATGTTAATGGTGCTAATGGCATCGTCATTAATACCAAAGAAGGCGCGGTGCGCTTAACTGATATTGCTGAAATAGCATAGTAGTTTTAAAGAATTAACCTTAAGAACTTAGAGGTGAGAGTATGAGTTTCAATATAGCACTGACAGGTATTGCCGCCGCGCAAAAAGACTTGGACGTAACAGCAAACAACATTGCTAACGTAAACACGACTGGTTTTAAAGAGTCTCGCGCAGAATTTGCTGACGTTTACGCGTCTTCGGTTTTTAGCTCAGGCAAAACGAAAAATGGTGATGGTGTACAAACTACGATGGTTGCACAGCAGTTCCACCAAGGGTCACTAAAGTTTACGCAAAACTCGCTAGACTTGGCGATTGAGGGCGAAGGCTATTTTGCCATGTCAAACTCTCTGCAATCACAGGATTTTACGTATTCTCGAGCTGGTGCATTTAAATTAAATAAAGACAACTTTATCGTGAATGCAAAAGGTGACTACTTGCAAGGCTTCCCTGTTGATCCATCAACCGGTGATACAACGTCTTTGAGTTTGAGCACAACATCGCCCGTTCAAATTCCAGATGCATCAGGTTCTCCTCGAGCAACATCGCAAATCTATACTTCGTTTAACTTAGATGCGACGGCGCAACCACCTACGATTGCTTTTGATCCTGAGCAACGGGCCTCATATAATTCAAGAACGGCAATTACGGTATATGACTCGTTGGGTGAATCACATACATTACAGTTATTCTTCAGAAAAACGGCGGATAATGAATGGTCAACTTACGCAACAATGGACGATAAGCCATTTAACCACAATGCGCAGCAAATTGACCCGACAGCTACACCACCTGTGCCATACACACCAGTAAGCGTATTTCGTTTTGACGCAAGTGGTATTCCTTCACAAACAGCGGATGATCCATCAGCTTCACCACTGACATTTAGTAACAATACTGGCTCGACATTTAACCCCTTAAGTCTTGCTGGACCTCAAGATGCAGTTGACCCAACTATCGGTATGTCAAACTTGCTTGATAACGGTGCAACTTTTCCAAATGACATTGTTGTTAACTGGCGTGATGAAGCAAATACTGCTCAAAAACTACCAACGCAATACTCATCTGGTCGATTTGAAGTAAAAGCATTGGAGCAAGACGGTGCGACCGTTGGCCGTTTAGCTGGTATTGATATTGGTACTGATGGTAAAGTAGTGGCTTCATATACTAACGGCGACTCAACGTTCTTAGGGCAAGTAGCGCTAGTACGCTTCCCGAATTCTCAAGGCCTTCAGGCGATTGGCAATACTGAGTGGAAGAAGAGCCTATCTTCTGGTGAACCTCTTGCGGGTGAGCCAAACACAGGTACGCTTGGTGGTATTAGTTCATCGGCCCTAGAGCAATCGAACGTTAACCTGACTAACGAGTTAGTAGACCTTATCAGTGCTCAACGTAACTTCCAAGCGAACTCTCGGGCGCTTGAGGTTAACTCTACATTACAACAAAATATATTACAGATCCGATAATATATTATGCCCTCCAAAGGCTGCTCCAAAGGCAGCCTTTTTTATGTCCGTCAAAAACATCTCCTCACTTTGGCACTGTGCTTGCATTAACTAAGTTAAGTTTGAATTTTATAGGTCATCGTCATGGATAAAATGGTGTATATCGCAATGTCAGGCGCTAAGCAGAGCTTACGCGGTGTGGCACTTAAAGCGAATAACCTTGCTAATGCCAACACGACTGGCTTCAAAGCTGATTTTGCACAAGCGCGCTCAATGCAGGCGTTTGGCGAAGGGCTACCTACTCGAGTTTTCGCGATGCAAGAGCGCCCTGGTACTAATATGACTGGCGGTGCAATTGTTGAAACTGGCCGAGAGCTTGATATTGCGGTAGATGACAAGTCGTGGATCAGTGTTGTTGATGCGTCGGGTGAAGAAGCTTACACCAAAGTCGGCACACTCAACATTCGTAATGATGGTGCGTTAGTCACCGCTCACGGGCGTCAACTTATTGGCGAAGGTGGGCCCATCGTCTTGCCTATCCCTGTTGATAAGGTGGTTTTTAGTGACGATGGCTCTATTCAAGTGCGTCCACAAGGCGCTCCTGCTAACTTTCTGGAAGTGGTTGATAGGCTGAAAATTATTGAAGCGGATAATAGCAAGCTACAAAAAGGTAATGACGGCCTTTATAGACCAAAAGAAGATAAGCTAGAAGATGGGATTTGTGGCTTTTGTGAAATATCTCCAACCGCAAAAGTGATGAGCGGCTTCTTAGAGATGTCTAACGTCAATCCTGTTCATGAGATGGTCGATATGATCAACCATCAAAGACAATTTGAAATGCAAATTAAGCTGATGAAAACAGCTGAAGAAATAGATGAGCGACACACTTCGCTCCTACGCATAGTTTAAGAGTGAGGTAGAGATTATGAATCCGGCATTGTGGATAAGTAAAACAGGCTTAGATGCTCAGCAAACTGATATTTCAGTTATTTCTAACAACTTGGCTAACGCCAGTACCGTTGGTTACAAAAAGAGTCGGGCGATATTCGAAGACTTACTATATCAAAACATCAATCAACCCGGAGGTCGCAGCTCTCAAGATACAGAGTTACCGTCTGGTTTGATGCTTGGTGCAGGTGCCAAAGTGGTCGCCAACCAAAAGAACTTTTCTCAAGGCAATATGTTAAGTACCGAAAATTCTTTGGATTGGATGATCCAAGGTCCGGGCTTTTTTGAGATTCAGATGCCAGATGGCACAACCGCATATTCAAGAAATGGTCAGTTCACGACGGACGAAGAAGGGCGGATAGTTACTTCAGGCGCGGGTTTTCCTGTGTTACCTGAGATGAACGTACCCGACGATGCACAGTCAATTACTATTTCTCAAGATGGTGAAGTATCGGTGCGAGTTGCTGGACAAGCTGAAAACGTTGTTATCGGACAATTGACAATTAGTGACTTTATTAATCCATCAGGTCTTGAACCGATTGGGCAAAACTTGTACACGGAAACCGCGGTAAGTGGTGCTCCGGTGCAAGGTAACCCAAGTGTTGAAGGGTTAGGTAAGATTGTGCAAGGCGCACTTGAAACGTCAAACGTTAATGTGACGGAAGAGCTTGTAAATCTAATCGAAACACAACGCGTGTATGAAATGAACTCAAAAGTGATTTCAACGGTAGATCAGATGCTGAGCTACATTAATCAACAGCTGTAATTGGGTAGGGGGTATTATGCGTGCATTATATTTAGCCATCGTAACGGTCGCTGCATTATCTGGATGTAGTACAACACAAAATAAAAATGTGGTGCGTGACGATCCGTATTATGCACCTATCTATCCCGAGGATAACCAAGCCCAAATGGTGGCAACAGGGTCATTGTTTAATACGCAGTTTTCCAACGATCTCTATGCTGACAAAAAAGCGTTAAGAGTCGGTGATATTATTACCATCGTACTCAGAGAAACGACTCAGGCAACCAAAGCTGCAAATTCTGAGCTGGATAAATCCAGTGATTCGAGCCTAGACCCTGTGATTGGCCTAGGTGGCAACGCCATTAATATCGGAAAAGAAGCAATACAGTTTGGTGCTAAATCCAGCTCTTCTTTTTCTGGTGACTCGAAGTCTAATCAGTCCAACAGCTTATTTGGTAATATTTCAGTTAATGTCACCCGAGTATTGCCTAACGGTAATTTAGTGATCCGCGGCGAAAAGTGGTTAACCCTTAATACCGGCGAGGAATTTATTCGCTTGGAAGGATTGGTAAGACCTCAAGATGTGACGGCAGATAACACGGTTGAGTCCAATCGAGTGGCAAATGCCAGAATTCAATATTCGGGTAAAGGTGATCAACAAGAAGTACAAAGTGCAGGTTGGTTAACGAGTTTCTTTATGAGCGCGCTGATGCCGTTTTAAGGTGCTGAAAATGAACAATATGTTTAAGAATATTTTGCTTATCGGTGCGGCCATGACGTTGGTTGGTTTTTCTTCTTTGGCTTCTGCTGAGCGAGTTAAAGACGTCAGTATGGTTGAAGGTGTTCGTTCAAACCAACTGGTTGGCTACGGCCTCGTTGTAGGCTTGCCTGGTACCGGTGAGCAAACCAGATTTACCGAGCAGAGCTTTAAAGCGATGTTGAATAGCTTTGGCATAACGATGCCCGCAAGCTTAAAGCCAAAAATTAAAAATGTTGCGGCTGTTGCGGTTCACGCTGACTTGCCACCTTTTGTTAAACCCGGTCAAACCATTGACGTGACTGTGTCATCTATTGGTAGTGCTGGTAGTTTACGAGGCGGTACTTTACTTCAGACTTTTCTTAAAGGGGTTGATGGTAATGTATATGCAATCGCGCAAGGTAGTTTGATTGTTGGTGGTTTGGGCGCTGATGGTGCCGACGGGAGTCGAGTTGTGATCAATACGCCGACTGTAGGCCGCGTGGCAAATGGCGCGACAGTGGAACGAGCGGTACCAAGTCCGTTTACTCAGGGCGATTACATCACCTTTAACTTGAATAGGCCCGACTTCACTACCGCAAAGCGCTTGGCCGACACGATCAATGGACTTGTTGGACCAAACAGCGCAAAACCTATGGATGCAGCCTCAGTGCGAGTAATTGCCCCAAGAGATCCGTCTCAGCGCGTTGCTTACTTGTCTACGCTAGAGAATCTAGAATTTAAACCCGCAGATACCGCAGCGAAGATCATCGTTAACTCTCGCACAGGCACTATCGTTATTGGCAAAAATGTCAAGCTACAGCCTGCGGCAATTACCCATGGCGGCCTTACCGTAACAATTGCTGAGCAGCAAAATGTATCTCAACCTAATGCGCTGGCGAATGGTGAAACAGCAGTGACGCAGCAAAGTATTATCGACGTAAATCAGGACGACTCTAGAGCGTTTGTATTTGACCCAGGCGTGAGCCTTGATGACTTGGTTAGAGCAATTAACCAAGTTGGCGCAGCACCAGGCGATTTAATGGCGATCCTTGAAGCGCTAAAAGAAGCGGGCGCAATAAATGGTCAATTAGTCGTCATTTGATGTTCTATTATTAATCAACTAGTTAGCCTCACAATTGTGAGGCTTTTTTTTGGCTCGGATTTTGCATTTCTATTTGTATAGTTATTAACGTCAAACAGTGCTGAGTGTATGAACACCGACCAATTGAAAAATCAAAGCTTTTTCGACCTAGGAAACCTTGATTCGATCCGTAAAGAGGCGCTGAAAGGTGCTGGCGATCAAGGTGCCTCTGATCAGGCATTGAAGAAGGCGGCACAACAGTTTGAGTCTATCTTTACGCAAATGTTGTTACAGAGCATGCGTAAAGCGAATGAGGCGCTAGAGGATAAAGACAGTCCATTTAACTCTAGCGGTGTCAAATTTTTTGAAGAAATGCATGATCAGCAACTTTCGATGCACTTATCTGAGCAGGGCAGCTTAGGACTTGCAGATCTGATTGTGCAACAGTTGTCTCCTAATTCTGAAAAGTATAAGCCTGCTTCTGTAATGAGAGCTGACGGCGATATTTCCTTTAAAAAACAGACGACAGCAAGTGAGAGTGTGAATAAATCCGAACCGCAGGCTGTCAATGTTAAGGCAGATACCTCAAGCGATGAACAAACAGGCTTTGGTTCTCCTGAGGAATTCGTCGACAGAATTTGGGAATACGCTCAAACAGCTGCGAAAAAGCTAGGCTTGAACCCTGCGGTAATGGTTGCACAAGCTGCACTGGAAACCGGTTGGGGTAAACACATCATCAGCAAAAAAGATGGTAGTAGCAGTTTTAACCTATTCAATATCAAAGCGGATAGCCGCTGGAGTGGTGAAAGCGCCAGAAAATCGACACTTGAATTTGAGCAAGGGTTACCGGTGCAAAAGCAAGCCGATTTCCGTGCTTATAAGTCGCTAGAACAAAGCTTTGATGATTATGTCAGTTTTCTAAAAGGTAATCCGAGATATGAGCAAGCCTTAAATAAGGCTGGTGATAGTCATGCCTATCTAAGTGAACTTCAAAATGCAGGCTATGCGACCGATCCGAATTATGCCAACAAAATTAAGTCAGTTTTAAAGCGTATTGATGTATCCGATTTCTTATCCGGTGCGCTAACAAAGGGAGTCAGATGAGATGTCATTTGATCTATTAAATATTGGTGCGGCAGGGGTTAGGGCTAACTCCGAGTTACTACAAACCACCAGTAAAAACATTGCTAACCTAAATACCAAAGGGTATATCCGTGAACGGACTGAGCACGGAACAATGATAGGTGGCATGGTTGGTCGTGGTGAAACGGTGCGTTTGATCAACCAGTTCGCGCAGCAGCAACTGAATCGTGATATTTCCAATCAGTCTTACTATGAGCAGTTTGTCACTGAGGCAAGTCGCGTTGATACATTATTTGCACAAGACTCGAATAGCCTGAGCAAGAGTATCAACTCGATGTTTAATAATTTACAAAGCGCGATTAACTTGCCTTCGTCGACAACTAACCGATCTCTATTCATGACGGGCGCTCAAGGTCTTGTCGATCAAATGGATAGATTGTCAGGTATTGTTGTTGATCAAAACAGTATCGTGAATGAGCAATTGGATATTTTCTCAGAAGAAGCTAATAACCTTGTTCAAAAAATCAGTGAATTGAATAAACAAGTGGCGAGTAAGTCAGCGCTCAATCTTAATAATGTCGATCACAGCGTGCTTAATGAGCGCGATCAAGCAATTAAGGAGCTTGCTGAGCTTGTAGATATAGAAACACTCGACGGTGAAAATGGCGAGAAGCTCGTATTTTTAGGCACTGGGGACGCGCTTGTGATGCAAGGTGGCGCTTTTAATTTATTTGCGATGAAAGGCAACCCAGATCCCAACCATAAAGAGCTAACTCTAGATATTAAAGATAAAAATGTTGTGCAACTTGAGTTAGATAGCGGCAGTTTGAAAGGCAAAATCGGCGGGTTACTGGCATTTAGAGATGAAGTGTTGATCCCGGCACAGAACCAACTAGGTCAAATTGGCCTCGCATTAGCAGATGCTTTTAATCAGCAAAATAGATTGGGAATGGACTTAGATGGCAACATAGGGGGAGACTTATTTAAGATCCCTACCGTGGGCGGCTTTGCTTACAGCGAGAATACAGGCACCGCAGCGCTTACGGCAACACTTGAGCCTGGACGCGGCAATGAGTTGCCAGCTACTGACTTCCAAGTTACTTATACCAGCGCAACAACCGTTGAAATAACAGCTGTAGACGCCAAAGGCAATCCTATCGGTACTCCAACGACTGGTAATATCGCAGGAGGAGTCATCACGGGAACAGGTGATTATTTTGGCTTACAAATGAACGTAACGGGTAGTGGTGCAACAGGTGATAGATTTCTTGTAAAATTAAATCAACAGGCTTCAACCGGGTTGGAGCTTGCAACTCAACGACCAGAAGCACTTGCATTAGCGTCACCAATTCGCACTGAAAAATCAGCAGACAATAATGGTACGGCGACCATTTCAGCTGGAGTCGTCACTGATACCGATCCTGCGACCAGTGCGTTTACGGCGGGAACGCCGCCAACCTTGAATGATGGTCCATATACTCTGACTAAAACCGCTAACGCTAACGAATATACATTGACCAGTAATTCAGGTACAACGCATACCTTTACCGCTCCTGCCGATGGCAAAGATATACTTTCCACAGTGGGAGCTGCGCCAGCACCTTTTGACAATCTTGGTTTCACGTTCGATATCGAGGGGACACCGAATACCGGTGATAGTTTTGAAATTAGCTTTAACACTGGTGGCTTTGATGACAACCGTAATGGTGCAGCGCTTGATGGTCTGAAATCATCTGATTTAGTTAGACAAAATCTAGAGTCTACAGGTAGTACCGAAAGCCATAAAACCTTTAATGAGGCGTATGCCGATATTGTCACCGGGGTAGGAGTTATTACCAATCAAGCGAAAACTAATGGCGCGGCATTCGAAGCGCTAGCCAATCAGTCAAGCGCATGGTTTGAGTCTCTATCGGGTGTAAATCTAGATGAAGAGGCAGCCAATTTGTTACGTTTTCAACAATCTTACTCGGCTTCTGCGCAAGTCATTTCAGCAGCAAGAACCGTGTTCGATACCTTATTAAGTGCAGCGAGGTAATTATGCGTTTATCTCAAAATCAAATTTTTAATTCAAATCTCAATTCTATTTTGCGTAATCAGCAAGATGTGAACAAAGCAACACAGCAGCTGAACACGCAAAAGCGGGTATTGAGTGCTTCTGATGATGCTTCAGCGACTGCTAGAGCGATGCTTTTTGACGACCGGATCCAAGCAAACGATCAGTTTACTAAGAATTTGACTATGCTGTCTTCGAGATTAGACACTCAAGAGTCAGTACTCGAAAATATTAAAACGGCCATTGATAGCGCTTATACCAAGTCGATACAGGCCGGTAATGGCGGGTTATCTGATGTTGACCGTCAAGCAATCGCTGATGAGCTAGAGTCAATCCAAGATACTATTTTGGATTTAATGAACTCAAAAAGTGAAGATGGTAAGTTTATATTTTCCGGCTATCAAGATAATACGCAAACCTATAGCTTTGACTCAGCTACTGGAAAGTACGTATATAACGGTGACCAAGGACAGCATAAAATAAAAGTTTCTGAGGGCGTCGAAATACGCTCAAGTGATAACGGTTTTGATGTATTTGAAAGTGCAGAGAAGCGACTGAATATTACTTCAAATACAGGTGTGGTTTCTGGTGGTATTACATCGGCCTCCGTGTACGTGGACGAACAAGGGGTTTTTGATGAGTTTCACAAGGCAAATTACAACGCGGATCCTAGTGCGCCTGCAGGTGCAAATACCTTTGACCTAGTGGTGACAGCCGGGACACCAAATACTTATCAGCTTGAGCAGGGGGGCACGGTTATTTCAACTGGTACTGCAGAAGGCGGAACTATTAAAGTCGCTGGTATGGAGTTTGACTTTGCTGGTGCTGCGCCAGGCCAAATAAGCTTTGACTTGGAGAAGCCCCAAAAGGAAAACATTCTAAATACATTAGAATCCATGATTACGTCATTGAGAGACCCCAGTATTATAGGGGATGATTATAAGCAGGTACTAGCTGATGGTATTACGGGCTTAGATAATGCCAAGATTAAAATATCGCAGGGACAAGCGGGGCTTGGTGGTAGGTTAAACGCCGCAAAGCTTGTATCTGATGCAAATTCAGACTTAGATGTTGATAATAAGGCAAATAAGGCAGCTTTGATTGAGGTCGACTTCTACTCTGCGATCTCTGAGCTCACTAAACATGAAACTGCACTGCAGGCTTCTCAGGCAACCTTTGGCCGCCTAACTAACCTCTCGCTATTAGACTATATTCGTTAAAAGGTAGCCTTTAAAGGTTACCTACTTCAAAACAGCTTAAAACACTGTTATTCAATTTAATATATTGAAATTAAAAGTATTTTAAATGCATTTCATCAGTATAAGCTCATAGCCATAACTTTCTGTCGATTGTTCCACATTAATCAAAAAGTCACTATTAATCAGGTTTTTATGTTTTTTTTAAAAAAAACACTAAAGGAAAATTTTTGCCGACCGATAACTTAAATAACCAAGCCGGAGAGTGAAAAACATTCAAAGGTTGGAAAGTTTCTAAGTTTGAGAGTGAAAGACTCGATTTAAAGTGGGAGAACCATCATGGCACTTTATGTAAATACTAACGTAAGTTCATTGAACGCACAAAGACAATTAATGAATTCTGGTAACGCACTAGATACCTCATTTAAGCGTCTATCTTCAGGCTTTCGTATCAACAGCGCTGCTGATGATGCTGCAGGCCTACAAATTTCAGACCGTTTGACTTCACAAATCAATGGTCTTAACCAAGGTAACCGTAACGCGAATGACGGTATCTCTCTTGCACAAACTGCAGAGGGGGCGATGGACGAAGTAACTTCAATGTTCCAACGCATGCGTACCCTAGCTCAACAAGCTTCAAACGGCTCGAATACTGATGAAGACAGATTGGCGATTCAAGAAGAAATCCGCTCTTTAGCATCAGAAGTTAACCGTGTAGCAAAAGATACAACTTTTGGTGGACAAAACTTACTAGATGGTTCATACGAGGCTAACTTCCAAGTCGGTGCAGATGCTGTACAGACAATTGGTTTCAGTATGAAAAGCGTCGGTTCGTCTGCGAATGGGTCCAACTCTTTGACAGCAAATGGTGGCTTCACAATGTCTGGTATCGCGGGTATCGCTTCCGCAGTAACTGGCAAAACAATGTCAACCCTTGCTGCTGGTATTAGTAACGTTGGCACCGGTGTTACAGAAGCGACAGCTGGTTTCACCAACATGGCAGCTACCATCATCAGTGTATCGTCACAGGAAAATGCACAACAAGTGTTAGCTGCGATGGATTCAATGATTGCAGTAGTTGATAAAAAACGAGCTGAGCTTGGTGCGGTACAAAACCGGTTCCAATCAACTATTCGTAACCAATCGAATATTCAGGAAAACTTATCAGCTGCAAAATCTCGAGTGAAAGATACTGACTTTGCTCAAGAAACAGCAAGCTTGACTAAAATGCAGATTCTACAGCAGGCAAGCCAAACAATCTTAAGTCAGGCTAACCAACGTCCTCAAGCTGCATTAAGTCTACTAGGATAATTTAACTAGGATGGTAAAAGGTGCCTAAGCCAGATGGGGTATTTGCTTAGGCACCGAATTGGATGATAAAGCGGAGGAGCTAAAAAATCCAATAGCGTTCATTAAATCAATGAACACGTTAATTAAAGCACATACCATGCCAAGTTTGTGTTAGAAAAATGACACTCACTCTCAAACTTACTAAAGAGGGGCTAGCCAGCCCCTCTTTTACCATATATTAACTTCCTTTAGTTCCAACTATACAGAGCGTTATATCTGTTTTCGTGTCGCTAAATCAATGTGTGAGTACTAGATGCCCGATGCTCAGATTATTTAATCAGCTACTTCAATGCCTAGGCTATTTTATTTAAGATTTATTGGTAAGCATCGCTCACACGGTATATGAGTACCGCTCAAATAAGCACAGTAAATTGACGCTACGATGGTATCTATATCAAAATCCCAAAAGAGAAAACTATAAAGTCCATATTTATCATGGTGTTAAATTGATTTCTTTAGCTGCATTTATAACGTTTTGTCTTTTTGGCCTGTAACTTGCTTTAAACCCAGTAGAGTTAATTTTGGCGTCAAAGTGGCAATTGGTTGCCTTAGTAAAAAGAAAACCTGAAACATGCATGCCGCTTTGTCATTTAACTATCTATCAATTAGATATTGATTTGGCAAAAAGAGAGTGAGTTATGGCTTTATATGTAAATACCAATGTCAGTGCAATTAATGCACAAAGACAATTGACTAATTCAGGTAATGAACTAGATACTTCATTCAAGCGTCTATCTTCTGGTCTGCGGATAAACAGCGCTGCTGATGATGCTGCAGGTTTACAGATATCCGACCGATTAAATTCACAGATCATGGGGCTTGAACAAGGTAACCGTAATGCGAATGACGGTATTTCTCTTGCTCAAACAGCTGAAGGTGCGATGGACGAAATCACCTCTATGTTTCAGCGAATTAGGACGCTCGCGCAACAGGCAGCCAACGGCTCTAATACTGATGAAGACCGTTTGGCGATCCAAGAAGAGATTCGTCAGCTATCAGCTGAAGTAAATCGTGTCGCGACTGACACGACATTCGGTGGTCAAAACTTGCTTGATGGAACCTACTCTGCAAATTTCCAAGTAGGTGCTGATGCTGTTCAAACTATTGGCTTTAGTATGAAAGAGGTCGGGTCTACAGCTAATGGTGATAACTCCATGACTACCAACGGTGGTTTTACTATGTCTGGAATAGCAGGGATTGCGTCTGCGGTTTCAGGTAAAGGGATGTCAGTGTTGGCTGCTGGCATTAGTAATATTGGCACCGGAGTAACAGAAACGACTGCCGGTTTTACTAACATGGCTGCAACTGTGATTAGTGTTTCATCGCAAGAAAATGCACAACAAGTGCTCGCAGCGATGGACGCAATGATAGCTGTAGTGGATAAAAAACGTGCAGAGCTGGGTGCTGTTCAAAACCGCTTTCAGTCGACTATTCGAAATCAATCGAACGTATCTGAAAATCTAAACTCAGCTAAATCGCGAGTAAAAGACGCGGACTTTGCTTTAGAAACAGCAAAGTTAACGAAGAATCAAATTTTACAACAAGCTAGCCAAACTATATTAGGTCAAGCAAATCAACGGCCTCAAGCAGCTTTAAGTCTACTACAAGGCTAATGAGTTAAATTTTTCTAAAAAAAAACTAAAGCTTCCTCTTTTATAGTCGATAGAAGAGTTAGAGAACTATCAATCTAGTACTCTAACTTCTTCAATACTGCAGGGTAGGGGTATCCCGCAGCGTTGAAATATGTATTATAAAGCGGAGGCTATTATGGCTATTTACGTTAATACCAATGTCAGTTCATTGAATGCACAAAGACAATTGATGAACTCAGGTAGTGCGCTTGATACTTCTTTTAAAAGATTGTCATCAGGCTTTAGAATAAACAGTGCAAAAGATGATGCTGCAGGTATGCAGATCTCGAACCGTCTAACAGGACAAATTAATGGATTAAACCAAGGTATTCGAAATGCGAATGATGGTATTTCTCTTGCGCAAACCGCAGAGGGTGCTTTGGATGAGACGACACAAATGTTTCAGCGTATTCGTACGTTAGCGCAACAAGCATCAAATGGTTCGAATACAGACGAAGACCGATTGGCACTGCAAGAAGAAATTCGCTCGTTGGCATCGGAAGTTAACCGTGTTGCTAAAGACACAACCTTTGGTGGTCAAAATCTACTTGACGGCACCTATGATTCAAATTTCCAAGTTGGCTCTGATGCCGTTCAGACTATAAGCTTTAGTATGAAAGACATTGGCTCGTCATCGAATGGTTCTAACTCTTTGACAGCAAATGGTGGCTTCACAATGTCTGGTATCGCGGGTGTCGCTTCCGCAGTAACTGGCAAAACAATGTCAACATTGGCTGCTGGTATCAGTAATGTTGGTACTGGTGTTACGGAGGCTACCGCTGGTTTCACCAACATGGCTGCCACAGTAATTAGTGTATCTTCGCAAGAAAATGCACAGGAAGTACTGGCTGCAATGGATACCATGATTGCGGTAGTTGATAAAAAACGTGCTGAGCTTGGTGCGGTACAAAACCGATTCCAGTCAACTATTCGTAACCAGTCAAATATCCAAGAAAACTTATCAGCAGCTCAATCTCGAGTTAGAGATACCGATTTTGCTCAAGAAACTGCCAACCTGACTAAGATGCAGATTTTACAACAAGCAAGTAGCTCTATTTTGAGTCAAGCTAATCAGCGTCCACAGGTAGCACTATCGTTACTTGGGTAATATTCTGAGAAAAGCGTCAAGTTTGGGAATGTTCGCGAACTTGACGTATACTCTTTATAGGCTTTACAGGAGGTCTAGATGAGTGATGTTCAAATTTCTCAAGGGCTAAACTATTCGGTTGATAGTCAACTGAATAAGCAACCAAAACAAGAATTAAACAATGAAGGTGGTATTGCTCCAGATAGAGCAAAACCTGAAGATTCACCTGAGCATAATGGTAAAGGTGCTAGCAGTAATGAACAGTTAATATCAGAAGTTAAAGACAATTTAGCAAGATTAAACGATGTTATTCCCGTTACGGCTACGAACTTACAGTTTCAACTTGATGAAGAGGGTGATCCTCCGGTTGTTCTTGTTTTAGATAAGTCTAGCAATGAAGTAATTAGGGAAATTCCTTCAAAAGAGTTTAGGGAAGTAGCTAAGGCTTTGGAAGAGTTTGCCGATAAACTTACAAAGCGTGGCGTGTTATTTGATAAAACCGCCTGATATAGATTTGGAGGTAGATTATGCCACTTATTACATCTGCGGGTGTTGGCTCAGGGCTTGACTTAGAGTCAATCATAAAAGCTTCTGTGGATGCGGAAAACGTACCCAAGATGCAAAGGTTTGCTGCAAAGCAAGAATCACTGAAAGTTGAATTGTCTTCTGTCGGTGAGGTTAAATCTGCCATTTCAAAACTTAAAGACACAATTGAAAAACTAGCGGACATCGATAACTTTGGCAAGCGAATCGCTAATATTCGTCAACCGGATGGTGCTGAAATAATTAGCGTAACACCAACGTCAGATATTTCTACAGGTAATTTTAAGATTGCCGTAGAACAGTTGGCGCAAGGAAGCAGAGCCGTTTCTGCTGATGGTGCTTTTGCTTCAGCCGACACTGTTGTTAGTGCAAGTGGTGGTACTTTGTCTTTCTCAGCAGGTGCGGATAAATCATTTGATTTAGAAGTGACAGCTGGAATGACTCTGGCTGAGTTAAGAGATGCTATTAATGCATCAGATACTAATTTCGGTATCACTGCTAATATTATTAACACTGGCGATCCCGATGTAGGCTCCAAACTTGTTTTCACGTCAAATGTCAGTGGCGATGGAAACGACCTCGTGATTACAAGTGATACTGCTGAGCTTGATGCTATTGAGACATATGACGAGACAACAAACCCTTCTGGAGGCATGGTCATTGCCGATGCGGACAAAGCTCAAGATGCAATCATAACGGTAGATGGCCTTACAGTTAACAGCGATACAAACACATTTAAAGATGCTGTCCAAGATATGACGATAAGGGCACTCGAGGTTAGCCCTGAGGATACATCTGGTACAAAATTAACAGCTAAGTTGGACGTAGATTATGACAGAGAATCTGTCACTAAGCTCGTCGATGAGTTGATTACAAATTACAATAACCTCGTTGGAATGATTGGCTTGCAAACTCGAGCAGGAAAGCCTCTAAATGGCGATGCTTCGATGAGAGCATTGAGTGATCAGCTAGTTTCTACTCTGGGGTCTACGTTGACTGATGCTGGGCCATTTGAGTCGGTGTTTGACATGGGCCTTGGCGTTAATAAAGAAGGTTATTTAGAAAAGTCATCACTAGTTCGCAGCTTAAACGAAGCAATGGATGATAATTACGATGATATTGGTACAGCATTTGCAGGGGAAAATGGTGTAGCCAAAAAATTAGAAGAATTACTCGGAAATTACGTTGATTCAGGTGGGCTTATGAAACAACGTGAGACTAGTTTGAATGCTCAACTTGACGATTTAGAGGACGATGTCATAAATCACCAGGAGCGTATGAAGTCATTTGAAGCTGGCTTACGTCAAAAATATGCAGGGCTTGATGTACTTATCGCGCAAATGCAGCAAACTCAATCTTATTTGGGGGCTCAGCTTTCTAATCTGCCAGGCTTTACCAAATCCAAGTAATAGAGAGGATTGAACATGTATAATGCAAAAGTTAAGAATTACCAGAGAGAAGCACTTAAAACTCGAGTGGCAGGTGCAGATCGTTATGAAATAATCCAGATGTTGATGGCTGGTGCTATTGAAAAAATGGTATTGGCAAAAGTAGCTATTGATAAAAGAAATCTAGAAGCCAAATCTGAGCATATTTCAAGAGCATCAGCAATTATTGAAGCATTACGCGAATGCTTAGACTTTGATGTTGGTGGTGAAGTGACAGAAAACTTATATGCCTTATACAGTTATATGATGGATAGGCTATTAGATGCATCAGTACAAAATGATTCAGCCATCGTAGATGAAGTGTCTAACCTGTTGAAAGAAATTAAATCAGCTTGGGATGCTATCCCTGTGGATGTCCGGATTAAAACACTGAATAATGCTTCTCCAGACGCTAGTCATGGATAATCAGCATCAAGACGAGCTTGGGGAATTGTTGTGTTTGATTTTTGAACACCTTCAAAGAGGTGAGATGGAACTCGCTGAAACAGAAACCAAGAAATTTTGTTTATGTATTCAAAAACGGTCAGATTTGATAGAAGATGTTGAAGAGAAAAGGGTCTACCTAGAAGAGTCAATCGCAATGTTGAACGAAGTGATTGAACGTATGAATCAAGAAAAAAGAAGTACCCGAGAGCAGTTGCTGAAGATTCAGCGAAAACAATCCTCAATCAAGAAATATAACGAGTTCAAATAATATCATGGATCCAATTAAGTCCCAGTTAGAGACTCTTGAAGTAAAGTTAAAAGCCGTGGAAGAACAAGCGGTTAGAGAAGAGTTGTTTATAGAAGCTGCCAATTTAAAGTTTGAAAGAAACCTCAAAGCCTTCAAATTACATTTCCCAGAAATTTACGAAAAATACTTAACCTACGAGCCAAACTCGCTGTTTAACTTATTTGTTAACCCTAACGGCAGCGCCAATATTATTGATTATAAAACTGGCGTACCTATGTATAGCGAGGATCCAGTTTCACAAATTCAAAAGCAGACACAGAAAAATATCGAAAACCCAATTCTTGGACGTTTAGACCACTCCGGTGTTGCATTTGTCGAAAATGGTGATATTGAATTTCTTCATGTTGAATTGATGCGAAAATTAGGGGAAATCTTCGTTGAGACGAAATCGAACTTAGCACCATTTAAAAAGCTAGGTAGTGCAGTTCCTAACAAGATGATTTTTGGTATTGGGCTTGGCTATCACCTTGAAGACGTCATCGATGCTTGTAAAGCTGGTTACGTAAATATTTTTGAACCGAATGAAGACTACTTTTTTGCTAGTTTGTTTGTTTCCGATTGGGTTTCTATTCTTGAAAAAATTGAGGCTCAAGGCGCTTACCTTTATCTAGGTGTAGGGGTGACGGAACATGAAATTTACGAAAAGGTTTATTCACGCTCAAGGGAAATAAGCGTAGCTAGTGTCTGTCACTCTTGGTTTTATCAGCATTATCCATCAGTTGAAGTAAATAAATGGATCGCGGAATTTAAAAAGAATTATCACCAGTTCTTCGCGGGGTTTGGTTTCTTCGATGATGCTATGATCGGGATAGCTAACTCATTGGGGAATGTCAAAAACAACTGCAACTTCATGTTTTCTGCCAATGAACAGCAAGATAAAGCGCTATTGCATGATATACCAGCTGTAGTGGTTGCAAACGGTCCTTCATTAGACGCCAATATTGAACCGCTAAAACGGATCCAAGATAAAGTCATTATATTCGCGTGTAACTCAGCGACCACAGCACTAATAAAGCATGGGATTACTCCCGATTTTCACGTTGCACTGGAACGAACTAAATCAACCTATTATTTCCTCAAGCAGCATATACCCGAATCGATGCGCAAAGACTTAAACTTGCTTGTTACTAATGTGATGCATCCAGATGTGGCTGGTCTATTTGGATGGGCGGGAATGGCGCTTAAGCCTGGTGAATCAGGTACACAAATGTTACAACTATCTCACTACAGGAATGAGAATAAAGTGCTTCGGAGCCTTTCATTTTCAAACCCCCTTGTGGGTAATACTGCGCTGAGTTACGCATGTCACCTTGGGTTTAAAGAAATATATCTGTTTGGTGTGGATAATGGCTACATAGACCCTGACCACCACCATAGTAAGGCAAGCTTTTATTACAGTGAAGAAGGTGAGACTGTCATTGAGCCAACCAAAATAGGTGGGCAAGTCAGGATCCCTGGAAACTTTTGCGAAACAGTACTTTCTGATGAGTTTATGTATGTTGGCAACTGCCAAATGGAAAGGATTCTAGAGTCATTTCTTAAAGACAATGTAAACTGTTATAACTGTAGTAATGGAGCAAAGATTAAGCACTCTATACCACTTGAGAGTAAAGATATTTTGTTGCCTGAAAGGGGAATTGATAAACATCAAGTTGTGGAGCATATCAAAACTAATCTTTTCGCAGCTAATGCTGACATTGAATCTATGGAAAAGCTACTTTGCGAAGAAGAGTTTGAACAGCTGTGCGGCACAATGGTGGAGCTTTTGGAAGAAGAGTTTGATAGTCGAGAATCTGCGCAAGAAGTTTTATTGAAAAGTCTCAGGTATTTGTACTCATTTAGAAACTCTGCAGATCATTTAGGCTTGTATCAGTTGCTAGAAGGCGAGGCTCTTTATACGTCCTCAATATTAATTTCAATTCTTCATAACTTTGGTGATGATTACGAAGTGGTTCCGTATTTTAGAAAAGCGTTAAAATCTTGGGCTGACTTTCTTAAGCAGTGTCCTGAATACTACCGTCAAAGAAATAGACTTTGTCAATAAAAGTCGATACATAAAAGAGTGACAAGATTTTGTCGCGGCTCCGAAGTTAATGAGTAGACGCTTCGGAGCTAGCTTAAACCAGAAATAATAAGCGTTTGATATGACTTATTGCTTCCTACATTTCTCCTCATTTTCGTTTAAAATTAGCTGTTTATTGAAAATTCCCTTACACTTTACTGAAATCTGATTCTTGAGTTAAAACTGTCAGGTAAACTACCCTTGATTTCCTTAGGGGAGTTGTTTACTGGAGATTAAATATGACTCAAGCCAAATTTAAGGGTTAGTTACCATCTAATTGGTACTAACTTTGCTTCATCAGTGAAGTTGAAAATGTTAGTTGAGAAATCATGACGAATAAAAATACTGAAATGCAAGCAAAAGCGAAGCAACTGATCCCTGGTCTTTCACAATTGTTGTCAAAGCGACCTGACATGTTTAATCAAAGTGTGTGGCCTAGTTACTTCAGCAAAGCGAAAGGTTGTTATGTTTGGGACCTCAATGAGCAACGATATCTTGATATGTCGATATCTGGCATAGGGGCAAACATTTTAGGGTATGCTGAGCCTGCCGTCGATCAGGCTGTAATTGAAACAATTAATAATGGGGTTAGTTCTAGCTTAAACTGTCCAGAAGAGGTCATGCTGGCAGAGAAGTTAATAGAGCTGCATCCTTGGTCAGATCAAGCCCGGTTCGCAAGGTGTGGTGGAGAGGCAATGACAATTGCAGTAAGAATTGCCCGCGCCGCGACAGGAAAAGATAAAATTGCATTTTGTGGTTACCATGGCTGGCATGACTGGTACTTGGCGGCAAATGTGTCCTCGAAAGAAAACCTAGATGAGCATTTAATTGCGGGTCTATCTCCAGCGGGGGTTCCAAAGGCGTTGGCTGGCACTGCAATACCATTTTCATATAATGACATTGACTCTCTAAAAGAGGTTGTCGAGCAACATGGCCCTGAGCTGGCCGCTATTGTTATGGAGCCAATGCGTAATATTGCACCTAATTCAGAGTATTGGAGTTTCGTTGGAAAAATAGCCAAAACACTGGGTATCCCATTAATAATTGATGAAATATCGATGGGTTTCAGAATTAATTGTGGAGGGTCTCATTTACTGCTTGGTATAGAACCTGATATTGCCGTGTTTTCTAAAGCATTAGCGAATGGTTATGCGATGGCCGCAATAATCGGAAAAGAGAAGTGGATGGATGCTGCACAATCAAGTTTCATCTCCAGTACTATGTGGACGGAGCGAGTGGGTCCAACCGCAGCACTAGCAACTATACGTTATTATGAAGCAAATAACGTGCATGATCATCTTCAAAAAATTGGTGCACTGGTTAAAGCCGGTTGGCAGTCTCTTGCTGAAAAACATGGTTTGAGTATTCATATTTCTGGTATTGATGCCCTGTGTCATTTTTCTTTCGAGCATAATAACCCACTGCAGCTAAAGGCGTATTTTATAGAGCAGATGATAAACCAAGGAGTGTTAGCTACAAATATGTTCTATGCAATGTATGCACATAAAGAACTACACGTAGATGAATATCTATCTGCAGTGGACAATGCTTTTAAAGCAGTAAAGGTCGCTCTGTATGATCCTGAAATGTTGAAAGAGGTTACTCCGACAACTGCTGGTTTTAAAAGGTTAAATTAATATCAACAACTTTTTGAATACTGATATTTGATATTAGACGGGAAAGTACAAAATGACGATTGTTTCCGAGCGTTTCAAAATGAGAGGGTTAACTCCGTCCGACGCAACCGCTGATTATCTTTCATGGTTAAATAGTGATGTCAGTCAGTTTATTTTAAACCGACAACAAACGACCGACGATTTAGTGGCATATATCAATACACAAAATAATACGCCAGATACTTATTTGTATGGAATTTTTACAAAGGAAGCTGAGCAGCATATTGGCAACGTGAAGTTTATTCTTTCAGAATATTCTGGCGGAACTTCGGCTGAAATGGGGATCTTGATTGGCGATAAAAATTGGCATGGCAAGGGAGTTGCGAAAGAGGTGATTTTTGCTTTTATCACAATAGCAAAAGACAAATACAACCTTAAGAGAGTGTTTTTGGGCGTTGATAAGTCTAATGTCCCGGCTGTGAAAGCGTACATTAAAATGGGTTTCAAGACTTTGGAGCCTGATCAGCTCGATGATGAAAGTCTCTCTGGGGTTAAAATGGAATTGTTATTAAATTAGTTATTGGTTTGGCCGATAACAAAGCATTGAAGTATTTTAGTTATTAGTATGAATCAAAGTGACTCTATTTATGAAAGCTTAAAAAATAAGGACTTTCATATTATTATTCAGGCGCGCATGACATCAACTCGCTTGCCTAAAAAAGTGATGTTGCCTTTGTGTGGACGTCCAGTGCTTCAGGTTATGATTGAGCGCTTATCCCCTTTCAAAGACAAAATTATTGTAGCAACAACTAATGATGGCTCCCAAACCCCAATTACCGAACTGTGCAAGTCTTTGGGGGTAAAATTTGTTGAGGGGGATACTCACGATGTGCTGAGCAGGTATTACTTAGCAGCAGAGTTAGTTAACGCGAAACCAGATACAGTACTTGTTCGCTGTACTAGTGATTGCCCTTTGATTGATGCCTATGAAACCGCTAAGGTCGTCTCTCATTTCTTTAATATCCGCAACAATTTTGATTATGTATGCGCGGGTCCTCATTGTGGATTTCCAAATGGCCTTGACACCGAGGTATTTACATTCGCAGCGCTAGCACAAGCACATACCAGTGCTAGCCGAGATTTTGAGAGAGAGCACCTGACACAGTATATAGTGAAAAATTTGAAGGTCGCTGATTATAGTTATCATGAGGATTTATCTCATTGGCGTTTGACTTTAGACGAACCAGATGACTATCTAGCAATACAGAAAGTTTTTCAGCTCTTCGATAATAAGACTGAATTTAGTTTTCCTGAACTGAAGAGAAAATTAAAAGCGCACCCAGAAGTACTCGACATAAATAAACATGTTGAGCAAGTAAAAGTTGGATAAATATGTTTAAACAAGAGCTTAAAATAGATGGGCGTCTAGTCGGACATCAACACCCGAATTATATTATTGCTGAGATGTCAGCAAACCATGGGCAAAGCTTAAGTCGAGCCAAAGAGTTGGTTTATGCGGCAAAGGAAGCGGGTGCCGATGCAATTAAATTACAAACATATAGTGCCGACACGCTTACAATGAAGTGTGATTTACCACATTTCTTTATTAAAGATGGGCCGTGGAAAGGGCAGTATTTATACGATCTTTATCAACATGCGTATATGCCTTGGGAGTTTCATGCTGAACTTTTTGAATTAGCTAAAAAAATAGGGATTACTTGCTTTTCTTCACCATTCGATAAATCAGCTGTTGATTTATTAGAACAACTTGATGCGCCGGCATACAAAATTGCGTCTCCAGAGCTGATTGATCATCAACTTATTCGTGATGTTGCCGCAACCGGCAAGCCTATGATTATGTCTACTGGCGGTGCGACTCTGCCTGAAATTGCAGACGCAGTAAAAGTAGCAAAAGATGCCGGTGTTACTGAATTATGTCTGTTAAAGTGTACCAGTACTTATCCGGCACCTGCTGATAGTATTAATCTAAGAACAATACCACACATGCGAGAAGCTTTTTCGGTTCCTATTGGTTTGTCAGATCATACTCTAGGGAACGATGTGCCTTTAGCGTCGGTTGCTGTGGGTGGATGTGTTATCGAAAAGCACTTTGTAATGGATAAAAATGATCAAACTGCAGATAGCTTTTTCTCAATGACACCAGAAGAATTACAAAATCTTGTACATGGTGTAAGACAGATCGAGAAAGCGATGGGGCGAGTACATTACCCTGATACTCCTTGTCAAAAACGCCGTTGTGTTTACCTTATTAAGGACGTTAAATCGGGTGAAACGCTGTCTGATATGCATTTGCGACAAATGCGCCCAGGTGGAGGCGAAATTCAACCAAAGCACTTGCCATCGCTTATCGGGCGACGAGTAAATAAGTCTTTACCTGCAGGTACTCAGCTTAAATGGGAGGATTTTTGTTAATGCCTAGCGAAACTCAGTTACTTGAATTTTTTCATACCTTTCTATTAGCTCGTGGTGTAGCGGTTAAGAGTGAACAGCTACAAAGTTTTAATTTTATGGAATCCGGGTTATTAGACTCATTTGAAATGTTATCAATGGTAATGCAGATCGAAACCGACTTTGGGGTTCGTCTAACACCTGAGCAAATGTTGAGACCAGGCTCAGCGACAGTGGGTGGCCTCATTGATGTGATCTTGAGGTCTTGATGTTTGTTTTTCGTGTTAACAGCACTCAAGGAATTGGCCACTTAAAACGATGCTTGAATTTGGCTAAGGAGCTTAGTGTTCGGGGCTGTGGTAGTCATTTTATTTTAGATGAAAATGACTGTCTGAGTGACTATATCGGTGGTATCAACTACAGCGTCACCCTAATTACTCATGGGACGAGTGAATATGATGATGCCCAACAAACTTTATCTATCGCTTACCAAGTAGGTGCTGAAGCTATCGTTGTTGACTCTTATCTATTAGGTAAAGAGTGGGAAAGCCAAATTCAAGATCGATTTAAACTTGTTGTAATAGATGATTTGGGTCGTGAACATTTAGCCAATACATTAATAGATATTAGATGGCGAGGAGATCAAACCGAAGCTTATTATCATCATTTGATATCTCATGACTGTGAAACGCTTTTGGGACCTAAATATGCTTTACTTGAAAGTGTATATCACGACAGTTCGCGCGCAGATATAGAACGTTCTCATCTGCTATTTTCCCTCGGTGGTGGGGGGGATTGGGAGGTATTGACTCCTATAATTGAATTAGTGTGTGAGCTTAGGCCAAGTCAGCCAATAGAAATTGTCCTAGGACCATCTGCAACAAACTATGACTCGATAATAGCGTTGCAGCATATTTATCCACAAGTTGAAATAAACAGAAGTCCAGAAAGTTTGTACTCAAGCTTTATTAGAGCACAGTTGTTTGTTGGTGCTTTGGGTACTTCGTTGTATGAACTTGCTGCAACAAAAACACCTGCACTTACATTTAGTATGGCTAAAAATCAAGAGCACAATCAGAGCTGGTTGGATGATTTAGGACACTGTTTGCACCTGCCTGAATTTTCATCTAGTGATCCGTTGGAAGTTGTTGAATTGATTAATATATTACTTGATAATTCAGACAAGCTAGCTAAGTGCAGAAACCACAGTAAAGTTTGCGTCGATGGCCGGGGAGCTGCTAGAGTTTCAAACTATTTATTATCACAACAGACACAGTCTGAAGCGGAAGTACAGCCACTTTGTAAACGTGAATATCTACCTATAGCAGCAGATTTAACCGTCAGGATGGTAGATTTTTTTGATATTAATCGCTATTTACACGCCCGCAATAGTCAACATAATAACGTCAGAATGACTATCACGGAAGCTATCCCGACACTTGGTCACTACAAGTGGTGGCATCAAAATCAACGTGAAAACTTTGTCGTTGAATTAGATGGCAATCCTCTCATCTATATTTGGCACCAATCACTAGAGCAAAACGGACAAACATACTTATATGGCGGCTGGTTTTCAGCCCTTGAGCAGGTTAATTTTGCGTATGTCCAGTTGGCATTAAACTGGCAGCTAAAACTCTGTGAGGAAGAATATCCTGATGGTATTTGGCTTGCGGTAATCCATAAAGACAATAAATTTGTTAATTTGCTGAATCAGCATAATGGCTTTAAAGCTATTGAGGTCGATAGTCCTCATTTTCAGGTTACACAATCAATTTTCCCGTCAGCTGATCCTAAAAAGTTTAATTATGTAATGTTAACTAGAGAGAACGAGCATGGATAATATATACCACCTTTTTCATCGAAATGTGGAAAAGTCGCCAGATAAGGTGGCAATAGTATTTTCCGGAACGGAAGTTACCTATAGCTCGTTATTTAATCAAGTCTTAATTTTAAGTCGTTTTTTTAAGGATCAGGGCCTAACACCAGGGCAAAGAATTGCATTATTTGCACCCAATGGCATTGAATACCCTGTTGTATTACTAGCTGCTGCGAAATTGGGTTTAGCTGTCGTACCGTTGCCAATAACCTTAAAGGGAGCTGCGTTAGAAATAGCGCTGAAGAAGACTCCTGTAAGTATGGCCATTTGTTGGCCTACTGTTAGTCGTACTTTATTAGAAAGTGCGGTTGTGAGAGAAGATGAGGTTATAACTTTAGGTGAAAGTGTTCTCGGTGAACGTTGTTGGGAAGATATTCTCACCGGTGTAGAACATGACGAAGAATACTCGAATGCAGCGCCTGAGTTGGACTTTATTTTGACTATGACGTCAGGCTCAACAGGTTCACCAAAACCAATCGTGTTAAGTCAACAGTGTAAAATTGAACGCGCGTTTTCAGCAACGATAAATTACTATCAATTAACGTCAGATGATGTCATTTTGGTCGCAACACCGCTTTATCATTCCCTTGCCCAACGGGGGGTGTTAATGCCGTTAATGCTCGGTGCCACAACTGTGATTTTACCTAAGTTTCAGCTGCAAAGCTGGCTAGATGCTATCGAGCAGTATCAAGTAAGCTTCTTGTTTGCGGTGTCTTCACAGCTTGAGGGGTTAGTTGCCCAAAGTGTCGAAAACAAAGACATTTCCTCCGTCCGAATACTTGTGTCTTCATCAGCTGTTTTAAATACAGTTACGAAAGCGAAGTTATTAAAGTTACTTAGCTGCGAGTTTCATGAATGCTATGGTGCATCTGAAGTGGGGGTAGTAACGGACTTTTGTATTGATGATGAAAATGGAAATCAGGGCAGTGTAGGTAAACCTCTCCCATTTGTGGATGTAAAGATCTGTGACGGCCACCGAAAGCCTGTTGAAATCGGAGTCGTCGGAGAAATTGCCTGTAAAACTACAACTCAATTTTCAGGTTATTTGAAACAGTTAGAGGCCACAAAAGCTGCATATGATGATACAGGTTATTTTTACACAGGCGATTTGGGCTACCTGAATAAGGAAGGTTTTCTATTTTATGTGGGTCGCAAAAAAGAGGTAATATCAAGTGGTGGCATCAATATTTACCCACAAGATATTGAAGAGGTAATAAAGCGTCACCCCTTAGTTACTGATTGCGTTGCTTTTGGCGTTGCCGATCCTACTTTAGGAGAAGTCATTAAAGTAGTCTACGAGCAGGCGAATGTACAACAAGAAGAGAGCCTTGAGCGAGCGTTACGTAAATTATGCTTCGCTGAATTGACCGATTATCAACAGCCTCGGATTATTGAAAAGTGTGACAATTTAGCCCGAAATGCGATGGGAAAAGTACTCCGACAGCAAGTCAAAGAGACATACAGCTAGTCAGGTCGACAAGCACTTTAGAGAGTAATAGCATGAAGATTTCACTAATAGTACCAACTTACAACAGCGCTGAGTATATTCAAGCTTGCCTTGCAAGTTTGGTGACTCAATTAGAAGATTTCGCTGAGATCATCGTAATTGATGATTGCTCAACGGATGATACTTTTGCGTTGTTATCAGCTTTTGCGAAGCGCAATCAAGCTGTACATGTGCTCCAGACTGAAACTAATAGTGGTCCGGGAGTTGCGCGTAATTTGGGTATAGAGCATGCTAAAGGGGAGTGGATTTTATTTGTTGACAGTGATGACGCATTGACTGATCTAGCGTTAAAGCAGTTGATACAATTTGTTGATTTCGAAGCTGTTAATTGTGATGTGGTGGCTTTTGACTGGCGATATAAAAAAGATAAAGTTAACAATGAGACATTTCACTTTGAAGGTCGGTTTGATAAACCTGAATTTACAAATGAAAAAGCGTTGTTGTTAGAAAAATACGTAAAATTTAGAATGGATCATTCGGCAATTTACTTGATGATCAAGCGTCAATTATTGATAGAGCATCAGGTGTCCTTTGCTGGTGGCTTCCATGAAGATATTGACTTTACCTTTTTAGTGTACTGGCATGCAAGGGAAGTAAAATTACTGGATGAAGTTATCTATTTAAAAACCCCACGACCTGGTTCAATAGTGAATTCGGTTAGCATATCTCACATCAAAGGGTTTTATCGTTCTTATGCAGTGATCCACACACTCCTCAAATCAGTTTCAAAGAACCAGAGCCTGCATACTGCTTTCTTAACCGGTGTTATTGGGTTGGTTGCTACTTGCATCCGGAAAATATTCTTAAAAGCGCCAAGTAAGGAGCTTAGAGAGCCTCTCTATGAATATACGTTTAAACAACTTAACGATTTTTCTGTGCCTATTGATAGCCTACCATTGGACAAAACCTATTACAGTTTGTTAGTAAAACACTTTCTTAATACCATGATGACGCATGAAACCGCAGCGCAGCCTCGAAGTGAAGTAATAGATGAATTCCTAGAAGAAAACGAAGGGAAAAAGTGGAGTTGTATAGACTTACATCATTCCGCGTTTCTTGCACCAAAAGAAATTCGTACTTGTTGTAAGCGTTTCTTTGTCGACAACGAAATGCGTGGCGACGTAACTATTGTTAATAGTGAGCAGCTAGAGCAATCCGAAAATCTAGTAAAAACGATAATGGATGCAAAGAAAAAGCTATTTGCAGATATCAATATGGGTGAGCCGACAGGTTGCGATGGTTGCCCTTATCTAGAGTTTAAACAGTGGGGGGCGATTGAATCTAGTAAAATTACAAAGGTATCGTATGAGCATCACTCAGTATGTAACTTGAAATGTAGCTACTGTAGCGATACTTACTACGGTGGAGAAAAGCCAGCTTACGACGTACTGGCTTTGCAAAAAGCATTATTAGATGAGCAACGGCTGAGTGAAAAAGCGCTTTGCATTTGGGGGGGAGGGGAACCTACCTCTGATAAGCATTTTTCTAAATTACTTTTGCAGACGACGGAGCGATTACCGCTATCAAGCAACCGGGTTATAACTAATGCGGTAGTGTTTAATAAAGCGATCTATGAGCTACTGCTCGCTAAGAAAGTTAGCATATTTACGAGTATAGATGCGGGGACTGAAGAAACGTTTGTCAAGATCCGAGGTAAAAACAGCTTACATAAGGTGATGGAAAACCTTGTAAAATACTCCAGTGCTAATGCCGAAGCCGTTACGGTTAAATACATATTCACGGATGGAAATAAGTTTCAAGCGGAAATTCGTGCGTTTGCCGAGCTAATTGATCGATATCAGCTGAAAGCTTGTAATTTTCAGATAAGTTTTGATTTTAAAGAAGAGCGTATTAGCAGCGATGATTTGGTGCTTATTGTGCGTCTATATAAATCATTAAAGCAGCTTGGCGCACACGTGGTTTATTTAGACGACTTGATACTCATGCGTATCGGAGAGTTAAGCGTTGATGAAGAGGCGTTGTTAGCGGATAAATTGGAGCTGGCTGGGCTGAATGATATCGTCGCGTTAGCGGACTCCAAAGTGCCTGTTGCTCTTTGGGGGGCTGGAGAAACAGCACGCTTGTTATTAGAGCATAGCAACTACTTCAAAAGAGTCGAGTTAGCTTACTTTGTTGATCCAGACCCCAATAAAATTGGAACCACGTTTATGGGTAAACCGGTTTATGCACCAGATGTGCTGACAAAAACCCACACACCGGTGTTTATCGCAGCGGTTCAGTACTATGCTCCGATATATAGAGAATTTAAGCAACTAGGCTTGCCTGACAGCCGTTTGATTAACAAGCTTATTATCTAATCTGGACAGTGGGCAAGCTGAGAAGGTCAATTGCACTTTGCGGCTACACGATGTAAAAGCACTATTATGTTCAGCACAAGGTGAACTACAAAAGATAGGTTTAACAACACCTTATACAAGGAAGGGATATCCCGGAAGTGATTTTTATTTTAGTGGTATGAAGAGCTAAACCGGAGGTAAAAGTAGTTACAAAGCTTGGCTAATTCAGAACTCAAGAGCGAACTGTCTGATGCAATTGGCTGAAAATTTATTCCCTAAAATTGATTAGGGAATAAATAAGGTCTATTGAAACGATGTTAATTCGCTATTTTTTCCCAAGTACCAGAATGTACAGATTCTTTGGCGGCTTTAAATAGGCACAAACCTGCTTTAGCTTGCTCTAGACCAAATACGTAGTCATTGCTTTTCTTTTCACCTTCCAAGTATAGGCATAGCTCGTGGTGTATATCTGCGTATAGGTTAGCGAATGCTTCGACAAACCCGGTAGGGTGGCCTGGCTTCATACGGTTATACCTAAATTGACCTGCGTATTCACATTGTCCTGCGCGGTCCAAAATTTCTCTGCGGCCGTCATTATAGTTGAGTTCAAGTTCATCTGGGTTGAGTTGATACCAAAACGCACTCCCTTTTTCACCATAAATGCGCACTTTTAAGCCATTCCTATGTCCTATTGCTGTCTTGGACATCCACATGCTGCCTTTAATATTACATGGATATTTTAATAGCATATGTACATCATCTACTAAATTTGGGTACTGTGAGTGATTCGCAAATTCTGCTATGGTTTCGTTTGGTTCAATGTCAAGCAAGTAGGTGGACAAGTGATGTAAATGAACGCCTAAATCCAAACAAATTGTTGGAACTTCGCTGTCGTGTAAGCGCCAAGTTTGAGGGCTAGAAGCTTTCCCCGCAATATCTGGAGGTCTACGAAAACCCTCTTGAGGCATCTCTAAATGAACTTTTTGTATGGTTCCCAGCTTATCGTGCTTAATCAGGTGCTTTAGCTCTCTGATCATGGCGTAACCTGAATAGTTGTAGGTTACTGCTAAAAAGTGCTTACTGGCGTTATAAGTTTTCTCGAGAGTTGCTATTTCAAGTGGGCCGCAAACTAATGATTTTTCGCAAATTACGGGTATATCTTGCTCCAACAAAGCTGTGAGAACTTCGATGTGGTGCGGGGTAGGTGTCAATACAACAAATGCATCTACGTTACTTTTCTCTTTTTTTATAAGCTCTTTCCAGCAACGATAAGTGCGTTGCTCTGATATACCCCAGCGATTTGATGTTGCAATGTTTTGTTCCATATCTCGTGAGAAAGCACCAGCAACAACGGTGAATTTGTTGTCGAGTTGAGTGGCTGCAAAGTGTACATAACCGACAGCTGAATTATTGCCACCACCGATGAACGCAAGCTTTAGTGGGGACTGGTTTGTCTTCATTTGCATTTTAATTCCTATTCGTTATGGCCACAATGCGGGGTTGGTTAACGCTAAATCATCCACACTCAAATCTGGCAAGTCACTTGAAGCTATATGAATCGCATTCTCAAAAGCTGATAGTATGTCAGTAAGCTCTCGAGCCTTATTTACTCCAACAACACAGTGATCTATCGCTTTTTGTTGTAATACATAAGCGAGGCTAATAGCTAACTTGGAGGTATTGAAGGTCTCTGCGAGTTTTGAAATCTGTTCAAGGTTGCTTATCCAAGGCTTGAAGTAAGGCGGTACTTTGTCAGATTCCATCAAAAGCAACCCCTGTAGAAATATGCTTCGAGCATGAACTTCAATTCCTCGTTGTCGGAATTGAGCTAACCACCCAGCCTGTTCAAAGTATCTATCTAATACATTGTATGGCAGTTGAACGAGATCAAGCTGATAAAGTGATAAGAGCTGTTTACAGTCAGCATTGGCATACATTGATACACCTAGCTTTGAAATTTTTTTTTCACTTTGGAGGGCTGTTAGTCTTTGCCAGATTGCTTCTACTCCAGGCTTTAGGAGATCTGCACTTTGGTGAAATAACACGCCGTATAAAGAGTCGGCGCCGAGTTCCTCAAAAGCACTTTCAATATATTGCAGGTAATGGTCTACATCCGACTTTTCGAAGTAAGCTTTGTTGAGCGGAGGAAGTTTCGTGATCAGATTGAAATCACGTTTGGCTACATGATGATCGTTTAGGACGTTATGACTATTGCCGTAACCGATAGCAGTATCAATCAAGTTGATATTATTTTTTTCAGCAATCTCTAGAATTTGAGCCACTTCCGCTGTGCCCGGTCTGCCATCAAAATTACTCACTCCATAATCTAAACCAAATTGAACGGTACCTAGTGCTAACTTCATAATAGCTCCGATAATATGGATGAGATATAAGCAATATCTTGTGTTGTCAAATTAGGGTGTAGAGGCAAAGTAATGGCACGTTGGTAGTACGCTTCCGCATTGGGAAAATCACCTTTTTTAAATCCGAGAGATTGGTAAAACGGCTGTAAATGAATCGGGATATAATGGACGTGTGCAAACACTCCCTTATCGCGTAAATGTGTGACCACGTATTTTTGGTCCAAGCCTTCAGGTAGCAGCACGATATAAAGGTGATAAGAGGAGCGACGATTAGATAGCCGAGTTAAATGGCAAAACTGTTTAGGCAAATTATCATTGTAAATCTCAGCCAACTGGTTTCGCCGAGTGACAAAATCTTCTAGGCGCGACATTTGACTTAGACCGAGAGCAGCTTGTATATCTGTCAGTCGATAATTAAAGCCTAAAGATTGCTGTTCATAATACCAAGGACCGTGACTTTGCTGGACTAATTCCTTTGGATCAGAGGTAATACCGTGGCTTCTAAATGACTTAGCTCTGTGTGCTAGTTGTCGATGCTTAGTTGTAAGCATGCCTCCTTCAGCACTTGTGATAATCTTTACTGGATGAAAGCTAAATACGCAAATATCACTGTATTTGCAGTTTCCTACAGGTTCCCCTTTGTAATTCGCACCGATAGCGTGGGAGGCATCCTCTATTACTTTAAATCCATATTTTTTCGACAGTTCAGCAATTTCATACATATCGCAAGGCTGACCTGCAAGGTGCACTGGAATGATAGCTTTGGGCAATTTATTTTCAGATCTTGATTGCTCAAGTTTTTTTGTTAAAGCTTGAATCGACATATTACCCGTTTGGGTGTCTATATCAACAAAGTCGATGCTTGCACCGCAATATAGGGCACAGTTACTACTTGCTACAAATGAGACTGGTGAAGTCCAAACGATATCATCTGGACCGATTTCTAACGCTAAGCACGCTATGTGCAAAGCTGAAGTAGCACTATTACATGCGATAGCATGTTCAACATTGCAGTGTTGCGCAACTTTTAACTCAAAATCTTGAACTTTAGGGCCTTGGGTTAGCCAGTCTGACTTTAGAACTTCAATGACAGCATCTATATCATCTTGATTAATATCTTGTCTGCCATATGGGATCATTTAATTGCCTCAATGTTAAATGCCAATATTTCTTCAACAGACATATAATCAGGGTTATCGAGAGAGTTAAATTCGAAGTTAGTACTAACAGGGTGGCCTTTTTCGCCAATTGCGTTGATCGTAAAGTCGTTACTTCGACTACTAAACTTTATACCCGGAGCGATAACGAAATGATCGTCATATTCAAAAGTATCAAAGCATAAGTCTGCAGGACACATTACTTCGTGAAGTTTTTCGCCTGGACGTATACCAATAATTTTCTGTGGTAAGTTGGGGGCCATTGCGGTCGCCAAATCCGTAATCTTTATGGAAGGTATCTTTGGAACGAAGATTTCACCACCTAGCATCCGTTCAAAATTCTTCAGTACAAAGTCAACCCCTTGCTGCAAGCTTATCCAAAAACGGGTCATTTCAGGGTGTGTGATAGGAATGTGATCTTTACCTTCATCAATGAACTTTTGAAAGACAGGAACTACAGAGCCTCTGGAGCAGACAACATTGCCATAACGGACAACGGAAAAAAGAGTTTTATGTCCACCTGCAATATTATTCGCAGCGACGAAAAGTTTATCTGATGCGAGTTTCGTAGCACCGTATAAATTAATTGGATTAGCAGCTTTATCTGTAGAAAGTGCGATTACTTTTTCTACATCATTATCTAAAGCGGCTTCAATCACATTTTCAGCCCCATTAATATTGGTTTTAATACACTCCATAGGATTATATTCAGCAGCAGGAACTTGTTTCAACGCAGCGGCATGAATGACGTAGTTGACGCCCTGCATTGCTCTTCGTAGCCTATCTTTATCTCGTACATCGCCGATAAAGTATCGCATGCAGCGTTGATTAAACTCTTGTTGCATCTCAAACTGTTTCAACTCATCTCGAGAAAAGATAATGATTTTTTTAGGCTTGTATCTCTCGAGCAAAGTTTTTACATATTTTTTGCCAAAAGAGCCTGTGCCGCCGGTTATTAAAATGGTTTTATTATCAAACATAGGGTGTCCACCTACAGGTGCAATCAAAACTTTACAGTATCGAGTATCGAAACTGCTCTAGATATCTCACCGATACAATAAATTAGCTTCTACTCAATACTTTATATCACTTCTATGCGTTTTGCAGTATTTATGCCAGTCATTGCAGGAAATTTAACGGCTATGGTGACTTTTTGCTCACAATAGCGTAGATTAAACCTAATGATAGTGAATGGGGGTATATATGAAAATCCAATCACAAAGTACTGCTTTTTTTAATCGCACGGAGCAGACTGCTAATAAACTCAATCAACAGCTGGCTTCTGGTAAGAAGGTTAATTCTGCTGCGGACGATGCGGCGGCTTTGCAGATCATTAATCGTTTGACGTCTCAACAAGATGGCTATAGTCAATCTATTCGTAACGCATATGATGGTATCTCGTATTCGCAAACTGCTGACTCGGCATTATCGGGTGTGAATGATGCGGTTTCCCGAATTAGAGAATTATCGATTCAATCCGGTAATGGGGCGTTGACAGATAGTGATCGTCAGGCATTGCAAGAGGAAGTATCGCAGTTGCAAACGCAAATCAGCGAAACGTTTGAAAATACTACATTTGGCGGCGCACAAATTTTTGACGGTGAGTCTCGTAGTTTTCAGGTAGGCCCCGATGCTAACACGACCCAGTCGCTTCAGCAGACTGATGGTGGCTTTGCCAGTGCAATATTGAGTGTAGACATATCGACGCAAGCGGGCGCACAAGCTGCCATTGATACGGCAGACACAGTCTCTGAGGATTTAAACAGCCAACGTGCTGAGCTTGGCGCATTTGAAAATGCGGTATCTAGTGCAATTCGCTCTGCAAGTAACCAACGTGAGAACATTGCGGCGAGCCAAAGTCGAATTCAAGACACAGATTACGCGCAAGCGGTGAGCGAGCAAGTTGCCAACGATATTTTGTCGCAAGCGTCAATTGCTTTGCGTGGTCAAGCTAACCAGTCTGCATCATCGGTACTAGGTTTATTATAAATTAATACCAAAGTATTGATATAGAACAGCTCTAGTGGCGATTTTTTGGCGTTAATGTCAAAAAGTTGCCACTTAGGTATTGCATCCCCCTTAATCTCTCTTACAATCTAACTATTGAAAAAATTTTAAGTAGATTGGTTCTCAAGCAATGGTCTTGATCTTAGATAACAACAACAAAAGAGCGATCGGATTAGGTGCGGCACTTAGTTTTGTCGGTCAAGCAAATGAAGTGCTGGCTGAAGAGTGTTATGAAGCCAAGATCCTTGATAACAACCAAGAACCAATTTTTGTGTTAGGCGCTTTGCAAAGCTTAACACACGAGACGTTAATAAAATCTCATCCCGCCGTCCCGTTTCTGTTAATAGGTGAAACACTCAGGCCGCTACTTGCATTACCGAATGTGATAGGACTCATCACAGAACCCTTCGGACAAGAAGTGACAATGCAATTGCTACATGACTGCCAGCAATACTTACGTATGCTACCAAACAAAGAAAACAAGCTGCAAAATAAGAGTTTTGATGGTTTAGTTGGGGAAACCGAAGCGGTTAAAAACGTTCGCTTCTTGATTTCTCAAGTGGCTAAAACCGACGCCAATGTCCTTATTTTGGGTGAATCGGGAACTGGTAAGGAAGTGGTTGCACGTAACGTGCACTTATTGTCTAAACGTGCTCAAGGACCATTTGTGCCTGTTAACTGTGGTGCTATCCCTGGTGAGCTGTTAGAAAGCGAGCTTTTTGGTCATGAAAAAGGCGCGTTTACTGGCGCGATTTCAGCCAGAAAAGGGCGCTTTGAACTGGCGCAAGGAGGGACGCTTTTTCTCGATGAAATCGGTGATATGCCACTGCAAATGCAGGTGAAATTGTTACGAGTTTTGCAAGAACGTACCTATGAACGAGTAGGGGGCACAAAGCCTATTCAGGCGGATGTTCGTGTGATTGCGGCGACTCACCGTAATCTTGAAACCATGATTGAAGACGGCAAGTTTCGCGAAGACTTATTTTATAGACTCAATGTATTCCCGATTGAAAACCCCTCCCTAAACGAGCGCGCGGAAGATATTGCGCTACTGCTAAAAGAGTTAACACGTAGAGTAAATGAACAAACGGGCAATTCGGTTAAGTTTACTGACAGAGCCGTAGATAGCTTAAAGTCGCACGCTTGGCCTGGGAATATTCGAGAGCTTGCAAACCTTGTGGAACGAATGGTGATTATGTTCCCGGACAAGGTTGTCGATGTGACGGATTTACCACAAAAATACCGCTACATAGAAGTCGAAGCGTTTGAGCCTGAGTATCCAGAAGAACTATTAGAAAAAGATGCGTTTAATGAACTATTTAGCGATGGCTTTAGTGACGACGAAGAGGACATGGTAGCGGAAGATTTTGCGCCGCAAGCATCGAATGTTGGCATACTGCCAGATGAAGGGATAGAGTTAAAAGAATATTTGGCAGAGCTTGAAATTGATTTGATCACTCAAGCTTTAGAGCGCTACGATTATGTGGTTGCAAGAGCTGCAGAAATATTGGGTGTTCGCCGTACAACATTAGTTGAGAAGATGAAAAAGTATAATCTCAACCGTGATTGATAGTTCATCGATTACTACCTAATCAACTCAGCAAGGCCGCTTAACATGCGGCCTTGTGTTTTATTGTTTAAAGTCTAGTAAAATCAAAGTCTTGATAACTGGCAATAATGGTTTGTTTGCAAAAACAGTTATCGGCATGGTCGTTAACCATGCCGCATGCTTGCATATGTGCATACACGGTCGTTGAGCCTAAAAACTTAAATCCACGTTTTTTTAAGTCTTTGGCAAATTTGTCGCTGAGTTCACTGGTGGCAACGGCATCGTGTTTGTCACGCATGGGGTTGATAACAGGCTTGTAATTAACAAATTGCCACTGGTATCTTGCAAAGCTGCCAAACTCTTGCTGAATTTCAATAAATCGCTTAGCGTTATTTATTGTTGCTGCGATTTTTGCGCGGTTTCTGATAATTCCGTCAAATGCTAATAACCGTTCCACATCTTGCTCTGTCATCTGGCTCACTTTGTGTACATCAAAATTGTGGAATGCTTTTCTATAGCCTTCACGTTTTTTCAAGATGGTATACCAGCTTAGGCCAGCTTGCGCAGATTCCAATGTAATAAACTCAAACAAACTCTGGTCGTCCAGTACGGGCCTTCCCCATTCCTTATCATGATATTCAACATAATCAGGTTTACTTTCGTCCACCCAGCCGCATCGTATTGTCATTGTTGGCTCTCTTCTATCTAATTATGAATGTGAATAAGCTAAATGATTTACTACGCCAACTACTCATTACGGCATCACATTTGGCTTGCAAAAACTCTAGCATAGTGCTGTATATAAAAACAGTGTCAATAAATTGATATTGTTTAGTGTTGTGTAACTATATGTTTTAAATGAAATATAAAGTTGGATCGTTTTTTGCTTTTATCCATTGAGTTTATTTTTAAGAGAGCGGAAAAATGGCATTAGCACATGTTATTAATCCACAATTTGTACCAACGACGAATCGCTACAATCCCTGTTTGCTGCAAGAAGCCTATGTCGGTGAATTAAGCGACCTTAGGCAGCAGGCGAGTTGGTTAAGTCACCTTGTTGATACTATGCCTGCAGGTGTCGTGGTACTCGATGGTCAAGGTATGATTGCCAAGGCAAATCAAATCGCGATGGATATGTTGGGTGAACCACTCGAAGGCGAAAAGTGGTTTAGTATTATTCAGCGTTCATTTCGACCACAGCAGGACGACGGTCATGAAGTCTCTCTTAAAGATGGCAGAAGAATTAAGCTAGATATTACCGCGCTAACACCAGAACCTGGCCAGCTCATTTTGATGACAGATCTCACCGAGACGCGCAGGCTTCAAAGTCGTGTTGCGCATATGCAAAGATTGAGTGCATTGGGAAAAATGGTCGCTTCACTGGCCCACCAAGTGCGTACGCCGTTATCGGCTGCGATGTTATATGGTGCAAACCTAGGTGCAGCTAACCTTCCTTCGGCTTCTCGAGAAAAGTTTCATGACAAGTTGATGTCTCGCCTAAAAGACTTAGAAAGCCAAGTTAATGACATGCTGTTGTTCGCTAAAAGTGGTGAACAACAAGTCGTTGAGCGAGTGTCAATGCAACAGTTATTGAGTGAAGTCAAAGCGGGTGCTGACGCTATGGTTGAGCTTAACCAAGCAAAGCTGGAAGCATTTTTACCCGAGCCAGATATTGAAATATTAGGTAATCGTACTGCGCTTGCAAGTGCGATCCAAAACCTGATCCACAACAGTATTCAAATTATTGGCAGTGCGGCACACATTGAACTTAATGCAGAGCGCGAGCCGTGTGGCGAGTATGTACGTATCTCAGTTGTTGATAATGGGCCTGGCATTGATGAAACCTTAGTAGACAAGTTGTTTGAACCATTTTTTACAACTAAGTCGCAGGGGACTGGGCTAGGACTTGCGGTGGTTAATTCGGTTGCTAACGCGCATAAAGGGTTTGCGCAGGCAGACAATGTTGAAGGTAAGGGTGCGCGTTTTAGCTTGGTACTACCACTAATTGAGGCGGAGGAACTATGAGTAACAGAGTTTTAGTTGTTGAAGATGATGCTGGTTTAAGAGAAGCACTCATTGATACATTGCAGCTTTCAAATATTGAGTGCGTAGAAGCAAGTTGTGCGGAACAAGCCGTTTTATTGCTAAAGCAGGAAACCTTTTCTTTGGTGGTGAGTGACGTGCAAATGGGTGCCATGAGTGGACTTGACTTATTAAAGACTATTAAACTCAACTATCCAGAATTACCAGTATTGATGATGACAGCATACGCAACCATTGATGATGCGGTTGAAGCGATGAGATTGGGCGCTATCGACTATATGGCCAAGCCATTTGCACCTGAAGTGTTGCTCAATATGGTTGGTCGTTATTTACCTGAGAAGGAAAAAGAGACTGACGGCCCCATTGTTGCCGATCCAAAGAGTATTAAACTACTTGAACTGGCTGCAAAAGTAGCTAAGTCGGATGCCAGCGTTATGGTACTTGGGCCAAGCGGTTCAGGTAAAGAAGTGTTGGCTCGCTATATTCACGATAAATCAGATAGAGCAGACGAGCCTTTTATCGCAATTAACTGCGCTGCAATTCCAGAGAATATGCTTGAAGCAACCTTATTTGGCTACGAAAAAGGGGCGTTTACAGGTGCCATTCAAGCGTGTCCTGGAAAATTTGAGCAAGCGCAAAAGGGAACCATTTTGCTTGATGAGATCACTGAGATGGATTTGGGCTTACAAGCAAAACTACTTCGTGTGCTACAAGAGCGTGAGGTAGAGCGTCTAGGCAGCAGAAAAACCATTTCACTGGATGTCAGAGTGTTGGCAACCAGTAACCGCGATTTAAAAGAAGCGGTGGATGATGGGGTATTTAGAGAAGATTTATATTACCGTCTCAATGTTTTCCCGCTAGAGTGGCTGCCATTGAAAGACAGAGCGGGTGATATCGCTGTGTTAGCTGAGCATTTGTTGGTAAGACATACGCAAAAAGCAGGCAAGTCAACACCTATACTAAGCAGCGGTGCAAAGCGCAAGCTCAGTTCGCACACTTGGCCAGGAAACGTACGGGAGCTAGACAACGTTATTCAACGCGCCCTAATTTTGTTCCAAGGTAATGAAATTCAAGAAGATGATATTTTTATCGAAAATTTCTCACCGATGGCTTTGGTTGAGTCATCTCCAACTGTAAACCATGAGGCATCAGTTTTAATGGAGCGCTCGCAAAGTGATGATGAGATCATTAGCTATAAAGATGAGTTACAGGATAAAGAGCACCAAATTATTTTAGATACGCTGGCAAAGTTTAATGGTAAACGTAAAGAGGTAGCGGAGGTATTGGGCATGAGCCCTCGCACACTTCGCTATAAGCTGGCGAAAATGCGAGATTTAGGGATTGCGCTACCCGCTTAACCTAAATTACCTGAGCTTAAAAGGAATGAGTTAACTCATTCCTTATCCAAACCTCAAGTTAAATTTTATCTGTTAATTCAAGTTTAATAAGGTGCCTATAAAGATCAGCAGATCTTAGGCTCCTAATTTTCACTTCTATGTACTGCCAATTTTTCGACATGCAAAAAACAATGTAACATACTGAAAAATAAAGGTTTTAAGTTGGCACGTTTTCTGCTTTATTAATGGTAACTAAGAGTTATTTTGAGTAAAGCATCATGAAAGTACAATCATCAGCGCTATTTCAAGAAATGCAGGCTATGGCTGCAGAAGCGACGAGAAACACACAGCCATCAGTGCAGCCAGTAAAGACGGCAGCATCTTCGTCGGCTCAGTTTGGCGATTTACTCTCAGACGCACTTAATACAGTTCATGGCTTACAACAAGAAGCAAAACAAAAAGTCACCGCAGTTGAAATGGGTGACAGAAGCGTTTCTCTTGCAGAAGCCATGATAGCGAAACAAAAATCGTCGGTCGCTTTTGAGGCTACAGTGCAAGTTCGTAATAAACTTGTTGAGGCCTATAAAGAAATCATGAGCATGCCAGTTTAATTGAGTGACTGTGGAGAGTAATCGTGGCTACTAATCAATCAACAGATCTTACGCTTTCCGACGCAGCGCTGAATAATGACAGCGGTTCGGATGAGCAACAAGAGCAAAAATCAGGCTACTTCAGTGCGCTAAGCGGTGTTGATATGTTGCGCCAGGTTACTCTGGTTATTGCCCTTGCTATTTGTTTAGCAATCGCAATCTTTATTATCATTTGGGCGCGCCAACCAGATATGCGCCCACTTGGTAAATACCCAACAGAAGAACTCGTCGAAACGTTAGACTTTTTAGATCAACAGAAAATTGAATACCAACTCGATGGTAATACCATTTTAGTTGCTGAGTCGGACTATCAGGACATCAAACTACGGATGGCGCGTGACGGTTTTACCCAATCTCCGAGTTCTGGCACTGATATTCTGATGCAGGATATGGGTTTTGGTGTTAGCCAACGTCTTGAAAGAGAGCGCTTAAAGCATAGTCGTGAGCAACAACTTGCGAGAACAATTGAAGAGTTACAAGACGTAAACCGTGCAAAAGTGTTACTCGCAATCCCAAAAGAAAACGTCTTTGCACGTCGTGAGAAAAAGCCTTCGGCAACCGTAGTTATTACCCTTAAACGTGGTAAAACGCTTGGCGGCGAAGAGGTCGATTCAATCGTAGACATTGTGGCATCAGCGGTACAGGGCTTAGAGCCTTCACGCGTGACAGTGACTGATCAAAACGGTCGTCTACTCAACTCAGGTTCTCAAGACTCTTTGGCTGCGCGCTCGAGAAAAGAGTATGAAATTGAACGTAAACGTGAACAAGAGTATCTAGAGAAAATTGATAGCATACTGATCCCAACAGTGGGCCTTGGTAACTTTACCGCGCAGGTTGACTTAACGATGGACTTCAGCGCAGTTGAAGAAACACAAAAACGTTATAACCCTGATTTACCTGCGGTTCGCAGCGAAACAACGTATGAAGAAAATAATATTGGTGGCTTAGCTGTGGGCATTCCTGGAGCGCTGACTAATCAACCTCCTGTAAACTCAAATATCCCAGAGATTGCTGGGCAAGGCGGCAATGGTCAAAGTGCAACACCAAGCAGTAATCAAAAAGAAGCAACCCGTAACTATGAATTAGATACTACTATCAGCCATAAGCGGCAGCAAACAGGTGTTATTCGCCGGATCAGCGTGAGTGTAGCCGTTGACTATCTCGCCAAGCCTGATGCTGAAGGTAACATGGCAATGGCTCCGCGTACGCAAGAAGAGTTAAACAACATTCGTCGTTTGCTACAAGGTGGTGTGGGCTTTGATATGCAGCGAGGTGATGCATTAGAAGTGGTAACGGTACCATTTGTGCGTGAAGATCTCACCGAAATACAAGAGATACCACTTTGGGAGCAGGACTGGTTCCAAAAGACCATCCGTCTTGTTGCAGGTACCTTAGTGATCATTGTGCTAATCTTAGCGGTAGTAAGACCTATGCTTAAACGTCTAATTTACCCAGATGACACGCTTGAAGATTTTGATGAAGATGCGTTGACCAGTGGTGTAGATTTAGGCGACAGTACACTAGATATGCTAAATAACGATTTCGATGAGTCTGCGGTTGGCTTCTCTTCTGACGGTAGATTACAATTGCCAGACTTACATGGCGACGAGGACTTACTTAAAGCAGTACGTGCCTTAGTTGCTAACGAACCAGAACTCTCATCACAAGTTGTGAAAGCGTGGTTGACAGAAGATGACTGATCAAGAACAAAAACAATTGCCCGCAGCCTTTGACGTTGACAAGCTAGACGGCGTCGACAAGGCTGCCATCTTACTGCTCAGTTTAACTGAAGAAGATGCGGCTCAGATTTTAAAACACCTAGAGCCTAAGCAAGTGCAAAAGGTTGGTATGGCGATGGCCTCCATGGACGACCTATCCCAGGCTAAAATTGCAGCTGTACACAATTTGTTTATTGAGCAGATTCAAAGCTTTAGTACGATTGGTTTCCAATCTGAAGACTTTATTAAGAAAGCACTAACCGCAGCGCTTGGTGAAGACAAAGCTGCGAGCCTTATTGATCAAATCGTTATGGGTTCTGGTGCAAAAGGCTTGGACTCGTTGAAATGGATGGATTCAAAGCAAGTTGCCAATATTATTCGTAACGAGCACCCACAGATCCAAACGATTGTATTGTCTTATCTTGAGCCAGAGCAATCCGCCGAGATTTTGTCACAATTTCCTGAGAAAGTGCGCTTAGACTTAACGATGCGTATTGCAAACTTAGAAGAAGTACAACCGGCGGCACTACAAGAACTAAACGAGATAATGGAGAAACAGTTTGCAGGTCAAGCTGGCGCACAAGCTGCGAAAATGGGTGGCTTAAAAGCTGCAGCGGATATCATGAACTACTTAGACACCAATGTCGAAGGGCAGTTGATGGACTCAATTCGAGAGCACGATGAAGAAATGTCGCAGCAAATTCAAGATCTCATGTTCGTGTTTGAGAACTTAATGGATGTTGAAGATCGAGGCATTCAGGCAATTCTGCGTGAAGTGCAACAAGACGTACTAATGAAAGCAATAAAAGGCGCTGACGAATCCTTAAAAGATAAGATCATGAAAAATATGTCCAAGCGGGCAGCTGAGATGATGCAAGACGACCTTGAGGCTATGCCACCTGTGCGGATAAGTGAAGTGGAAGCTGCACAAAAAGAAATTCTGGCAACGGCTAGACGTTTGGCTGATTCGGGTGAAATTATGCTTGGCGGCGGCGGTGGTGAGGAGTTCCTATAAGCCATGGTCGATAAAAAGTTGTATAAAGGCCGCCCGGTGAGCACTGAAGCTTTAGATGAGTTACTAGAAAATTGGCCCATTCCGGATGTTACCGATAAGCCCGAGAAATACCGTGGCCGTTCTACAGCCTTCGGCACGCCGTTGGAAGAGTTATATACTAAGAGAGAGGTAAGCGCTGAACCAGAGCCACAAGAGCCTGAGTTTCCAACGCTTACGCTTGAAGAGTTAGAGCAGATCCGTCAAGACGCCTATGACGAAGGGATCAAACAAGGCCATGAGCAGGGCTACATTGAAGGCTTTGATAAGGGCGTCTCTGAAGGTAAGGAAGCAGGTTATAAAGAAGGCCTTGAAATAGGAAAAGAAAAGGGCCTTGAAGAAGCCCAACCCCTTATTGAAGAGAGGATGAAAGCTCTATCGAGTATTTTAGATGGCATGCAAACACCGCTTAAAAAAGTAGATGATGAGTGTGAGAAGCAGCTTATTTTACTCGTCAATTTATTGGCAGAGCAAGTTATTTTTAAAGAGCTCAAGACAACGCCCGAACTTATTTTAAACGCGTTGAAAAAAGCGATGGATGCGTTGCCTGTCAAAGAGCAAACAGTACGCATCCATCTTCACCCCGAAGATTTAGCCTTAGTGCAAGCCATGTACGGCGAAGAACATATACAATCTCAGCATTGGCAGTTACTTCCGGAACCTACCTTAGACAGAGGTGGGTGTGAGGTGAAAACGCCGCAGTCATCTATTGATATGACGCTTAAAAACCGCATTAGTGAAGTATTGGAATCATTTTTGCAAGACAGTGGTATAAACCATTAATACTGCACTGCTATCCAGATAAGCTAAGCTATCAAACTAGGATAGCGATGCCTTCCTAAGGTAATTGCGAAAATGTCGACATCTGCAGCTATGAGTGAGCGCATCAATAAGTATCATAAATTTATCAAACCATACGGGGTTGCGGTCGCAGGCAGCCTCACCCGTGTGGTTGGCCTCACTCTTGAAGCTAGGGGCCTTAGTGCACCCGTCGGTAGCCAATGTAAAATCGAGACGTTGGGCGGCTTTATTGATGCAGAAGTCATCGGTTTCAATCAAGAAACGCTTTACCTCATGCCAAATGATCATATCACTGGTGTTCTTCCTGGAGCGCGCGTGATCCCAAAAGTAAAAGATGCAGGATTACCTGTTGGGATGGGTTTACTTGGCCGTGTAGTTGATGGACTTGGTAGACCACTAGATGGTCTTGGTGCCATTGATGCTGAGAAACACCTAAAATTTGCCGCAGCGCAAATCAACCCACTTGCAAGACGTCCAATCGACTCACCAATGGATGTAGGTGTGCGTGCGATAAATTCGATCGTGACAGTGGGTCAAGGTCAACGGATGGGTCTATTTGCAGGGAGTGGTGTGGGTAAATCGGTACTGCTTGGCATGATGACACGAGGCAGTGAAGCGGATGTTATCGTCGTAGGCTTGGTCGGCGAACGTGGTCGTGAGGTGAAAGAATTTATCGACGAGATTTTGGGCGTCGAGGGTAGGCGTCGCTCCGTTGTGGTTGCTGCTCCTGCCGATGCCTCACCGTTGATGCGCTTAAAAGGCTGTGAAAGTGCAGTGACCATTGCGGAGTATTTTCGAGACCAAGGATTAAATGTACTGTTGTTACTGGATTCAGTGACGCGTTATGCCATGGCGCAGCGTGAGATTGCGCTTGCGGTAGGCGAGCCGCCAGCTACAAAAGGGTATCCGCCTTCCGTGTTTGCAAAGCTCCCAGCTCTGGTTGAGCGTGCAGGTAATGGCGGTGAAGGGCAAGGCTCAATTACCGCATTCTTTACGGTATTGAGTGAAGGTGATGATATGCAAGACCCTATTGCCGATGCTGCCCGGGCTATTTTGGATGGTCATATTGTATTATCACGAGAGCTTGCTGATAGTGGTCATTATCCAGCGATAGATATTGAAAAGTCCATCAGTCGAGTCATGCCTCAAGTGGTATCAGAGGCACACATGCAGCAAGCCAGAGTGCTCAAGCAAGTCTATTCAATGTACCAGCAGAATAAAGACATGATCACCTTAGGTGCTTATCAACGTGGCAGTGACCAGATGTTAGATCAGGCGATAAATATGATGCCTGCAGTGAATAACTTCCTTCAGCAAGGCATGAAAGACGTGATCAATTACGATGAGTGTTTACAAGGCCTCGCTAAGCTACTAGGACAAGCATAATGGCAAATAACAAACTGACTTTATTGCTTAAGCTAGAAAAAGACAAAGAAGATAACCTTCGAGCGAATTTTGTTCAAGCGCAGCAGCACTTAGCAACAAACCAACAACGGCTATCGGGGCTAAACGATTTCCGTCTTGAATACAGCATGCAGCTTCATAGTAAAGCACAACTTGGTCTGTCTAGTGGCGGTTTCAATCAATACCATAACTTTATTAATAAGATTGAGCAGGCTATTGATCAGCAAGCAAAAACGGTCAACACAGCCAAGCAGGTGGTTGAACAACGCCGCAAGCTATGGCTAGCACAGCAGGCTAAAACGAAGGCAATTGAAAAGCTTATCGAGAAGCAAGCCCTCGCAAAGCAAACTCGCCTTGCCAAAGCAGAACAAAAGATGCTCGATGAGTTTGCAACGAATCAGTTTGTACGAAGAGAGCGTGCTTGGTAAGTTGGCTCGAAATATGCTTCTTAATAATTAGCGTTTTATTATTTAAGTAGTCCACTCGTAAAAGTCACTAATATTCATAGTGTTGGTTTTTAACGGTGTATTGCAACGGCAGGACATTGCCACTTTATGAGGTAGCTCTAAGATGAATCTAATGCTTGCATCCATGCTGCAACGAGGCAGTAACGAGGTTGATATTAAAGAAAAATCCCAAGAGACGGACGCCGAGGGTTCTGAAGGTGGCTCTGGGTTTAGTGCTTTAATGGTTGAGTTAGCCGAGCAAGAGAGTGTAAGCAAGCAGGTAAAAGAGTCTGCAGATCCTGTAACCTCAGATCTGGATGCGTCAATAGATAGCGAGGTAGCATCAGATGATGCTCCGCAGTCAGATAGTAAAGCACAAGCCTCTTCTTCTAAGCAGCAAGGCGAAGTACCCACTACTACCGTAAGCTACACTGAAAAAGGTCAGGTAGTTGTGGACAAACCGCTTCCTGACTCACCAGACAATGATTTATATGCTCAGATCAACGCTGCAAAACAGCAAAGCACTTCATTAAGCCAAAACCCAACAGCAATTGCGCAATCAGTCAAAGAGGCATTGGGCAAAGCTTCTTCGGCTGATGAAGAGGTTGAAGCGAGCGATAATGCATCATCTCAAGAGCAGCTACAAGACGAAGCAAGTCCACTCACTCGAGGGGAAAAAGGTCAAGCTGAAAACGCCAGCACTAAAACAAGTACTTTGCTACAACAAACTGCTGCTTTGGATAGTAAAGACGCAGACGGTGAGATTGCCAAACCTTCCTTAAGGGAGAACAGCGCAGAAGCCGAAGAGCAAACGTTACAGCCTAAGCTGCAAAAGGATACTAGTACTCAAGCTATGGTTAGCAATTCAAACGAAAGACGGGAGCCAGATACTGATAAGTCAGTAGGATCTCAAGTTGAAGGTGAATCTAAAACAGTGCAATATAAAACGCCTATAACCGCGGAGAAGTTGGAGTCTGCTCAACCTGTTTCTTCATCTGAAACTAAGCAATCAGAGCAAAAGCAAATCATCTCTGAGGCTAGTGCACAAACTACGAAAGACAACAATTCAGTAGGTACAAAAAGCACTACTGATGTGCAAACCATTGTAGAAAAGTTGACCACGCAGCAACAGCAAGAATTAAAAGCTGTGATGGCTGGTAAGCTTGATATTTATGATGCATCGCCAGCTGTACAAAAAGCCGTAACTCAGTTAATTGGTAAGGGTATTGATCTCGCAAATGTACAGCCGTTTAAAGCATTTGTGTCATCCTCTGTCGTAACACAAACCCCAACAAACATGCCGCAAGAAGCTGCTACAGATGTTAAAAATACTACCCAAGCGTCTTTTAATGTAAATGCCACGCAAGAAAAGTCTAACAATAGTGAGCAGCAGGCTGTGGTAGTTAAAGAGGGTGAGCGTGCTGAAAAAAATATAGCAGTAAATAAATTGGCTAGCGATGAAAAGTTAGCAGCAGAAAAGCAAAATTCAGAAAAACAGGGCTCGGAAAAACAAATAAGTGAAAAGTTAATTGATAAAGAGAATAGTAAGCTGATGCAAGCGGAAGCAAGCATCGCGAAAGAGGCTGGTAAAAATGAGCGTCAACCGGCCAATGTTGCAACATCGACACCTACTCCTGTTAAGCCTGAAGTCGGCAATACAAGTGCACCGCAAGACACGAACTCACTAAACCAAACGCTAAAAGAAGTTCAGCAAATTCAGCAATCTCAGCCTGCAAACCAAAGTACAGCGCAGACAAAACAAACAACAGATGCTAATCTTCAACAGGCAATTAATATTGCGCGTCAAGATGCTGCAAAAGAATTGCATCAACGAGTTGGAATGATGCTAAACCTTAACAATAAAGAAGCTGAAATTCGACTAGATCCACCTGAACTTGGCGCAATGCAAATTCGGATAAAATCCGATGCAGAGCAGGCCCAGGTGAATATTGTGGTGCAAAATCAGCAAGCTAAAGAATTGTTAGAGCAATCTATGCCGAGGTTAAGAGAAATGTTGGCTGAGCAGGGAATTGAACTTGGCGATAGCCATATATCGCACCAGCAAGGTGGAAATACTGACTCCGAGTCACAAACTGCTGGTGGCAATGCGAGTGGGCAGCAAACTTTAAGTGATGAACAGGGGGTTTCTGATACCCCACAACCATCGCAAAAGAGAAATACCGATTCTGCAATAGATTACTATGCCTAACACCTGCTATTATTGTAGTTAATAAAGATCATAAGGGCTTGCTATGGCTGAAGAAACCGACTTAGAAATAGAAGAAACGGGTGGCTCTAAGAAAAAGCTAATCATTATTATTGCCGCTGCGGTGTTGGTATTAGGTGGTGTTGCGGGGTTTTTCTTGTTTTCGGGCTCAGATGCGCCGGAAGAAACCCTAGCAGAAGAAACGACTGCAAGTGAAGTGAAAGCTGAGCAAGGTAGTGCTGCTGAGATGGGGAGTGCACTGTATGTTGCTATGCCTCGCCCCTTTGTTTTCAATGTACCTGGCGCAAGTCGTGATAGAATTGTGCAGATTAAAGTACAGCTGCTGGTCCGTGGCGACGTGAATGAAGAAGTAGCAAAGAAGCACATTCCCTTAATTGAAGGTACGCTACTTGGTGTGTTTTCAACGACTACTGCTGACGAGTTAAGCACGAGTGCTGGTAAAGAAACATTGCGACTAACAGCACTCGATAAAGTCCAAGCGGCAATGGAAGAGGTTGAAGGTAGTAAAGTAATCGAGCGTGTGTTGTTTACTGGCTTTGTAATGCAATAAGGTAGTATTTGTGAGCGATTTATTATCCCAAGACGAAATTGATGCGCTACTCCATGGTGTAGATGAAGTCGAAGAAGACGAAATCGGCGATGGTGATGACGGTGACGGTGCTGGTGCCTTACAATACGATTTTTCGTCTCAAGATAGGATTGTGCGTGGGCGGATGCCGACGCTTGAAATCGTTAATGAACGATTTGCTCGGCATATGCGGATAAGCCTTTTCAATATGATGCGCCGCACTGCTGAGGTATCCATCAACGGCGTACAGATGCTTAAGTTTGGCGAGTATATTCATACTTTGTTTGTTCCTACCAGTTTGAATATGGTGCGCTTTAGACCTTTAAAAGGTACTGGTCTTATAACCATGGAAGCCCGGTTGGTTTTTATCCTCGTAGACAACTTTTTTGGTGGAGATGGTCGCTATCACGCTAAGATTGAGGGGCGGGAGTTTACGCCAACGGAACGCCGTATCGTACAGATGTTACTGAAAATCATCTTTGAAGATTACAAAGAAGCTTGGGCGCCGGTGATGGATGTATCTTTTGAATACCTCGACTCCGAGGTTAACCCCGCTATGGCTAATATTGTATCGCCAACAGAAGTGGTGGTGATTAGCTCTTTTCATATTGAGCTAGATGGTGGCGGAGGTGATTTCCATATTTCGTTACCTTATTCGATGTTGGAACCTATCCGAGAGCTACTTGATGCTGGTGTGCAATCAGATACGGAAGATACAGATCTGCGTTGGAGTAAGGCGCTTCGCGATGAAATTATGGATGTGGAAGTCGAGATTTCTTCTCAACTATTAGAGGTGGACCTATCGCTTGAGCAAATAATGAAGCTTCAAGCAGGTGATGTTATTCCAGTGGAAATGCCTGAGCATGTCACCGTTTTCGTAGAAGAATTACCAACCTTTAGAGCTAAAATGGGCCGTTCTCGCGATAATGTAGCTTTACAGATCAGTGAAAAAATTAAACGTCCAGAATCAGTGAAATCTGAGCTGCATGTGTTTACCAAAGGTGGTAAAAAGCTCGATTCGGATGCTGAGCTGGCAGAATTAGAAGAAGATCTACACCTTTCCGAAGGTGTGGATTTAGATTGGTAGTCGCGAGGTTGAAAAAGCCATATCGCGAAACTAATTATGGAAAACAAATTAACTTAATCAGGTAGTAATCCAATGAGCGATGATCAAGATACTATGGACGAATGGGCAGCAGCACTAGCTGAAGCCGAGGGTGCCGAAGGTGACAGTGAGCCAGCAGTTGCAGAGTTAGATGAACTCAAAGATTCAGCGCCTGCATTATCGTCAGATGAAAAACGTAAACTAGATACAATTTTAGACATCCCGGTGACTATTTCTATGGAAGTAGGCCGTTCTAAAATTAATATTCGTAACTTATTGCAGCTAAATCAAGGCTCTGTCGTTGAGCTTGACCGTGTAGCCGGTGAACCGTTAGATGTGCTGGTTAATGGCACACTGATAGCGCACGGTGAAGTGGTAGTAGTAAACGATAAGTTTGGTATTCGCTTAACAGACGTTATTAGTCAGGTTGAGCGTATTAAAAAGCTACGTTAATGCGTTGGGGTTGGCATATAGCTGTGTACGGTATTGCTGTTCATGCAAGCACTGCCACTGCAACAATTTCAGAGGCAGTTTCAAAACCTTCTGTGGGGGCTGGTAGCTCGGGGTTGAGTGCCGAGTTACTGTCCATGGGATTGTCTTTGATGTTGGTTATCCTACTCATTTTGGGTTTAGCGTTCGTTTTAAAGCGCTTAAACCCTAACATAGTAAACCAAAAAGACTTTAAAGTTATCCGTAGTATATCGCTCGGTACGAAAGAACGTTTACTGGTAATAGAGTTGGATGATAAACAGCATTTACTCGGCGTAACACCTAATAATATCAACTACCTATATCAGTTAGAAACACCACTAGATGATGTTGGCAGAACGCCATTTGCAAATGAGTTACAAAAGTTTTTAGCGGGCAAAGGGAAAGTTGCCAATAACCATAATAAGAAAAATCATGATTAGATTACTGATACTCTGTTTATTACTGTTTTCTGGGGTAGCTTCTGCGGAAGGGATAGAAGCAATAAACGTAACAACAAACCCTGATGGTTCTCAAGAGTACTCAGTAACACTCCAAGTGCTCGCCATTATGACAGCGCTGAGTTTCATTCCTGCAGCTGTTATCATGATGACTTCGTTTACACGCATTATTGTTGTGTTGGCAATTTTAAGGCAAGCAATTGGCCTTCAGCAGTCTCCGTCAAATCAGATCTTACTCGGCCTAACGCTATTTCTAACATTATTTATTATGGCGCCTATCTTTTCACAAATAAATGCTCAGGCGGTACAGCCGTATATAAAGGAAGAGATCACTTCAATACAGGCACTTGAGCGCGCTAAAGAACCTATGAAAGCTTTCATGCTGTCACAAACTCGGATTAAGGATCTTGAAACCTTTGCCAAAATAGCAGGATATGACAAGCTTGATAGCCCTGAAGACACGCCATTTATCGTGATTATACCGGCATTCGTTACATCGGAGCTGCAAACTGCTTTTATTATTGGCTTTATGTTCTTTATTCCATTTTTGATAGTTGACTTAGTTGTCGCCAGTGTCTTGATGGCAATGGGTATGATGATGTTATCCCCAATGATAGTGTCCTTACCGTTTAAGATCATGCTCTTTGTGCTTGTCGATGGCTGGAGTCTTGTAATGGGAACGCTCGCAAGAAGCTTTGGACTGGGGGTGTGATGTGGAACCAGAAGTCTTTGTCGATATCTTAAGCGATGCGTTGTTCTTAGTTATTAAATTGGTGTCTGCGATAGTTGTCCCAGGGCTTTTAATTGGCTTAGTTGTTGCTGTGTTTCAAGCTGCGACGTCAATTAACGAACAAACATTAAGCTTTTTACCTCGCCTAATTATCACTATTTTTGCGTTGATCGTTGGTGGCCATTGGCTTACTCAGGAGCTCATGGACTATTTTACCTCCTTGATAATGCGTATTCCTGAAATTGCAGGCTAACCATGGAGTTCACCTTTGCGGTAATCATGCAATGGCTGAGTGATTTCTTACTGCCATTGGTGAGAATAAGTTCAATGATCATGGTAATGGCTGGTCTTGGGGCTCAGAGCGTCCCTGCTAGAATTAAGTTTGCGCTTGCTGTTGTTGTGACCTTTGCCGTAGTGCCTGTTTTGCCCAAATCAGAGTTTACTGATTTGTTCTCCTTTTCGATGATTTTAGTTGTTATTCAGGAGCTTATTACAGGGGTTGCTATTGGCTTTGGTTCATTGCTACTGCTGAATACTTTTATTATTGCCGGGCAAATACTTGCGATGCAAACAGGTCTTGGCTTTGCCTCGGTTGTAGATCCTGCAAACGGATTAAGTGTACCTGCTGTTGGTCAATTTTATTTGATTTTGGCGACATTACTGTTTTTTGTTTATAACGGTCATCTAATGATGATACAAATGGTGGTGTATAGTTTTGAGAGCTTTCCCATCGCCGGTAACTGGTGGGCGGTGGACAACTTCTGGCGAATAGTTAATTGGGGGGGGTGGATGTTCTCTACGGCTCTTGCCCTTGCATTGGCTCCGCTAACTGCAATGTTGATTATCAATATTTCATTTGGGATCATGACTCGAGCCGCGCCTCAGATGAACATTTTCTCTGTTGGGTTTGCATTTACCTTAGTTGCAGGGCTTACCATTATTTGGGCGACGCTAGGAAATTTCTTAGCACAGTTTGAGTTTCAATGGCTTAAAATGATAGAGCTGATGTGCGACCTAATTGGGTGCACGGTATAGGAGTCTGAGATGGCAGAAGATTCCGGTCAAGAGCGCACCGAAGAACCGACCTCGAAGAAAATAGATGACGCTCGGAAAAAAGGTCAAGTAGCCCGTTCAAAGGAACTAGGAACGACCTTTGTTCTACTATTTTCCGCCATCGCCTTATTGATGTATGGCCCAGGAATAGGTAAGGGGTTATATAATGTCATGGGGCGAATGCTTACACTGAACCGCAACGAAACCTACGACACAACAAAAATGTTCGCAGTATGGGCAGAGATTGCTTCAGAATTAATATTTCCGATGGCGATGTTTGTTTTAATAATTGCAATAGCAGGTGTCGTTGGAAACACTTTACTTGGAGGCTTTAACTTTTCTTGGCAAGCGGCTGCCCCAAAAGCGAGTAAAATGTCGCCAATGAAAGGGATTAAACGAATGTTGGGCCCTCAAGCTGCGATTGAACTATTAAAGTCAATTCTCAAATTTGTGTTAGTTGCAGGCTTTGCCATTTTGCTTATCAATATGTATTTTGAAGAAATATTGCATTTGAGTATCGAGCAAATCCCATCAAGTATAGAGCATGCGCTAGAAATTATCGCTTGGATGTTCTTAGCGCTTAGTTGCACCATGATTATTATTTCAGCGATTGATGCCCCTTATCAAAGTTATAATCACCATAAGCAGCTCAAAATGACGCTGCAAGAAGTCAAAGATGAATATAAAAACTCAGAAGGTGATCCGCAAATAAAAGCACGGATCCGTCGTACGCAAAGAGAAATGTCACAGCGGCGTATGATGCAAGATGTGCCAGATGCAGATGTTGTCGTTACTAACCCTACTCATTATTCCGTTGCCTTAAAATACGATACCGAACGAGCGGGGGCGCCTATTGTTATTGCTAAGGGTGTTGATGAGCTCGCGATGCAGATTCGAAAAATAGCGAAAGGTAGAGATGTGCCCATTGTTGAGTCGCCAGTGTTAACTCGCTCGCTTTATCACACGACCGAGGTGGGAGATCAAATTCCTGAGAAGTTATTCACAGCGGTCGCTCAGGTGCTTGCTTACGTATTTCAGCTCAATCGTTTCAAAAAGGGTAAGGGGAAAAGGCCTACGGCACTTAGCAGTAATTTACCTATCCCTGATGATTTAAAACATTAAAGGTCGCTTCTATAGAATCAGTAATTTATTGGAATACATATTGCAGTAGTTGCTGTGTGTCAATTTTTTGCTTGTGTTAAGTTATGGAATTTAAAGCGGTTTTACAACAACTCAATCGAGATAAAAAAGAATATGCTAAGGGTGTTGGTACTCCTTTGTTGGTACTTGCAGCACTCGGTATGGTTATTTTGCCATTGCCGCCTTTTTTGCTCGATATTCTATTTTCCTTCAACATTGCACTAGCGCTTGTGGTGCTATTGGTGACCGTTTATACGTTAAAGCCACTTGAATTTGGCATGTTTCCAGCGGTGCTACTGATCGCCACAATCATGCGATTGGCACTCAATGTCGCAAGTACCCGAGTCGTGTTACTTGAAGGTCATAATGGTGGCGATGCTGCCGGTAAAGTGATTGAGGCCTTTGGTAGTGTCGTGATTGGTGGTAACTATGCTGTTGGTTTAGTTGTATTCCTGATCCTTATAATTATTAACTTTGTTGTAATTACCAAAGGTGCGGGCCGTATTTCTGAGGTATCCGCACGTTTTACCCTTGATGCTATGCCTGGTAAACAAATGGCTATCGACGCGGACTTAAACGCTGGATTTATCTCTGCGGATGACGCTAGAGCTCGTCGTGAAGAAGTGACTAGAGAAGCCGATTTTTACGGTTCAATGGATGGTGCAAGCAAATTCGTTAAGGGTGATGCTATTGCAGGTATCGTGATCCTTGCCATCAATATAATAGGTGGCCTGTTCGTTGGGATGATCCAGCATGATTTAAGCTTTGGTCATGCGATGGAAGTATATACCATGTTGACTATCGGTGATGGTCTGGTCGCGCAAATTCCTTCTCTCTTACTTTCAATAGGTACTGCAATTGTCGTAACGCGTCAAAATGAATCGCACAACATGGGTGATCAGTTTAAGAACCAACTGGGTAATGAAAAGTCGCTGGCTATTGCTTCAGGTATTTTGATCACTATGGGACTCGTCCCGGGCATGCCACATGTTGCCTTTTTAGGCTTGGGTGTTTTACTTGGTTATATTGCCTATTACACGAATCAACAAAAGAAAAAAGCTGAGATTGAAAAAGCGGAGCAAGCTGCGAAAGGACCTTCCGCAAAAGGTGGTCAACAGCAGGAACAAAAAGAACTTGGTTGGGACGATGTACAACCAGTTGATGTGATAGGATTAGAGGTCGGTTATCGCCTCATTCCTCTGGTTGACCAAGCTCAAGGCGGTGAGCTTCTCAGTCGCATTAAAGGGGTGCGTAAAAAGCTTTCTCAGGAACTTGGCTTTTTGGTACCACCTGTGCATATTCGCGATAATTTAGAGCTGGATCCGAATGCCTACAACATTACTTTAATGGGAGTTGGCTCGGGGACTGGCGAACTAAAGCATGGAGACGAACTTGCAATTAATCCAGGTCAAGTGTTTGGACCGATTAAAGGCATTGAGACGAAAGATCCTGCATTTGGCTTAGATGCGGTTTGGATCAAGCCAGACCAAAAGGATGAAGCGCATTCACTTGGCTACACAGTAGTAGACGCTGCAACTGTGGTGGCAACACATATTAGCCAATTATTAACGAATAATGCGTCACTACTTCTTGGGCATGAAGAAGTACAAAATTTATTAGACATGCTAGCGAAAAGTCACCCACGATTGGTTGAAGGCTTAGTGCCAGATATTTTACCGCTTACTACCGTAGTAAAAGTATTACAAAACCTCCTTAACGAAGGCGTTGCGATTCGAGATATGCGTTCGATTGTGCAAACCTTAGTTGAGTATGGCCCACGTAGCCAAGACCCAGATGTACTAACTGCTGCAGTGAGAATTTCACTGCGTCGATTAATAGTCCAAGATGCAGTTGGGAGCGAAGAAGAAATCCCTGTCATAACATTGGCGCCTGAGTTGGAACAGATGTTGCATCAGTCACTTCAGAACGCAGGTGATGAGGGGGCAGGTATTGAACCTGGCTTGGCTGAGAGGCTTCAAGAATCATTAAGAGAAGCACATCACAACCAAGAAATGCTAGGGGAGCCGTCCATCTTATTAACCTCAGGTATGTTGAGAAGTGTGCTGTCTCGATTTGTTAAGCATACAATTCCAGGGCTTCGAGTGATGTCATATCAAGAAGTACCAGAAGAAAGACAAATCAAGATAGTGAGCTCGGTTGGACAATAGAGGATAAAGGGGCTGTAACATGAAAATTAAACGTTTCTTCGCAAAAGATATGCGTACGGCTTTGAATGAAGTGAAAGAAGAGCTTGGCGCTGATGCTGTCATCATGTCAAATAAAAAGTTAGCGGATGGTGTTGAAATCGTCGCAGCAATTGATAATGACCGTGCCGCTGCACCGGTTAAGCAAGCGCCAGCAACCCGTACAGCAACTCCTAGTGAAGCTCAGACTCGCTTTGTCCGTCCTGAGCCTCGCCAAGCTCAGCCTGTAAAACAAGCACAAGTAGCTGATAGCTTAGAAGCATTGCTTGAGCGCCAAGCACCACGCCCCCGTTCACCAGAACTTGCTTCTATGTTCTCACAGTCGGGTATTGATACTGAGCAAATGTTAAGCAGTCAACGCAAGGCACAGACTGAAGCTCCGGCATACCAAGCGAAGCCACAGCAATCTCGCCGCCAATCTTTTGACTTCGAGGATGATGCTTTTGAGCAACCACAGCAGTGGGGAGAGTCTGATGAATTGGACAATGGTTTTGGTGATGATTTACCCGAGCTAAATGCCAAGCCTGACGAAATGAGTGCAATGCGTGAAGAGATGAACGCAATTCGTCAATTACTTGAGCATCAAGTATCAGGACTAATGAAGCAAGAAATGGCTCGTCGTGATCCAACCCGCGCGTGTCTTGTAGACCGTCTTGAAGGAATGGGCATAGACAAAGATGTTGCTGAACAAATGGCATGCTTTATCCCTGATGATGTTTCTCGTAAAGAAGCTTGGAATGCCTTGTTAAACATGGTGATAAACCAAATGCACACCACTAACAATGATATTCTCCGCCAAGGTGGCGTATTCGCTATGGTGGGTCCAACTGGTGTTGGTAAAACCACAACGGTCGCAAAATTAGCGGCGCTAGGCGCACAAAAATACGGTGCAGATAAAGTGGCGTTGATAACTACTGATACCTATAGAATTGGTGCTTACGAGCAATTAGCGACCTATGGTAGAATCATTGGTTGTCCAGTTAAACAAGTTAAAGATGCAAATGAACTTGCAGAAGTGCTTTATCATTTACGAAATAAACGTCTAGTATTAATAGATACGGCGGGAATGAGTCAAAGAGATTTGCGCTTAACTGAACAGTTAAATACACTTATGCGTAGCGCAAGAGTGGATATTCGTAGTTACTTAGTACTGAGTGCAACAGCACAAATGAATGTGTTACAAGAAACCGTACGGCACTTCAAAAAAGTAAATTTAAGCGGTTGTATTTTCACAAAACTTGATGAAAGTCTAAGTTTAGGTGAGATAATTAGCATAGCGATTCAAAATCGCTTGCCAATAGGGTATCTTACCAACGGTCAGCGAGTGCCAGAAGACATTCGCGTAGCAAATGCTCAAAAGCTAGTAAAAAAGGCTGAGCAATTGTATTTAAAAAGAATAAAAGCACAGCACTCTCGACGTGTACCAGTAGCGTCAGAGTCAGTAGGAATGTATGATTAACACAGTTTTAGATCAAGCAAGTGGCCTGCGTAGAATGAGTCAAAATAGCAACCAGGGTGTAAAAGTAATAGCCGTGACCGGTGGTAAAGGTGGGGTGGGTAAAACTAATGTCTCACTCAATACTGCTATCGCTATGGGTCAACAAGGACAAAGAGTCCTAGTTCTGGATGCGGACTTGGGCTTGGCAAACTGTGATGTAATGTTAGGTCTTCGAGTAGAAAAAAATCTGTCGCACGTGTTGTCGGGAGAGTGTGAACTTGATGAAATTCTTGTAGAGGGGCCCGCAGGTATCAAAATTGTACCGGCGACCTCTGGCTCTCAAAATATGGTAGAGTTGACTCCAGCAGAACACGCCGGGCTTATTCGCGCTTTTAGCGAACTTAACACTCAATTCGATGTATTAATTGTTGATACCGCAGCAGGTATCTCTGATATGGTCCTGAGTTTTTCTCGGGCTGCACAGGATGTGATGGTCGTCGTGTGTGATGAACCAACCTCTATTACCGATGCTTATGCATTGATCAAAGTGTTAAGCAGAGAGCATGGTGTCTATCGTTTTAAAATTGTTGCCAATATGGTCCGCAGCATGCGTGAAGGGCAAGAATTATTTGCTAAACTTTCAAAAGTTACAGATCGTTTTCTAGATGTAGCACTGGAGTTAGTGGCCACCGTACCGTTTGACGAAAACATGCGTAAATCCTCTCGTAGACAAAGAGCTATCGTAGATTTATTTCCGAGCTCCCCAGCCGCGATTGCGATTAAGGGGCTTGCCGCTAAAGCAGTTAAATGGCCAATTCCTCATCAACCTTCCGGTCATCTAGAATTTTTCATTGAACAACTTGTAAACGGGTGATTATGGCTTCTCCGGTCAACAGAGCTGCGGGATATCAAACTTCAGAGCATCTTCACAAGGTGGTCGAACGGCATGCTCCACTGGTGAAAAAAGTGGCGTGTCACCTGATAGCTCGACTTCCGGCAAGTGTGCAACTCGACGATCTCATCCAATCGGGGATGATTGGGTTGATTGAAGCATCTAAAAATTTCGATGCTACTAAAGGAGCTAGTTTTGAGACCTTTGCGGGGATCCGTATTCGAGGCGCGATGTTGGATGAAATTCGCCGTGGCGATTGGGCTCCGCGTTCCGTACATAAAAATAGCCGAATGGTGGCTGAAGCTATCTCCGAGCTAGAATCTCTCCTTGGTCGAGAACCAAAAGACACTGAAATCGCTGAAAAACTTGATATATCTCTAGATGAGTACCATCATATTTTACATGATGTAAATGCAAGCAAAGTCATCGGGATTGAGGATCTTGGGGTTGATGAAGATGTGATAACCCCTGCAAACAGCGATTTTGCGCTAGACAAACCGTTTAATAACGTTAAAAATGAGCGTTTTAACGAGTCTTTAGTAAATGCGATCAAAGCGTTACCCGAAAGAGACGCTTTAGTTTTGTCACTTTACTATAACGACGAAATGAATTTAAAAGAGATTGGCGCCATTCTTGATGTTAGTGAATCTCGAGTAAGTCAAATTCACGGTCAGGCAATGATAAAGCTTAAAGCTAAAATCAATGACTGGATAAATTAGAGTACATAAAATAGTTGGGTTCGAACCTCACTGGAGGAAGTTTTGGATAAGAACATGAAAATTCTCGTGGTTGATGATTTCTCTACTATGAGAAGAATAATCAAAAACCTATTAAGAGATTTAGGCTTTACCAATGTTCAAGAAGCTGATGATGGTAGTACAGCACTTCCGATGCTACAAAATCAGGAGTTTGACTTTGTAGTAACTGATTGGAATATGCCGGGCATGCAAGGTATTGATCTGCTTCGTGCAATACGAGCGGATGAAAAACTTAAGCACATTCCAGTGTTGATGGTTACCGCAGAAGCGAAAAAGGAACAAATAGTTGCAGCAGCGCAAGCTGGAGTTAACGGATATATTGTCAAACCGTTTACAGCTGGCACGCTTAAAACTAAGCTTGAAAAAGTATTTGAGCGACTAGGCTAACAGCAAGGGGATATGGCCTATGTCTGTAAATGCTGCGCCTCAAATTACACTTGAACAAGCAAAACAACTTGTCGAGCTTTTAGAGCAGGGTGAACAAGAAAAAGCTGACCAGCTGATTTTAGAAGCTGCTAACAAAGAGCAATCGGAGCTATTTGCAGAAGTTGGAAAGCTAACTCGTCAGTTGCACGAATCTTTAAAGAACTTTGAACTAGATACTCGGCTTGCAGATCTCACAACAGAGGCTATTCCTGATGCAAAGCAGCGCCTTAATTATGTTATGGAAATGACGGAAAGCGCTGCAAACAAAACGATGGACGCAGTCGAAGAAAGCTTACCTCTTGCGCAGAATCTTGCGGATGAGTTAGCGCAAATAAAGCCCACTTGGGATAGGTTGATGAGTAGGGATATTCAACTCGGTGAGTTTAAATCTCTGTGTCATGATCTCGACAGCTTTATGCAGACTTCAAAGACACGGACAGACGAATTACAAGGTTTAATGACCAACGTTCTGATGGCACAAGACTATCAGGATTTGACAGGACAGGTTATCCGTCGTGTTATTGAGCTTGTGAGGGAAGTAGAAGATAGTCTCATTCACCTTCTAACTGTGTTTGGCACTTCAGATGAAGCACCTGCCGTTGCAGAAAAAACGAATGAAAATGAAATAAAAACAACTGAGACTATCAGTAATGAATTGTCTGGACCTGAAGGTCCAATTATTGACGCTGAATCGCGAGATGACGTGGTTTCTGGTCAAGACGAAGTCGATGACTTGCTATCTAGTTTAGGCTTCTAGTTGGAGAGTGTGTATGAGCTTTGAAGTCGATGAAGATATCTTGCAGGACTTTCTAGTTGAAGCAGGTGAAATATTAGAACTGTTATCTGAACAGCTTGTTGAACTAGAAAATAATCCTGAAGATAAAGAACTTCTTAACGCGATTTTCCGTGGCTTCCATACCGTAAAAGGTGGGGCTGGTTTTCTCGGTATGACTGAACTGGTTGATGCCTGTCACGGTGCGGAGAACGTGTTTGATGTATTACGACAAGGACAGCGAAAAGTAACTTCGGAATTGATGGATGTTATTTTGCAATCTTTGGATACTATCAACGAAATGTTCGCTTGTATTCAAAACCGGGAGGAGCCAGAAGCTGCTGATCCTGTGTTGCTTGAAACACTCCACAAACTTAGCCAGCCCGCTTCTGAAGACGAAGTCAATGAGGTGATTGACGAACCTGTTTCTGAGCCAGAACCTTTGGTGCCGGATTTAAATGCAGATGATATTTTATTCGATGCAGATGTTGGCTCAGATACTGATAGTAGTTCAGGCATTGATGAGATAACGGAAGAAGAGTTTGAAAATCTGCTAGATGAATTACATGGCGCTGGTAATGGTCCCGCTGTAGTTCCAGCGACTAAAACTGAAACTGTGTCAACCTCGGATGATGGTGACATCACTGATGATGAATTCGATAACCTTTTAGATGAACTCCATGGTGTTGGTAAATTTGGTAGTGCACCAAATACAGAAGACCCGGTGACTTCGCAAGCCAGTGAATCTGAAGCTAAGCAAACTTCAACCGACGGGGGGAATGCGCCTGCTGGTGATGAAGAAATCACTGATGATGAATTTGAAGCTTTGCTTGACGAGCTGCACGGTAAAGGGAGTGCACCTAAAGCAGTGGATGAGTCGCCCGCAAAAGCGTCAGAGAGTAAACCTGTTCAACCTGAGCCAGTTAAAGCTGCGCCAGCGCCGAAACCAGCCCCGAAGCCTGCGCCTAAAGCGGAAATTAAGCCTGCAGCTCCTACACCACAAAAAGAGCCTGACGCTGCAAAAGCCTCAGCACCTGCAGCTGCAAAGAAACCTGCTGCGCAAGCTGAGACTACAGTTCGAGTTGATACTAAACGTCTTGATGAAATCATGAATATGGTTGGTGAATTGGTGTTGGTTCGTAATCGATTGGTTAGCTTAGCCAATAACACCAATAGCGAAACCATGGGGAAAGCCATTTCAAACTTAGATGTAGTGACCGCAGACTTACAGGGCGCCGTGATGAAAACGCGGATGCAGCCAATCAAAAAGGTTTTTGGCCGTTTCCCTCGAGTTGTACGAGATCTTGCACGAAGCTTGAAAAAAGAGATCAACTTAGTTTTACAAGGTGAAGAGACAGATTTAGATAAGAATCTTGTTGAAGCGCTTGCAGATCCATTAGTTCACTTGGTTAGAAACTCAGTGGATCATGGTATTGAAATGCCTGATGTACGTGAAGCTTCGGGCAAAGCAAGAATGGGAACCGTTACCTTATCTGCATCACAAGAAGGAGATCATATACTTCTTACCATTCGTGATGATGGTGCCGGTATGGATCCTGAAAAGCTCAAGAAAATAGCTATCAATAAGGGAGTTATTGATTCTGACCAAGCGAGCAGATTGTCTGATACTGAAGCCTATAATCTGATCTTTGCACCAGGTTTTTCAACGAAAGAACAAATTTCAGACATTTCAGGCCGTGGTGTCGGGATGGACGTTGTTAAAACGAAGATCACGCAATTGAATGGCTCGGTAAATATCCAATCAGAACTGGGTGTTGGTACCGTATTAGAGATAAAAGTACCGCTTACATTGGCTATCTTGCCTACCTTGATGGTGGTAGTGGGTGAGCAAACATTTGCGTTACCACTTGCTGGTGTGAACGAGATATTCCATTTAGATTTGACTAAAACGAATGTGGTTGATGGTCAACTGACTATCATCGTGAGAGAAAAAGCGATCCCGCTGTTTTATCTTGAGCATTGGTTAGTGAAAGGTGCCAACAGGAGCATGAGAAAGGCGGAAGGCCATGTCGTCATTGCGCAAATTGGTACCAAGCAAGTCGGTTTTGTGGTCGATTCTCTGATAGGTCAAGAGGAAGTTGTAATAAAACCATTAGATGCATTGTTACAAGGTACACCAGGTATGGCCGGTGCTACTATCACATCCGATGGTGGCATTGCGCTAATCCTTGATGTTCCCAACTTATTAAAACACTACGCCTAATTTTATTAGGCGTAGTTCGAATTCTAGAGCAGCATTTGCTGCTCTGCTGTAGAGCAAAATAAAAGAGCGTTGCCAATGGCAGTTAAAGTGTTAGTCGTAGACGACTCAAGTTTTTTTCGTCGTCGAGTCAGTGAAATTTTGGAAAAAGACAATGAAATCAAGGTTATAGATTTCGCTGTTAATGGAAAGGAAGCGGTTGAAAAAGCCGCTTCATTGCGTCCAGACGTAATTACTATGGACGTAGAAATGCCTGTGCTTGATGGGATCAGTGCGGTGAAGCAGATCATGCAGGCTACACCGACCCCAATCTTAATGTTTTCTTCGCTTACTCGTGAGGGCGCGAGTGCTACGTTAGATGCACTGGATGCTGGCGCCGTTGATTTCTTACCGAAAAAGTTTGAAGACATCGCTCGTAATAGCGAAGAGGCAATTAAATCATTACAAAATAAAGTTAAGGAAATAGGCCGTCGCCGTGTTAGCCGCTTTACTCGCCCTAGTATCACGACTCCACCTAAGCGAGTCGAACCTAGAGCAACTCGCACTGACACAGGAAGAGCAACGATCCCTCAACCGGATAGAAGTTTTCAGAGACCGGTATCTGGTGGCACGTCGAATACCGCAAGTGTTAGAGCGTCGGGTAAAAGGTATGGATTGGTTGCAATTGGCACGTCAACAGGTGGACCCGTTGCGCTGCAAACGATATTGACGCAGTTGCCTGCGAACTTCCCTCATCCAATTTTACTTATCCAGCATATGCCTGCCGCGTTTACGCCTGCGTTTGCAGCAAGATTAAATAGCTTATGCCAGATTAAAGTTAAAGAGGCGGAACAAGGGGATAGATTAATGCCTGGCGTGGCCTATTTAGCCCCAGGTGGTAAGCAAATGCTGGTTGAAAGTCGCGGTGGTAGTAAAACACTTAAAGTGTTTGAGGATGATAGCCCACGGATCACCTACAAACCTAGCGTTGATGTGACATTTGCGAGTGTTGCAAAAGCTTATGGCAGCGACACGTTAGCAATTGTCTTAACGGGAATGGGCGCAGATGGCCGAGATGGCGCTCGTATGCTAAAGCAGGTGGGGGCCACTATTTGGGCGCAAGATGAAGCGACTTGTGTTGTGTACGGCATGCCTCAAGCAGTCGCCGGCGCTGGACTTTCTTCGGATAGTATCGCCCTACAAGACTTTGCTGCGAGAATTAATAAAGAAGCAGGTAACCAATAGACTAAGCTATTACTTGGTTGCTCTGCTTGAAGCTTGTAAATATCAAACGTCTAAAAAGAATAAATAACACTGAGTTGGTATAGTATCTATTGAACGAAATCAATAGTGATAAGCGAAGGAATATAGAGTGAAAATTTGGACAGTAGCAAATCAAAAAGGTGGCGTGGGTAAAACCACGACGACGGTAAGCTTAGGAGGCATTCTTGCTGAACAAGGTCACCGAGTTTTGCTTATTGATACCGATCCTCATGCTTCACTGACATATTACTTTGGTATTGATTCTGAAGAGCTAGAAGTCAGTGTGTATGATATTTTTGCACGCGGCAGCAGTATGACGAGTGAAGAAATTTTACAGTCTCTTTGCCCATCAACTATTGAAAATCTTGATATTTTGCCTGCCACTATGGCCATTGCTACGCTCGATCGTAGTATGGGTAATAAAACGGGTATGGGGCTTATCTTAAAGAAATCGCTCGAAAAAATAGCGGATCAATATGATTATGCTATTTTAGACTGTCCACCCGTACTTGGTGTGTTGATGGTCAATGCGCTAGCAGCGAGTGAGCGAATTTTAGTGCCGGTTCAAACTGAATTTTTGGCGTTGAAGGGACTAGATAGAATGATGCGCACGATGGAGCTAATGCAGTCTTCACAGCAGAAGCAGTATCAATACACCATTATTCCAACAATGTATGATAAACGGACCAAAGCGTCGTTGGAGGCGTATAAAACGTTGCTGGCAACATACAAAGAGGCCGTTTGGCCAGGCGTGGTGCCCGTAGATACCAAGTTTAGGGATGCGAGCCTTGCACAGCAGGTCCCAGTACAGTTTTGTCCTAAATCGCGAGGCGTATTTGCGTATCGTGCACTATTGGACTACCTAAAGCAGTTAAGCTAGAGAACATAATGAGTAAGCATTTATTTGCAAATGAAAAGGTGATGAAGCAGTATCTTGGCGCCCTGTTACAAGAGGAACCAGAGATTGAACAATGCGAATTATCGCCGGTTGCAAAGCTGCTTGAGCAAGTAAAAGAGCCAGAACCAGAGCTAGAAACGACAGAACCCCCAGCTGTGGTGGCAATCGAGCCTCAGGAACAGGTAAGTGATGTTATTGAAGAACAATCGAGTAAATTAGCTCAAGATCTTGAAGTCACTGAAAATACATCTATTATCAAAGAACAGGCAACGATAGAATCCGTCTCGGCAAGGGATGCCTATCAAGAAGGTGAATTCCAAGCATTGTTTTTTGAAGTGGCAGGCTTGACACTGGCGGTTCCGCTGAAATCACTTGGGGGAATACACCAACTGGGCGAAGTCAATCAACTCTTTGGTAAACCTAAATGGTTCAAAGGCGTCATGCTAAATCGTGAAGAAAAGCTCAATGTTGTTGATACTGCGCGATGGGTAATGCCTGAAAAATTAACACCAGAATTAGAAGATGCTCTGGATTACCAGTATTTGATTACGCTTGGGGATAGTAACTGGGGACTGTTAGCTGAGAAACTAGTCAACAACCTAACACTCAAGCCTGAAGACATAAAGTGGCGCACAGCAGATGGTAAACGTCCTTGGTTGGCTGGGGTGATTAAAGAAAAAATGTGCGCACTGATTGATGTAGAGAATTTAAACCGTTTGCTAGAACAAGGCCTCGATAGTCGAGAGCAGTAACTAGTATATTGATGGAGTGAAACCATGAGCCAAGATAGACTACTTTCTGCAGACAAAAATGCTGATAGTAATGATGAAGTATTGCAATGGGTTACTTACAAGCTTGAAGAGGAAACTTACGGTATCAATGTAATGCAAGTGCAAGAAGTATTGCGTTATACCGAAATTGCACCAGTCCCAGGTGCACCAAGCTACGTGCTGGGGATCATTAATCTGCGTGGTAACGTTGTAACGGTTATAGACACGCGAGCTAGGTTTGGCCTGCAAAGTGCAGAAGTCACGGATAATTCAAGAATTGTGATTATCGAAGCCGAGAAACAAGTTATTGGTATATTAGTCGATAGCGTTGCTGAGGTGGTTTACTTACGTAGCTCGGAAATTGACAGCGCGCCAAACATTGGCACAGAAGAAAGCGCTAAGTTTATCCAAGGCGTATCAAATCGAGAAGGCGAGCTATTGATCTTAGTCGATCTTAATAAGCTATTAAACGATGATGAATGGGATGAGCTGAGTCATATCTAGATGTCTGAAGTAGTAAACGCACAAACCGTTTTACTCGTCATATCAATAACCTCAAGCATACTTGCATTAGTATGCTTGAGGTTTGTTTTTGTGATGGGTAAAAAACTACAGAATGCGCAGGGTCAAACAGCGCAACTTTCGAGCTCACTAAAAGGGGCTGAGCAACAAATAGCAATATTACGTAGCGAAGTTGCAGAGTTACGCGCCAGTATCATGAGTATTGGTAAGCGGGTGGTCGCAACCGAGCAAGAATTAAATGATGTTGCGAATCAGCAAGCAGCACAAAAATATGATGACCCCGACGCAAAAATGTATTCTCGCGCCGTGAAAATGGTGGAACTTGGCGCTGATATTGAAGAGGTGATGCGCGAGTGTGAGTTGCCAAGAGCAGAAGCAGAGCTGCTCATGTCTTTACATAACAAATCAAAATAATCGTCTAGAAAGTAGCAAGCTAGAAAATTTTGGCTATGCCTTTATATCTAGCTTGCCACGAAAACCTTCCCAGCCAGGTGGAAATTTACCACGCATAATGTAAGAAAAGGCGATGAGTTCAGCAATCACATAGTAGAGCTCCCTTGGGATTTCTTGGTGTAACTCAAGCGCACTAAGTGTTTGTGCTAATGATTCATCTTCATGGATCATGATGTTTTTCTCTTTTGCCAGCGCAATAATTTCCTCTGCCAGCTCGCCATATCCTTTAAAGGTAACCTGAGGTGCGCTTCCAGCTTCATATAACAGTCCAATAGCAGATTTTTGTGTCATCTCTTTTACACCTTAATGTTGATAATTGCGTGTTCATTAAAGAACTTATCTTGAAAGCTGGCTTCTTCCCTAAGGCCTATCTCAGCGACTTGCAGCCCATGTGATGCTAACTTATGCCTGAGCGTTGCCAAATGTGGTTCTGCGAGCTTCTTGACCTGATTAGAAGTGGCTACCAACGCGCATTCTAGGGCTTTATCCATCAGCTCTGCTTGGGCATGGATCTGACCTTTCTCTGCAAAATCAAAACAAAGACGAATAAACCACACAGATTTCTCTGGCATGCCAGGTTTTGGCGACTTTTTATATTCACCTATTTGTAATTGTGTTTGCTGTTGCTCTTGTCCTACTTTAGTGGGGAAGAGCAGGTTAACAATCAACTGCGCTTCGCTGTCTTGTTTGGCAGAGTTGGTCGCTGTAGTGTGTGATTGTTGCGGTTGTAATTGGTTATGTAATTGCCCCAATTCGTTTAACAGCTCTTTTGCTTGTGGCTGTTGTAACGCGTCTGCTGTTTGCTTGGGAGAGAGCAACTTCAGCTGCGGTAGCAGTGCATCCAGCAAAGCTTGTATTTTTTGTGTTGCTTGATCATTACTCTGAGCTAGGTTTGCCACCTGACTACCTAATAGTGACACAATTAAACGGTCTAACATTTGTGTAAAGCTCGATTGAGTTAAACTTGTTGGCGTGTTGGCAAAGGTTGCCATGCCCAGTTGGCTTTCTAACTGGTTTTTAATGGTAATCGCGTTGACCGAGCGCTCATCAAGCAAACGCGTAAATGCTTGGTTGACTAATTTCTGTAACTCAGGCGTCTGTTTGAATGTTTCTGCTTTTGCGAGCCTTTCAATAGTTGCAGAAGCTTGGTGTAGTATATTTTGTGTGTTTTCTTTTTTTTGTTCGGCCTTAGCCATGGGCAGTGCAAGCAGGGCTTCAATAATCCCTTTAATTTGATTGCTGGTAGGCTGTGGTACTGGGGAAGGTGTAGCGGTTATTTGCTTGCCTTGTGATTGTGTAGATTGCAATTGGAATATTTTAGCAGAATCTACAGGTGTAGAGCTCGCTTTACGATAAAGCGGCCGCTCTAAGACTTGTGTCAGCTGTTCAGTTTGCTTATTGTTAAGCGATTGTTTACCTGTGAGGGTGTCCAATAATAAGGACAGAGCCTTTTGTTTCACCTCAAAATCGACTGGTGGCGCTTGATATTTTGGTGTCGCTGCGAGCTGGTGTTGTAAATAGTGAGCAATAGAGTTGGCTAACTTTTCGCTTTGCAAAGGTACGTGACTTTTTTGCAGTGGTAACGGTTGCTTTGCCATCAGCTCTGTAAGATTCAGTTTTATTTGGTTTGTGAGTTGTTGTAGTGGCGTGCTTGGTTTATTCTCGTTGTGAGCACTCACTATCTCACTTTGCGCAAATAATCTTGAGGCCGAACGCTTCGATATATCACTTTGGTCGTTTTTTAGCGGAGAGTTCGCGGATTGATTGAGCTGATTTGTGAGTGGCTTCCCAAAAGGTCTTCCGATCAGGACTTGCAACGCTTTTACTACCGTTGACTTAATTTGTTGCAGATTGACTTCTATTAACGGTTTGTCATACGCCAGCGTATGTACTGATGCTAAGCGTGACTCAAGCTGTGATGGGGCTTCCTTACTAACCGCGCTTACCTGTTGCAGCAAAGTGCTAAGCGGCTTTATGGTTTCTACTTTTACTTGCTGCGCAGGTTTAGTGATATCAATTCCATTGAAAGCCGCTTTTACTTCGCCCTTTTGCCATGTGGTGGCAGCCGGCCAGTTACTGCTAATTGGCGATAAGATTACAGGACGGTCATTAATTTTAAGTGTTAATCCACTTGGCTGCGGTTTTATCTCAACGCTGCTAAGTTGACTAGAGATAAGTTTTGCAATCATTGACTTAGGTAAAGCTGTACTAAACAGCAAGTCTTTAAATTGATTGACGACTTGCAAGGAAACATTACTTTGTTGAGCACTAAGATGCGCAATGAGTTTGTTTTCACTTGCGAGCAATTGTGCCACGGCTTGTGGAAGCGGTACTTTTAAATCAAGCGCCTTGATGTGTAATGTGGTGTCTGGCAACGTGGTTGCTGAAGACTGTACTACTGGGCTTGGCGTATGCGTCTTTAGCGTCGTTAAAATATCAAAAAGCTGTTTTGTCAGCATTACTTGCGCTTGTAATTTGGGCGTTTGAAAGGTGACCACCTTGCCAGTTTCATCGATACTAACCTGTGCTTCTGGAAGCTGATTGGGCTGAGTTGGAGGCTTAAGCGCAAGTTGGATAGTTTGCCAGCGGCCATCAATTGCCACATCCATTTTTAGTTTATCGTTACTAATTTGGATATTCTTTGCTGCAAACGGTTGGTTTTTGGCTAAGTCTAATCTCGATACTTCGCTATTATCTGTGCTTATCACAGATGCTGTCGTCGTATTTGTCGTAATTGGCAGCTTATTCATTATTTTAAATCAAATTTTCGCTAATCGGTCGCATCGGATTATTCGTATTACCATACCATTATGTTAGACTAACGCCCAATTTTAGGTAAAGAGAAGCCCAAGTTTGCTAGAGATAGACGCCGTCACTTGTACCAAACAAGATAGATGCTTGTTTGACTCATTAAGTTTCACTCTCCATGCGGGGCAGATCATGCAAATTGAAGGCCCAAATGGTGCCGGAAAAACCTCTTTGTTGAGGATCATTGCTGGATTCGCTAGAGCGGACGAAGGGCAGATCCGCTACAACAGCACTGATATCCGTGATGATTATGATTCATTCGCAGCCGATTTATTATTTATTGGTCATAAGACAGGTGTCAATCAACAACTTAGTGCCTACGAAAATGTCCAACATTGGCTTATGGTTCACGGCGCTCAGGCAGAAGAAGAAGAAGTTTATACACTGCTTGCTAAGCTCGGCTTAATCGGACTTGAAGATGTACCTGTGCGAACGTTATCTGCGGGTCAGCAGCGCCGTGTAGCGTTAGTACGTTTGTGGCTAAATCAAGCCAAGCTTTGGGTGCTAGATGAACCATTTACTGCGCTGGACAAAAAAGGGGTCGCCATGTTGCAAACCCAATTTCAGTCTCATCTCGACAAGGGGGGCGCCATTTTATTGACGACCCACCAAGATCTCACCGCACACTTTGCACAGTTACAAACTTTGGCGTTGGAGTACCGTTTGTAATGCAGACTCAACATTCTTATTGGTTAGCTTTTAAATCGGTTTATGCCAAAGATGTGACCTTGGCTTTTAGACAACGCGCTGAGATAGTCAATCCGCTGTTGTTTTTCTTAATCGTGATCACCTTATTTCCGTTAGCAATTGGGCCCGAACCTGCGCTGCTTACCAGAATGGCACCGGGTATTATTTGGGTAGCGGCGCTTTTATCGACTATGTTAGGTCTAGATAAATTATTTAGGGACGATTACAACGACGGCTCATTAGAGCAATTGATTGCTTCACCTTATCCTTTATCGCTATCAGTATTAGCAAAAGTAGCAGCGCATTGGACAGTCAGTGGTTTGCCAATGGTGGTGCTTGCGCCCTTGTTCGCGCTGTTAATGAATCTCGAGTCGCAGTCTCTTAATGCGACTGTATTGACCTTACTGATAGGTACACCGTTATTAAGTTTTATTGGGGCTATTGGCGCAGGACTCACCGTTGCATTGCAAAAGGGTGGCATTTTAATGAGTTTACTCGTCCTTCCGCTTTATATCCCCGTATTGATTTTTGCAACGTCCGCCATAGATACCAGTAGCATGTCTTTAGCGTATGGTGGTCAACTTGCAATCCTTGGTGCGATGCTTGCCGTCGCAATTGTCGCCGCACCAATTGCCATATCGTCAGCTTTAAGAGTGAGTGTAAGTTAAAATGTGGAAGTGGTTACATCCTTATGCCAAAGCGGAGCGTGCTTACCAACTGTGTAACACCTTGCTTCCTTACTTTGCCGTGATTGCGGTAGTGGGCTTAATTGTTGGATGGGTTTGGGGGTTAGCCTATGCGCCAGCCGACTACCAACAAAAAGATAGCTATCGTATTATCTTTATTCATGTGCCATCGGCTATTTGGTCGATGGGTGCATACTCTTCTATGGCTATTGCAGCTATTGTTGCCTTGGTATGGCAAATTCGAAATGCTGAACTGGCGGTAATCGCCATTGCGCCAATTGGTGCGGCAATGACCGCGATTGCGTTAATCACTGGTGCTGCTTGGGGTAAACCAATGTGGGGCGCTTGGTGGGTCTGGGATGCAAGATTGACTTCAGAGCTTATCCTTTTGTTTTTGTACTTTGGTGTTTTATCTCTATATCACGCTTTTGAAGATAAAAAATCAGGTGGTCGAGCTGCCTGTATCCTTGCCATTGTCGGGGTTGTTAATCTGCCTATTATTCATTTCTCAGTAGAATGGTGGAATACGCTGCATCAGGGGTCAACTATCACCAAATTTGATACTTCAGCGATTGATCCTTCCATGTTGTGGCCTTTGCTTATCAACATAGTGGCGTTTGCAGGTGTGCTTGGCGTGGTTACGCTAATTCGTTTGAAAAATGAAATTTTACGAAGCGAGCAACACCGTCCTTGGGTCCGCGAATTAGTGAATAGGGGTTAATCATGCAGTTTGAATCCTTCAGTGAATTTTTAGCCATGGGTGGCTATGGCTTTTATGTTTGGCTCTCATTTGGCTCATGTGCGTTAATACTTGCTGGTATTTTAGTCGGCTCTATCTTGGATGGTAAGAAGCTAAAGCAAGCAGTTAAAGCGCAAATGGCAAGAGAAGCACGCATTAAAAAAGCAAAAGAGGAGTCGCAAGCATGAATCCTAGACGCAAAAAAAGATTATTCACCGTTATAGCCGTTATCTTTGGTATTGGCGCGGCGGTTGGGCTTACGCTTTACGCACTACAAGAAAATATTAATCTGTTTTACACGCCGAGCGAGCTTGTTGAAGGTAAAGGTGAGTTAAAAGAAATACCGCAGATAGGCCAGAAATTGCGTATTGGTGGTATGGTTGTGCCAGGTTCCGTGGTGCGTGATGAAACGTCTTTAGATGTGTCATTTAAACTTATCGACACCGGTCCTATGGTTACTATTCGTTATAAAGGCATTCTTCCTGATCTGTTCCGTGAAGGCCAAGGTATCGTAGCACAAGGGACGTTAGTTGAGTCTAATGTAGTTGAAGCGTTTGAAGTGCTAGCCAAACACGATGAAGAGTATATGCCATCAGAAGTGGCAGAAGCCGTGAAAGGCATTAAGCACGAAAAGCCAAAATATAATTTAAACAGCGAGAACTAAGATGGTCCCAGAAATAGGTTACTTCGCCTTAGTTCTGGCGATGGCATTGAGCTTATTATTGTGTATTTTCCCATTGTGGGGTGCTTACACTGGTAATTTAAGGCTGATGAAAGCCGCCCCTTCACTGGCTGTGGGTCAGTGTATTCTCGTGGTGTTTTCATTTTTGGTGCTGATCTACATCACATTAATGGATGACTTCACAGTTGAATATGTGGCACATCATTCGAGTAGTACCTTGCCTTGGTATTATAAAATCACTTCAACTTGGGGAGGGCATGAAGGTGCAATCTTACTATGGTTGGTGATGCAATCCATGTGGACCATGTTGGTTGCGGTGATGTCAAAATCGTTACCATGGGTATTGCGAGCGCGTGTGCTAGGTGTACTCGGCTTTTTAGGTGTGGGCTTTATGCTTTATACCCTTTGGATGTCGAGTCCGTTTGAACGTTTGCTTCCTTACTTTCCTGTTGAAGGGCGTGATTTAAACCCATTGCTGCAAGACCCTGGCATGATCATTCATCCGCCACTCCTTTACATGGGTTATGTGGGCTTATCCGTGTCTTTCTCTTTTGCAATTGCTGCGCTTTTAACCGGTAAACTTGATAACACTTGGGCTAAATGGTCACGTCCTTGGACAATGGCTGCATGGGGCTTTCTTACGCTAGGTATTACCATTGGCAGTTGGTGGGCGTACTCAGAGCTAGGCTGGGGCGGTTGGTGGTTCTGGGATCCAGTAGAGAACGCTTCACTGATGCCTTGGCTTGTCGCAACCGCTTTATTGCATTCACTCGCAGTAACAGAAAAGCGTGGTGTGTTTAAGTCTTGGACAGTGCTACTTGCTATCACTGCATTTAGTTTATGCTTACTTGGCACCTTTATCGTTCGCTCAGGCATTATCGTTTCGGTGCATGCGTTTGCAACCGATCCTGACCGTGGTTTATATATCCTGTCCTTCTTGGCAGTGGTTGTAGGTGGTAGTTTAGCACTATACGCAATGCGCGTAGCTCAAGTGTATAGCGAAGGGCGTTATCAATTCATTTCGCGTGAAGTGGCGCTGTGGATCAACAATATCTTCTTAGTGGTTGCGACCTTGATTGTATTATTGGGCACGTTATTGCCTATGATCCACAAAGAGCTGGGTTTAGGCTCTATTTCTATTGGCGTACCTTTCTTTAATCAAATGTTTGCGATATTAATCGTTCCGTTCGCGATTCTGCTGGGTTTAGCGCCTATGTTGCGTTGGAAACAAAATAAGATGCCGCCGCTGGTGAAAAAGTGGGCTGTGTTGATTGCGGTTAGTTTAGTGCTCACAGCGACCTGGTTGTACTCAAGCTATGAAGTGGTGGCACCACTGACATTTGTTGCGACCGCTTTAGCTGTGTGGATAAGTGTGGCTACTGCCGCTGACTTATTTAATAAAGTGACCGTTCACCCAAGTGTAGCAATCGGTTTTAAAAAGCTAGGGCTGAGCTATTGGGCAATGGTGCTCGGGCACGTTGGTATTGCCTTTGTTATCGCGTCGGTGACGTTAACTTCCGCATACTCTGTTGAACGCTCTGTAAGCATGAAACCCGGTGAAACGGCGAAGCTAAACGAGTACGAATATCGCTTTGATGGCGTAAAAGAAATTCGAGGCCCGAATTATGGTGGGCATGCAGGCGTAGTGACGGTATTCAAAAATGGTAACAAGGTTGTCGAGTTATACGCGGAAAAACGCCGCTATGATATAGGGATGCAGTTTATGACCGAAGCCGCGATTGATGATGGCTTCTTCCGTGACTTATATCTTGCTCTAGGCGAGCCGCTTTCTGCGGGTGCTTGGTCACTGAGGATTTATCACAAACCCTACGTGCGTTGGATGTGGCTTGGTGGGCTACTCATCTCTTTTGCCGGTTTCATTGTGCTTGCGGATAAACGCTACCGCAGCCGCGTGAAAAAATCATCTCAAGTGGAGGCTTAACATGAACCGTAAGTTATTAGGTTTAGTGCCTTTTTTGATATTTATTTTTCTTTGTGTGTTTCTATATCAAGGACTATTCGGTAATCCAAGAGAACTTCAGACAGGCCGTTTAGGGCATACTATGCCTGAGTTTTCATTACCCGATCTAATGGATAGTGATAAAATCTGGACGGCCGACTCGCTCAAGGGTGAAGTCTACTTAATGAACGTATGGGGCACTTGGTGCCCAACGTGTATCGCTGAGCTGGGTTATTTAACTGAGCTTAGAGAGCGCGGAGTGAAAATAATTGGTCTGTATTACGAGCAGGCTTATGACCCAGATTTTGGCGACCAGTTTGATATCAATGCACTAAGACAAGATGTCAATAATATGCTGAGTCGTGCAGGTAACCCATACCAGTTTAATATTCTCGACTTGGAGCGTACATTAGCGCTGGATTTAGGGGTTTCAGGCGCGCCAGAGACTTTTTTGGTAGATAAGCAAGGTAAGATTTTGTTGCATCATACTGGCGATATCAATGAACGCGTGTGGCGCACTAAGTTTGCGGCAATCTATCAGGAGTTAACGCAATGAAATATGTAATTGTTTTGCTTTTAATGATGATTACCGCAGCAGCACAAGCAACGGAAGACAAATATAACTTCGCTACAGCGGAACGTGAGCAGACTTTCCGAGAGCTGACACATGAGCTACGTTGCCCGAAATGCCAGAACCAAAACATTGCAGATTCAGATGCTGTCGTTGCCAAAGATCTGCGTGATAAAGTCATTGCATTGGTTAATGAAGGTCAGTCTAAGCAAGAGGTTATTGATTATATGATCGACCGCTATGGCTATTTCGTTCATTATCAACCACCTGTTACGCCTGCAACAATCGTGCTTTGGGTACTGCCAGTGGCAATCATTATTTTAGGCTTCGGCTTTATTGTATTTCGTCAAAAACGTGCTGCGAAAAAGCAAGATTGGAATGCAGCGGACGAACAAAAGCTGGCTGAGCTCATTAACCAATATCAACGTCAGGAGCGTGAGCAGTGAGCGAATTCTCGACAGATTTAACCCAAATGTGGTTTTTGTTTCTTCTGCTGGGCATATTTGCCGGTCTCTTTGTGGTTTTTCCGTTTATAAAAAAGGAAAAACGTATCACGGTTGATCACGACGCAAATGCCGAGCGTATCGATATTTATCATCAGCGTTTGGAAGAGTTAGCAGAAGAGCTTGCTAATCAGCGTATCGAAAAAGACAGTTATAATGAATCTTTGATTGAGTTAAAGCGTCGCTTATTGAATGAGTTATCGCCTGAACAATCATTGACGAGTCGCGGAGACAACCGTGTATTGGCGTTGACGGGTATTGCCTTTATGGTGCTAGTAACCGGGGTTTTTTACTACTACACGGGGAACCATAGGCAAATAGCGAGTTGGAATGAAGCCATTGAAAAGTTACCTGAGTATGGTGAGCGCGCAGTAATGCAAACGGGTGAGCCGCTGAGCGCTAATGAATTACAAGCATTTGCACTGGGACTAAGAACCAAACTAGCAACTGCTGGCGATGATGCAGTGGCATGGATGTTACTTGGTCGTGTTGCAATGTCACTCAATGATTTTGAGATGGCAATGCAGGCTTTTGATAAAGCCCTTGTGATGCAGCCTAATAACAATAATGTCTTAGTGAACTATAGCCAAGTGTTATTGATAGAGGGTTCAGAGCCTAGTATGAATCGCGCGGCAAAAATGTTATCAAAAGTGCTTAAGAATGATCCGACTAATGTTGATGCGATAAGTTTGTTAGCGCTAATTGCTTATGAACGCCAAGATTGGAAAGAATCGAAAGCCGCATTTGAAGTCTTGTTGTCGCAATTGGCTCAAGACGATCCGCGTTATGAAATGATCGCAGGACGGATTGCGGAAATCGACCAACAGCTAGGTCAATATTCTGAAGAGACTGTGGCTGCTAACGCCAGTATTGTCGCTACGGTAACTATTTCAGCAGAGCTACAGAACAATATTCCTAAAAACAGTACATTGTTCGTTTTTGCAAAAGCTGCTGAAGGACCCGCAATGCCATTGGCGGTAGCTAAAATTACAAACTTTAACTTGCCAATGACAGTAAATCTAGATGATAGTATGGCAATGATGCCTGAATTAACCTTGTCGAAATTTTCTCAAATTACGGTCACTGCTCGTATTTCTAATGATGGTTCAGTAATGCCTTCAGATGGAGAACTTGAGGGTGTTTCAAGCGTAATTGAGCTTCAACAGGGCGAAAATCAGCTCACTGTCGAGATTAGTCGTGTCTTAACAAATACAGGGAATTAAATGCTTAAAGCCGTGCTTACGGGCTTACTTGCGCTGACCATTGTCGGTTGTGCGCAAGTACCCGAAGAGAAAAAGGATCCACGAGATCCATTTCAATCACTTAACCGCCCACTCTATGATTTCAACATGGATGTGCTGGATGCCTATATTTTACGCCCTGTTGCTAAAGGGTATGTTGCGGTGACTCCCGCTCCGGTACGCAGTAGTGTTGTTAATTTCACCACCAATATCGCCGCGCCAACCGATGCGGTAAACGCGGCGCTGCAGGGCAAGCCTGACCATATGGCAATCAATGTTGCTCGCTTCTTAGTCAACTCTACCGTTGGTATTTTTGGTCTATTTGATGTCGCGAAAACCCTAGGTCTTGAGCTAAAAGATGAAGACTTTGGCCAAACTTTGGGGGTATGGGGCGTTGGTGATGGTGCGTATATTATGATCCCTGGTATGGGGCCGACAACAGCGAGGAATTTAACGGGTGATGTGGTCGATAACTTTGTGTTACCAGAAATCGCACTCACAACGCCTCAGACTGTATTAGTATTTGCACTTCGCGCAGTTGAGGCAAGAGCGGCTTTGATGTCACAGGAAAAGCTGCTAAATGAGTCGCTTGATCCGTACACTTTTTTAAAGGATGTCTATTATCAACGTCAGTTGTATGAGCTATTCGATGGTAATCCGCCAATAGAAGAAGAGCCTGATGATTTTGATGAGAACTTTTTAGAGAACTTGTAAAAATAAGGTCGGCAATCGCCGACCTTTTGGTTATCTTAGTATACGGTTAAAAGCGCCAGTTGAGATTTGCCCAGAGTGTTCGTCCAGGTTCATTGACTCGGTCAATTTGGTCAAAGCCACTTACCGCGGCGCCGGAACGGCTTAAATGCTCGGCATAGGTTTTATCGAGCACATTGTCTACACCAGCGCTGAGCTGTATTGCATCGCTATATTGATAATTGGTATTGAGTGAAAGCGTGCCAAAGCCTGCCGTAGCAGCGATATCCTGCCCCGCAATATTCCCTTGCCCAATCGCAACTCTGTGCTGGTGTCGTACTAATCGTAGCAATCCGCCTAATTGCCACTTATCACTTAATTGGTAATTACTTGCAATACGTAGTTGTAGAGGCGGTTGCTGAGCTAATGCGAGATTGTCAGTAAGGTTGTTACCCTTTACGTAGTTGATACTACCGGTGAGTTGTAGCGCTTTGCTCGCTTGCCACATCACTTCCCCTTCAAAGCCGAAGGTTTCTGCGTCAATATTTCTGGTCACTTTTGACATCATATTCATCTTTTTAAACATATTGTCTATCAGTAAATAGTCGTCAATTTGGTTATAGAACACCGAGAAATTGAAGTTAACGTCTGTGAACTGCTTTATCAATCCTGCATCTAATTGCATGGTCTTTTCGGTATCGACATTAAAGGCGGAAATAGATGTTTCACTTCCTCGACTGCCACCAACCACTTCCCAATAATCGGGAAAGCGCTCTGTAACGCCGAAGCCGACAAAATAGCTGCTGTTTTCAGTTTGCGCTTGATAACGGCTAAATCCGCTTAATAACGTATCGTCTCTTGTTTGTAGGGCGGTTGGATTTGGTTTCATTGACATCATTGCGTTTAACATGGTGCGATGATCTTCACTTTGCCAATCATCAATGCGCAAACCGCTAACCCATTGGCTGGAGCGACTCAATTGATATTCGAACTCGGCAAATACACCGAGTTGTCTAAATTCAGCATCTATTTGGCGAGGCATCGTTTCTACTGGGTTGTTGATTTGATCTCGGCTGACTCGATTACGGTGCTCGTTTGCTTGATAATCGACACCGTAGACAAAAGTATGCTGGGTATTGATCTCTGAAGTTAATGTGAGATTCGCGCCATATGTTTTACGGTCAGGATTGGAGGAGGTTGGGGCTTTCATCATCATGTTAGCAACAAAAGGACGCAAGCTATGATTGTCCATTATATGGTCAACATAATTATAATAAGCGTTAAACTTTAATTCTTCAATCAGTGATGAAAAGGAAGATAGCTTGATATTCAGGCCAATATTTTCACGGTCAAAGAGACTGCCATCCATCATACGATCTGCATAGGCAACTTCTCCATCACTGACTCCGTAAGTGATGGAGTAGAAGGCGTCATCGGTAGGAGTGTAGGCAAACTCGGTGTCTATATTCCAGCGCTCATATGCGGAATGAACTTCGGTGCCATTGCCATCTTCATAATCATCGGCATCACTGTAATTTGCGGCGATACGGGCGTAGCCGTGTTCATTACCAGCTTTGATATCACTATTAATACTATGGCGACCTTGGCTTGAAAGCACTGCATTGGTGAAGCCGATTATTTCAGACTTAGCAAGACGTTCATTCTCACGCTCAAACACGACAGTCGCAGCGCTGTTGCCGGGACCATATAGCACAGTTTGTGGGCCTTTGATGACCTTTAAGGTGTCATAGGATTGTGGCGTGATATACGCCGTTGGTGGATCCATGCGGCTACCACAACCACCAAGCGTTTGACCATTATTGGCGATGATGGCAATTCTTGAGCCAGCCATACCACGGAAAACAGGGTCTGCGCTTGCCCCCCCTTTTTTAATTAATGAGAATCCAGCAATAGAAGAAAGTAAGTCTGCACCATCTTGTGCGGGTAGAGGTTGGCGTACTGCTTTCGCATCCGTTGTAAGCGTGATTGGTGTTTGCATCGGTGCGATAACAACGATTTTTTCAATTTCATCAGCATGCGTTATGGATGATAAGGAAGCAATAGCAAGAGAGAGTAGAGTGCGTTTCATATGTTCACTTTGACGTTGTTTTAGTGAACTTATTTTATCGCTATCAGGCGCTTAGCGGGATGCGACAGATTGTCGCATCCTTTAATAGGTTACTCTATCGCTTTTATTTGAGTGTCACTCCAAACTTGTGACTTTTGATATAACTCTGCGATATTTTGACTGCTTAGGCCAAGAGATTTTGACATGGTTTCAACGCTGCCCCAGTCACCTTTTTCCATCGATTCTGCAAGATCCAGATAGATACCAAAAGCGCTTGGCTTTTTCAGGAGAGTTGATTTTATTTCTTGAGATAAGGGTAATTTCGTCAATAAGTTTGCCATATCGTCATCAAGAATGGCGTCCATTAGTGACATCATGCCAACCAAAAATGTGCTTCCGGTATCGGAGATCTTCTTGGCTTTGGTTGCTACAGCTTCCATAAAATGTGCGCGCAATAAGGACAGTGAAAGCAGCTCCTTGGGTTTTTCAGTATTGAGCTGTGAAGCAAATAATAATGAGATCAGGCGCTTAAGCTCATCATTGCCGAGTACAACCAAGGCTTGTTTAATTGTCGATATCTCTGCTCTGCGCTTAAACACGGCACTATTGGCATATCGGAGTAGTTTATAACTAAGGTTTACATCCCGTTCAAAAACCTGAGTGATCCTAGCAAGATCAGGCTCAACGCTTGATGTTTCGTAAAGTAACTCTGCCATGGCCAATTCAGAAGGCGCCAGTGATTTGGTTTTGACCATTTCGGGTTTGGCAAAAAAGAAGCCTTGGAAATATTTGAAACCAAGCGACTTGGCAAGCTCAAACTGCTCGTAACTTTCTACTTTTTCTGCTACTAAATCAATTTGAGGAAAATCCTGTATTGCGGCCTTAATAATATTGATCTGTTCAAGATTTGAGGCCAAAAAATCGACCTTTATTTGGTCAATATAGGGAAAAAAATGACGCCACACATTTTGATGCTGATAATCGTCAAGTGCGAGCGTATAGCCTTGCTCTTTTAACTCTTTAACACAAGCTAAGAGTCGTTTTCCCGGTTGTACCGTTTCTAATATTTCTACTACTACTTGTTCTGGCGCTAGCATTTGTACATAGCCTTTTGCCAGTGTCTCTAGAGTGAAGTTAATGTAAGCAGGGTGTTGGTTCGTTAGGTCATCTAGACCAAAGGTAAATTGACTTCCTTCCACCAAACGACTCGTTGCTTCATCGCCGTCAATCTCGGGAAACACATTATTTAAGCTATCACGAAATAAAAGTTCGTAGCCAATCAACTCCCTTTGCACATTAAAAATTGGCTGACGAGCTGCATAAAAATACATAGATACTACCATCCGAACAAAATGCTATTGGCTTTAATATAAGGTAAAAGCGCAGTTAGGTCACGTTGGGAAATTGAGTGTACTTAATATAGGTAATTATCAATCGCATAGCGAGTAATAACTAACCTGTTCACTGAGTTAAAAATAAAATACAGTTTTGGTCAACGGTCTCAGGTGGTTGGGTGTATGGTTTGTGCGTGTTATAGTGAAGTCTTTATGTTTTTGGCTTTTATTCAAAGTGAGTTAGAAATCGAATAATTAAGTGATAGAAAAAGCTCACATTTGGAGAAGAGCCCAACGAACAATTAGGAGGCTAATTTGGAGATAGGTACGATAATCTCTCTCGCACTGTATTTTATTGCGATGTTGGGAATTGGGTTATACGCATATAAAAAGTCGACCAGTGATGTGTCAGGCTACATGTTGGGCGGTCGTAGCTTACCACCAAGTGTAGCGGCACTTTCAGCTGGTGCATCCGACATGAGTGGTTGGATCTTGATGGGTCTACCTGGCGCCATGTTCTTGTATGGTTTTAGCAGTACATGGATTGCAATTGGCCTTGTGATCGGTGCTTGGCTTAACTATTTATTGGTTGCACCACGCCTACGTGTTTACACTGAGTATGCAAATGATGCGATCACCATTCCTGACTATTTTGCAAATCGTTTCGAAGATAAAGGAAACGCGTTAAGAATAGTGTCGGCATTAGTGATCATTGTTTTCTTCACGCTATATACCTCTTCTGGTGTTGTTGCTGGTGGTAAACTATTTGAGAGCTCTTTTGGCCTAAGTTATGAGAGCGGCTTATATATCACAACTAGTGTTGTTGTACTTTATACTCTATTTGGTGGCTTTTTAGCAGTAAGTCTGACTGATTTTGTCCAAGGCTGCATTATGTTTATCGCTTTGATTCTAGTGCCTTTAGTTACCTTCTCACTGCTCGATAATCCGCTATCTCAAACACTAAATGAGTTAAATCCAACGATGTTAACTTGGGTTGGCTCGGCGGGTGCAATTGGCATTATTTCAGCCATGTCCTGGGGCCTTGGCTACTTTGGTCAACCTCACATTATTGTGCGCTTTATGTCAGTCCGTAGTGTGAAAGACATGCCAACGGCACGACGCATAGGTATGAGCTGGATGATAGTTGCTGCGCTTGGTGCTGTGGGTACTGGTTTGTTTGGTGCCGCTTATGCTCATGAATATGGGATTGTTGTGGATGATTCCGAAACCATTTTCTTGATTTTATCTCAGCTGTTGTTCCACCCACTAATTGCGGGATTCTTACTTGCAGCTATTCTTGCAGCAATTATGAGTACCATTTCTTCACAGCTGTTGGTGAGTTCGAGCTCGTTAACGGAAGATTTTTATAAGATTTTCTTGAATAAGCACGCTTCGGATAAAGAGCTGGTGCTTGTTGGCCGTACTAGCGTGTTAGTTGTAGCGCTTGCTGCAATTTACCTTGCGTATGACAGAGATAGCTCGATTCTAGATCTTGTAAGTAATGCTTGGGCTGGTTTTGGTGCGGCATTTGGCCCACTGGTGCTGATAAGTTTATTCTGGTCTCGCATGAACTTTGCTGGAGCACTTGCTGGTATGGTATCTGGTGCGGTGACTGTGTTGGTATGGATCTATGGTCCATTTACCTATAATGGTGAGCCGCTTAGCGCGACATTATATGAAATTGTTCCTGGATTCATTGTTGCGACAATCGCTATCTTTGTTGTTAGCTTGATGACTAAAGCGCCGAGTAAAGAGATCACGACCCTATTTGATAAAGTAGAAAAAGCGCTTGATTAAAGTCAGTTGAAGCGAATAAAAAACGGAGCGACAAGCTCCGTTTTTTATTCCAAATATATACAGCTCAACTTGCTACGTTAAGCCTGTCCTTTTAAGTGATTAATCACAACCTCGTGGTGATCTTTGGTTTTAAACTTATTGAACACATGCTTGATGGTACCGTCTTGACCAACTAAGAAAGATAGGCGATGAATACCATCATATTCTTTACCCATAAATTTCTTTAGTCCCCATACACCGAACTCGTCAGCAATAGCGTGGTCTTCATCCGAAAGTAAGTCAAAATTCAGCTCTTTTTTGTTTTCAAAGTTCTTTAACTTTTTCACAGGATCTGGACTAATGCCGACGGCAATCGTGTTTAAGTCAGCCAGTTCGGCTTTGTGGTCACGCAGATTTTCAGCTTGTACAGTACACCCTGGAGTCGACGCTTTGGGATAAAAATAGACTAACACTTGGTGAGACTTTAGCAGGGTAGCAAGCTCTACAGTCTCGTCATTTTGATTTTGCAGTGAAAATAGTGGCGCTTTATCACCAGCTTTTAAAGTATTCATAGTAAATCCTTAGCGAATGCGTCTAAATATATAGTCTACGTTTAAGGAGTGAGAAAGATCTTCGAACTGAACTTTAAAGTTGTCAATATCCACATCCACAGGGATATTAAACTCAAGCTCGCAGCGCATGTGTAGTTCGTCATCTTGTTCAAAGGTATCGGACTTCAGTGAACAAATATTCACTCCTTGAGCTGCGAAATAGCGCGTTACTTTACTTAACGTACCAGGAGTATCTAGTCCTTCATATTCCAAAGTATAACCTGCACTGTACTCGCCTTGTTGATGGCTTGCGGTGCGTTTCATCATAGTTAAGAGTCCAAGCTCCATCCCTTTGGCAGGTAAGGTGTGCTCGACACGACTAATAGACGCCATATCACCGGCAAGTAGCATGATAAAGGTAAATTCATTTCCCAATATCGCAATTCTACTGTCAATAATATTACAATTGCAGTCACTTACAAGCTGTGTCAATTCGCCAACAATACCAGATCTGTCTTCTCCAATGGCGGTTAAGACAAGTTGATGGTTTGCATGCATGGTCATTTTGGAACCTCTGATTTCACGTAATGCGCCCAAGGTTAATAATTAACGCGAAATACTACCATATCTGAGTTTTAGCGCTAGCGCGTTGTAATAAAAAATAGAATTGTGCCTGCAAGGCATGGTTGCTTGTTTTTCTAATGTATGACAAGTAACATAGGGCAAAATTTTGGCTATGAAATACATGTTCCCAATATATTTGGTGGAATATTCGATGTCATAGCACTAACAATTCAGAGATTGTCAATTTTTGGCAACTTTGTGTGAACCAATTCGGCAATCCTAAATCATAACTTTGATTCGAATAACAATAGGGTTTGCTAAGGAGTAAATGAGTGCAGTATTGGATCCCAAAATCACTGGTTCTTGGAATTGCCGTGAGCCTAAGCGGCTGTAGTATTTTCACAAATGATGCACATCATGAAAGAAATTATCGTGCAAATGCTCCGGTGAAAGCCCCTGAAGGCTTGGCTCAACCTTACCGAGATCCTGAGTTTGCAATGCCAGTTGGTCAATATGAAAACACGGCCGAGCCTATAAGCTACCGTGCACCGCAGCAAGTTTTGACAGTTGCGCAAGGCAGTTGGGTCGAGCAGGGTGAAGACGTCGCAAGGATCTTTTTTGATAAGAATGACGGTATAGAAGATTTACCGGCATTTATTTGGCGCGCTGTGGATGGCGTTGTAGCAATGCACAACGCAGGGCTTGAAAGTGATAACAAAGCACAAGGGACAGTGACGACAACTTGGTATTCTCTGATCAAACCAAAAGAAGGCTGGTTTTGGGAAGAAAGTGTAGAGCCATCCAAGCAAAAGTTTAAATTTACCTTGGAGCAAAAAGAGCACCAGCGCACCGCATCACTTCGTGCGGAGTTGGTCGATTATCAAGGTGATGACGAGTTAACTGCGCTTCTAAAGAACCATTTAGAAGTACGAGCACTTAATGAAGTTGTAACCGAGTTTGACTATCAATATCGTCTACTACAAGTTGAAATGCGTAAGCGCCAAGGGGTACTGGCACTTGAACTTGGTTTTGACAAAAATGGTGATTCGGCGCTATTGACTGAAAAAGGTCAAGAAGCGGTGCTTGATCGTTTCTCTAACTTCCTCGAAAGAAGTAACTTTACGGTTGTCCGTGTTGATAGGGAAAAGCAGGAAGTCTTGGTACGTTACGAAGCGCCTGAAAGCAGCGTTTGGGACTCTATCTGGGGTGATGAAGCAGTTGTATTGCCAATAGACAATGGTGATTACACGATAAAGATCGCGCAAGCGCAGGATACGCGTACGTCAATTACTTGGAGGGATAGCGAAGGTAACGTACTTGATGCAAACACTATGAATAATCTGCATCAAGCCTTAATCACTTTGCTTAGGCAAAAAGGTCTAACGATTTAATAAATATAATAATTTAAAAACGAAAAGAGCTTCGGCTCTTTTCTTTGTTTTTGTGGAAGTAAAAAATGACTGAGAGCACTATGACACCACGCTCCACTTTACAAACGTGGTTTGCGTTTATCGTACCGTCATTGATTGGTATTTTTTTGTTTATGACGCCGGTGGCGGTTGGGGAGGCAATGACTATCCCGATTGCAGTGATGGCAAAATGGTTGCAAGCGCAACTAGCCCATTTTATGAAAGATATGATCGTTGCAATAGTATGTATTACAGGGATCATGAGTCTGGTGGTTAAACTTCTAAGACCCCAAGCGCTATTAAAAATAACCATAATAAAACACCTGTTCGATGTAAGCTGGATTTGGTTAATAACCCGACTAGTTGGTATGGTGTTTATTGTGCTTACCTTCAATGGTGTTGGTCCAGAAGCGATCCATTCGGAAAATACAGGGGCGTTAGTGCTCAATGACCTTTTGCCCGTGCTATTTTGTGTATTCATTTTAGCCGGACTATTGCTGCCACTCTTGCTTAACTTTGGCTTGCTTGAGATGGTTGGTACGCTTTTGACTAAAGTGATGCGACCATTATTCGGCGTGCCCGGACGTAGTGCCGTAAACTGTGTTGCATCTTGGCTTGGTGATGGTAGCGTCGGTATTCTGATGACCGCTCGCCAATACGAAGATAAGCATTACACACAACGAGAAGCAGCGATCATTGGTACTACATTCTCTGCGGTTTCCATCACCTTTTGTTTAGTCGTTATTGGTCAAGTCAAACTGGAACACTTGTTTGCACCATTTTATTTGACCGTATGTGCAGCTGGTTTTGTTGCAGCGATTATCGTGCCGCGCTTACCACCGCTCAGATTTAAAAAAGATATTTATGTTGATGGTAGCGATCATAATGAAGATTCGGAAGCAGTGCCTAAAGGGAAGGGGTTGTTGAGTCACTCTCTAGATATAGCACTTACTAAGGCAAAAACAGCACCAAGTATTAAAGGAACGGTAAAAGAAGGCTTATATAACGCATTGGATATGGTTTTTGCTGTATTACCAGTAGTAATGGCTGTTGGTACATTTGCGTTGATCATTGCTGAGCATACGCCAGTATTTCAATATTTAGGTACGCCTTTCGTTCCTTACCTCGAGTTACTCAATGTGGCAGAGGCAGAAAAGGCGGCCCAGACAATCGTTGTTGGCTTTGCGGATATGTTTATTCCGTCAATTCTTGCCGCAGGCTCCATTGAAAGCGATACCACTCGATTTATCGTCGCTGCCATGAGCGTAACTCAGCTTATCTATATGTCAGAAGTGGGTGCGTTACTGTTGGGCAGTAAAATTCCGGTGAACTTATGGGAGCTATTCTTAATCTTCATTTTAAGAACGCTTGTGACTTTGCCTGTCATTGTCTTCATGGCTAAGTGGCTGGTTGGTTGATCCTATTAGAGATGAGCAATTTATGCTGATTGCTCATCTCTAGCTTCATTTGGGTTATGACACGAAATAACCTGAACATGAGGCATCATAACCTGTTGATATCTTTTTTCACTTGATAACCCTCGTCCGTTACAATTTGTTCCAAAGTAGCAACTCTAGATTTTAACGCGTTTATTTCCGATTGCAGCTGTTCTCGTTCTTCTTTACTGTGAGAATCCATTTTTTTAAATTCTAAGCGGCGTTTATAAATCTCACTGATTATTCCGCTACCAACACAGATAAGCACAATGAGAAAAACCATCGTAGTGCCAGACATAATGCATTTACTCCTTTGTTGTTAATAAGTGATACCAAGATAAGTTTATTGTAGTGTAGACAAGTGACAATAAAAAATGGCACCACGATTTATCATCATGATGCCATTTAGTGTTTTATAAAGTGAACTGACAATTGTCAGTTAACACTCAATAATATTTACTGCCAATCCACCGCGCGCGGTTTCTTTATACTTGGTTTTCATGTCGTTACCAGTATCAAGCATCGTTTTAATCACTTTATCTAGTGACACTTTTTGATCGCCCGTACCGCGCAAAGCAAGACGAGATGCGTTAATGGCTTTAATAGAACCCATTGCATTACGCTCAATACACGGAACTTGCACAAGCCCACCGACAGGGTCGCAGGTTAGGCCCAGATTATGCTCCATGCCAATCTCGGCGGCGTTTTCAACGTGTACGACGTTACCACCCATGATTTCGGTTAGAGCACCAGCAGCCATTGAACATGCAACTCCTACTTCACCTTGGCATCCAACTTCAGCACCAGAAATAGAAGCATTCTTCTTATATAAGATCCCAATTGCCGCAGCAGTAAGAAGGTAACGTGTGGCAATCTCTATATCCACTTCTTTGATAAAAGTGTGATAGTACATTAACACCGCTGGAAGAATACCGGCTGCGCCATTAGTTGGTGCGGTCACTACGCGGCCGCCTGCTGCATTTTCTTCGTTAACTGCTAGTGCAAACAAATCCACCCAATCCATTGCGCGTAGCGGATCTTGGTGCGTTTCTACACTGAGTTTTAAATACAGGCTAGGTGCACGACGACGAACCTTTAAACCGCCCGGTAAAATACCTTCGGTTTTCATACCACGTTCAATACAAGCTTTCATCACCTGCCAGATATGGAATAGCGTATCTTTGATTTCAGATTCTTTACGTAGCGTTTTCTCGTTGGCCATCATTAACGAAGACACACTGAGCCCAGACTCTTTACACATTTCCAGTAGCTCGGCGGCTGAATTGAATGGGTAAGGTGCGGGGTTTTCTGTTCTGATATCTAGCGCTGCTTGCTTTTCAGCTTCAAAATTCTGGTCGGTAACGATAAAGCCGCCACCAATCGAGTAGTAAATTTGGCTATGAGCAAGCTCTTCGCCTTTGTATGCTTTAATTTCCATTGCATTGGAGTGCTTAGGCAGCGTTTTTCGACGGTGAAAAACAATCGCGCCTTGCTTAGGAAATTTTACTTTATGTTGCTTGTCGAGATAGATAACCTGTTCATTTTCTATGGTTTCTAAGATCTCTGGTACCAGATCTGCATCTATGGTCTCAGGGTCGTAACCCGCAAGTCCCAAAATAACAGCTTTGCCAGAGCCGTGGCCAATTCCTGTTTGGCCTAAAGAACCGAACAGTTCCACTTTCACCGAAGTGATATCATCAACGATGCCTTGTGCCTGAAGGTCTTGTACGAATAACCTAGAAGCACGCATTGGTCCCACTGTATGAGAGGAAGAAGGGCCAATACCGATACTAAACATATCGAATGCACTGATCATAAATTTTACTCACATTGCCTTTAAAACGGACGCCATCATAACGTGTCTAATTAGGGAAGTAACCCATAATCGGCAAAAGTATATGCCAGTTTTGCAGTAAGCATGATAGAAAGGTCTCTAATCTGCAAGGTGGAGGTGGATTTTAAAAAAAGGTCTTACCAGTTAAGGGCTAAAATAGGGCGGTGAACTGTTTGACGATTTTTGCCGTTGCGCCCCACAGTAAACCGTGCGCTGTCATAAACCCGTCGAGTGAAACGGGTTTGCCTTTATTGGTAAAACGGAAGGTTCGCCAATTCTTGGCCGTGCTTAATTGGTTTAATGGCACTGTAAAGGTTTGTTGCACTTCGTCGCTTTGATTTACCCAAGTCGCATCTTGTTGTACAGAAGCTACAACGGGAGTGATTTGGTAACCGGTGAGTGTTTGCATAAACGGTAATATGCCCAGAACTTGAGACTCAGAGATTGTCAGGCCTATCTCTTCTTCGGTCTCGCGCAGTGCAGTGTTGATGATATTACTATCTTGTTGTTCGACTTTGCCGCCAGGAAAGCAAATTTGACTTGGATGGCTTGGTAATTCGCTGCTGCGTTTGCAAAACAACAGGTGGGCACTAGCATTTACATCAACAATAGGAATAAGCACCGCACTTTGCTTGAGAGGATGCAGCGTGGTTGGTGTTTGCGCCATGATGGGGGCTAACATAAATTGCGATATAACCTGATCAATCTTCATTCAATACCGGGAGAATTTTATTCACTTTGTGGTAAGTCTCTTCAAACTCTAACTGAACTTGAGAGTCTTTGACTATACCACCACCTGCCCAGCAATGTATCCTATTTTGATGACAAACTAGGGTTCTGATAGTGATAGAGGTATCCATATTACCACAGGCGCTAAGGTAGCCGATTGAGCCACAGTAAACGCTTCGTCTGTGAGGCTCTAGTTCTTCGATGATTTCCATGGCGCGGATCTTAGGGGCACCTGTTATAGAGCCACCGGGGAAGGCGGCTTCGAGTTGATCAACAGCGCATTTACCCTCGGCTAGTTTAGACGTTACTGTGCTGACTAGATGGTGGACCGCAGGAAAACTCTCGATTGCAAAGAGTGATGGAACCGCAACAGAACCCGGCTTGGCCACTTTACCTAAGTCGTTACGTAGTAGGTCAACTATCATGACGTTCTCGGCTCGGTCTTTGCTGCTGTTTCTCAGTTTTTCAGCTTGCGCTTTGTCGGCGTCAGTATTTGGTAACCTTGGCAAGGTGCCTTTAATCGGTTTAGTTTCTACAATGTTGTCTTTAACTTGAATAAAGCGCTCCGGCGACACCGAAACTATAGCACTGTCTCCCAAGTTAAAAAATGCAGAGAAAGGCGCTTGGTTGTGGTTTCGAAGCTTTTTATACGCGAGCCACGGAGCTCCCTCAAAGTGAGCAGTGAAGCGCTGTGCTAGATTTATTTGATAACAGTCGCCACTTAACAAATAAGATTGAATGCGCTCAAAGTTTTGCTCGTATTTTGCTCTAGTCATGTTTGACTGCCACTGTGATGTCAGTCTAAATGGCTCGAACGCTGAGGTGTCTTCGAGCCGCTGCAAATACATTTCCAACCTCTGTGTATCAGGTTGAGACACATAAAACCAAGCTTTGACTACTTTGTCATAAATTAGCGCGTCTGGATACAAGCCAACACAGGCGTCGGGAAGCTTAATATCATGTTCCGCACAATGTGATATGTGTTCAATATAACGGCCAAGATCATAGCCAAAATAACCAAGCCAACCGCCATTAAAAGGTAAATCATGGGGAGCACTGCAATTACTAAACTGGGCAAGCTTATCTTTCATCACAGTGAAAATAGATTCAATCTGCAGCTTGCCGTCTAAAAATACATTTCCGTCTTTAGCTTCAAGTAAATTAATTGGTGCAATCGCAATGATATCGTAGCGGCTATTGATGTGATCAGAATCGCTGGAATCTAACAGGATAGCCTGAGATTCGTTTGCAAAGTGTTCAAATAATTCTAGTGCATTATGCCTAATGTCTAATTTTGTACAGTTTATTCGCTCGTTTATCATTTACTTGACCTGCAAAGCTAGCCCCAAACGGGCGGGGAGGTTATCATAGTTACCTGCTATTCCATAGTTTAAGGTATTGAAATTGACTTTCTGATGCTGAATAACAACAATTGCCAGCAAAAGTTTCAATACCAAAAAAATACCGTCGAAAATTGAGGAACCGTCATGAGTACAATCCGTCAGCAAGACTTTATTGATAGCATTGAAGATGCGCTTCAATATATCTCATTTTACCACCCACTTGATTTTGTCCAAGCATTAGAAAAAGCCTACGAAAAAGAAGAAAGTAAGGCTGCGAAAGATGCAATTGCACAGATCTTAATTAACTCACGCATGTCAGCAGAAGGTAAGCGTCCGCTGTGTCAAGATACGGGTATAGTAACCTGCTTCGTTAAAGTCGGTATGGACGTTAAGTGGGATAAAACTGACTTGACGGTACAACAAATGGTAGATGAGGGAACTCGTCGTGCCTACATGAACCCAGATAATCCGCTACGTGCATCAATCGTTGCTGATCCGGCAGGTAGCCGTAAAAACACTAAAGACAATACGCCTTCGGTAGTACACATTGACTTAGTACCTGGTGCTGAGGTTGAAGTGATGATTGCAGCGAAGGGTGGCGGCTCTGAAAACAAAACAAAAATGGTGATGCTAAATCCATCAGATGATGTTGCAGAATGGGTAGAAAAAACATTACCGACAATGGGCGCAGGTTGGTGTCCTCCGGGTATGCTAGGTATAGGTATCGGTGGCACAGCGGAAAAAGCGGCTGTGTTGGCAAAAGAGTCTTTAATGGATCCGGTTGATATCCATGAGTTGATGGAACGTGGTGCCGAAACCGCAGAAGAAAAACTGCGTCTAGAAATTTTTGAACGTGCAAACAAGCTTGGTATTGGGGCACAAGGTCTTGGTGGTTTAACAACCGTTGTTGATGTAAAAATCAAAACGGCACCAACACACGCAGCGTCTAAGCCTGTGGTGATGATCCCTAACTGTGCCGCTACACGTCACGTACATTTCACATTAGATGGTTCTGGCCCTGCAGATCTAAAAGCGCCAAAGCTTGAAGATTGGCCAGAAGTGACTTGGGAAGTGGGTGAAGATACGCGTCGTGTCAATCTAGATACTTTGACCAAAGCAGATATCCAAGAATGGAAAATGGGTGAAACTGTGCTGCTTTCAGGCAAAATATTAACTGGTCGAGATGCAGCGCATAAGCGTTTACAAGAAATGATGAATTCTGGGCAAGGTTTGCCAGATGGTGTCGATTTCACTAATAAGTTTATCTATTACGTGGGTCCGGTGGATGCTGTGGGCGATGAAGTAGTGGGTCCAGCAGGTCCTACCACATCTACACGTATGGATAAGTTTACTGATTTGATGCTAGAGAAAACCGGTCTTATCGGTATGATCGGTAAAGCCGAGCGCGGTCCAGCAACCGTCGAGTCAATCAAACAAAATAAAGCTGTTTATCTTATGGCTGTTGGTGGTGCTGCATACCTGGTGGCTAAAGCTATTAAGAAATCGCGTGTTGTGGCATTTGAAGACTTAGGTATGGAAGCTATCTACGAATTTGAAGTAGAAGACATGCCGGTGACGGTAGCCGTTGACAGCAACGGTGAGAATGCGCATACCCAAGGCCCTGCAATTTGGAAAGCACGAATTGAAGAGCTAGATAGCAAACTTAGCTAATCAAGTCGCATTGATGGAAAATGTATAGGTACTTTCCATTTCTACATTTGGCTCCGTTGTTAAATTAACGATCTGGAGTATTATTGAGGAGGCTATTAGCCTCCTTTTTTGTACTGATATGTTTACACCACTAATTTACCTTCCGTTTACGTAAACAGTAACTTCGAAAAAATTAAATAAGTTAAATTGAAATTCTCTTATTTTGTTTTTATATGGCTAGTTATTTCTTTATCTTTCCTGCATGTGAATTGAATATTCATATTTATTTTGAATTAGGTTTATATCATCTCAATTTGTGGAATGGTGCTAGAGTTAGTGATAGAGTCTTGCCAATTTCAGCGCTATTTGCCCTTAGTGTGGTACTGAACGCAAAGTCACACGTAAGAGCTTACCCGTATGGGATAGATAATTTTTGGAGAAGAAGAAAGTGGCTGTATTTAACCAAGTTGAATTTGATAACCATGAGCAAGTCGTATTTTGTTCTGATGAAGCATCGGGTCTTAAAGCGATCATCGCAGTGCATAACACTAAGCTAGGTCCTGCAGTAGGTGGCTGTCGCCTATGGAATTACGCCTCCGACGAAGACGCAGTATATGATGTACTGCGTTTATCTAAAGGAATGACTTACAAGAATGCGGTTGCACGGTTGCCATTTGGTGGTGGCAAATCTGTGATCATTGGCGACGCAAAGACAATTAAGTCAGAAGCATTGTTTAGAGCATTTGGTAAGCAGCTAGAGCGTTTAGGTGGCAGTTACTACTCAGCAGAAGATGTAAACATCACAACAGGTGATGTGATGGTAATGCACAAAGAAACAAACTACGTAATGGGCCTTGAAGGTAAAAGTGGTAATCCCTCTCCGTTTACTGCGTTAGGTACATTCCTTGGAATTAAGGCAGCGTACCAGCACAAATATGGTCACCAAGACTTGGCTGGTATCAAAGTTGCCGTACAAGGACTTGGTGCAGTAGCTTACACTCTATGTAAACACCTTCATAACGCGGGTGCTGAGCTATTTGTTACTGATATCAACGAAGAGTCAGTACAAAGAGTGGTCAATGACTTTAATGCTACCGCTGTAGGCATCGACGAAATTTATGATTTAGATGTTGATGTGTATGCGCCGTGTGCACTAGGTGCTACAGTAAACGACGATACTATTCCACGTATTAAAGCGACGATTATTGCAGGATGTGCAAACAATCAGCTGGCAGAGTCTCGTCATGGTGAGATCATTCGTGAAAAAGGCATTTTGTATGCACCAGACTATGTCATTAATGCTGGTGGAATCATCAATGTTTACTATGAAACAAAACCTGAAGGTTATGATGAAGCTGCAGCGACAAAACACGTTGAAGGTATCTATGATACGCTGACCGAAATCTTTAAGCGCTCTGAAGATGAGAAAGTTTCAACACATATAATTGCTGACAAATTAGCACAAGAGATTATTGAAAACGGTCTATAATAACAGCGCCGTTTAATTACCAGAGAGGGGCAAATGCCCCTTTTTTTGTATGAAAAAGAAAATATCGCTAGATACTTGGCCTCGCCAAGAGCACTTCTCCTTCTTCAATGATTTTGCCCAACCTTATTTCACCGTTACCGTCAGCTTGCAAATGGAAAGGGTGTACGAAATGAGCAAACGTAATACAGTTCCATTTTCGCTTAGTTGTCTATACGCACTACAGCTGGCATTACAAAGCTATACCCCTATTCGTTACCGTATAGAGGCAGGAGAGGTGGTTGAATATGATGCTGTAGAAATTAGCAGTGTTTTTCTGCGAGGGGATGAAACCTTTAGATTTGTAAGGCTTTCACCTGAAAGTGATTTCAACCGTTTTATTAGCGCCAATATTCATAGCAAAGCCGAACAACTAAATGGACCGCTTATCAGTGAGCAATTCTTGATGGAAAGTCAGGTGCCAAATTGTGTTCATGTATCTATACTTCCATGGTTATCTTTTTCCAGTTTTGGTCATGCGAGACACAGTAGAGATGACTTCGGCATACCAAAATTTGTGTTCGGAAAATACAATAAAGCCGATGGTACGATGCCATTTTGTATTGAAGTCCATCATGCGCTAATGGACGGGCTACATGTCGCTGAGTTCGTAAAGATTCTTCAGGAAAAAATAGATCAAGCTATTTGGGATAGATAAACAAATTTTGCGTTAGTTGGCAGAAAGTGAAATAATTTGCGCGCTACGCAATAAAGAAAACCCTTCTATATGTTTGTTTTTAATGTTTATTCATTATTTTTATTTGGAATATCTATTCAGTTTATTGGAATAAATTTGATGTAAAATATTGTAAATAGCGTATGCAAAAGGTTGGTTTTACGAGGGTTGTGTATCTTTTGCTGTGTTTTTGATGTTAATTTTTTGTTTTGTATATAATTATTACTTATTTATTGACAAAAAATGTTTTCACAGTGAAGTTGACACATCGTGTTGCATTTAGCATTATTGGACAGTTGATATCTGTCGAATGATATCAGGGTTGCTCTTAGTACGCTAAGAGCGCGAAAATTATAAAAGTAACATTACTTAATTGGTTGGGAACTATGTCTGTTAAAATCAGAAAGAGCCTTGTAGCTACGGCGCTTTTAGGCGCGACAGCTTTTGCAAGCAGCAATGTGATTGCAGATCCTTTGAATGACATACAAAAAGTAGGTCAGCAAACTCAAACGGCTGCTAAAAAGTCTCAAGAAAAGATTGACAACCTATATGGTCAGTCTCAAGAAATGATCGCGGAATACCGCGGCATTATCGACGAAACAGAACTGCTAAAAGTGTATAACGACCACGTTGCACGCCTTGTAGCAGACCAGAATGCTGGTATCGAGTCTTTTGATCGTCAAATTGGTACTATTGATAAGACAAAACAGGACGTTGTGCCTTTGATGTATCGCATGATCGATACGCTTGAGCAATTCATCAAAGCGGACGTTCCGTTTAATCAGGAAACGCGTCTAGAACGTGTTGAAAGACTTCGTAGCATCATGACGAATTCGTCAGTGACTACATCTGAGAAGTTCCGTCAAGTGCTTGAAGCTTATACGCTTGAAACTGGTTACAGTACAACAATGGTAGCGAGCCAAGGTTCACTTGAACAAAATGGTAAAAATATCAATGTTGACTTCGCACGTCTTGGCCGCATCGCATATGTTGCTCAGTCGTTCGACCAAAAACACGCTTGGGTGTGGAACAACGACACTAAGCAGTGGGATCAACTGGGTGAAGAGTATCTTAAGCCAGTTAAGAGCATGATCCGTATTGCACGTAAGCAAGCGGCTCCTGAACTTGTAAACCTACCTATCTTTGGCGCGGAGTAATTAATGATGAAGAAACTATTTAAAGGTTTTGCAGTTGCTGCAGCGTTAACAGTTTCTGCTGGTGCCGCGCTAAATGCACACGCAAATACTGAAGCCTTAGACAAAATCCTAGAGCAGGTTAAACAAAACCGTATCTCTGAAGGCAAGATCAACAAGCAGCGTGAACAAGAGTTCTTAAGTGACCGTGCTGATAAGCAAGCGCTTCTAAACAAAGCAAAGCGTGACCTAGCTGCTGAGAAAGCACGTGGTGAGCGTTTAAATGAGCAGTTCAAGCAAAATGAAATCACGCTTGCTGAAAAAGAAGTTGAGCTAGAAAATGCTAAAGGTACGCTAGGTGAGATGTTCGGTGTTGTACGTCGTTCAGCTGCTGACGCGATCGGTTCAATCGAAGCATCACTTGTAAGTGCTGAAAAGCCTGGACGTGCAGAAGTACTTCGTTCATTAGCTGAAGCGAAAGAGCTTCCGACTACTCGTGAACTTGAAGAGCTTTGGATTGCTTTCCAAACTGAAATGACAGAGTCTGCTAAAGTTTCTAAGTTTGAAGCAGAAGTTGCTGAGTTAAGCGGTGACGTGAACGTTAAAGAAGTTACACGTGTTGGTAACTTTAACCTTGTAACTAAAGACGGTTACGTAATTTACGACGCTGAGAACAAGCAAATTGTTCCTCTTGGTAAGCAGCCAAGTGGCGAGCTAGGTGGTGTTGAGCGTCTAATCGGTGCAGCTGCTAATGAATATGCGATGTTTGCTGTTGACCCGACACGTGGTTCACTTCTACAACTAAATACGCAACGAGCAACGATGGAAGAGCGCTGGCACCAAGGTGACACAGTAGGTTACATCATCACTGCATTACTTATCTTAGGTGCGTTAATTGCAGTTGTTCGTATGCTTGACCTATTCATCGTTAGTGGCAAAATTAAAGCGCAAATCAAAAACGCGAATAACCCTAACACAAACAACCCTCTTGGCCGTATCCTGAAAGTATATCACGATAACAAAGACCAAGATGTTGAAAACCTAGAACTTAAACTTGATGAAGCTATCCTACGTGAAACTCCACGTATTGAGATGGGTGTAAACATCATCAAGATCCTAGCGGCTATCGCGCCACTACTAGGTCTACTAGGTACGGTTGTTGGTATGATCATGACGTTCGAATCAATCACGCTATACGGTACTGGTGATCCGAAAATCATGGCAGGTAACATCTCTCTAGCGCTAGTAACTACAGCTCTAGGTCTAATTGCAGCTCTACCTCTAATTCTACTTCACGCTGTTGTACATGGTCGTAGTAAAGCGGTTCTACATATCCTAGATGAGCAAAGCGCAGGTATTGTTGCTGCTCACGCGGAGAAGGAGAAAGCCTAATGTTAGTCCTGATGGAGATATGGGAATCTATCAGGGATTTTGTTGCTACAGGCGGCGATGTATTGTACGTGGTCGCGATAGCACTCTTTCTAATGTGGGTTTTAATGATTGAGCGCTATTGGTTCCTACTCGGCGAATTTCCTAAGTTACACAAGGATATCGTCGCTAAGTGGGACGCCCGCCAAGATACTACGTCTTGGTACGCACACAGAATCCGCGATGCTTGGATTTCTGAAGCGTCTGAAAAATTAGATGAGCGCATGTTGATTATCAAAACATTGGTTGCGATGTGTCCATTAATCGGTCTTTTAGGTACAGTGACAGGTATGATCACAGTATTTGAGACAATGGCTACTCAAGGTACGGGTAACGCACGATTAATGGCTTCAGGCATTTCAATGGCTACGGTACCAACAATGGCTGGAATGGTTGCGGCACTATCAGGTGTTTTCTTTAGCACGCGTCTAGAAGCACGTGCAAAAATGGCTAAAGAGAAGCTAGTTGATAGCTTGCCTCATCACTAGAGAGAGATTGAACTATGGCACGTAAACAACGTTTTCGTGAAGAGGAAGATGCAGCAGTAGATATGACGCCGATGCTAGACATCGTATTCATCATGCTTATCTTCTTCATCGTAACCACTTCTTTTGTTAAAGAAGCTGGTATTGAGGTTAACAAGCCAAAAGCGGCACAAGCACAAAAGACAAAGAATGCGAACATCTTTATCGCAATCCGTGAAAACGGTGAGATTTGGATGGATAAGCGTCAAGTTGATGTTGAGCGTGTAAGTGCTAACCTTGAAAGTCTAATGGCTGAGCAGCCTACTGACGTGGTAATTATTCAAGCCGATAAAGGTGCGAAGCACGGCGTAGTTGTTAAGGTTATGGACCAAATTAAAGCGACAGGCGACAACTTGAAGATTTCAATAGCTGGAGATCAGTAATGATTCGACTTCTGTTTTCACTTCTAGCAGGTGGGGCAGTAACTCTCGGCTTGTTCTTTTTCATGTCATATCTTATCTCCGGAGGAGCGGATAGGGCAGATGTTCAAAAGGAACAGATAGTCGTCGAGATTATGTCGAATCCACCTGAATCAAAGGTGCAGCAGCGGAAGCGTGTCCCGCCTCCGCCGCCACCACCGCCAAAGCAGCCGCCTAAACCGCAGCCGCCTCAGCCAGACACGGCTGATCCGTCTGCTGGTAATATCGGCTTTAACATGCCTAGTATTGATCTAGGTGGTACAGCAGGTGGTTTATCTGGACCTGGTGAATTCGGTCGTGATGGTGATGCAACACCAATCGTTCGAATCGAGCCTAAATATCCGCCGCAAGCTGCACGTGATGGCAAAGAAGGTTGGGTACGTTTATCTTTCACTATCAATGAGCTTGGTGGTGTAGAAGACATCGATGTTATCGATGCTGAACCAAAACGTATCTTTGACCGTGAAGCAAAGCGTGCACTTCGTAAGTGGAAATACCGCCCTAAAGTTGTTGATGGTAAACCCCAGAAACAACCAGGCATCACTGTTCAGCTTGACTTTAAGTTGAATCAAGGTAATTAAGGAGGCAAGACATGAAAAGTTTACCTAAGTTTACAGCTCTTGCTCTTCTTGTTGCTTTGACTGGCGGTATGTACTCAAACTCAGTTTTTGCAGCGCCAAACTATGAAGAGATAGAAAAGCGTAAAGCCGCAAAAACTAAGATCATGGGTGAGCGGGTAGGTAAGAAGGTTGCTAAAGCGTTCGATCTTTATAATGAAGAAAAAGTTGACGAAGCGATTGAAATGCTTCGTGAGCTTGACCCTTCAGATGATTTCGATAAAGCGACAGTAAATCGTTACCTAGGTCAGCTGTATGCTCAAAAAGAGAACTACAGCGAAGCGATAAAATATACTCGTCAAGCCATTGCGCCTGATGCGCTTAACTTTAAAGATCAAGGCGATCTGATGAAGTTATTGGGTGACCTTCTAATGGGTACTGAAAAGTACGCAGAAGGTATCAAAGCCTATGAAGCGTGGATGGATTTTACTGGTGAGAAAGATCCAGCAGTATATGGCCGTATCGCTCAGGGTTATTATGAGCTTAAGCAATTTGCTAATGTAATTGAGCCAGCAGACAAAGCGATAGCAGCGTCTGAAGAGCCAAACAAGCAATACTACCTGATGAAGATTGGTGCATACTTTGACCTTAAACAGTTTAAAAAGGCTGTTGAAGTAGGTGAAGTAATGGTTAAAATCTTCCCAGAGGATCCGCAATCATGGACTCGTTTAGGTGGCTTTTATTTGCAAACTGAAGATTACGGTAAAGGTTTAACCGTAATGGAGATTGCATACGATAAAGGTTACTTTGAAAAAGAGAACCATTATAAGATCCTTGGTAGCTTGTACTCACTGGTTGAAGTACCTTGGAAGGCTGCTGTTACGTACGAAAAAGCTATTAAAGATGGCAAAATTGAACGTACAAAAGCGAATGTAACCGCGCTTGCGAGCTATTACCACCAAGCTAAACACATCAGCGATGCTGCTAAATACTATGAAGAAGCTGCAAAGTTTGATGATGATGCCGAGCTTTATGGTAGAGCGGGTGGTTTGTTGCTACAGAACCAGCAATACAGTGCCGCAGTTGTGAGACTGAACAAAGCACTTGAGCTTGGAACTGAAAAGAAAGGCAGTGCATATGCTGATCTTGCGGAAGCTTACTACTATCAGGATAAGTTTAAACAGGCTTACTCAGCAATTGTGAAGGCACAGGATGATCCTCGTACTCGAAAATTTGCTAAAAGCTGGGCAAACTTTATCAAAGATAAAGCACAGCGTAGGGGCGTAAGTCTCTAATGAAAAAGCCCCGAAAGGGGCTTTTTTGATTTCAAAATCTAATGTGGAATTATGAAAAAGCATTTATTGTTCAGCCTGACTTTGGTCGCGTTTATATTCCTATCTGCTTGTAGTGAGCAAAAGCAAGTCATAAATTATCAAGAGCTCAGAACTTCTTTAATCTCTCTTAATAGCAGTTTAAGCCACTCATCTACTGATAATATTAGTGTGTTGCCATTTACGGAGGGCTACTTACAGCTTAGACACGCGTTATTGGCTAGTGACTTGGATGACTCAGATGTGATGGCGCACAAAGAGTTGGACTACTTAAGAATTCAAGAGCGCTACCCAGAGCGTTACTTACCTTGGCCGGGTAATATTACGGTGCTTAAGAACGTAGAGAATAGGGTGAGTGGCGAAGAGCTTGAACAGTGGCTTGCATTTGTAACAACAAAGCTAAAAGAGGCCGACGAAAGTAATATTCGTCTAAACCGGTTTGAGCGAGAAGCGATAATAAAGCAGCTTGAAAATTCAGCTATTGATGCACCATCACGCTCAACGCTGCTGAGTTATTTGGGTGATTATAAACCAAGAGCGATGCTTGGGCTGCATCAGTTACCTAATGGGAAAGAGTGGTATCAATCAAAACTAAATTTTTACGGGGCTATCCAAGAATCACCGAATAAAGTTTTGGCAATATTATCAAAAATTGATGAGAAAAATAGTAAGTCAATTGTGCTCAATACAACGCCTAATACCCAACAGCCTTATATACTAGAGCTATTGCCAGCTAACTGCCAGAGAATTAGCGGGCTCAACTGGCGTGATGGATTTATTAATGTGCCTTCGACAGTAGCGAAGTGTACAAAGGCAATCGAGCAGCATAAAGCGCTGATCGTAACCTTAATGGCAGTGGATCTGGGAATTCATTATCAAGGGTGGTCCCAAAAGCAAGCATTTGTTGCGCTCAACTCAAAACTAGCGCTGAATGAACAACAAGCACAACAATTGATTGCTAATATAGTCTATTTTCCAGCGACTATTTTTGCTGCATATCCTCATTTTTTAAAGCCTTAGTCTTACAACTGCGACAGCGCTGGGTTGCTGGATCTTGCTCTAGCAACTCAAGCTCTATTATTTGCTCGCAATCGCAGCAATACCCAAACTGACCAATTTCCATTTGGCATAACGCTGCTTCTACTTTCATTAACCTGTCATAAAGTGGAAATTGTTCCGGATTTATTTTTTCCATTACAATGTCTAGCCACTTATTAGGTGGATTAAGCTCTAAGGTATTGGCAAGGTTGTGTGTAAACTCGTTGGGTGAAGCTTTTAGCTCTCCCAAAAAGTCACTTCTGAGTGTGGCAAGTTCAGCTTGTAAGCTTTGCTCATAATTATGTGTGTTTTCATTCATGGGCGCTCTCCTATCCGACGTCCCATTATCATTTCAGTCAAACTTTACTGTTATGATTTGAATCAATGTCTGGAGACATTGCGTATTTCTGCAACACCTTCATGACGTCATCTTTGCTTTTAAGCGTTTTGATTTCATCAAAAAGAACATGCGCTCCGCTATACTGACGTTTCAGATAACTTAACCACTGTTTTGTTCTAGCCGAAAAGTACTTTTCACTCATATTCTCATCCTGATGCATAGACGAATGAAGAATATGGTAGACGACATTTTCCCATGTGAGCGGAGTATAATGAGTACCGTTAACATGCGCTTTAATTTTTGCTGCCAAATCGGGGGTGGCTAGCGCACCGCGACCAAGCATCAAATCTTGGCAGTGGCTACGTGTTTGGCAGAGTAGTGCATCTTCAACTTGCCAAATTTCACCGTTAGCAACGACAGGAATGGTTAATCTTGATAATAAAGGCGGGATCTTTTCCCAGTACGCTGGCGGTTTGTAGCCATCTCGCTTGGTTCGAGCATGTATCGCCAAACTCGACGCACCTCCTTGCTGAACTGCATCGACAATTTCAGTGCTATTGGCGTCATCATCAAAGCCAAGGCGTATTTTGGCGCTTACTTGATGTTCGTCTGGTACTGCATCTCTAACCGCCTTAATGATTTGATAGATTTGCTCTGGCTCTTTCAGTAAAACCGCACCGCCACGGCTTTTATTCACGGTTTTTGCAGGACAACCAAAGTTCAAGTCAACACCATGTGAGCCAAGCTTTACGGCCTTTCGTGCATTCGCAGCAAGCGCGTGGGGTACTTGGCCTAGAAGCTGCACTCTTACCGGTGTTCCCGCTCTGGTGTAGCCACCATTTAATAGCTCAGGACAGTATCGTGTAAATACTCGACGCGGAAAGGTGAGATCAACTACACGGATAAACTCAGTCACACAAAGGTCAAAGCCACCGAGATCTGTAAGTAATTCGCGCATTTTAAAATCAACTACACCTTCCATCGGCGCCAGAACAAGCTTCATGTGTTAACCCTTTAGATACAACAAAAATAAAATGGGTCATTGATGACTCATTGAAAAGCGCGACATTCTAGCTAATTGTTTGCTGCAAGTCATCAACAGGCCCAATATCCACAAATGGCAAAAAGAGAACTGATGGACTATAACTGGATGTAAGTCGTAGTGTAGTGAGTGAAACTAAAATTTCTAAAGTTTTGCGAAATAAATGTCTAGGCGTTTGGGTCTACTAATTGAATCAACTATTTTTGAGAGAGCAAATATTATGAATACCGTTAAAAAGAACTCTATTGCCCTTACTTTAAGTGCTGTTGTTGCAGGCACAGCAGGATTAACCGCGACGGACGCGAATGCAAATCCATTTAGTTTTGAAACAATGACTTCAGGCTATCAACTTGACGCAGGTGAAGGTAAGTGCGGCGAAGGCAAATGTGGTGGCGACGCTAAAGGTAAAAAAGAAGGTAAGTGCGGCGAAGGCAAATGCGGTGGCGATGCCAAAGGTAAAAAAGAAGGTAAGTGCGGCGAAGGCAAATGTGGTGGCGACGCTAAAGGTAAAAAAGAAGGCAAATGCGGCGAAGGTAAATGTGGCGGCGACGCTAAAGGCAAAAAAGAAGGCAAGTGTGGTGAAGGTAAATGTGGTGGCAACCACTAAATAAAGGCACCATTATGGTCAACCCAATGACACAATTATTTATGGTAAGGTAGATAACGTCATTGGGTAATTTCAAAATGAAACTATGCAGGCAGAGAAACCTGTGTTTGTGTAGTTCCGAACCGGTTTAAAATAATGTCTAAAGTGAGAGAGAAGTATGGCAGTGCAGTTAGGCAACTTAGGACTTGGCTTGCGCCGTGAAATGGTCGATGAGGTGCTCAATGCACCACCAAAGCAAGTCGACTTTTATGAAGTTGCACCAGAAAACTGGCTCAAATTTGGTGGCAAGCTTGCAAAACAATTTCAAGCATTGACACAACAGCATACCTTTATCTGTCATGGCTTGTCGTTGTCGCTGGGTTCGCCCGCACCGCTTGATCGTGAATTTTTATCACAACTAAAAACATTTTTTAAACAGCATAATATCGCTACCTATAGTGAGCATCTGAGTTACTGTTCGGGAGAGGGGCATATGTACGATCTGATGCCAATCCCTTTCACTGAAGAAGCAATCCATCATACCGCTAAACGGATCCGAGCAGTCCAAGAGCATCTAGAACGCCGAATTGCGGTAGAAAATGTCTCTTACTATGCCGCTCCTGGACAAGAAATGTCGGAGCTGGAGTTCACCCTTGGGGTATTAGCCGAAGCCGATTGCGATTTGCTACTCGATGTTAACAACATCTATGTCAACGCTATTAACCATGGCTACGATGCTGAACAATTCCTAGCGGCTATGCCAAGCGAGCGTATTGCATACGGCCATATAGCAGGCCATTATGTGGAAGCCGAAGACTTACTTGTTGATACACACGGCGCTGAGGTGTCTTCGCCAGTATGGAGCTTGTTAGAGAAAGCCTATGAGCTACATGGAGTATTCCCAACTTTGTTAGAGCGTGATTTTAATATTCCTCCCATGGCAGAATTATTGGCAGAAGCGGGGCAAATTTCAGCAGTACAGGCCAAATACACCAAGCGCTTGGAGCAGGTATAGCTATGTCTTTTGTAGAAACTCAGCAGCAGTTTATGGCATATATTAGAGATCCAGACAACCAACCTGCACCTGAAGGCATAGAAGCTCGGCGCTTAAAAATCTATCAAGAGCTGTTTTTTAATAATGTCGAAGGCTTCGTGAGCAGTGCGTTTCCTGTACTTAAAAGCTTGTATACCAATAAAGATTGGTTGACGTTAATTCGGCTATTTTTTGTGAAGCACGATTGTCATTCGCCATACTTTTTAGAGATTAGCAAAGAGTTCTTGCAGTTTTTACAAACAGAATACGAGCCCTCAGAAGCCGATCCTGAGTTTTTGTTAGAGTTGGCTCACTATGAATGGCTAGAGCTAGATGTGGCAACGACCGTTGAAGCAGAGCATGAGCTTTCGATTGAAGCCCAAGCGCTTACAGAGGTCGAAATGAGCTTGGCAAGTACAACCCGAATTGCACATTATCAATATCCAGTTCATCAGATCAGTGAAACCTTTCGCCCGACTAAAACAGCAGGGCAAACGTTTAGCTTCGCACTGTATAGAGACGAAGAGGACGATGTTCAGTTTGTCGCACTAAATCCGATGACGGCCTTAATGTTGTCAGTGATTGAAGCCAATGATGGTATGCAACTCACTGATATTATAAATATTATCGCGCAGCAAGTGCCTCAGTTTACTGTTGAGCAGCTACAGCAAGGAGCACAGCATACACTTGCTGAATTCGCGGATCTTGGCATTATCAAAACAAAAAACCTTTAAGCCATTGGCAACATCGACTATTATACGGCCTGTTTTTGTCGTGCTTAAACTCGGACTAGGGCGCTAGTCAATGCTTTCTGCAGCTATGCAGTTGGTGCGAGTTGTAAAATTAAAGGTAGTATCTATGTCTAAAGGTGACTTTAAAGATCCGTTCAATGCAAAGTATTTCCTTGCATTTGTTGCTGTGTTTGCTGGAGTTGGTTGTTTAAACGCGATTCTAGGCTGGGCAACAGCGCTTGCATAAGTCAAGCTGAACGTATTTACCTAGAGGCTGCTTTTTGCAGCCTTTTTCGATTTTATACTCGTATACTGCTCACTAAATTGTTCGCTTTTCCTTCATCCTGACACACAAAGTCACTCAGTCGGTTTCAACCGGATAGAAAATTGTTATAATCTCACTCTTTTGTAATAAACTTAAAGCAAAGCAATTATGACGACAGAGAATATGTCATTGATCAAAAATAGTATCGCGACGGTTCCTAATTACCCAAAACCTGGGATTATGTTCCGTGACGTGACTTCACTTCTAGCAAACCCTGCCGCGTTTAAGGCAACAATTGATGCGTTCGTTGCGGCTTATAAAGATGGCGGCTTTACTAAAATCATCGGTACTGAATCGCGTGGTTTTATCTTCGGTGCGCCATTGGCATATGAGTTAGGCATTCCTTTTATTCCAGTAAGAAAGCCGGGTAAATTGCCACGTGAGGTAATTAGCCAGTCTTACCAGCTTGAATATGGTGAAGATACACTTGAATTACACTCAGATGCGATTGAAGCAGGTGATAAAGTGCTACTTGTTGATGATTTACTTGCAACAGGTGGTACTATTGAAGCAACAGCAAAACTGGTTAAGCGCTTAGGCGGTGAAGCCACTGATGCTGCGTTTGTTATTTCATTACCTGAGCTTGGTGGTGAAAAGAAAATCAATGATCTTGGGATCAAAATCCTTTCACTTGTAGAGTTCGAAGGCGAATAAGCATGAGCTATCAGGTTCTGGCGCGAAAATGGCGTCCGCAAAACTTCCATGAATTAATGGGGCAAGAGCATGTTAAACAAGCTCTGGTCAACGCACTCAATGAAAAGCGTTTGCATCATGCCTATTTATTCACCGGAACACGTGGTGTGGGCAAAACAACCATTGCTAGGATCTTTGCTAAAAGCCTTAACTGCGAACAAGGCGTTACTTCAACGCCTTGTGGTCAGTGTAGTGCCTGTACTGAGATTGAAACCGGTAAGTTTATCGATTTAATCGAAATTGATGCGGCTTCTCGTACAAAAGTTGAAGACACACGAGAAATCTTAGACAACGTACAATATGCACCAACTCGTGGTCGCTACAAGGTTTATCTCATCGATGAAGTGCACATGCTGTCGAAGCACAGCTTTAATGCGCTCCTTAAAACCTTAGAAGAGCCGCCAGAGCATGTAAAATTCTTGCTCGCCACAACTGATCCACAAAAGTTGCCTGTGACTATTTTGTCCCGTTGTTTACAGTTCAATCTGAACGCAATGACACAAGGGCAAATAGTTGAACAGCTAGAAAAAATCCTGCCGTTAGAGCAAGTTGCCTTTGATCCGGTAGCACTACAAACGTTAGCGAAAGCCGCTGATGGTAGTATGCGTGACGCACTAAGTTTGACCGATCAGGCTATTGCACAAACAAATGGCAATTTAACGGTGCCTGCAGTGCAATCTATGCTGGGACTGATGGATAGTGCTCATGCGGTCATTTTGCTGTCTGCAATTTTGTGCCACGACGGTGAAGCTTTACTCAATGCGATTGAAAAAATAGCACTACAAAACGGTAATTTTGTCAGTGTGCTGGACGATTTAATTGCGTTATTGCATGTTATTCAGCTCACTCAACTCGTGCCTAGTGCTGCGCGGTTATCAAATTTTGATAATAACGACATTAAACTATTTGCCGAGCAAGTAGCACCGCAACAGGGGCAGTTGTTGTATCAACTGCTGTTAAATGGCAAAAAAGACCTAAAATGGGCACCTGAGCCTAAACTTGGGTTTGAGATGGTCATGCTGCGATTAATGGCGTTTGAAAAAGAAAGCCATAGCGTAGTGCCTTCCGCTCCTGTGAGCCAAGAAACTTCTGAAAAGCAAAGCAAAGTAGGGGATTTACGAGCGCTGTTAAAAAAGCCAACGGAAGATAACGCTACGGTAGCGTCATCACCTCAGGTGCAGCCGGCAACAGCACCAACATATGCACCAGAAGCAACGACACCAGCCGCGCAACAAACAACACATTATGAGCCGCTGTCGCCAACACCTGCTGCGCAAAGCCAAGCACCAGTTGCCTCTGTGCCATCTGAGGCGGAGATGGCCAACCAATACGACAGCATTATGTCGCAGGCGGTAGAGCAGGGGTTCCAAGAGCAGGCTTCTGCACATCATCATGAAAGTGCGCCAGTTGATGATGCATACGCGCAAATAGCATCGCAAAATCAAGAGGACTGGCCTCGACCTGAGATGCAAAACCAAAGCGCTTCAGAATCTACTGCTACGGCCAGTGTTACCGAGCAGCAAAACCAAGCCCAGTCAGCAATAGCACGAATTTTAAAAAATCGTAATATCTCTGGGGCGGGTCGATTGGTGGGAGCCAATGGTGAGGTAAAAAAGTCTGAGGCGCCTAGTGCGCCAATGCCAATAGAGCAAGCGCCAGCCACGACGGTAACCACACCTGAGCATCGGCCTGAGCCGCAACTGGCACAGCCCGCTGCACCTCGCTTAGCACCAAAAAAGCAAAAGAAAGAAGCGTTTCAAGAGCGCCATAAACCTATTACGGAAAATTTAGCGCCTGAATTGCTAGAGCAGTTATCACCAGTAAAACAAGATGATAACGAACAAAGTATTCAAGTGGAGATCCCTGCACCGGAAAACTTTGTTAGTCCTATCAGTGACATTAAGTTTGCTCACCAAAGCGACGATTGGGCAAACATGATTGAAAAGATGCAATTAGGCGGTCGAATTCGCCAGTATGCATTACACAGTGTGATAACACAGCAAGGCGCGCAGGTACAATTGCAAGTAGATGCGAGTCAACAGCACTTAGACTCCGCAGTGCTTAGAGAGAAACTGACAGAAAGACTAAGCGCATTACTCCAGCAGCCAATCGAGCTTGAGATTAACTATATCGACACGGTAAATAACACGCCGTTTTTGGTACAGCAACAATTAGATGAGCATAGGCTTGTCCAAGCTAAAGCGGCGATGCGTGACGATCCACTCGTCAGCGCGTTTGTCCAAGAATTTGACGCAATGCTTGACGAAAATAGCGTTCAGGCATTGTAATTAAGGGCGTTAGCCCTTATCTTTTATCACAGTAAACCAAATTGAAGTATAAGAGAGCAGAATATGTTTAAAGGCGGAATGGGCAACATCATGAAGCAGGCGCAGCAAATGCAAGAGCGCATGGAAAAAGCCCAAGAAGAGATCAAGAGCCTAGAAGTAACAGGTGAAGCAGGCGCAGGTTTAGTTAAAGTAACTATGCTTGGTAGCCACAACGTACGTCGCGTAGAAATTGACGAAAGCCTAATGGAAGACGACAAAGACATGATCGAAGACCTATTAGCCGCTGCGGTAAACGACGCAGTTCGCCGCGTAGGTGAAGAAACGCAAAAGCGTATGTCAGAAGTCACCGGCGGCATGCAAATGCCTCCAGGCTTCAAAATGCCGTTTTAATAAGCACCAACGGAATAGTTAATTTTTATTTTTCGCGAAGAGAAATAAAAACAACATTTATAGAAAGCTTCGATACTCAAATATCGGAGCTTTTTTATAGCTACAATAAAATTCACGGGCTTTCTTGCTCTGGACTAGATTTTAGATACATGCTAAATGGCCTTGCGTTATCTGTTTCGGTATCGCTTTTCCTATATTCAAATGTCTAGGCTTTGGATAATATGAAGTGGGAATTTTCAGCATAGGAAAGCCACAATTAATTGGTTAATTAGCCTAATCATCTATTCCATGATTTGCACTATTTTAGTGTTTGTCGCGGTTGGTCTGTTGGGATTCGTTGTTTTAGCTGCTCTTAATGTTATATTTGCCATTATTGCCTCGATAAAGGCCAATAATGGTGAAGTGTGGACTTATCCACTCAGTTTCACTTTTAATAAGTAATCAACACTTTGAATAGCAAAGAACCTGCTGTTTGCATTGTTCTGGTTTGCTGTATTGAGTTTAACAATACACCTCACAGCTGCATGATAAATAGAGGCAGGAGCTAATTTAAGGCTTCTGAGCATAAAAAAGGAGCTTCGGCAAACATAGCAGCCCAAGCTGTTTGCCTGCTCCTAATTTACACTTACAGGGCTACGATTCACTTTCCTCTTCAGGGCATTGAGCTATTTGCTCGATATTGCCATTTTCATCTACTTGCTCAAGTCTCACTTTAAATCCCCATAAGCGATAAAGGTGCTTTATCACTTCTTGCTTTGAAGCGGCAAGCGGGATCCCGCCTTGCGGTACATATCTTAGTGTAAGTGAACGATCTCCCCGAACATCGACGTCATAAACTTGAATATTCGGCTCATGGTTACTTAGGTTGTACTGCGCTGAAAGGGCGCTGCGAAGTTGTTGATAACCCATTTCGTCGTGAATAGGGCCAACTTCTAAATGCGGAGATTTTTGTTTATCGACAATGGTAAAAAGCTTAAAGTCGCGCATGAGCTTTGGAGATAAAAATTGGCTGATAAAGCTCTCGTCTTTAAAATTTTGCATCGCAAAATGCAGTGTATCTAACCAGTTGCTTCCCGCAAATTCCGGGAACCACTGTTTGTCTTCTTCCGTTGGGTTTTCGCATATACGGCGAATATCGACCATCATGTTAAAGCCGAGCGCATAGGGGTTTATCCCTGAATAAAATTTACTATTATATGGCGGTTGATACACAACATTGGTATGGCTTTGCAAAAACTCCAACATAAAGGAGTCACTTAGTTTTCCCTCGTCATATAAGTGATTCAAAATGGTATAATGCCAAAATGTAGCCCAGCCTTCGTTCATTACTTGAGTTTGCCTTTGTGGGTAGAAGTACTGTGATACTTTACGCACAATACGAATAATCTCGCGTTGCCAAGACTCCAACAATGGCGCGTTTTTCTCGATAAAATACAGTATGTTTTCCTGAGGTTCTGACGGGAAATGGGAACGGTTGTCGGTTTCTTCGTCTTCACCTTTAGGAATAGTTCGCCATAATTCATTAACTTGGGACTGCAAATAATCTTCCCGTTCTTTTTGCCGCTTTTGTTCCTCAAACATAGAGATCCGTTGCGGCCTTTTATATCGATCAACCCCGTAATTCATCAACGCATGACAAGAGTCAATCAAGTTTTCTACCTCATCAATACCATACTTTTCTTCACATTTGGCGACATAATTTTTAGCGAAGACCAAGTAGTCAATGATGGATGATGCGTCCGTCCAAGTTTTAAATAGATAGTTACCTTTAAAGAAAGAGTTATGACCGTAGCACGCATGCGCCATCACCAATGCCTGCATAGGCATAGTATTTTCTTCCATTAAATAGGCAATACAAGGGTTAGAATTAATCACAATCTCGTAGGCAAGACCCATTTGTCCACGTTTGTAGGTTTGCTCAGTCTGGATAAACTTTTTACCGTACGACCAATGTGCATAACCAATTGGCATGCCTACACTGGAGTAGGCATCCATCATCTGCTCTGCTGTGATCACCTCAATTTGATTTGGGTAAGTGTCAAGTCTGTAATGCTCGGCTACACGAGCAATTTCTTGATGATAGGTATCAAGTAAATCAAAGGTCCAATCTGGACCATCGTCAATTGGCTGATATGTCATCGCGCAACCTCCCAAAAATTATGCCGCACTTTGCTTATTTTTGTTCTTCTTGAACAGTTCTCTAAAGATAGGGTAAATATCTTCTACACCTCGAATGTGCTGCATAGCAAAGTTGTCAAATGAGTTGGCTATTCCTTGATATTCCCGCCATAGGCTTTGGTGTGCACGGGTCGTAATCTCTATATACGCGTAGTAGCGGACAATCTTAAGTAGTTTGTTAGAGAGTATCTGGGTGCATTGTGGAGAATCATCTGCCCAGTTATCACCGTCAGAAGCCTGTGCGGCGTAAATATTCCAATCGCCTTGGGCATAGCGTTCTTGAATGATTTCGTCCATTAATTTCAGGGCACTTGAGACAATTGTGCCACCCGTCTCTTGCGAGTAGAAAAACTCCTGCTCGTCTACCTCTTTTGCTTGGGTATGGTGGCGGATATAAACTACCTCAATATCTTTATAAGTACGGGTTAAGAACTGATAGAGCAAAATATAAAAACGCTTTGCCATGTCTTTGGTGGCTTGATCCATTGAGCCTGACACATCCATTAAGCAAAACATGACAGCTTTGCTGGTGGGGTGGGGACGCCTTTCGTAATTACGAAAGCGTAAATCGTAATTGTCGATGAAAGGCACCGCGGCGATTTGCTCTTTTAGCACTTGGATCCGTAGTTCAATATCATTGATTTTCTGTTGAGGAGGAACAGGTTCAGCGAGCATGTTTGCCAGTTCTTCCTCTAATTCCCTTAACTCTCGGCGTTTACTTGAAGTCATCGCAATACGGCGTGCCATTGAGCCTTTTAAACTGCGTACAATATCTAGGTTACTTGGCATACCATCATTACAAAAGCCAGCTCGATGCGTTTTCATTTGCATTAATTTATCTAACTGGCTTTGTTGTAAGTTGGGTAACTCCAAGTCTTCAAATAATAGGTCTAAGTATTCATCTTTAGAAATAGAGAATACAAAGTCGTCTTGTCCTTCGCCTTGATTACTTGCTTCACCATCGCCTGAACCACCCCCTTGCCCAGAAGGTGGGCGTTGGATCCGATCGCCCGTTGAAAATTGATCGTTACCTGGGTGAATGAGCTCTCTATCACCCCCTTTACCCTGATGGAAAGTGGGCTCGCTGATATCTCGTTGTGGGATAGAAATACTCTCGCCACTGGAGATATCAGTCACACTGCGTTTGTTGATGGCCTCTGAAACCGCTTTCTTTATCTGCTTTTTGTAACGGCGGATAAAGCGTTGGCGGTTCAGAGTGCTCTTATTTTTGCCGTTAAGACGGCGGTCAATAAAATGCGCCATATAACACCCTCTTCATACTAACAAGTTACTGTGACTTTCTAACTCTTAAATACCACTCTGAAAGTAGGCGAACTTGTTTTTGGGTATAGCCTTTATCAACCATACGATTGACAAAGTCTTCATGCTTCTTCTGATCTTCAGCAGAGGTTTTTGCATTGAATGAAATTACAGGGAGTAAGTCTTCGGTATTTGAGAACATTTTTTTCTCGATAACCGTTCTTAGTTTTTCATAGCTAGTCCACACTGGGTTGTCACCATTGTGATGGGCTCTTGCTCTTAAAACGAAGTTGACTATCTCGTTACGAAAATCTTTTGGATTGGAAATACCTGCTGGCTTTTCAATCTTTTCCAGCTCGCCGTTAAGCGCGGCTCTATCAAATAGCTGGCCAGTATCTGGGTCACGATATTCCTGATCTTGGATCCAAAAATCTGCATAGGTAACATAGCGGTCAAAAATATTTTGGCCATACTCAGAGTACGACTCAAGGTAAGCTGTTTGTAGCTCTTTACCAATAAACTCGACATATTGTGGGATTAGGTATCCTTTAAGGTGGCTTAGGTAGCGCTCTTGTACTTCGGCATTAAATTGTTCACGCTCAATTTGCTGCTCAAGTACATAGAATAAGTGCACAGGGTTTGCTGCGACTTCGCTATGGTCAAAGTTAAACACACGAGAAAGGATCTTAAAGGCAAAGCGAGTTGATAAGCCGTTCATGCCTTCGTCAACGCCGGCGTAGTCTCTGTATTCTTGATAGGACTTGGCTTTCGGATCTGTGTCTTTTAAGCTTTCACCATCGTAAACCCGCATTTTCGAATAGATACTGGAGTTCTCAGGCTCTTTAATCCGAGACAGGGCTGAAAACTTCGCTAAAGTTTCTAAAGTGCCAGGCGCACAGGGAGCTTCCCTGAGCTCACTATTTTCAATAAGTTTCTCGTATATTTTGACCTCTTCAGACACGCGTAAACAATAAGGTACTTTGACGATGTAAACACGGTCTAAAAAAGCCTCGTTGTTTTTGTTGTTCTTAAAGGTCTGCCATTCAGATTCGTTAGAGTGAGCAAGTATGAGCCCGCTAAATGGTAGGGCCGAAATACCCTCTGTACCATTGTAGTTGCCTTCTTGGGTTGCAGTTAGCAGCGGGTGTAGCACCTTAATGGGTGCTTTAAACATTTCGACAAATTCCATCAATCCTTGGTTTGCAAGGCATAGTGCGCCAGAGTATGCGTAAGCATCAGGGTCATTTTGAGCGAAATGCTCCAGTTTACGGATATCGACTTTGCCCACCAGCGCTGAGATATCTTGATTGTTCTCATCCCCAGGCTCTGTTTTCGCGATAGCTATTTGATCAAGAATCGAAGGGTAACGTTTTACGACTTTAAATTGGGTAATGTCTCCATTGTACTCATGCAAGCGTTTGGTCGCCCATGGAGACATTATTGTCTTAATATAACGCCCAGGAATACCGAACTCTTTTTCAAGCAGTTCTGCATCTTCTTGTGGGCTAAACAAGCAAAGTGGGTGGTCATTAACGGGTGAGCCTTTTAAAGAATAGACCGGCACCTTTTGCATCAAGTACTTGAGCTTTTCAGCGATAGACGATTTACCACCACCTACCGGGCCGAGTAAATAAAGTACTTGTTTGCACTCTTCAAGTCCCTGTGCTGCATGCTTGAGATACGATACGATTTGTTCAATGGCATCCTCCATACCGTAAAACTCGCTGAAAGCAGGATATCGAGCTATTACTCTATTCGAAAACAGCCGGCTGAGTCTGGCATCTTTCGACGTATCGATCATTTCTGGTTCGCCTATTGCCATCAGAAGTCGCTCAGGTGCGCTGGCATAGGCAGATTTATCATTTTTACAAATTTCAAGAAATTCCGCGATGGTGTACTCTTCTTCTTGCGCGGCTTCATATCTGGCCTGATAATGTTCAAATATTGTCATAACGACCTCCAATAAGCTACTTGATGTGGTTTGCGGATCACAGATTTAGAAAGGTTACTTAAAGCTTAGTCGTGATATGGAGAATACCCAAAAAAAACTAGATTTTTTATGTATTAATGTTGAGTTACAGGCATAAAAAAGGGCGCTTTTGCGCCCCATTATTGCATCAATACTGATAGTTGATGTTACGCTAGGTTGCTGTTAGCAAAGTCCCAGTTAACAAGTGCCCAGAAGCCTTTAAGGTAATCAGGGCGAACGTTACGGTAATCAATGTAGTAAGCGTGTTCCCACAGGTCAACTGTGATGATAGGGGTAACACCTTCTTCAGTCAGCGGAGTCGCTGCATTTGAAGTGTTAACAATATCTAGAGAGCCGTCAGCTAATTGTACTAACCAAGTCCAGCTTGAACCAAAGTTGTTAACTGCTTTGTCGTTGAAAGCTTCTTGGAATGCTGCGAATGAGCCCCATTTTGCATTAATTAGTTCAGCAACTTTACCTGTTGGTTCGCCACCTGCATTTGGCGCAAGGCTGTGCCAGTAGAAAGTGTGGTTCCAGATTTGAGCAGCATTGTTGAAAACACCACCTTCAGAGCTACATACGATCTCTTCTAGTGATTTACCTTCAAAGTCAGTACCTTCGATAAGACCGTTAAGCTTTACAACGTAAGTGTTGTGGTGCTTACCGTGGTGGAATTCTAGCGTCTCTTGAGAAACGTGCGGCTCAAGAGCATTTAGTGCATAAGGTAGTGACGGTAGTTCAAATGCCATATTAATCTCCATTTTTTGGTTGATTTGCCAATAATGCATACGAAAGGTGGCTAACATCAGCCCACTTTTCTATACCATTGGCCTATATAGTGATACTATAATTCCTGACTATTTTACTCAAGTTTTGGCAAACAGCAATGCGTGCCAGTGACTTAATGACTTATAATACACATTCTTTGTGAACATATGCCGAATAGCTGTCAAAGTGTAGAACATCATGACAGACGGTCATGCTAATTTTAGCCATGGCAGCTAAAGTTCTATCGCTGCTAAAAGCTAGGCATAATGAATGCAACAGGTGTTGTTATAGTGAGTAGCAAGCTAAAACGCCGATGCTAAACTAAATATTGATAAGTATTGGACGAAACGTCATTTTGAGGTAACTAATGGAAACTATTGACAAGATTAAACAGCAGATCGAAGAAAATCCAATCATTCTATATATGAAAGGGTCGCCAAAACTCCCTAACTGTGGGTTCTCTTCGCAGGCGTCTCAGGCTTTGATGGCGTGTGGTGAGCAGTTTGCTTATGTTGACATTTTATTGAATCCAGACATTCGTGCTGAACTACCACATTATGCAAACTGGCCAACTTTCCCACAGCTTTGGGTAGAAGGTGAGTTAATCGGTGGTTGTGACATCATTATTGAGATGTTCCAAAAAGGTGAGCTCCAACCTCTTATTGCTGAAACAGCAGCTAAATATAAGAAAGACGAAGCAGCAGCGGAATAAGCTAACCGCTTATGGCAGAGTAGATACTCTGCCATGCTTTATTTTCTAATCTTATCCAGTCTACTTTTCGTTATAAGCCCTATTTTAGATGTTTGGTTGAAAACCATTTCACTCATATAGTGTGGGGTATCTAGATTTTCATTAACGCCATTGGTATTAATCCAACCTAAAGCAACTCACTTCTCCTACCCAACCAGGTTGACGTTAACGTCAAGCTAAAACGAACTCTATTTTGCATAGCTATGTAAACAGTCTAATAGAGCCTGCTTCGATATTGAGTTTGTAAAATACAATAAGTGAATAATTATTCATTTTTATCGATCTTTACGTTTACGTAAACGTTCATGTGCGACTGTGTATTGCTGTATTTTTATTGTTGTGATACCGGTGTCATTTTACAAATTAATATTCAATATTTTCAAAATGGCAAATTTATTACGATTTTGGATAACTTGTCTTACCAATGAGAAATATTCAAGTTTATGAATATATATTCATATTTGTGTTGACTCTACTTTCAATCAAGGCTAATTTTGAATATCTGCCAGCATTTCGTCGTACCGTCATGGGCTGGTCGTTGTAGCAAGGGGAGGAGTCTATGTTATACGACTCAAAATTAGAAAAAGATAACTGTGGATTTGGCTTGATTGCGCATGTGAGTGGTCAGCCAAGTCACAAACTGATCCGTACAGCAATCACAGGTTTGGACCGTATGCAGCACCGAGGTGGTATTTCTGCGGATGGCAAAACCGGTGATGGTTGCGGACTGTTATTACAAAAACCGGATAGTTTTTTTCGCGCCGTCGCAGCTGAAAACGATTGGCATGTGGGTAAAAACTATGCGGTAGGTATGATATTTTTAAATCAGGATCATGAGCTTGCAGCTGCGGCTGAAAAAGTGATCAGTGAAGAATTAGAAAAAGAAACACTGACACTCATAGGTTGGCGTGAAGTTCCCACCGATCCATCTATGCTAGGTCCTATCGCGAAAGCACAATTACCACAGTTTAAACAGGTTTTTGTTGGTGCTCCAGAAGGCTGGCGTCCTAAAGATTTAGAGCGTCGTCTATATATAGCAAGGCGACGCATTGAAAAGCGTTTAGAGCAAGATGAGCAGTTTTATATTTGTAGTTTGTCTGGTTTAGTGACTATCTACAAAGGCTTAATGATGCCGGCTGATCTACCGAATTTTTATACGGATCTTGCTGATATGCGGATGACCAGTGCGATTTGTGTATTCCACCAGCGCTTTTCAACCAATACACAGCCTCGATGGCCGTTGGCGCAGCCATTCCGCTATTTAGCTCACAATGGTGAGATCAATACCATTGAAGGAAACCGTCAATGGGCGAGAGCACGTGCTTATAAGTTCGCGTCACCGTTGTTACCGGATTTGCAAAATGCGGCGCCGTTTGTCAATGAAACAGGTTCTGACTCATCTAGTTTAGATAACATGCTAGAGCTATTTTTAGCCGGTGGTATGGACTTATTCCGCGCTATGCGTATGTTAGTGCCACCCGCATGGCAAAAAAACCGTGCCATGGATGAAGACTTACGCGCATTCTATGACTTTAACTCCATGCATATGGAGCCGTGGGATGGCCCTGCAGGCATCGTGATGTCTGATGGGCGTTTTGCTGCCTGTAATTTGGACCGAAACGGTCTTCGTCCAGCTCGCTATGTGATCACGCAAGACGGCTTTATTACACTTGCCTCAGAAGTAGGCATTTGGGATTACGCGCCAGATGAAGTTATCGAAAAAGGCCGTGTAGGTCCGGGTGAGTTACTGGTGGTTGATACTTTACATGGCAAGATTTGGCAGTCCGATGAAATCGACCAAGATTTGAAATCTAGGCATCCATACAAAACTTGGCTTGAGCAAAACGTTAAGCGTTTAACGCCATTTGAAACACTAGATGAGAAAGCGGCTGGTAAGCGCGATCTTGACGATGAAACCTTGCTGACCTATCAGAAGCAATTTGGCTATACCAACGAAGAGCTCGACCAAGTGATCCGCGTAATGGGCGAGAACGGCCAAGAAGCAACTGGTTCAATGGGTGATGATACGCCATTTGCAGTGCTATCCGAAGGACACCGTTCAATATTTGACTACTTCCGCCAGAAATTTGCTCAGGTAACGAACCCGCCAATCGATCCATTACGGGAAAATCACGTAATGTCACTGGCGACTTGTATTGGTCGTGAGCAGAACGTTTTCAACGAAACCACAGGTCATGCTAAACGTTTGCAGTTTGCCTCGCCAGTACTAACTTATTCTGATATGCAGCAGCTATTAACCGCCGATGATGACCATTACTGTGCGTGTAAAATTTCATTGATTTACGAGATTGAAGAGTCTTTGCAAGATGCAATCAAGCGTATTTGTGATGAAGCCGTTGCAAAAGCGGGCTCCGGGTGCGTGATGTTAGTGCTCAGTGACCGAGAGATAGCAGCGGGTAAGCAAGTTATCCCAGCGGCGATGGCCGTGGGGGCAGTACAAAGGCGACTAGTGGATGGCAACTTGCGTTGTGATACCAATATTTTGGTTGAAACAGGTAGTGTGAGAGATCCGCACCAGTTTGCTGTTTTGTTAGGTTTTGGCGCAACAGCAATTTATCCTTATCTAGCCTACGAAACCCTTGTTGCAATGTGTGATAAGAAGATCATTAAAAAGTCTTACCGCGAGGTGACTCTGTCTTATCGCGGCGCGATTAACAAAGGTTTATACAAAATCATGTCGAAGATGGGGATCAGCACCATTGCTTCCTATCGTTGTTCGATGTTGTTTGAAGCCGTCGGTTTATCCGATGAGGTGGTTGAATTGTGCTTCAAAGGCGTTGCAAACCGTATTAAAGGTGCGTGTTTTGACGATTTTGCCTTGGAGCAACAACAGCTCAATAAATTGGCATTTAGCAAGCGTAAACTACTATCACACGGTGGATTATTAAAGTATGTGCATGGTGGTGAATACCATGCGTATAACCCAGATGTCGTGCAAACTTTGCAGACCGCAGTTCGTTCGGGTAACTATCAAGACTACGTTAAATATGCGGAGCTGGTAAATAACCGTCCAATTACTAATCTGCGAGACATGCTTAAGCTTAATACGGCGCAACAAGCAATCGACATCAACGACGTTGAGCCTGCGACTGAGCTATACAAACGTTTTGACTCAGCCGCGATGAGTATCGGGGCTTTATCACCGGAGGCACATGAAGCGTTGGCGATTGCGATGAATCGCCTCGGCGGTTGCTCTAACTCTGGTGAGGGTGGCGAGGATAAGCTACGTTTTGGCACAGAAAAGAATTCGCGTATTAAGCAAGTTGCTTCTGGGCGATTCGGTGTGACACCACACTATTTACGTTCAGCTGACGTTATTCAAATCAAAGTTGCGCAAGGGGCAAAGCCGGGCGAGGGCGGTCAGCTTCCAGGTGAGAAAGTCACCCCTTATATCGCGAAACTACGCTATTCGGTTCCTGGTGTTACTTTGATTTCGCCACCACCGCATCACGATATTTATTCGATTGAAGACTTAGCTCAGCTTATTTTTGACCTCAAACAGGTTAACCCTGAAGCGATGATCTCGGTCAAATTGGTTTCAGAACCAGGTGTCGGCACTATTGCGACTGGTGTTGCTAAGGCGTATGCCGATCTCATTACCATTGCCGGTTATGACGGTGGCACAGGGGCGAGTCCGCTGACGTCGGTAAAGTATGCAGGTAGCCCGTGGGAGCTTGGCCTCGCTGAAACGCAACAGGCGCTGGTTGAAAATGGTCTACGCCATCGCATTAGGCTGCAAACAGATGGCGGCTTAAAGACCGGATTAGATATTATTAAAGCTGCAATTTTGGGGGCTGAGAGCTTTGGTTTTGGTACTGGCCCTATGGTTGCGCTTGGCTGTAAATACCTGCGGATCTGTCACCTTAATAACTGTGCAACCGGCGTTGCGACGCAAGATGATACGTTGCGTCAAAAGCATTATCACGGATTGCCAGAGATGGCGATGAACTACTTTAAGTTTATTGCGCAAGAGGCCCGAGAGCTGATGGCCGCTCTGGGAGTCACAAAACTCACCGATTTGATTGGTAGAACGGACTTACTTGAAGCCATTGAAGGTAATACTGCGAAGCAGAAAAAGCTAGATTTAAGTCCGCTCTTAGCGAAACCAAACAATCCGTCAAATGAAGCGCTGTATTGCACCCATACTAATCCATCACATTACAGTGGTGCGTTGAACGAAAGCTTACTTGCGAAAGCGAAGACAGCAATCGACGAAATGACGGGTATTTCGTTGGTGAATCGTATTTCTAATACGGATCGCTCAATCGGTGCAATGTTGTCTGGGTATATCGCGAGCAAGCATGGTAACCAAGGTATGGCAGCAGATCCAATTGCACTTGAGTTACATGGTACTGCAGGGCAATCGTTTGGGGTGTGGAACGCCGGTGGCCTTGAAATGACATTAGTCGGTGATGCTAACGACTACGTTGGTAAAGGGATGGCTGGTGGAAAGCTAGTCGTGCGTCCTCCTGTCGGCTCAAGTTTTGCCTCTCATCAAGCGGCTATTATTGGTAACACCTGTTTATATGGCGCAACCGGCGGTAAGTTGTTTGCAGCAGGTCGAGCTGGCGAGCGTTTTGCCGTGCGTAACTCGGGTGTACAAGCGGTTGTTGAAGGGCTGGGCGATAATGGCTGCGAATACATGACAGGAGGCGTAGTGTGTGTGCTTGGTCAAGTTGGCGTTAACTTTGGCGCAGGCATGACCGGTGGTTTTGCCTATGTACTTGATGAAGAGAGTGATTTTGATAAGCGGATCAACCCTGAGTTGGTCGAGCTGGTAGACCTCAAAACGCTGGCATCGCACCAAGAGCATCTACGCGGTTTGATTGCAGAGCATCTAGATTTAACGAGCTCAACTCGAGCTGAGCAGATCTTAGCTAACTTTGAGTTGTATTTGCCAATGTTTAAATTGGTAAAGCCAAAGTCGAGCGATTTAAACAGTTTACTTGGCCACCGAGCGCGTAGTAGCGCTGAGCTAAGAATTCAGGCGCAGTAGGAGAGAGCAATGAGCGAGAACGTTTACCAATTTATCGATGTACAACGTGTAGATCCGCGCAAAAAGCCTATTTCTACGCGTAAGCAATCTTTTGTTGAAATTTATGAGCCATTTTCTGAGCAGCAAGTTCATTCGCAGTCTGATCGTTGTTTAGATTGTGGTAACCCGTATTGTGAATGGAAGTGTCCAGTTCACAACTATATTCCGCAATGGCTCAAACTTATTCGTACGGGCAGAATCATTGAGGCAGCAGAGCTATCTCACCGTACCAATAGTTTGCCTGAAGTGTGTGGTCGAGTATGTCCGCAAGATAGGCTTTGTGAGGGGTCGTGTACGCTGAACGAAGAGTTTGGTGCCGTGACCATAGGAAATATTGAAAAATATATTACCGATACGGCGTTTGCACAGGGCTGGAAGCCTGATCTTTCTTACGTTACTTGGACCGATAAGAAAGTCGCAATCATAGGTGCGGGTCCGGCAGGACTTGGCTGTGCGGATATTCTAGTGCGAAACGGCGTGCGCCCTGTGGTGTATGATCGCAACCCTGAGATTGGCGGTTTGCTGACTTTTGGGATCCCGTCATTTAAGTTAGAAAAGTCAGTAATGGAAAATCGTCGTGAGATTTTTACCGAAATGGGCGTTGAATTTAAACTCAATACCGAGGTTGGCCGTGATGTCTCTATGGACGAGTTATTGTCGCAATACGACGCCGTATTCTTAGGTGTGGGGACGTACCAAAGCATGAAAGGCAATCTTGAAAATGAAGATGCCGACGGTGTTTATGATGCGCTACCATTTTTGATTGGTAACACCAACCGAGTCATGGGTTATGACGAGAGTCAGCATAGCTATGTGAACATGGCGGGTAAGCGCGTGGTGGTACTAGGTGGTGGGGACACAGCGATGGACTGTGTTAGAACGTCAGTTAGACAAAATGCGCAATCCGTGATCTGTGCTTATCGTCGTGATGAAGAAAACATGCCCGGCTCAGTTCGAGAAGTTAAAAATGCCAAAGAAGAAGGGGTTGAATTTAGATTCAATCTACAGCCAGTTGGTATTGAAATTGACAGCTCAGGCAAAGTCACAGGCGTTAAAATGGTGAAAACACAATTAGGTGAACCTGACAAAAATGGTCGCCGTAGTGCTGAAACTGTAGAAGGTTCTGAGCATACACTAGAAGCTGACGCGGTGATCATGGCATTTGGTTTTAAGCCTCACAACCTTGATTGGTTAGCACAATACGATGTGGCAATAAATCACTGGGGCGGTATTGTTGCACCAGAAAAAGGCGCATTTACACATCAAACAAGTAATCCAAAGATCTTTGCCGGTGGTGATGCTGTACGAGGTTCTGATTTAGTGGTGACTGCGATTTTTGAAGGCCGCAACGCCGCTGAAGGCATTTTGGACTATTTAGAAGTTTAAAACTTAAACAACAGCTTTTGTCGTTCACAAACCCCAACTACACTCGTTGTAGCTGGGGTTTTTTATTTGAATTTTGCTTAGTTAGCCGCTAACTTATACCAATTGAATTAATTCTCTAATCAATTTGAAGGGTGAAATAGCATATTAGCTTCGTTAAAAATTTCTCATTTAGAACAACTAAATAGCAAAATTTTTGCCTTGCCTATATGGATATAGGTACCTTAGCGGTAGCAGGACGCGAGAGCGGTGCTACTAAAGCTATTTCCCCGCTTCAAGATAGATCATTTAATTAATACAACAGGTATTAATTTCACTCTACATGCATTTATCAATAGTGTTAAGGAAAGATCATGAATGAAACAATAAACTCAGGTGCTGATGCGGTCACTGCAAAGATAGCGAGTGTAAACGATTGGCGTGCTGTGGTATTGCAGCAGATCAGAAGTCTGATCCTAAGTGTTGATAAAGATATAGAGGAAGATATCAAATGGCGTAAGCCAAGCAACCCAACAGGAGTGCCCGTATGGTCAAAAGCTGGCATGATCTGCACTGGCGAAGTATACAAAGATAAGGTCAAACTTACCTTTGCATACGGTGCAAAATTTGAAGATGAGCATCAGTTATTCAATACAGGGTTTGCCGGTAACACTCGACGGGCGATTGATATAAAACAGCAGGACACCATCAATGAAGCCCATTTTTGTACATTGATCCGCGCAGCAATTCGGTATAACGCTGCGCGTTAATCAACAGGTGCAATCAGCCTGATAACAGTTAAGCACTTTGTACTTGTAATAACTCCTTGGCACTCGCTCTTGTTGTGTCACTTATTTTATCTCCACCAATTAACCTTGCTATTTCGTCAATGCGTTGGCTTTCTGCCATTGGGGTCATTTTGGTAAAGGTTTCGCCATTTTCTACTCGTTTTGCGACAAAAAACTGGTTGTGACCACTGCATGCCACTTGCGGTAAATGGGTAACACAAATAACTTGCGTAGACTGGCCAAGCTGGCGCAGCAATTTACCTACGGTTGCAGCTGTTGGACCTGAGATCCCAACATCAACTTCATCGAAAATCAAAGTGGGTGTCGTCACGCGTGTTGCGATAATCACTTGAATGGCTAAGCTTATCCGAGATAGCTCACCACCTGAGGCAACTTTGCCCATAGGTTGCAAAGGTTGGCCTGGGTTAGTTGAGACGTAAAACTCAATGTGATCATACCCAAGAGGGCTCGGTTTAGCGCCAAGATTAGGCGTTAACTGGATTTCAAATTGACCATCACCCATCGCAAGCTCTTTCATACTTGCAGAAATACGTTCGTTAAGAGACGTACAGGCTTGCTGGCGGCTTTGACTTAATCCAAGTGCAGCTTGGTTATAGGCGTTGATGGCTTCGGCAATTTCTTCCTCTAACGCATCCAGTCTGGCAGAATCTGAGCTAATAGACTCAAGCTCATGTTGCAGCGCTTGATGGTGCTGATATAGCAATTCAGGCTGAACTTGATGCTTTCTAGCTAAATCTAGAGCTTGAGAGAGTCTATCTTCTAGCTCTTGTAGTCGCATCGGATCTTGTTCTACGGAATCAGAATAACTGCGGATCTCTCTACTTGCTTCTTCCACTTGTACTGCTGCTTCTTCAAGCACTTGTGCAATATTTTCAAGGGTTTTGTCAAAACTGGTGAGTTCAGAGAACACTTGCGCACTTTGTTGTAGTTGCGATAGTACAGTCTGCTCGTCATTTTCATAAAGGCGAGAAAGCTCACGGTGGCATTGTTCTAAAATGGTTTGACTATGGCTTAGGCGCGAATGTTCGGTCTCAATATCTTCATATTCGCCTTCTTGTAGAGCAAACTCGTCAAGCTCTGCTACTTGGTACTCAAGCAGTTGTTTTTTTGCGGCTTGTGCCTGTTGTGACTTTTGTAGTTCAGCATATTCTTTTTGCAGTTTATGGTAGTGATTATATTGGCCCTTAACTGCTTGTAACAATGTGGTATGGTTAGCATAGGCATCTAGCAAGTGCAGTTGATACTCTGGCTTTAACAGTAGCTGGTGGGCATGTTGCCCATGGATCGCAATAAGGTGTTGACCTAATTCCTTTTGTTGGCCTGCAGTAACAGGGGAGCCATTGATGTAGCTTTTACTACGCCCACTTTTGCTAATAACACGTCGAAGAATACATTCATTTTCTTCGTTATCTAGCATATGCTCCGTTAGAAAGCGTTTGGCAGCAGGGAGGTCTGAAACATCAAATTGAGCAGAAATATCCGCCTTGTCGGTACCTGGACGAATAGCAGAAGGATCAGCACGCTCACCGAGACATAAAGAGAGCGCATCGATCGCAATAGACTTACCCGCGCCTGTTTCACCTGTAATTGCGGTCATGCCACAATGCCAGTCAATATTTAGCGCACTAACAATAGCAAAATTTTGAACATTTAAAGCTAAAAGCATACTGTACACCCTAACAGAGAATTACTGTTAATTTATACAGTATTTTATTGTTTAGCAACTCAAATTAAAAAATTCTGCTAAAAATAATAGCGAGATTATCCAACAGCATGCTCTTTTACTAAGGCCGCTGCTTGCATTTGTTGGTTAGTTGACTCCTTGCCGCTTAATTCTGATGAGTCTATATTCTCTTCATCTTGCTGTTGCGCTGGCATATCAGGTGTTTGAATGCGTGCAATGAGGGCTGGAAGCATCTCGTGATAGAAATCACGGTTATAAGCAATGCCCGCCGTAGGTAATTCAGCGACAAAATATTGTAGTTGCTCAGCAAGCAAATCGATATTGCCGTTTGAGCGACACTTATTGAGCTCGCTTGTCACTGAATAGATAAATAACTCAGACACTTTTTCCAGTTGCGCTAAATTTTCTTCCGAGTGCGCTTGCACGACAAAAAAGTTGCTAACGATTGCATTGATCTGCGGTGCGTATTTAGGCCTTAAAATCTTTGCTTCGACGAATTCAGTAACTTTAAGTTTGAAGTTGCTGCTAATTACTTTTAAACGATCGTTAAAGGCTTTTTTTTCCGCTTCACGGGCTTTTCTTCTATTATTTTCAATCACTAAATACACTGAAAGTATAGTGATAAGCAGCGCCAATGTGAAAAATACAACGTAAGCCATTTTATTGTTATTTACCCAAATTAGAAAATTTAACCAAGGTTATTTTGCGTAACTTTGCGTGCTTAGTAAAGCCTACTGCCCCAATTTAATTTCTGTCTAAGAACATTGTAGTAGGAGTAGCATTTAGGGTGGATCAATCTTAGTCTTTTCTCTGCTTTTTTGATGATAACTTCGTCACCAGGTAGCACAGCCAGCACAACATGACTGTCACAACTCACTTGTAAGCTGTCGGTGTTTTCTAGACTTAACTTAAGCTTGACTTCTTTTTCTGCATCCACCACTAAAGGCCTGCTGGATAAGGTATGCGGAAACATAGGCACCAAAGAAATAGCGTCGAGTTCGGGGGTTAAAATAGGACCGCCACCTGAAAGCGAGTAAGCGGTTGACCCCGTTGGTGTCGAGACAATTAAACCGTCTGAGCGCTGAGAAAATACAAAGTCGTCATCGATAAAAGCCTCAAATTCAATCATATGCGCAACTTTATCAGCGTGTAATACGGCTTCGTTCATTGCTAAATTTGCGCTTTTAAGCTGGTGATGTCGGTATACTGCCACCTCTAACAGAAATCTCGATTCTTCAATAAATTGGCCGCTTAACACCGCTTCTAGCTGCGCTTCAAAGCCTTCTGGGTTCAAATCTGTCAAAAAGCCTAAGTTACCGCGGTTAACTCCGATCACGGCGACATCAAAACGAGCCAGTACTCTTGCTGCGCCAAGCATGTTACCGTCACCACCAACAACAATAGCAAGGTCGCAACGTTTACCTAGTTCAACTAACTCGACTACTGCATCCTCGTCTAACGACTTTATTTGCTCTGCAACGCGATCTTCTACGAGTACTTCATATCCTAATGCTTGCAAAAATGTGTAGAGTCGTTGTAAGGTCGTCCCGGCGCCCTCGTGGTTGGGCTTGCCAATTAAGCCGATGGTGTTAAACGTAGTCGTCATTCAGTCATTTGTCCTTGGTATCTTTGCTGCAAGATTATAATAAAAGCGTAGTGCTTGAAACTGGCAATTGACACCCATATTAAAATAATTATGAAACTAAATCCCAGAGATGAACAAATTCTGTGTGCGGTCATGCGCCATTATTGTAATGGTGAAGGGCAGCCTGTTGCGTCCAGCAAAATAGCAAAGCAGGACGGCCTTGCTATTTGTTCTGCAACCGTACGCAATGCAATGGCAAGACTTGAAAATCAAGGCTTATTGTATTCGCCGCATACCTCAGCTGGTCGTGTACCCACAGACCAAGGTGTAAAATTCTGGCTACAGGAGTTTTTTCCTCTGGCTGATGTTGCCGTTCATTGGCAACCAGATCAGTCTGCAATAGTCTCTTTTGCACATTTATTGAGCCAAAACTTTCAGGTGTGTTGCTGTGTTGGATTACCACAAGTAAGCAGCAAACAAATGTTCCGGGTGGAAGTACTCGACTTTGACCGTAAAAACTGGCTGGTCCTGCTGTTAGACAGAGCGGGGCAATCACACAATATTTGTATTGATAAACCCGTTGATGACTCCGACGCGTTGCGTTACCAGTTCGCGGCTTGGATGAATACTGTATTCAGTCAACAAACTTTAGTCGAAGGTTTGCACCGAATGCGCGCTATGGCACACAGTGCACCGCCGAGTTGTCACCATATTTTGGCCCAGTGGACTAAGCAGTTAAGCCAGCAGTTAGGCTCAGATAACGCAATTGTTGTCGGCGAGCGTTACTTATATAACCGCTTAGAGTTGGATAGAGAGATTAATCTTGGGGTTGGATTTTTGGACCAAGTCGAAGACCGCTTGGCATTTAAAGACGGCGTATCCGTGTTACTTGGTGAAGAGCTAAGTATGCTGGGTTTACATCGCGTAGTGGTGCTCAGTGTGCCGTATTTCTCCAAAGGGGAATACCAAAGTCGCTTTTGCGTGATTTGCCCAGCGGACTCTAAGATCGAAGCCATCTTGTCAGAATTCAAAAAATTGCCGCAATAAAGGGTTGAAACTCTCATTTCAATCCCCATAATTACCGCAGTTGTAAAGAATCGGAGAATCACCACATGTCTGAGCAGACAAAAGCCCCAGAGCAAGAGCTTGAACAAGAACAAACACAAGCTGAAGCGGAAGTTGTAGAAGCACAAGCAGAGCAACAAACTCAGGAAGAGCAGGCAGAAAATGCGGGTGAGTTGAGCCCAGAAGAAGAAATCGCTGGTCTGTACGCTGAGCTTGAAGCCGCTAAGCAAACTATCGACTCACAAAAAGATAGCGTTGTTCGCGCCGCCGCTGAGCTTGAAAATGTTCGTCGCCGAGCCGCGCAGGACGTTGAAAAAGCGCACAAATTTGCGCTAGAAAAGTTCTCAAACGAATTATTACCTGTAATCGATAACTTAGAGCGTGCGATTGAGTTTTCTGACAAAGAAAACGAGACACTAAAGCCTGTGCTTGAAGGTATCGATATGACTATCAAGACATTTGCTGATGCCCTAGCTAAATTCGGTGTTGAAGCTGTAAACCCACAGGGTGAAACATTTAACCCAGAGCTACACCAGGCAATGTCAATTCAGCCAAGCAATGATGTATCACCAAATACTGTGCTTGCTGTGATGCAAAAAGGCTATACTTTAAACGGCCGTCTATTGCGCCCTGCAATGGTGATGGTGTCTAAGGCCGCTGAATAAACATATTCAATTTGCAAAAGCCGCTCATTGAGCGGCTTTTTTGTGTTTAGTAACGAGTGTACTCACTTACCAACTACACAGCTTCACTTTCTCAAACCAAGGACTGGAAAAAGACTTGGTAGTGATGGGGAGAGGGGCTGTCACTTCGACGCCTAGCTCTTTTGCTAAATATCTATGCACTAACAGTTTTACTTTATCACTTTCTAACTGAGTATACGCCAGTTGCAATGCTTGTTTAGTACTTTGGCTTGGCATATCTCCTTCAAGCTGTTTGTACCGAGCTTCAAGCCATTGTAACCAAGCTTGTTTTGATTCGTTTGGGAAGGCTGTAGTTAGGGTAGAAGTAGGGCCTTGTAGACGCTCGTAGTTAACGATTTGCTTTTGAATAAGAAAGACAAACATCAAGTTGATCCCCGCAGATATTTGACCCGAGCGCTTATCAACGGCTTGATAACCTAACAGAGCATGGCGAAAATACTGCTCAGCTTCAAATATTCGACCTTGATCGAGCGCAAGACTTCCTAAGTTGCTTTCAATCATCGCAAGCACCGGAGTTTGCTTTAATTCCTCAGCGAGTTTATGTGCCTTGGCATACAATGTTCTCGCTTTTTGATAATCATCTTGGTTGCGGGCAACTAACGCCATACTGTTAGTCAGTGTAAGCCGTTGGCGATCATTTTTTGCATATTTATAGGCACATTTGAGGCTAGTATCAGCATCATCAAGATATTCCTGTCGGCGTAGCCAAATCCCAAGTGCACTCAAAATCGTGGGAAGGTTTGCTTTGAAATACATGTCATCTGGATACAAAAAGACGGCGTTGATTGACGTGTAGAGCCTATCTATTTTATCTGTAGGTACAGATGCACGAGCGCTCAGCAAATGCCATTGAATAAATAAAGGCACGGGCACATCATGCAGTTGCTCTAAACTGTCGAGAATAATCAATGATTGTGCAGGGTTAACCGTTAAATAGTCGCTGGCCTCGTCTAGCTTACTTTCAAAATATGAAAAGTCCTTTGCCAACGCTTGTTGGCAAAAATAAAATGCACAAGTTACAAAGAGTAAAAGCCGAACCAAGTAAACCCCGACCACATTTTGGCACATCTATTAACTGTAGTCGGCAGTACCGAATAGTTCCAAATCAATTACGATAAACAGCATTATACAAAGATTAGAAACAATGTAGAGATCGCCTCTTCAGTTATAAATGGGGATCGGAAACTTGATGAAAAGAAAATAAATTGCTGAGTTCGTTTTGGTGCACTTTGATTAGTTGATTGATATTTTCGAGGTCGACAGTGGTTAAACTGGCTTTGCTAAGCATATAGCTAACTGGTGTTTTATTCGCATCGGTACCAGAATAGATAATATCTGTATACTCTTTGATTTTAATAATGTGGTCGCCCGCGAGTTTATCTTCAACAACATAGTCTACTCGCTGCTTACTCAACATTTTAAAGCGGCGAGTGGCATTGGGTAGGTGCACCAGCTGATCGTTATAAAAATCTTGGATCAGCTTTTCAAATGCCATGCCGTAGTAACTGCCAGCATTCAGTGCAAATGTGTTTCCTGCAAGGATCAATGACTCGACTTCCCCGCCAATTTTTGGCTTTTCCTTATGTTGGAATAATGCCATGACTTCCTGGCGGTAAGGTGTAGTGAAGTAGGCAAACTTATCTCTCGTCGTCGTTTTTGTTGCTGCGATCAGTACGTCTACATTACCTACCTTTAGCTCCGCTAGCATCCTTGTTGAGGTGGGATAGAAGACGTATTCAAGACAATAAATAGAATCTATAAAAAGAATATTTAGTGCGTTAATCTCTAAACCGAAGGCTTTACCTTCCTTGCGAGAAATATAGGGAGGCCACAGTGTTTCGTTTATTCCGATACGCAAAGTTTTATTGCATTTAGCTGAGGCTTCGAGTGCTAAAAGCGCGATGAGTATACCGAGTAGAGGCAATCTTGCGTATTTCATAGCGGCCAATCCTTGCATATTAGAGTCTAATTATTCTATCAACAAATTAAAAGAGGTACATGCACTTTGTTAAATGACTAAGTTTGTAACTACTAACCGCAGAGTGTTCTCATAGCTGCAAAAGTTACTGCATATCGCGGCTATGGGCGAGTACGGTCGCGATGGTATTGATAAGCTCAAGCTCCTCTATGGGTTTGGCAACATAGCCATCAAATCCAACGCGCTCATATAAAGCTTTGTCTTCCGGAAAAGCATTTGCAGTTAATGCGATAATTGGGATGTTGGGGTCTTTACTCTTCAGAAGTTTACAAGCCTCAACGCCATCCATTTCAGGCATTTGAATGTCCATAAGTATTAGCTCTGGTTTGCTTCGCTCGAATTGATCTATCGACTCTTTACCATTATTTGCAATTGTAATATTACCGTTGGCTTTACTGACCATAGAACGAACTACCAGCTGGTTTATTGGGTTATCTTCAGCCAACAATATAGATACGCCGTTTAAGTCTGCTGCGGTCAGCTGGTCGGTTGTTGATTGCTCTGACGTAACCTCAGACTTTTGCATTGGCAACTCGATGCTAAATAGACTGCCTTCTCCAACGGTACTTTCTACTTTAATCGTACCGCCCATCAGGTCAATTAGAGAGCGAGTGATAGAAAGACCAAGCCCCGTACCACCAAATTTTCTAGTGGTGGACTTATCTGCTTGCTCAAATCGTGAAAAGAGCTTGTTGATTGTGGCTTCTGTCATCCCGATGCCGGTGTCGGCAACGGTAATAAGCATACCTGAATCATTTTGAAGCGGTTTTATATGGGTAATAATACTGCCAGTTTCAGTAAACTTAATGGAGTTTGACAAGAGGTTAAGCAACACTTGTCTGACTCTGACTTCATCTCCGAGCCAAAACTTATGCTCAAGCTCAACGTGGATCTTAAGTTTTAGCCCCTTGTTTTTTGCCAATACCAAAAAATCTGAGCGTAGATGTTCAACCAACACCTCAATATTGAATGGCCGTTCTTCAAGCTCAATTCTACCGGCTTCAATTTTAGAGAAATCCAAAATATCGTTAATGATGGTGTTAAGTGCCTTAATTGAGTAGGTCGCTTTTTCGAGTAGATTGGTGGCAGTGCTATTGAGCGGCTCCGATTTTAAGAGTTGCAGGGTACCGTATAAGCCATTCATAGGGGTTCGTATTTCATGGCTCATATTTGCCAAAAAGACGGCTTTGGCCTTGGCTGCTTGCTCCGCTGCTTCTTTGGCGTGCGAGAGCTCTCGTTCATATTTGAGTTGCTCTGTGAGATCTAATGCAATACCCAAAAAACCGTCTATATTACCATGCTCATCGGTTAATGTTGTGACGCTTAGCTTGATTTGAACATACCGGTTTTGCTTAGTGACATAGGTCCATCGGTTAGTATCGACCACACCTTGTATAGCTTTGGCGACAAAGACCTCAAACCCAGGGTCAATGACTCTACCAAGCTCTTTCGTCAGTGCTTCTGCTCTTGTTACTACTTCTTCTTTAAGGTGAAAAATGGCGGGGGAAGATTTACCAATGAGCTCATCTTTTTTATATCCTAATAAACGCTCGGCCGCTGGGTTAAACTGGGTAATGATACCGTCTGGATCTGTGGCAATAATGGCATAACCCGAACCTTCAACAATACTGGTATGCAGCTGGCTGTATTTAATGATTTCTTTAGTACGCGCTTTCACCTCTTGTTCTAAAGACGAGTTCAGTTTCGCCAGGGATTGTGCTTTTTCTTCCTCAGCCGCCAATTTTTCTCTTTCTGCTAAGCGCTGACGTGTAAAGCTTAAAAGTAAAATATAAGTGATGACTGCCAATAGCAAAGAAACTAGTAGTGCTACTTGCAAAACAGTATTCGGCGACACTAAGTTGAGTGAACGGATAAACTTTGGAGTTGGCCAAATCTTTACTTCCCAAGTGCGACCAAATAACGCGACTTGCTTAGCGAGTGGGCTATTTTTCTCTCTAACATCTTCTTCTAGTGCCTGATAAAATGGAGTGTTTTCATCATTATTGGTTACATCAGAGATTTGAATTGAAACATCTTGTCGAAAAGAAAGTAAAGTCGACAGGATTTCATCGATAAGTAAAGGAGAGTAAGTCCAACCAATCAAATTACGTAAACGATTTTCTTCATCTTTTGCAATACTAATTGAGGTGTAAATTGGTGCGAGAATTAAAAATCCGTATTTAACCTTATTGTCGGCTTGCACTAAGGTGATTGGGGCGGTAAGCCTTGGTTCATTGGTGGTTGCAGCCTCTATTGCTGCAGTTCTGCGACTAGCTTCGGAGCCTATATCCAACCCGACAGCTTTATCATTGTTTATTTCTGGCTCAATATACTGAATAACAAATTTGCTGGTGTTATGTGGATTTAGCGTTTTGATGGAGAATGTTCTGTCCGTGCGTTCAGCTTGTGCTTGTTGCACAAAGCTACTCACGTTATCGATGGGGACATACTTAATAATTCCAACGCCTCGTGCGCCTGGATACTCCGCTTGGAAATCAAACGAGTCGATATATCGCCGCATTGCCTGATAGTCAAAGCTATGTTGTTGGTTCGCATAAATTGCAGTGCGAAGCCCCAAAATGCCGTACCAGTACAATGTAACGCGTTCGTTCACTCCCTCAGTCACATGATCAAGGCGCAAAGCAAGTGCCGAGGCGACTTTTTCAGCATGATGCTCTTTTTCTTGCTCATATAACACCAGCCCGTAAAGCATACTACCAACTAACACAAGTAGTGCAGCAACCAGTGGCACAAATCGGCTTTGGTGAACTGTGCGAGCATTCGCTAACGACACGCTATATTCCTTACGCTCTAAATCTAACCAATATGTTAGTCCAGATAGCATTGAATTGATAGTGATTACAGCAAAGTAACAACGCTCAATTTACGCCTCAATTGGCTCACTAAAGCATATTTTGAATTGTTATTTGAATAAATTGTAGATTGGGGCTGGCTCAGTCCCGTAGCCTTAAAAGCTAAAATAATACCAATTGTATTAAGTAAATGATCTATCTTGAAGCGGGGAAATTGCTTTAGTAGCAAGGCAAAAATTTTGCTATTTAGTTGTTCTAAATGAGAAATTTTTAACGAAGCTAATATGCTATTTCACCCTTCAAATTGATTAGAGAATTAATTCAATTGGTATAAATATGCGGATTTTGGGCCATATATAAATGTGGTCACGATGTGGACACTTTTTAGGATGAAATGTGGATGTTTGCCCCGAAAACAAAAAAGCCAGTCAGAACTTGTTGCTCTAACTGGCTGTTTTAAAACGCTAAAATTTGGTGGAGCTGGGGGGATTTGAACCCCCGTCCGGAAAGCGTCGACCTTCGGTCCTACATGTTTAGTATCGTCTTTTGGTTAACCTTTAAATCTCGGACGAACACGATAAGTAAAGGCGAGGCCGCTTAGTTTTAGCCCTTCAACCCCGGCCAGGGTTTCCGTAGCGATCTTGTGTAGGGTGACACTCCAGAACCAGATCCACAAGAATATCATGGAGGAGTGCTAGCGGGCTATTATGCCGCTAGAGCGTAGTTATCGTCGTTTGCGATTACTTTAAATACGGCTTTTTTACGAGGCCAGCCGCACCTCGACATGCACCTTAGGCTTCTTGAATCCCGTCGAATCCTAATCAGCCCCTGAATAAATTCAGTACTGTTAGTGTCTATACATCTAACAACTAACTATGTCTCGCATTATACATAGGATTAATGTCATTACAATGGCTTATCATGCCATTTGCTGATGATTTCACGAAGCAGAGGCGTGTTTGATTAATTACTCGCCGATTGCTGAACAAGGCCGTAAGCGTTGATTATATGTATAACGGGTTGGCTTTTTATTTGTGCGACTAGGCACTTGCGAAGAATCTTCCCTTACCACCATATTGATAGTTCTCTAAAGTCTTGAGCAGCTTTTCAGAAAATTGAATTTCTGTTTCTGATCGGCCACTCCGACGGGCCTCTCTTAACTTGGCCTTTTGCATAGCGATAACGTCGATTTTTTCATTCTCGGCTCGTGAAGTATCGGCAGGAGAGGGAATTCCACTCCCCCGATTTAGGCCTTGCTCAACAACAAAATAATGTAAAGAAAGCGAAGCATGTTGCCCTAAATCCAATATTCCTTCGTCATACAGTGCTTTAGATGCCACAGCCAGTTCTTTCTTGGTCATATGGGTAAAGTCGAATTGTGCCTCTTTGATGTGGCTAGTTGTTGCCTCTGATGCTGGCAAAACGCTTCCCTTCGCTTCATTTTCGATTGATTGCGCGCGTCGCACCTGAGCCTGATTGTATAGCACTGCTTGGTGTTGAACTTTCATTTAGCAAATCCTTCTGAAATACGTATAACAACTTCAGCAAGGTGTATGCCCAAAAGTGGCTCAATAAACTTAAACCCTCTAACCAAGGAGTGCTTTGTCACTTATCCCGATATGAACCATGAAGGTTGAAGCGCTATTTCGTTGTTTAAGGAGTTGGAGGCATTGATATCTGACGAACTCAGCTCTAAAGTCTATAGGATTGTGCTAAAAGAAAAGTGGATTATTGTACGGCGACAGAAAGCGGAGCACTCGCTACCGCTTTGTGGGTTTGTAAGGGTGATAAACGCAGCGCCAACAAACGCTGGGTATGTTGCTTTTTGTGTTTACGCTCCGCGCAACCAGTTGCGTAGTCTATCTTTTAGTTGGCCAAGGTCATCTTCGCAGATCAGGCCAATTTCTAGCGCTTTGGCGCGTAGTCTTTCCGAAGTTCTAATACCTTGATAGCTCACTAGTAGACCCCTTGCTTGTACGCCACCAAATAGCTCGCTGAGTGAGTCGAGTTTATAAATCACTTGATTGCCTTCCCCTTTACTAAACTTTTTGGTTTTGCATTCAATGAGGTGAAGCTTATTGTTGGCGAGCGCTACAATATCTAGCTCGTTATTGACATAGCCTTGTCCCACGCGACGTTTAATCGCAACGCCTTGGGCGACATCTTGTAAAATGGTGAGTTCTTTTTTTAGGCTGAGGAGGATGGCGTACACATATTCTTCTAGCCAGCCACCGTTGGCAAAAAAGCGAGCGCCTTCATTAGCAAATTTTAATTTGTCGTCTTGCCTTGTAGCGATGTTAGCATCTTCTAAATCGTCAATGAGTGTTTGCAAACTTGGGCTATTCATTTGGCTGCGACTCAAAGGCTCACTGATAAGTTCATTATCTTCACTGCTAGCAGCGAGATAGTTGAGCTGGGCTAGGGCATGGCTAAAATCCGTTTGACTGGTTGCCCATTTGGCACCGAGCTGGCGATAGCGAATATCAACAACCCCCTCATTTGCAATTTCAGTAATATCGCCATCGATGAGGTTAAAAAAGTCACGTATCTTTAATTTATCGGCAAGGATGGTGTTGGCGCGCTCTGTTGGTACAAGCCAGTGAAGTTCGTCGCGCTCGGGCTCAATGATAAAACATTCAATTGGATAGGCGCGGATCACCTCATACATCGAGAGCAAGTGTTGGCGGTCGCCACAACTGGCATTAAACACAAATTGGGTTTCTGGCTGCTCGCTAATGAGGGTGTCAATGAGTTGGTGGAAGCTGTCGATTAAGGTGTCGCTATCTCGGCTGGTAGGGATAAGGGCATGATGTACTTTCACCCCTCTTGGCCCCAACACTCTTTTAATATCTTCAAGATTTTGTTGTTGTTGAGATTCTATTAAATAGAGTATTTCATCTGAGTCAATATTGTGGTCGAGTACAGGCGTAAGTGAGTTGATAAAGTTGGTGTCGATAAAACTAAGGTGTACGTGTTTTGTCATGGCTGTCCCTAAAATTTATGTCCGTCGTAAAAGATAAAACTACCCTATAAAGCGGCAAGTGTAAAACGGAGTAATACTTAGTTATGAATTTGACGCTACTAAGCGCGAAACCCTAAAGTTTGTCTAAAGCTTTGCACTGTAAAGCCGATAAATCTAAGGAAAATAATAAGTTGTACTTTTAATGCGCAGAACGATTTACATTCATTTAAAATTTGTAGTGGTTCAGGTAATGTTAAGCTTAACAATTTGACTAAGTTATGCTCAAATGATCCCGCTGCATTAAAAATAACAACATAACAATAAGATCGTGCATATATTTCAGGGTTGATGAATGTCATTATTTCGTTTTGATGAGGATGAGGGCTATGTCTACTTGCTCTCTCATCCAGTGGAATCCGGATTTCCGGCGAGCTCGTCTCAATTGATTGAGATGATTGAGGAGTCGCCATATGCGGATTTTGAGATCATTCATGCCAATATAGGCCAATTATTTTCCGCAAGTGAGGCACCTGAGCAGGACTCGTTAATTGTGGCTCGCGCTATCGATGCGTCTATTTCTGTGCGTATTGAAGAAGGTAATATGCTTGCCGAAGCGAGAGTAACCACAGCCCGAGGCGGTAAGTTGGTTTGTATGAACAAAGCCAAACAAGCATTAAAACAAGCTGGCATTAAAAAGGGTGTCAGTGGTAAAGCTCTCGATAATCTGCTTGGTCAGCAGTTAGAACTCCCTTCTGGACACACCTACAGCGGTATTGTCGCACATGGACAACGTGCCAAAGATGGTAGCGACGCGCGTTTTGTGCGTTTGTGTATGACAGCACAAGATAGAGTGCTTAGCCCACAAGAGTCGAGTGGTGGCAAAGTCGATATGCGTAATTTAGGCGCTATCATCACCGTAAAACCGGGTAGCCCATTGATGAAAAAAGTCCCGCCAACTGAAGGTGAGCCAGGTTATACCGTGTTTGGCGATGTGATTGAGCCAAAACCGGGTAAAGATGCGCCACTTGAGGTGTCAGAAGGCACCAAGCTTGACCCTAATGACAAAAACTTACTTATTGCCGATTCAAAAGGTGTGCCGGTAGCCGTTCCTCGTGGTATGCGCGTTGATGATTTACTGTGCTACGAAAACATTGATGTGACGACTGGGCATGTTGAGTTTGATGGTAGTGTGATTGTAAGTGGTGATATCAAAGATGGAATGCGCGTTAAGGCTTCAGGAGATATTACCGTTATTGGTTTTGTGGAGTCGGCTATTCTTGAAAGCGGCAGTGCGGTTACGGTTATGCTTGGTACGATTGGCCGCAAACGCATCGAAGGTGAACCTTTTTCGTGCTCAATTACAGCAAAGCGCAGTGTTTCTTTAGGTTATGCGCAGTACTGTCACATTGAGAGTGAGCAAGACATTTTGATTGAACGTCAAGCTCTGCATTGTGATTTAGCCTCCAAACGTTTAATAAAAGTAGGCAAAGGTGAGACCCCAAGAGGTAAATTGGTTGGCGGTAATGTTTTGGACGCCATGCGTATAGAAACGGGTGAGCTTGGGGCGCCATCTGGCACAAGAACACGTATTTCATTAGCCCAAGACTGGGACAGTTTGCACGAGAAGCACCGCGAGCTGGTAGAGCTAGAAAAGATGCTAGCCTCCAAGATCATTGATATTAAGCGTGCGATGAATAAAGCGCAGGCGTCACCGCTATCTCAAAAGCGAGAAGCCTATCTTGCCAAGTTGCAGCATAGCGAAGCGCAGATCAACAAACATTATGGCCGTAATCAGCGTAATATCCGGTTAATACAGCAAAAAATACATCGCTTAGCACGCTTGAGTCGAGTCACTGTCAATGAGTTGATGCATCCTGGGACTGAAGTGAAAATAGCGAAAGATACTAAACTGTTTTCGCGAATTTACCCGCCTAATTTCGTTAAACTACATGAAGGTAAAATCATGCAACAGTTTACGACTGCCAAAACCGCAGAAATAGCGTAAAACGAACACTTACAAAAATGCCAGCTGAATTTGCTGGCATTTTTATTATTCGGTGTCGGTTGTTGACTCGACTTCAGGCTCTGGTTCAGGTAAAGGCCAGCCACCTAATGCTTGCCACCTGTTGACTATGTAGCAAAAGAGCTCTACGGTGCGCTCTGTGTCGTAAAGTGCGCTGTGTGCTTGACTGTTATCGAACTCTATACCCGCTGCACGACATGCTTTTGCAAGCACCGTTTGGCCTAGAGCAAGCCCTGCAAGTGATGTGGTATCAAAGCTGACAAATGGGTGAAAAGGTGTGCGCTTTATCTTATTACGCTCAATAGCTGCATTTAAAAAACCGTGATCAAAAGCGGCATTATGGGCAACGACAACGGAGCGCTGGCAGCCTGCGGCTTTTTGAGCTTTACGCACAGCTTTGCAAATTTCTTTCAGCACTTCATCTTCTGCAACTGCGCCTCTGAGTGGTGAAAATGGATCAATGCCATTAAATTCAATCGCAGCTTGCTCAATATTTGCACCTTCAAAAGGCGCAACATGAAAGTGTACTGTCTGATCTAAGCTTAATACCCCGTCATCGTCCATTTTTAACATACTAACGGCAATTTCTAGTAGGGCGTCAGTATCTTTATTAAAGCCAGCGGTTTCCACGTCGATAACTACAGGAAAGAAGCCGCGAAAGCGTTTTGAAAATAGCGTTTGCTCGGTATCAGACATAATCTTCTTGGTTTGTGAAATTTAGCGGCCTATTATACTGATACCTCGACAAGAAGCGAGCAGCTTGAGAGCGCTTAGTATGGTACATTTATTGCTTAACTCTAAATAGCGCGAATTGGTAGAGACAAACTCTAGTTTTTAGCATGTTGAGTGCGTGTAGATTAATGGTTGATGTTGTGAGGTGTGGGGTGATCAAGTTATATAAATCAGTAGGTTGGGTTGGTATATCGTTATGCGCCATTGCCTTTAATAGCGAGGCTGCAATGCGGCAATACGCTGCCGAAGCTGATTCATCACATTGGAATGTTGACCAAAACAATCGTTTGAGCTGTGCGCTTAACCATGAAGTTCCGTATTACGGTGAAGCTATATTTTCAAGTAACGCCAGTAAAAATAAAGATTTAACCTTTAACCTCGATATGATGGTACGTCCTGAAAGTTACGATTTTGCAGGGCTTGAATCGGTGCCTCCGCTTTGGCGAGCCGGCAAACCGGCAAGAAGTATCGGCCAAATGAAATTGCTGAAAAAATTTGACGGTGAACTTGAAAATGACGTCGCGTGGCAGTTGCTGACTGAGCTTGAAAAGGGCTACTTTCCCACTTTTTATTATAAAGATTGGCACAACGACGTAGATAAAATCTCAGTTTCTTTGTCGTCAGTGAACTTTAAACAGGCATATTGGGCGTTCTTACAGTGTCGCGATAATTTGCTACCATACAGCTTTGAAGACATTGCTTTTACAGTGATGAACTACAAGAAAAACTCCAGTGAACTGACAAAGTCGTCACGCAAACGTTTAGATATGATCGGCGAATATCTTAAAAATGATCCGAAAATTGAGCAAATTTATATTTCGGCTTATAGCGATAGTTACGGTGGCCGTGATACCAACCTGAGATTGTCAAAGAGACGTGCCGAGGCGATTAAATCCTATATGGCGAACTTAGGGGTCGAAGAGAGTAAAATTATGACTGATGGCTTTGGCGAAAAGCGCCATATTGATACCAACGACAATGCCATTGGTCGTGGTAAGAACCGTCGAGTCGTGATCCAAATTTCAAGACCTTGATGTTGGGGTTGTGGTTTTTTGTAGTTGGTTATGGGTTAGTTGGGTTGTCGGTTGTTGGGTTAAGTTGTCGGCTTAAAAGCCGACCTACGAGCCGAGATACGATGCTGATATCGGTTTTATTCTAATACCGTACTACATGACGCTTTTAATGCATTGGCATGACTGAGCTGATTTTGATAGGTGATGGTAATGGGCTGTGCGGTGTTTATCTCATAAGCCAGTGCCAAATCTAATTCTACGCTTTTACTTTGCCCTGCATTTAGGGTCATAAATTCATTAGCTGAGGGCGCGAGTCGTTTCGCCATGGGTCCTTGATAATTAAGCGACTTACCATTTTGTGTTACCTCTAAAAATTGGCTCCACCAGCCTTCAAAAGGGGTATGCCAAATTAGAAACTTTTCATCATTATGGCCTGCGTTAGTAAAAGTGAAATTAACGGGGTAGGTCATACCTGAGTCGGACCCCTTACTCACACTGCATTGAATGTTACTCTGTGCATTCATCGTTTCCTCTGATTTGGTGGTTGGGGCGGTGTCGTTGCAAGCTTGGAGTAGCATCGCAGCGGTGATCATCATTAGGGGTTTCAACATACTGTTTTTGAGCCTGTTGCCACGCTCATTCCTTTTTTATTTTCAACGTAAATACTTTGCACTATGCTGAGTATTACAGTCGAATAACGAATCGCATACTCTCATGACTAAAAATAATAACAAAGAGTTCAATTCTTTTGCATCGTTTTACCCTTATTACCTCGCTGAGCACAAAAACAAAACCTGCCGTCGCTTGCATTTTATCGGCTCAACCTTAGTGCTCTTGATTTTGCTCTTTGCGCTTGTTTTTGCACATTGGTCTTTACTGTGGTTGTTGCCAATCGCGGGTTATGGTTTTGCTTGGGTAGGGCATTTCTTTTTTGAAAAAAATAAGCCTGCGACATTTCAATATCCGCTGTATAGCTTGATGGGTGACTGGGTCATGTACAAGGATATTATACGTGGTAAAGTACCTTGGTAAAGGAGACTCAGTAGATAATAAAAATGAATGTAAAACAAAGTGTTATAGCCATGAGTTGTGCCGTTTTATTGGCAGGTTGTCAAAGTGTCTCGGCCACTAGCACACGCACGCTGGCAACTTTTAGTGTAGATAATATCCAATGTTACGACCGCAAGACGCAGCCTAGTTATTTTGCCGTTGATTCCCATCACCATTTTCAACCATTTCGCGGAGAAGCGGTGCCGTTTGATAAGCTCGTTACTTGGGCAGAGCGTGCGGGAGTGGTGTTTATCAATGTTTATGGCATTGGTCAAACTTACGAGCGAAGGCCTGACTGCTTTGGTGAGCGTGGTTGCTACAGCCAGTTGATTTCACCCAGCATTCAAAATGACTTTAAAAATGCAAGCAATTATCTTAAATATGGCGCAGATAACGTGCATATTACTTTGTCTATGACCTTTGCTGACTTGCATAAACCAGAGACTATTTTGCCAAAAATGGCACTTCTCGAAGACGAGTTTGGTGACTTATTTCGTTGGATGGGAGAAGTGAATTTAGTCAAAGCGGCGCATTTTGGTAACGGTCATCAAGCGGTAGATAAAGAGACTATCGCCAAGTGGCAGCCGTTTATGGCTGTGCTAAAAGAAAAGCGTATTCCGCTTGCACTGCACGCTGACTTGGGCGATAACAACGCGCCACTCAAATACTTGCCTTTGCTTGAGGAAGTGCTAAAGCGCTACCCAGAAAACGATATTATTTGGATGCACATGGGCGTCTCAAAAGAGTTAAACCAAATTGATCCAGAGCTACACATAAACACCATGGAGCGGCTATTCTCTCAATATAAAAACCTAAAGGCCGATCTGTCATGGCGGATTTTGTACGACTATTACTTTAGCGACCCGAAAATTCAGGCGCAGTATGTTGAATTTATTAATGCCCATGCTGAGCGCTTTTTGCCGGGCAGTGACTTCGTCGCCAGTAAAAACAAACGCTTTTTCGATTATCTAGAAGAAGTCGATATCAATAGTCGAATTCTCGCCGAACTTGATGACAACGCCTTTCGCCGGATCGCCTTAGGTCAAAACTACTTTTCGCTGTTAGATTTACCTTATCGTGCGCCAGAGATTTGTATTAAAGCGTCTCTTTAAGCATGGATAGTACATCGTTTACGTCTAGTTTCATCACCTTATCGGTGTTCGCGAGCAATTGATCCGCGAGGTCTTTTTTATGATGATGGAGCTCGACAATTTGTTCTTCAATCGTGCCTTTGGCAATTAAGCGATAAATAGTAACGGGGCGTGTTTGTCCCATTCTATGTGCGCGGTCTGACGCTTGCTCTTCAACCGCAGGATTCCACCAAGGATCCATGTGAATAACATAATCTGCCGCGGTAAGGTTTAAACCAGAGCCGCCGGCTTTGAGGCTAATCAAAAATACCTCGCCTTCACCTTTTTGAAACGCATTCACGGCCTGCTGACGTGCTTTGCTTGGGGTGCTGCCATCTAAATATTGAAACCGGATCCCGCGTTTTTCCAAGCGAGCTTTAATGAGTTGCAAGTGGCCTACAAACTGACTGAATATAAGCGCCTTGTGATTGTTCTCTTGCAGCTCGTTCAGAAGCTCATCCAATGCCGCTAATTTCGAGCTGGTTATCTGACTTTCTGCCATTAACAGTTTTGGATGACAACAGGCTTGGCGCAAGCGGGTTAGTGCTGCCAGCATTTTAAAGCGTTGTTCATTGGCACTGTCTTGCTGTGTTGACTGTGAAATTTCGTCAATGGCGTTTTGACGCAGTGCTTCGTAAAAGGTTTGTTCTTCTTGGCTCAATTGAATTGGTACATTGATCTCAGTGCGTGGTGGCAATTCGGTTAATACCTGATGCTTCATACGGCGTAAAATAAAAGGCTGGATCAGGTGTTTGAGTCCTTTACGGGCACGGTGTGCTGCTAGCTTATCTTCATTGGCATTTTCAATGGGAGCGGAAAACTTTTCACTAAAGCGTTTGAGGTTACCGAGCAATCCGGGGTTTACAAAACGAAAGAGTGACCAAAGCTCGGTGAGGTTATTTTCTATTGGGGTCCCTGTGGTGATCAGCTTAAACTTGCCTTTGAGCGCGCAGGCGGCCAGAGTACGCTTCGCTAAAGGATTTTTTAGCGCTTGGGCTTCATCGGCGACAATGGTTTCAAAAGTGATAGGCTTTAAGATATCAACTTCGCGCTGTAGCAGGCCATAGCTTAATATCACACAATCCAGTGGTTGCAAGTTGCTCAGCATCTCAGCTCTGGCATCAGAATGTGGAAAGTCAGAAAAGAGTTTTACCGACAAGGTTGGAGCGAATTTTTGGATTTCTTGTTGCCAGTTGAAGCAGACCGATGTTGGCGCGATGACAAGCGTTGGGCCGACATTGGCACGGGCCAATATCATCGCCAGCGCTTGGATGGTTTTACCCAATCCCATATCATCGGCAAGGCACGCACCTGCACCCCAATGGGCAAGTCGCATAGCCCAGTCAAATCCCGCCTGCTGGTAGTCGCGAAGCTCGGCTTGTAATGTTGAAGGAAGCGTTGGAGTCAATGCGACGGCTTGCTGCATTTTTTCGTTTTGCTCTTCCCAAGCCGGCAAGGTTTTCATCCGCATTCCTGTGGTGGCTTCCGCAATTAAAGGTGCAGCTAGCGGGTGAAACTTTCCGCCCTCGGTCGCGTTATTGAGCTGGTCAAGTTGCGCTTTTAACTCACTTGAAAGGGCGAGCACTTGCTCACCGTCCAGCGCAATAAAGCGGCCATTGCTGGTGGCAACCATTTTGAGAAGCTGTTTAAGTTCGATAACTTGGTCATTACTTACTTGTAGCTCGCCAGTCATGTCGAACCATTCATTTTTCTTGCTCATGGCAAGTTGCAAATGTTGGCTTTCGAGCTTGCTACTGAGCTTAACCTTTTTACCTTTAGGCCATCTGAGCTTGAGTGCCATAGGGCAAGGCTCTTGATTAACCACCAGCTCAAGTTCTTGCAGCACCTCTAGCGCTGCATCCATTTCGGCTAAACTTAAGCGATTATCCGTCATCTCCAAAAATAGCGGGCAGTGCGTATCTAACTCATCCAATCTTTGCTGCTCAAGTAACAAGTTTCGGGTGGTGGATAAGCGCTTACCATCGATTTCGGCGCTGACAGTGGCAATACCGTGCCCGGGATGAAAAATCGGCCCTTTTTCGCCAAAGGGCATGACCACGCAGTGAAAATCGAGGCCTTGATGATAAGGTTGAATGTTAATAACAAGCGCTGATTGCGCCTCGATACTATCTAGCCCAGTATCTATATCAGCTAAATCAGACTGTACATTAAGATAAGGTGCGATGGCTTTAATACTCGACAGCACTTTTTGTTTTGCACTAGCAGGCACGGTTAACCCGGATTCACCAATTATCTCAGCGACCTGTATATGTGATTGGTTAAACACAATAAACTCGTAGTGATGCTCAGCTTGCTGAATAAATGAGTAGGTTTGCGGTTGACCAAAATAGCTGGGTAAATTAGGAATAGAGAGTAGCAGATCGTCGCCATGTTGACGGATGTGTAACTCGGGAGATTTCTCGGCAATGGTAATGGCTTGTTTTAAGTCTTCTTCATGGTATAGGTTGGTGGCGCCGACTGCGGCTTTTAACGCTGGAATTCCCGCAAGGGCGTAGTCCACACGACCATTGTAGCCATAACCTGACTGTGGTGCGATGGCGTCGATCAGCTTTTTATCAGATTGGCTGATATAACTAAATTGCTCTGGGTGCTGTTTCAGTTGTTTGCAGGAAATTGGCTTACCTTTTCCCCAGCCTGTTTTACCCCGTTTTTGCTCGCGTGCTAAAAACTCAATATCAAAGCGACCTTGCCTAATTTGCCAAATCAGGCGAAATTGTTCGTCAACTTCTTGGCTGGTATTTGCGTTCGGGTTGAGTGCAATAAGCTTGTCCAATGCCAGATCCCACGCCGTCTTTTTGGCAACGAGATGACTAACATTCAGCTCGGGATTAAACGCAAGCGGATATTGCTCACCGTGCATTGCCAGCATCAACTGCTTTGCAAGCCCAGCAAAAAGAGGTAAAGAGAGGCGCTCAAAAATTGCGATGCAGTCGTCGAGACTGGCAAGTGTTTTGGCATCTAAGTTCTGATTACACCAGAAGTGTGCAAAGCAGTCGAGCAAGCGACCTAAGTAATAGTCAAAAACATGAGATTTCTTCAAGCTTGAATAATTTAAGTGGGCGCTGCTGTAGCTACTGTTTTGCGACAAGCTCTCCGCGCAGTATAACAGCACGTTATTGGCAAAGAAGTTGTTATAAGGTGCTTTGCTGTCTTGGCTTTCAAACTCAAGCTGCTGCGAGAGGGTGTCAAATAATGCGGCATCATGGCTATTGGCTTGTTGCAATAACGCCAACTTATGAAACAAACCCAGTGTTCTACCTAGGTACTGTTTTTTACGTTTGGTGATTTTGTCTTTGGCTTTTAGTGCTTGTTCAAAACAAACGATAAGGTCGTCGTGTTGTTGTAAAAAAGCAATGCTCGCCATAATTTGTGCACTATAAGCGGTTTGGATATTGGCTACCAACGCCTGAGCCTTATCCAATTGCAGGGTATAGATTTGATATTCTGCTAATAAACAGGTCAGTAGCGGGTTTTGTGTCTTTGCTTGAACCTGTGTGAGTATTTCAACTGCATAGCGAATGCTGTGACCACCTTGTAGTAAGGTATAGAGCAAGGTTGCAAAAGCTTGATATTGCAAGTCATCAGCAAGCGCCGAAAATCCTTCAACTGAAAAAGGATAAAAATACAGTGGTAATAGCACTTGATTGGTCTTATGACACACCGCCTGTGGGTCTTTCGCCAGTCCTAAATGGTTGCGGGCTTTTGGCAGTTGATTAATAAATAAAAAATCTCGAATGAGTCGCTGTTCATCAGCAAATTGGCGTTCCCATTCATAAGCATTCAGTACAGGGATAAACTCTTCTGCGGTGTTAAGGATTGCTAAAAACTGGCCGTCAGCCATGACTCGATGGCTTAAACTGGTCGCGAGCTTTAGGTTTATTTGCACTCCATCTTCGTTGAAAGTCACTAACCCGTCTGAGCGCCACTTCATAATTTGGCTATGACTTACACCTTGTTCAAAGTCATTTTCAGGGATGATCTCTTTTGCCACGAGCGTTTGAACTAGGCGTTTGAGCTTGATTGCTGAAACTGGTTTATAGACGACCGCCAGCACACTCAACAGCGTTTGCTCGTGAACAGGCAGGTTATGCACTTGATTGATTAGCGCTGTGATTTCTTCGTTAATTGCTGGTGGAAAGTCTAAATTCATCGTTTGGTCGTAGTGTTCAATTTAAGACACTGAAAATTACCATAATTTAGTCTGAACTGCCACGAAGACAAGCAAAGTCAAAGTCCGTCTTTGGGCTGTGGTGGCTCATTCAATGCACTGAAAACTAGTACTATACAGGTGAACTATCATGAGGGTAAGTAACAAGAAAGATAGAGAGGTGAGGGAGGCGATGCCTCCCTTTTTGTTAGCCTAGCATGTTATACAGTAATGCAGAAACCGCCAGCAAGCCGACGAATAGCAAAAAATAAGTGCCAACGTGGCTTTTGTATTTTTGTAGTGCTGGTACTTTAAACACGGCAATGGTTGGCATGATAAACAAGATCATCGCAATGATTGGGCCTGAGATAGCTCCCATCATGTCCAAAATACTTGGGTTTAATACGGCGCATACCCAAATAGCAACAAACATAAATACCACGCCTAGCTTGTCAGCAAGTTTGTAGCTCATGCTCGTTTGCTTGGTTGCAAGGCCGTTAAAGCTTTCACGTGCACCAAGGAAGTGGCCTAGGAAAGATGAAGTAATCGCGATAAATGCCACAAGCGGGCCAAGCATTTCAATAAACGGATTGTTATACACGTTAGCTAAATAGGATAAAACAGACACATTCGCTGATTTTGCTTCTTCCATTTGCTCTGGTGTTAAAGAGAATACACAGGAGAATACGAATAGCAAAACAAACACTATCAACATAATAGAGGTCGTACGAAGGATCGCTTCTGATTTTTGAACTGCCTCACTTTTGTAGTGACGACGCTGCACGTTGGCAAAGCTAGAAATGGCGGCTGCATGGCTAAATGAAAATACTACGATAGGTACGGATAGCCAAAGCAGTTCGGTTAAGCTCGCAACATCAGGCGTGCTTACCACTGGCATTTGCCAGTTAGGCACTAAATAGAGTGACAAAAACAGTAGTACCCCAACCAACGGGTAAACTAAAATAGCAAAAGCGCGCAGGAGCAGCTTTTCGCCACCGAGCATGATGGCAATCATCCCGGCAACGAGCAAACCAGAGAGTAAAATGCGAGATGGCGACTCAAAGCCAAGCTGATTGACGATAAAGCTGTCAACCGTATTGGTTAAACCAACACCATAGATAAGCAAAATAGGGAAAATAGAGAAAAAGTAAAGTAAGGAAATTAAACGGCCAGCACCTGCGCCGAAATGCTCTTCTACTACATCCGTAAAATCAGCGTTTTTTTGCTTTGATGAAAGGACGAACCGGGCTAATCCTCGGTGTGCTAAATAGGTCATAGGGAAGGCAAGCACGGTCATGATAACGAGTGGCCAAAAGCCGCCAATACCAATGTTAATTGGCAAGAATAAAATACCTGCTCCGACCGCAGTGCCAAATAAGCTTAATACCCAATGTGTGTCGTGTTGTGTCCAGCGCCCATTGTCGACGGTATTCATCTCCATCGCTGCTTCAGAGGAATTACTCATATACTTGTTGTCCTGGATTTAGAATTATAATCGAGCGCATCATATAAAAAATGACGAAGTGTTGCATGTATAAACCGTCTACTCCGAGGAGTTATGCGGTGAATAACGCTTGTTTGGCTAAAACTTGCACAAGGTGTGGCGGGTTCTTAATCGGTTTTTGTAAATCTAAGTCTGCAAATGTTCTTAATTGTTACCACTGACAATGAATTGCTAGCCGACTTATAAATAAATTTTTATTCTAGTTTGCAAAGAGAATTAAAATAACCAAGTGGAAAAGTATGTTCAAGCTAAACTCTCTATTGCTCGCTTCAACTTTGTTGGGAAGCTTTGCTGCTAATGCAACGATTGTTGAATTTCAAACATCTCATGGTAGCTTTCAGGTCAATCTATTTGATGAAAGTACTCCGAAAACCGTGGAAAATTTTTTGAAATACGTAGATAACGGACGCTATTCTGATACAGTAATTCACCGCGTTATTCCCGACTTTGTTGTACAAGGTGGCGGATTTAAGTATGAGGGTAACATCCCTCTCGACGGTATCAATACTTACGATGCCGTAAAAAATGAGCCCGAGTGGTCAAACGTAAAGGGCACGATTGCCATGGCAAAGTTGGAAAACAAGCCAGACAGTGCGACTAGTCAATGGTTTTTTAACTTGGTCGACAACAGCAAAACTTTAGATGCCAAAAATGGTGGCTACACGGTGTTTGGAGAGGTTATCGGTAATGGTATGGAAATATTAGAGGCGATAGAAAAAATTCCTCGCTGCGGTAATGTGCCATTAGTTAACTTTACTGATGAACAATGCAAGGATAATAATAGTGAACCAGGTGCCGCTAACTTTGTGACGATAAACGCAATTACGGTTCTAGATGATGACCCTAAATCAGCACAGGGTCTTAGCCCTAAAGCAAATACCTTGATTGATCAAGTGCCTGATAAGCCTTCAACTGACTCTGATTCATCTGGCGGTTCAATGTTTGCCGGCCTTATGTTGTTGGCTGGTATTTTCGGTCTCAGACGTAGATTTCATAGGTAACCAAGTCACTTTGGTTGCAGATGCTAACAATAGCATCACAGTCCCTAGTTAACCTGATCTCAGGTTAATAACTTGGAAGCGCACTTCGGTGCGCTTATTTCTTTATTATTAAGTTATTCATCTTCGCCAAACAGAGCAATTGCTTTTGTCGTCAAACTATACTGATCACGGCCATCCGTTTGGATAAGCCCTTCATTGAGGTGAGTGGTTACAACATCTTCGAGTAGGTGTTGATCCGCATGTGGGAGTGAAAAAGTGTGATGATTGATATCACAAGATTCTGGAAAGCTTGCTTTCAGCTTAGACAGCAACATTATCGAATACATATTCTGTAAACGTTCCATAGCCGACCCTTTTATTATTCCAATTTTTGCGAGAACAATCCTAACAGTAAAATTGTAATCCTGTCTATTTTTTGTTCTTTTTTATATGGTGATGAGTTGCACTATTTTTGGTTTTCTGCAGGTGGGATATGCTTTCGTAGACTAAACGAGCCAACATACGGTTTGTAAGTTGGCCCGATTAGTGTTTAAAGTTTGTGAGCTACTTTTGGTTACTTACTTCAGTCACACTCTTCGCCACTTTCAGAGGTGCATAGAGGACTTGCAAACAAAAACCCCCAAATAAAATCCGTTTGCAATACGTCTAGCGTCGCTTTGTCGTTGTTATTATAGAACCACTCTGATTTAGGCACATTGTGAACGCTTTGCTGGTAGCCAAAGTCACTTAGCTGGCGCTCGAACACACTAAGTTTGAAAAAGTCAGCGGTCTTGACTTGCTTTGTTTCGCCATCTGCGGTGATCTCTTTCATAACCTTGTGAACCCCAGCTCTAGAATGGCAGCTTATACAACTAGACTGCTGCATAAAACCACCTTCTGTAATAGAGTTGCCAAGTAAGGTTGAATGTCCCATGTGATCTGTAAAGTTGACCTGAGAACCTTTGAGCCTAAAGTGACTCCAAGCGCTATCTTCAGGATCCGGTTCATGTTCACTCGTACTTTGACCTTGGGCGATACCGGTATTCTTCAAAAGCGCTCTTAAAGAAGCGCTCATTTCTTCTGCTTCGTATTTTAAATCTCTGTTGTAAACAATACTTGGAGAGTTTAATTCATCGCTTCGTTGTTTTGGACTGACGTAATTGAGTCCTACATCATCTTTTGATTCTGCTTTTCGATTAAAACCGAAGGCATCATTACACCCTGTGAAATCACACCGACCAAAATTGTCGACATGTTCAAAGGTGGTCCAAACCCATTGTGGGATGTCTTTTGATGAAATATGAAATGCTAAAAGATAGTGTTTACCAACGATATCGCAGAAATTTTCTGGTTTTTCTTTGGCATTACATGAAGTTGGGTCTTTATCTTCGGCTAGGCAAACGGATGTTTTCAGTGTTTTGGATATATAACGATTAGTATCTTGTGGGTAGCCCAGCTCGGTAGCAAATTCATGATATAACCAGTTGCTCTTTATCATGATGGCATCAGGGGGAAGATCGATAGTCGATAGCTTTGCTTTAGTCGCTGTAGTATCTTGCATGACGGATTGATTACGGCTATGAAATGGTGCATTTTTCTGCTGATTCTTGTTATTATTTTCGAATACATCAAGCACACCATCAGCGTTATATAAGTTGTTTCTGAATAAATAATCGTGGAAAGGTAAGTTGCGTACAGTCACCTCAGAGTTTATCTGCCGAATAATCCTGCCTTTACTTTCATAACCCGACTTGGGGATCAGCACTCGTTTGACATGTTCAACTTGTGCAGGTGTACAGATGTTTGTACCTGTGATTTCACCATGCGCTTTTAGGTTTTTGTTTCTCATTGCTGACAGCACTGAGGGTCGGCCTGTTGGTATTAACTCTGAGTGTTCACTAAGAAGTGATTGCGCTTCTTTATCCGAAAAGTGATTTAGCTTTTTGAGAGTTCGAGCATATTGTTTTGCAGGGAAGGTTGGGCAGTGTTCTTTGTTGTTACTTGCACTGCCAGGTGTGCAGCATTTATTTTTTGCCGGAGATTCACTCTCGCTACACAGCGGGTAGGGGTATTCGGGCCAATTAGCTCTTTCTTCTGCCCAGTTTGACCAAAATCTATCATTAACAACTTGGGTGAATAACTGCCAAGAAAATGCATCGGGGCAGGTCATTGCAGGGTTTGTAACATTTTTTCCATATTGATATTTTTTATTTGTTTTGCTGTACGTGAGCTCGCAAAATTCAGCATCGCGAATATCAGCATTAAAGTACATAGAGTAGTCTATATCGTTGGGAGTTCTGGTGTCTTCACTTTGTGCTGCAAAGCAGGACAATAAGCAAACGGCGACGACGGGAATAGTATATTTCATGACGGCTTCCTTACAGGGTTTTATCACCATAAGGTTAGAACGAAATGCCGAACTTACTAATTACATAAGATTACACCGCTTAGGTGCCTTTATGATCGGGTAATTTCTACTATTTATTTGGGTACTAAAGGACAATATTTTGCCATTGACTTGATATGCCTACTCAGTGGTTAAGTAGGCATATGATTGGCGATAAATTAAACCGCTTCGGCTGCTTTTTTCGCAAGGTATTCGTCATAGGTACCTTGGAAGTCAATGATTTGTCCGTCTTTGATTTCCCAAATACGCGTAGCAAGAGAAGATACAAACTGACGATCATGCGAGACGAAAAATAGGGTGCCTTCGTACTGCTCTAAAGCCAAGTTTAGAGACTCGATAGACTCCATATCCATGTGGTTAGTTGGTTCATCCATCAGCAGAATATTGGGCTTGTGCATCATGATCTTGCCAAATAGCATACGGCCTTGTTCACCACCTGAGATGACCTTAACTGACTTTTTGATGTCGTTTTGAGAGAACAGCATACGGCCTAGGAAGCCGCGCACAACTTGCTCATCATCGCCTGGTTGCTGCCACTGCTCCATCCATTGGAAAAGGTCGAGGTCTTTTTCAAATTCGTCAGCATGATCTTGCGCGTAGTAACCAATGTTGGCGTTTTCTGACCATTTATATGCACCTGACAGTGGTGTTTGGCGGCCTGCTAGGGTGTTGAGGAGGGTGGTTTTACCCACGCCGTTTTCACCGATAATCGCGACCTTTTCACCAACTTCAACCAGTGCGTTTAAGTTTGAGAATAACGTCTCTTCGTAACCTTGTGATAAAGATTCAAGCTCTAGGGCATTACGGAATAGTGGTTTTTCCTGCTCAAAGCGAATAAATGGATTTTGACGACTTGACGCTTTAACTTCTTCCAGCTGAATTTTGTCAATTTGCTTAGCACGAGATGTGGCTTGTTTTGCTTTTGATGCGTTTGCAGAGAAACGCGAAACAAACTGTTGTAGCTCGGCAATTTGCGCCTTTTTCTTCGCGTTATCTGAAAGCAGGCGCTCGCGAGCTTGTGTTGCCGCAAACATGTACTCATCGTAATTACCAGAGTAGATTCGCAGTTCACCATAGTCGATGTCCGCCATGTGTGTACATACTGAGTTTAGGAAGTGACGGTCGTGAGAGATGATGATCATAGTACAATCACGTTGATTCAATACGTCTTCCAACCACTTGATAGTGTAGATATCCAAGTTGTTAGTTGGTTCGTCTAGGAGCATGATATCTGGCTCTGCAAATAATACCTGTGCTAGCAGCACACGTAGCTTCCAGCCTGGAGCAACCTCAGACATTAGGCCATAATGCTGCTCGGTTGGAATACCAACACCGAGGAGTAATTCACCGGCTTTTGCTTCAGCGGAATAGCCATCCATTTCAGCAAATTGCGTTTCAAGATCGGCAACACGCATGCCGTCTTCTTCGCTCATTTCAGGTAATGAGTATATGCGATCGCGTTCTTGCTTGATTTCCCACAGCTCTTTATGACCCATGATCACCGTGTCTACAACCGTATATTGCTCGTAGGCAAATTGATCCTGATTTAGCTTAGCGATGCGCTCGTTTGGATCGTAGTTTACGTTACCTGCACTTGGCTCAAGCTCTTTGCTTAGGATTTTCATAAAGGTGGATTTACCACAGCCGTTAGCACCTATTAGGCCGTAGCGGTTGCCGTCACCAAACTTAACGGAAATATTCTCAAACAGTGGTTTTGCACCAAACTGCATAGTGATGTTGTTACACGAAAGCATAAATTTGACTCATTACTTACAATTGCGGCGATCCTAACATTTATGGGTGACAAATGATGTAAAAAGTTTGGCTAACTCACAGATTACTTTTGTAGTCGAAATAGCAAAGGTCTGGCCGTTAAAAATGCACCGTCAAGAGACTTTTTATTTACGATATTGTTAAGCTTTATTTACTAATTTGATGGTTAAATGTTAGTCTATTCTAATTCAAAAGGGTGATTTGCAAAACTAACTTTGGTGAACAAGGATGAGAATAGTTGAAGAGAAACATAATTGGTTGATTGACCAACAAATCGATGAGCTGGAAGTTTTACCACCCCATACCACAACAGCTCATTTACCGTCAGAAATTAGAACGCAGCTAAAGCCTCATGCCAGTGATTGGATAGTATTGCGACAAAGACATAATTGGCGCCATGTTAAGCGTGACGAGTTTACTCGCGTTTTTATAAAGACTAAAAAGGGCTTACAAAGTGTAAAGTCTGGTAGCGTTGCCGATTCTAGAGAGCAACTCATCATCGTCAAGCGCAGGTCCTATTTCAAAGCCGAGAATAGAAACAACGCCTTTGCAAGCAATGGTGGGGTTGATCCTAATCAGCCCATTGGCGGATATCAATCAGACCAATTAACATCTTTCGATCAGGTATTGGCCTCTATTAACGTTGATAAATCACCTGAGGTGGCTGAAAAGCGCATATTAGTGTCGCTGGAGGGGGAGTTGGCGGTGAGTTTTGTGATCCAAGGCGCTGATACCCCCACGTTGTCGAGAGCCTCTGAAGGGGCAACGCAAACGCCTCTCGTATTCGGAAAGTTGAGTGAAGATGGCAGCTATAGCCTAAAAGCAAAAATCCTGGGGGTGCCGGAGCAGGTGCTTTTTAATAATGTGCCATATGCTGACTTACTTGATATAGAAAAAGTAAAAGCACTTAAGATTGGCGCTGAGGGCGGAGTGCAGCTGATTAAACACAATGTTTCAGGCGAGGGCAATGTACACCTACATTTTATTAGCGAGCCTCCGAGCATCGGGATCTTCTTTGATGGTACAGGCAACAATAAATACAACGATATTTTGGACCCCTTTGATGATAAAGAGCCGACGAATATCGCTAAGCTCCATGAGTTGTATAAAATGGATGATAAATTTCATTTTAAACACTATGTCGAAGGCGTAGGCACTAAGGCAGGAGAAGATAATAGTACAATTGATTTAGCCGTTGCCTACTCATTTGATGAAAGGTTGATAGAGGCGATTGATTTAATCGAAACTTTCGTTAAGAGTAAAAGCTCCATTAGCTTATGCAACACGATTTTACTTGATTGCTTTGGATTCAGCCGTGGCGCAGCGGCAGCAAGAGCGTTTGTTAATCTGATCAATGAAATGAGAGTAAAGCAAGATACTAAGTTAGCGAATAAAGAGGTGGTATTTCGCTTTGTTGGAATTTTCGATACTGTCGCTTCGATAGGAGGGGATGGGGATAATTATCATGGTGAACTGTATGCTAAAGATGAGTTAGAGAAGGCAGCTAGACTCGATCTTAATCAAGCCAGTGCAGGGGCTGTGTATCACTTAACGGCTTGGGACGAGCGGCGTGATAAATTCCCACTAAGCTCATTAAAAAATAAAGATGGTAGCTTGTTTTCTAACCATAAAGAAGATTATCTGCCAGGCGTTCATTCTGATATTGGAGGCGGGTATGCCCCTATCAGTATTGATATTGAATATCCTTTAAAGCGCATTCGTGGCATTCCAGGTGAGCCACAGCATGAAGCAAAAGTACAACAGGCAAAATTAGCAATTGAACAGAGATATCAGTGGCCAGGTATTGACGTAGATATGGTCTATCGCTTTAAAAGACTAAGATATGGCGCTAGTCGCTCGGGAAGAGACAAGGATATTTACACCACATATCGGCCCGTTTGGAGGCGTAAAATAGATAATACCCTTGCCCATTATGGACTTCACCAAATGTATAACGAGGCGGTGCAACATGGCGTTCCGCTAAAAGAAATGGCGCGTCTTCAAAGTATCTACCCCTATGAACTTAGCAACGAGGTCGCAACTTTGGTACCAAAAGCGCTTAAAGCTGGGCCAACAAGCCAAGCTTGGCAGAAGTTATACGAGCATTATATTCATATTAGTTCTCGGTTTACGGGATTTACGGATAAACTGGCTCACGGTGAGGAAACAAAAGCAAAGTACGTGACTGAAAATGGACAAAGGGAAATGTTTTACAATAATGCAAAAGCGCTACCGCAGGTGCAAGTGTGGAAAGCGTATAAAAATGGAAATAAATCAATTTGGAGAAAAGGATGATCAATAAGCTCTATACCGTTTTAATGGCAGTAATGCTGCTTTGTAGCTGCTCTTCAAGTACAGAATTGGTTAAGTTGCGGATAGGTGTATCTGCCTATGAAAATAGTGACCTAATGGTTAAGCTAGTGTTTGACGACAAGTTTTCTCCACCAGCAGGCTCAATAGGTTGTTGTTGGGGTAATGCTAATGCAAATAGTACGTTTTGGGGAGCTGAAATCCCGCATAAAGTGAAAGCACAATGGTGGGATTATAAACAAGGAAGGCATTACAACGCTGAGTTCAGTGTACAACGTGATAAAGCATACAAAATCGCAAAAAACCTGCCTAGTATTACCTTCCACACGGGAGAGGTAAAGGAAGATCTTGTCCCTCAGATTATCTTTGGTTTTGGTGAAAAGGGTGAGGTAAAAATGTGGATCTCTAATGCTCCATTTGATGGCGTGAAAGGGCGGATTTTAGAAGAAATTGGTTCAGCACAGGCGACTTGGGAGCCTTTTGAATTAACCGATGAGATGTTTAATTAGCTAAGAAAAATGTCCACTATTTATGCAGATAACAGTAAAGTAGGAGAGTACGGCAGCGAACCGTTTTTTGGATATTAGGCTTACAAGAGGAGAGTTTTATCACTCTTCGTCTACCCGATATGTTGAACAAAGTGATCGCATCGAGTTAAATTGTAGTTCGATTTCTTGCACTAGTGCGCTCGCGTGGCTTGTGCAAGAAAGTGGCTCGCCGACAATGACGTCGCAATTAAATGGCACAAATAAAGCTTCTCCTTTGGGTAAAGAGCGGCCAAGTCCATGCATCATAATGGGGTAAACGAGCACCGGCTTACAATCGCGAGTGAGATGAAAAATACCTTTCTTTAACTGCGTCATTTTTTCAGGTTCACCACGAGACCCTTCAGGAAAAAAAATCAAGATTTCACCTTGCTTTAACGCTTTATGGCATTGTTCAAAGAGCTGTGTTTTGCGTGTAACTTGCTTGCGATTTAGAGGAATGATCCCAATAACATTGAGTGCAAACCAAGCGATATATCTGTTGGCGAGAAAATAATCTGCAGCGGCTACGGGGCGTATCTTATGTATCATCCTTAATGGAAACAAGCTCATTAATACTAGGGTATCCAAATGGCTATTATGGCTTGGCGCGAGGATAGCAGGCCCATGTGTTGGTAGCTTATTGCGATTAACAACGTTGAGCCCTAGTAAAATTAAAACCACTGGCTTAATAATCATCCCAAAAAACAGTATCTTTAAAACGCGTGCAAGCATAGTTTAATAGTGCAGATAGTAAAGGTAATGGAAGAATAGTGGTGAAGTGTAGAGTAGGCTGTCCATCCTATCTAAAATGCCACCATGGCCGGGGATCATGACCCCTGTGTCTTTAATTTGTAAATCCCGTTTAACACTTGAAATAACTAAATCACCAAAAAAACCAGTAACAGCTATTAGGAGCCCTGCGCCTGCGCCTTGTAAGGTCGATAGTGGCGTGAGTGCAGGGGCAACAAAACAAGACAATGTGGCAGTAGTACAGGCGCCACCAATAAAACCTTGCCATGTTTTGTTGGGGCTCACTTTTGGGATGATTTTATGCTTACCAAACAGCTTTCCCCAAACGTATTGGCAAACGTCGTTAAATTGAGTAGTAAACAGTAAATACAATACCAGACCAATGGCACCCGCCTCACTGTTTTTGACCGGCAAAACTAACAAGTAGCCAAGGTGACTAATAGAGAAAACACACAACATGACGGCCCAGTTAAGGATCCCAGCTGACTTTATGAATCCTTTTGTATCACCGATGAGCACCATTCTAATAGGGATAAATAGAAAGATATAAACAGGAATAAAGATAATAAACATGCCATACCACTGAGTTGCAACCCAATAATATTGCAGTGGGATACTCAAATATAGCCAAAAAATAGCGCGCCTATCGGTTTGCCGTCCTGGCACTATGGACAAAAACTCTTTTAATGCTAGAAAACTTAAAAAGCCAATAAAAGCAAGTGCGAAATGTATGTTGGAGGCTAATACGACAAAAAAAGCGCCAATTATCCACCACCAAGATTGGATCCTGAGTTTTAATTCTTGATGATCCGTATCTCGTTGTATTCGGCTAATAACTAAATAAGCAAGCGTTGCGGTGATTAAGATGAGTCCTACCAACGCCATGGCATACAAAGAATGATCAGGGACGTTAAACATCGCGTTTGCCCTCAAGGTATTGATAGGCAAGGATAGCTCGTTTAAATAACGTGATGAATGAACCGACGCTAATGATAAGTAATGACGTATATAACACAGCCCCTTGTTGCCAGAATAGAGGCTCTATAGTTGTAAAAAGGCATGCAAATGTAAGTAAAGCCATTCGGTGTTGTTTCGCCATAGGCCCACAAAAATTGGCAGGAGCCCCTGTACTCGTTGCTAAGGTTCTGACGTAAGCGGTCATAATTGCAAGCGTTGCCGCACACCAAGCAATATCGATTGCGTAACTAAATTGAGGGACTGCATAGCCCACAGCAACAATGATGAAAGCATCAGCAAATCTGTCTGGCATATCGTTAAAAAGTTCACCAGATGCGGTACTTTTCCCACCTTCCACAGCGACCATACCATCGAACAAATTACACAGTAAGCGAAATTGAATGCATATGGCGGCAAGTAGAGGCAAAAGCCAAATGAGTAGTCCAGAAGACAGTGGTAACAAAACAAGAGAGATTGCTGAGCAGGCTGCAAACAGCACGCTGAGTAGTGAAATAGTGTTAGGAGTGATATTTTTATTGCTAAGCCATTTGGCGACGCGCTGAGCATATGTGCTTGAGCGTACCTTGAGTGGACGCCGACTTGATTTGTCTTCCATGATTTCCTTTTCCTTAGAATACGCATTCTTCAGCTCTTTTGAAGAAGGGATGATCTTTGTCGTTGTGCCGAGCCAGTATAAATGATCTGTGATAGGTCAACAAGGTACTACATATTGGGTTTAGCTTTAACACTTGAGATGATGTAAAGCGGAGAGACTGAAGAAGAATATTTACATTGTTTTATTAAATTCCACCGAAATAAATTGCTATTTGGCACTATCTTGGGTCACATTACTGATCGCAATTAAAATAATATAACATTTAGGATTGGAATATGCGTATTAAAGCTATCTCCGCGGCCATGGTGTTGGCCTTTTCTCAGTACGTTGCTGCCGATGAAGGCATGTGGCAACCACATCAACTACCTGAACTTGAATCTATTTTAAAGTCTAAAGGACTGGAAATTGATGCTAAGTCAATTTCTAAACTCACTGAATTCCCGATGAATGCGGTGATTAGCTTAGGTGGCTGTACGGCGTCATTTGTCTCTCCTAAAGGTTTAGTGGTGACAAATCATCACTGTGCATACGGCTCTATTCAATACAACTCAACAACAGATAATAATATTCTTGAGAATGGCTTTTTAGCAAAACAGCCAAGTGAAGATCTACCTGCGGCACCGGGCTCACGGGTTTATGTGACAAAAGAAGTGTCGAACGTAACGGATAAAGTTAATGCCGGTACTGATTCGCTTACCGGTAAAGCACGTTTTGATGCCATTGACAGTAAGCGCAAACAACTTGTTGCTGAGTGTGAGCAAGATGAAAGCTATCGCTGTAATGTTTATACCTTTCATGGTGGATTGGAATATTACCTCATTAAATCTTTAGAGATAAAAGACGTCCGTCTGGCATATACACCAGCGATGGGCGTGGGCAAATATGGTGGCGATATAGATAACTGGATGTGGCCTCGTCACACCGGCGACTTTGCTTTTTACCGTGCATATGTGGGTAAAGATGGTAAGCCAGCTGAGTTTTCTAAGGATAACGTACCTTATAACCCTGAGTCGTTTTTGAGTGTGAGTGCAAAAGGCGTGCAAGAGGGCGACTTTGTGATGGTGACGGGTTATCCGGGTCGTACCAATCGCTATCGTATTGCTTCTGAAGTGGATTATGTATTTAACACGGTTTACCCCATGGTACGCAAACATAACTCTAAGTATGTGGAACTGATTGAAGAAAACGCACCTGAAGGTTCTCAAGCTCGTATTGCTTACGAAAGCACCATTGCGGGTTACAACAACTACATCAAAAACTTTGGCTCTATGATTGAGAGCTTCAAAAAAGGCAGTATGTATAGCCGCAAGCAGCAATTTGAGCGTGATCTTAGCACTTGGATTAATGCTGATGCAGACCGTAAAGCAAAGTATGGTGCTGTACTAAACGAATTGAGCGAGTTGGTTGCTCAATCTCAAGCTCATTATGAGCGTGATATGATGGTTGGCTATATCCATCGCTCACAAATGATGTCTACTGCGCGTAAGCTTTATCGCTTGGCGGTTGAAAAACAAAAGCCTGATGCTGAGCGTGAGAGTGGCTATCAAGAACGTGATATGCCAAAAATCAAAGCGGGGCTACAGCGTATGACGCGCCGTTATGATGAAACAGTTGATAAAGCGATTATGCTTTACTTCATGGAGCTTTATGCAGCCTTGCCAAAAGAAGCGCGTTTAGCTGAAGTAGATAAGCAGCTTCAACTTGAAAACGGCTTCAATAAAGCAAAGCACCAAGCGCTGCTAGATGAGATGTATGCTAACTCTAAGCTTGCTGATGAAAAAGCCCGTCTTTGGATGTTAGATTTAGAGCTTGAGCAGTTAAATCAGAGCTCTGATCCATTCATTCAATATGCAAAAGCGATTTTTGCAGTGATGAAGCAAATCGAAGATGAAGAAAAAGAATTGGCTGGTAAGCAGCAATCTGCACGTCCTGCTTTGATGGAAGCTATTATTGCTTACAACAAATCTCAAAATAAGCCAGTTTACGCGGATGCTAACAGCACACTCCGTGTCACTTACGGTACGGTAGGTGGTTATTCACCGCAAGATGGCTTAGTGGCAACGCCATTTACCTCGCTTGAAGGACTGTTGGCGAAAAATACTGATGTTGAACCATTTAACGCGCCTAAAAAGCAGCAGCAGTTGATCCGTGAAAAAGTATATGGTCAATATACAGGTGGCATGAATACCGTACCGGTGAATTTCCTTTCTAATGTGGATACCACAGGTGGTAACTCGGGCTCGCCAACCCTGAATGGGAAAGCGGAGTTAGTGGGTTTACTCTTTGATGGTGTATATGAAAGCATTATTGGTGATTGGGATTACGATAAGAACCTGAACCGCTCAATTCATGTTGATTCGCGTTACATGTTATGGGTAATGGACAAGGTTGATAATGCGCAAAACCTGTTAGATGAAATGAAGATAGTAAAGTAGGTCGACCTTTAGGTCGACAACCATCCTTACGTTTAAAGGGTAGCCTTTGGGTTTAAACGTTAGTCGGCCTAAAGGCCGACCTACGGGTGATATCAATTTGTCGAAAAACAATGCCGGCCATGAGGCCGGCATTATTATGTTACTTTGCCATTAACTGGCGGATATAGTTCACCGGAGCACTACCAAAGCTTAAGAATTCTTCGTGGAATGTTTTTAAGTCAAATTCCTTTCCAAGCTTTTGTTTTTGTGTCTCGCGGAAGTCGTAAATTTCGCGATAACCAGAATAGTAGCTGGTTAATTGCACTTGGCTTAAGGTCGCACGACGCCATTTACCCTCTGCTTCTGCACGTTCTTGGAAAGCACCATTCATCAATAGATCTAATCCTTGCTCTTGGTTTATCCCTTTGACATGAATACCGTAATCTAGGATGGTGTTACAGATCACGCGTAGGTTCCACTTGTAATACATTAACCACATTTCAGGCTCAAAGTTGCCATAGCCTTCTTCTAGCATCATGCGTTCAGTGTAGACCGCCCAGCCCTCAACCATTGCGCCGTTACTTAAGATGCTTTTTATTAGCGATGGAGACTCATTTGAGTATACCAATTGCGTGTAATGGCCAGGCACGGCTTCGTGAATGTTTAAGATCTGCAGGATCCAACGGTTGTATTCGCGAAGGTATGATTCAGCTTGTTCATCGTTCATAGAGGTGAGTGGAGACACATTGTAATAGGTGTTCTCATTTTTGTCGTATGGGCCTGGTGCACTGATTGAAGCACCAGCAAAGCCACGCATGTACTCAGGCGTTTCGCGAACAACCAGCGGTTTTTCAGGATCTAGAGTGATGAGATCTTTTTCCATGACAAATTTTTCTAGCTCTGGAATTTGCCCCTGTATTTCGCTGACAAAGTCTTCACGTTTTACATGTTGTAGCGAGAGGTGCTTAATAAGTGTGGCTATTGCATCAACGTTAGACTCTGGGCGTGGTTTATCTGCAAAGTACTTTGGCCACAGCTTATTGGTGATTTTAACCATTTCATTGGTAACACGGGCCTTGTCAGCCAGTGCTTTCTCATACATTTGCTTTGCGGTATAACCAGATTGAATATCAAAAGCAAACTTCTCTTCGTACAGCTTCTCACCAATTCTAAATGAACGTGCGTTACCACTTGCTTTTAGCTCTGCTTCGAGATTAGTAAGGAAAGAAACATATCCATTTATAGCTGATTTAGCCGCAGCAAAGCGTTGTTTAAAGAGCGCTTTTTCCTCTGCTGTTAGCAATGAAGTGGCAAGCTTATCAAGTAACTCATCGTTTAATACACTAAAAGCGCCTTGGTTTTGTGCAATCGCCAGTTGAGTATATTCAAGGGTTGGATTGCTAATATTATGCTGTGCGGCTTCATAATAGGCTGGCACATTTTGTAGACGCGTGAGCACTAGTTTTAGCTTTTCGTCGTCGGTTTTAAAACGGCTGTTTAAGATAGTTGCAAAGCCATAGGAAACATTGTAGTTCGATGGATTCCATTGCCAGCTTTTGAAGGCTTCAATGTGCCAGATATCGCGCTTTAGACGATTTTCAATTAAGTAATAATCAATTTTTTGACTATTGCTCAAATTGGCAAGATCAAACCGGTATAACTTCGCTAGCTGTGTTCTAGAGAAGGCAACACTCTCGTCACGGCTCGCTTGATTCGGTACCGTAATGATATCATCGTACTTGCCAAAACCTGCCCATAGTGAGGCTTCTGGGTACTGCTTCCATAAGTCATTGATAAATTGCTGAGAAAACTCAGCGAATTGTGCATCTTTTGCTACTGTCTGCTGTGAAATTAAAGGCGTCGTCTCGACAGACGAAGAAGAAAGTGAGCAGCCAGTCAGGCCCATTGCCATGGCTAGTGCCATGCACAAGGCAGTTTTTTTCATTATTGTGTCCTATTTAATGGTTTTCGCTATCATAACAAGATTTCGCTTTGTTTGCTTTGTCTGGCTCATCCAACCACACCGCACCGTTAGCCTCTTTGGCAACGATGTCATCTGGGTTGTAGATAGGACACGATTTCATCGATAAGCAGCCACAGCCAATGCAACCATTGACATAATTTCTTAGACGCTGCATGTAAGCAATTTTCTCATCCAACTTTGCTTGCCAGGCTTTAGATAGTTTGGCCCAGTCTTCTTTGGTTGGTGTTCTTGAATCGGGCAGGGTATCGAGGGTTTCTTTTATCTCGCCAAGGGTTATCCCCATCTTTTGGCCCGCTTTAATAATGGCAATACGGCGCAGTACATCCTTTTTATAACGGCGCTGGTTACCGTTATTACGCCAACTGCGAATAAGCCCTTTGTTCTCATAAAAATGCAGTGCAGACACCGCAACGTCAGCTCTTTGAGCAACTTTACCGACACTGAGATTTGGTTCGTCTCTTAATAATTTTTCAGTTTTCATAAATTAATGCTTTACCTTAACTTAAGGTGAGGTTTTAAGGTTGCACCTAATTTAATATTAATGCAACTGGAATTGAACCTTATGAAAACAGTCGTTATTTACTCAAGCTCAAACCCCAATGGAAATACCTACCAATCTGCAAAGGCACTAGCAGAAGAAAAAAGAGCGGAACTCATCTACTTAGACCGTTATAAAATTGGTGAGTATTGCTATAAACATTCTCACAGTGACGATGACTTTGTTAACCTGTTTAGATGGGTACTCGGTTTTGAGCACATTATTTTTGCATCCCCTGTTTATTGGTATGCTGTAACACCAAGAATGAAGGCATTTATCGACAGAATAACCGACTTTATGGACATCGAAGCGCTAAAGCCTGAGCTCAGAACGCTGCGCGACAAGCAGTTTTCGATTTTATCAACCTCATGCCAAGAGAAAGCACCAGCACCATTTACTGAGATGCTGGTGGGAACCTTTGAGTATTTGGGTATGAAATTACAAGAGCAGCATCATGTTCATTACCCTTACGCCGATTAATAGCAGTGGATTTTGTTGGGTGGGGCTGTGTGACGATAGCTTTTAAAGATCGCTGCGTGAAGCAGCGCCTACTCTGGAGTAAAACCAGTCTGATATAAGGCGGTTTATCCACCGAGCAGTTTGTGACTGGTGTATATTTAGATGAGGGAAAGGGCTTTAAAGATCGCTGCGTGAAGCAGCTCCTACTCTGAAGTAAAACCAGTCTAGTAGGAGGAGGTTTACCCGTCGAGCGGTTTGTGGCCGGTGTATATTTAGATGGGGGAAAGGGCTTTAAAGATCGCTGCGTGAAGCAGCTCCTACTCTGAAGTAAAACCAGTCTAGTAGGAGGAGGTTTACCCGCCGAGCGGTTTGTTGCCGGTGCGTACTTGCAAAGGCCGAAAATATTATAGAGTGTTATTAGTTTGAGTCTTAACTGTGGCAACTTGGCTCATTAATTAACGCAGCGTAAAACGTCAAGGAAGAAATATGAATATCTCCGAGATACAAAAAGAAAGAACGATTATTTTACCAGAAAAATATTTAGTGTTCGTTGCGAGTGTAGACGCGGGCGAGGACTATTTCTTCAACGAGTTTCCTGAAGAGTACCCTGATTTCGAAGGCCGATGCTGGGCTTTTTATGATGAACCACTCTTAAGTGAAGAAGTTGAAATGATTGGTATCGGTAAGGCACCTGCACATCAGCAACTAGCGCTTTACTTAAAATGTTATCAACAAAGCACTAAAAAAGGCGAAATTCATTCGCCTGAAGGGCTGATTTCTATTAGTCGAGTCGCCAATGCTTTTGTTATTGCAGAAGATGACGGTGATTTTTTTATCTAGACCCTGAAGATAGTTTTTCGGTTTGGATATTTTATCACGATGGTTGTGATGTAAAGAAAGTATCAAATTCAATGGAAGAATGGTTGATGCGCGCTAAGGCTGCTTAATAGAGTGGGGCGTTAAAACCCCTTGCTACCCGACATTTCTCAGCGGAAGTACGCACTTCCGCCTATGCGAACAGGTGTAAATTCACACCTTGAATTCACTTACCATTTGTGAGAGTTGCTGTGACATTTCGCTTAATTGCTGGCTCGATGCTTTGGTGTGTTCAGCGCCAAGAGCGGTTTGGTTTGCCACTGTTGCGATGCCACTGATGTTGTCAGTCATGTCATTAAGATCTTCGGATTGCTTTTCACTCCAGGTAGCGATATTGACGTTAATATCATTCACGGTTGCAATGGAGAGGTTGATTTGCTCTAGTGCGTGCTTGCATTCTTGGCTCACTTTGAGGCTTTGCTCGGATGCTGCACGGCAGCTTTGCATTTCTTCAACGGTTGTGGCGACGCCATTGTGTAGTTTATCAATAATGGCTTGAATATCATCGGTAGATTGTTGTGTACGCTGAGCCAGCGTTCTTACCTCATCGGCCACCACGGCAAAACCTCGGCCTTGCTCTCCCGCTCTTGCAGCCTCGATAGCCGCATTCAATGCTAATAAATTAGTTTGTTCTGCCACTTTTTTAATGACATCAAGTACTGCACCAATCTCGGTTGATGAGCGTTGTAGTTCGAGCACGGCTTGTTGCGCTGAGTCAACACTACGAGAGGCGTGTGCTATGACTGCCACATTTTCGTCTACATGCGCCAGCCCTTGAGTCGTCAGTGTGGTTGTCTCTGCCACTTTATTAAGCGCACGCATTGACTCATTATTGACAGCTTGTGCCACTTGATTAAGCGACTGCATGCGTTTTTGCACCGATTCTGTTTCACTGTTTTGTTGTCCAATACCAGCTTGGATTTGCTCGGTAATACAGGATAACTCTTCTGCTTGAGAGGCCAAAGAGTGGGTGTTTTCGTTGATATCGTGCAGTACATCACGAAAATGCGAGTTCATTTTATTAAATGCGATAGCCATTTGGGCAAGCTCGTCTTTACCGTGGCTTTTCAGTGCAATGGTGAGGTCTTTTTGCGCTGAAATGAGTCCCATCGTGCGGGTGAGCTTATCCAGTGGTTTGGTAATATTTTTGCTGATCAAGCTAGAGAGAAAAATAAGTAATATTGCGTAGCCGAGCGTTTCAGCAGTCATCGACATGAGCCGGTCATAAAACTGTTCTTCAACGTCTTGAAGGTAAATACCAGTACCAATTGCCCAGCTATAGTGCTCTAGGTTAGCGATATAAGAAAGCTTTCCCTCAAGCTCCTTTGTCCCCGGTTTTGGCCATTGATATTGGGCAAAACCTTGTTGATTTTGATTGGCAATGATGACGAACTGGCTGAATGCTTCGCGAATGAAGCGTTCATGATGGTTAGTCATTGAGGTGCCGTTGAGTAGCGGCTTAATGGGGTGCGTTACCATGTTCCCGCTTAAGTCAAATAAGAAGAAGTAGCCTGCGTCACCATAGCGTGCAGCATCAATGAGTTTTTTTATTTTTTCTTGTCTTTGTTGTGGGGTGAGCGAGCTGTCAGTGGCAACCATGTTAAGTTGTGCAACTGTGGTTTCCATTAGGTTTTTTGCATTAATGCGCCGTTCGTGCGTTAAGCTGTCTCGTAAAACGAGTGCTGATGAGAGTTGCACGAGGGCAATGATCACGACAGACAAAAGCAGACTGAGTCTGAGTTTATTGGGTACTTTCATCAAACCTAAGAGTTTATTCAGCTGCTTCATGAGTTCCTCTAGCAATAAAGAATTAGTTGAAATGACAGCGATGTCAATTGGCGGGGATCATACTTAGAACGAACCAAAAATAAATAGCATGAACAAAAGATGAATAAGGCGTTAAGTCGTGCAGGTTGCTATCTAATTGATAGTTAATATAAATGTTAATATTTACGTTTTGTAAATGATTGTGAATGAGAATTATTGCTAATAAGTGCGCTTAAGAATTTTGTCTTATTAGGGAATGTTTAGGATAGGGATAGATTAAGAAAGTTTGATATAGATCATTGCAGATATCGCTTGAATCGAATAGTGACTTTGTTATACTCGCTGCGAACTTTCAGTTTAGACTGAAAGCTCTGAACTAATCAATTCTATCAAGATAAAAACATCAGGATAATCTGTGCCTCCGTTAAGCTATGCTCGACATACTGCTACCACTGACGACACGACCTATCAAGGTTGTGCGATGACGCGTGCGCAGTTATTCGGTCGTATTTTCAGTGTACTAAGCGCATTGATGATGTTTAACACGGCATTATTATTCACTGGCATGCTAGGTGATGTAGCTGAATTAGAAGCTCTTTTTGCAGATAATTCATTACCTGACTCTGTGTTGGTGATGCTCGGAGCGTTTTTGGCTCAACCTATCTTGTCATTGCAATTATTGATAGGTATTTATTGGCTAGTTTTCCATACTATTTTGCCTACACGCGCTGGTATCGTGCTGCGCAAAATGGCATTCGCCTCTACAGAGGCTATTCACCCTCAACCAGTGCCGAGCGCACATGGTTGTCGTGCTCCTCCTTTTTGATACCGCTGTCTGTTTGCGTAATTGCAATATTTTAATCCAATGTGTTTGATTTAAGCGATTTGGGTCAGCAGTCAGCAATTCAGTTTCAATTACATTAATCGGCTACTTACAGTCCTTTTAGGGCGAATTGTAAGCTTAGCAAATGTGATTGTCCGTTTACTGTGTCGATTATTTGGTAAATGGTTAGTGGCTGGTATCAAAGGAGTATTTCCCTTCACTAATGTATTTTCCCTGATGGATACAGTGCAATTCGAACTTGTGCAGCATAGCTTGCACAAATAGATACTCAGCGTGCTTGATAAATAAGCCGCAGCTTATCGTTGAAGGGTAATCAATTGAATAAACGTAGTGTCGTGAATTATGTGCTCGCTTCATTGGGGCTAATGCTCACCGGTTGTAATGGTGGCATTTTGGATCCCAAGGGGCAAATTGGCATGGATGAGAAGTCCTTGATCATCATTGCCACTGTACTGATGTTGCTCGTTGTAGTACCAGTAATTATTCTTACCTTATATTTTGCGTGGAAGTACCGAGATGGTCGTGACCACGAAATCTATGCACCTAAATGGGCTCACTCTAACAAAATAGAAGCCGTGGTTTGGACCATTCCGATTGTGATTATTATTGTACTTGGGGTGATCACCTGGCGTTCTACACAATTGCTTGATCCATACAAGCCGTTGGAGGGCAAAGGAGAACATCTCACCGTTCAAGTGGTATCGCTAAACTGGAAGTGGTTATTTATCTATCCAGATCAAGGCATTGCCAGCGTGAATGAACTGGTGTTTCCAGCGAATGTCCCGGTGGAGTACAAAATCACTTCCGAAAGCACCATGAACTCTTTCTTTATTCCGCAGCTCGGTAGTCAAATCTACTCGATGGCAGGGATGGAAACGCAGCTTCACCTGATTGCCAACGAGCCGGGGACGTTCAGAGGCTTTTCTGCTAACTACAGCGGAGCGGGCTTTACGGGTATGAAGTTCGATGCCATTGCGACCAAAGACAAAGCAAGTTTTGATAACTGGGTTGCCGATGTCAAAGCAAACGGCGAAGCCTTAACCGCAGGTCGTTACACGCAACTGGCTGAGCCTTCGGAATATCACCCCGTTGAATATTTTGGCTCGGTAGAGCAGGGCTTATTCCACACCATAGTTATGAAGTACATGCAGGGTCATGGCGAAATGAGTTATTACGCCAAACCAGAGCATGCTGCGCATCCACATCACGGCAAGGCTGAGGAGTAATTATGTCGTTGTTTGGTAAATTATCCATCGAGGCAATCCCCTATCACGAACCCATCATTATGGTGACGTTAGCCGTGGTGGCGATTGTTGGTCTAATCGTGGCGGCAATGGTCACAAAATACAAAAAATGGGGCGTGCTGTGGCACGATTGGATCACTTCAATCGATCATAAACGCCTAGGCGTGATGTACATTATCTTGGCATTAATTATGTTACTGCGCGGCTTTGCCGACGCCATCATGATGCGTACACAGCTGGCGATGGCCACAAGCGGCGCTGCTGGTTACTTGCCTCCAGAGCATTATGACCAGATCTTTACCGCACATGGGGTGATCATGATCATCTTTATGGCGATGCCATTTATGATTGGTTTGATGAATATTATCCTGCCACTGCAAATTGGTGCTAGAGATGTTGCCTTTCCGTTTTTGAATAACCTTAGCTTTTGGTTGACAGCGGGTGGGGCTATTTTAATCAACTTATCCTTAGCATTTGGTGAGTTTGCAAAAACCGGTTGGGTGGCATATCCGCCCTTGTCGGAGTTGTCGTTTAGTCCGGGTGTTGGGGTTGATTACTATATTTGGGCACTGCAAATATCCGGGCTTGGGACATTGCTCACCGCCGTGAACTTCTTGGTAACCGTATTTAAGATGCGTGCACCTGGCATGACGCTAATGAAAATGCCTATTTTTACTTGGACTTGTACTTGGGCAAATATTCTAGTTGCGGCGTCTTTCCCAATTCTTACCGCATTGCTTGCGATGCTAACGCTTGACCGTTATATGGACTTCCACTTCTTCACCAATGAAGCCGGTGGTAATGCAATGATGTATATCAACCTGTTCTGGGCATGGGGTCACCCTGAAGTGTATATCTTGATCTTGCCTGCGTTTGGGATTTTCTCAGAGGTTATTTCGACTTTTACAGGTAAACGCTTGTTTGGCTATAAGTCGATGGTGTATGCCAGCGGTGCGATTTCTATTTTGGGCTTTATTGTTTGGCTACATCACTTCTTTACTATGGGTTCAAGCGCCAATGTTAATGCTTTCTTTGGGGTCATGACGATGGTTATTGCGGTGCCAACGGGAGTAAAACTCTTTAACTGGCTATTTACCATGTATCGCGGTCGGTTACGGATCACGGTGCCTGTCCTTTGGACGTTAGGGTTTATGGTGACTTTTACCGTAGGTGGGATGACTGGTGTACTACTTGCAATTCCTGGTGCGGATTATGTGCTGCACAACAGTCTTTTCCTAATTGCACATTTCCATAACACCATTATCGGTGGGGCAGTGTTTGGTTATCTGGCGGGTTTTGCTTACTGGTTCCCTAAAGTGATGGGTTACAAGCTTGATGAGCGTTGGGGTAAAGCCTCATTCTGGTGCTGGTTAGTTGGCTTTTTTGTAGCCTTTATGCCGCTTTATGTGCTCGGCTTCTTAGGCATGACGCGTCGCCTTAATCATACCAACACGCCAGAGTGGAATATTTGGCTATACATCGCGTGTATTGGTGCCTTTATCATTATGTTTGGGATAGTTTTCCAAGTGGTACAGCTAGTGGTGAGCTACAAAAACCGCGAGCAATTGCAAGACACCACAGGCGATCCGTGGAACGGGCATACGCTGGAGTGGTCTACGGACTCTCCCCCGCAGTACTACAACTTCGCGACAACTCCTGTGGTTGACGATATTGACGCTTGGACAGAAATGAAAGAGCAGGGACAGGCATACCAAAAGCCTGCACACTATCAGCCTATTCACATGCCAAAAAATACCCCCGCAGGAGTGCTTATCAGTGCGTCATTGACCGCGTTTTGCTTTGCCATGATCTGGCATATTTGGTGGTTAGCGGCGGTGGGGTTAGTCAGTGCTATCTCGGTATTTATTAAGCGTTGTTACACCCGCGACGTTGATTATTATGTTCAGGTTGACGAGATTGAGCAGATTGAGTCTGCCCACCTTTCTCGTGCATTACAGGAGAGTTAATTCATGAGTGCTATTACTCCCGATACGCTGCATGCGTTAGAAGATGCTCACGAGCATGCAGATCATGACACAGGTTCAAATACCATATTTGGTTTTTGGCTATATCTGATGACGGATTGTTTGTTGTTTGCCTCTTTCTTTGCCACTTATGCTGTGTTGTACATGAACACAGCAGGTGGCGTGTCTGGCAAAGACATATTCGAGCTGGGTTTTGTTGCGGTTGAAACCGCGGCCCTACTGTTAAGTAGTATTACTTTTGGTTTTGCCATGATTGCGGCAAACAAACAGAAAAAGTCGCAAACCTTATCTTGGCTTGCGGTGACATTTGCCTTTGGTGCGGTGTTCATTGGCATGGAAGTGTATGAATTTCATCACTTAATAGTACACGGTCATGGACCGCAAAATAGTGCTTTTTTGACTTCTTTCTTCTCATTAGTGGGTCTGCACGGTATGCATGTGACGGCAGGCTTGATTTGGATGACTGTGATGATGATTGAAGTGACACGTCGTGGTCTTAAGCCACAAACGGTAACGCGTTTGAGCTGCTTAAGCTTGTTTTGGCACTTTTTAGATATCGTGTGGATCTGTGTATTTACCGTTGTTTATTTAATGGGGGCAATGTAATGAGCCATAGTGGATCTCAAGCGTCAGCACAGATGGATGTTCATGAGCATGAACACGACAGCCACGGTAGTGTGAAGTCGTATCTAATTGGCTTTGTGCTATCCGTTATTTTGACAGCCATTCCTTTTGCTGCCGTGATGAGTGGCAGCTTGTCATCTAGCACGACATTTTGGACGTTAGTGACAACGGCGTTAGTGCAAATTTGGGTGCACCTGAAGTACTTTTTACACCTGAACTTTGTTACGGAAGAAGGTAAGGCAAGCACGCTTTCCTTTATCTTTAGTGCGTTGATTATTGTGATGGTAGTGGGGCTGTCGGTCTGGATCATCTACGAATCGAACGCCATGATGATGTATTAACAGGAGAGTTGTCATGCTGCGTCGTTATTTTCAGGTGACAAAACCTGGGATCATTATGGGAAACTTGATTTCAGTCGCAGGAGGCTTTTTATTGGCCTCTCGAGGTGAAGTTGATTGGCTGCTATTTGCATTGACTCTGCTAGGGCTATCTTTAGTCGTTGCGTCAGGTTGTGTAGTTAACAATGTCATCGACAGGGATATCGATGCGGCAATGGCTCGCACTAAAACTCGCGTGACAGTAACTGGGGAAATTTCCTCAGTTGCTGCACTGTCATATAGTCTGGTACTCGGATTATCTGGCTTTGGGCTCTTAGCCTATTTCACCAATTGGATTGCGCTGGGTTTTGCCGCATTTGGGTTTTTTATTTATGTCGGTGTTTACAGCTTATACATGAAGCGAAACTCAGTGTATGGCACGGTGGTTGGTAGCCTGTCAGGGGCAGTGCCTCCTGTGGTTGGTTACTGCGTAGTAAGCGGGGTGTTTGACTCTGGCGCTGCCATTTTATTATTGATGTTTTGTCTTTGGCAAATGCCGCACTCTTACGCCATTGCGATTTTCCGTTTTGACGATTACCGAGCCGCGAATATTCCGGTGTTGCCAGTCGCGCAAGGTGTTGAAAAGGCCAAGCATCATATTGTTTTGTATATCGCCATTTATGCACTGGTGGTGATGTTACTACCGCTTAGCGGCTACACCGGTGTAGCATTTATGGCGGTGGCCTGTACAACCAGTTTTTGGTGGTTATTGATGGCGCTAAAAGGGTACCAAAGAGACTCAGATTTACATGGTTGGGCGAGGCAAGTATTTGCATTCTCAATAGTCAATATCACAGTCCTAAGTATCGCGATGGCGATTGATAATCACAGCACAGTTTCTGCGATGCTGTACTGATCGCAGATTATCCCAAAGTAACTAAAACCCAAAGGCCCTCAGGGCCTTTTTTCGTTCTTATCTTAGTTTATACCAATTTGACTTAATACTTGCTCAATTTGAAGGAGTATATCTGACGCTAACAGCGTTAAAAATTCCTCATTTAGAACAACTAAATAGCAAAATTTTTGCCTTGCCTATATGGATGTAGGTACCTTAGCGAAAGCAGGACGCGGTAGCGGAGTTATCGACAAGATTTTCTCGCCTCAAAATAGACCACTTAATTAAGCAAGTTGGTATTATTTAACGTCGCTTGCTTTTTACCCATTTTATCTCCATATCAAGCTTATTGAATAGATGAGAAGATAATAATGGATTTAGGGATAGCAGAGGTATTGTTGTTATTTATGGCGATTTTTATCGCGTCCTTTTTACTTTTTAAGGTCGTGCTATGGGCCAAAAAAATGCCAAAAGGCGCCTATTTATTTTTGGCATTGATGCCGCTTATTTCTCTTTTTCCTATTCCACCACCTGTTTTTAAAAATGTCGCGAAAGCCAAACAAGAACAACGTAAAAAAGCCCCCAAATCAGGCGATAAACCTGAGCAATAAGCATAAAGTGGAACCTTCAAATAGCACGCTGTTTAGCTCGTGAATTCTGCTGCCCGCTTGGCCACGCTAGCATCGTGACAGGTATACGCCGTTGAAATAATCCCTTCGCTCAATAGAAACAGGCGCTCGACAGCGGCATCATCAGCGTTGTTAAGCGATTGTTTGAGTAACGCTTTTACCGCAAGTTTGTGCCGCTGGCATAGTTGATTAATTGGACTGGTAAGCTCACCAAATTCTGCCGCTGTGTTAATAAAGTAACAACCACGGAATTCGCCCAGTACCTCCACCTTATTATTAATCCACTGATCTAGCGCCAAGAACAGTTGCTTTTCGAGCATTTCACTGGTCTGGACATCTTCAAGGCAACCAGATAACCAAGATATAAATTGGTGATGTCGCTGCTCAAGTGTTGCAAGCACCAACGCATCTTTACTCTCAAAATGGTTATACAGAGTCTTTTTAGCGATACCAGATGACTTTAATACTTCGTTAATGCCAATGGCATGAATGCCATGTTGATAGAACAGTTCCATTGCGCAATCGATCAGTTGTTGTCTTTTTGTACTCATCAGTCAACCATGTTTATTACCGTGATTATAGGTTGACAGAAGTAGACCAACTTGTCTACCATTTGTGGGGTAGACAAGTTGGTCTACTTTTGGAAAGGGAAAGAATACAATGAGAGAAATACAACTTGCTTTAATTGCTGGAGCTGGGGCGTTTATCGCCATTGCAATATTGGCGTTTAGTCAAACGATAAGTGCTGAGCATATTTTTTTAATGGCACCTTTGGGCGCAACCGCTGTGCTGGTATTTGGTGTGCCTGAAAGCCCACTTGCGCAGCCTAAAAACGTCATCTTTGGACATATTATTACCGCTACAATCGGGATTATTTTTGCGCAGTATATTGGTGTTAACGAATTCACTTTGGCATTAGCAACGGGGCTTGGCGTATTTAGTATGTTAGTAACAAAAACTACCCACCCACCGGCTGGCGCGAATCCAATACTGATCATGTTGGCACTAGAGGGATGGAGCTTTTTATTTACGCCTGTGATTATTGGCGCCGTGGTGCTCGTACTGGTTGGTAAAGCAACGTTAGCGGCTAAAACAAAGCTAACTACAGTAACAGCTGCTTGATATGTTGATGTGCAGGCCTTATTCGCCTGCCTTCTTAAACATTAAGTCGCACAATCTGTTAGCTAGGTATTAGACTAAGACTAGTTCATTGAAATTAATAAAAAATAAATAGCGATGACAAAATTTCATTAAGCGCGTTTTTGGGTTTCGTGCTAGCATGGCGGCAACGGAATTACTTTGTCTGATTGACCAATTGATAGCATTACATCTCTTTAGTCGGCTGTTTTATGGGGTACGTGGTGCCAAATGTACGAAAGAAGGCCTCCACCTTAAGTCGAAATCTGCTGATAGTTTCATCCCCTTTAGCACTATGACAGTTCCGCCAGCACCTCAGCGTGGTTGGTTTGCTCAAAAAGTCCTGATCAAACAGGGTCACGAGACCTATGTGTTAAGTGTTAAAAATCAAGGTGCAGATGAGTTAGTGCAACAATTGCAACGATTGTGGATCTTACACCATGGCAAGCACTTGCAAGTTAAAGTTCGTAAAATTGAGCAGTTATTAACGCGTCGATATCTCAGCCATCATAATCAAAGTCTAGTGCGTCAGATTTGCAGTGCTTTATGGTCTAGTTGGCAGCACCTAGATGACAATGCCGTGCCAAGTTCGTTAAAGCCTCAAGTAGCAACTGTACGAGAAATTGCACTTTGGAATGAGCGTGATATTGCTGAGTTTCAGTCTGCTTTTGTTGAACACTACTTGGCAAAAGACGCTAACTATTTTGACAGCGTTGAATCAAATCCCCTTACAGCAGCTCAGCGTAAGGCTTGTGTGATCCAGGATGACAGGCAATTACTGCTTGCTGGCGCAGGCACGGGTAAGACAAGCGTTATCAAGGCCAAAGTTGGGTATCTCTTGCATCGTAAATTGGCTCAGGCGAATGAGCTGTTATTGCTTGCGTATGGTAATGATGCCGCGACGGAGATGCGTCAGCGTTGTCAGCCTCTCTGTGATACCTTAAATTGCTCTACCTTTCATTCACTTGGCATGCAGATCATCGAAGCGATTACCGGAGTAAAGCCGACAATTTCAAATCTAGCAACGGATAAAAAACTATTTAAACAATTTATTGCAGACACCGTGCAGTCGTTGCGACAAGAAAGCCACTTTGAGCGAGACTTTGCGCTGTTTTTGAAAAGTTCGAGCACACAGCAAGCGTCACAGGCGATAGACCTGATAAGTCAGGTATTACCATTGATAAAGCATGCTCAAATCATGGGAGAGGTTGAGCAACTGCTGACGCAATTTAGCAATCAAATGAGTGTGATCATGCCAGTTCTTGCGGAATATCAGCTGTATTTAAGCAATGAATCTAGCATTGATTTCGATGATATGCTGGAGCGGGCTATTTATTACGTAGAGTCTGGTCAGTTTATTTCACCGTGGAAGTTCATCTTGGTCGACGAATTTCAAGACATTTCCCGTGTGCGGGCAAAGCTCATTCAGGTGCTGCTAGATAAAAAAGCCGGATCGCAATTGTTCGCCGTTGGTGATGATTGGCAGGCTATTTATCGCTTTAGTGGTGGAGATATGCGCCTAACCACCGAATTTACTCGCTATTTTGGAAAGTCGACGACCACATACTTGGATAAAACATTCCGTTATCCTCAAACCATTTTAGACACGGCGAGTGAGTTTATTTGCCGCAATCCAGAACAAATAACCAAGCATATCACTTCTCATACCGCAGGCGTGGCAGGACAGGGCGTAGTGAAAGTGATGGTTGATGATGAATTGTCGCAGGCGCAACAACTGCTCAATCATATTGAGCAGCGCAATGAGGGGAAAACTTCCGTTGCCTTACTGGCGAGAAATCATAGAGCATTACCTGATAAATCAAAAATTGCGCAGTGGCGGCAACTCTATCCAGAGCTTATTATTTCACATAACACCTTTCACGGTGCTAAAGGGACTGAAGCAGACTTTACGATAGTATTTGGTCTCAAGCATAGAAACTTTCCGTCACAGGTAAAAACGCCAGCATTTGTCGATGCGCTTTTACCTGCACAAGGGGCATTTCCTGACGCAGAAGAGCGGCGTTTATTCTATGTGGCATTAACCAGAGCGAAGAAACAATGCTTTTTATTAGCACCAAATGATGCGCCTTCCTACTTCTTAGAGGAAATCGCATAATTATTAATCCCAGTTAATTGACTTGATCTTTTGGCGCCATGCACTCATACAATTACTTGTTGAATTAAAAATAAGCGAGGAAAGGATGAGTATGGATCTACTAAAAGACGCGTTGAAAAGATTAAATCATATAGTCGAAAAGACAGGAATTAACGAGTCTACCTATCAAGCGTTAGCCCAGCCTCAAAGAACGCTGTCGAGCAATATCTCAATTCGTCGTGACAACGGTAAACTTGATTATTTTAAGGCGTATCGTTGTCAATACAATGATTTGCTAGGTCCAACAAAAGGCGGAATACGCTTCCATCAAGAATCTGATATGAGTGAGGTGCAAGCTTTAGCCCTTTGGATGACGCTAAAATGTGCAGCGGTTGGTGTGCCATTTGGTGGCGGTAAAGGTGCCGTAACCGTTGATCCTAAATCACTAAGTCCCATGGAGCTTGAGCGCCTTGCCCGAGCATACATCAGAGCTAATGCTGATTTTATTGGACCCGATCAAGATATTCCTGCTCCGGATGTGTACACCAATGCTAGGATTATGGGCTGGATGATGGACGAATACGAGAAAATCGTCCGTAAAAAAAGTCCTGCCGTGATCACTGGTAAACCGCTTATTTTTGGTGGTAGTGAAGGACGAGAATCCGCCACAGGTCGCGGTGCATTCTTAATGATAGAGCGACTCAGTGAAAAGAATAATTGGAATAAAGCTGAACAAACGGTAGCTATTCAAGGCTTTGGTAATGGTGGTTATCACTGTGCAAGGCTGTTGCAGCAAGCGGGTTATAAAGTCGTTGCAGTAAGCGATTCAAAAGGCGGGATTTACTGTGAAGATGGCTTAGATATAGAAAGCATCTATCAAGAAAAGCAACGCAACAAAGCGCTTAAAGCCGTGTACTGTGACGATTCGGTATGTGAAAGCGTTGAGCATAAGGTACTGAGCAATGAAGAGTTACTCGCGCTGGAAGTAGACATTCTAGTACCCGCGGCTTTATCTGGCGCAATCACCCGAGATAACGCCAAAGCAGTATCGGCGAAGTATATTATAGAAATTGCCAACGGGCCCATTGAGGCAGACGCCGATGAAATCTTGCATCAGCAGGGCATTATAGTTGTTCCTGATATTTTAGCTAACGCAGGTGGAGTCATCGTAAGCTATTTTGAGTGGTGTCAGAATCGCCAAGGAGAAGCTTGGGATGAGCAAACTGTGCAAGATAAGTTGTCAAAATATTTATCGAATGCATTTGAAGAAGCGTGGCAGCTGCGAAGTGATGAAGGGCTTGAGATGAGAGATGCTGTATACAAGCTGGCATTACAGCGCATAGAAAGTGCTTTGGAGGCTCATGGAACACAATCTTACTTTGAAAATCGTGAGTAACTTTTTAGATTGTGTCGATAAATTTTTTTTGCTGTACTGTTTTTGAGTGAGTCCACATAATCGCGCTTTTGTTTAGGGGCCGGTGATACACGAACCTGCTTGGGTGTTTTCACTTAACGATTCGTGTCGACAGCGACCCTTTTATTCCGCTACTCAAGGGGCAATTCGTATGCGCGGTTGGATCATTTACAAAGACTCTGCCAGTTTGTTAAAACCTGAAATTTATGAAATAGATAGATTAATGGCGGTGGCAAAGGAAGAAGGTATTGATCTTCAAGTTTACTCACCAGATCAATTCGATCTATTAGTAACCAGGGAAGATGAAGAAAGTATTCTAATCGATGGTCAGCCCGTTGCGTTACCTGACTTTGTATTGCCACGTATGGGGGCAGGCACGACTTACTTTACGCTTGCGATCATCCGTCACCTTGAGCGTTTAGGCGTACATTGTTTTAACTCTTCGCAGTCTATCGAAACCGTCAAAGATAAGCTGTATGCTCAGCAGATCCTTGCAGAGCAAAACTTACCAACACCAAAAACCATGCTGGTTAAGTTTCCTGTAAATATTGAACTGGTGGAGAAGCAAATTGGTTTCCCTGTCGTGATTAAAACGCTATCAGGCTCGCAGGGCAGCGGCGTATTTTTGTCAAAATCACGCGGTGAATTTGATGATTTGATGCAACTCATTGAAGCAACAAATCCAAAAGCAAATATCATTTTGCAGCGTTTTGTTAAGTCGAGTCACGGTCGAGACCTACGTGTATTAACCATTGGTGGCCGTGCTGTCGCTTGTATGGAGCGCAACTCTGGTGGTAAGAACTTTAAGGCCAATGTAAGTTTAGGTGCAAAAGGTAGCCCACACCCGATCACCCCTGAAATCGAATGGCTAGCAACACAAACCGCTAATATCCTGAATCTAGATGTCGCTGGCATCGACTTATTATTTGATGAAGAGCATTTTAAAATTTGTGAAGCAAACTCAAGTCCAGGATTTGAGGGACTTGAACAAGCTGTAGACATCGATGTGGCGAGAGAGATTTTACACTTTATTCGTATTCGCTTAGGGATCTTTAACCGCACTGGTCAATCAAAGAAGAGCAGTAACGGCACTAAAGCGAGTAAAGAGAAAGTAGTGGAGTAATACTGCTACGTCATAACACGAAAGGAGCTAGGTCAAGCTCCTTTTTTATTGCGTGAAGGGCTCAAGCGCGCCTCTTAGTGCGTCAAGCTGAATTGGCTTAGACAGAAAGTTATCCATCCCAGCTTCATAACAGGCTGCCTTGTCGGACTCTGAAGTATTAGCGGTCAACGCAATAATATGCGGCCCTTTGCGTTTATCTTTTGAAAGCCTACGAATGCTGCGAGTGGCTTCGAAGCCATCCATTATCGGCATGACGCAATCCATAAACACAATATTAAAGGTTTTGTTTTGGCATGATTTCACGGCTTGTTCGCCGTTATAGACTTTGTCGATGTGCGTTGCACCAAACTGATTCAGTAGCTTTTCCATCACCAGTACGTTGATTTGATTATCATCTACAAGCAAGATTTTGCATTCTGATAGGGAGATGGGCTGTTCTTCGGTCGTTTGCTTTTGTATGTTGTCGGCTTCTTTTGCAAACTCTATTGGGAAGGTAACGATAAAGGTACTTCCTTTACCCAACTCACTTTCAACCTGTACTTCGCCTTGTAATAAATTACAAAGCTCAAATACGATTGAAAGGCCAAGACCAGTACCACCAAAATGCCGACTTACACTGGCATCGCCTTGGCTAAATGGCTGAAAAAGATGTACTTGATTGGTCTTAGCAATCCCAATGCCTGTGTCTGATACACTTAATTGTAGCAACGGTGAAGTTTCACTTCCCAGCACGTCGGCATAAATATCGATACTACCCGTTGGTGTAAATTTGATGGCGTTACTCACGAGGTTTGCAATAATTTGTTTAACTCGAGTCGGATCTGAATAGAGCCAATTTGTGCCTTGTTTATGAATATGGAAGTTGATTGCAAGTCCTTTTTCGCGACAGGCTGGACTGTACAGGCCTACAACTTGCTCGACTAGCTGATGAAGATCAAACGGAGTATTGTCTAGCTTCAGGTTATTACTATTTAGCTTACTGAAGTCCAAAACGTCATTTATTAAGGTGATCAACATGTCTGCACTGTTGACCGCAACGCTCAAGTTGCTTTTGATTTCTTTTATGTCGGTTTCTTTTTTGCATGCTTGAAGCATGCCTACTAAACCATTTAGCGGGGTTCTTAATTCATGGCTGATTTTGGCGATAAATTCACTCCGTGTCTTGAGAAGTTGCTCCGCCTCTTCACGTTTTTGCTCTAATGCAATACGCATTTTAACTTGTTCATCAATATCTTGAATGGCACCAAAAACTCGGACGCATTCACCATTTTCATATTCACCTTGACCGTGAGAGGCGACCCACTTTTCGTTGCCGTTGGCATCAATGATAATGGATTCGATATCCCATTTGGTTTTTGAGGTGATAGCGTCGTCTATGGCTTGTTTAATATTACTTTGGTGGGCGCCAGATTTATAAAAGCTGATAGCATTGTCGAGTGTTGGTATAAAGTTATCATCAACGCCGTGAATGAGTCGCGTTTGTTGGCTCCAATACACTTTGTTCTTTTTAAAATCGACTTCCCATGAGCCAATATCAGCAAGACGGCTCATCGCTGCTAATGCTTGTGAGCGATGTTGTATCTTCTTTAACGCCTTTTGCCGAGAAATTTCAACACCAATCCATTGACCTAGTAAACTCACGTAATCTAAGTGTTCTTGACTGAACGCCTGTGCTTTGGCACTGGATGCGGAAAAGTTGACGGTACCATAGCGTTTACCATCAACAATGATCGGCGCGCCAATGTAGCTCTCTAGGCCAAAGTTTGCGTAGCAAGGGTGAGTGGCAATTTCGCTAGTACCTGCGTGATGAAAAGACAGTGCGCTGTCTGCTTGTAAAGTATGCCAGCAATAGGTGTTTGCCAGTTCAAAGTCCGTACCTGCCAACAAAGAATTATCTGGAGTGATCGCATGCCTTACAGTGTATACGTCAGCTTGAATTTCACTGACGATTGCAATATCAAGCTCAAATACATCGAGGCCAAGCGTAAGCAGCGCCGTCACTTTTTCTTCAAATGTGGTGTCTTGGTTTGTGGTGATGAGGTGTAATCGTTTTAAAATACTCACAAATTTCACGTTGACAGTACAAAGCGGCTAATCATTTAACTTTAACCGCTCTTTGCCAACTTGCCAACATTAAATCGTTTGAATCTGTCGAGATAATTTCCGTTTTTCAAAGGATTATGAATAAAATAGAGCTCGCGGGATTTATCACAAATTTTTAAGGCAAGTCTATGAAATACGTAGGTCTATTTTTTTTATTAATGACAACGGCAGTAAGTGCACAAACACTTCGTGTTGCTACCTTTAATGTCAGTATGGAAGCAACGAACTACCAAGAAAAAGGGCAAGCAATTGACTCACAGAAGTTGAGTCAATTGCTACAAAATGGTCAGCACCAACAAATAAGAAATATTGCAGAAATTATTCAGCGTGTTCGCCCAGATGTGATTTTGCTCAATGAATTTGATTACATCGCTGAGCCAAATAAAGGTGTGCAGGCATTTGTAAATAACTATCTAGCGCAACCTCAAGCGGACCAGCAGCCGATATCTTACCCTTACTTTTATATTGCGCCAGTCAATACTGGATTACCAACACCGTATGATTTAGATAATGACGGCAAGCAATCTAACTATGGCGGTGATGCCCAAGGGTTTGGGTTATATGAAGGTCAATATGGAATGGTTGTACTATCAAAGTATCCGATTAAAAAAGAGCAAGCCCGAACCTTGCAGACATTTCTTTGGAAAGATATGCCAGACCACAGGGTGACAATAGATCCGACGACGAAGCAACCTTGGTATAGTGAGCAAGAGTGGAAAAACTTGAGGCTAAGCTCAAAGTCTCACTGGGACTTGCCTATTGAAGTGAACGGCAAACTATTTCACCTACTGGCGATGCACCCAACTCCCCCTGTGTTTGATGGTGAAGAGGATAGAAATGGCAACAGAAATCACGATGAGATCCGCTTAATGGCTGATTATATCGATCCCAAACGTAGCCAATACATTTATGATGATAATGGCGTCAAAGGTGGCCTTAAAAACGATGCACGATTTGTCATTGTCGGTGATTTAAATGCTGCTGATACAGGGGATAAACATAGACCGGGTGTGATAGAGCAGCTATTAGATAACCCTAAGGTATTCTCGAACTTTACGCCACAGAGCGAAGGGGGAAGTGAACATAGCGAGGAAAGTGCGAGTCGCAGTTATACCGCACATTGGGGTGCACGCGTAGATTATGTTCTGCCTTCAAAATTCGGCTTTCAACTGGTTAACAGCGGGGTCTTTTGGCCGAGTAAAGAAGACCAATTATTCCGTTTAGTGGAAAGTCGCCATGCAAGTTCCGATCATCGCTTAGTTTGGATAGACGTGGAAGTTAAGTGACTTCAGCGGTTGGTCAATGGTATCGCTATTACAAATTTAAACAATGCCTAACGGAACTAAACCGTAATAACCTCTAAGCTTGCACTGAATGGAACAGGAGAGTGTGATGAAAAGAATTCTATTAAGTGTAGGTTTAGCGGTTTGGTTATCTGGGTGTGCTCATCATGATGATGTGCGCCCTTCTTCTGACGGTATGCATACTATAATGTTATTTGCCGATAGCCGCGATGCTGGCAGTAAAGAAGCACTAAGGCAGGCAAAGCACTATTGTAAACAGACCGAACAGGTTGCGTATGTTGTAAATCTAGATATTATTTACAACAGCGATACGCCTGAGAGTACTTATGTCACTCAGAATGGGCTGGCTAATGCTGTTGATGCAATGGGTATCGCTATGTGGATTTTTGGTAAAAACAGTGTAGACGACGCCGGTGCTGCCTTGACCCTCAGCGGAGGAATAGCTGATGGTGCGCTCGGGAAACCTTATGATGTGCGATTAAATTTCAAATGCAGATGAGTGAGTAAACTGCATACCTAACATTGCAGTATGCTTCAGTCTCCACCTTCTTTCGGTTTATTGTTTTTGGGTGTTACCTTATCTTTGTCAAAAGGCGCGGTTTGCTCATCGATTTTCTTTTTCATTTCAAATTTGGCGGAATATTTTAACAACGCAATGTTGCTCCAGATCACCCCTAACACACCAACAATGATCAAAATCACTTGCCATGTCTCTAATTGATTATTCATTCTACCCCCTAAAAGTTATCTATTTTTAAATTTGTCCTGAAATAGGTGGGCATTTTAGCGCGACTGTTGATATTATTCACCACCTAGTCATTTCGCGATAATTATGCTGCATATATTTACATTCTGAGGATAATAGCGCATTCATGGAACAAGTGTTAATTTGGCCTGCCCAGTATCCCATGCTGTTAAAGGGGTTAATCGAACAAAACGGTGCTTATATTCTAGATGCCATAGAGGCATGGCCGAATTGCCAACAAATTAAAGATGAGCAGGGTGTAACGACCACTGTTCTACCTCCTTTATTCTACCTTGCTTGGTTACGACCGCTAGAGCCGTTCGAAGCCTGTTACTTTCAACATATTGATGACTATGACGACAAGCAGCGTCAATACGTTAATAGTGTGATTCAACACATTGAAGACAATGAGACCGATCAGGATGAGCTAATAAAAACACTTATTCAGCGCCTTGGTCAGTATTCAAATATTCAAGTCCAAGTACAGGATCAACACTTATCTTTTGTAGAATTGCTTTGTGACAAGCAATATGAAAAAACTTTAATTTGGTTATTAGAAATAGGAGTGAAATTTAGTGCGAAAGAAATAGTGTCTCTATGGTGCAATAGTTCGCAAGAAATTCACACCGCTTTGCTAACCCATCTTGACACTTGTATGCTCGACCGTGCTGCCACCGCGAAGTTAGCTACGGATAGTCTGTTGGATGGGCAGCTGACGTTCGAACTGCTATGTGCCATGTGTGATGAAGATGAGGTGAGCGGCCTTTTGGAGCAAGCATTATTGTTTCAATTAACCCAGCAACAGGTGAAACAGTCTGCAATTATTACGCTGGTTACACAGGGAGCAAAAGGAACCGCAAGAGATAGCAGTGGGCGTTCTGCTATTATGCTGGCTGTTGAAAATGGTTTTGTGAGTGCGGTTGAAACCATGTTGCCACACCATAATGTTAATGAGTTAGATGAATCGGGCCGCAATTTAATGCATTATGCGGCGGCATCTAACTCGGCAGCAATGATAGAAATGATTTTTGAACATGGTGATGACCCAACACTCGCGGATATTCATGGTGACACCCCTTACCGTGTGGCGATGAAAAATCAGGCGCTTACTTCTAAGCAAACATTTGAACAGCACGGTATAATCGAGCTTTCTAACGAAGCAAAGTATCAAAAAATAAAAACCGTCCATATTCTTTATGCCTTTGCTGCTATTTTATTACCACTTCAGTTATTTTTATTTTTTACTGATGAAGTGGATGAAAAAACCATAGCAACACTTGTCACTACGGCTGCTTCTATTGCAATTTTTGTCTTTGCGAGGCGTAAACGCAGCAACCCTCTATATCCAAACAGCTCAACGCCTTGGTCACTCATCGGTGTAAATGCGTTAGCATGGCTTAGTATTGGTGTGCAGGTATTGTTTTCAGTATTGGTGTTGATAGCCGTACTATCATTGCAGTAGTTTACTGTAACGAACTAAGCTGATGGATTGATGCTAAAAAGCGCAGTTGCTAAATTGAAGACTGCGCTTTTTTAATGTGGTTACGCAAGCGAGATTATGACTCTTTATGTTCGTGAGCTGCCTTTTCGTCAGCGAGGTCTTCTTTTAACTTGCGGATCTTCAATCCTAACTCTTGACCTCTGTGCCTTGCATAGTAGGTACAACCAATAAACATGGATGTTGCAAAGCCAATCTCAAGCAGGACTAACAGAAGCTCGTCTGGAGATGTCCACAAAAGGGTAAAGCCATGGATAAAATAAAACATCACGATAAAGTTAGCCCAAGCATAAGTATAAGGCTTATCCTGTAAAATCCCTTTAAGCGGGAGTAATAAAGGTAAAACGTACACCACAAAGACAAAGCCCAAGCTGTAACCTTCTCTTGGTGCAAGCACAAAGAGCCAAAGTGGCATCAATATTAAAAGGCCAAAATACCCAACTAGCGCAAAGAGTTGAAAGCGTCTAGTGATAGGTTTTTTTGCAATTTCATTCATGTTAACTTTTCCGCGATACGTAGCAGTCGACTAGCGGCTGCACGGCAAATTTTGATTTCGGTTTGAGTGAGCGAGACATTGTTTTGGCTGCCAGCGACGTGTGTAGCACCGTAAGGCGTTCCGCCCATTTCGGTCGCCAAAAGTTCTGGCACATCATAGGGAATGCCTAACAACATCATTCCGTGGTGTAATAACGGTAAAGAGAGGTTGAGTAGGGTTGCCTCGTTGCCACCGTGCATACTGCTTGAAGACGAAAATACGCAGGCCGGTTTATCGATAAGCGCGCCTTTAAGCCATAAGTCGCTGGTGGTTTCCCAAAACGCTTTGGCTTGGGCTGCCATCATACCAAAACGTGTTGGAGTACCGAACGCCAGACCGTCACACGATATTAAGTCTTGCTTTGTTACTACCACATCATGATCTTGGCGTTTCTCGAATACGCGGATCATAGCTTCCCCGCCTTGTGCCACTATGGTATCTGCAAATTCGTGCGCCATATTCGTCACAGAGCCATGACTGGAGTGGTATAAAATAAGAATTTTACTCATTACAGGATATCAAGCACTGACTCTGGGGGTCTACCAATCGCTGCCTTGTCATCGTTGACAACGATAGGACGCTCAATTAGTTTTGGATTTTCGAGCATTGCTGTGCGCAGTGTCGTTTCGTCTGAGTCTTTCGATAGTCCAAGCTCTTTGTAGAGCGTTTCTTTGCTACGGATGAGTTGGTGAGCTGAGCTAAACCCAAGTTTAGAAAGTAAATTAGCTAAAGTGTCACTATCGATTGGCGTCTTTAGATATTCAATAACGATAGGATTAACGCCATTGGACTCCAGTAAAGCTAGGGTTTCACGTGATTTTGAACAGCGCGGGTTGTGATAGATTTCTACTGACATTATTTTGCTCTAATTCGTAATGTAAACGGATCATAGCTTAATGTCGAGGTGACGAAAAGCGATGCGCAAGAAATTTGGCTTAAATACGTTTTTACTATTGCTGTAAGCAATCGCTAAGCCTACAGCTTAGCGATTTCTTTTTGCATATTACGATATTGGCTAAGTAGCGCTTTCAGCCTAGTACGTTTGATATCTTCGTTATCTTCGACGTGATTAAGTGCACGTTGTACTTCATCCGCAGCTTTTGTGAATGCGCCGTATTGCGCGTAAACGCCAGCTTTTGATTCATGGTACGCGGCCTTGTTTTCTTGTGCTTCATAGGTTTGTGTGAGCAAATCACGAGCGAGAATATGATCCGGTTTCTCAAGCAAGAAGATCTTGAGTAGCTGCTCAGCAACTTCATACTGTTTTGCTTTTATTGCGGCATTGGCGTAATTCAGCGTGATAACTTGGTTATTGGGTCTAAGTTGATGTTGGGCTTGAAGCATCTCAACTGCTTTAGCAGATCTGTCCGTTGCAATTAAATAATCGGTATACACATCAAGGTAGAAGAGGTTATTCGGATCTTTTGCTAGTAACTCATCTAATAGTTTGCCAGCTTCCTCGTATCTTTTCTGGTCGAGTAAGGTGATTGCTAATCCGTACTGTAGTGCGCGTTTGTCGAGATCTGCAGAGCGATTTAAGGAGTTTCTAAAAAAGGCTTCTCCAGCATCTTCTGCATAATAGTATCGAGCAAGTACACGACTTTTAGCCAATGCATAGGAGAGGCTTGAAGGATAATGCTTTTTCTCGAATTGTTGTGCCCTAAGCCTAACATCTGATACTCGACTGTCGGGTAATGGGTGTGTAAGCAAAAAGGCGGGGGGTTTATTTTTAAAGCGAATTTGATCCGAGAGTTTAGTTAAAAATTCACTGGCTGCATAGGGGTCAAAACCTGCTTTATGTAATGTATTCATACCAAACCGATCGGCTTCCTGCTCTGCTTTTCGGCTATGCGTTAACTGGTTTAATGAAGACTGGGTCTGGCTTGCGGATAAGATAGCGATACCCGCATCTGGGGCAACAACGGTTGCCAAAATACCAGTAATAAGCCCCGCGATGGTTAAGGCGCTGTTGTCTTTTGCGTTTTGTACTCGGCGTGCTAAATGTCGCTGAGTTACGTGTGCAATTTCGTGGCCAATAACGGATGCTAATTGGCTCTCGTTATCAGATTGTGCAATGAGTCCGGTATGTACTCCTACATGACCCCCATAAAAAGCAAAAGCATTAATATCTTTATTATTTATCCAAAAAAAGGTAAATGGAAAGCGCACGTCATTAGCGTTGGCGACGAGGCGATTGCCCAGACTGGTTAAATACTCTTCAAGAACGGGATCGCCAACCACAGGAGAGCGGGAGCGCAGCTGCATCATCATGACTTCGCCAATCGCTTGCTCTTTTTCAATAGGTAGTACTTGGAGAGCCGAAGTTCCTAAGTCTGGTAACTTCAGCTCCGTTTGTGCAATAGCGCTACTGGATGTCGCGAGCGCAAACGTTAAAACGATTGAATTTAATAGGGGTTTTAACCGCATTTTAATCCCTTTTAAGATCTTCTCCGAGCATGATCCTAGCTAAGTCGACCTCATCATTGCATGCTCGAGCATCTTTTTCACAAAGTTGGTAAAAATCTTTTATTGAGACACCACCAACGCTGGTGATGTTCAATTCTTTTTGCAAAAACGTCACTGTCATATGCAGCACTTTATGCGCATGAAGTATTAAGGCTTTGTCAGCTATATCACCACGTTCAAAGTAAAACGCAATGAACTTATGGAGCTGGTTAATACGCAGTAAGTTTTTCATCGTGTGCGGATCCCACACTCGGAATTCTAAAAAACGATTATCTTTAACATAGGCATCAATCTTGGTACCTTTGGCTATTGGGTAAGCCCACAGCTCAAAGCCTCTTTCAGTAAATGCTTGGTGTAATGCTATTTGAGGTTTATTGTCACAGTGGATTATGCCACTGTCGTCTTCATAACCACCTAATAGGTCGATATTCCAGTTTCGCTTATCTAGCAAACGTTTGACTGCGTTATCAAAGCCGTGATGGAGCAGACCTTCACATTCACTCACTGCTGAGGCAACAAGGTGATAAAATGGTGGTAGTTCACCCCAATTAATTTGCTTTTTGTACCAATTTATTTCTTTTAATGTTGGATTGGCTGGCAATCGGGCCTTATTATTAACGCCTGGCATTAAGATTCCCAAGAAGTAGAGTATGCTATTAAGAATAAACCATCAACGCCTTGAGGGCTACTGCATTGAGTGATTTGTGTGGCGCCAAAACAACCAAAGTTGTACATGATTTGCGAGAATTTACCTGTCCTGCATTATTTGTTCAGTTTAAGTGGCGGTTAAAGCGACATGACTATACTCTAGGCAAACTTAAACTGCTGATGAGTCAGGAACAAAGCTTGTTAGATATCAAAAAGTATTTGGATGGTAACGCAATCAGTTACCAAATTATTGAACTAAAGGGTGAAGAAGTGTGTTTGGAGATCATGGATGTTTGAATTAGTCAAAGCGTGGTATATCAAGAAGTTTTCAGATCCGCATTCAGTCACGCTATTGCTGATGCTAGTTGCTTCGGTTGCGTTACTGTACTTTTTTGGCAGCTATGTCATGCCGGTGCTGGTGGCAATCGTGATAGCCTACTTGTTAGAGTGGCCAGTGAATAAGCTAACTCGGGTGACTGGCAGCAGGGTGTTATCAGCTGTCGTCGTGATGGCTGTATTTGTCGGTATTACCTTGGGTTTGGTATTTGGTATCGTTCCTGTTTTGTGGCAACAATTGAGCAATTTACTCCAAGAAAGCCCAACTATGGTTGAAGAAGGAAAAGATTTCCTCTTACATTTACCCGAATACTATCCGACTTTGATCTCTACCACTCAGGTTCAAGCAATTGTTACCTCGGTAGAAAATAAATTACTAGAGCTTGGTGAAGTCATTGTCTCAGCCTCGCTTACTTCATTAAGAGATGTGGTTGCATGGATGATTTATTTGGTGCTAGTGCCACTACTCGCTTTTTTCATGTTGAAAGACAAGTCAGAGCTGACGTCCGGAATCTCAAAAATAATACCTAAAGACAGAAAGCTCATTTCGCAAGTGTGGCATGAAATGGACCAGCAGATCATGAATTATATTCGGGGTAAGGTTTTCGAGATTGTTATCGTGGGTTTGGTGAGCTTTGTGACCTTTTCTATATTGGAGTTGCGCTATGCTGCATTATTAGGCACTTTGGTAGGGCTTTCTGTACTTATTCCATTTGTCGGTGCTGCACTGGTTACATTGCCTGTTGCTGCTGTTGCGCTATTTCAATTTGGTCTTGCGCCAGAGTTTTGGACTATCGTTATTGCGTACAGCATAATTCAAGCGTTAGACGGCAATGTTTTGGTACCGTTACTGTTTTCTGAAGCCGTGGATCTCAACCCTGTTTATATTATTGTCGCAGTGTTGTTCTTTGGCGGCCTTTGGGGTTTTTGGGGGGTGTTCTTTGCCATTCCATTGGCATCCCTTGTCAAAGCACTGATAAACGCATGGTCGAGTAAGAGTGAAGAATTGCTGGCCAAATAACCTCGTTCAGCCTATTGATAGTGTAACTTGTTGATAGGCTGAAAAAATGTTTTGCGCTTCGGGTTTGCCTTTGGCAACTCGTGCATAATGCTCCAGCGTTTTCTCTAAATAGCGTTTGGAAAGCGTACCTTGTTGCCAAATCGCTTTGCCTAATGGAGTTATGGCAGCGCCAGTCTTACCTGAAGTGAGATAGAGTACTTCGTAAATACGTCGATTTTCCTCAACCAGTGATTCATGGATCAGCTTAAGTGGCAAAGATTGTAAGGTTTGCCTCAGGGTATAATGATGATGAACTGGGCAAAGCAAGAAATCGACCTCGTCAGGTAATTTGTGGCAAAGGCTTGTCATCAGTTCTGCGGTTAAGTCGCCGCCAACACCTGCGATGATCACTAACTGCCTGCCTGAGTGCTGTGCAAGAGGGAGCTTCGCAACGTCTTGGGTGTAAAGGCTATAGCGCGCTTCAGCTTCTGGAAAGAAGCGTGCGAGATCTAGTTTCACTTTCGCGATAAGCGCTGGGACTACATCAACAAAGTGTATGTGCGCTTGGCTCGAGTCTAAAAATTGTGCACCAAGCTGGCCATGATCGCAGCAGCAGTCCCAAATATGTTGATAGTCTTCAGTAACAACGTCATGTAAAGTCTGTAAGCGTTTTCCAAGCTTCAAGTGGACTCCTTTTATTCAGGCGTAGGTGTGGTGCCGCGTTGCGCTAAAGTGATTAAGTAAGCGATGAATAAGGTAAATTGCACAGAGACTTACCGTAATTGCAACGCTCACTGAACTGAAGCGATATAGTGCGCTGTAGATTAAATCTTGATTTGGTGCGAGAGACTGCCCAAACAAGATCCCAAAAGTGGTAATAATACCAAAGCCAATCCCTGGAGCACCACCACTTAGCAAGTGATAGCGACTAAAAATGAAGACTAAGATCCATAAAATCAAAATTGGAAAAAGTAAAATCTGGCTATAGGTTTGCAGTAGGATTTGCGCTGCTAACGCTAAGTTACAGCCTATCAGCGTGCCGACTGCGCGTTGCCAGCCAGCAGTGCCCGCCGCCTTCCAACTCAGTGGAAAGAGAATTAATATTGATGCCGCTTGAGCGGAAACGGAATCTTGTAAATCTAGGATTTGGAATACCATAAATGAGAGTGTGGCTACGGTGGCGCATAGTAAGACTTCATGGCGAATACTTGCCGCATCTTTTGCTGGCCGTGGTGGTAATTGACGCACGGTAACGTCCGGAAATAACCAATGCATTACATATGCAGTTGCGATACTAATGATAATAGCCAGAGAGTTACTGGCTATGAGTGAATATAAGCCACCACTGGTTGAAGTATAACTGGCAAAATGAAGTTGGATTGATAGTCCCACCACACTCATTGCGCCAAATAAGAAGTTAACGCCTTTGCTCATTTGCAAAAACAAAAAGGCAAATAAGGCAAAAGTGAGTAAGGACATTAACGCAGGGTGGAAGCCAAATAGCCCTTGTAGCACCAATACCGAAAAGGCACAGAGCAACCCACTTAAGATAAACTGGCACACTATGTGTGCATTTAACATTGGTACTAATCCAAGCAGCAGCATGGGATATACGGTAAAAAAGATACCGTACGGCCAGTTGAGCAGTTTGCTTAGTGCAAAACCTAGCGTACTGCCAGTTGCAATACGCAGCATCTGTCTCAGGTCATTGGCGTTCAGTGCAACTTTCATATCAATAAACGTAGTGAAGTAGACTGACGAATTTGATTTGCGCTTGTGCAAGCGTTGCAAGCAAAGTGCTTTCAGGTAGGACTTGAACTGTCGCTCTTGCACCACTTGCTAGTAAAGGTAATGGCTCATCAAATGCTAAATAAACGCGTTGACGCTGCGCATCTCGCACCCAGCGGTTGGAAGTCTCAACGGCAGCCAATTGGCCGTCGGCATTAAGCTGTCCATCACTGACGCCGGCAGAAAACTCATGGATCACTGCAGGATAGACTTTGCCCGGTAACGCATCAAAGCTCACTAATGCTTGTTCGCCAATTTTGACGTGGTAAAGCGATTTTTCTCTGAAATCCGCAGCTAAGTCAATATTGTCCGAAACCAAACTGGTTAGACTCACACCCGTGCGAGCATAGGTACCCGTAGTGATCTGTAAGTTACTAATGATGCCATCATGAGGCGCGCGGACTTCGGTATAACTGAGCTGCAATTTAGCCTGCTCTACAGCATTTTGTGCTTGCTGTAGTGCAATATTATGTTCGTCGGCTGCACCACGCTTTACTTCAAGCGCATGCAGATTAGCTCTAAGTGCCCTAAGCTGTGACTTAGCCGTCGCAAAATTTGCTTGAATTTGATCTGATTCCTGCGTTGAAATTGCGTGTTGTGACAGCAAAGATTGGCTGCGCTTATACAGTCGTTGTTGCTCATCATACTTAGCTACAGCAGCCTCTATTTGCGCTTGCTGGGCAACTATTTGTGCATCTAATTGTTTGTTCTGTTGATTAACCTCTGCCAAAGCGAGCTCAGCCTTAGCTAATGCTAACCGATACGGCGCTTCATCGATAGTAAGCAGTAATTGCCCTTGCTGAACTCTTTGGTTATTGCTGACATTCACTGTAAGCACTTCACCACTGATTTTAGGCGTCACTTTGGTTACTTGATGATACACACGCGCCTGAGGCGTCATTGGTATGTAGAGATCAGCAAAGATAAAATAACTAAAGCAGAGTGCAAAAACGGCGATTGACACCTTTACGTAGCGGGAAAATTGCTGATCTGGACTAAGTTTACTCACTGGTACTCCCATTTTCAGAAATATTGTCACAACATTGCTGAGCATTGTTCTCAAGTTTGACCAAAGCATGTGCAATAGCATTGAGCTCGTCATCGCTAAGCCCATGATATAAATGTGCCTTCACTTCACTGATCCGCATCTTTAGCTGCGCTAACTGAGCTTGCCCGTGCGCGGTGAAGTAGATTTTACGACAGCGTTTGTCTTGCTTATCAATGCGGCGCTCAATTACATTATTCTCTTCTAACTGTTTCATCGTGCGAGTCAGGCTCGGCATTTCGATATCTAAACTGCTCGCTAATTGGTGTTGTGTGCAGCCCTCACCTAAATGATGAATATGCATCATGGCAGTCCAGCGTGGCTGGGTAAAACCGAGTGGCTCTACAGCTTGGGTTACAGCTTGACGGCAAATTCTATGGACTCGGCCTAACTTGCCACAGAGACTAAGATCGAGCGTTTCATGAAATGGAAGTGACGACATGACTTAAGGTATATTTACTTAGCATGCTAAGCATTTTAAGTTAGTTAGCATGCTAAGTAAATGGTGCGCGTTTAGGTTATTGCAATATTAGCTTTAACTCTATGAATTGGCGGTGCTTATTTTTATTAAGAATCGCGCATAGTGAACACAAACGTGGCTAATTACAGCGATCGCAACAACAAGTTCAAGCCAAACTAGGTATTGCAACAAGCTTAGCCAGCCTGAGTTTAAGTGCTCGCTGCTGAGCCAAGTGACGACCTTACTAATGGCGGTGACGCCGATGACTAAGGGAAAGGTATATGCCGCGAAAGCAGGACTAAATGGCAACCGCAGAAGCTGAATAAAAGCAAGATATATCGCTAGGGTCATAACAATAGCAATGCTCAGTAAAGCAAACACCACGCCAGCCGCTGGCATTGGGTGGACACTCAAATATCCTGCTAAACATAGACTCGCAGGCGCTGCCATAACTGCAATTGTGGGTTGGGTTTGCTGTGGTATGGCACAGCCTCTACATAAACGGTAAATCATGAACGGTAGCAGCAGCAGGTAAAATATAACCCCCAAGTACCAAAGTCCCATTGCCAAAGGTTGCAACGCTAACATGCCGTTAAAGGTGACATCGGCAACGACAAACCCAACAGGGGGAATAAACCAACTTGGCACTAGCTGGTTAAGCTCAAAATTGCGGCTGCGAAAATACACAAAGCTGGTTAGCAACCCTAAGTGAAGTGCAATGGCGAGCAGCCAAACCACAGTTGCGATAAGATGAGAATAGGCCGAGATGCTATGAGAAATCACCATGATGGTCATGGCGCTGGTTGGTAATACACTCCCAATCACTGGATCTGCGAGATCTGCTCTTAATTGAGCTGGTTGATGAATAAACTTAAGCACTAACAGCAATAAAATAAAGCCAGCCAGAAGTGCACTTGAAGGTTTTAATACAAAGAGTGCGGGAAAGAGATTACAGATACACCAGCCTAAACTAGCCAGCCCAAGAGCAAGACCAGACATCGGGGTGGGGATATTGGCGGTGAGCTTTTTACTATAAGAATGAAGAGTAGCCATGCGTAATTTCACAACAATTGTTCGGTGAAGGGATAATACGCTTGCGCTTTAATTAAGAATATCTGAATATATTTAAATTGGTGTTCAGTAATTCTTAACGAAGATGGTAACCCTCAAACAACTCAATGTATTTACGGTAATCGTGCAAGAGCGTTCGATCACGGCCGCAGCGGAAAAGCTATGTTTAACTAAGGCAGCTGTTAGCATGGCACTAGCGGAGTTAGAGCGCCATCTCGAGCAACCGTTATTCGATCGTGTAAATAATCGATTAATGATAAACTCTGCCGGAGAGCTATTACTACCGCATGCGCATCAAGTGCTTGATAGGTGTCGCTTCTTAGATTCCCTATTTAAAGAAAGCGAGAGGCTATATGGCGAAATTAAAATTGGTGCCAGCGATACCTTAGGCAATCATTTATTGCCTCCCATGTTAGCCGCTTTTCAGCAGCAAACTGGACACACGCAACAGCAGTTGTTTATCACCAATACGGCGAAGGTGTGCGCCATGCTTCGTGATTATGAATTAGATATTGGTTTTGTTGAAGGTCGAGTGATAGGCGAAGATTTAGACATCATGCCTTGGTTTGAAGATGAAATGTGTATCGTGAGTGCAATGGACTTCGTGGCAACTGACTTTCAAACTCTTTTGCAAAATCAATCTCGTTGGCTGTTGCGGGAACAAGGCTCCGGCAGTCGAGAGTTTTTCTTAGCGAATATTGCAACGCAGCTTACGTCGTGGCGAACCGCATTTGAGTTAAATTCTACCGAGGCGATTATAAATGGTGTGGCGGCAGGGCTCGGTCTAGCTTGTATCTCAAAATACTCCGCTGAACATGCCATAGCACAGCAACGAATTAAGGCGCTTTCAGGTTTAAAAGCCGCACCGAGGCAGTTTTGGCTGGTGACGCGTAAAGATAAATTTCAAAGCCCAATATTAACGCAACTCATTGCCTTTGCGACGCACTGGCGTCAAGAATCACGACAGAATTAGGGCCTGTCTAGCTACTCAATCCATCTTGTAGTTGGTATTAATTCCACAGACGCTGAATGAACTTTCTCATACCTCGGGTCTTTTAGACAATAGCAGATTAAGAGGTTACATATGTCGTTCAGAACTATCGACTATTCTATTTCAGGCCTGTTAGCAGTGAGCTTATTACTGCTTGGCATTTCATTTTTGTTTGGCGCTGGGCCAAATAGTATTTCAGGCACCTTTAGCTTTTACGGCTTAACGGAGTGGGTGCCCGTTGCCACGCTTGGCATGGTGTTTGGCTTTGCATTAATGGTTACTGCGGGCCTGATCATTTTACAGCAATGTAAGATTGTTCCTACGGCATGGCCGCTTGCCTTAATCGCCACCGTTAGCCTTATTACCTTGTTGACATTATTTGCCGAAAATCGTTGGATCGCAGCCCATGGTGGCTTTCCGGTTATTGGTTCTGGACAAGGGATCATCAAATATTTTGCGTTAATACCCATCGCCTTATTTCTCTACTGCCGTCATCATATCAACGCGCGAGCGCTAGTGTGGGCGAACTATTTTCCTGTGGCATTGGTTTTAGCCTGGATCGGTGGGATGAAATTTCTCGAACTCGAAGCTAAGGCAATAGTGCCGCTAGTAGAAACTTCACCGTTTATGTCTTGGATGTATGAGCTGTTTACTGTGCAAGAAGCCTCAAACGTGATAGGTGCTTATGACCTATTGATGGCAGGCTTGCTTGGCATTGGCATTTGGTTCAAACAGCGAGTCTTGATTGGGGTTGCAAGCCTTGGATGTCTCGCGGTATTTGTTATGACGCAAAGCTTTCTGTTTACCGCAGCCGGTGCGTTTAGCGACATGAGCTTACTTGGCGGCTTGGGACAATTTGTGATTAAAGACTTGTGGTTTATCGCCAATATCATGGTGATGGCATTTTTGACATTGGAGTCCAGCCCGTCTGACTCTCTAGAGTCTGCAGTCGCGTAAATTTCATTGTGATGCAGCCCCGCTGCCAAAAGAGCGTGACCTGAGTTGCGCTCTTTTTATTTTCATCATATGTGCCAGATGTGCCAGATGTGCCAAGTGAAGTTTTTTCTGAAAATAGTCCTATCGGCAGTGAAAATTAAATGTGAATAAGCTAAGGTCATAAAAAGTTGATATCAGTGGTCTAAGCTAGATTATCAAACGTATACAGCAAGATGCCATTGGCATTAAGTGGCAAAGTGAGCAAAGTTTAAAAGCTGCATGCATTGAAATGGTGTATGTATCGAAGTAGCAAGTTTAAAGAAGATAATTGTATGGAAAGACCAAATACATTAAAGCCAATCTGGCTTTCAGGTGGCGACGTAGAGAAAAAGCGCGCTGAGATCAAAGCATACTTCAACAACAGCTGGCAGCAGTACGAATCATTATTTAGCAATATCAACAATGACGATGCCTATTTTGTGAAGGCTGAGCGGTTACGGCATCCACTCATTTTCTATTTCGGTCATACCGCTTGTTTTTACGTTAACAAGTTGATGTTAGGGAAATACATCACTCAACGCGTTAATCCTCATATTGAATCTACCTGCGCTGTCGGTGTAGATGAAATGTCTTGGGACGACCTTGATAGCAATAATTACGATTGGCCAACGGTGTCTGAAGTGCGTGCTTATCGCCAACAAGTGAATGCGCTTATTAACGGGTTAATAGACAAGATGGATATTACCCTTCCAATTACCCAAGATAGCCTTGTGTGGGTTGTCCTAATGGGTATTGAACATGAGCGTATCCATTTGGAAACTTCTTCGGTGATCATACGAATGCTGCCGCTGGCTGACTTGACTTTACAACCCGGTTGGGAAGCGTGTGATGAGTACGGTGACGCACCTGACAACAGCCTAGTTTCAGTAAGTGGTTGTGATGTTCGGCTTGGTAAACCTGAGTCAAATCAAACCTACGGTTGGGATAATGAATATGGTGTGCAAGACGTCAATGTGTCGCCATTCAAGGCCAGTAAGTATGTGGTTTCAAACCAAGAGTTTTTAACCTTTGTCGAAGCTGGTGGCTACAATCAGCCTGAGTTTTGGACGGCTGAAGGTCAAGCTTGGTTGGCTTCAACTAAATCAACCATGCCGCGCTTTTGGATAAAGAAAGACACAGGCTTATGGCAGCGAAACTTAGCTGAGGAGATCCCGTTACCACTCAACTGGCCAGTTGAGGTTAATTACCTTGAAGCAAAGGCTTTTTGTAATTGGAAATCCGGGCAAAGTGAGCACTTCGTACGCTTACCAACAGAAGCTGAGTGGCAAGTACTACGTGATAAGCTTGATGTTGATCTGCCGACATGGAATGAAGCGCCAGGGAACATCAACCTTGAAGTATGTGCTTCAAGCTGCCCGGTTAATCGTTTTGAAACTGAAGGCTTATTCGACATCATCGGCAATGTTTGGCAATGGACGGAGAGTCCAATCGACGCATACAGCGGCTTTAAAGTGCACCCTTTATACGATGATTTCTCGACACCTACTTTTGACGGTAAACATAATCTGATCAAAGGTGGTTCTTGGATTTCTACAGGCAACGAAGCCGTGCGAGATTCACGTTATGCCTTTAGACGCCACTTCTTCCAACATGCCGGATTTAGATATATCGAAAGTGAGGAACCACAGGTGCCAGTGCAAAAGGTCAACTTGTGTGAAATGGATGCTGACGTTGCTAATGCGCTACATAGTCACTACGGCAAGCCTGTCATGCATTTTGGTAATCCATTGCAAAGTGTTGTTTCAAAGCTAATGACGCATTATCAAGGTAATACAGATAAAGCGCTGGACTTGGGATGCTCGGTCGGTCGCGCAAGCTTTGAATTAGCCAAACACTTTACACAAGTCGATGGTATCGATTTTACTGCGCGCAATATTCAGCACGCGTTGGCCTTAAAAGAAGGCTCACCGGTACGTTTTGCCACCGAGATTGAAGGTGAAATTGTGAATTTCCACGAAGTGTCGACTTCGCAATTGGGTTTTGTTGAACTCAGTGATCGTATTCATTTCTGCCAAGGGGATGGTCATAACCTTAAACCACAATTCGCAGAGTATGACTTAATCTTATGTCATCGCGTTGTAGAGTACTTATATTCACCAAAAACTTTTTTAAACCAAATTAAATCGCGTTTGAACGCTGGAGGGATCCTTGCGATAAGTTCTGCCTATCAGTGGGACAAAGCGCTGACCCAAGCACAAAACTGGTTGGGCGGTTATAAGGTCAGTGGTGAAAATGTCACAGGCCGCGATGGTTTAGAAATTTTACTGGGACAAGACTTTGAGTTGCTCGCTGCAGACGAAGTGATGTCCGCCATAAGCAAAAACGCACGTAAAGTTGAACTAGAGGAGTGTCAACTTACGTTATGGCGTCTTAAATAGTCTTTGATACACATGCCAGCAAAAATGCTGGCATGATTTTTTAGGTTAAAGAATGGAATTAGTATTACCTGAACACATTAAGTTTAGTCAAAGCTTGGCTGCTCCAATCGACGTCAACTTGAGTGATTCCTGCGCTCAAGGCGTCACGCTCGGTGAACTTATTGAGCTTAGTGGCGGCAAAATGCCAGACATTGAACTGGGTTACAATCCGATTGCGGGCAGTGAAGGGCTAAAAGCGGCGATTAAAGCTTATCATCTGCCGACGACTGTGTGTGTAGATCTTAATCAAATCGTGACGTTTAACGGTGCTCAAGAAGCTATTTTCACGACGATGGCGCAGTTACTAGAGCCACAAGATGAGGTGGTGGTCTGCACACCAAGTTACCCATCGCTTGCAACACTCCCCAAACAGTTTGGCGCTATCGTCAACACCGTGCCATTGCGAGAAGAGAACAACTGGCAGTTTGATATAGAAAGACTCAAAAACGCAGTGACGACAAACACCAAACTCATTATCGTCAACGCTCCTCATAATCCAACGGGCACAGGTTTGACTGACAATGAAGTTGGACAAATACAACAGCTGGCAGAGCAGTGTGGTGCTTACATTTTAAGTGATGAAGTATCAGCACAGAGCCATGGCGATGACCGCGCAGTAAGTGGACGGTTTTCGGCTTATCCGCGGTCGATTACGTTAGGCGTATTATCCAAAAGTATGGGCTTGCCTGGGATCCGAGTAGGGTGGGCAATTTGCGGTTCGAAAGCACTAGCAAATGCGCTGCTGGCCGGTAAAAGCTACTTAAGCATTTGTGGCAGTAAAGTGGACGATTTATTGGCGACGACCGCATTACTGCATAGTGAAACTATTTTAGCGCATAATGCGAGCATCATTGCAAATAACGTTCAATTGATGCGTGAATTTGTCAGTTTATACTCGCAAAAAGTAACTTGGGTTGAGCCACATGGCGGGGTGTTGTCATTGCTGAAGATTAATTCAGTAAGAGATTCTGAAAAGTGGTCACGTCAATTTGCAGAGACCTCGAGTACGCTATTGTTACCCGCAAAGTTATTTCTATTGGAGAGTGAGTGCCATTTCCGTTTAGGTACGGGTAAGCGCAACTTTGCCGCTGGTTTGGTAAGGCTTGAAACATACCTCAGTGACTAGATTAATCCAGCATTCAAACTAAGCGTCTATGATAGGTCGTGTTATTTTAATTTAATGCAGGAAAGGAAAAACCTATGGTAAACGTTAAACATTTAATGGCTGGCTTTTTGGCCGTCATGCTTAGTGCATGTGCTTCAATGGGTGATGGTGACAAGGTTGAAAAGCAACGTGCCATCCTAGATATGAAAAACGATGTACTTACTCAGCTTTACAGCAAAAAGCCGGATACACGCTCGCAACTAGCGGCAGCTCCGGGCTATGCTGTTTTTTCTAATGCCAATATTAATCTGTTATTTGTTGCTGCTGGAACAGGTTACGGTGTCGTACACGATAATACAGTGGGAAGTAACACTTATATGAATATGGCTGAAGGTGGTGTCGGCCTTGGTCTAGGTGTAAAAGATTATCGTATTGTGATGGTATTCCATACTCCTGAAGCAATGAATAAGTTTGTTACGTCAGGTTGGACGTTTGGTGGAAATGCAGATGCTGCAGCTAAAGCCGCTAAAAAGGGCGGGTCGGTAGAAGGCGAAGCCTATTATGGCGATGTTACTGTGTACACCTTTACTGAAAGTGGTTTAGCACTGCAAGCAACAGTAAAAGGCACTAAATTTTGGAAAGATAAAGAACTAAATTAAGATGATGTAATAATGACTTTAGAGAAAAGCCCCGTAAATCGGGGCTTTTCTTTGATTACTTGCTTACCTCTTCGGCGCTGAGGCTTTTCTCAAAGCGCCTGTTTAGCAACTGGCAGACGATGGTCAGCACAATGGCAGCGAACATAAAGCTCGAGAACGGCATAGGTGACTCAGGAACCGCGAGCGCAAGTAAAGGGCCGACCAAAGCGCCACTACCAAATCGTAGCGTGCCTATCACCGCGGTAGCGGTACCGGTTTGATGTTCAAAACTCAGTAATATCAGCGCATCAGCGTTGCTGGCAATGATCCCCAAACTCATCATCAAAGGTGCAATGGCAGAAGCTAACACCCAAACCGAGACGGATTGGCTACTGAGTATGACCAAGAGTGTGGAACAGACAACACCAATCGCAAGACCGATATTGAGCATTTTTCTAGAACCAAGCCTTGGTACTAAACGCGTGTTGGCAAAGTTACCAAGCATCAATGCAATCACATTCATGGCGAATAACACTCCAAAAAGCTGTTCCGACACACCATAATACTCAAGATAAATAAATGAAACTGAGGTTAAAAAGCAAAAGAATGCAAATGATGCCAGCATTGAAGAAAGAATATCGTAGCGGGCCTTCTTTTGTGTTAACACAATGCGGTAATTTTTTAAGAAAAACGATAAGCTAAGCGGTACATCGGCGTTGGTTGGAATTGCAATACAGAAAAACTGTAATGCGATGATAACCAATACTGCATAAACCGCTAAAAACCAAAAAATGGCGTGCCAATCAAAGTACAACAAGATCAACGCACCAAGTGAGGGGGCAATAAGTGGCGCGATCATCATGATCATCGACACATAAGACATCCCTTTGGCTGTATGCTCTTTGTAATAATAGCGGATCACGCCTGGTACAACAACAGTCGCTGCGGCACCACAAAATGCTTGAACGACCCGCAAGAAGCAAAACATATCAATGTCATTTGTTAGTGCAAGCCCAATTGATGATGCGGTAAACCCGACTAAACCCCAAATAGCTAACGTCTGCCTTGAGAATCTATCTGCAAGGGGGCCGAACACCATCATGCCGACAGCATAGCCTGCCAAATAACTACTAAGAGAAACCTGCACTTGCTCGAGCGGGCTATTCAAGCTGTCTGCAATCGCGAGCATCGCAGGTAGGTACAAGTCGATGGCTAATGGTGTTATCGCAACAATACTAGCCAGTAATGGCAACAGTATTGCGGGGAGTGTTGATGACTTCATATGTTGGTATTGTTACCTTGTTAATGTTAAGCAGAATAAATACACCAATCAGAGACGCTTTATATGGAGATGGTACTCGATGCACTGGAGTAGAGCAGCGAAAAGACGGCGTTGTGATCAGCAGAAGTTCATGAAAAATTTTTTATATTGTACTAAGTTAGTCTCGTTAAGTGACGAAATTGCGGTAAACTTAGAGAAACTTAAGTTGTAAAAAAGAAAAGGAACAAGTTATGAAAAAACTGGTTCTCGCGATAGCCGTAGCGGCAACGCTTGCCGGTTGTAAAACATCGCCTACCGGACGCACTCAGTTAGCGCTCTATTCAGAGCAGCAAATGGACCAAATGGGTGTTGCGAGCTTTGAACAAATGAAGCAAGAGCAAAAAGTCGATACTGATGCTAAAACCAATCGCTACGTTAAGTGTATTGCAAATGCCTTAATAGCACAACTTCCAGCAAACTACGCAAACCAGCAATGGGAAGTCGTAGTATTTGAAGATGACTCTGCCAATGCATTTGCGCTACCCGGCGGTAAAATCGGAGTTCACACGGGGATTCTCAAAGTTGCAGAAAACCAAGATCAACTTGCGGCGGTTATGGGTCACGAAGTAGGGCATGTTATTGCCGAACACGCTAATGAACGTGTTTCGCAAAACAGTGTGTTGCAGTTTGGTCTGCAAGCAGGTGCAGCGGTACTTGAAATGAATAATATCGAATATCGCAATGCCATTATGCAGGGATTAGGTCTTGGTGCACAGTACGGTGTAGCACTGCCATTTAGCCGCTCTCATGAAAGCGAAGCGGATGTTATCGGCTTAGATCTAATGGCTAAGGCAGGCTTTAATCCTGAAGGCTCTGTTGCACTTTGGCAAAATATGGCGAAAATGAGCGAACAGCGTCCACCAGAATTTATGTCGACGCACCCTGCGCCAGAAAACCGAATTAAGCAATTACAAGCCAACATGATAACAGCCCAAACAACCGCTAACAAAGCGCGTGCGGGTGGATTTACACCAAGCTGTAAACGCTAATTTCTCAAAACACCAATTACACTTAAGTTAAGTGTAATTGGTGTTTCCTTCTGTCTCACACATCAGCATAAATAGCCGTAATTCTAGCTCAAGTTGATGATAGTTGGGCTCCATGTGCTGACAAAGCTTGTAAAACGCTTTGTTATGGTCTTTCTCTTTAAAGTGCGCTAGCTCGTGTACAACCAATGCTCGTAACACCGCCTCGGGAGCGTGTTTTAACTGCGCTGCGATGTGTATTTGGTGCGACGTTTTTTGTTTTTGCCCGTGCCGTGTGGTTTTGAACGTATGTGTTCCTAACGCATTCAATACCATATTGTTGCGCTTCTCAAACTTGGCCTGCGATACCCGTGGGGTATTTTTTAAGTACTGTTGTCTTAATCCTTCTACATATTCGTAAAGTAGCTTATCGCTTTTGATTTGATGCGGTTCAGGATAGCGGCTTTTGAAAAACACACTGAGTCGTTTGCTCTCTATTAACTGAGTGACTTGAGTTTGGACTTGCTCGGAGTAGTTTAAAAAATAGGGATGGGACATTAAAACAGCGCCTCTTGCTTTGCTTCTTTTTCAGCGGGGAATGGATTGCTTACTTGATGATGTATCTCTAAATCAGCAATAAATTGTCTTGCTAAAAATGGCGCATCAAAATTGTCTGCGGTATGGAAAAACACATAAGGTGATTTACCTTCACTGAGCCATTGATTGAGTTTAGTTAACCAAGGCTGGTAAAAGTCTCTATTAGACTCAAGCTGAGAGCAACCAACAAATCGCAGAATTGGGCTGTCTCCTGTAGCAATAGCATGTACAGGCAATCGCGGCTTTTTTTGTTGTGCATCTACTATCGCAGGGGTACTGGCAGGCTCGCTAAAGAGTGCGCGAGTATCCATCACGATGCGATTGTAGTTATTTTCGATTAAATATTGGTTGTATCTGCGCTCAGCATCACCTTTACGATAAAAGTCCCAATGTCGTACTTCAACACCAACAGTTAGTGATTTGGGCAACCAAGATAAAAATTGTCGCATTTTATTTATATGTTCAGGCGCAAACTGCGCAGGTAATTGCAGCATTAACACGCCCAATTTAGGGAACAACGGTGCCATGTTTTTACACCAAGTCAATAATTCATCTTGGCAGTGGCTAAGTGCCATTTCATGACTAAAACGCTTAGGAATTTTAAACGTAAAGCGAAAGTCATCAGGCACTTGTTCTAGCCATTTTAATACGGTCTGCGGATTTGGATCGGCATAAAAAGTCGTATTACCTTCAACGCTATTAAAAATTTGGCCATACTCTTTGAGCATATTTGTGGCGCTACAATGGCTGGAAAATACTCGACCTTTCCAGTGTGCGCTACTCCATTGTGGGCAACCCAGATACAACATAGTGATCAAAACAACGATTAAATGTGTGAATAGTGTATCAGATCCTTAGATTGAGGATGACAATGCAGCGTATTTTTATATAATTGGCGGTTATTGAAAATGAGTCTTAGCGACTGGCTTACCAATACTGTGAATTCATATTGTGTGGTGAGAAGTGATTAGTCGTAAGAGCAAACTGGACTGACAGGAATTTTATGCGCTCTATATACTGCGGAAAACTAAATAAGAGCCATGTAGATCAGGAAGTTGAACTATGTGGTTGGATCAATAAACGTCGTGACCTTGGCGGCCTAATCTTTGTCGATTTAAGAGATAGAGAAGGGCTTGTGCAAGTGGTATTCGATCCTGAAGTGGAAGGCTTAATGGATAAAGCGAATACGTTGCGCCAAGAGTTCTGTGTTCAGATCAAAGGTGTTGTCCGTGCGCGTCCTGAAAGCCAAGTAAACAAAGACATGGCAACCGGTGAAGTTGAGATCTTAGGCACTGGCTTAACCATTATCAACCGTTCAGAACCATTACCGCTTGACTTCAATCAGCAAAACTCTGAAGAGCGTCGTCTTAAGTACCGTTATTTAGACCTACGCCGTCTAGAAATGAGCGATCGCATTAAGATGCGTGCTAAAGCGAGTAGCTTTGTGCGTCGTTTCTTGGATGAAAATGCATTCTTAGACATTGAAACGCCAGTACTAACGAAAGCGACACCTGAAGGTGCACGCGACTATCTAGTACCAAGTCGTGTTCACAAAGGCAGTTTCTATGCGCTACCGCAGTCGCCGCAGCTATTTAAGCAGCTACTAATGATGTCTGGTTTTGACCGCTACTATCAAATCGTAAAATGTTTCCGTGATGAAGACTTACGTGCCGATCGCCAGCCAGAGTTCACTCAGATAGATATCGAAACGTCATTTATGAGCTCAGATCAAGTTCGTAGTGTGACAGAAAAAATGATCCGCGAAATGTGGCAGTCTTTCCTAGACGTTGATTTGGGTGAGTTCCCAGTGATGCCGTACAGCGAAGCGATGAGCAAATATGGTTCGGACAAACCAGACCTACGTAACCCGCTTGAGCTTATCGACGTTGCAGACATCGTAAAAGACGTTGAATTTAAAGTACTAAGCGGCCCTGCGAACGACGAAAAAGGTCGTGTTGCAGTACTGTCAGTGCCTGGTGGCGCACAACTTTCACGTAAGCAAATCGATGAATACACTAAGTTTGTAGGTATTTATGGTGCGAAAGGCCTGGCATGGATGAAAGTAAACGACCGTGATGCAGGTATCGAAGGCGTACAGTCGCCAATTGCTAAATTCTTGAACGAAGAAGTGATCAATGCACTGCTTGAGCGCACAGGCGCAAACACAGGTGACATTATTCTATTCGGTGCAGACAAGCGCAATACCGTAAATGAAGCGATGGGCGCGCTACGTCTGAAGATTGGTCTTGATTTAGAAATTACTGATCTTAATAAGTGGGCACCACTTTGGGTAGTTGACTTCCCGATGTTCGAAGAAGACGACGAAGGCAACCTACACGCGGTACACCACCCGTTTACTGCACCTAAGGGCGTAAGTGCTTCGGAACTTGAAGCAAACCCAGCAGGTACACTTTCTGATGCATACGATATGGTACTTAACGGCTACGAAGTAGGTGGCGGTTCGGTTCGTATTCACAACAACGAAATGCAGCAGGCAGCGTTCAGGATCCTTGGCATTGAAGAGTCTGAGCAGCAAGAGAAGTTTGGTTTCTTACTCGATGCTCTGAAGTATGGCACGCCTCCACACGCAGGTTTGGCATTCGGTCTTGACCGTTTGGTGATGCTACTGTGTGGCACTGACAACATCCGTGACGTTATTGCGTTCCCGAAAACAACGCAAGCGTCGTGCTTGATGACGGATGCACCAAGCCCTGCAAACCCAGATGCGCTAAAAGAGCTTGCTATCTCAATCGAAAAGCAGTTAGTAGAGCAAGGTGAAGGCGAGTAAGTTCGTCAACCTGGTGTAAAAGAGGCGGCTTAGGTCGCCTTTTTTGATCTTATGTACTAGCTTATAACTGGTAATCTATACAGTATTTTGGCATTATAACCAAAAAATCAAGAGACGATGCGTTTGGCTGTCATTTTAGGAATTGATCCGGGGTCAAGATTTACAGGCTATGGTGTGATTGCTCACCAAGGTGCAAAGTTCCAATATTTGGGGAGCGGTTGCATTAAAGTTGGTGAACATGACTTTCCCACTCGATTAAAAATGATCTATCAAGGGATCACACAGCTCATAGAGCAGTTTTCGCCGAGCGACTTTGCGATTGAGCAAGTGTTCGTTGCGCATAATCCAAGTTCAGCCTTAAAACTTGGTCAAGCGCGAGGTGCGGCCATTGTTGCGGCGACCATGCAGTCAGTGGTCGTGAGTGAATATTCGGCAAGACAAGTTAAACAAGCCGTTGCGGGTACCGGTGGTGCAGACAAAGCCCAAGTACAGGAAATGGTAAAGCGCATATTAAAATTGCCTGGCACACCCCAAGCTGACGCAGCAGATGCGTTGGCTGTGGCGATTTGTCACGCGCACTCAAGGCAAAACTTAATAAAAATGGCAGGCGCAGCTCGTAAAACCGTAAGAGGAAGGTTGAGATAACCATGATAGGAAAATTAAGCGGAACACTGTTAGAAAAGCAGCCACCAGAAATATTAATTGATGTTGCAGGTGTAGGTTATGAAGTACAAATGCCTATGACTTGTTTTTATGAATTACCAAGCGTGGGCGAGCCGGTTTCAGTATTTACCCACTTTGTGGTGCGTGAAGATGCGCAGTTACTGTTTGGTTTTAATACCAAGATCGCACGTGCATTGTTTAGAACGTTAATTAAAGCAAACGGAGTCGGCCCTAAGCTCGGTCTTGCAATTTTGTCGGGTATGTCTGCAGAGCAATTTGTTAGCTGCGTGAATCATGGCGATGCAACTACTTTGGTTAAGATCCCTGGAGTTGGTAAAAAAACCGCTGAGCGTTTAGTACTTGAAATGAAAGATAAGTTAAAAGACTTTGGCAATGACTTACTCACACCGTTTAGCGATGCCGCTGTACTTGCGCCGCAAGAGCATCCGACGGTAAGTGATACCCCAGCAGATGAAGCGATTGCAGCCTTAATGGCATTAGGGTATAAACAAGTTCAAGCACAAAAAGCGGTAAAAGCCGTAAACAGAGAAGGCATGACGACCGAGAGTATCATTAAAGATGCTCTTAAATCGATGATGTAACTATGATTGAAGCAGATAGATTAATTGAACCTGAGGTCCAAGGTAATGAAGATTTAGTTGACAGGGCGATTAGACCTAAACTACTGAACGATTATACCGGTCAGCCGCATGTTAAAAAGCAAATGGAAATCTTTATTGCGGCGGCGCGTTCAAGGCAAGAAGCCTTAGACCACTTGCTGATTTTTGGTCCCCCTGGTTTAGGTAAAACTACGCTTGCGAACATTGTTGCAAACGAGCTTGAGGTGAATATTAAAACCACCTCGGGACCTGTGCTTGAAAAAGCGGGAGATTTGGCCGCATTGCTCACTAACCTTGAAGAGGGGGATGTGTTATTTATTGACGAGATCCATCGTTTAAGTCCTCAGGTGGAAGAAATTCTCTATCCTGCAATGGAAGACTACCAATTGGATATCATGATAGGCGAAGGTCCTGCTGCACGTTCAATTAAACTGGATTTACCGCCTTTTACTTTGGTTGGCGCAACGACACGTGCCGGTTCGTTAACCTCACCATTGAGAGACCGTTTTGGTATTGTGCAGCGCTTGGAGTTTTACTCGATTGCGGACTTGTCTGCGATTGTTACTCGCTCAGCGTATCACTTAAACTTGGAGATCAGCGAGTCGGGCGCAACTGAAGTAGCGCGTCGAGCGCGCGGTACACCACGAATAGCAAATCGTTTACTACGCAGGGTAAGAGACTTTGCTGAAGTGAAGGGCGATGGTTCTATCACTGAAGAGATTGCGCACTTAGCGCTGGATATGGTCGATGTTGATAAATGTGGCTTCGATTATATGGACCGCAAATATCTGCTAGCAATCATTGAAAAGTTTACCGGTGGCCCGGTTGGTCTGGATAACCTTGCTGCGGCAATTGGAGAAGAAAAAGAAACCATCGAAGATGTGATAGAGCCATTTTTGATCCAACAAGGTTTTATTCAACGCACGCCAAGAGGACGTATTGTCTCTGACAAAGCCTATATGCATTTTGAGCTAAGCAAGCCAGAATGATCTAAGTTGGGTAATAAACACCTTTATTCTTCATAATAGCCGAGTATTAACTCGGCTATTTCATTTCTACACTCACTTATTGCAAATCGCGTTTGCACAAATCCATTATTTTGTGTCAGCTAAATTCAAGCAAGATCCATCACTGCTGAGGTAACTTACCTGTGTGGGTTATATGTTGCTTAAACAATTTGTAGATTGCCTCGTCTTTTAAGCCAAACACTAAATAAAAACCGCAAAATGACCGAGTGTTAAAGAAAGCGTGGAGCGTAATGTTGAGCTTGTGCCAAATTTCGGGCAAAAAAAAGCCCGCAAATAATGCGGGCAAAACAACAAGTTGAAGGAAGTAATCCAGGGAACAAGATGAGTTACTTTGGGTTTTATCCACAAAATGCGTCATCTAAGCAATACGAAAAATCAGAATCCTATTGCAAGTAACTGTGCTTGCTGAAACTTCAGCTGCTCGCTCAGTACAGGGTGTATATTAAAGAGGTTTTGGCTTTTCATCAAACTAGAAAAATTCTTTTTTCAGATAGAAAAAACTAATATCAAAATTTTTTACAAGCTCAAAAAGTGAGCTTAAATGTGTCGGTGTATTTGTGTAAGCTTATGTAAAATATAGGTTTGTATGTTAAATGCGCAAATTGTAAATATTAGATAATCTGTTGTTAATTGGTAAGACCAATGTGTTTTGTGGAGTTTTATTCTCTATTTGTGCATAAAACTCCTATTTTATGCAGTTTTCAGTCATATTTAGAGGCTGTGATGGAGATTGTTGGATTTGCTTAAGTTTGGGTAAAGCAAAGGGAGTTAAACTGTTCTGGTCTATTTATCGTCAAATACAATGAATTCGCAGTATTGAGATTGTAAGGTATTTGTAGTGTGGTTAAACTAGCTGAACCTTTTGGTAGTAAATCTAGTCTATCTCTAGATATTGCTCGGTAGAGCGTAAAAATATAAATGGCTACCATTGCCGAAACACTTTTGGGAGTATAATAACGTGGAATCGGGACTAAATTTTGTCGATCTAATTTTAAAAGCCAGTTTTTTGGTACAACTTGTTATGTTGACCCTGGTGGGATTGTCTATTGCTTCTTGGGCAATTATTTTTCAACGTAAAACTGTCATTTCTCAAGCCCAAAGCCAATCAAAGAATTTCGAGCAAAAATTTTGGTCCGGTATGGATCTTAGCAAACTCTATAATGAAATAGCTGCAAGGGCTGGTAGTGCAACAGGATTAGAAGCGTTATTTGTATCCGGCTTTAAAGAATTTGCAAAGCATAAAAAAGGCAATATCCAATCTCCTTCGATTGTTGTTGAAGGAACTCACCGTTCAATGCGTGTCGCGCTTTCTCGTGAAATTGAAAAGTTAGAATCAAGCCTCTCTTTCTTAGCGACAGTTGGCTCTATTAGTCCTTATATCGGTCTATTTGGTACGGTTTGGGGTATTATGAATGCGTTCATCGCGCTCGGTGAAGTGAAACAAGCGACACTGCAAATGGTTGCTCCAGGTATTGCTGAAGCGTTGATTGCGACAGCCATGGGTCTGTTTGCGGCAATTCCAGCGGTTATGGCCTATAACCGATTTGCCAAAAATGTAGAAAAGCTCGAAACTCAGTACATTAACTTTATGGAAGAGTTCGCTAATATTCTTTATCGTCAGGCTGCAACACAAGTAGAGGCAAAACAAAATGTATCAGCGTAAGAGACGTCGTCCCGTCGCGGAGATCAACGTCGTTCCTTATATTGATGTTATGTTGGTGTTGTTAATCATCTTTATGGCAACGGCTCCACTTATCCAGCACGGCGTAAAAGTAGACCTACCTCAGATGGAAGAGTCTGAATTGGTTGAAACCAAAGACTCGCCACCGATTATTGCCACCATTGATGCTGAAGGTCGCTATTTTGTGACTGTTGGTACAGACCCTGAAGCGCCAATGGATGCAGTAGAAGTAGCCGCAGTGATTAAACTTAAGTTAGAACAAAATCCAGATACTCCTGTAATGATTAAAGGTTCAGGCAGAGTGTCGTATCAAGAAGTCCTTTATTTAATGGATTTCTTGAAAAAAGCGGGTGTTCCTTCTGTTGGCCTAATGACTAAATCATTTGAGGATGAGTAATGAGTTCATTATCTAGCAGTGTAGTTAAGTCAGTATTGCTTCATGGCGCGATTGGCGGTCTGCTATTTGCTACGGCAAATTTTCAAGTTGAAACACCTACTGTGATGGAAGTCACCTTAAATCCACAGCAAAAAGATCAAAAGCCTGAAAGGGCGGTTTCTGCGGTGTCGGTTGATCAGCAAGCGGTTGAGAAAAAGATTGCGGATTTAAAAAAGCGTGAAGAGGAAAAGCAAGCAGCTGAAGATCGCCGTATTCGAGATCTTGAGCGACGTGCACAGCAAGCCAGAAAAGACCGTGAAGCCGAAGCTAGGCGCATTAAAAAGCTGGAGCAAGAGCGTCAAGCTAAGTTGGAAGAGACTCGCCAAGCTGAGGCGCAAGCTAAACGCGCTCGCGAAATTGAGAAAAAGCAACGTGAGCAGGCTGATAAAGCGAGAGCTGAAAAAGCCGCAGCGGAAGAAGCTGCTAAAAAGGCAGCAGCCCAGCGTCAAGCTGAGGAAGATCGCTTAAGAAAGGCCGAAGAGGCGAGGAAACGTCGCGAAGCTGAGGAAAAACGAAAAGCGGAAGAAGCGGAGCGTCAACGTCAAAAGGCACTTGAAGAACAAATGCTGCGTGATCAGCTTGCTAAGGAGCAGGCAGCAAGAGCGAAGATCCGTCAACAGCAAGTCTTGAGCGAGGTGGATAAGTTTAAAGCGCTTATCATGCAACGCATTCAAGCAAACTTACTTATTGACGAAACAATGAAAGGTAAACAATGCCGAGTAAACATCCGTCTAGCTTTTAACGGCCTTGTGACGCATGTAGAGTCATTGGGCGGCGACAAACTAGTTTGTGAAGCTGCTATCCGTGCTGTGAAAATGGCAGATACTTTACCTGTTTCTAAAGATAAAGACGTGTTTGAGCAGCTTAAGAATATCAATCTAACAATTAAACCAAATTTTTAAAGGACGAACATGCTAAAGAAGTTCACAACCTTATTGCTGGTTTTTACTCTGGGCGTATCACAGTTTGCGCAAGCCGCACTTGAAATTGTGATAACAGAAGGGGTAGACAGTGCTAGACCCATCGCGATTGTGCCATTTAAGTATAATGGCACTGGTGAAATGCCGTCGAGTTTAAGTGACGTTATTTCTGCGGACCTGATGCGCAGCGGTAAATTTAAGCCCGTTGCTGAGGCTGACATGCCTCAATTACCTACAACTGACTCGGAGATTGACTACGCTGCATGGGTAGATGCAGGGATTGAAGCGGTAGTAGTAGGCACCGTGACTCAGCAATCTGCTGGACGCTACTTGGTAAAGTATGAATTGATTGATGTGATAAGAGCACAGCTTACTGGTGGTGAAACTCGCATTATGTCAAATGGTCGCTTAATGCAAAGTGACGATCATGTACTTGAAGGACGCCAAAGCATTGTCAGCAGTACAGGCTTTAGAAACTATGCGCACCAAATTAGCGATGTTGTATACGAAGCTTTAACGGGTGAAAGAGGTGCATTTAGAACTAAGATCGCCTACGTCATCGTACGTGACGGCCAAGATAAGCCGTACCAATTGGTTGTTGCGGATTATGACGGTTACAACGAGCAGGTGTTATTACGCTCCAAAGAGCCGTTAATGTCGCCTGCATGGTCACCGGATGCAAACAAACTTGCTTATGTGACTTTTGAAAATCGCCAATCGCAAATCTATATTCAAGATATTTACACTGGAAAACGCGAACTCGTCACGAGTCACCCCGGTATTAATGGCGCACCACAGTTTTCTCCTGATGGAACTAAATTACTAGCGGTGCTCTCTAAGGACTCAGGTGGTGCGACAGAAGTCTATCTAATTGACCTAAAAACCCGTCAAGAAACACGCTTGACTCGTCACCGTAGTATAGATACTGAGCCTTCTTGGCATCCAAACGGTCAAGAAATTGTGTATACATCTGAAAGGGGTGGTAATGCTCAGATTTATAAGTTAAATTTAAAAACTGGTAGGTCTAAGCGAGTGACGTTCGACGGCGACATGAACTTAGCAGGTTCGATCACCCCAGATGGTAAACGTCTGATTATGGTTAACCGTACGCTGGGCCGTTACCACATTGCGAAAAAAGAATTAGATTCCGGGCTGTTTCAAGTGCTAACTCGTACGAGACTAGATGAGTCTCCGAGCATTGCACCAAATGGTTCGATGATAATATACAGCACCTTGCACAATAATAAGCAGGTATTGGCATTGGTGTCTATGGATGGTCGTTTCAAGGCAAGATTACCTGTCTTGGACGGTCAAGTTAAGGCACCAGCCTGGTCGCCGTTTTTACAGTAATTTTGCTGGTTAGATTTATAAAGATATAGGAATATACTCGATGCAACTTAACAAAACTCTAAAAGCCTTAATGGTCGCGTTGCCAGTGATGACACTTGCAGCATGTAGCTCATCCTCAAGTGTTGATGAGGGCGCGGCGAGCGAAAGCAATCAAGCGGCAACCAATCAAGATAACAACACTGTTGACGTAAACACTATTTCTCGTGAGAAATCTGCAGAAGAAAAACTACGCGAGAAATATGAAGCACTTCGTCAAGAACAGATCGTTTACTTCGATTTTGATAAATCTACTATTCAAAGTAAATATGCTGAATTACTTCAAGCGCACGCTGATTTCCTAGTGAAAAATCCAAGTGTAAAAGTACTGGTAGAAGGTCACGCTGATGAGCGTGGTACGCCTGAGTACAACATTGCACTAGGTGAGAGCCGCGGTAAATCAGTAGCTAAATACCTTCAAAGCCTTGGTGTTTCTGACAGCCAGATCTCTGTAGTGAGCTATGGTGAAGAAAAGCCAATGATTAAGTCACGCACAGAAGAAGCGTTCGCTAAGAACCGTCGCGCGGTATTAGTGTACTAAGAAAGAGTTATTATGAAGCCGAATACTATTTTGGCAGCATTCTTACTCATGAGCGGGAGCGCCCAAGTTTGGGCTGCTCCCGCTCCTGTTTCAGAAGCTGCAAATTCAAGTCAAACACTAGAAGAACGTGTCTCTCAACTGGAGAGCATGATGAGAACCCGCAATTTACTGCAAGCCGAGCTTCAGCAACAGCTTAATCTTTTACAAGAAGAAGTAAGCCAAGTACGCGGTGTGACAGAAGAGCAGAGCTATAAGCTTGAAAAAGTGTTGCAACGCCAACGTGAGTTGTATCAAGAGATTGAAAATCGCGTTAGCCAAGCTTACGACCAGTCAAAGTCAACCGCTGCTGTAACGCCAGATGTTACACCTGAACAAGCGTTCAGCAGTAACCTGTCTGAGAATGAGGCGTACGACCGCACAGTAAACATGATAATGAAGGATAAGCGCTACGATGCAGCGATCCCTGAGTTTCAAAGTTTTTTACAGCAGTATCCAAACTCAGTATATGTACCAAACGCGCATTACTGGCTAGGTCAGCTATTCTTAATAAAATCTGACGATGGTAAAGCTAAGTCTCACTTCGCAACCGTTGTGGATAATTTCCCTGAATCGAATAAACGTCCAGAAGCAATGTTAAAGCTGGGTACTATTTTACATAAACAGGGACAAACAGCTGAAGCGAAGACACTCCTTAATAAACTGATTAAAGAGTATCCAAGTACGACTCCTGCAAAATTGGCAACAGAGCGTTTAGCGAAGATGTAATTATCACTTTTTGAGCTGAGTGCCTTAAAATTAGGCGCTTAGTCATAAAAAGTGAAAAAAACTAGCTATTTCAGTTGCACTCAAAATTTAAATAAGTATTATAAGCGCCCGCAGCAGGCGATTGGTAACAAAAAACTGCTGCGTTAAGTGGGTCATTAGCTCAGTTGGTAGAGCAGTGGACTTTTAATCCATTGGTCGATGGTTCGAGTCCATCATGACCCACCACTTTACAAGCTTTAGAATTCATATTTGAGCGGGTCATTAGCTCAGTTGGGTGAAAAAAGACCGAAGCAAGGCTTCGCAGCTTTTTGAACGCGAGTCAGGACGACGAGCCGGAACACCTCTTCAGGATGAATTAATGGCACTTTTAATACTTGAGCGGGTCATTAGCTCAGTTGGTAGAGCAGTGGACTTTTAATCCATTGGTCGATGGTTCGAGTCCATCATGACCCACCATCCTCTTATTCTTCATATATTATTCAAAATACTTTCTTAAACTCGCCATTTTGAGCTAAACATTCGCTAGGATTACCCCTGTATTTTTCGTATAATTCCACCTAATTATGCAATGTGGACTAGTGGTCGAGAAATGAGTCTAGCTGAACGTATTATGCCGGAAGATTATATCTTCCCTCCAAAACCTGCCCCTCTTACCGTTGAAGAAAAAGCAGAGTATAAAGCGCGTATCAAAGCGCTATTAGTTGAAAAGAATGCGGTACTGGTTGCCCACTATTATACTGATCCTGAGATCCAAGCACTTGCTGAAGAAACTGGCGGCTGTGTTGCTGATTCATTAGAAATGGCACGCTTTGGCGCTAAGCAAGAAGACAAAGACATGATCATCGTAGCCGGCGTGCGCTTTATGGGCGAAACGGCAAAAATATTGACACCGCACAAAACCGTTGTGATGCCAACACTCGAAGCAACTTGCTCGTTGGATGTAGGTTGCCCTATCGACGAGTTTTCTGCGTTTTGTGATCAATACCCAGACAGAAAAGTGGTGGTATACGCCAATACTTCAACTGCGGTAAAAGCAAGAGCGGATTGGATTGTCACCTCTTCTTGCGCGCTTGAGATTGTTGAGCACCTTGATGAGCAAGGCGAAAAAATCATTTGGGGTCCGGATAAGCACTTGGGTTCTTATATTCAAAAGAAAACGGGTGCAGATATGATCATGTGGAACGGTGCATGTATCGTTCATGATGAATTTAAAACCAAAGCCCTTAAAGACATGAAACAACTGCATCCTGACGCCGCAGTACTGGTTCACCCTGAGTCTCCTGCAGAAATCGTAGACTTAGCGGATGCAGTAGGCTCAACGAGTCAGTTAATTAAAGCTGCGCAAGAAATGGATAATCAGAAGTTTATCGTTGCTACCGATCGCGGTATCTTCTATAAAATGCAGCAACTTTGCCCTGAGAAAGAGTTCTTCGAAGCGCCTACCGCTGGTGAAGGCGCTACATGTCGTAGCTGTGCCCATTGCCCTTGGATGGCAATGAACGGCCTACAAGCAATTGAAGAAGCGCTTATCAGCCCACAAGGCAAAGAAGTCTTCGTTGATATGGAATTGCGTGAAGGCGCACTACGTTCGCTTAATCGCATGCTAGATTTTTCTGCATCCTTGCAAAAATAGTAGGATTAATAGACAAATAAATCCGAAAAGCAAAAAACTGCTTGATAAAGTGCGAGGCTTTTCATAGTATTAGCCCCGCAATTCAGTGCGGAGAGATGGCTGAGTGGCTTAAGGCGCACGACTGGAACTCGTGTATACGTTTATAGCGTATCGAGGGTTCGACTCCCTCTCTCTCCGCCATTCCTCTTTATTTAAATCAATCATCTACTAAAAGCTGCTCGTACTTTTGGGGACTATGATAACCCTAAACTTCGCTTTTATTTCCTAAATACAGCGCATCTTCAAAAGCCATACTGGTTTACGTCATTTCTGTTTAAAAATACCTTTGCTTGTGTAGTTTAGCCTTAGATTATCGGCTGGAGTCGCAAACGGCATAGTCGTACGAATTTGAGTTCAGTATCCGTGATCTAATACCAATTGAATTAATTCTCTAATCAATTTGAAGGGTGAAATAGCATATTAGCTTCGTTAAAAATTTCTCATTTAGAACAAATAAATAGCAAAATTTTTGCCTTGCCTATATGGATATAGGTACCTTAGCGGTAGCAGGACGCGAGAGCGGTGCTACTAAAGCTATTTCCCCGCTTCAAGATAGATCATTTACTTAATACAACTGGTATAACTCGACTTAAATGTCTCAGCGATATAAAGCTAAACGAACATGAGGTTGAGCGAGTTTCGCTATCTTATTTACAAAAAATACGAAACGCCCACTTTAAGTTTAAAAATTACTTTTCTAAAAGCCATTTGAACCAGACTGATTTCTTAGTATTGGGGTCGCTTTGTAGGTGGAGTAGGGTATCAAATTGAGCGGGCTTGAACTCAATAGGCGGTGCGAGCATTTGAGTATTTTGCGTTAAGGTTACGCCATTTTTCCGTCCTTTTTCGGTTACCTCACAGACCCCATTTTTGCATGTCACATCTGGTTCTGGAAGGGGCATACGTTCTTCGGATTGGGTAATGACATAGCGCTCGTTGATGCTACTTGCCTCGGTGAACGTTTTAAATTGCGTGGCTGAGTCACTGGTCGCAATACCGGCAGTTACCTCCGCTATATGTGCCAGAAACTGGTAGCTTCCTTGGTGAGAGAGTGCGCCAAGGCCAGGGTCTGTGATAAAAGATACAAAGCCCGCGTCCAGAGTGCTGGAAGATAGTGCACCATTATTCATCAGGCTATCTATAGAGGCTTGATCTCTTTGCGTAAATCCGACGGTAAGCTTTTGGCCTTCGGTATTAAAATGTCCCTCGTTGAAATTACTGAGTAATTTGCCATCACCATGTCGTCGGTAGTTTCCTATGTCATTAGCGAGCTTTTGAATATATTCGAAATCTATGTCATTTTGATCTGCATATTGATATAGATCAGCTAGCATAAATCGGTCTTTTTGAGTCAAAAAGTCATAGTTGCTGCGTTCTAAGTTGTGTGAAGACATCCCTTCAGCGCCATTGTGCACTTTTGGTTCATTGCCGGCAAACAGGTCTGTAACCATTAGCCTATAGTACTGCGTGGCTTGATTGTTCATAGTATGCGCTGATAAATTCACGCCTTGAAGCGCTGACTCAAAGTGTGACTGTGCTTGCGAAAGATAATCATCAGGGAGCATAGCTTTACCGAGTTCTGAGAATGTCTGGCTATGTGTGTATAGCGCAGCTTCAAATGATGTCATTGCATTATCATCATTGAGGGCGTTCCGCTTCAGCTCAGACAACGCTCGTTGATCAAGTGCATGCCACTTTTCGTAAGCAGCAGCCTTCTCTGCTTTTGAAAAGGTGTTACTGGGATCCATGGCGATAGTCTCCAGTTGAGGTTTGGACAGTTGCTCAAACTCCCACTTAGCCGAATTAATCTCTTCTTGATTGCTTTGCGCTTGCCACGTTAAAACGTTGTTATTCTGTGGAAATGATTGCTGATTTAAACGAGCTGCGTCAATCGCCTGTTGTGCTTCTTTTAGTTTCACTGCCAATGAAGAAACAGACACCTGTGTATTACGTGTATTGTTCTGGTTGGTGACCGTATTCGAACGATATGAGGTAGCAGGTGAAGCTTTGGTTTTAGTGCGCCATCGGGTATCTGATATATCCATATTGTCTGTCCCTGTGGTTTGTTAACCCTTTCTTATATAGGTGTTAAGTAAGAGTTTGTTGGTAAAATAGTAGAAATAAATACTGTTCTTCCTGTTTGCTTCTATAATAGTTGGGACTAACTGATATATTAGCGGTGCTAAAACATTCGCACTTAGGCATTAGACATAGCCAAATCCCTCGAAGCATTAGGAGAAGTTTCTGCATTTTTGTTAAGGTTTTACTATAAGCTCGATAGTAGCATAGTTCAGTTGCTCTGGAAGTTTATTCTGAAAAGCTCGCAGACGTGGCGATACCAAAGTAAGTCTGTCAGCTGAGCTGATGGAATATCAAACCCATCACTATTTCCAACTACGGGGGATAGCTTTATGATCATTGGCTTGGTTTGATGTCTTTACATGATACCGATACTCCCCAAAATGCCAATTGGCAATAATAGAATCCATTGCGGTAATTTAATGAACGTTTGTAACTTAAAAAAATACCAGCCAACTGATATAAAAACGATAAAAAATATAATGAAGCAAATCGAGATCCCGATGACTAAATGGTGAAATGAGTTTAAGTCGTACCAGCCAATAATAGTTAAGGAGACTCCGGAAAGGACCAAAATAGTTGATACTAGATGCCAGCAACTTAAGAGAGTAGCTTTACCTATATCAGGTAGGTCACTTTTAAGCAGTGGCCTAATAGGGTCTAGTTGACCTGCAAAGATATGTATAAGTGACGTCAATAGCGCGATGATACCTGCAAAAAATATCCAACTGTTCATCATGTTTTCCATGTAAATTTGATTAGATAGCAGCATAGAGTTGTCGCTTTAGTTTCTTTGCATCGGCTAATGCTGCTTTGTTCAAAATATTAGAAAAAATGTTACATTGGGCTCTATATGCAATTTGATAGTGATCAAATATTCAATTATTTACTAATTTTATAACCTAGTTCATGTCAAATATTAGCTTACATAACGAGCCACATTTTATAGTCTTATAAATTTTACTTAAAAAGTCGCTTAGTGTTCCTCAAACGATTTTTGGGGATAACTAAACTTCTATCTTGTTAAAATACTTAATATCAGGTGGTGCACTGAGAAATGAACTCAGTTTTTCCAATACACCGTTATTATTAATGAAATTCAAATATGCTAGATGACTTTCTACCGTTAGCCACTCCTCATCCAAAAGCATTTCATCATTTTCTTCGTCATATAAAACGCTAACCTGCAAATTTCCTTTAAAACCTCTAACGTTGGGCAAGTTGTGTTCTAAAAAGGGAAGTAGGGCTTGAAATTGCTCAGGTTTTACTTGGCAGTTTAGGGTAACTCTTACACTCATCTGTTTTACTCCTTATGGTTATCTTCACTCAGACTATCTAACCTGCCGAGCACCAACTACCCAAGGAATGTCAAAACTAACGATTTTCCGTCATTTACATCGTTTTATTTGTTTTGGAGTTATACCATACTGAAGCTTGAATGCTTTGATAAAGGCTGACACATTTTCATAGCCCATTGTCAAAGCAACTTGCGTCACAGACAGCTCTTTTTCTACTAACAATATTTTAGCCTGAGATAGTTTTTTTTCTCGCAACCATTTTTGTGGTGTAACTTTGTAAGTCGCTTTGAAATCACGATTAAAGCTAGAAAGACTTCTCCCTGATAAATGCGCTAAATCACCAACAGTGAGATGAAGTACATCAAGCGTTTCTAGTAGTCGAATAAGGTTTCGCCGAGGAGGGATGCACCTTTTTGAGGATAGTACGGAATGAAAAATGGCTTGGTTGTCTTTCCAAGAAATAAGGTGGAGTAGCTCTTGCAGCTTAATGTTTAAATAAGAAGGTGATTTTATATCACCTATAATTGAATCAAAAAAAGCACTGAAGTCATTACAACCTTCCAACAAGCAAAAGGTTGGCGCGCTATTGGGGCAATCTAAGGGCTTTTTAAATTTACTCAAATAATCCACAACAACACTGTCATCAAAAAATACCAAGTAAGCTTTTAAGGACTCCGTTTCTTTAACGAAATCAGATTGTAGTTTTAGCCCTTGAGGGAGAAATATTGCGCTTCCTGCCTTCAACTCAATCGTGTCGTTGTCACGGTTTGTAATGACCTCACGTCCGCTTTCAATATATATCAAACATGGTGTATTGATGTAAAACTCAACGTTTACCAAGTCCCGCTCAAGACTTTTATAAAAAATAACAGAGTTTTTATGATGACTAACAACAGCCACATCTTTGATCGCAAATAGAGCTTGAGGAAGCACTAAAACACTAGATTGAGTATGTTCAAAAATTGTTTTCATTTTTATAAAAGCCGCTAAGTTTTCAGGTAGGCTTAAAGTTTACGTCTGCATAATTGACAGATAAAAGTTAGCTAAAATTGTAGCGAAAAGTGTTAAAGGGTCGCTTTGATGCACTTTATTTAAGTGTCGCTTAGCTTTACTTTGCAAACACGGCATCAAAGCTTTCACCTGAATTTAATCTATCTATGCCTTCGTAGAGTTTTTTAGGATCAATTTTTTCAAATGCGACTCTTGATGCTTGATAAGCCCAAATTTCTCGAGGAGAAAAGTCTGATAATTCCATTACTTGATTTACTTTTGAACTATCAATATTTATGTTCTCTAGTAGTAGTGGATGCCTGTAGTCTACATAAGTACCCGAGCCTTCAAGTAGCCAAGGTTTCATTTTAAAATTTTTAGTAAAAAAGTTAGCTCTATGGAACACCTCTGCATGTGCTGTCTCGTGTGCAATCACATCAATATTAATGCCTTTGGGGCCAATAAACACACACTCCCTAAATAATGAACTTCGCGCCATCCCTGTTGGGTTGAAACCAAATTTCCAGTATGTTGAGTTTTTGGACACAATATACCTTGGATTGGAGCTCATTTTACCAAAAGCTTCATCAACTCTTTTTTTTGCTTTTTGCACCAATTCAATAAAATTTCCTTGCTCTGTTTTTTTCATGGAGTCATCAGCATAAATTTCTGGGTAAGTTTCTTTAAATCCCATAAACGGTGTAATTTCACATGCAAGTGCCTCCTTGTTAAAAATGAAAATAGATAAAAAAGTGGTAATGCACAAAAGGATCAAAATAAATTTAAGTATTTTCACCTAGTCTCCTTGTAAAACTAACGCGTATTAATTTTTTCTGTATAAAAAGTAGGTCGGTGCTAACATTTTCACCAAAAGCGAAATAACATTCCTCGTATGTTGCGACTAATGCTAACAAATGAAAGGTGGTCATTACTATCAAGAATTATGAGCGACTTTAGTTGACCATTTATATAGCTTGATGTGTGATAGAGCAAATGACAACTGGTTTTGGCAAAGGGAGTACCACGTGTTTGGCAGCTAAGCCTTAAAGGAGCAGTAATACCAGAGCATAGCGTAATACAGGCTATTTTAATTAGTGCAGACAAATACAACTCTGGGCTATGGATGGTTGTAACTAATTGTTTTTAATTTAATTTTAGTAGAGCCTATGCGACACTCGGTATTTTTTGAAAAAATTCAGGAAAAGTTGAGTTATGAAATCTCGAAACTACAATGAAGCGCTCAATAACTTACCTCCAACATAGAGAAAAAAGATGGAACTCAACAAAATATCAAATGAGGAATTAAAGTTGGCCCTTAAGGCCAGCGCGGCATTAGATATTGAAATCTCAGATGATGAGTATTTGCGCTGTTTTACTTATACCGAAAATTGGGTTTTTGGTATTGATATCGCGACTTACGAAAATGGGGGCGGCGACAATATTGTTGTCGTGATCAAAGACGAGTCGATCCTTATCAAGGGGTTCGATCATGGATCGGAAGTTAGCCCTCATGCTCAAGAAGAGTACGGTGTATGGCCGGGTATGTACGAGGGAGCGCCAACAGAGCTGTTGGAAGTACTGAATGACGAGGCTTTCGAAATAGAAGAGGTCACATTTTGTATGTGGCGACTTGATAATGAAGCGACTTGGTCTCAAGGAGCAGTAGAGTTTAATAATGATGAAGATGACGGTTCGAGCTGGCTTCTGTCAGCTATTACTACCACTCCAAGCGCCTTTATTGAATATGTCGAAAACTATCATGACGGTGATTTCAACCAGCTAACGCAAGAGAAAATACATGACGTATTTGCGGCGCAAATGTAGAGTATGTCAACTAAGCTGCTAAAGGTTTTTCTACGCCAGCAAATTCTCAAAAAATGTGATGTGAGTGGATAAGGAAAGTTTAATGAGACGAGTTAAAGTCTATTACCAACATCGTGACGGTGGCACAGAGCTCATCAATTATGAAAAAGAACTACGTTCTTATCGTGAAGCTTGCGATGTTATTGATCATTACCCTTGGGACAAAGAATTGGAATTGTTTGAGGCACTTGGGGAAGGTGGTGGGTTCTTTTTTATACTTGGAAATGAAGGCGGTAAGTACGCGTCTTACCAATTGACACCAATAGAAAATAATCGCGGATTACTAACTTTGGATGTTGTGTCTAAGCCAGCTGCTTTTGGACTATTTGGTGGTAAATCAGCTTCCCTCGATTTTGAGCTTGTCTCGATTCCAGAGGCTAAAAATCACATAAAAGCGCTGTTTGAATACTCAATTGACTCCTTGTACGAAAAGTATCGATGAAAATACACGCTATGCTGATGAATAAATATTTAAATTGAGACTTCCAATAACCTATCCGCCAGCGCATTTAGGTGTGAGCTGTCGCACTGAGTCGCTGCATAAGTTCGAATACCATATACAGACATAATAAAAAAACGGGCTCTATTTGTGGCTTCCTCTTCACTAAACGCTTCACTATCGGGCCATGCAATCAAAAACTGTTGCCTGATAAGTGATTCAAACTGGCTTAAGTTAGTACTCAGTGCTGTTTGAATGTCAGCATCTTGCTCGCCGATTTCGTTAAGCGTTTTGGTGAGCAAGCACACTTTTTTTGACTCGTTGCCTAAACACTCTGCGACAAGATCTTGTAAGAATCGCTCAAGTGCACAGCGAAGGCTGGTGCTATTTGCAAACAATTGTTGATAGTGGACTCGTCGGTCTGCTTGATATTGATCTATGGCAGCTAATAGCAAACCTTTTTTATTTTTGAACGCACAGTAGATAGAACCCGGATGGAGTCCGGTTACTTCGGTCAGTTTGGGCATACTGGTTTTGTTGTAGCCATAAGTCATAAATGCTTGCATGGCATTTCTCAGTACGGTTTCTCTATCAAACTCAGCTGTTCTCATTGATTTCCTAAGTGCACAAAATGTGTTTAAACATCACCATTATACCAAGACTTCAGCCCATTTTTGATAACAATGAAAAAAATGTAAAGGTTTAACTTGAATAATAATTCAAGAATCCCTATCTTGAATGTATATTCAAATATATGGAGAGTCATAAATGCCACAGGTACTTTTTGAAAATGTTAAACTAAATAACACCATATCACTCAATAATCGCATCCTAATGGCGCCACTGACGCGCTGTATGGCAGGCGACGATTTAGTACCTACCGATGACATGGTGAAGTACTACGCTAAGCGAGCCAAAGCTGGATTAATCATCAGTGAAGCAACGATTATTCGCCCTGATGGGCAAGGCTACCCGAATACCCCAGGTTTGTTTACACAGGCACAAATTACAGGGTGGAAAAAAGTAACAGATGCTGTACACGCTGAAGGTGGCAAAATGTTTGCGCAGTTGTGGCATGTTGGACGTGTAGCTCATCCATACTTTTTTGATGGGGAGGTCTTAGCACCGTCGGCTATTGGAATTGAGGGGACGGTTCCAAGAATGCGTGAACTCACCTATCAAACTCCTAAAGCGGTAACTCAGGAAGAAATCGCACAACTTGTTGCCGATTATGCCCAAGCGGCAGCAAACGCGATTGAGGCAGGCTTTGATGGAGTTGAAATTCACGGTGCCAATGGTTATTTAATTGACCAGTTTTTACATCATGCCGCAAACCAGCGTATCGATGAGTATGGTCAAACACCAGAAAATATGAGCCGTTTCGCTTTGGAAGTGACAGATGCTGTTGCTGAGCGAATCGGTGCCGATAGGGTGGGGCTGAGAGTATCTCCAGGGGCTTACTTCAATATGGATGGTGACCAAAGAGACAGAGCGGTATTTGATTACCTAATTAAAGCGTTAAACAGTCGTAACTTGGCATATTTACACGTAGGTATTTTCGACGACGCGATGGAATTTGACTATTTGGGCGGTAGTGTCTCAGCTTATTTGCGTAGTATTTATAAAGGAACGTTGGTAGGTGTGGGGAGTTATACAGCTGAATCAGGTGCTGAGGCTATCCAAAACCAAAAATTTGACTTATTGGCGATTGGTAGGCCGTTTATTGCTAATCCTGATTATGTGGAGAAGGTGCAAGCAGGCCAAGCCGTGAAAGAGTATGATGAGTCTATGCTCGCGACATTAGACTAAAACCAATCCATAAGTATGAATTTAGAGGGATGCCAGACACTTAAGTTTGGCATTTTTTTGTATATTGCATAAGCTTATAGCTAGCGTCAGAGGGAAAGCGGCAACTTTTTTGGTATAAAAAGTTGCCATCTTTATCCATTTAGCTTGAATGTGTTTTAAGTATTTTACTGTCAGGCATTTGCTAATTAATAGTCAACTGGATTTTAGCTTATTTTTTAACATTGATAGGAATAAAGGAGTACTTTGGAGTTTATTTGTTCGCTAAGTGTGTAATAATATGCCAGCAATGCAGTTGTGAGTGCGTCGAACATGCAAGAAGATTTACTAAATTCCGTTATCAGAATAACAAAAACGAGAGACGTCGATTCTCTTGAATACAGCTTAGTGTCAACTATTCAAGAGTTTATAGGCTGTAAAGAAGTTGCTGTTTATAAAGATCTGCTCGTGCCAGGAGAGCTGGCGATAGAGAGAAGCTTATTACTGAGAAAGCTATCTGAAAAGGAGTTTGATTGGGAGGAAAGAAGCCTGATCAAAGAACCTGATAAGGAATTAATTTCTTGCTTGCAATCAGCCTGTATTATTACAGTACAAGCTAAAGATGGCACCGAGCATCGTTGGGTACCAATCAGCCTTCTAGACAGACCTGTCGGTGCGATAGCGGTCATAAGTACAGGGTTGTCAAGCGCAGATCAAGTGCTGCTTAATGCTTTTTGCCGTATTTTTGAAAACTACCTCACCATTCTTCACGAAAATGAGCGTGATAAGCTCACCGGGTTACTCAATCGTCAAACCTTTGAAAAGCGCCTAAAACAATTGATCGAAAAGCAAGTGATCAAACAACACAAAACGGTGTGGCATGGCGATGTGCGTTCGGTGCATAAGGGCGCGACCTCGTGGCTAGCAATAATGGATATTGATCACTTCAAGAAAGTAAACGATAACTATGGACATGTGTGTGGTGATGAAGTCTTGTTATTATTAGCTCAACGTATGCGTCAGTTTTTTCGCTCCACAGACTTATTGTTTCGCTTCGGTGGTGAAGAGTTTGTACTGGTCTTTGAGCCAACCGATTACGATTCGATAAAGGCTAAGATGGACGAGTTTATGGAGCTGGTACGAAATACCCACTTTCCATTCGTAAAAAAACTCACCGTCAGTGTCGGAATGTCTCGGATCAGTCCATATGATTTCCCCATCACTGTGCTTGAAAATGCCGACAAGGCGCTCTATTACGCAAAAGATAACGGTCGCGATATGCTTTGTTTTTATGAAGAGTTGCTGTCTGAGCATAAAATTGAAGCGCCGGAAGAGAGCTCTGATATAGATTTGTTTTAATAGCTTATCTGAGAAGCGGCGATTGTCGCTTTTCTACTCAAGCACACTCGCAATAACCTCAATAACTACCGCTTGCAAGGAGATTCAGATACACTTAACACAGCGTTAAACTGCATGGCAGACAACATGTTACACATCATCCAATCGAATCGAATGGAAATCTTGCAGGCGCAACTCTGCACACTAATAAAATCAGCACCGCTCGCTAGCCCGTTTGCAAAAGAAGTGGTGTTAGTACAGTCTCCTGGTATGTCTGAATGGCTTAAACTAGGCATGAGTCAACACTTAGGGATCAGTGCACAGATCGATTTTCCATTACCATCTAGCTTCATTTGGAAGCTATACCAAAATTTTATTGATGATGTACCCAAGGAATCCGCTTTTAATAAAGGCAATATGGCTTGGAAACTATTTACGCTATTGCCTGACTGCATTGATAAGCCTCAATATATTGCGCTAAAGCACTATTTAGGTGACGACCCATCAGGAATTAAACTTTTTGCGTTGTGTGAAAAAATTGCCGACGTTTTTGACCAATATTTGATGTACCGGCCCCAGTGGATTGAAGTTTGGGAGCAGGGTCAAGATACGCTGAACGATGTGGATGTTGAAGCCATTGCCCCTTGGCAGCCTGATCTCTGGCGTCGTTTAGTCCGTCATGTTGAAGCGCTTGAACAAAGTCCATATCACCGCGCAAACATGCACAACAAGTTACTGCAAGGGCTGGCTAATGCACCAGAAGGCAAGCTTCCCGAGCGGATCTGTATATTTGGACTGTCAGCCATATCGACCAGTCAGCTTGATATTTTTCAAGCGCTTGGCGAAAAAACAAGTGTATTTTTATTCTTTTTTAACCCCAGTGAACACTACTGGGGAGATTTAGTCGATGAGAAGACTCAAGCTAAAGTAGCTGCAAAATATGCCAAGATGCCAGAGCTTGAAGCGAAAGACGGCGAGTATTATTACATTGGCAACCCACTCCTTTCTTCGTGGGGAAAGCTCGGGCGTGACTATTTTGAACAATTATTGCAGCTTGATGCCAGTTGGATTGATGGATTTGATGACGCGTTTGATGACAGCTTGCTTGGCCAAGTACAGCAAGAGATCTACCAGTTGGCATTTAAAGGTGAGTCGTTAACTGCGGATCCAAATTGGTTTGTATCTGAATTGGGTAAGTTACCCATTATGGCTGATGATACCAGTATCATTTTTCAGGATTGCCACACGCCACTGCGTGAGGTCGAGCGGCTTCATGATTATTTACTCAATCTGTTTGAACAAAATCCAAGCCTGACGCCTAAAGACATTATTGTCATGATGCCTGATGTGGGCACCTATTCGCCATTTATTAAAGCGGTGTTTGACAGCAGTGAAGACAACCTGCGGATCCCCTATGCGATTTCCGATCTTGCAATTGAGCAAGAGCGGCCTATTTTAACGTCTTTTGTGACGTTAACAGACTTACCCAATAACCGTTTTTGTGTGTCAGATATTCTCGACTTGTTGGGCGTTGCACCGATCGCCGAACAGTTTAATCTTGAAAGCCATGAGTTTGACTTAATTCGCTATTGGCTCGATCAGGTCAGTGTTAAATGGGGCTTAAATGATAGCCATAAGAGCGAATATGGCTTGCCAAAAATACCATTAAATACGTGGCAGCATGGACTCAACCGTTTGCTCTTAGGAGTAGCAACGAACGACGAACAGACGCCGTTTGCATCCATTTATCCAGCTGATGAAGTTGAAGGTATGTCGGTGGCAGTACTTAACAAGCTTATCGGCTTTGTCGATGCGCTGATTTGGTTAAAGCGGCAACTCAGTAGTGAAAAGACCTTAACGACCTTTGCAGCAATTCTACGTGAAGCCATGGCGCTATTTTACTCGTCAGAGTCTGAACAGAGTTGGGATTTACTTAAGCTTGAGCAAATTATAGAGAACATCGAAAAACACCATCAAAATGGCGATATTCAAGCGCCAGTCTCAGCAAAAATCTTAGCGTATTTGGTCAAGCAAGGCGTTAGAGAAAAAGGGGTTGGGCAGCGCTTTTTAGCCGGATCGGTAAACTTTTGTACGCTGATGCCGATGCGTGCTATTCCATTTAAAGTGGTGTGTATGCTAGGCCTAAATGATGCGGACTATCCTCGTACCGTGCAACCTATCGGTTTTGATTTAGTCGCCCACTCCACTAGACGTAAAGGCGATCGCTCACGAAAACTAGATGACAGATACTTGTTCTTAGAAGCGTTACTCAGTGCTCGAGAAAACTTGTATATCAGTTATATTGGCCGCTCTTGCTTTAACAACGAAGCCCAAGTGCCATCTGTTCTAGTCAGCGAATTGACTGAATATCTAGATCGCAGCTTTTATTTTGAAGATATGCCAAAGCAGTCGCTTGTTACTCGATTAACTTCACAACTGCCATTACAACCTTTTAATCCCGAACATTTTAAAGCGGGCTCACTACAGAGCTACAATCGTACTTGGCTTTGGCAGCATAGAGCGGCGCAAGTTGATGAGATAAAACCGTTAGCACCAGTTTTAGACGCAGAAATTGAGTTTAGCGATTTGCTGCGCGGCGTTTGTGAGCCGCAAAAGTTATTTTATCAGCAAGCACTCGGCATTAAACTCAAACCAATAGAAGCGTTAACACTTGATGAAGAACCTTTCGCATTAGATGCATTGGAACGCTACCAATATTTAGATGAAGTGCTTGATGCTCAGCTACAACAACAACCCTTAAATCTTGAACAAATATTACAACGAGGCTCGCTGCCACAAGCAAACATTGGCAAACTACAGCTAGAGGGACTGCTCACCCGCGTTGAACCTATGGTTAACGTATTGACCCCGTTGCTTAGCGAACCAAAGGAGCCTCTAGAGCTAAAACTTGGTGTTGCAGAGCATATACTGGTCGGCTGGCTTGATTGTGTGTATGAAAACAGGCAAGTGTATTATCGTAGCGCCAGTATTAAAGCCAAAGATTTGATTAAAGGGTTTTTACATCACTGTGCAGCCTGTGTAATGGGGCATGAAGTCACTACTTATATTGTCGGGTTAGATCAAAGTGTGCACTTTGCTGCTATTTCGCAGCCACAAGCTCAGCAATATTTGGAGCAGTGGCTGGCTTTTTATAAGCAAGCGCTGAGCGAACCTGTGGCATTTTTCCCAAGTTCTAGCATGGAATACGCCAAGACACAGGATATTAAAAAGGCCGTAAATAAATTTAAGCCGCAATATGTTGGTCGAGGAGAAGGGGAAGACCCCTATGTTCAACTATGCTTTAGCGATTTGTTAGCTCATGAAGCGCATTTTTGTGCACTTAGCCTTACTTTGTTAACACCTATTCTTGATGCCGCTGAGGAGGTACGCCATGGAGATGCTTAATCCCATTACTATGCCTCTAAGTGGCCAAAACCTAATTGAAGCCAGTGCAGGTACGGGGAAAACCTACACCATCACCGGTTTATATCTGCGCTATTTACTTGGTTTGCGCACTTCTGATCAGCAACATGAGCCGTTAAGCGTTGAACAAATCTTAGTGGTAACCTTCACAGAAGCGGCAACACAAGAGATCAAAGACCGAGTGAGAAAACGCATTATTCAAGCTCGAGACGTGTTACTAGGCGAAGTCTGTAAAGATGAACTGATCAATGCCATTTTGGCGCAAGTTGAAGATAAAAAGCGCGCCTTTGATCTCCTTGATGCAGCTGCTAAGTCAATGGATGAGGCCGCGATATTCACCATTCATGGCTTTTGCCAAAGAATGCTGAAGCAGCACGCTTTTGAGTCTAAGGTAGCATTTAACCTCGAGTTTATTCTCGACGAGAGCGAGTTGATTGACGCCGCGATGGCAGATCATTGGCGATGTTTTGTCTATCCGCTAGATACAGAAAAAACACAGGCTGTGATAGAGCAATTTGCGACGCCTTATGCACTGGCGAAGCAAGTTAGGCCCTTATTAGCAAGAGAAAATGCCGAAATTAAACCTTCTGTTTCCTTAGATGCGGTATTTGCAGCTCGCGAAAAATACCAAACATTAGCACTGTGGCTAAAGGCCGAAATCGTCAAAGCTGACTACATCAATGTGTTGAAAAACGCGGGGCTGGCAGGCAATCGGGCACCTGGGCGAAAAGCTAATCTTCAAGCTCTGGAGGATTATGTCAACAGTGAGCAGTGGTGGTTTGAGTTTGGTAGCAGTAATCACTCCTTTGGACTTTGGGGCAGTGAAAGCCTTGCCGATGTTGCTCACTATAAAAAGAATACTACGCCGCTGGAGCATGAGCTCATTCGTCATTTTGATACCCTAGCTGAGCTTCACCAATTAGTCGGGAGTGGGCTTAAAATCGCGCTGGTGCAACAAGCGGTGAACGAGGTAAGAGCTTTGCTTCACGCCCATAAAGAAGAATATGGCTTGATCTCTCCCGATGATTTACTTAAGCAGCTGCATCAAGCGCTGATGGGCGATAGTGGTGAGCGCTTAGCCGAAAAAATTGCACAGCAATATCCGGTTGCCATGATAGATGAGTTCCAGGATACCGATCCCATTCAATATGGGATCTTCAGCCGAGTTTACGTAAAGGAAAATACCGCATTAACTTTGATAGGCGACCCAAAACAAGCCATTTACGGCTTTCGTGGAGCGGATATTTTTACTTATATCGGTGCAAAGCAAGGAGTTGCGCAAGACAGGCGGTATACGCTTGCAACCAATTATCGCTCCGATAGTGACGTGGTTGCCGCAGTGAATACGATATTTACTCGCCATCCCAATAGTTTTATCTACAACAAAGATATCCCTTTCATTGAGGTGAGCGCGCAAGGTAAAGCCGAGGATGCGCAATTTACTATTGCGTCTAAAAAGTCGTCAGCTCTGCGCTTCAGTGTATTACCAAATGAGGATGAGGCGTTTAACAAAAGCGCCGCGCAAGCGCGGCTAAGTCAGGTGTTCGCCGGTCGAATTGCAGCGCTTATCGAGCAAGGACAGTCGGGGATTGCGAAGATTGGCGAAAACCCAGTTGTGCCAGCGGATATCTGTGTGTTAGTTCGCGACCGCATAGAAGCGAGCTTGATCAAACGAGCCTTAAATCAACTCGATATTGCCAGTGTGTACCTTGCCAGAGATAGTGTATTTAGGCAGCCGCTCGCAATTGCCTTGTATCAACTGCTTGATGTACTGCACGGGAGTTACGACGAAGCTGCGCTCAGAGGCGTGCTTGCGGGACCATTATTTTATTTAAACAACCAAGCGCTGTATGACTTACAGTTTAATGAGCAGCAGTGGCAAGGTTATTTACAGTTATTTAGTGAGTTAACACAGCTTTGGTATCGCTCTGGTGCGATGGCGATGCTGGAACACTTATTGATAACTTGTGAGCTGCCAGTGATTTGGCAGCAGCAGGGAATGGAAGTGGAGCGTTGGCTTACTGATTTTCGTCATTTGGCTGAGCTTTTACAGCATAAGCAATTAGAGCTTGATGGCACGGGTCGTGTGTTACGTTGGTTTTTATCGCAGCTAAATAACGCCCAGAGTGACAGCAGCCAAATTCGCTTAGAGAGTGATGCCAATCTGGTGAAAATTGTGACCATGCACGCATCAAAAGGTTTGGAGTATCCGATTGTCTTTATGCCATTTGCGCTTGGGTTTCGTGAACCTGATACGTTAGTTTATCACCAAGGGGATAAGCTAGTTGTCGATCTTGAAGCCAGTGACGACGCCAAAGAAAAAGCAGAGCAAGAACGACTGGCTGAGGATATTCGCTTACTTTACGTTGCGCTGACGCGTGCGGTGCATTATTGTGAGCTTGGGCTTTACGACATTCAACAAGGGCGCAGTAAAAAGTCTGCGCTGCACAAAACGGCTTTAGGGTTTGCCTTGTTTGGCATGGAAACCTTCGACAGTGCTGAGGCTTGGCAAGGTGCCCTAAGCGAGTTATGTAAAGCACATGCGGCAATGGAGTGCGTAAGAGTAGATGAAATTACCGCGCCACAGCAAGCGATAAACATATCGCTTGAAGACAAGCCTCTAGCTTTGTCAGCGAAAACCTTCAGCGGTCAGATTGAACGCCATTGGCGTACCACAAGCTTCAGCCAGCTAAGCTATCACACGCATCATGGTGATAAACCAGCTGGGGCCGTGGACGAAAACCATTTATTGGACTTACCTGAGCAGCGTCAAGAGCGGGAAAAAACCTCATATACATTTCCTAAGGGCGCCAAGCCAGGTAGCTGTTTGCACGAAATCTTTGAGCTTATAGATTTTACCGCACCGAATTCCCCCAAAAACGAAGATAAGTATACGCTGACCGAAGCGGTCACGAAATCTTTGGATAAGTTTGGTATTGCGACTGAATGGCAAGAGACCGCTGAGCGCTGGATAACAAGCTGTTTGGCAGCACCTCTTGCGCCACATCCTCATTTACAACTTGGTGTCTTGCCACCAGACGACTGCATTGTTGAAATGGAATTTTATTTGCCACTAAAACCACTCAGTGCGGTTAAGCTGAACAAGATCCTCAGTGATATCACTGGGCAAAAGTCATTTTTAAACTTTGATGATGTGAAAGGCATGCTGAAGGGGTTTATCGATTTAATCTTCAAGTGGCAAGGACAGTTTTTTGTTCTCGATTACAAGTCCAACTACCTTGGCGATAGCCCAGAAGATTATCACTATGATAACCTCAATGCCGCGATGTCGTCTCATCAGTATCATTTACAGTATATGATCTATACCGTGGCACTTCACCGCTTGTTAAAGCAGCGCCTTGCGGACTATAACCCTGAACAGCATTTAGGTGGGAACTATTACTTGTTCTTACGTGCATTACCGGACAATCAGGGAATTTTCTTCAATCAGTTAAGTGTAGAGCAAGTGTTGGCGCTGGATGCATTATTTGAGGAGTCTGTATGAGCCAGCTAAGCATGGACTTTGAGGCATTCGATCATCATAGCTTTATAGCGTTATTGCTTGAACACAAACGAGTCGGAAAAGCCGATATCGCGTTAGCCAAGTTGCTGAATCAGCAAGGCTATGACGATCACTTCTATGTATTTTTACTATTATTAATCGCTCATGGACGTCAGCATAGTTGTTTAGAGCTAGATGGTATTAATTATCAGGATCCATTTGAGCTCAGCTACGCGGTTGCGGATGAATCTATAGAGTTGTCGCCATTTTCAAGCTCGGGTATAGCCGTTGCTGCGCTCGCACAGCATCCTGCAATCGGTGAAGATAAACCGCTTCGGCTATACGATAATAAGCTCTACTTGGCGAGATTAGCAAATTATGAAGCAAGGCTTGCGGGACACTTTGAAATGTTGGCAAAAGCCGATGTTACGCTGGATGAAGCAAAACTGAGTGCACTGTTGGCGTCGTTTTTTCCAGCCAGTGAAGAAGACATTGATTGGCAAAAAGTGGCTTGTACGCTTGCAATCATTAAGCGATTTTGTGTCATCACGGGTGGTCCCGGTACGGGGAAAACCACGACGGTCACAAAACTGCTTGCGATTTTACAATCGCTTTATAACAGTGCGCCGTTGACCATCAAGCTAGTTGCGCCAACTGGCAAAGCGGCTGCGAGGCTCAGTGAGTCAATTATCGGTGCGAAAGCGAAGTTAAATCTGTCGCCAGCGCTTGCTGATTTACTGCCAGAGCAGGCGCAAACTATTCATCGCTTGCTAGGCGTTATTCCTAATAGCGTGCACTATCATCACAATCAAGATAACCCGCTGCATGTTGATGTACTGATTGTTGACGAAGCATCCATGGTGGACTTATCGCTTATGGCGAAGCTGGTGGATGCACTACCAAAACATGCACGGCTTATTTTGCTCGGCGATAAAGATCAGCTCGCATCGGTAGATACCGGTAACGTACTTAGCGATCTATGTGAAAACTTAATGCTTGGGCAAGCACCACATTACAGTCAGGCACTGAAAGCAAAGCTAGCTGAGTTGAGTAAACAAAACCTGCCTGAGTCTGGTGATACTAGCGCTGACTTTATGTTGGAAGATAATCTGGCGTTTTTACAAAAAAGTCACCGTTTTGACAGTCGAAGTGGGATTGGTCAGTTAGCATTTGCCGTAAATAGTAACAATAAGCGGCAATTAGACAGCGTGCTGGGGCAAGGTTATAGCGATATACAGCATCATGAATTAAATAGTGAAACTTACAATACCTTAATTGCCAGAGCGGCGGAGCAATACCAGCGATACCTGCTTGCCATTCATCATGGTGAGAGTGAGGCCATAATTCATAGCGAGTTTGCCAGCTATCAATTGCTAGCGGCCGTGAGAGAAGGCCCTTACGGTGTGAACGAGTTAAATCGTAGAATAGAGCTCAAGCTCAGCCAAATGGGATTGGTACAACCAACAGGGCGCTTTTACGTTGGTATGCCCATTATGATCACCCAAAACGATTACCAGTTGAAACTGTTTAATGGCGATATCGGGATCATTTTACGCGATGAACAGGGTGAACTACAGGCATCATTTATTGATGAACAGGGCAGCGTTAGGCGCTTTTATCCTGCCAGATTGCCGAGCTTTGATAGAGTGTACGTGATGACTATACACAAATCACAAGGCTCGGAGTTTGCTTACACGGCAATGATACTACCACCAATTCAACGTGCGCAGCAGGGGATAAACCGCCAGCTCATTTATACAGGGATCACCCGAGCTAAACGGCAGTTTGAATTGGTGGCGCAATATAAAGTACTGGTGCAGGGTATGAATCGAAGTGTGAGCCGCAGTAGTGGTTTACGAAGTCGGTTATCAAAGTGATGAATTTTTTGTTAAAAACTTGTTTTATTTTGTGGTTTGACTAAGGTTAAAGTGAGCTTGAAAGCTAGCTCGCCCAGTGAGTAGACTTGCCGTCAGTTAACGTGTTAACTGACGGCGTTTTTTTATTTCGTTGGTATTAGAACTTCAGTTTATCAATAAGTGTGTTTGGGTCGATTTCAAGTTCATCCATTAATGACCAGCGAGTTTGCTTTTGTACACTACCTTTTCCTAAGATCCAGTAATCATAAGTTTTTTCAATACGGCCATTGGTATGCTGGATAGTCAGCCAAGCATTTACATAACTCAGTAAATCTTGATTACGCTTGGCGACGGCAAATCCAACGGGGTATTTCAGACTTGCCCCCTCCGGCACTACAACACCAAATTCAGGGTAGAACATGCTCCATGCAAAGCCCGCCTCTGCGCTGATCACTAAGGCGTCATATTTTTCTGGGTGCTTAAAATAGCTTTGCAAATTGTTAATACCGGATACTTTTACCTTAGGGTTTTGCTGGGCCAATTGTTTGAGTAACGGAGCATACTCAACGTGAGCTAAATTCAGCTTATCAAGCGTAAGTAGGGCTGACTTGTCAGCAAACTTCTTCAAATCATGATCTTTGGCCAAGAGCGCCAGTTGCAGCTCCAATACCTTGTCACTAAAGCGCACGCTTTGTAAGTCGGCAATATTAATTTCAAGGCCGGACATTGCAATGTCGAAATATCCCTTGTTGAGATACTCTGCCAGTTGTGGCTTTTTAAATGGAATAAACTCGATTTTAACCCCAAGGTCGGATGCGAGCCTATGTGCGAGGCTGACATCAAAACCCACTAACTGGTCTTTTTGATTAAAGTAACTAAACGGCACATTATCGATAAGATATCCAACACGCAGCAGGTTACGTTTTTTAATCACATCGATATTCGTCAAAGACAACTCACCACTTTGGTATGCTTTAGGGACATAGCTAAGTACATGAGCAGGGACGGTATCCGAGATCACCATATTAGCGATGGCCTCGTCGGCCGATTTAGTTTGCTTACCGAGATAATTATTCGCTGTAAAACTCAACAACATAAATGCTGGGAGTAGTGCAGATAGTAGCGTTAAATAATAAACTGATCGCACGCGTTTTAGGTGTAATTGTCTGCGGTTGATGAAAATACATAAAAATACAAATGCGAAGATATATACCACAGTGGTCGGTGAAACTACTTTTGCGGTGAGTACTGACATTGATAAATATAACTGATAAGTGTCAGCCGGGACACGCAAGGTATCGAGTAAATAGGGAATAGCGATATGTACATTAGCAAAGTAACTTAACATCGCCGACAAAGACACATTAGGAATTTGTTCGATGCTGATTTGGTTGCCGGTAAGCCATGCTGCAAAAGAGACGAAAATAAGGGTAGTAAGTTTTCCTAAACTTGGGAAGGTATAAGCGATAGGCACTAACACCTCCGCGATGTGATCAGAGTTTTCGTCACTTTGCTTAATTTTGCGTAAATGATCTTTGATCCCCTCGGTGATCACAGGCAATACAATAAAAACGTTGCCGGTACTAAATGCGGTGATCCATGCATTGCGCATAACCATGATAAGGTCGCGGTACTTAACTGGGGTAAGTGCGGCAACAAGCATAGGGAGCAACACTAACATCAAATACACGCCGACACATAAAACGACAACCCAGTACACTTGCAATTCAGACAATTCTTCTGCACTCATGGTGCCTGCGGTACTTGCTGTCATCGCAAAAATGCCGATAGGGAAGATGGCAATGATCTTCTTGGAAATAACCGACAGACCTTGACCTACGACTTCTAACACATCGAGTAAACGGTTTTTCTTTTGATTGGAAATAAGCGCCATACCTAGCGCAATACAAAATATGACTAAGGCAGGTACATTACCCTCTGCCATAGAAGCAAAAGGGTTAGCGGGAATATAATGTTTAACGAAGTCTACTTCGGGCGCTGCGGCGACCAGTGCTGGGGAAAAAAAGGTCCCGGCATCATGCGCAGGTAATGTCATAATAAAGCACCAGATCACAGCAAGACCTACCACCCAAATGGAGATCATGACTAGCGCCGCTTTTGCAAGAATGCTTTTAACTTGTTCGGGATTAAATTTCCCTAAACCCACGATAAGGCTGACGACAATATAAGGGAGAATGGTGATTTGCATCAGGTTTACAAAACCTGTACCGATAGGTTTTAAAAATGATAACCGTTCACCGAAAACTAAACCAGCAAAAATGCCAAGTATGAGCGCCCAAAGCATCCAGTTAACGTTTTTTAGAAAATTAAGCAATTTAGTCATGTGCTCAGTCGAAAAAAGAGCGGTATTTTAATTAGCTTAGCTTAAAACTTACTGAATGTTTGAGCGATTTGATTACAAATTATCGAGTGTTTACTCAAAGTTCATAATCATCCCCATTTTTGGCACGGTAACAGGCTTTTCCTGCCGGATGTTGCACGCCGTGATAAAAGCTCATCCACAGTTTTTGTAGCTGGGTTTTAGTCTTTTTACCAACCACAGACGCCAGTGGTGTTTCTACGATAATATCTTCGATATGGGCGCTATCAAATTGACCGAGCATTCCGGTTCGATTGAAGGTAATTTCAATATGTAAACCATCGTCCTGTTTTAATAAAATAGCCTCTGGCGTTTCACGGTGACCGCATAGTGCGACGAATTGGCTACAATTTTTCAAACCACAATGGGTGCCGTTGGCAAAAAATGCAAGCAGGTGATTGTAGTAAACCACATAGTCTGTCACCTCCATGTGTGAGCCAAATTCTAAAGGACATTGTTCATCAAGATACTGTTTTGCCAGCATTGACTGTTGCGCTTTCGTATCATCAATTGATTGCTCTGTATGCGGTTGTAATTGCGCTGCCATGATCCACCTCACTTGTTCATGTTGTCATAAATTGGGAAATATATTCTGGTTGTTTCGTGTACATTTTGAGTGTAAGTTAAATATTCAAATAATTTCACAAAAAGAATTTCACAGTGTGAATTTCACAAAAACGGGGTGTGAAATCATGGCAAAAGTTGCAAGCTTAATTAGAAAGTCCCACTTTCTGGGTACTAAAATAAGAAATCTAAGAAAGCGTAACCATCTGACTTTAGAAGACTTATCGGCTCGATGCGTTAAGCAAGATCCCGCCAGTGCGCCTTCCGTTTCCTACTTGTCAATGATTGAAAGAGGCCAGCGTACGCCAAGCGAAGCGATGCTCGAAAACTTCTCCACTGTATTTCAAAAGCCGATTGAGTGGTTTTTAGATAGTCAACCAGAAGCACCGGAGATAGCGCCAGATAAAGGCAATTTCGGTGGGATAGTGGGGATGGCTTTAGAGCCCAACTTTCTATTTGCCAAAGAGATATTGCAAATTGCGATCCCAGAAATGCTGTCCCAAGCGGGGATCAGCGGTAGGCAGTTTGCGCACCTTTTGATCCGTGCCCACCAAGAACACCATCAAAACCACTTTCCTGATTTAGAGCGAGCAGCCGATGAAGTGGGGGGTAAAAATCTCTATCTCAGCTGTGATGACCTCATGGCAATTTTGCTAGCAAAAGGTCGAAAAGTGGAGTGGTTTGAGCAATCCTCTCCTGACGGAGAGGGAATGATCACTTCTTATTTCAAAGAGCCAAACTTGGTGTTTATAAATCGCGCATTGCACGCACATCCCGCGAGAATGAAATACGATTTAGCCGTTCATATTGGCCATGCAGTGCTTCACAATAGTGAGGGTTTAGAATGTGTACTCACTACTGGAGAAAGCCGGAAGAGTAGTGATAACCCAGATCACGATACTCCAAATGCCCAGGATATTTTGAGCGCGTGGCAGGATTTTGAATCGAGTTTCTTCGCAGGGGCTTTATTGTGCCCCCGTACACCATTTCGGCAGTTACTCGAAAGCCGAGGTTACGATGTGCGCGTCCATGAGCAACTTGGTATTTCGGCTTCCGTCGCAATGCGCAGAATGACATCGGTTTCACCTTATCCACATTGGCACTATTTTGATGCTTATCAAGCAGGTAAACTCAAGGCGGTGTATCGGGGCAATGGCATTCCTTTACCTTGGGGCAATATGCGTAGCGTTGCCGATCCGTGTCAGCACTGGGCCGTATTTCGTAAATTTCATGATGATAGTCATAGTGCCAGTGCTCAGCTTTCGATCTTGAACGTCAATGGTAAACCACGTCTGTATTGCTGTGAGTCAGTAAAAATCGTTGATGTGGCGAATCGTCCAAGGGTGTTGTGCGCGGGTCTGGATCTCAATCCTGCTATTAATGCACAAGGAATTGATGCTGACGCCTTGATTGGAGAATTGCAACAAGCTTGTATTAGCCATGGTGGCGCGAGTGTGGTGCCCTATCATATGAAAACCCAATTACTCCGTGTCGCCAAGATTTTAAATATCCAGTGGATTGAACGAGGGCTTGAGGGCTCTGTTCGGGTGATCTGTACTCGAGGAAAAAGCTGCCCAAGAAAGCCGAGCTGTTATGTTGAGAGTCCGTAATTGACGTCATTCGATGATTGTTTTGTTGAGTTTTTGATAATAAAAGTTGAAAAGGTCGGCGTTGCATGCCATATTTTTTAAGCGGGTTGTTTACATCTGCTTAATACTCATTCTTTTAACTATCACCTAGGAGACGTAAATGTTCATCTACAACAAACAACGACCTAGTGATCTGCATGAATGTTCCGTTAATTACCACTTGAGTGAGTGGTTCGACGAATAGCCACACCTGAATTTCAATTCTATTCCCATCGACAATTTGTTGGGTGGGTTTTATCACGTTCCGTATCAATGCGAATGTAAACGCTAACGCTAATTGCGTTTAGGTTTTTCAAAAAACCAAATTAATAATACCAGTTGTATTAAGTAAATGATCTATCTTGAAGCGGGGAAATAGCTTTTGTAGCACCGCTCTCGCGTCCTGCTACCGCTAAGGTACCTATATCCATATAGGCAAGGCAAAAATTTTGCTATTTAGTTGTTCTAAATGAGAAATTTTTAACGAAGCTAATATGCTATTTCACCCTTCAAATTGATTAGAGAATTAATTCAATTGGTATAAGGCTCATTTCTGCACTTTTGGTCATCGTCACCTGTGAATAAGTTGCCGTGAACGCGTGGTGCAAATACGGTGTGCGGCAGCGTAGCTTTACAATGCAACGGTACGGATCATAGAAACACATATCATTCAGGTAAACACTATGAAAAACAATAACATTCTATTTGTATCACTAGCTGCTTTAATGCTTGTTACAAGCCATAGCTATGCTTGCTCAACCTCTGAAACTGAATCTAACGACAGCGAAGGTAATACCAATAGTGGAGTGTGTAATAACACGACAATTAGCGGCGAGTTATCTAGAAGGGATATTGACTGGTTTACTTTTGATGTGGCAGCGCCAGGTTCGATAGATATTTCTCTAGACCATAGCTCTGGTGATGATTTTGACTGGTTCTTATATCAAGAAACAGGCTCAGCGGTTGTCAGTCGAGAAACGAGTCAAATACCAGAAACGGGGAGCTTTTATGCTGAAACTGCAGGCACCTATTATATAAAGCTAACGCGATATAGTGGCTCTGGTTGGTATGATTTGATTGTGAATTTTGTCCAAGATGAAAATCCTCCTCCACCAACTGGAGAGTGTAATTACGGAGTTCGTCCGTCAAAACCTGGGGGATTAAAAACTTATCTTGCTGGTAATAGCTTAGACACTTGCAACACGCTCACAGCGAATAACGGTGCCACGCTCTTAATGGGAGGGGGAGCGGATGTTGATAATGCCTTTAGCCAAAGAGTAGCTCCTCATATTGGTAGTGGTGCTGATGTGGTGGTACTGCGTACTTCTGGCACGGACGCGTACAATGATTACTTACTTGGTCTAATGGCGGCGGATTCAGTTGAGACGTTAATTATTGATTCTGTTAGTAAGGCTAATGACCCTTATGTTGATTGGGCTATTCGCAGTGCCGAGTTTGTCTGGTTTGCTGGAGGCGATCAGTCTGATTATCTAAATAAATGGCAAGGAACTTCAGTCCAAAGCGCGGTGCAGCACGTTTTTGATAAGGGAGGTGTTGTTGGTGGTACATCAGCTGGAATGGCGTTACTGGCCTACAGTATTTACGATCCTGATGGTGTGCTCGGTGCTATCTCCAGTGAAGTAGTAACCGATTTTTGTCATGAAACACTGAATTTTAGTAGTCGGTTTGTTTCTATCCCTATGCTAGACAATGTGCTAACAGACACGCACTTTGCTGAGCGTGACAGAATGGGACGTGCAGCCGTATCTTTAACTCGCCACAGTAGTGACTATTTTAATATTGCTGCGAGTGAAGCAACATCAATTTTCATCAATAGTGACGGCGAAGGGATCGTGGATGGCAGCGCTGAAGTTTATATTCTCAAAGAAACTGCACAAACAAAAAGAACAGCACTTGCTTGCGGTCAAGCAGTACAATATCAAGACTTTTTGCGAGTTAAGGTGTTGCCGGGGCAGAGTTACAACATCTATACCCACACACATAGTAGCGGTGAACTCGCGGTCTCCATTAACGGGAACTTGAGTAACTTTTATTTACCCAATAACCCGTATTAATCAGATAACTACAATTACTTCTTTGACTTAATATTAGCCAAAACCCAATACTGTTGTCGGTATTGGGTTTTATATCTGGAGTAAAAATACCGTGATAGAGTCGGATGATACTTTTGCCCTTTGCATTTTAGTTAATTCATTTTTAATTCCGAGTTCAAATGAAATAGTAATTTTGTCTGTTTAACTTTGCGCACTATTGCTGTAAGTTACGCCGACTAATTCTGAGTAAAGGTCGGTATTTTGGAAATTCGTCAAGTAGTGGGTTCATTAACACAAGTCTATTTTAATTTGGTGCAAGCATATGAAGCTGAGTTTTCAGTGTTGACGGAAAAATTACCAGATGGTAACGGTTTATTTCAGATAGATACGCCAATAGATGAACAGCACCTTGGCTACTTGGTATATGAAAATGGCCGCCCGGTTGGTTTTATCAATATTTTGAAAGTGCAAAATACTTTTGAGGTGTGTGAGTTTTATATCGTGCCTGCAGCGAGAAAACGTAAACTCGGTTCTTCATTTATGTCCAAAATATGGCAAATGTATCCAGGGCATTGGCAAGTCAAGCAAATTCAAGGCGCAGATCACGCGATCAATTTTTGGCGCAACGCATTGACGTTAAACGGTATCGACTACTGCGAATCTCAATATCAAGATGACTATTGGGGTGTCGTAAATAGACAGATCTTTACCGTGTAATGGGTGTATTTCGCGAAGGCATAATATCTAGGGATATTATGCCTTCGCCATTATTATATTTTACTTCTAATTAAATCTCTGACGAGCAATCTGGCTGGGTGGATTGCCTGATGTACACGCTCGCTTAAAGGTCTTGCTTCGCCAAGTAGAGTTGCAACTAAGTGCTCAGTAGCAAGTGGAGCGCTGCACAGTCCTCGTGCGCCAAAGCCGGTAACAATATGAATTCCTTGATAGGGTAGTGCTGGCTTCCCAAAACCGTAGTGTTTTCCCTTTCTTAAATTGGCAAACGCCGAGCAAAACTCATCGTTATGCTGGACTTGACCAAGCATAGGCAAATGATCGTTAAAGCAGCAACGTACTGCGGCTTTTGCTGAGGTGATCTCGCCAAGACTCGCGGCTAAATCCGTATCTTTATAAAAGCGTTCAAGCTGGGCACGGTTAACCGCATTGTCTTCGGCTTTTACCTCTCGGCTTTTGCTATTTTTTTCAAACGTCGCGCCCATACAATGTTGTCCATTCATTGCGGGAGTAAAGTACCCCTTATGGCAAAGTACGGTATTGAGTTTTTGTGATTCTTCTCCAGCATCAACATGAGAGACCTGACCGCGAACGCCGTGTAGAGGAATATGTTTGGTTTGCTCGAATCGGTCAGAATGCTCACCGCCACAGACAAAGACATCTGAAAACGGCCCAAACGTATTATCTTCACCGTGTAATAACCAGCCGCTCTCGGTTTTTTCGAGCTTTTGTATATCAGTATTAAAATAAGTCGAAACTGCTTTTAATGCGTGAGCTGCATCAAACACAGCTTGCGTTACCTCTGCAGGGTTTAGCCAGCCAGCCTCAGGAATATAAAGTCCACCGTAAGGCAGCGTGGTATTTGCTATAACTGAAGCTTGTTTGGCATCAACGGCATGAATTAAGTCATGCGGCCAAGTTGCTTTTTCAGCTAAGTTTTGATGCTGCGCTTGTTTGGCTTCACTAACGGACTGCAAGAGTACGCCACACCAATCGTGCGCAAAGTGGTAGCCTGTACTTGCAATATGTTGATAAAGACGTTTTGCATATAAAAAGCTGTGGGCATATAGCTCGCTCGAGGGCGTGTGATCTGCTTGCAGGTTTGGATATAGCGCGCCTTGACGATTGTGAGAAGCGCCTTTGGCTAACGCGTCGTCTTGGCAGAAAAGTGTTGCGCCAAGATTACGTTTACTAAGGTGGTACAACAAACAACTTGAGGCAATACCGCCACCAATAATAGCGATGCTCTCTAACTTACGCGGTGCAGTGCTGTAATACGCTGGAGTATTGTAATTTTTATTGGCGTGGTTTAGCGTTCCGACCACCATTTCGCGCTTACGACCAAACCCTTTGACTTTTTTGCACTCAAATCCGGCGTCTTGTAGTCCCCTGCGGACAAAACCCGCGGCGGTGAATGTTGCTAAAGTAGCGTTATCTCGGCTCATATTGGCCATGGCATCAAATAGGCTTTGTTGCCACATATCTGGGTTTTTACTCGGCGCAAAGCCATCTAAAAACCACGCATCTACAAATCCAGCTTGTTCAAAACTTAGCTGTGGTAAATTATCGTGAATATCGCCAAACCATAAATCTAAGGTCACTTGACCATCGTCAAACTCTAGGCGATGGCACCCTTCAAGTGCTATCGGGTATTGTTGGCAAAGCTTTTCGGCGAGCGGGGCAAGCGTAGGCCAAGCTTGTAGCGCTTTAACTAAATCATCAATATGGATTGGGTATTTCTCAAATGAGACAAAGTGAAGTTGGTTAACGCATGCGTCTTTGCTACGCTGGTTGAAGTGATACCAAGCGTTGAGAAAGTTTAATCCAGTACCAAAACCAGTTTCTGCGATGACAAATCGGTCTTTGCCATGATTTTGTAACCGCTCGTCGATATGGTTCTGAGTATAAAAGACGTAATGTGACTCAGCTAATCCATCGTCGTTGGAAAAATAGACATCGTCAAAACTATCGGCAACAGGGGTGCCAGCATCGTTGAAGTGTATTTGAGCGTTTTTTATCATGAAAGACTCTATGTTCGACTATTTGGGAACTATTTTACTGTCTTTCGACTCAATAGTCTGGTTGCATTTTTAGTTATTTAGGTTCAGAGTACATGTGTACGCTGGAAAGCTGACCACTTGGCGCTAAAAATCAGCGTATACTACGCATAATTTGTAATATCGAAGGGAATAAACCCATGAGAAGAGCCGTTATTACGGGGATCGGTGTTGTTTCGAGCATCGGCAACAACAAGCAAGAAGTTTTAGAGTCATTAAAAGCAGGTAAGAGCGGTATTGCTTTTAACCAAGAATTTGCAGACTACAACCTACGTAGCCAAGTGTCTGGTAAAATAGATATCGACGTAAAATCTCTCGTTGACCGTAAGGCACATCGTTTTATGGGGGACGCGGCAGCGTTTTCTTATATTTCGATGGCGCAAGCAATAGAAGATTCAGGGCTATCAGAAGAGCAAGTATCGAACGAACGCACAGGCCTTATCGTAGGTTCTGGTGGTGGTTCGTCTAAATACCAAGTTGAAGCCGCTGATATTCTGCGCGAAAAAGGCGTTAAACGTGTTGGACCTTATATGGTTCCGCGTACCATGGCAAGCACGACTTCTGCGTGTTTGGCGACACCATTTAAAATTAAAGGTGTAAACTATTCAATCAGCTCTGCATGTGCAACATCAGCACACTGTATTGGCAATGCAGTTGAACAAATTCAACTAGGCAAGCAAGATGTTATTTTTGCTGGTGGTGGTGAAGAGCTTCACTGGACATTGGCGATGGAATTCGATGCCATGGGGGCGTTGTCAACCAAGTACAATGAAACGCCTGAGCGCGCATCACGTACGTATGATGCGAATCGTGATGGTTTCGTCATCTCTGGCGGTGGCGGTATTGTGGTAGTTGAAGAGCTAGAACACGCACTTGCTCGCGGCGCGCACATTTATGCTGAAATCGTTGGCTATGGTGCTACATCAGATGGTTACGACATGGTAGCACCATCAGGAGAAGGCGCTGTACGTTGTATGAAGCAAGCGATGCAAGGCCTTGATGCACCAATTGACTACCTAAATACGCACGGTACTTCAACACCAGTTGGTGACGTGAAAGAGTTAGGTGCCATTCAAGAATTGTTTGGTGATAATTCCCCAGCTATTAGTGCAACTAAAGCAATGACTGGCCACGCACTCGGTGCGGCTGGCGTGCATGAAGCGATTTACTCTTTGCTGATGCTAGATAATGACTTTATCGCACCATCAATTAATATTGATGAACTGGACGAACAAGCGCAAGGTTTAGACATTGTAACGGAGCGTCGTGATGGACTGCTTAATACCGTGATGTCCAACAGCTTTGGCTTTGGTGGTACTAACGCAACGCTTGTGATGCAAAAGTACAAAGGTTAAGCGCTTTACGCTTAACCTTCATATCAAACACAAAAAAGCAGGCTAAGCCTGCTTTTTTTCGTTCTGTTTGTATATTAACGTACATTGTGCTTCATTAAACGCTCTTTATCACGAGACCAATCACGGTCTTTAATATCAGCACGTTTATCGTGTTGCTTTTTACCCTTCGCAAGATAGAACTCGAGTTTTACCCAGCACTTTTTCCAGTACATTGCTGTGGCAATCAGAGAATAACCATCACGTTCGGTTGCACCGATAAGACGTGAGATTTCACGTTTATTTAGTAGCAGTTTACGATAACGAAGCGGATCGCATATCACATGTGTTGACGCACTATTTAGTGGCTGAATTTGACTGGCCAATAAATAGGCTTCGCCGTTTTTGATATGGATGTAAGTATCTGAGATATTGACTTTACCGGCGCGGATACTTTTTACTTCCCAGCCTTGTAACTCGATACCTGCTTCGAACTTTTCATGTAGTGAATACTCATGACGCGCTTTTTTATTTAGCGCTATGGTATTGCTATTTGATTTACTTGAATTTTTCTTTGCCATAATGGCTTAGTCTACCTATAAATCTTGTTTTAAGACAGCGCTTTTTCATTAATATGACGTATTTTTACTTAGTCAGTGGCTGCAAACAAGATAAATCTGCAAAACCTTGGTAAAATCCTCGTATTAAGATTTGGAGTGTCTATGCCACAGATAGAAAAAAGTGCTTTGGTGATGTATAGCACCAAGGAAATGTTTGAATTGGTCAATGATGTTGACGCTTATCCCGCATTTCTACCACATTGCTCGGATGCAAAAGTGCTCAGTAGTGATGATGAAGGGATGACCGCGAGTCTAGAAATTTCGAAAGCCGGCCTAAAAAAGTGGTTTACCACAAAAAATGAATTTGACGGTAATCGAGTAAAAATGTGTCTAGTAGATGGACCATTTAAGTCTTTAAATGGTTATTGGGAATTTACCGCGCTTGATGAACAGGCTTGTAAGGTGAGTTTAAAATTAGAGTTTGAATTCGCGAGCAGATTAATTGAGATGGCGTTTGGTAAGCTATTCAATGAAGTGGCCAAGAATATGGTGTCTGCGTTTACCCAGCGAGCCAAAGTTGTTTACGGAGTGAGATGATGATAAAGGTTGAAGTGGTATTTGCATTGCCTGATAGCGCGACGTCTTTGTCGGTTGATGTGCCTGAGGGAACGTCAGCTGAGCAAGCGGTATTGCAATCAGGGATATTAGAAAGATGCCCTGAAATCGATGCGAATGATTTGACGCTTGGGATTTGGAATCGCACAGTAAAATTACATCAAGTAGTGAGTGATGGTGATAGAATCGAAATCTATCGTCCACTAATTGCTGACCCGAAAGAGGCGCGTAGACGCCGTGCGGAAAAAGCAAAGGAAGAAGGTCGTGCAAGCAAAGTTACTGGTGGGCGACCTGTCTCTTTAGGAGGCAAGGAATAATTAACCTGAACTTCGGATAGTTAATGCCTTTCTAGCAGCCAGTTTTTGCGCTAACTGCGTTGAATTCACTTCCAATAGCCAACTATTGGTGCGTAAATTCGCCTTGTTATCCCTAAAACTCTCTGGCTAGATAAGGGTATAATTTAATGTGGTATTAAAAACAATGATTTAGCCCATTCCTTATCCAAACCTCAGGCTAATTAAAAAAGGGGAAAGACTTTCCCCTTTGACTACGAAATAATGTGTGCCCTTTGGCCTCTATGAGTCTAAAGGGGTGTTAAATTCTTCAGGTTCTTCGAAGTCGCCGCTCACGCGAACTAGTTTGTCATTCTCGAAATAAACGCTAAATGATTTGCGAACCTCTGACTCTCTATCAATATTAAATACGTACTGGTAATGCCAGACATTGTTGTTAAAAGTGTCTTTTGCAAGCGGTGTACCTAGTACATATAGCACTTGCTCTCTGGTCATTTGGACGCGAAGCTTATCTACATCTGACTGCTCTAAGAAATTACCTTGTGGCACGTTGATGCGATAAATCCAGCTTGAACAGCCAGACATAAACACCGTCATAACTACAGCACTGAGCCAAACAGAAAGGGTTTTATTAGACAGCATGAAATTGTGTATCCTTATTATCAGTTGTTTGCATGATACCGATTGCACAGAGAAGGTAAAGTCTCTTAGCGGAATTGGACTGCACTAAGTGTAAAAAGTTCGTACATAAGTTGCAATAGTCATCAAGTGCAACATAAATCGTTGATAAGATCTTGAGGAGAACCAAGTAGTGCTAGGAAAAATATTACTTAGCGAGCCCAATAAATCCGAGCACCAAGTTACTTGGAGCTTATATATCCTAGAAACGCGCTTTGGTCATTGGTATACAGGAATAACAACTAATGTAGAGCGGCGTTTACAGCAGCATCAGGCAGGGAAAGGGGCAAAGAATTTAAAGGGGAAAGGGCCTTTGACATTAAAATACCAATATCCAGTCGGTTCTAAATCTCAAGCTGCAAAACTCGAGTGGCATATAAAGCAGCTGACAAAAGCACAAAAAATTCAGCTCGTAGAGTCAAGTGGTGAGCGAGTTAACGACAAAATAAAGTCACTGATGAGATTTACCCCTGCTTGATACTTATTTAAATCCATATTCTCTAGTGTATCTCTCGTCGTGTGATGATGTTTGTCTTCACCCATACCGAAATAAATATAAGGGATCCCTTGGCGATAAAAGGCGTAGTGGTCGCTCGCTTTATGCCAATCAATTCTTGGATTATTTGTATAGCGCTCAATTTGTCGTTGTGATGATACTACAGTCAATTTGATTTGAGATTGGACCTTGTTCTGGAGCTCTGCTTTATACTCCTTAAAACCCGGTGAAAACAACGCAAATAAACGGTTGTTGTTATTTATCCCTAACATATCTAAATTGATATTGAGTTCAACTTCCTGATTAAGGTGTTTGGCATAGTATTTTGCACCATGCAAGCCGCGCTCTTCAGCATCGGTTGCGACAAACAATATATCACGAGCGCGATTTGTTTTACTGAGTTGCCTAGCCATGTGCAACATCGCAGCAACGCCAGATGCATTATCATTGGCACCTGGGTAATGTTTCTGCCCTGTGGTTCCTAAATGGTCGTAATGCGCACTGATAACAATGGCCTTGTCACAACGAGGTTGAGTACAAGGCAAAGTCGCAGTGACGTTATGACCGATATCTTTACTAAAAATACCAGCTCTAAAGGTAAAATGCTGATAGCTTGGATTTCCACCTAAACGCTCAAAAGCATCAAAAATATACTGAGCACTGATATTGGGTGACTGAGCACCACTCTTACGCCCTTGGTGATTGATGCTCGTAAGTGTTTGTAAATCTCGCACCAATATATTATCAACATGAGCAATACTTGAATGTTGCGCCTGCGCCACTGCATTCGTGGTACATATTGCGGTCAGCATCATGCCGAATAGTTTGAAGTAGAGATTCTTCATTCTTATTGTTATCTCTCATCGTTGGCTATGGAATTTAACTGGTTGCTTGCAACACTTTTCAATAAGGCAAGTTTACCTTCGTAGCGCGCTTTATCGTGTTCAAAGACAGATATTTTGTATGCCTTGTTGAGGTAATACTCTGCTTTTTCTCTATCGCCTTGTTCATAAGCGACCTTTGCTAATCCAAAGTAGCTACCATGAATGTTGCGATCAAGTTGATTAGCTTTTTGATAAAAGTGCTTGGCACGAGCTAGGTTTCCACTTTTAAACGCTTCGTTACCCAACACTAGCATGTAATAGGGGTTGTTCTTCCTTAAGTTGTGAATATTGGCTTCAATCATTTCTGCCTCACGGTCACGTTCAGTGAGATAGTAAAGTTTTGCAAGGTTACCAAGGGCGTTTCGGTTGTCGTGATTAATGGCGAGTGCTTGATTGTAGGCTCGTTCGGCGAGCTCATATTGTTCAGTGATGCGATATAGGATCCCAAGGTTTCCCCAGGCACCGTCGTGGTAGGGATCACTTTCAATAGCTGCCTTATAATAGCTGTAAGCCAAGTCAAGGTTGCCGTTAATCATTCCCATAGCACCTTTGTTGTTATAAAACATAGATAAGATGGTGTTTGTATCTATCGCTGATGTACTAAATTGTTGTGCTCGGCTATTGGGATCGAAGTCGACAGTGACTGAAGTCGGTTTCACATAGAGTGTTTTTATCGCATTTTTTGTGTTGTCTACTTCGAAGATTTTGATGTTTACGTGACCTGTGAGCAAACTATAACCTTGGCTCTCATCCCAATATTCAGGTATATGGACTCGTTGAAATTGGGTACGTAAGCCAAGTTGTTTCGCGATTGCATGGGTCAATATGGACAGGGATAAGCAGTTGGCATTCATGTCTCTAAAAGTTTGGTTTGCAGTCAGATTTGCACCTGATAGATAAGAAAGAGAATCATCGCCACTACTTACTAAAAACTCCATCAACATTTTAGCGCGCTTAATCCCAATTTCATCGTTATGAAAATAGTGAGCGAGTTTCGCTTTTATTTGATTATTTAGCTGAAAAACCTCTGAGTATGACTCTACAGGCTGAATATTAAATTGATGCTCCGATTGGAGAATGGATGTGTCTATTGTCGCTTTGGGAGTGCTATTACAGGCACTAAGCAAAACACTAAGCACAATAATAGAGAACTGAATTACTATCTTCATACTACCTCCAGATTGGGCGTGAGGCTGATTTTTAATTATCGTGTAATTGCTTACCTATAGCCCTTGCTATTATTGAATTTAGACTATAATTGCAAAATTTGCGCGGTGTGATTGTTACACCATGTAACAAAGAGGAAATTTGAGAGGCTAAGCCTACAGACAAAGCGTGTAGGCTTACTTTAGGTTTGAAAATAGGGTTTAAAAGCTCGCGACGAGATCATCAAGCGTTTTGGCGGATGCTGCAAGACGCTGAATTGCTTGTTCCGTGTCAAGTTGCTCGTTCATCACCGCATCGCTTATTTCACTGATCTGTTCGATATTACGGCCAACGTCCGCGACGACATTACTTTGTTCTTCGGTCGCCGTTGCGATAAGCGCAGTCATATCATTTATTTGATTTGCGGTTTCTGAAATTTCCAACATTAACTCCACTGACGATTGCATCGTTTGAACACTTTGCTCTGCTTGTTCACTAGATTGTTGGATTTGGTTTACGACAGCATCAGACACCTGAGTTAATTCAGATATCGTTGCTTGGATCTCGTCGGTAGATTGTGATGTACGGCTTGCAAGTGCTCTAACTTCATCTGCAACGACGGCAAACCCGCGACCATGCTCGCCCGCACGTGCAGATTCAATTGCGGCATTAAGTGCAAGTAAGTTGGTTTGCTCAGAAATGCCTCTGATCACATCAACGATGTTGGCGATGGACTGTGTTTTTTCGGCCAACGTAGCGACTTGACCCGCCATATTTTCGATGTCACCAGCAAGTAAGTGAAGTGTTTCTTGGCTTTCTTGTACACCTTGGCGGCTGCGTTTGGTTGACGCTTTACTTTCTTCTGTCAGTTTTGCCGTGTTGGTCGCGCTGCTCGCTATCTCTTGTACTGTCGCCCCCATTTCATTGATCGCCGCGGCAACAGACATAGTTTGAGACTTTTGTTCGTCCAGAGACTGAGAGTTTTGCTGGCTCTGTTTAAACACGGCTTCGCTCGTCACACGAATTGAGCGGCTCTCTTCTGCAACCATGTGGATAGCTTCTTCGATCTTAGTCATAAACTGGTTAAAGCCGCCAGCTAAAGCATGAAGTTCAGGTTGTGCTGAGTCTGGCAAACGGTAATTGAGTTTTGCATCGCCGCTGCCAAGCTGCTCAAATAAATCTGCCATCTTTTTAAGTGGCGCGCTTAAGTTCTTAGCCAGTAGCATACTAAAAAAGCTTGCCACTAGCGCAATCACTAGCGAAAAACCAATGATTTGCCATTGCAGGGAAGTGATCCCACTATTGATTTCACTGGTTGGTACTTGGGCAATAACAAGCAAGTCTGTGTTTGGAATTGGGCTCGCTGCAACTAAATTAGTTTCGCCGTTCACTTCCAACTCTTTAACGATAAACCCACGTGTTGAGCTAAAATCGTGACTATGCTGGCCATAAAAGTCTTCAATCGAGGACTTTGCGACTTTGCTTGCATCTGGGTGCAATTGCACCGTACCTTGCCTATTAATGACGAAAACAAAGCCACTTTGCTCGATTTTCATATTAGCAAGCATCGCCTGCATATCATCAATACTTTTCGCAAGCCCAGCCAAACCAATCCCATTTAATTGTTGGTGATTGACAAACATTTTTACGTCGCCCGGCGCTTCTTGGTAGATACTAATCGAGTATGCCGAGCCACTATTCGTGAAACCGAAAAACCAACCATCTTGCTCTTGATTTAATACTCTTAAAAAGCCGTTTTGATTCCAATATTGATTGGTTTCGCGGTTAGCCCAAGAAGCCGTAACTAAGTCATACTGCGCCGCAATACGCTTGAGTTCGTTGACAAGAAGTTTTTCGTCCAAAGTATTTTGCTTGGCACTTTGGGTGATTAATACATTGCTTGAAAGCTGCTCGGCTGCATTTTTCAAAGTGTCTATCTGCTTGCTTAATGATTTATTGATGCTTTCTATCTTGCTTGGCAATTCAGACTGCATCATGCGTTCATTAATGAGCGTTTTGGCGCTGTAAAGCGAGGTAAACCCGATTAAACAAGCGACAGCAATCGCAATGAGACTACCTAAGAGGGTAATTCTTTGAGTAATTGTTAAACCTGTGTTTTGCATTCGATCTGTGTGTGTAATCCCGTGGAACCGATTATTCTAGCATAGTAAATAACCAGCTCGGAACAAGTAACAATCCAAGTCACAAAAAATAATTTTGTTTTATAAAATAAAGTTAATCTCAGTATTTAGTGTTAACTGTATTTGAGTTAAATGGGTGGTTATGTTGAGAAACAGAGATAAAAGGCCACGATCTCAGGGTGGAAAGTGGCCTTGGTTACTAACAAGCGAACTAGTTTGCAATATTATTGACGCAAATTTATTTCTACTTACTAAACAATCTTTTTCATATCTGACATGTAACCGCGAAGGACTTCACCTATTTTTTCTACCGGATGGTTACGGATCGCACGGTTTACAGCGATGAGTTTCTGGTTGTCAGCATAATTGTCACTGTCTAACAAACCTTCACCAATCTCACGTTTTGTTATGGATTCCATAAATGGCTTCAATAATGGTAGGCATGCGTGATTATACAGGTAGCAACCATATTCTGCGGTGTCTGAAATCGTACGATTCATCTCGAAAAGCTTTTTGCGCGCAATGGTGTTCGCGATTAGCGGCGTTTCGTGTAGTGATTCGTAGTACGCTGATTCATCAATAATGCCAGCCGCTGTCATGGTTTCGAAAGCTAACTCTACACCGGCTTTAACCATAGCAACCATTAAAATACCTTGGTCGAAGAAAGTCTGCTCTGAAATTTCAGCGTCAGTATTCGCTTGCTTTTCAAACGCGGTTTGTGCGGTTTCTGCGCGCCATGTAAGTAATTTATTGTCGTTTTCAGCCCAATCCGCCATCATACCTTCTGAAAATTCACCACTGATGATGTCGTCCATATGCTTGTTGTATAGCGGGCGCATAATGTCTTTTAGTTGCTCGCTCAGTTCAAATGCAAGTAACTTGGCGGGATTCGACAGTCTGTCCATCATATTGGTGATACCACCGTGTTTTAGTGCTTCAGTGATGATTTCCCAGCCATATTGAACGAGCTTTGATGCATATCCAGGTTCAATGCCTTCTTCAACCATTTTGTCAAAGCATAGTAGCGAGCCAGTTTGCAACATACCACATAGGATGGTTTGCTCACCCATTAGATCTGATTTTACCTCAGCAATAAATGATGATTGCAATACGCCAGCACGATGACCACCAGTTCCTGCCGCATATGCTTTAGCTTGCGCGAGACCTTTACCCTCAGGGTCGTTTTCAGGGTGAACAGCAATCAGCGTAGGTACACCAAAGCCGCGTTTGTATTCTTCACGTACTTCCGTGCCCGGACATTTTGGTGCAACCATGATTACGGTGATATCTTCACGCACTTGCATCCCTTCTTCTACGATGTTGAAGCCGTGAGAGTAAGCAAGTGTTGCGCCTTTTTTCATTAACGGCATAACCGCATTTACAACAGGTGTATGTTGTTTGTCAGGCGTTAAGTTTAGTACCAAATCTGCTTCAGGAATGAGCTCTTCATAGGTGCCAACGATAAAGCCGTTTTCAGATGCATTAAGAAACGATTGACGTTTTTCTTCGATTGCTGAGGGACGTAGTGCGTAACTAACATTCAAACCAGAATCTCTTAAGTTTAGACCTTGGTTTAAGCCTTGGGCGCCACAACCAACGATGACCAGTTTTTTACCAATCAGAACGTCGACACCTTGTTCGAATTCTCTTGGGTCCATAAATGCACATTGAGAAAGCTGAGCTAATTGCTCGCGTAAAGATAAAGTATTAAAGTAATTCGACATGATATTTCCTGATTCTGTAGAAATAGATTGAAGTCAGAGTAGGGCGAACTTTTGATTGCGTAAAATGATATATTTGAACTATAGTATTTCAAAAGGTGAAATACTATGAATCACAAACAACTAAAATATTTTTTGGCACTTGCAGATACGCTGCATTTTTCCCGGGCGAGTGAACGCTGTTTTGTAAGCCCTCCAACTTTAAGTCGTCAAATCAAGCAGCTAGAAGAGGAGGTCGGGGCGCCTTTGTTTCTACGAGACAATCGCACCGTAGAGCTGACTCAGCAAGGTAAAGCGTTTGTTCATTACGCGCAAGCGACGTTGGCAAGCTGGCGGCAGTTTAAGAGCGAATGTGTTGACGATGATAAGCCTTTGACCGGTGAGCTGAGCTTATTTTGTTCAGTGACCGCGACTTACAGCTTTATTTATGATCTTTTTTCCAAATTTCGCCATCTATACCCGCAAGTAGAGTTGAATCTTATTACCGGCGACCCCGCGCATTCAATAGCAGAAGTTGCCAGTAGTAAGGAAGATGTAGCAGTAGCGGTGAAGCCAAAACATCTGCCAAACGGTATCGAGTATTTACCTATCGGCCGTTCTAGGTTGGTGTTCATTGGCCCGACGATGGATTGTCCGCTTAAATCTATTATTGACGAATACAGTCACAGTGATCTGCCATGGCAGCGCTTGTCTTTTATTATGCCAGAGCAAGGTGTGTTAAAAGATCGTATTGATAGCTTTTGCAAAAAACACAATTTTATACCCAAGGTTTATGCGCATGTTTCGGGTCATGAAGCTATGGTTGCACTCGCAAGTTTGGGTTTTGGTATCGCGTGTGTCCCCGAGATAGTAATTAGTCAAAGCCCATTTAAGAATCAAGTTCAGCTTTTGCAGCTTAGATCTGATGAGATTGAAATTGGACTTGTAACTAAGAATAAACGGTTATATGACCCAGTTGTTAAAGCACTTTGGGATACGGCAAAAGGATTATTTGTGCTGTAAAGCATCCATTCAGGTTGCGTGACTACACTGTGTTCATCCACGTTGAATGAAGAGGTGCGTCCGTGTCCACTATCTTGGTTGCACAAAGCAATAACAATATATTGACATCACAACAAAAAATGCTTGAAGAGCAAGGTTATACTGTTGAGTTGTTGAGGGAATTAGGCCAATTGAATGGTTTTTCAGGGAAATCTATTAACGGTATCGTGCTTGATCAAGCTATCGCTTCGGTACCAACCTGTGATTCAATTAGCCAGTTTAGACAAAGGTTTAAAGCGCCGGTGATTGTCAGTCTTGACAGCGATGATGAAGATGTTCATAGCCTGTTTCTAGAGCTTGGTGCTGATGAAGTTATTTCAAAAGATGCAAAGCCACGGCTGTGGCGTGCTCGACTTGACGCCGTATTAAGAAGGCAAGCTGCGAACTCGCAGTTCGACGATGAGCCGGAGCAGCTCACTTTCGGACAATTACATATCGATAAAAACACCAGACGCGTGAGTTATGGTCAGGAGCGTATTGATCTTACTACACATGAATTTGAACTTTTATGGTTGCTCGCAAGCAATGGTGGCAAAGTGGTGAAACGTGACTTTGTTTATGAACAAATCCTAGGTAAGTACTATCGCCCAGACACACGAACGATAGATGTCCGTATTTCTCGCTTACGTAAAAAACTACATGATAATCCCAGTCGTCCTGAGAAGATCAAGACAATTTGGCGTCAGGGTTACTTATTTGTTACTGACGTTTGGAACTAAAAAGTAACAATTTGATTTAACGCAAAAATACTTCGGGTTTTTCGAATACTTAATTCGATTAAATTTGATGAAAAGCTATGCGTAATAGCGGCATAAATTCATTGTTATGGATTTATGCCTTTGTTTTTTCTATATTATTTTTACTCCCTCAATTTTTCCACTGCCTCTTGGTGGTAAAATGCCAAGCAATAAACTTGAAAAAATTGTTATTTTTACAATGCAAATAATATTGATTGCTATTTAGGTGCGTGTATACTTTACACCTAGTTATGAAAATATAAACATAATTAGTCTCAAAGGAACAATTCAATGGCACTTAAAAAGTCTCTGTTAACGACTGCTATTCTCGCTGCAACTTTAGGCCTCACTGCATGTGGTGGCTCGAGCAGCAATTCAAACGATAACGATGATAACAACACAACACCACCTCCAGCGGAAACTAATGCTGCACCTACGATCACTGTAGACAGTGCATCAGTATCTGAAGATACACTTGGTGCAGCGGTTGCAAACATTACTTTCGCAGATGATAACGATGAAGTAAGTGCACTGACACTAAGCATCTCTGACAATCGTTTTGAAATTGTCGACGGTGCCGTCAAGCTCAAAGCTGCGAATGCACTAAACTTCGAACAGGTTGACGCTGGTAAAGTATCGGTAACTATCACGGCAACAGACAGCAAAGGCGAAAAAACCGAAGTTGAAGCCGAAATCGCTGTTCAGCAAATTGCTGAAGAAAACAAAGCGGGTGTAAACCGTTATGCCTTTAATAATGCTCAAGGTGAGTCTTCAGTTTCTTACTCTGGCCAAATCGCGCGCCACGCGGCTATGGTTCATATCAAGAGTTTAATGGGTAAGCTTAGCAATGAGACTGTAGGTAATGCACCTGGTCAAAAAACGGCTGAAGCAGCAATCACAGAAATAAAATCATTCTTGATGCCTACAGAAGCACTTGTATTAGATGAACCTTTAGATTTTGCTGTTGCGGCAAACGCTTCACAAACTACATTGGGGCAAATTTCAGGCTCATTTAAAAAGGTGGCGGGTGAAAGCGGTAAAATTGCAGGCCGTGACACGTCTTATATGCATAAAGCATGGGAAGAAGATGGCGTTATGGTTGGTTGGACTGACTTCGGTACACAGCCTAAAACACCAGAAGGTCTAGCACTGCACTATTTAGACTTGTTACAAGCTCAGCTTCAACAGTTTGAAAATGGTTCAACGATTAAAGCTGAACATAATGGTACAGAAGTAACATTAAACAAGCTATATGTCACACCGGAAGGCCTGGATTTGGCCCAACTGATGCAAAAGCATTTAAATGGTGCCGTATCACTTTCTCAAGCAGCTGATGATTACCTTGACGACTTACTTATCGGAGCTAAATCGGCAGACAACTCTGCGCTAGCTGAAGGTAAGAGTTATACAGAGCTCGAGCACAAATTTGATGAAGGTTATGGCTACTTTGGTGCTGCAATTGACTATTTAGATTATTCAGATGATGAGATTGCGGGCAAGGGTGGACGTGAAGCTTACGCCAGTGGTTATCATGATTTAGATAAAGATGGAAAAATCAATCTACTGTCTGAGTTTAACTTCGGTAACTCAACAAATGCAGCAAAACGTGATCGTGGTACTAAATCCAATGTGAATCCAACGGATTTGACTGCCCAAGCGCAATTGGCATTTATTGAAGCTCGTAAACTTATCAACATGAATGTTGGTACTAACGTTGCGCAGTGGTCAGACGAAGACAAAGCGCGCTTAGAAGCTTTGCGTGATCAAGCATTGCTTGCATGGGAAAAGTCGATTGCAGCGACAGTGGTTCACTACATCAATGATACAATCTCTGACGATGATGGTGATTTAGACGATATCGCATCAGGTAACTTTACTGCTGAGCAATTTTATACAGTAGCTAAACACTGGTCTGAGATGAAAGGGTTCGCGTTAAACTTCCAGTTTAACCCGCATTCTCCAGTAGAAGAAGCCGACTTCGCTGAAATCCATAACTTAATGGGTGATAAACCTGAGCTTGCAGCTGACAAAGTAGCAGATTATAAGGCTGACTTGTTGAAAGCGCGCGAGATTATTGCCAATGCATATGGCTTTGATGCTGAGAATGTTGCCAACTGGTAATCTAAATTTTCATTTATAACGTTAAAAGGTTAGCCGTTTATTCAGCTAACCTTTTGTTGTATATAGATAATAGAGAATACAAATGAGAGTATCTAAACGTTTAAGTACTGCAGCTATCGCAGTGGCTCTGGTGTTGTCGGGTTGTGGGGAAAGCACTTCAAGTAGTCAAGGCCCAGGAGTAAAGGACAATAATAACTCAGGAACGGATAACCCATCACCAACGCAATTTGATGAAGCAGCCTTGGTAAGTAACTTGGTTGATAATGTACTGACTCCTACTATCGAGCAGTTTAATGAACTAGCAAAGACACAACAAGTTGCAATTGCCAGTTACTGTAGTGCTGAAAAAGCGGTGGCAGAAAATACCGCAGCGTTAAAGCTAAGTGCTCAAGACAGTTGGCGCTCAGCTATGGTGGGATGGCAGTATGTTGAATTAATGCAAATGGGTCCACTTACCGCCAATAGCAAAGAGCTTAAGAATAACATTTATGTTTGGCCTGCTACCGGTTCTTTATGTGATATCGATTTGGATGTTGTGTATTTCGAAGATGGTGTCATTAATCGTAATGCTAGCAATCCTTATAATATTTCTGAGCGCACCGCAAACCGCAAAGGCTTAACGGCCCTTGAGCACCTTCTATTCAATGCTAATCTTGACCATAACTGTTCGTCAGTGAATGATGCTTTGGCACCATGGAATAGTCGCCCAGCTCAGGAGCGGGTCATTGCTCGTTGTGAGTTCGCGACGGAAGTCGCAAAAGATATTGAAACTCAGAGTAATTTACTTCTGTCCCAGTGGGGCGGAGAAAATGGCTATGCAGCTAAGCTTGTTAACGCGGGACAGCCTGGGTCGCCGTTTGATACGCCTCATTTAGCGCTAAATGAGATATCAAAAGCACTGTTTTATATGACCGAAGAGCTGAAAGACGGCAAAATTGCAACACCGTTAGGCCTAGGTTTTCCTAATGCATGTGGTTTAGAGGCTTGTCCTGAAGCTGTTGAGTCCCCTTTGTCTGAACATTCAAAAGAGAATTTACTTGCCAATATAAGAGCGTTTAGGAAGATTTTTACCGGTAATGGCCAAGACGCTGAAAATACACTGGGCTTTGATGACTTTTTAGACGCAGAGGATGGCAGTGATGTAAAAGAGCGCATGCTTGCAGGGCTTGCAGATGCTGAAGCCACATTGCTTGCGATGGATGCGAGCCTTAAAGCTGAGCTCGCGGGTTCAACAGAACAAGTAACGCAAACGCATACAGATGTTAAAAAAGTGACGGACGACTTAAAGACTGAGTTTATCGAAAAGCTCGCCCTAGAACTTCCACAAACTTCGGCAGGTGACAATGACTAAGCGCATGAATATGAAGAGATCTTTATTAGCTGTTGCGGTAATTTTTGCATTGCCTCAAGCGCAAGCTGCGGATGACAACCAAGATATTGAACATATCTCTATTATCAGCCACCACGATAAGTTGCGAAAAGAAGCAGGCTCCGCAACGTTGTTGTCTGAAGCGCAGTTGGCAGAATACGAGTATGATGATATTCACCGTATTCTTTCTAACGTACCCGGCGTTAATATTCGTGAAGAAGATGGTTATGGCTTGCGACCAAATATCGGGTTTCGTGGTGTAACACCTGAGCGAAGCAAAAAAATCACCATAATGGAAGATGGTGTGCTGATTGGCCCCTCACCATACTCTGCACCAGCTGCTTATTACTTTCCAGTGCCGACTCGTATGACTGCGGTTGAGGTATTTAAAGGGCCTGCGGCTATCAAGCATGGTCCGCAAACCGTTGCTGGGGCACTTAACTTAGTGACTCGCCAAGTGCCAGAATTTACAGAAGGCGGTATTGATGTCGCGGCTGGAAGTGATGGGTACTCCAAAGCACACGGTTATTATGGCTCTGTGGTAAATAATGTCGGCTTCTTATTTGAAGCAGTTAATTTACAGGCTGATGGCTTTAAAGAGCTTGATGGTGGGGGAGATACTGGATTTGAAAAGAACGATATCTTAGCCAAATTCAATTATAAGCTTTCTCAAGGTGAATTAAACCACACTTTTGGGCTAAAACTCAGCTATGCTGATGAGTTGTCTGATGAAACCTATCTTGGTTTAACTGATGCAGATTTTGCTGAAAACCCATACCGTCGATACGCAGCGTCTGAGCCTGCAGAGATGGACACTAAGCATACTCAAGTAATGTTATCCCATGTGCTTGATGGTGAAGACTTTAACATTACAACAAGACTTTATCGCAATGACTATGAGCGAGCTTGGCTTAAACTCAATAGTGTGGGTAGCAAAAATGGACCATCATTGTCAAAAATCATGGCAAACCCAGAGGCTTTTGCAAACGAGTACGATGTGATCACAGGGGCAAGGGACTCGGTCGTTGCAGGTTCAAATATCTTTTTGAATATGGGGACTAATGACCGTGAGTATTTCTCTCAAGGTCTTCAAGTCGATGCCAATACGAGCTTTAGTCTGTTTAACTTAACCCATGATATTGCTGTTGGCGTGCGTTTTCATGAAGATGAAATTGAGCGCAAACATTTTGAGCAAGCGTATGCAATGGAAGCTGGTTCACCTACGTTGCTGGAAGGTTCAAAGCAGTTTACATCGCTGAATACTGAAAATACTAAAGCTTGGTCTGTATATCTAGAAGACAAAGTACAACTGGATGCTTTAACACTAGGCCTTGGCCTTCGTGGCGAGCTGATGGACATGTCTTACCAAGATAATAAAGATGCCGATGTTTGGATTGATAAAACCACCCGTATTTGGCTACCTAGCCTAAGTGGTTTCTATCAGCTTTCTGATGATGCCGGTCTTTTATTTGGTGTGCACCAAGGTTTTGTGCCTTCTTCACCACAACAAGATCCGGATATAGAGCTTGAGAAGAGCGTTAACTACGAATTTGGTGGGCGCTTTAATGATGGTGTGACTCAGTTTGAGATTGTGAGCTTTTTCAACGATTATGAGAATCTGAACGAAAGCTGTGGTCAGTCTAACTGTGGTGTTAATGACCAACAAGACCAGCAGTTCAGTGGCGGTGAGGTGGATGTTTACGGTCTCGAAATGCAGTTTGCACAACGTTACCCTTTGAACCTTCAACTGGATATCCCTTATAGTCTCACCTACACCTATACGAAAGGTGAATTCCAGAATGAGCGTGCGACAACGTTCGCACAATGGGGTTATATTAAAAATGGTGATGAGCTTCCGTATTTACCATCTCATCAAGCCACTTTTAATATTGGCCTTGCAGCAAGTGACTGGAAAGTTAACGTAGCCATCAAATACATCAGTGAGATGAGCGAAGCTGCTGGCAGAAGCACTGAAGACTTTGAGCTTGTACTTGAAGGCGCAAAGGTGCCTAGCACAACCATCGTTGATGTGTCTGCGAGTTACGAGCTAGGCCAGTATGGTCAAATCTATGCTAAAATCGATAACTTGTTCGATGAAGCAGAAATTGTCAGTCGCCGCCCGTATGGCGCGCGCCCAGGCAAACCAAGACAATTTAGTTTAGGTTATAAATACCAGTTTTAATTGATTGTCTATGCGGCTCTTAAATAAGAGCCGCAGCTTCATGGCGGTTTGTCGCTAGACCTATGGAGCTATTCCCAAAATATATGAACTCATTATTTCTTTTTGATGGAAATGACTATGTTAGAGCAATTATGGCAAAGCATTACTGAACTCCCAGGCTACTTGTTCGATGCCAATAAAAGAGTGTATTTGCCATACTTGTTTAGTGCCATTTTGATGGCTGTTCCTGTCTATATCGCCACAGAAAAAGCGCGTTCAGGTAAAGGTTTTTTTAAATTCCTATTTCCCAAGCAAGTGTGGTGGTGCAAGAGCGCCAAGCTCGATTACTGTTTATTGATCACAAATCGATTGATAAAGGCAGCGACGTTCACGCCTATCGTGTTGACTATGGTACCTGTGGCGCTGGGGTTATCCGGTGGGCTTGAAGCGCTTTTTGGTCCAGCATTACATCTTGAAGCGCCAGAATGGCTGGTGATTGGACTATTTACGTTATTTTTATTTATAGTTGATGATCTTACTCGGTTCTTGCTGCACCTGATGCTACATAAAATCCCATTCTTTTGGGAGTTTCACAAAGTGCACCATTCTGCAAAAGTTCTGACCCCTTTTACCATTTATCGCTCACATCCCGTTGAAAGCTACCTGTACGCCTGTCGTATGGCATTAACTCAAGGGATAGTGGTTGGAGTGGGGTATTACGTATTTGGCAGTAGCCTGAGCATGTACGATATTCTTGGTGCGAATGCGTTTGTCTTTTTATTTAATATTTTTGGCGCGAATTTAAGACATTCACATATATGGCTGAGCTGGGGTGATAGGTTAGAAAATTGGTTTATCAGTCCTGCACAACACCAAGTACATCACAGTGATAATCCAATCCATTTTGATACTAATTTAGGTTCAGCGCTGGCTATTTGGGATCGTATATATGGCTCGCTCATAAAAGCCTCAAGTGCGGGTAGCATTACCATTGGAGTCGGACAATATGATGCTGGGCATGATTCACTCTCCGCTATTTATTTGAAGCCGTTCAAGCAAGCTTGGAAAACGTTATTACCGAAAAAGAAAAATGATCCACCACTTAAGTCACCGCAGGGGGAATGACTAAGTTATCCAGCGCAGCGTTTTTATGAGAAACAAGATTGGTATTTCGTGTTTCAGTCATAAATTAGTTTCTTTTATTGAGCGAAAGGGGAAAATAGGCTGACGACGGGCATTGTCAGCCTATGTGGGAGAGTAGGCTCCCTAAATCATATTAGTGTAGTTGTGACGACAGCTTATTACGCACGAAGCCAAGTTCATTTAGCCTTTCAACCAGTTTTTGTGGGTCATCTAAACCACAAGGTGTTTCTTCGCTTCGCAAAAAGTGATCATTTGGGACTGCGTGTAAATCCAGCATTTTATGGAATAGAATATTTCTAATTGCCAGCGCTGTCATGCCATTGTCCTGAATCGCATCGAGTCGCTCTTGAAGGTCTGAAAAAGGCGCAGCCTTTACGTCATCCACTACTGCAGAAAATTGACTATTAGATTTATTCTTAATCATAAAACCTCCAGAGGTATAGCTTGTTCACAATCCAGTGACACACTGTTCTTAAGCCGAAAAATATCAATTTATGTTCATAAAATAGATACTTACGTCTTGTCCAATGTGGTCAGTTTACTCTGAAGTCGGGGCAAATTACCATCTTGGATGTAAAGCTTTGTAAATCGAATAATGAGAGGAATGAAATAATTAAATAGACGTCTAGATGTAACATGATGATCTGAATATGAAAATAGTTCTCAGTACCAATTATGGAACTGAGAACCGAGTATCTAATTTAAGTAAATAATTTTTCTTTTACATGCTCAGCAAAGCCGCTACCTGCTTCTAAGTAAAAGTTATAGGTAGAATTTACTCCCATCTCTTCTAATTCTTTTTGTTGATCTGGGTAGTTTGCAATCGCGGTTACTTGGCCGTTGTAACCTGAAGCTTTTAGCTGCTCTAATGCGTAAATATTCTGCATGTGTTTTGGCATAGCCAGCATCACCATTTCTACTTCAGAGTGATTTACACGTTGCCAAAAATCAGGATCGGTTGCGTCGGCGGTCAATACTCTGCGGCCTCTGGAAACATGTTTTTCAACCACCTCAGGCTTAATATCTACACCCGCTACGGTGTCTGGGAAGCTAGCCTGTATTGTTTCGTAAGCACCGGTTCCAATTCTTCCCATGCCAAATATTACGATTTTTGTATCGGTAAGATTGACGGGAAGCTCTTCTTCTAAGCGGTCTTGGCTCTCAAACTTTAATAGCCAAGGCTCTAATTTAACGTAGATCTCATTTGAACGCTTGTTTAGCGGAGAGGCAATTACAAAAGTGATAGAAACAGCGATCGCCACGACCGCTAACCAATCAGGAGCAACCGCACCAGAAGCAGATGCAACGGCACAGACAATGAGACCAAACTCGCTATAGTTGGTTAGCGTAAAAGCGCTCAAGAGTGACGTACGGGCACGCAGTTTAAACATATTGGTAAAGATGTAATAAAGCGATACCTTGATTGGTAGCACAAATACTAACAAGATAGCGATGAGTAACGCGTCTAAGGTAATGGTCGCGTTCAAACCAATATTCAAGAAAAATCCAACAAGTAAAATGTCTTTTACATTTAATAGTGACTTTGACAGCTCACCCGCCTTTTTATGTGGTGCGAAAATCATCCCCATAATAAGTGCGCCTAAATCGCCCTTGAGACCCGCAAACTCAAAGGCATGATAGCCTGCAACCAATGCAAAAAAGAAGCCAAAAAGTGGTAGCAACTCGCCATGTTTCGAGCGACTTAACACCCAAAACATAACTGGACGTACAAGGGGTAAAACTACAAGCAGTGCCAAAGCCCAAATATTTGGTACTTTGCCCGTACTCACGGCGAGAAAGATAACCGCAAAGATATCTTGCATGACTAAAATACCGATTGAGATTTTACCATGAAGGCTTGCCATCTCACCGCGCTCTTCTAATACTTTTACTGCGAAAACGGTACTGGAAAAGCTAAATGCAAAACCAACCAATAACGCACTTTGCCAGTCTAAGTCAGTAAATAAAGGTAGGCTCATTGCTCCTAGCATCAATGATAGGCTAGCGAAAAAAGCGGTGCTAGTAATGATGTGCATACTTGCTGGCGCCCAAACCTGAGGCTTTATTAGGTTACCAACTCGTAATTTTAAACCTATGCTAAAAAGTAGTAGTGTTACACCAAGATCAGCCAATTGGGTGAGTAAATCAGTGGTTTTGTGTCCAAGTAAGTTTAAAACAAAGCCAGCCATCAAAAAACCAATCAAAGGAGGAAGCTTTAATTGATAGACAGAAAATCCGCATGCGAATGCGACAGCAAAATAGAGCAGTTCCATAACTTCAAATTTTTATCCAAGATATGAGCAGTGTACCAAAACCTCCTGATATATAAATTATAAATTTTCGCTGACAAGTTGGAAAAAATATGGTTATGATGCAGGTAAGGACATACCGGACAGGAGACGTAATGTTTAAGAAGATCCTAGCATCTGTCGGTATCGGTGCGGCAAAAGTAGACACTATATTAGAAACAGAACATTTGCACCCGGGACAGAAATTTCAAGCGCAAATAGTAGTGAAGGGCGGTGACGTTAGCCAAGAAGTAACAGGTTTAGAGCTTGCGCTAATGACCAGAGTTAAGATTGAAGGGGAAGACGGCGAATACTTCAGCAATCATGTTATCGATCGTTGGCGTGTAAGCAATAGCTTCACGATAGGTCCAGATGAAGAAAAAGTGATTCCTTTCGAAGCTCGACTTCATTCAGAAACACCAATCACAGAAATTAATGCAGGTTTCAACCGTTGTCATGTTTGGATTGAAACAGGACTAGACATTGATTTAGCAATAGATCCTTCTGACAAAGATGCTTTGCATATATATCCAAATGAAGCAGTTAAAGCCTGTATGACGGCAATGGAGCGTTTAGGCTTTCGTTTAGTGAAAGCTGATGTGGAAAAGGGGTATTTACGAGCCTCCGAGTTTCAGTCTGTTTCTGGTTGCTATCAAGAATTAGAATACCGACCAAGTGCTCGTTCGTTGTTTGGATTACAAGAGGTTGAGCTCTCATTTGTCCCTGAGGCACATCGAACTCATGTACTGATTGAACTAGATAGAGCATTTCGAGGCGATGGCTATGTCGATCTTACGATTGAGCACGATCAGGTAAATATTTCCCAATTATGCGATCAGTTGGAGCGGCTGTTCTCATAATCACTTAATTTAACTCAAAACGCCCAGCTTTGTCTGGGTGTTTTTGTTTCAAGCATAAAGGATACCAATTAGTTTTTAATACTTGCTCAATTTGACGGAGCAAATCTGACGCTAACTGTGTTAAAAATTTTTCATTTAGAACAACTAAATAGCAAAATTTCGCCTTGCCTACATGGATGTAGGTACCTTGGCGTGAGCCGGATGCGGAAGCGGTGTTATCGACAAGATTTTCTCGCCTCAAAATAGATCACTTAATTAAGCTAATAGGTATGACAGAGAAGAATATGAATTGGCAAGTTAAAAGTTATGATGCACTTACAAAAGATGAGCTTTTTGAAATTCTAAAACTAAGAGTAGATGTATTTATTGTGGAGCAGGCATGTCCCTATCCGGAAATTGATGACACGGATAGAGCGCCTGAAACTAGACATTTGTTTTTGGTTAAAGATGAGCAAATCTTGGCCTATGCGCGTTGTTACAGGCAATCAGCATCAACAGCATCCATTGGCCGTGTGATTGTTTCGTCAATATTGCGCGGGCAGGGTGTTGCGCACGATCTCATGCATCGTGCTATTGCTTGTTGTGACACGGATATAACCCATGAAGCTTTAGTTATTTCTGCGCAGTGCTACTTAGACAAGTTTTATACAGGGCTTGGTTTTGTGAAGCAAGGTGACGAATATCTTGAAGATGGGATCCCACATCAAGATATGTTTTTGGTGAGAAATTAAAAGAGGCTACGTGTAGCCTCTTTTTTATGAGCAAAATTATAGCGAATTTAAAAATACTGCAGCAATAGCGATTGGACAAACGAAGCGAATGTACCAAGGCCATATCTTCCAGAAAAAGCTACTACCAACTTCCGGGTACCCTGACTCAATTTCCTTGAGTAGCTTTGCTCTGTGCCAAATCCAACCTACAAAAATACAGCAAAGCATGCCGAGCAGAGGTTGCCCAAACTTAGTTGTTAGGCTGACAATGAAGCCGAATAGCGTCTCGATATTTACTAAAATGGTTAAGCTTACAGCTGTCACTAAAGCACCGATGATCCAAGTTGCTTGTACTCTGCCAAGTGCAAAACGTTCAACGGCGTAAGATACAGGTGCTTCTAACATCGAAATAGAAGAGGTGAGTGCTGCAATACTCATCAGTGCGAAGAAAGCGAAGCTTACTAAGAGGCCAATACTACCCATGCTGTCAAACAGTGCAGGCAATACTTGGAACACTAGGGTATCTTCGTTTAGAAGCGAACCATCGGCTGCAAAGATGTCCACGCCTTGTGCTTGTGCAACATACATGGCAGGAATGATAAGTAAGCCGGCAACGAATGCGATAAAGACGTCGATTAATGTGACCAACGCACCGAGTGAAACTAAATTTTCTTTTTTACTAATATATGAGCCGTAAATGATCATCACGCTGGTACCAAGCGAAAGCGAGAAAAATGCTTGTCCAAGGGCATCAACGAGTAACTGCGGATTGAGCACAGACGAAAAATCAGGAACAAGATAAACTTTAAGCCCTTCAACAGCACCTTCTTGGGTTAATACATAGGCAATTAACGAGAATAAAATACCAATAAGTGCAGGCATCAAGCGTTTTGACCACTTTTCGATCCCATTTTCTACGCCTTTGCTAATAATAAGCACAGTGAGTGCAATAAAGGAGGCTGTAAAGACGATGTTGCGCGACATGGAAGAGTCAGCAAGCCAAGATTGTGCTTGAGTCATCGACGCAACCTCGGCGATGGGCTCAAGTGTTGCACTAAACATCCAACCTGCCACGATTGCATAGAAACTTAAAATAAGACCAGCGCAAATGATACCGCCGAATCCAACAACAAAAGCAAGCTTACTTTGCCATGCTGTATTTGTAAGTTTGCGCAGTGAAGATACCGCATTTGCTTGGCCGTGACGGCCAATAACAAGCTCTGCCATTAGTGCTGGGTAGGCAAGACAAAAAGCCAACACCAGATAAACGAAAACAAACGCAGCGCCACCATTGGATGCTGTCTGTGTAGGGAAACCCCAAATATTTCCCAAACCTACTGCCGACCCTGCGGCAGCCATAATAAAACCAAAGCGAGAGCTGAACTCTCCTCGGACATTGCTCATAATTATTATACTTCTCTAAATTTTCTAACGGCGTTGACAATCTACTGTAATTAAAAAGAAATAAAAAGAATAAATTACTTTGATTTAGCGCAAGTTTTAGCCGGATATGTGGCCGTAATTAAGTTGTTGCACTCAAAAAGGAAAGTTTAGCTTATAAGCTAATGTTTTCACGATTATTTATGCATGAGGTTGGTTAGCGTGTAGCGGCATATTTACAACAATTATTTTTCTTTACAGGGAAGCGAAAGCACAAATTTTGCACCGCCTAATCGCTCGGACTGGTTAACAGTGGCTGTACCATGATGCCAATCCATGACTTTTGCAACGATGGCAAGCCCTAAACCGTAGCTCTTACCCGCACGGTTACGATGAGTTTGCTCTTGAAAGAAAGGGCTAAAGACTTTGTCCCAGTTTTGTCTCGCGATCCCAGGTCCATCGTCTTCAACGGTAATAATAAGCCTGTGTTCGGTACGATGTGCACTCAATACCACACTACTTGTCGCAAAATCACAAGCATTGCTGATCAGATTACTTACGGCTCTGGCAAGCCAATGTAAGTCACCATAGATCATTAAGTGTTCAGGAATATCCACCAGACCACTAAGTTGATTCTTTTGTAGTTTATGCTGCATTTGCTGCATAAGATCTTGGCCATAATGAGATAAGTTTGTGACTTCGTGTTTGAGTAAATGAGACTTTTGCTCGAGTGTCGCAAACGAGAGGTAGCTCGCAAGCATATCTTCCATTTGGTCTAAATCTTTTTCCATACGTTCTAAATAGTCGTGGATAGCGCCAATATCATTTTCATCCAAAGCAGCATCTAAGCCAAATCTTAAGCACGCAACAGGTGTTCGAATGTCATGAGAAAGACTAGAGGCCATTAATTTATTTTCGGCCATTAGCTTTTCAATCTGGTTGGCCATGCGATTGAAAGTGTTTTCTAGATCACGGATGTAAGTGAAATGATTGGGGGCGATCCGCGCGCTTAGGTTGCCGCTAGCAAAGTGCTTTGCTGCGGTATTGAGTACAATCAATCGTTTCACTAAGGGAGAGAGAATAAACCATAGAATCGCGCAAATACCGCCATAGAAAAATAAAGTCAGTAGCACATCGTAGTTCGCCTGTTCAACTTGAGGCAACCATTCTAACTCAATATAGTCAGGTGCCATTTCAGGCGTTGTTTTTAGTAGATAGACATTCTCGTTCTCTATCACTAACCCATCAGGTTGAAGCATTTGTTGCTTCAACTCGAGTGGCATGGCTAGTGTATCGCCATCTTTATAACTAATGTTGATAGCAAATTGTCGAGCAATCAAAGTAGTTGCATCTTCACGCTTTGCCCGATCAATATTGGCAATTTGCTTAGCAAGGCCGGTGATTAGTTTACTTTGCCATTCAAAGTTATCTTCTACAGGGGCGGTTTGTTGATTGTAGGTGTCAATCACCCAACCTAATGCAAAGATCGAAATCAATGCACCGGCGAGTAAGTAGATGTAGAGTTTTTTCACGATATGAGCTTGTAATTCACGTTACCAAGCCGAGGGTACAAGTAAATAACCTTTTCCCCATACGGTTTTAATCTTTTCGGGATTTTGTGGGTCGTCGTTAAATTTCTTCCGCAGAGCGGAAATGAGTACGTCTACGCTTCTATCAAGGCCATCGTATTCTCTTCCTTTCGTGGCTTTAAATACCGCGTCACGAGATACAACTTCGCCAGCATGACTGGCTAGAAACTGTAACAGTAAATATTCGGCGCTGGAAACGATGATTTCTTGTCCTGAAACACTGACTTTGCGAGCCTGAGTGTCAATGCATAGGTGCCCAACGATAAGTTCATGATTTGCCGTTTTGTGGTCGAGTGGCTTTTCTTGGGCTGCGCGTACATTGGCTTTGATCCGAGCGAGTAAGGCTCGTGGGCGAACCGGCTTAATAACATAATCGCTGGCACCAACTTCTAAGCCAATGACTTCGTCCATTTCTTCATCTTTGGCGGTAAGCATAATAACAGGTTTGTTATAAAACTGGCGTAAGTCGCGGCACACGCTGATACCGTCTTTACCAGGAAGCATAAGATCAAGTAAAACAAGGTCTGGGTCTAACGACTTAACACGTTCGATCACCTCGTCACCACGATAGCAACAATGTGTTTTGTAGCCTTGATTGTCTAGATATTCAGCAACCCACTGAGCAAGTGAAGTGTCATCTTCAACCAATAAAATCGTACCGTATTGCTCCATGTCTTAACTCCGAACTTTTTATTTTTCTGCGTCGAGTATAATTCCAGAAGCGAAGATGTCTGTAAATAAGTGTAGCGCCAGCTTCTGAGAAAAAGCTGACGGCTCTTCAATTATTTAACGTTTAGCTTCTCAATTAAACTTTCGGCTAAGTGTTTTTGCATATCCGCTGTTAGTGCAGATACTTCTGTTTGGGTACACGCACCAGCGGTTTTTTCGAGTGGAGAAACCGTCTTAGTTACCTTGTAAGGAGGAATATCCACCGGGTTTTTGCCACGTTGACGGCGCGCCTCGTCGGTATTTTGTGCAACGATAAACGATAGCACGTCATGTTCATTTTCTATTTTCTCTACTTCGGTAAAAGTGAACTGCAATGGGATCCCTTGGAATCCAGCACTGTCCACCGAAGATTTAGCAAACCATACAACATCTGATGAAGCTTGGTGTGCCAGACGCATACTGACTGAAGCCACAATATTTGTGCATTGGAACGCTGGTGAGTTTTGTGCAAGCTCAGCAATGTGAGGGTGTGGATTTCTTGGTCTATCCAAAGCGTACGTTTTATTGGCCGCAAACTCTAAATCAAGTTGGTGAATCGTTAGCGTATAGCTTGCCCCTTTTCCAGCGGCAATTTTAAGCCCTTTTTTCTCGAGTAAAGTAACGATTTGCTTTCTTAGCGTATCAGTTAAGCTAACTTTGTCTGCGTTGATATAAACAGTATCACCTTGTGCGAGCGGGTGAGCGGGTAATTGCACTGATTTAATCCGTGCGGAATTAAGTTCGGTACTATAGCTGATTTGATAGACAGATTTTTTTAATAGTGGCTTCTTAGGCACATCTAACTTTGGCGCTAATGGCGCTGTGGTGACACATCCAAAGAGTAGGCTTGTACATAGAGCTGCTAGCACTAAACGCATTAAAATACCTCAATTAAACAGTTATTTTCTTATATTTAGTGAGTTCCGCCAATTCATCGTGTTAGTATGGCGGGCGAGTGTTAATGAAATGAGTCATTATGAAGTCGCTAATTCTCACATTAGTTTGTTTTTTTTGCATTAGTTATCCAAAAATAACGATTGCAAAAACTCCAAACCAGCAATGGTCACAATTTTTAAAAAGCTATTCTAAGCAAGTCGAGCGCAAACTAAAAGAAAAATCGGTGCCTGGTGCTGCATTATCCATTGTGCATATTGAGCACGGTAGCTACGCTAAGGGCTTTGGTTTGACGAAAAGCCGCCAAGGAAGAGTGGTTAATGAGCAAACTCGTTTTCGATTAGCATCTTTATCTAAAACGTTTGCGGGCAGTTTAACCGCAAAGCTGGCGAGTGAAGGATATTTTAGTGTTGACGATCATGTCAGTACCTATTTGCCACAAGTCGCAAAGGGAAATTATAGTCAACTTAAGCTCTATCACCTGCTAAGTCATTCGAGTGGCTTGGTGCCCAACGCCTACGATAACCTAATAGAATCGCGCATGGATTATCCGCAAATTGTAGAGCGCTTACTGCAAGTCAAAGCGTTGTGTAAGCCCGGCGAGTGCTATGGCTATCAAAATGTCATGTTTAGCTTGATTGGGGATGTTATCGAAAAAGCAACAAACATCAGTTACAAGACTTGGATGGAAGAATTTGTATTCGCGCCACTTAATATGCGCGATTCAGGTCTTGGTTATGAGCAAATGACAAAAAATGATAACTTTGCCTGGCCGCATGTGAGAGGCAGAAAACGTTGGCATACCGCAAAATTAAAGCAACATTACTATAAAGTACTGCCGGCTGCAGGTGTAAATGCGAGCGCAGCGGATATGGCGCAGTGGTTAAAAGCACAGTTAGGCATGTACCCAAGTGTGTTATCACCAGATGCGCTAAGTAAACAATCGGTACCTTATACCTTGACCAAGCGAGAGTTACGACGAAGGATTTGGCGTGGCCACGTAGAAGAAGCTTATTATGGACTTGGATGGCGCATTTATCGCTACGATGGCAAGTTACTTTATTATCACAGTGGCTGGGTGCAAGGTTATCGTACCGATGTAGTGATTATTCCTGAGCTTGGTGTTGGCTTTAGCTTACTGTTAAATGCAGAGAGTGGCATTATTAATCAGCTAACGAACGATTTTATTGTTGACGCATTGGCGCTTGAGAAGAAATTACTGCCTCAGGTGAGTGAGCAGGAAATTAAGAAAATTAAAGAAGACGAAGCAAATTTATTGAAAGCCGCGACGTTTTCTAGTGAAAGCGTCGCGAGCAATAAAGATTAATTACGAGGTAATTGGATCTTTTTGTCTTCACTTTGACGGTACAACACAATGATATGGCCAATTGTTTGTACCTTGTGCGCGTTCGTTTCACGAACAATTGCTTCAAAAATCAACTGCTTAGTTTCACGATCATTGGTTGGTACTTTTACCTTGATGAGTTCGTGAATGTTCAGGTTTTGCTCAATTTCAGCCATGACACCTTCCGTTAGGCCGTTTGCGCCAAGAAGAACAACTGGGTTTAAAGAATGAGCTAGCCCTTTTAGGAACTGCTTTTGTTTATTTGATAAGGTCATATTGATACAATCTTATTTATTAAAAGGCTTGAATTCTCGATATTCTAACGCCATCTAGACAATATTACTAATGAGTTGTAGTTAATATGGCAAATAAAAAACATTCCGCCAGTTCGAAACGTTGGTTAAAAGAGCACGTAGAAGACCCTTACGTACATGAGGCCCAAAAGCGTGGCTATCGTTCACGAGCGGTTTTTAAGCTGGAAGAAATCCAACAAAAGGATAAATTGATCCGTAAAGGGATGACGGTAGTTGATTTAGGGGCTGCCCCGGGGAGCTGGTCGCAGTATCTCGCAGAGCAGGTAGATATTGACGGACAAGTGATTGCCTGTGATATCTTACCGATGGACTCATTAGCAGGCGTTGACTTCCTTCAGGGAGACTTCAGAGAAGAAGCGGTATTAAATGCGCTGCTCGACAGAATAAATGGCAAGAACGTAGACGTGGTTTTTTCCGACATGGCTCCAAATATGAGTGGTAATATGTCAACCGATCAATCTGGCAGCATGTATTTAGTCGAACTAGCATTAGATATGTGTCACCAAGTGCTTAAACCAAATGGCGCATTTGCGGTTAAAGTTTTTCAAGGCGAGGGCTTTGATCAATTTGTACAAGAGGTACGTAATTGTTTTAAGGTTGTAAAGATCCGTAAACCAAAAGCGTCTCGTCCTCGTTCACGAGAAGTATATGTAGTGGCGACAGGTTACAAACTGTAGTACAGTTGGAAAGCATCAAGTTGAATTTGAATTTTTTTGGATACAAGAGGTTAACTCCTTGAGCGATATGGCTAAAAATCTAATACTCTGGTTAGTGATTGCAGTAGTGCTAATGACTGTGTTCCAGAGCTTTAACGGTGGCGAACAATATGATCGCCAAACGAGTTACACACAATTTGTAAAGGATGTGCGCAATGGCTCTGTAAGAGAAGTCAGTATTGACCGTCAAACGGGCATGATTAGTGGCGTTCGTTCTAGTGGAGATCGTTTCCAGACAGTGATCCCATTAACTGATTTAGATCTAGTTAATGATTTACTTAAGAATGACGTAAATATCAAAGGTGTTGCACCGGAAGAACAGTCTTTCTTGGCAAATATCTTTATTTCTTGGTTCCCAATGTTGCTGCTTATCGGGGTATGGATTTTCTTCATGCGCCAAATGCAAGGCGGTGGCGGCAAAGGCGCGATGTCGTTTGGTAAAAGTAAAGCTCGATTAATGAGCGAAGACCAAGTTAAGACAACATTTGCGGATGTTGCTGGTTGTGATGAAGCGAAAGAAGATGTTACTGAGCTAGTCGATTTCTTGCGTGATCCGTCAAAGTTTCAAAAGTTGGGCGGTAGCATTCCGAAAGGCGTGTTAATGGTTGGCCCTCCTGGTACGGGTAAAACCCTACTTGCTAAAGCCGTTGCTGGTGAAGCAAAAGTACCATTCTTTACCATTTCGGGTTCTGACTTCGTAGAAATGTTTGTTGGTGTTGGTGCATCTCGTGTTCGTGATATGTTTGAGCAGGCGAAAAAAGCAGCGCCTTGTATTATCTTTATCGATGAAATCGACGCTGTAGGCCGTAAACGTGGCGCTGGTATGGGCGGTGGTCACGACGAGCGAGAGCAAACGCTTAACCAAATGCTTGTAGAAATGGATGGCTTTGAGGGTAACGAAGGTATTATCGTTATTGCTGCTACTAACCGTCCTGATGTACTAGACCCTGCATTATTACGTCCAGGCCGTTTTGACCGCCAAGTCGTGGTTGGTCTTCCGGATATTCGTGGCCGTGAACAAATCTTAAATGTACACATGCGTAAAGTGCCTTTAGACGATAATGTTGAAGCGTCTGTGATTGCACGTGGTACACCTGGTTTTTCTGGTGCTGACTTAGCTAACCTTGTGAATGAAGCTGCACTTTTTGCCGCTCGTGGCAACAAGCGTAAGGTAAGCATGGCGGAATTTGACGCCGCGAAAGATAAAATCATGATGGGTGCTGAGCGTAAGTCCATGGTGATGAGCGAGCAAGAGAAGGAAATGACGGCTTATCACGAAGCTGGTCACGCGATTGTTGGTCGTTTAGTGCCTGAGCATGACCCAGTATATAAAGTGTCGATTATCCCACGTGGTCGCGCATTAGGTGTAACAATGTACTTACCGGAGCAAGACCGTGTAAGTCACTCTAAGCAACACCTAGAATCTATGCTTTCGAGTTTATACGGTGGTCGTATCGCTGAAGCGCTGATTTACGGCGATGACAAAGTAACGACAGGCGCGAGCAACGATATTGAGCGCGCAACCGATATTGCTAAGAAAATGGTTACGCAGTGGGGCTTAAGTCCGAAACTTGGTCCACAGATGTATTTAGAAGAGCAAGGCGAGATGTACATGGGTGGTGGTTCTCACCGCATGTCAGGTATGTCGGATGAAACTGCTAAGCTTATTGATGCTGAAATTAAAGATTTCATCGATCGCAACTACCAACGTGCGGAGCAAATCCTAAAAGATAATATGGATATTCTTCACACGATGAAAGACGCGTTGATGAAATATGAAACGATTGATGCATTGCAGATTGATGACTTAATGGAGCGCCGTGATGTTCGTCCACCAAGGGATGCACATGACATTAAGCCAGAGAAAAAAGCGGAATCTGCGAAAGTAACAGAGATAAAGCCTGAGCCTAAAGCTGAAAAACCAGCAGAAGAGCAGTCAAACGACACATCATCAAACTCAGAACTTGATGACAAATCGTAAGATTAGGTAGAATACGACAGCCCCGAGCAATCGGGGCTTTTTTGTATCAGTTGATATAAGTTCTATTAGCACTCAATGCGAGAATTTAAATCAACTGCTATAAGCCTTTCGTTATCACCAAACTTAAACTACAGAAAATAGGTATAGAATGTACGAGTTACGTTTACCCAAAGGGCGCACCCTTAGTTTAGATAAGCCTCAGGTAATGGGGATTTTAAATGTTACTCCCGACTCATTTTCTGACGGTGGACATTTTACTCACCTTGATAGTGCGATAGAGCAAGCAAATTTAATGCTTTCACAAGGCGCTACCATCTTAGATATAGGTGGAGAGTCCACTCGTCCCGGTGCGCCAGACGTACAATTAGAAGAAGAATTACAGCGCGTAATACCGGTTATTCAAGCAATTCGTACACACTCTAACTGTGTGATTTCGGTAGATACCAGTAAAGCCGAGGTGATGAAACAAGCAATAGAGGCTGGCGCTGATATCATTAATGATGTTCGAGCGTTGCAAGAGCCAGGTGCGCTCGAAGTCGCAGCTCAATACGGTGATGTACCAATTTGTTTAATGCATATGCAAGGTCAACCTCGCTCAATGCAAAATAACCCTCACTATGATGACTTATTTTCAGACATCAGTCAGTTTTTCGAAGCTAGGATCAGTGCGTGCAAGCAAGCTGGGATTGATATCAATCGGCTGATTTTAGATCCTGGCTTTGGCTTCGGTAAATCTCTAGAGCATAACTTTCAGATATTAGGCTGGCTGGACAAGTTTCACGCTTTCAATTTGCCTATTCTGACAGGTCTCTCTAGAAAGTCCATGTTTGGACAACTACTCACTCGGGAAACGCATGAGCGCGTAGCTGCGAGTCTAGCTGGTGCACTGATATGTGTGCAGAAAGGCGCGCACATAATTCGTGTTCATGACGTAAAAGAAACAAGCGACGCGCTTAATGTATGGCTAGCGTCGGTCAATGGAGTTACTCAATGACAACAAGAAAGTACTTCGGTACGGATGGTGTAAGGGGCATGGTGGGCGAGTTCCCAATTACGCCTGAGTTTGCAATGAAACTAGGCTGGGCGGCTGGAAAAGTGCTGTCTGAGCGTGGTACCAAAAAGGTAATTATTGGCAAAGATACCCGCATTTCTGGCTACCTTCTTGAAACCGCGTTAGAGGCTGGATTAATTGCCGCTGGGATCAATGTGATTTTATTAGGGCCGATGCCGACACCTGCTGTTGCTTATTTGACACAAACGTTCAGAGCTGAGGCTGGTATTGTGATCAGTGCATCTCATAATCCATACCATGACAATGGCATCAAGTTTTTTGGTGGCGATGGTAAAAAGCTCCCTGACGAGGTGGAACTTGCAATAGAAGCAAAGCTGGATGAGCCGATGACGTGTGTAGCGTCTGAAAAGCTCGGTAAAGCTAAGCGCCTAGAGAGTGCGGATGGTCGCTATATCGAATTTTGTAAAGGCCAGTTCCCTAAAGAGCTATCGCTTGAAGGTTTGAAAGTGGTGCTGGACTGCGCAAATGGCGCGACTTACCACATTGCGCCAAGTGTCATGCGTGAACTTGGTGCGGACGTGATCACAACTGCGTGTGAACCGAATGGTGTTAACATCAACGAAAAATGCGGTGCAACGCATGTCGAAGCGTTGAAAAAAGCCGTGCTTGAACATCAAGCGGATGTTGGTATTGCTTATGACGGTGATGGTGATCGAGTCATGATGGTCGATCACGACGGTCATGTATTTGATGGTGATGACATCGTCTATATTATTGCATGCCAGGCTCATGCCGATGGCACATTAGGTGGCGGTGTTGTAGGTACGGTGATGTCTAACATGGGGCTCGAAAACGCCCTTAAATCACGCGGAATTGCTTTTGAGCGCAGTAAGGTCGGTGACCGCTATGTGATGGAGCTTCTTGGTGAGAAAGGCTGGAAAATCGGCGGCGAAAGCTCAGGTCACGTTTTAAATCTGGATCTGATCAGCACCGGTGATGGCATTGTCTCGAGCTTACAAGTGCTTGCCGCCATGGTTGCGCAGAATAAAACATTAAAAGATTTGGGTGACGGTTTTAGCAAATACCCAATGAAGATGATTAATGTGCGTTATAGCACTAAAGATGATCCAACCGAGCAAGACGCTGTTAAAGCGGTTGTCGCTGAAGTTGAAACTCAGCTTGCCGGAAAGGGCAGAGTGCTATTGCGTAAATCTGGTACAGAGCCAGTGGTTCGCGTCATGGTTGAAGCTCAGCAACAGAAGCAAGTTATCGATTTTGCCCAAAAAATCGCTGAAGTTGTTGAATCTGTGAGCAATTAAACCAAAAGTTAAATTTATTTCTTGTAACTTCGGGTGAGTAGAGTTAGTATCTCACCCGCTTTCTACTGCGGAGTATCGTATGACAACTAGAAAGCAAATTGTTGCTGGTAACTGGAAAATGAATGGCTCAAAAGCTCTTGTTGACCAAATATCAGAAGCAGTAAGCAATCAAACATTTAAAGCAGATGTAATTATTTTTCCTCCTGCTATGCTCATTGAGCAAGCAGCAAGTAAAGGGCTTACTGTCGGAACACAAACTGTTTCGGAATATAAAGAAGGCGCATACACTGGAGAAGTTCAGGCGTCCCTAGCAAAATCGCTAGGAGCAACATATACCTTAGTTGGTCATTCAGAGCGTCGAGCTATTTATGGCGAAAGCGATGAAGATGTTGCTAATAAATTTGCACATGCTCAAGAACAAGGTTTAACACCAATTTTATGTGTTGGTGAGACCGAAGAAGAAAGAGAAAATGGGCAGACAGAGCAAGTAGTTGCTAGGCAAATAAACGCAGTTATCACCAAATTAGGTGTAGCAGCGTTAGCAAACTCTGTGATAGCATACGAACCTGTTTGGGCTATTGGTACTGGTAAAACAGCATCTCCAGAGCAAGCGCAAGCAGTACACAAATTTATACGTGATTTGCTTTCAGATAATGACAAGCAAATCGCACAATCACTGCAGCTCCTTTACGGCGGCAGTGTTAATGAACAGAACAGTGAATTGTTATTCGCACAAGACGATATAGACGGTGGACTTATCGGTGGCGCAAGCCTAAAACCTGAGAGTTTCGCTGCTATATGCAGAAGTGCAAAAGGATAAGTAAATGTACGAAATTCTAATGGTTGTTTACTTAATTGTGGCATTAGCATTAATTGGTATGGTGTTAATTCAACAAGGTAAAGGCGCAGACATGGGCTCTTCGTTTGGTGCAGGTGCGTCAGCGACAGTTTTTGGCTCATCAGGCGCAGGCAACTTTATGACCAAGACAACAACAATATTGGCAACTGTATTCTTTGTGCTAAGTATTGTTCTAGGTAATCTAACTACAGGTCAGATTAAAAAGACTAACGAGTGGGAAAACCTAGAGGCACCAGCTGCTGCAACAACAGTTCCAGCAACAAATGATGTGCCAGCGACAGAAGAAAATCCAGCTTCTGACGTGCCTAACTAATTATTAGGAAATACACCGAATTTGCGAATGTGGTGGAATTGGTAGACACGCCATCTTGAGGGGGTGGTGGCTTCGGCCGTGGGGGTTCAAGTCCCCCCATTCGCACCAAATAAAAAAACCAGCTTAGGCTGGTTTTTTTCGTCTAGACTCTTTTATTTAGAGAAACTAATACCAGTTGTATTAAGTAAATGATCTATCTTGAAGCGGGGAAATAGCTTTAGTAGCACCGCTCTCGCGTCCTGCTACCGCTAAGGTACCTATATCCATATAGGCAAGGCAAAAATTTTGCTATTTAGTTGTTCTAAATGAGAAATTTTTAACGAAGCTAATATGCTATTTCACCCTTCAAATTGATTAGAGAATTAATTCAATTGGTATAAGTAGCAAAGTTTTTGGTCTGCCAATAGACATGTTGATACTTTTGTGCGAGCAGAATATGGTAGCTGTGTTATCGACAAAATTTTCTCGCCTAATAATAGAACACTTAAACGTTAAGTAAATTGCTATTAGGCATTTTGCCAACCAAAAGAAGCTCCACTATGATTACTTTAAATCAGGAAATCGGAGAGCGAAAGTGCTTCCAGTTTTAATTGTTGTTTCTTCCCTGACAGTACTTGCACCTGATGAGCTGTTTAAGACATTGCGGGTTATTCAAGATTTAAACATCTCTAACCCAGCACAAGCAACTCGAGCCTATGAAGCAGTATTACCCAAACTACCAGTGCAGCCCTCAAAAGGTTTATATGAGCTACATCGAGCAGGCTTAGAGGCATCAATAAAATCAAATAATGTACGTAGAATAACTGAAATTGTGGAGCTATTTTCTGAAAGTGCTGATTGGCTTACCTATCTTCAGTCAGAGAAAGGGTTAATTGCAAACAATCTTGCGATTTATTATCGCCGCATTAATCAACCTGCTCTTGCTCAAATAAACTACGAATGTGCACTCAGGTACTCAACTCATGATCAAAGGCCCCGTATCGTTAATAATCTCGCGGTTTTATATCGAACGATGGGACAGTTAAAAGAAGCAATCAATATTTTAACACCAACATTGTCTGACGTTAAAGATGAGCAACTGGAAGCGGCACTTAACAATAACTTAGCCAATGTTTATTTTGATATGAGCAAATACCAACATGCTGCAAGACTATATAGACAAGCTTTTCTTTATCACCAAAAATCAGGGCAAGCATATGAGGCGAGTTATACCGGGTTAAATTTGTTAAACGTTTATTTGCTCGCAAATCAATGGAAAAACTATAGACGCTATAGGAATACAGTAAAAGCTCAGCTAAGTGCAGCAGAGGATAGAGAATTGTCGATTGTGTTTATGTGGCAGGAGTTAATTTTTCAAAAAAGTAGAAATGGTTTAAACCCAAAAGCAGAGCAAGTGGAGTTTCTCATGTCGACTTTACCCAAGTTGATCCAAAGTGACTACGGCAGCAACATGGAAAAATATGTTTATACACTACAGCTCCCAGAGTTGATAGCATCTTATAATACCTTGCTGTCCGAGCAGCAAAAAACATCACCTAATGTATCAACAGAGGCTCCACTGTTAGGCGTCGCGCTGTCCTGGTGTGAGAGCAATAACTCATAACAAAAACACGACTACCTCAGTAGAAAGCGGTACGGTTTTTATACTGTGAGTGGTAGAGAAATGTAGCTAAGCAATACTGGCTAGTCAGCGCCTATGACTCAACTACCCCAGAGCCAAGTCAAAGGCTATGAAAAAATTGACGACTAGAATGTCCACGCAACGTGTACTTGAGGAACAGATTCGTTAGTGTCTGTACCAAGTTTGTTGCGCCAATACTGCCATTCAATACCTAACATCAACTGGCTGTTAGGCATGCCCATCGCGTAGCCGAGATCCCATTGCAGAATTGGCTGCGCGAGCAACCAGCCTTTTACGTCATTACCAAACTCGTTCTCTCGCTCGCCAATATATTCTACGTGACCTGTGAGGTAGAACTTTTGTTCGCCTATTGTGAAAGGGTAACCCCATGCAAGATCTATCATCCAGCTATCACTTTCCTTAGGTGCACCGCCATGGCTGACCCCTTGGCTATCGTCTTGATAGAGAGTAAAAGTAGAAGAGAAAAAGTTGAATCCTTCAAAATTCCAGTTCACTTTGACACCAGGTAAGTATTTCATCACCTTAGCGTCTCCAGCTGCATTGAAGCCCATTGTTAAGCTAACGTCAGCTATAGCATCAAAAGAAGACTTAAAGTCAGCAACCTTTGACATTGAGAAACTTGAATACCACTCTCCATAAAAGTCACCATCTTGGTAGCCATCAGAGAGATCATCTTTACTGTAATCGATAAAAAAGAAGTTATCACCATAGCGATAACCTGAAGCATGTTGTAGCGAATAAACGGTTGTGGTTGCTTCATTTCTGCTAAAGGGGTTTTTAAAGTCGCCGTGGTTAACGTGTAGCTGTGTTGTGCTCCAATCAGCAGCATAGCTAAGTGAGCTAAAAGCGAGTGAGGATAAAGTAACGAGCGTATTGAGTTTCATTTATTATTAATTCGGATAACATTAAAAATGAAAGTATAACAAAAGCGCCCAAAGTTGGGCGCTTAAAATAAATAAATTATGCTTTATTACTTCTCAAGCAAATAACGCCAATGGCAGTGAACGCCAGAATAAAACAGTAATAAGATGAACTAGATACATCCCAAGGGCTGATTTTAAAAGTAGCCCCAAGTAACAGTGCCTGTGCGCCATAGGGTAAAGAGCCTTGCATAACACACGCAAAAATATCCAGTAAGCTTGCAGAACGCTTAGCTGAAATTTTTCCGTCTTCAGCTAGCTTTTTAGCAACTGGACCTGCGACAATAATACTTACAGTGTTATTTGCAATACATAGATTACTAGTTAACACTAGCGCTGCAATACCGAGTTGATCAGCAACTTGGCGGTGCCATTTTGCGATAATGCTGGTGATTTTTTGGATCTGTTTGGCTAAAAAGTCTAGGCCACCATTGATACGAATAAATTCAGATAAACCACCAATGAACATAGAGAGCAAGAAAATCTCTTGCATATCACTAAAGCCTTTATAAATATCGTTTAAGAACGCAGCGCCTTGATAGTCACCTACAAAGCCCATACAGCCGGCAAATACGATGCCACTAAAGAGCACAACAAAAACATTGATACCAATCACTGCCAAGACCAAGATAAAGGCATATGGCAAAACTAATAACCAATCAAACGGCTTGGTTTCTACAACCTGCGGCTCTGGAGTTAAAAATACCAACAACAAAACAGTCAAAAATGCAGCTGGCAGGGCTATCTTAAGGTTCTCTCTAAATTTATCTTTCATTTCACAGCCTTGGGTTCGTGTGGCTGCAATTGTGGTGTCAGAAATAATAGATAGGTTATCGCCAAACATTGCACCTGATACTATAGTGCCGGCCATAAGTGCCGGATCAATTCCGGTTTTCATCGCGACTGCAACAGCAATAGGTCCAATTGCTCCAATTGTACCCATAGAGGTTCCCATTGCAGTAGAGACGACAGCAGATATAAGAAACAAGCCGGGTAATAAAAATGCCGGAGGAATAAGTGATAAACCAGCGTTAACTACAGCGTCAACGCCGCCTGTGGCACTTGCAACTGCAGAGAAAGCACCTGCTAATAAATAGATGAGGCACATGGTGATGATATTGCTGTGTCCCGCGCCTTGAATAAAAGTTTCGACACTGCGGTTGATGGTATCTTTATTAAGTAAAAAAGCGAGAACGATGGCTGGTAAAATCGCGACAGGAGCTTTTAATTGATAAAACGCATAATCAACGCCTTGCGATTGCAAATACAATCCTGCGCCAAGAAAAATCCCTACAAAGGTCAACAGCGGCAATAGTGATAGTTTTGCCTTTGTTTGATTGTAATTTGGTTGCATAGCACTCCCCAACAATAAAGCACAGCCAATAGTTAGCTGTAAAACCGCACAACACACCTGATACCAATTGTATTAATTCTCCAACCAATTTGAAGGGTGAATTAGCATATTTGCGTCGTTAAAAATTTCTCATTTAGAACAACTAAATAGCAAAATTTTTGCCTAGCTACTAAAGCTATTTCTCCGCTTCAAAATAGCCCTTTTACTTAATGCAATTGGTATAAGATGAAAATCTCTCAACTTCAATAGGTGAGCGAGCGCGGCAGTTTATATGTTTAGACGTCTAAAGTCTAATGTTTTATTATTTTCCACTTAACTGACTATGACACACAGATACGGTAAACTCTACTCCCGCAAAAACACATTTCCATTATCCGGTTAGCCATCGTTGCTGCCTTTCGGATAATCAATATCGCAAATAAAAAGGGTAACGTATGACAAGAATAGGTATTTACGGTGCGAATGGCAGAATGGGGTTAGCATTGATAGAAGCCTGCTATTTGTCGCAAGAAGTAGAGCTGGGCAACGCTTTTGTACGAGATAGTTCACAATATCTTGATAAAGCAGTTAATCAATTGCAGCCTCAAGCAGACGCAAATATCTGTTTTAGTTCCGAGCAAAGTAAGCTTGAAAATGTTGATGTATTAATAGACTTTACTTTGCCAGAGGGTATGAAGCAGCATTTATCAGCTGCAATTGCCGCTAAAAAACCAATGGTGATTGGTACTACTGGACTGACAGCAAGTGAAATAGCGCAGTTGGCGGAAGCCGCAAAAGATATCCCAATTGTGTTTTCTCGAAACTATAGCGTTGGCATTAATCTGCTGCTTAATCTTGTACAAACAGCCGCTCAAAAGCTGGCTGACGACATGGATATTGAAATCTTTGAAGCGCATCATCGCAACAAAATAGACGCCCCCTCGGGAACCGCGCTCGCTATCGGAGAGGCAATTGCAGAAGCTAAAGGCTGGCAACATGATGATGTTGCGGTTTACGATCGAAGTCAAAATCATGAAGCGAAATCACAACAAGAAATCGGATATTCGGTCCTCAGAGCGGGTGATATAGTAGGCGAACATACAGCTTACTTCGCGACAATGGGGGAAAGGCTTGAATTAACACATAAAGCTGCGTCGAGACTGACCTTTGCATCAGGTGCTGTAAGGGCTGCGCAGTGGCTAAAAGATAAACCAGCAGGTCTTTACGATATGCAAGATGTGCTGGATTTAAAGAAGTAAGTATAACATTTTGAGGCTTTAAAACAAAAAAAGAGTTTAATGGCTTATTTTTATAATTTTTGTGATTTGTATTAGACGAAAAGGCATTCATGCTGTAGACTATAACGAATTTGCCAAAATTTTAATAACTGCGTGTTACCAAGCGCTTTGTAGACGGGATGTTGAGCGTTTTGCTTTCGCCCGTTTTTTACTATTAGGAGGTTAACTTGACTAAATCCGCTCTGTTAGTCCTTGAAGACGGCACGGTGTTTCGCGGTACTGCTATCGGTGCTGACGGTATGTCAGTCGGTGAGGTGGTATTTAATACGTCAATGACGGGGTATCAAGAGATCTTAACGGATCCTTCATACGCGGAACAAATCGTTACGCTTACTTACCCACATATCGGCAACACCGGTACTAACAGCGAAGATGAGGAAGCGGACAAGATCTGGGCAAAAGGCCTAGTGATCCGTGACTTACCACTGCTTGCGAGTAATTTCCGTAACGAACAATCATTGAGTGATTACTTGAAAGAACGCAATATCTTAGGGATCGCAGATATTGATACTCGTAAACTAACTCGCATTTTACGTGATAAAGGTGCCCAAAATGGCTGTATTATCGCAGGTGACGAAGTAGACGAGCAAAAAGCGCTAGAAGCGGCGCAAGCATTCCCTGGCTTGAAAGGGATGGATTTAGCAAAAGTAGTAACAACAGAATCTCAGTTTGAATGGCGTGAATCAAGCTGGACTCTAGGCGAGGGCTTTAAAACGCTTTCTGCTGAAGAAGAAAAATTCCATGTTGTTGCGTACGATTTTGGTGTGAAAAAGAACATTCTTAGAATGTTAGTTGATAGAGGCTGTAAGTTAACCGTTGTTCCAGCAGAAACCTCCGCTGCTGATGTACTTGCATTAAACCCTGATGGTATCTTCCTATCAAATGGTCCTGGCGACCCTGAGCCATGTACTTATGCCATTGAAGCAATCAAAGCATTTTTAGAGACAGATACACCTATTTTTGGTATTTGTTTAGGCCATCAGTTATTAGCACTCGCTTCTGGTGCGAAAACAGTAAAAATGAAGTTTGGTCACCATGGTGGTAACCACCCGGTTAAAGACTTAGATCGTGATGTTGTGATGATCACAGCACAAAACCACGGTTTTGCTGCTGACGAAGCAACGCTTCCTGATACGCTACGTGCAACGCACAAGTCACTGTTCGATGGCACACTGCAAGGTATTCACCGTACTGATAAGCCAGCGTTTAGCTTCCAAGGTCACCCTGAAGCAAGTCCTGGTCCACATGATGCGGCACCGCTATTCGACCATTTCATTGAATTAATGCAATCTCGCAACGCTTAATTAGACCGGAGTAATAATGCCAAAACGTACCGACATAAAAAGCATTCTGATTTTGGGCGCAGGTCCAATCGTTATCGGCCAAGCATGTGAATTCGATTACTCTGGTGCTCAGGCCTGTAAAGCGCTTAGAGAAGAAGGCTATAGAGTTATTCTTGTAAACTCTAACCCTGCGACTATCATGACTGACCCTGAAATGGCGGATGCGACTTACATTGAGCCTATTCACTGGGAAGTGGTAGAAAAGATCATCGAAAAAGAAAAGCCTGATGCGGTGCTACCTACTATGGGTGGCCAAACAGCACTTAACTGTGCGCTAGACCTAGATAAGCACGGTGTGCTTGCTAAACATGGCGTTGAGCTAATTGGTGCGACTGCAGATGCGATTGATAAAGCGGAAAACCGTGAGCGTTTTGATGCGGCGATGAAAAATATCGGCCTAGAATGTCCTCGCGCTGAAATTGCACACTCAATGGATGAAGCCCACGATATCTTAACTCGTATCGGGTTTCCATGTATTATTCGTCCTTCATTCACGATGGGTGGTACCGGTGGTGGTGTTGCGTATAACATGGAAGAGTTTGACGAGATCTGTACTCGTGGTCTTGATCTGTCACCAACCAATGAGCTGCTTATCGATGAAAGCCTATTAGGCTGGAAAGAATATGAGATGGAAGTGGTTCGTGACAAAAACGACAACTGTATCATCGTATGTTCAATCGAAAACTTCGACCCAATGGGCGTACACACTGGTGATTCAATCACAGTTGCGCCAGCACAAACGCTAACTGATAAAGAATATCAAATCATGCGTAACGCCTCGATGGCGGTACTTCGTGAAATTGGTGTTGAAACGGGTGGTTCAAACGTTCAGTTTGGTGTAAACCCAGTTGATGGCCGTATGGTTATCATCGAGATGAACCCACGCGTATCACGCTCTTCTGCACTTGCGTCAAAGGCTACGGGCTTCCCGATCGCTAAAATCGCAGCCAAGCTTGCCGTAGGTTACACGCTAGATGAGCTTCAAAACGACATCACAGGTGGTGCAACTCCAGCATCATTTGAGCCGTCAATCGACTACGTAGTGACTAAGATCCCTCGTTTTAACTTCGAAAAATTCGCAGGTTCAAACGACCGTCTAACTACGCAAATGAAGTCGGTTGGTGAGGTAATGGCAATTGGTCGTAACCAACAAGAGTCATTACAAAAAGCACTACGAGGTCTAGAAGTGGGTGCAACGGGTCTGAACCCGATTGTCGCATTAGATGCGCCAAACGCAAAAGAAACGATCATTCGCGAATTGCGCGAGCCAGGTGCCGAGCGTATTTGGTATATTGCCGATGCGATGCGTCATGGCATGTCTGTCGAAGAAGTATTTGAATTAACTAAGATTGACCCTTGGTACCTAGTTCAAATCGAAGACATTTTAAAAGATGAAGCGACAATCGCTGAAGTGGGAATGGCAGGTCTAAACAAAGACTTCCTGCGTCGCTTGAAACGTAAAGGTTTCTCAGATGCTCGCATTGCCGAAATCGCGGGTGTATCAGAAAAAGAAATTCGCAAGAAGCGTCACCAGCTTGAAATCCTACCGGTTTACAAGCGTGTGGACACATGTGCTGCAGAATTTAGCTCAGACACCGCTTACATGTACTCAACGTATGATGAAGAATGTGAAGCGAATCCTTCTGACAAAGACAAAATCATGGTTATCGGTGGCGGTCCTAACCGTATCGGTCAAGGCATCGAATTTGATTACTGCTGTGTACACGCAGCCCTTGCAATGCGTGAAGATGGCTATGAAACTATCATGGTTAACTGTAACCCGGAGACGGTTTCAACAGACTACGATACGTCTGATCGCCTATTCTTCGAGCCAATTACACTTGAAGACGTGCTGGAAATTGTCCGTGTTGAAAAGCCAAAAGGCGTGATCGTTCAGTACGGTGGCCAAACGCCACTGAAACTGGCAAGAGACCTTGAAGCGAATGGTGTTCCTGTAATTGGTACTTCTCCTGACGCCATTGACCGCGCAGAAGACCGTGAACGCTTCCAACAGCTAGTAGAGCGTCTAGATCTACTGCAACCAGAAAACGCAACAGTGACGTCACTAGAAGAAGCGGTTGCTAAATCACAAGAAATTGGCTTCCCACTGGTTGTTCGTCCATCATACGTACTTGGTGGTCGAGCAATGGAAATCGTGTACGATGAAGACGACTTACGTCGCTACATGACAGAAGCGGTGTCTGTTTCTAATGAAGCACCAGTGCTACTTGACCGTTTCTTGGATGATGCGATCGAAGTCGATGTAGATGCTATTTGTGACGGTGAGAACGTTATCATTGGCGGTATCATGGAACACATCGAGCAAGCGGGTGTTCACTCGGGTGACTCGGCTTGTTCATTACCAGCACACACGCTGGCGCAAGATATTCAAGACGTGATGCGTAAGCAGGTTCGCGATATGGCGCTTGAGCTAGGTGTTGTGGGTCTGATGAATACTCAGTTTGCGGTGAAAGATGGTCAAGTTTATTTGATTGAAGTTAACCCGCGTGCTGCTCGTACAGTACCATTTGTTTCAAAAGCAACAGGCGTTGCACTTGCAAAGGTTGCGGCACGTTGTATGGTTGGTCAGTCTCTTGAAAGCCAAGGTGTAACGAAGGAAGTGATTCCTCCATATTACAGTGTAAAAGAAGTGGTATTGCCATTCGCTAAGTTCCCAGGTGTTGACCCAATGCGTGGTCCAGAGATGCGCTCGACGGGTGAAGTGATGGGTGTTGGTGAAAACTTCGCCGAAGCATTCGCAAAAGCCCAATTAGGTGCATCAAACACTTTACCACGTGGCGGCCGCGCGCTACTATCTGTGCGTAATGGTGATAAGGCACGCGTAGTTGAACTAGCTAAGACAATGAAAGCAATTGGATTTGAGCTAGATGCAACGAATGGTACGGCGAAAGCGCTTGAAGAAGCGGGTATTGAAGTACGTCGCGTAAACAAAGTATTCGAAGGCCGTCCTCATATTCTTGACCGTATCAAGAATGGTGAGTATAGCTATATCGTTAATACGACCGAAGGTCGCCAAGCTATTGAGGACTCGAAGGTGTTACGTCGTGGTGCACTTCAGCATAAGACTAACTACACCACTACGCTAAATGCAGCGTTTGCAAACTGTACAGCGAATGAAGCTGACGACAGAAGTTCTGTAAACTCTGTTCAAGAACTACACCAGCGTTTGAACTAAGAAGAACAAGGCCAGAGCGTTAGCTCTGGCAATGAGTGAGATACTTATGCAATCAATTCCGATGACAGTACGAGGCGAAGAGCTGCTTCGTGATGAACTGAATCATTTAAAAAAAGTTGTTCGCCCGAAAATCGTTGCCGATATTGCAGAAGCGCGTGAACACGGTGACTTGAAAGAAAATGCTGAGTACCATGCTGCACGTGAGCAGCAAGGTTTTTGTGAAGGCCGAATTCAAGAAATTGAAGCTAAGCTTTCGACAGCACAAATCATCGACGTGACTAAAATGCAGAATAACGGCAAAGTGATTTTTGGTAGTACTGTGACTATTGTTAATGTAGATACAGACAAAGAAGTGACTTATCGTATCGTTGGTGACGACGAGGCTGATCTTAAGAACAATTTGATTTCTGTTAATTCACCGATTGCGCGTGGGTTAATCGGTAAAGAACTGGATGATACAGTGAATATTCAAACACCAAATGGTGCTGTTGAATATGAAATCATCGAAGTTGAATACAAGTAATCCTTCCTTTTAAAGCCCGGGTCTGCGGGCTTTATACTATCTCAATCTTAATCATCTTATTTCGACTTTTGCAGCTGTAATGCCGTGTAATTGCCATTTCTCAAGATTCTTATAGCTTAAGATGATGCCTGTGTATTTTTTGCTATAAACACTTTTAGGAGAAATGGATGTCATTTGAAGTCGACCAGTTTAAAACACAAGGGTTTGAATTGTTTATGTCCAGTTGGAGATCTAGGTTGGCAGGTGCTGGCGCGCGGGACCTTTCCCTGGATCAACATTATTTTTGGCGTACCATGCGTAGTCGCTTTGCGATTGACCTCAGTAAGCAGAGTGAGCTTTTGCAAGGAGTGAGCTTAGCGAGATACGATACCTATCTTATTCTAACCGCTTTGTTGTACACCAATAGCTTGTACGAAAGTTCAGATTTAATTGTTGGTTATAATCTTCCGGATCATTTTTTTACCACTAATAGTTCGGAAGCTCGGCACTGCTTTTCTCGAGAGCTACTTGATTCGCTTAAGCTTACTCAGTCATTGGTCTTAGTCGATGAATATTTTGAAAATTTTGAGTTCAATACCATTGCTTATGAAAAGCTTAATGAGGATAATCCCGTTTGGCACGATATTAGTAGCGAATTAGGCACTTTACCTAGTTTAGTAAATACCACACGCTCCGAGCACCAACTTTCCTTAAATCTATTGCATTTTGTGCCGAAACTCTTTTCTGGTAGGCAGCTTGCCGAGCAAATAAATTACTTAGCTGAGATCGAGTAGAGTGGTACACGTCTGACATAGTTTGAAACGAATTTGCTTTAGACTTTTAAAGTATACTTGTTACACTCGGATTGTTCCCAAAACCAATCAGGCACCGGTTCATAATTGGTGTTATTATGAGCCGGTATCTTTATCAGGAGAGTAACCATGAGTTTATTAAAAAGCGCATTGTTTAAGACGTTGAAAAATAAGTCTACTCAGCAAGTCGCTTCAGTGGTATTGGATAAGGCACTGAAGCAGGGAAAAGAATATCTAGATTCAAGAAACACCAGCGGTGGTAACGATACAGATGAGTTGTTGTTAGGGCTGCAGCATTTGTTAGCACAAAAACCCAATGATGGTGTTTATTCAATCACACTATCCACTTATCGAGTGAGAGTAAAAATTACTTCCGGCGCTATTTCCCATATTGATAAGATCTAATTTATTCCACTCACTGTAAATTTTTATTCCTCCTTTTCGTCAATTGGTTGGATTTTTAATCATAAAGATCAACCAATTGGATGTATGTATAAGCTACGACTTTCCCTTTGGATATCCGTTTTTAAGATTATGATGGCTTGTCCGTCGATCCACTATTCCATAAAGTTATATAAAATATATTGTATACATTGTAATTTTAGTGTTAAAAACCTATAACCCGATCGGGTTTGGATACACAACAGGAAAGGTAAATTATGAAAATTACAAAACTCACTTTGGCGTTATCTGCGATCACAGCGATAAATTCAGCCAACGCACATCAAGAATCACAGCGACTTTTTAAGCCGCTCAATGCATCGGTTCAAGTGGAAACGAACATATCTCATGGCCATGAGCATAAAGCTTTGAATGATAGAGCACCCGTTGCACACACACCAACAAGAAGCGTGCCGCTGCTATCTGCTAAGCACACACCATTATTGCAAGCGATGGCAGTTAGCGAGAGAGAAGCAATTGCTGCATGTGATTTAAACAGCTTAGCAAGTGCGAGCAGTAGCCAAATTGTTACTGAAATAAAGCAACAGGGCACGAGCTGTATCAATGCTTTATTCTCCGCTGACAGCAGCATCCAAACGCAAGTGTTCACGTCAGATAAAATGTATGCTGCGGCGCAAAATGCTAAGTCGCTTTCGCAAAGCTATACAGGCAACGGCAGTGCCGATCTCGAAGCGCTTTATTTGTTTATTCGCGCTGGCTTTTATGTTGAGTTTTACAATGATCAGGTAACTTTCGCCACTTGGGTTAAGCCTGCGGTGAAAGATGCGTTGGATGCTTTTGTTAGCAATAGCCATTTCTACGACGACAATGATGCCCATGGTAAAGTACTTGGTGAGGCTATTACTACAATGGACTCATCGGAACTACAAGGGCACTATCTGCCTGTCGTAAAAGCATGGTTATCTAAATGGAATGAAAGCTACGCTCAAAAGTGGAATATGCGCAGTGCGGTAAACGGCATTTTCACTATCTTATATCGTGGTCAGTGGAATGATAACTTTGTCGCTTTGGTTAAAAACGATCAACAATTGGTAAGTTTACTGGGGAGCTTTACCGAACAAACTTGGATGGTAAATTCTGACTCTGAATATCTAATCATCAATGCAGCAAGCGAATTGGCTCGACTTAAACTGTACAATGGTGCAGCTATTCAAGAGTCAGTCGACACGCAATTAACTGCTTTATTCTCGCGTTACAACAGTTATGGTTTTGGCGATGGTGTCTGGTTAGCTGCGGCTGATGTCGCGACCTATTATGCTGATTGTGGTCAGTTTGGTATTTGTAATTTTGATAAAGAACTTGAGACAAAAGTACTTTCTCAACAACATAGTTGTAGCGATACAATAAAGATTAGAGCACAAGCGCTTACTACTCAGCAATTGACTTCAGCTTGTCAAACTATGGAAGCGGAAGAAGTGCGATTCCACACCATGCTGGAAACAGGCCGCTTACCGGTTGCCGATGACAACAATGATTTTCTGCAAGTGAATATCTTTAATAGCAGTGCGGACTATAAAAAATATGCCAAAGCCATTTTTAAGATCAGCACCGACAACGGTGGTATGTATTTAGAAGGTAATCCCAGCGATGTAAATAACGTTGCTAATTTCGTTGCATACGAGGCCAGTTATGCAAAGCCGGATCATTACATCTGGAACTTAGAGCATGAATACGTCCATTACCTTGATGGGCGCTTTGATCTTTATGGTGACTTTAATGCACCAACTAAACCTATCGTCTGGTGGAGCGAGGGGGTGGCTGAGTACATTGCAAACCTCAATGATAATCAAGCTGCAATAGACACAATCAAAGATGGTTCAGCATATACGCTTGCCGAAATATTCAGCACCACGTATGACGGTTTTGATCAAGATAGAATTTACCGTTGGGGTTATTTAGGGGTGAGATTCCTGTATGAAAAGCACTTTGATGAAGTGCTCGCAATGCGACAGGAAACGAGACAAGCAAATTGGAATGCGTACCAAGCTCGTATGGACCGACTCGCATCACAGTATCAATCAGAGTTTGTTCAATGGTGTAATGCGCTTGCCACTGGTGGTCAGAATAACGCGCCGACTTCAGAGATTAATGGCCCTTACTCCGGTGACGTCAATCAAGCGATACTATTTTCAAGCCAAGGTAGTGTCGATCCTGATGGCGACGCGCTCACTTATTTGTGGCGCTTTGGTGATGGTAGTCAAAGTAATGAAGCCAATCCCACGCACAGATATGCACAAGCAGGCGAGTATCAAATTAGCTTAACAGTAAGTGACCCTAGCGGATTGAATCACACTAGTAATACAGTGACTACAGTAAGTGCAACGACTTCAAACAAACTACAGTCTGGCGTACCTGTCACAGTTGCTGGCGAGCAAGATGAACAAGTTGCGTTTTCAATTGATGTTGCTGCTGGCACCGATAAGTTAGTCATTCGCACGTCTGGAGGTAACGGTGATGCCGATCTTTACGTTAAGTTAGGGTCGGCGCCAACGTTCAGCGATTATGATTGTAGACCATACCAATCAGGTAACGAAGAGATATGTGAGATCACCACACCTACCGCTGGCACCTATTACATTATGTTGTATGGCTATAACCGCTTCGAAAATGTGCAATTGTTAGGAGAAATCGTAACAACTTCAACAATAGCGGACGTATGTCAGTCGCAGGGCAGTGTCTCTAATGGTAGATTGGTAGCAGGTGAAACGATTTGCCTTGGAAGTCAAGAGCCTATGTGGTTTAGCCTTGAGAACGTAAGTGGTCAACAATCGGTGGTGATCAAAACCGCGCATGGTAGTGGTGATCTTGGTCTGGAATACAGCAATTCAGGGTGGCCGAATGGCACAAATGTGGATGCAAGCTCCTTCAATCAAGGTAATCAGGAGTGCATTGAAATAAGTGCGCAATCTCAATATTGGGGATACCTAAAAGTGTCGGGCGCACCGACGGGAGCTGCGCTGAAAGTCTCTTATAATAAAGGTGATTGTCAGTAACTGTTCAATATTAAGCTTAAATTGATGAAGGCAATTGAAAAGGTGAGTTAGATCACAGATATTACTTGTTAATAATTTGTTTTTGTTATATTTTTGTGAAGTGAAGGGGCCTTTGGTCCCTTTACTTATTGTAAAAACATGCAAAAGGAATTAACTGATGTGCCAAGAAGGAGCTAGGCTGTATTAGACTGTATGAAAAGTTTAGGGTATACACGAGGCGCTCAGTGTTAAAACAGTATTGTATTGCCATTACTACTTTGTTAATGCTGGCCTTTTCAGTGAAAGCCACAGAAACACAAATTCTCTATATATATCACGATAAACCACCCTATGTTATTGATCTAGAGTCCCAAAAAGGCCTCTATTTTGATTTAGCCAAATTAATTAATGCAGTACAAAAAGACGTACGGGTAGAAGTACGGTTTGTACCACGCAAACGCTTAGATAAGCAACTCGAACGACAAACGTTTCAAGGCTTCATATTAGGGGTAAATCCAGCTTGGTTTGATGACCGAAAAAAACAAAAATATTTGTGGAGTAGCCCGTTAATGTATGACACGGACGAATTTGTTTCGCATATAGATCAACCGTTCGAATATTATCACCCCAGCTCTTTGTATGGAAATCAGGTTGGCGCTATTGCTGGATACTATTATCGACACCTAGATCAGGGAATGGAGCAATCCAATATCCAGCGAGTGAACGTAAATTCCGAAGAAGCGCTGTTGGAAATTGTCCTAAAAAAGCGGGTGAGTATTGCGATCGTCAGTCGGTCTACGACAGAATATCTTATTGCTAAAAATGGATGGAAGAGAGTGTTTCACTTTTCACAAAATCCGCACGAAACCTATTTCAGAGCGATATTGGCGCCTAAAAGTTCTGTATCGGACTTTGAGGCGCTACAGCTGGTGCTAGATTCCAAGCCCTTCAAAAAACAACTGGTGAAATTGCTTAAAAGCTATCATCTTGTCTATTGAGCGATTGGGGGCTAATTTTATTTAAATCAGTTACATCGCTCAGGCGCTTGAGTGATTACCAACTGCCAGTGTTGTCCATTGACTGCCAAGGCTCAGCTGGAGGCAATGCATCACCTTGCTGCAGTAACTCGATAGAAATTCCATCTGGAGATTTTACAAATGCCATATGGCCACAGCGCGGTGGTCTGTTGATCACGACTCCGGCATCTTGCAGTTTTTGGCAAAGTGCATAAATGTTCTCTACGGCAAAGGCCAAGTGACCAAAATTTCGTCCCCCCGTGTATTCTTCCGGATCCCAATTATAGGTAAGTTCGATAGTAGGAGAAAAGCTTTGCTGCGCTTGTTCAACTTGATCAGGGGCGGCAAGATAAACCAGACTAAAGCGACCTTGCTCACTGTCATAACGTTTCACTTCAACGAGGCCCAATAGCTCGCAATAAAACTTCATTGACTCATTAAGGTCACGGACTCGCACCATAGTGTGTAAGTATTTCATTATGTAATCCATTTAGACTCTAGTTGATAAATTTTAAAGTGTTCTACATCAGATTGGAAGGTCAACAGACTTTGACGCTTAACAGTGGCGATAAACGTGCTTTATGAGCCGAAAAGAAGTACAAGAACCTGTTCCTATATAGCTTCAAACAATACTGAATATTAGATTAATATTTTGTTATTTATCATGTTTTTATAAAATTTCATGATATTTTTCGTTGCCCTTTGCTTTAAGCAGATGATTGATTTAGGATCAGACTTTATAGTCAAAAAACATGGACATTATGATCATCAGGCTGATCCTTATTGCACTGTTTTGTTTTGCCATGACGGCAAAAGCAGTAGAAGTTCAAAATTTATATGAAGCCTCGCTGAGTGTTAACGACAAATCTCGCGCAACACGAGCGCAAGCGAGCCAACAGGCATTATTAAAAGTGTTGCAAAAGCTCACGGGTAAAGCCGATGATTTTTCTCACCCTTCTATCCAAGCGAGCCTTAAGCGTATTTCAGATTACATGCTGAGGTATGAATATTATGATCGACAAGGTGTAACTAAAATAAAGGTGGAGTTTGAGCCTGGTAAGGTCGAAGATTTGGTTAGAGAAGCTGGCTTACCGCTTTGGGGCAACCGCCGTCCTATGGTCGCGATATGGATGGTGATTGAAGATAACTTCCGCCGAGAGTTTGTTACGCAAGAAAGCTACCCTCAACTCGAACGCTTGATTTATGACACAGCAGACGAATGGGGTGTGCCAGTCGTCGTCCCTTTGATGGATCTTGAAGATCGCAGCAATGTGAGTATCGCAGAGGTATGGGGAAACTTTTCTAACGAAGTTGAGGAAGCGTCATTGCGTTATGAGGCGGAGCGCGTTATCACTGCACGTTTGTTTCAGCCTGCCCATACAAATTCTTGGCAGTTAGACTGGCGCTACACTGATGCCGAATATTTTGAGCCTGAGCAATATGTTGGTGACAAGCAGCAAGTTATCATTGATATGGTGAATCAGCTATCTAGTACCTTAGCTCAGAAGTATGTTATCGATCCTAATCTTACTTTAGAGGCCCATCGAACTGAAATTGTCGTCGAGCAATTACGGTCATTTTCGGATGTAGAAATGGCTAAGCGTCGTTTGCTATCCATGAGTACGGTGGTGGATGTCGATGTGATCTACCGTGCGAAAACAGCGGTGAAGTTTGCAATTGAACATACCTCAAGCACAACAGACTTGCGTAAAACGATTGCATTGGAGCAAAGCTTTAAGGCGTATGAAGACCCAAGAGCTTATTATCAAATTGCAGACGAAAATAACCTTAAATACAATTGGGTGGGCAAATAGGATGGAATCGCCACGTCAAATGGCGTTGCCAGTGACACTGCCAGATGACGAAACCTTTGCCTCTTATTTTGGTGGCGAAGCGTCATTGGAAGTAAGTCACTTAAAAAATGGCCTTGCCCGTCGTTTAACTGGTTTTCAGTACACTTACCTGTGTGGATTAGCAGACTCTGGCAAGTCGCACTTGCTTTATGCCACGTGCATTGAAGCGCAAGAGCTTGGGCTTTCAACTATCTTATTGTCTATGCGAGAAGTGTTGGATTTTGGTCCGTTAGTGTTAGATGGGCTCGATGCACTGGATGTAGTTTGTATAGACGATGTGCATTTGGTTGCAGGAGATGAAGCGTGGGAAAAAGCCTTATTTAACTTTTTCAATCGTTTTAATGAAAAAGGCAAATGCCTAGTGGTCACTGCCGATCTGTTACCCAACATGCTGAATTTGTCACTGCCAGACTTAGAATCGCGCCTAACCTGGGGAACGACCTTTCAGATCCGCTCGATGAGTGACGATGATAAAGCCGAAGCCTTAGTAAAAAGAGCGCATATGCGTGGCCTTGAACTATCCGATGAATGTGCGCGATTTTTGCTCACGAGATTGAGTCGTGATATGCGTGCGTTACTTGATGTATTGGATAAACTCGATCACGCATCCATGGCTGCGCAAAGAAAGTTAACAATTCCTTTTATAAAAGCCACTTTAAAGCTGTAACAGGGCTAGAATATCGCCTTGCAATTCAGTTATCATAAGAGATTAAATAACAGCAAATTACCTCAGCAAAGATCAGGTAGACAATGAATTTAGAAAATATTTTAGCGCAAGCGCTTGAAGCCGTTGAGCAGGCAAGCGAAATTGCGCACCTTGAGGAAGTTAGAATTAACTACCTTGGTAAAAAAGGTGAGATCACAGGTCTTCTTAAAACGCTAGGCAAACTAGCACCAGAAGAGCGTAAAGACGCAGGTCAGGTGATTAACCAAGCGAAGACCCAAGTACAAGATGCGATTACGGTAAAACGTGAAGCGTTAGCCAATGCTGCACTTGAGCAGAAGCTAGCAGCTGAGACAATTGATGTGACGTTGCCGGGTCGTACAATGCCAGCTGGTGGTCTTCACCCAGTTACTCGCACCATTGAGCGTATTGAGCAGTTTTTTGGTGAGCTAGGATTTGCTGTTAAATCTGGCCCAGAGGTTGAAGATGACTTTCATAACTTTGATGCGCTAAATATTCCAGAGCACCACCCTGCGCGTGCCGATCATGATACTTTCTACTTCAATCCTAAATTGGTACTACGTACACAAACCAGTGGCGTTCAGATCCGTACTATGGAAGCTGAGCAGCCACCTTTACGTATTATCTCACCAGGTCGTGTATACCGTAACGATTACGATCAAACACATACGCCAATGTTCCACCAAGTTGAAGGCTTGATGGTAGACACTAACGTAAGCTTTACAGAACTTAAAGGGATTTTGCACGATTTCCTACGCAACTTCTTTGAAGAAGATATGGAAATCCGTTTCCGTCCTTCATACTTTCCGTTTACAGAACCTTCTGCTGAGGTAGATGTAAAAGGTAAAAATGGTAAATGGCTTGAAGTACTAGGCTGCGGCATGGTGCACCCTAACGTATTGCGATCGGTAGGCATTGACCCTGAAAAATACACTGGTTTCGCCTTCGGTATGGGGGTTGAGCGTTTGACGATGTTACGTTACGGCGTAACTGACTTAAGAGCTTTCTTCGAAAACGACTTAAAATTCCTAAACCAATTCAGATAAGAGCGACAAAAGTATGAAATTCAGTGAAAAGTGGTTACGCGAGTGGGTCAATCCAGCAATTGATACTGATGCGTTATCTGAGCAATTATCAATGGCGGGTTTAGAAGTTGATGGTGTAGACCCAGTTGCCGGTGACTTCCAAGGTGTGGTTGTCGGTGAAGTGGTCGAATGTGGTCAACACCCAGATGCTGACAAACTTAGAGTAACAAAAGTAAATGTAGGCGAAGACGAGCTACTAGATATTGTCTGTGGTGCCGCTAACTGCCGTGCCGGTTTAAAAGTAGCGGTTGCTAAAGTGGGCGCAACGCTTCCTGGCGATTTCAAAATTAAGAAAGCCAAACTTCGTGGTCAGCCGTCTCACGGTATGTTGTGTGCGTTTGAAGAGCTTGGCATGGCGGAAAGTTCAGACGGTATTTTAGAACTCCCTATGGATGCGCCAATTGGCCAAGACATTCGTGAATACTTTGGCTTGAACGACGTGACTATTGACGTTGATTTAACGGCTAACCGTAGCGACTGTTTAGGGATCAAAGGTCTGGCTCGTGAAGTTGGGGTACTAAACAGCATTGACGTAACAGAAGTTGCTATCACGCCTGTTGCGCCAACGATTGATGATAAAATCTCTATTGAACTGGTAAATAGCGAAGCATGTCCACGCTACTTAGGTCGTGTGATCAAGGGCGTTAATGTTAAAGCAGAGACCCCGTTTTGGATGGTAGAGAAACTGCGCCGCTGCGGTGTTCGCTCGATTGATCCAGTTGTTGACGTAACGAACTACGTGTTGCTTGAGCTAGGTCACCCGATGCACGCGTTCGATTTAAGCCAAATCGAAGGTGGAATTAAAGTACGTAATGCCTTTGAGAATGAAGAGCTAGTATTGTTAGACGGCAACACGGCGAAGCTTAATCCATCAACGCTACTGATTGCTGATGATAATAAAGCACTTGCGATGGCCGGTATTTTCGGTGGTGAACAGTCTGGTGTTAGTGACGAGACAAATGACATCTTGCTAGAAAGCGCGTTCTTTGCACCGCTTGCGATTGCAGGTCAGGCACGTAACTACGGTTTGCATACCGATGCATCGCACCGTTACGAGCGTGGTGTAGACCCAGTGCTGCAGCGTGATGCAATGGAAAGAGCGACAGGCTTGTTACTTGAAATCGTTGGCGGTGAAGCAGGCCCGATTGTTGAAGCTGTGTCAGAAGCAGATTTACCAAAAGAGCGTCAGGTGACGTTACGCCGTGAGCGTTTAGACCGTGTGATCGGTTATCATATCGAAGATGCTAAAGTGTCAGACATTTTAACGCGTCTGGGCTTAGCTGTAACATTTGCAGGCGGCCAGTGGCAAGCAACAGTGCCAAGCTATCGCTTCGATATTAGTATCGAAGAAGACTTAATTGAAGAAGTTGCTCGCGTATTTGGCTACAACAATATTCCAAATGTGGCGCCAACCGCTGCGTTAAAGATGACAGATCATCAAGAAGCACGTTTGCCTGTAGCGCGTTTTAGAGATGAGTTAGTAAGCCGTGGTTATCAAGAAGCCATCACATATAGTTTCGTTGATCCAAAAGCACAGCAGCAGCTACATCCAGAAGCTGATGCATTAATTCTTCCGCACCCAATTTCGATTGAAATGTCAGCAATGCGTGTAAGCTTGATGACAGGCTTGATCAATGCGGTTTCTTATAACCAAAACCGTCAACAGTCACGTATTCGCTTATTCGAAACGGGCCTTAAGTTCATCAAAGACGACAGCGCGGAAAACGGCGTACGTCAAACAGCTGTGATTGGTGGTATCGCGTATGGTAATACGCACAATGAACACTGGTCTGTGCCTTCACGTAAAGTGGATTTCTTTGATGTGAAAGGCGATGTAGAAGCATTACTTGCGCTTTGTAACGATAAAGCACGCTTTAGCTTTAAAGCAGAAGCGAGCGATGGTTTGCACCCAGGTCAATCAGCTGCAATTTATGCAGACGGTAAAAAGGTTGGTTTCATCGGTGCTGTTCACCCTCAGCTATTAAAGCCGTTAGAGCTTAAAGATACACCATATGTATTTGAAATCGACATGGCTGCTTTAGAAAATCGCCTGCTTCCAGAAGCAGTTAGTATCTCGAAATTCCCATCAAATAGAAGAGATATTGCTATTTTAGTTGCAGATGACGTAAAAATAGGCGATATTTTAGAGTGCATTGAGAAAGTTGGCGGAAATCAATTAGTTGACCTAAACTTATTCGATGTGTACAAAGGGCAAGGGGTTGAACCTGATCATAAGAGTTTAGCCATTGCTCTAACATTACAAGCGGTTGATAGAACGCTCGAAGAGAAAGACATCAACGCGGTTGTAGAAAACGTGGTGGCCGAACTGGCCAAACAATTCAATGCATCGTTGAGGGACTAGATATGGCGCTTACTAAAGCCGACATAGCTGAACACCTATTTGAAAAACTGGGGATCAATAAGAAAGATGCCAAAGACTTAGTTGAAGCGTTTTTTGAAGAAATCCGCTCAGCGCTAGAAAACGGCGAGCAAGTAAAGCTCTCTGGGTTTGGTAACTTTGACCTTCGCGACAAGAAGGAACGCCCAGGTAGGAACCCAAAAACTGGGGAAGATATTCCTATCTCTGCGCGACGCGTGGTAACTTTTAGGCCTGGCCAAAAGTTAAAAACCCGTGTTGAGGTCGGCACAAGCAAAAACTTGTAATATAAGAAAGCCTTGGTGGTGATACCAAGGCTTTTTTTATATTGAAATAGTTTTGTCACATATTCAAGCTACACTCTGCGCTTGATTGCGTTCTGTGGAGTGGAGAGCTTATGCGAGGAGCACACTCCTTAAGCAAGTTGTTTAAGAATATCTTTATTGCTTGGTTGTCTTGCACCTTTGTATTTTCAATTTTGGCAGCATTCACTTATGTGCATCAAAAAGAGACTGCTAAATCCAACCTTACTACCGTAGCGAGTCGGATTGTATCTGACATCAACAAAGAGTTTGCTGTAGTAGACGATACCTTAAAACATGCTATCCACCTTTCTTCGAATTGTGACCCTGAGGGTCTACAGTACATGCGTAGATTGGTTTTTGAAAATCCAGGTATGAGCGAAATAGGTATAGTAGATAGTAAAGGGAAATTGGTTTGCAACTCTTTTGGGCAGCTCACTCCACCTGTTAATACCAGTGCCCCCATAAAAAAGCCCGGGCTAAGATACTACGGTCCAGTTATTACTGACTACCTGGAGCTTCCAGCCTTTGTTCTAGCACGTACAAGAGACGATGGCTATGAAGTGAATGTGTTGATCCCTGCTCATTGGCTGAAGAGTATGCTTGATATTTCGGCTCATCATAATACCGATTTTGCTGCCTTGGTCGACAATAGCACGGGTGTGCCGATTTTTTTAAATGGTAAATACGCTTTGCCAATCCGTCAAAAACTATTTCCGTCCGCTAATAGCCGTGCAGTAGAAGCACTTTTTGATGATGGAAAAGTAAAATTTGCTTACGTTGCTGCTATTCCAAGTTTACCGCAGATGAGTTTGATTATTGCAAAAAATGACGAGCAACTAGTGAGTCTAGGTTGGTTATGGTTAATACTCTGGAGTGTTTTTTATGGCGTCTCTTGGGTTGGCCTTACGTTGTTATTAATCAGTTATGACAAGCGCCAGTTAAGCAGTAAAACCCAAATACTAAGAGCATTGGCAAATGATGAGCTGTTTAACGTATATCAACCACTCGTTAATTCCGAAGTGAAGTCGATAGTGGGCGTAGAGGTGCTCATTCGTTGGCGACATCCACTTGAAGGTGTGCTAGGGCCAGCTTACTTTGTTCCCGAGGCTGAGCGAGATGGTACTATTTTAGATATCTCGATAGCGCAAGTCGAAAACGCTGTGCGTGATTTGACGGACATCTTGGAAGCTCAGCCAGACTTTAAGGTTTCTTTTAACGTTAATGGTTTACTTCTGGGTTCTAAGCGCTATATAGACGCCTTACTCGCTGCAAAATGTCAAATATCTTCATTAACTATTGAGTTAACTGAGCGCGATGTGCTGACACAAGCTCAAACCAAAACGGTACTAACTGAGCTCAAACGTGCTGGAATAGAAATCGCGATTGATGATTTTGGCACGGGGTATAGTGGTCTGCAGTACCTGCAAAGTTTTCCGATTGACCTACTGAAAATAGACCAGAGCTTTGTCGCATCGATTGGCCTAGATACTTTGCAATCCCCGGTTTTATCGGCGGTGATTGATATGGCGGAAAAGCTGGACAAAAAACTGATTGCCGAAGGGGTAGAAACTCAGGCTCAAGCAAGTTACCTAAAAAGTCGAGGAGTGAATATTCACCAAGGCTGGCTTTACTTTAAAGCATTGGAGCTGCCGCAATTGCAGTGTGAGGTAGGTAAAGCGCTGGGTGATAACAGAGCAGCTTAACCACTCTGTTACTTTCAATAGACCCTAAAATTAAATAACCTTAGCGAAGTAGCAACCAAATGCATCAAGAGTGAGTACATTTGCGCTTGCCGTGCCACTTAGGTGCTTCAGGTCGCACTGCATTAATGCAACTTCAGGAAGTGTCACGCTTTGCTGAGTAGCGGCTAAGTTGAATGCGCACAGCAGTGTCTGGGTTTGTGCTTTACGGTAAAAAGCTAATACTGGCTCTGGAGTATCAATAAACTCAATATCGCCTGTTTTTAGTGCAGGTTGCGCATTTCGCCACTGTAAAAAAGCTTGATAGTAGCTGAGCGTTGAATAGTCATCTACTGCCTGTTCATCTACAGCTCGTAGCGCATGCGCTTCAGAAACTGGTAACCAAGGCTTAGATTCTGAGAATCCAGCATTGGTTTTTTCTTTTGTCCACGGAAGCGGCGTTCTACAGCCATCACGGCCTTTAAAGTTTGGCCAGAAGGTAATGCCATATGGGTCCTGCAGCTCCTCGAAAGCAACGGTGGCTTCGCCAAGTCCAAGTTCTTCGCCTTGATACATACAGACGCTACCGCGCAATGAACCGAGAAGGGCGGTGAGCATTTTGACCTGCGTATCGTTCACCTTGCCATCTACACTCCAGCGACTTGCTACCCGTTCTACATCGTGATTTGCAAACGCCCAACATGGCCAACCTTCGGTCATGACTGACTCTAGGCGAGCAACCGTTTCTCTGATGTACTTTGCACTATAATCGTTAGTTAGGAGCTCAAAGCTATAACCCATGTGTAGCTTGTTACCATCGGCTGTGTACTCTGCCATTGTTTGCAAAGAGTCTTCTGAGCTTATCTCACCCAAGCTAACTGTGCCTGGGTATCTATCTAATAAGGCACGGATCTCTTCCATGAACAGTAAGTTTTCAGGTTGTGTATTGTTGTAATAATGGTACTGAAAAGCATAAGGGTTGTCTTCGCTAAAGCCACGACCTTGACGAAGCTCAATAGGCTTAGCTGGATTATCCCTAAGCTGCTTGTCGTGAAAACAGAAGTTGATGGCATCTAGTCTAAATCCATCAACGCCTTTTTTAAGCCAAAATTCGACGTTGTCTAGTACGGCTTTACGCACTTCAGGGTGATGAAAGTTAAGATCCGGCTGCTCAGTTAAGAAGTTATGCAGGTAATATTGGCAACGTCTAGGCTCCCACTGCCAGGCAACACCGCCAAAAATGGATAGCCAATTGTTTGGTGGACTGCCGTCTGGATTGGCATCGGCCCATACATACCAGTCTGCTTTGTCGTTTGTTTTGTTTTCACGACTTTCGACAAACCAAGGGTGTTGATTTGAGGTATGACTAAGTACCTGATCAATGATGATCTTAATATCACGGTTATGTGCTTCGCTGATAAGCGTATCAAAATCGTCGAGTGTGCCGAACATAGGATCGATATCGCGATAATCGCTAATATCATAGCCAAAGTCTTTCATCGGTGATTTAAAAAATGGTGAAATCCATACTGCATCAACACCAAGCGACTTAATGTAGTCTAGTCGCTGAATAATACCCTGTAAGTCGCCAATACCATCTGCGTTACTGTCCTGAAAGCTACGTGGATATATTTGATAGATAACCGCGCCTTTCCACCATTCATTATTTGCCATGCACTTTCTCCAGGCTATGTGCGTGTTTATTCTGTGGTCGTGCTGAGTATCAAGTAAATACGATACTAGGCACTTTCACCACTAATTTTGCCAAAGAATACGTCATGCTCATGGGGCTGTAAAAAACCTGCATACGTATGCAGGTTTTGTTGGGTAAATTTATGATAAGTCATTTACATAATTTTATTTTATAAAATAAATTTACCAATATTGGCCTACAAAAGGGAATAACCAGATAAATAAGGCTTTACAAGACTAAGTTTTTGGTAAGACCAATTTAACTTGAGTAAGTCGTTAGATAACACGGAAGATGTGGTTTGATGTTCAGTCAACAATAATAGTCCGTGAAAGTTAAGATTTAGTGAAATTAAAGCAGGTAAATAAATGTTGTCGGTCTTATGACCTTAATAAGTAAAACTATATATTTATCATTAGGTTGGGCTTTATTTCTGTAAAAAGCCTGTAAATTTCGTTGAAATGCACTAGCTTTGAATACGTATGCATAAAGTTGTTTACAAATTTAATCAGCCGCTAGTATTTGACTGACAACAACTGTGCTCGTTTGTTTTTTCATCAGTTTGCACGCCAGATGAACAAATCGCACAATATAATATGGTTAATTGGGATAAAACATTATGTCTAAGTTCAAACCGAGTATGCTAACGCTTGCGCTGATTGCTGCAGGTGTGAGCCATGCTGCTCCTGTTGAAGATAACACTGCTAATAATGAAGAGAAAAACGTTGAGGTGATCGAAGTTCGCGGTATCTCGCGCAGTATCATCGCCTCAATAGATAAAAAAAGATTTAGCGACACCATTGCAGAAGTAGTTGATGCTGGAGACTTAGCTTCCTTACCTGACGTTTCAATTGCTGACTCGTTAAGCCGATTGCCTGGGATCACAGCGGTAAGAGCAAGTGGGCAATCATCGCAACTTAATATTCGCGGGATGAACGGCGACTTTATTCAAACCACATTAAACGGACGCGAGCAGGCGAGTACCAGTGGATATACTGCAGGTAGTCGCTGGATTTCATTCGACCAATATCCGTCAGAATTAATTAATCAAGCCGCGGTGTATAAATCACCAAAAGCGTCGCTGATTGAAGGCGGTGTTGCGGCTACGGTTGAACTTAAAACGGCAAATCCTCTCGATGCTGAAAAAGAACATAATTTTAATTCTTCGGTAAGATATTCCTACAATGATGCAGCGTCAGATGTGGGGGCGGATTCAACGGGTGAGCGCATTAGTTTTTCATACCGAGGTAAATTCCTAAATGAGACACTTGGTTTTGCCATTGGTGGGGCGTATCTAAACCAACCAAATAATGCAATTGATATTTCAGCGCATGCACCTACACGCTCTCAAGATTTTGATGGTGATGGTACTGAAGAGCGCTCAGTTAATGGCTTTCAATATCGTTCAGCCAAAGGCAGTGATGAAAGACTTGGCCTGTTAAGCACCTTAGTGTATCAGCCAACAGACGCACTCAAAGTCCAATTTGATTATTTCCATTCTAAGTTTGAATCGGAAGATAAAAAGAGCGGCTTGAATATTGAAGGGTTTTCAAAAGATATTAACTCGTTGTACACGGTTGACAATGCAGTTGTTAAAGACGGCTTTCTAGTTGCTGGGGATGTCACTATTACAGATCCAAATGGTCCATGGGTTGAGATGCGCTCTGAAGACCAATCAACGGACTCAACCACCGATAGCTTTGGCTTAAACTTACAATACACGACTGATACATGGGAGTTAAAGTTCGACTGGGCTCATAGTGAAGGGGAAAAGACGCGTAGAGATATGATTGCTTCAATGCATGCATATGAATACGGTACTTCCACACTGGAAGATGGAACGTTAGTTAACACTTGGCAAGAATTAAGAAATCAAACGTTTTCTTTTGAACAAAGAGAGAAAGACTCACCACTGTTAACACTTGGCAACGGGTATACTGACCTATCTAATATGCGACTGGGTGATTGGGAACAATTCCCTCACAAGTACACAGACGAGTTAGATAGCGTTAAAGTTGATTTTAAATATTTTATTGAGAACAGCTTTATTTCTTCAATTGAGGTCGGTGCACGCTGGTCCGAACGAGAATTTACTGATCAGCGCTCGACATTTAGATGGGGGGCACGTGAAGGTCAAAATGGTTATCAGTTACCGGATGGCACTATCGTCACGAACAAAGGCTGTGAGTTTAATGATCAGAACCACCCGTGTATTCCTCACGATTTGACGGGATATGTCTCGGTTAGAGATACACGGGGCTTTCAATACTTGGAATTAGATCTTGAAGGTATCGCTGATGAGGTATTTGGTCCAGGTAACTATGACGCGCAACAAACTTGGGGTCATAACTGGACACTTATTGAAAGTGGAGCTGTTCGAGAAGAAGTGTTAGCTGGTTATATTATGGCTAACATTGATACCGAAATTGCTGACATACCAGTGACGGGTAATTTTGGTGTTAGAGTTGTAAGAACTGATACGAAATCAATAGGCATTCAACAGATCCAAGGCGATGAAGTTGGCGACTCAATCATTGATGACAATGGCGTTGAAAGAACCGATTATCGCCATGTTAATTATGGTCCTGAGTATACAGACACATTGCCTTCACTAAACCTCAATTTCAGAGTGAGTGACACTGACCAAATTAGGTTTGCAGCTGCGGAAGTTATTGGTCGTCCACCTGTCTACCAGCTTAGAGGTGGTGCAGGTTCTTGGGCTGACACTGCAAATGATGGTACTAGTCCTCGTTATAATGTTTGGTCAAAAGGTAACCCAAATTTAGACCCATTTAGAGCGACTCAAATTGATTTATCTTATGAGCGTTATTTTGAAGATGGTGGTGCTTTTGTTGCCGCTATATTCTGGAAAGATATTGAATCTTTGATTGAAAGCATCACTTATCAGGAAGGTGAAGTTGACTGGGCTGATATTGGCTTAGAGGTACCAGATGGGTTCGTTGCAGGTCAATACCAAACGACTCAGAACAATGATCAAGGTGGATACATAAGAGGTATTGAGCTTGCTTATACCACGATGTTTGATAATTTACCGGGCATCTTTTCGGGCTTAGGTTTTAACGCTAACTATTCATATACTGAGAGCGAAACAACGGTGGATGGCGGTGGTAATTTCCCTGATCAGCAATTGCCGCTCCCAGGTCTATCAAAAAATGTTTGGAGTGCGACGGTATTTTGGAACATAGACTCGTTCACAACACACCTGAATATCCGTTACCGTGATGAGTATGTGTATGAAGGGGCTTCACCTGGTGGCTCTTCTCTAGCTTGGGCTGATGAATATACTGTGGTTGATTGGCAGGCATCGTACAACTTTGAGAATGGCTTGGAAGCCGTCTTACAGGTTAATAACCTAACTGATGAGCCAAATACCACTAACTATGGGACTGCACTTGCCACTGGTGAGTACAAAGAGTTTGGTCGCCAGTATTATTTAGGGTTCAACTACAGCTTCTAATTATTAGCAAGCATTCATGGCCACCAAAGTAACACCTGCTTTGGTGGCTTTTTTATAGTCGCTCACAGTGTAATGGGTGGTTATCATCAGTTATCTAAATTGATATGTTTGTTTCACTTTCAATACATGGTTTTTAATAGGTTTAAGGTGCGAAGGCGATGAAAAGTCAGAAAATAGTGATTTTAGGTGGTGGAACTGCAGGTTGGATGGCCGCAAATATGATGGCGAAAAGCTGGGCAGATAAAGCGATAGAAATCACTGTGGTTGAATCTTCAAGCATCGGAACTATTGGCGTTGGTGAAGGGTCTACTCCGCAGTTCAAAGGATTTATGGACTATTTAGGTATCTCGGAAGCCGAGTGGATGCCGGCTTGTAATGCGACCTATAAAAATGGCATTCGGTTTATAGATTGGTCGACCAAACCTGGGTTTTCTAGCTATTTTCACCCATTTCCTGCACAACCTGACGACTACAGTGCACCGGCTTTTTTTCATAACAGCTTTGTTCGGCGTAAGGCGATTGACGTAGAGGGCCATCCAGACCACTTTTTTTTAGCGACTCACTTGGCTGATTTAAATAAATCCCCAATTGCTGCAGAAAACTTTCCATTCGAAATTAATTATGGTTATCACTTTGACTCTGCTTTGCTTGGCCAGTTGTTGGCTCGCAAAGCGGCTGAGTTTAATGTAAAACACATTGATACCACTATTACCGACGCTCGAACACACGTTGATGGTGATATCGCAGCACTGATAACGTCGGAGGGTACGGAAGTCGCTGGTGATATCTTTATTGATTGCTCGGGTTTCAAAAGTTTACTGCTACAACACACTTTAGGTGTGGGTTTTGAGTCATTTGAGTCCAATTTATTTAACGACGCTGCGGTCGTTATACCTACCAAGCAACTTGACACTATTCGCTCCGAAACACAATCTGTTGCGCGTCAATTTGGGTGGTCTTGGCACATTCCACTAACGAACCGTATCGGTAATGGTTATGTTTATAGTCAGCGTTACTGCGATGCGGATCAAGCAGAAACCGAGCTAAGGGCTGCTTTGGGTTTGTTGGACTCAGAAGTAGAAGCTCGGCATATAAAAATGAAAGTCGGGCAAGTTAAAGCGCACTGGAGTAAAAACTGCATAGCGATTGGTTTATCTCAGGGCTTCATAGAGCCATTAGAAGCAACCGCTTTGCATATAGTCCAAGAAACCGTTCAAAGTTTCATTGAATGCTACCAAGATGCGGATTTTACCGATGGTAACAGAGATAAACACAACCGCGCTTTGAGCGAACGGTATCAGGCTATTCGAGACTATATCGTCGCTCATTATCGTGTCAATAGTCGTACTGACACCAACTACTGGCTTGATAATGCCAACAATAACCACTTATCGCGGTCACTCTATCAAATTTTACAGACTTGGGTTTCTGGTAACAACTTATCGGATGAATTAGTTCGCCAAAACGTCGAGCAATATTACCCTTCAGTCAGCTGGCATTGTTTATTGGCAGGTTATGGTATCTACCCAGAACAATCTCAGCTTAAGTCAGGCAATGCCCTAGCAAACCAACATAGCATCGAAAAAGTGAATGATTTCATCAGACGATGTGGATTGAATTTTAAAGATCACCGAATGGAGCTAGAAAGCTTTGTGGCAAATGTTCACAAGTAACTTGGTATTAATCGTTATAAATAAAATCTAATTAAGGGTCTCTCTGAATACATATGTAATGGGTTCAGTACGTTCGTTTACGCAAGTAGACTCTTTTAAAACAGCATTATGACAACACTATGAAAAATAAATCTCTACTATTGGCTGTGTCAGCGCTTTTGGGTGGTGCAGTAGGTTTAAGCGGCTGTGGCCCTAAGCCAGTTGACAATAAAACTGAACAAATGACATTGCAATCGGAAGTGGCACCAGTGAGCAAACCCGTTGTTTATCAAGTCTTCACAAGGCTCTTTGGCAATACCAAAACGGTGAACAAACCTTGGGGAACAATTGAGGAAAACGGTGTAGGCAAGTTTTCTGATTTTACTCCTACGGCACTACAACAAATCAAGGCGATGGGCGTGACCCATGTTTGGTATACCGGTGTCCTTCATCACGCAGTCGTAACCGATTATAGCAAGTATGGGATCAGCCAAGATGATCCTGATGTTGTAAAAGGCAGATCGGGTTCACCCTATGCGATAAAAGATTACTACAATGTTAATCCTGATCTTGCGAACGATCCTTCCGCACGACTGGCTGAATTTGAAGCCTTAATCAAACGCACACATGACGCCGGTTTAAAAGTGATCATTGATATTGTGCCAAACCATGTCGCTCGTAACTATGAGTCACTCGGTGCGCCCAAAGGAACTGTCGATTTTGGCGCGAATGACGACACGCAAGTTGCATATGCTAGGGACAATAACTTTTATTACGTGGTTGGTGAAGAATTTGCAGTACCAACGAGTGAAAGCTATCAGGTGTTAGGGGGGGGAACCCATCCATTAGCGGATGGCAAATTTGCAGAAAATCCAGCAAAGTGGACCGGTAATGGGGCTCGTGCGGCAAAGCCTGATATTAATGATTGGTATGAAACCGTCAAAGTGAATTATGGGGTAAAGCCTGATGGTAGCTACGATTTCGATCGCTTGCCAGATGAGTATGCGCAGCAAGATTACCGTGCGCACTTTGAATTTTGGCAACACAAGCAATTGCCCGATAGTTGGTACAAATTTCAAGCCATTACCCACTTTTGGTTAGAAAAGGGCGTAGACGGTTTTCGTTACGATATGGCGGAAATGGTGCCAGTAGAGTTTTGGAGCTTCTTAAACTCGTCGATTAAAACAAAAAATCCTGAAGCTTTCTTGCTTGCAGAAGTCTATAACCCCACTTTATATCGCCCGTATATCAAGCAAGGGAAAATGGATTACCTCTACGACAAAGTGGGTTTTTACGACACCTTGAAGGCGTTAATGCAAGGCAAAGGTAGTGCCCAAGCTGTGTTGGATAGTCATCAATCGGTAGCCGATATTGCTCCACATATGTTGCACTTTTTAGAAAACCATGATGAGCAGCGTATCGCAAGCCCTGAATTTGTAGGCGATCCGCTAAAAGGCAAACCCGCTATGGTGGTCAGTCACCTGATAAGCACAGCGCCATCAATGATCTATTTTGGACAAACATTAGGGGAAGATGCCTCTGAGCATGCAGGGTTCGGCAGTCCAAGCAGAACCAGTATCTTTGACTATATTGGTGTACCCGAACATCAAAAATGGATGAATAACGGAAAATTTGATGGCGCGTTACTGTCAAATGAGCAAAAGGCGCTTCGTAATTACTACGTCAAATTACTTAACCTTGCAAAGCAGCCGGCGATTGCTGCTGGTGAATACCAGCAAGTCGTTATGAGCGCTGAGATGTCAAGCAATGCTGAAGCCGTCATGGCATTTGGCCGTAAATTAGGTCAACAAAAGCTGTTGGTCGTGAGCAACTTTAATGCAGAACAAGAACAAACAGTCACCGTCAATCTGCCTAAAGACTGGCAGGGTACTTATAACGATATTTTAGAGTCACACCCGACTTTACAATTACAACCAACAGCTGATGGCGAGCATGCCAACGCAACGATTACGCTAGCGCCGCTTGCCAGCGCAGTTTATCAATTAGAGAAGTAACCTATGCAACAAGAACAACAAAAACCACAACTCAGTTTTTGGCAGATATGGAATATGTGCTTTGGGTTTCTTGGGATCCAATTTGGTTTTGCACTACAAAACGGCAACGTGAGCCGTATTTTTCAAACCCTTGGTGCAAAGGTCGATGACATCCCTATATTGTGGGTTGCAGCGCCCTTAACGGGTTTAATCGTGCAACCAATTATTGGCTATTGGAGTGATAGAACATGGGGAAAACTTGGCCGTAGAAGACCATTTTTCTTGTGGGGGGCTATTCTCACCACGCTATCGCTTTTTATCATGCCCAATTCTCCAACGCTTTGGATTGCGGCGGGTATGCTGTGGATCATGGATGCGTCGATCAACGTCACGATGGAGCCGTTTAGAGCATTAGTAGGTGATAATCTGAATGAAAAGCAACGTGCTACAGGTTATGCGATGCAGAGCTTTTTCATTGGGGTTGGTGCCGTGGTCGCGTCTGCGCTGCCTTGGGTGATGACCAATTGGTTTGAGGTGAGTAATACAGCACCTGCTGGACAAATCCCTGACTCGGTAAAATACGCATTTTACTGGGGGGGAGCTATCCTGTTCATCTCCGTATTATGGACGATTTTAAAAACGAAAGAATATAGTCCTGAGCAACTCGCTGCTTTTGAACAAGCGCAAACGAATACGCAAAGCGCAACACTGTCAGACCTACCTGTGAACTTTATAAAAGGCAGTGCGGTGAGTGGTTTCATTGGCGTTATTGTGTTGCTTGCCGTTGCACTTCTTGGCCTTGAAAAAGAGCTTTATTTGCTTAGCGGGCTGCTCATCGCTTTTGCAATTGTATTTGTCATTGCGCATGTGATGCAGCAAAAACAGCGTGTAAGTAATGGTTTTTATCATGTTATTTTTGACTTATTTACGATGCCAAAGACCATGCAGCAGCTTGCTGTGGTGCAGTTTTTTAGCTGGTTTTCGCTATTCGCCATGTGGATCTACACTACCTCAGCGGTGACGAGCCATCACTATGGTACGTCAGATGTAACGAGCAAACTTTATAACGATGGTGCTGACTGGGTTGGGGTGTTATTTGCAGCTTACAATGGCTTTGCTGCCATTGCTGCGATGGTGATCCCATTCATGGTTAAGCACATTGGTCTCAAAGGGGCACATGCAGCTAACTTGTTTTTTGGTGCTGTGTCTTTAATTAGCTTCAAATTTATTGGTGACCCCACATTACTTTGGTTGCCAATGGTGGGCATTGGCTTTGCTTGGGCATCTATTTTGTCATTACCTTACGCGATGTTAAGTAACGCTTTGCCAAGCAACAAAATGGGTGTATTTATGGGGATCTTTAACTTTTTTATCGTGATCCCACAATTACTCGCCGCCAGTATTCTAGGTCTAATTCTACGTCATGGTTTTGATAACCAACCGATATTTGCACTCGTCATCGGAGGCGTGTCATTTTTACTCGCTGCATTAGCTGTTTCAAGAGTCACGATAAAGGCTCAATAAGGAGAACGAGATGATTAAACTATCAACAATTGCACTTGCTCTGGTAAGTGCTGGCCTCATGGGTTGCGGATCACAGCAATCTGGCAATGAAACCCTGACGGCACCAGGTGAACCTGGCGTTAAACCTTATTGGTCATACTCTGGAAAAACGGGGATTGGTACGTCGTACGAAGCGTACGAAGACGGCAAGTACAGTGATTCTACGGCTACTAAAGCAGTTTCAAAGGTATGGTTTTCTGTTGCAAAAGGGATGATCACAGAGACCATGTTTGGACTTATTCACCAAGCGCAGATCAAAGACATGCAATTCATCATCGTGGGTGACGGCTTTGCAGTGAAAGAATCTGATACTGACGCCCTAGATGTCACGATTGACTATCTTTATAAAGATGCCAATGGACGACCGTTATCGCTGGCTTACAAAATTTTAAGCAAGGATAAACAAGGCCGCTTTACCCTTGAAAAGCATATTTTTACCGATCCTGACGGACAAACCTTGTTTGTTAGAGCAAAAGTAGATACTGCTCTCAAAGATGTAAAAGCTTTTGTGAACGTAAACCCATACGTGAATAACAATGGCTTAAACGATTTTGCAAAAGTGACAGAGCAAGGTTTGTTAGCATGGGAAGGTAAGAATTATCTCTCTTTGCAGAGCAAAACTGGCTTTGTTGAAGCATCTGTCGGTTTTACTGGCACCAGCGATAATTTAGCGGCACTTGAGTCTACAGGACATATAGCTCAGGCTTATGCGTCTACAGGCAAAGAAAGTGGCAACGTTAACTGGTTGGCAAACTTAGGGCAAGTAAAGGGCAGCAGCACCTTTGATCTTACCTTGAGTTTTGGTCATTCTCAGCAGCAGAGCTTTGCTGAGGGAGCAGCCACATTAGCCAAAGGTTATGACAAGGTACTGGCTGATTATAATGGCCAAGGCGAAGCGACGGGCTGGCAAGATTATCTCGACAGTTTAGTGCCACTAAAGTCCATGACGGCAAATACCGCAGACAACGGCAAGTTACTTTACACCAGTGCGCTAGTGCTTAAGGCGCAAGAAGATAAAACCCATGCCGGTGCGCTGATAGCATCGTTGTCAAATCCGTGGGGTGACACAGTGCCTGCAGAGCAAGGCCATACCGGCTATAAAGCAGTATGGGTGCGTGATTTTTATCAAGTAGCGATGGCATTTTTGGCGATGGGAGATACACAAACAGCACTCACTGCTTTTGAGTATCTAGAAAAAGTGCAAGTTACGGATAAAACACCGGGTAACCATGGTGATACTGGCTGGTTCTTACAAAAAACGCATGTAGATGGCGAGCTTGAGTGGGTTGGTGTACAGCTTGACCAAACGGCAATGCCAATCATGCTGGCATGGAAACTGTGGCAATCGGGTGTGCTAAGCGATGAAAGACTGGTTTATTGGTACAATAAGATGTTAAAGCCCGCGGCTAACTTCTTAGTTGAAGGGGGACTGGCTAAAATATTGTGGAATGACACGCAAATCACACCGCCGGCGACACAGCAAGAGCGTTGGGAAGAGCAAAATGGCTATTCACCATCGACTACCGCGGCAATCATTGCAGGCCTTGTGACGGCGAGCGATATTGCTAAATTGGCTGGTGATAAAGCGGGACAAGAGAAATTCCTTGCGACGGCGCAGCAGTACAATCGTGATGTTGAGTCATTCATGTTCACAACCAAAGGGAGTCTGCAAAGCAAACACAGTGACGGTCAATATTTCTTCCGTATTGGACAAGACAAAGATCCTAATTCCAATACGACCTTAAATACCAACAATGGCCGCAGCGGAATGGATAAGAAGCAGATCATCGACGGTGGCTTTTTAGAACTTGTGCGTTACGGGGTTAGAGGGGCTGACGCCCCGAGCATCGTGGCCACCATGCCTGAATACGATGATGAATCGATAGCTGACAACTTAAGAGTAAAATATAGCTTTAAATTTGATGGTGATGTTAATAGTTATCCGGGGTATCGCCGTTACGGTAATGACGGTTATGGTGAAGATGAGAAGCGTGGTATCAATTATGCCGAAAATGGTCAGAATACTGATGGCCAACGCGGTCGAGTGTGGCCTTTCTTTACCGGAGAGCGTGGTCACTATGATATTGCGCTGGCGCTGCTTGATGGTGAATTAAGTGCGGATGAACAGAGCAAAATACAAAATACTTATGTGAAGGGGATGGAGCACTTTGCTAATGAAGGCATGATGTTACCTGAGCAAGTATGGGATGGTGTGGGTAAAAATACCTTTGGCTATCAACTTGGCAAAGGAACCAACTCGGCGACGCCTTTGGCTTGGACACATGCTGAATACGTAAAGTTAGTACGCTCTCTTAATGAAAAGCAAGTATGGGATCACTACCCAATCGTAGAAAGTAAACTGAAATAACAAACTGTAAGTAAACACATAAAAAATGCCGAACATGAGTTCGGCATTTTTATCGCTATTGCTACCGTGAAGACTGCCTAACAATCAATTTCGGCGGCAAGAGGGTAGAGGTTACCGCTTCACCTCGGATAAGCGTAAGTAGGTTATCGACTAGCATTTGCCCTGCCAATGTGGTGTTTTGCTGCACAGTAGTCAAAGAGGGAGAAACATAACCCGCCGCGGCAATGTTATCAAAGCCAACGACATGCACATCATGCGGCACGCGAACGCCCGCTTCTTGAAGTGCCTTAATCGCGCCAATAGCAATGAGATCGCTAGCAGCGAAAAGCGCATTAAATTTAACATTGTTGGCGATTAAAGAGCGAGTCGCATGATACCCTGAGTCTTCTGTGGAAATCGCATTTGCCATTTTACGGTCACTCACCTCAATACCTTTTGCTTTAAGGGTGTCTCTAAAACCTTTAAAACGCGCAAAAAATTCCGGGCTGTGATCCGAGGCATCGCCAATAAACGCACAATCTGTTCTGACCATGTCGATTAAATGCTTTGCAGCTAATACACCACCACCGTAATTATCGCAGCTCACAGTGAGGTCTGGACGGTTATCAACCGTTGCCCCCCAGCAAACAAACTTCGTGTGGTTGTCGAGTAGAGTTTGTAACTTTGACTGGTAATCGATGTAATCACCATAGCCGAGTAAAATTAACCCGTCAGCACGATGACTATCCTCGTAATCGGCATGCCAATCACTGCTCGTCGATTGAAACGACACTAAAAGGTCATAGCCTTCTTTCGCGCATGCTCGGGTAATACTGCCAAGCATACTTAAAAAGAAAGGATTAATTTGTGACTCGTCTTCTGTGGGATCTTCAAATAACAGCAAAGCCAACGTACTGCTTTGCTGAGTGCGCAGATTACTCGCGTTTTTATCGACCTTATAGTTAAGCTTTTTAGCAATCTCATGAACGCGACGACGAGTTTCTTCGTTAACCAAAGGGCTATTTCTTAGGGCGCGCGATACCGTAGATTGCGAAACGCCAGCATAATGGGCGATATCAAATGAAGTTGCTTTACCTTTCATGTTCTTCTCAACGCTTAAGACAGTGACATTGTCAGTCATTCAATTTTTTTTTCAACCAATTTCACCGAATTTGCAAATTTTTATTGATACAGTCTGACACCGGTGTCATAATGTCGATGTTTTATCATTTTGTTGTCAAAACGTATTTGGCTGCCCTATGCCAAGGGCAGCATTTTTTTACCAAATTAACAGAATAACAGGTAAGAGCAAAAGCCAAGGCGTGCAAATTTTGGCGAGTTGAGACAGTAAATTGCAGGACGTGTGCTGGCAGCCCTGATGTTAGCCCAAGCATAATCGCAGTGATAAAGAGATAATAATATGAGCCAGACAACAAGCCATTCATCCGTGCCGTTTGAGCCGATTGTCGTTGCCGACATCGGGGGAACAAACGCCAGATTTGCAATCGTGTCAGATTTTGATGCGCGAACTAACCATTTTTCAATTACGCATCAAGTCACTTTTCCTAGTGCTGAATTCCAGTCTTTTGAATCCGCTATCCAAAAATATTTAACTGAGCTACCTGTTGCGCAACCAAGCAGAGCCTGCCTCGCGGTTGCTGGTCCTATTAAATCTCAGCAAGTTCATTTAACTAATTTAGGTTGGCACTTTAGTTCAGAAGATATCAAAGCTCAGTTCGACTTTACCGAGCTTGCCGTGATCAACGATTTTGCCGCTTTTGCCTACGCGGCACCTTATTTGGCACTAGAGAAAAATCTAGTAATTAAGCAAGGTCAACCTGAGCTAGGTGCAAATATCGGCGTGATGGGTCCGGGCACTGGATTTGGTGCGGCTTGCCTTGCTAGAGATATCAATGGCAGCGCAGTGATGAGCTGTGAAGCAGGGCATATATCGCTTGCGCCGGTTACTGCTCTAGACAAAGAGTTATTAAAGGTGCTGCGCGCGAGTATTCAACATGTTTCAGTCGAAACTGTATTTTCAGGCCCGGGTATTGCGAGACTCTATAAAGCCATGGCTGAAGTGCGTGGTGAGCAAGCTAAAGATCTTAATGCTGCGCAGATCAGTGCGCTTGCGAAAGAATGCAAGGTTTGTGACGCAACATTGAGTCACTTCTGTGACTGGATGGGGAGCGTAGCTGGCGATTTAGCGCTGACTTTTGGAGCCTTAGGTGGTGTTTATATTGGTGGTGGGATCTTGCCGCGGATGAAAGCGCGATTACAAGCAAGTAGCTTTGTTGAGCGCTTTACCGAAAAAGGCATGATGTCACAGTACACGAGCCAAATTCCAGTGACTTTGGTGGTACAAGATAATATCCCACTGATTGGTGCAGCGGCATGTATTCATGAGCGACGCCGAGCCTAAGGGAAAATCGATGAAAAAAGTAACTATTAATAGCGTTGCCGAATATGCCGGAGTATCTAAAAAGACTGTATCTCGAGTATTAAATAACGAGCCAAATGTTAGTCCAGCAACGCGGGAAAAAGTCCTGAAAGTCTTTGAAGAGCTGAATTATAAGCCAAATCCTATTGCACGCGGTTTGGCACAAAACCGTAGCTTTATCATTGGCTGTTTATACGACAATCCATCAAAAAGCTATATCACGCGAGTGCAAAGTGGTGCGCTGGAAGCGTGTCAGAAGCATAGTTACAATTTATTGATACATCCTTGTGAACTGCGCGGCCAAGACCTCATCGACAATGTTGAGCAGCTGCTGACCACATCGAGACTTGATGGTATTGTGCTTACTCCACCGTTTTCAGACTCCAACGAGCTTATTGCTTTTTTAAAGCAACGTAATATTCCCTATGCACGCGTTGCTTCAGCCATTGAAGGTGATGATTCGATTTCAATTCGCAGTAATGACGAGCAGGGGGCTTTTGAGTTAACTGAGCATCTGATCAATTTAGGTCATACCGAAATTGCCTTTATTAAAGGTCACCCTGATCACAGTGCTACAGAAAATCGTTTCTCTGGCTACCAAAAAGCGCTAGCAAAACATGGCATTGAATATCGCGAACGATTAGTTGCAGAAGGTAACTTTAGTTATCACTCAGGTGCAGACAGTGCAAAAGCCATATTGGACTTAGAGCCAAGGCCAACGGCTGTATTTGCATCAAACGACTACATGGCTGCGGCCGTGTTAAAACTTGCGACCCAGAGAGAGATCAAAGTGCCCGAGCAGTTATCTATTGCTGGGTTTGATAACGCACCTATCGCAAGGCATATTTGGCCGGGCCTGACGACGATAGCACAGCCCGTGGAAGAAATGACTCGGATAGCGGTAGAAGAGCTGATTAAGCATATAACTCAGCCGCAAGAAGCACCGTTTCAGCAGGTTTTAGAAGCTAAACTCATCACTCGAGAATCGACGAAAGCGCGCTCGAGCTCATAACATTTTCAATTTTTATACTTGCCCCAAAGCCCAACGCCTAGCCGTTGGGCTTTTTATTAGGGAAGTGACGGCAGCAATACAGTAGAACGGAGCGACTTGCTCTAACGAGTTAGTGCTTTCAACTATCAGATTTTGGTTGATAGGTTTTAAGCTCAATCTGAAATTGTTCCATACCATCTTTGCCTTTAAACATTTTAACCAACATGTGATCGTAGTTAGGAGCAAACCAAGCAATAGCTTGTCGGTCGCTATCATCGTAAACGCGCTTAACCTTGATGGTTTTGACATTACCAAAAGGTAAGGTGATCATTTCCTCGCCGACAACTTCAAAATCATAGCTTCGCTGGCCGCCTTTTTTGTCTATGATTGGGTAGCTAAACTTGGTTTTTCCGGCTTTCAGGTCTTCTCGCAGCTGTACCTGATAACTAATTAAATCTTGCTGATTCTCAAGCCACTTCACTTTCAGTGGATACTTTTCTTCACTGGAGGTAATTGCTTGGTTTTGATGATCAAACTTAATTTTGTAGCTTTTATCTGGGCCAGTCCCTTCACGAGTCATGCTATAGTGTAGTGGGCTTACAGTATGCTCGGTGACTTTAAACAATGACTCTTCAGTTCTTACGTCCGAAAAAATCATCCATTCGATATCACTTTTGTAGCGCACAGCGTATGTTGCGTCTGCAATTTTTGTGAGATCGCGGGTGGCCGTACCATGAACCTCACCTTTGCGCGAAACTTGGTATTCGGCGTGATATTCAGTGAGCGAGTTTGCAAATGTGGAGGTAGAAAGTAGAGCGCTAATACCAATTAGCACAGCGCTCCATTTTTTATTTTTCTGGGTACGGTGCGCCTTGAATTGGTAAGGTTTTGTTATCAAAAACAGCATAGTCTGCTTCCATTGTTAGTCTTTGTTCGCTGAACCATTTGACCACCAAAGGATAAAGAATGTGTTCTTGCTTATGCACACGTTGCGCCAGTGACTCTGCCGTATCATCTGGAAGAATAGCGACCTTGGCTTGACAGACCACAGGACCACCATCTAACTCCTCTGTGACAAAGTGAACGCTAGCACCATGTTCTGCATCGTTTGCATCGATTGCTCTTTGGTGGGTGTTCAACCCTTGATACTTAGGCAACAAAGAAGGATGAATGTTCAACATTTTTCCTCTAAATTTTTGCACCAAGTTTGGAGTTAGAATACGCATAAATCCAGCTAATACAACCAAATCTGGTGTAAAGCTATCAATTAGTTGACCAAGCGCAACATCATACTCTTCACGAGAAGTGTATTGCTTATGGTCTAAAACGGATGTTGCTATGCCAGCTTCTTGCGCTCTGGTTAGGCCGTATGCGTCCGCTTTATTACTAATAACGGCAGCAATTTCACCTTGAATATAGCCAGCTTTGCAAGCATCAATGATGGCTTGCAAATTCGAACCACTCCCAGAAATCAGAACTACAAGGCGAGTGGGTGCCATTACTCGGCACCACCTAAGATCTCAACTTGTTCTTCACCAGCCTGAGCGTCTTGAATTTCACCGATGTGCCAAGCGTTCTCGCCTTGTTCTTTTAGGATTTCAAGACTTTGCTCAAGCTTATCAGCTGGAACAACTAAGATCATGCCAACACCGCAGTTGAATGTGCGGTACATCTCGTGAGTTGCAATGTTACCGTTTTCTTGTAGCCAGTTGAAGATTGCAGGCCATTGCCAGCTATCACCCTTGATCACTGCTTTCGCTGACTCAGGTAGTACACGAGGGATGTTTTCCCAGAAGCCACCGCCAGTGATATGAGAAAGTGCGTGAACATCAACTTCTTTTAATAGCGCTAAGATTTGCTTTACGTAGATACGGGTCGGCTCTAGCAGGTGCTCGCCTAGAGTTTTGCCTTCGAACTCTGCGTTAGTATCTGCGCCAGATATTTCTAGTACTTTACGAATTAGAGAGTAGCCGTTTGAGTGCGGACCGCTTGAACCTAGTGCAATTAGCTGATCGCCAGATGCAACTTTAGTTCCATCAATGATTTTAGACTTTTCGACCACACCAGTACAAAAGCCAGCCATATCGTAGTCATCGCCTTCGTACATGCCTGGCATTTCAGCTGTTTCACCACCGATAAGCGCACAACCCGAAAGTTCACAGCCCTTACCAATACCAGATACCACATCTGCTGCGACGTCAACGTCTAACTTGCCTGTGGCATAGTAATCCAAGAAAAACAGCGGTTCAGCACCTTGGACAATAAGATCGTTAACACACATAGCAACTAGGTCAATACCTACTGTGTCGTGCTTTTTCAAATCGATAGCTAAGCGTAGCTTAGTACCAACACCGTCAGTGCCAGCAACCAAAACAGGCTCTTTATATCCAGTTGGAAGTTCGCATAGTGCACCAAAACCACCAATGCCACCCATTACTTCAGGGCGACGAGTTTTTTTTACTACGCCTTTAATTCTTTCGACCAATGCGTTGCCCGCATCGATGTCAACGCCAGCGTCTTTATAACTAAGAGACTGTTTTTGTTCGCTCACAGGTTTTCCTCAAAAGTTGCTAGATAGATTTGCTTAGAAACGCCGCCATTTTACAACAATTGCATCTAGGCGGCTAGCGACTTTGCGAGAAACCCCGAGAATGTGGTCAAAGGTCCTAGCTTTTATGGGGTAGATAGTATAAAGAAGCAGCAAAATACCGAGGGCTAAGCAAGGTTTGCGTTAGATCAATACTCAAAGGCGACAGCGGGTTACTATGGGAGTAGGCCCAATCAGACAGTAACTTCATCAATACTTTGAAGCGACTGTTACTACGGCGCATTGATTGGGTCTACTCTTTGAGGTTGGGTGTATATCTTAACCTCGTGTATATGGCTATTTATGGGAATAAAACGATGAACATTGAACGTCACAGCCTAGCTAAAGAACTCCCAGAATTTAAAGATAGAATTCATGACTTAAAACTGTCAGATGGACACTTCTCAAGGTTATTTAAAGATTACCATGAAGTGGACAATGAAGTTATTCGGATTGAAGATGGTGTAGAGCACTCAAGTGATGAGTATCTCGAGTCACTAAAGAAAAAAAGGCTGTGGTTAAAAGATCAGCTTTACCAAATTCTAAAAAGCGCGGATTAAACTCTTGTCTTGGCCAATTAGCTAATATGAGCGGGCTACCTAGCCCGCCACTGTGTTCCCCACCCAATATTGAATAATTCTTTCTGTCCCGAGCAAGGGCGTATTTATAATCTATACTCTAACCATTGTACTCTATGCACGATGATTCCTTTGATTGCACTTATATTAGTATTAGCTGGCAGCTTTATCATGGGATTAGCTTTTTCTCCGGCCTTTAAAATATGTCGATTAACTTCTTCGGTCGGTTGGCGAGTGTTGTTAATTCTTATGGCTCTGTTTGAACTTGGATATTTGAGCTTTGCCTACTTCCTGTACGATCACAATAGCGCGAGTTTTATTGAGCAAGGCTTAAGTTTAATCCTGTTTCTAGGTTCCATTTTTGTTTTTGTGGTGAATTGTTTGAGTCTAACTAGCCTGCAAGAATTGAATGAAATTGCAACACAGGCCAAGTATAACGCAGAACATGATTTTTTAACGGATTTAGAGAATCGCCAGCGTTGCATTGATGCTATTAATGAACGTAAACATCAGCAGCTTGATTTTAGTGTTATTCTGGTAGATTTGAATAATTTCAAGCAGATCAATGATGCTAAAGGGCACTTTTTTGGTGATAAATTACTGGTGGAACTGGCGCATAAAATGGGGGCAGCACTGCTTCCTCGTAGCAAGTTATATCGCATGGGCGGCGATGAATTTATTATTTTAATGGACGTGACAGACGTAAATTGTATTTACTCCCAGAACAATGCGCTGCTGAGTGAGCTAAAGTCAGGTATTGAAGTTGAAGAGCTACAACTTGACGTGACGTACAGTGCAGGCGCAAGCTTATGGACTAAGTCTCGTCAGCTCGATGTTTTTGAGCTATTGAAGCAAGCTGACATCGCTATGTATTCGGCCAAACATAGCCGGCAAAGCATTGTTATTTTTGATGAAGAGCTTCATGAGGGAATTGAAGCCGAATTCCAGATGCTGGCCAATCTAAAGGTTGCGCTCGCACGTGGTGAACTTGCGCTTCATTATCAACCGATTGTTTGTTCGAAAAGTGGTGATATTCATGGGGTTGAAGCCTTACTTAGATGGCCGCAGCCAGATGGCTCAATGACAATGCCGGATCAATTTATTGAATTGGCGGAGCGTAATAATTTGATCCGCCAGCTGAGTACATTTGTGATCAATCGTGTTTTTCAAGATCTCGCTATCTTAACTGAAATAGATAACAAGTTAGTTGTACATATTAATCTTTCTTGTCAGGACTTTGCCGAGCAGAACTTAATTAATACCCTCGCAATGCTTCTGGATACACACCGAGTAGACCCAACACATATTGTGTTTGAGCTCACGGAAAGTACGGTGATGGAAGAAGTTGAGAAGGCACGGAGCATGATTGAAACGTTAATTGATATGGGATTTGCAGTCAGCATTGATGATTTTGGTACTGGTTTTTCTTCATTTTCAATATTAAAGGAGTTACCAATTTCTCAAATTAAAATTGATGGCTCGTTTGTGAGGCAAAGCCATGAAAGTGAAAAAGATCAAGCCATAGTCGAAACAAGTATGTTTTTAGCGCGTAAATTGAATTGCAGTATAGTTGCTGAGGGTGTTGAAAGCGATGCCTGCTTGCAGTATTTGTATAGCTTGGATTGTCCTTATATTCAGGGCTTCCAGATCTGTGAACCACTCTCGCTAAGCGAATGCGTAAAGTGGATTAATTCCCAGAGCATGGTGAGAGGTGCGATGAAAAGGTTAGACGGATGAGAGTAATAATCCTTTTCTACTAAAAGCTTATTGTCCAGATATACGAGTCAACTAGAACGTCAACATGGGTTTAGGTGGGACGAAGCCATACATTTGTTCAAACCCCGGGATCTCTGTTTCCCAAATCGGTGTTTCCTCACCAATATATGCTCTGAATGCATCTAAGAAAAGCCTCGTTCTAACCGGTAAATCTCGGTGAGGGTAGAGGGCATACATCGCAGCGAAGTCAACTAACTTAATATTCGTTAAAATTGGCTGTAACTTCCCTTCAATAATCTCTTTACCAACTAAAAACGCAGGCGCTACGATGTAGCATGTACCTGATAATACACTTTCTAGCAAGGTATCTCCGTCATTGGTTCTAAAGATACTTTTAACAGGCATTTGTTGTTCGATGCCTTGCTCGTCTTGATAGGTGATACTGGTAAACCTTAGCGCATCACTGGCGTAAGTTGCTGCAGGTAACTCGCTGAGCTCTTCAAGGGAGCTTGGTGTGCCATGGGCTTTTAAGAAGGTTGGGCTTGCTAATATGAGCAATCGATTGCGTGCAATTCTACGAGCGATAAGCGAAGAATCTTTCGGTTCGCCGACACGAAAAGCTAAATCAAAACCTTCACCGACCAAATCTACTAATCTGTCTTCAAGTCGAAGCTCAACCTCGACGTGGGGGAAACGTTTCTGAAAATCGTTAATGACAGGCTGTACATAGCGTCTACCTACTACAGTGGAGCTCGCAATTTTAAGCAAACCTTTAGGCTCGGTGTGATAATTTTGTGCGATCCGTTGTGTGTCGTTGAGTAATAGCCTTAGCTCCTCTGCTTTTTTTACCATCTCAGAACCAGCAGAAGTGAGTGAGAAAGAGCGAGTTGTACGGTTCATTAATCTTACGCCAAGCTCTTCTTCTAATTTGGTCATCTGTTTAGAAATGACAGAACGGTCAATATTTCTCAACTGTGCCGCACTGGCAAAGGAACCGCGCTCCACAACGTCTAAAAAGATTAATAATCTGCTGCTAATATCCATGATGCGAAAAAGTTCACCAACACTGATGCCATTGTGACACTAAACAATTGGAAATGCGAGTAGCATATTTACACTAATAAAGTTGTGGCTCGTTGCTAACAATGGTTTAATGAAGTGAAGCGCATAGGTCAAATTATTTTATTTTTAGACATAAAGTTAAGGTATATGATGAAAGCAGTCCGATTCAATCACACAAATGGACTTACCTTCGAGCAGGGAGAAATTAATTTGCCTGAAGCAACGGATGATCAGGTTTTGGTCAAAGTTGAATACGTTGGTTTAAGCTTTATCGATACAAAGGTGGCCAATTGTCCCTGTGAAGAAACACCAAACAGAGTGTTTGGCGTGGACGCTGTGGGTATTGTGGAAAAAGCATGTAAAACAGGGTTTCCAGAGCCGGGAACTCGAGTATTCTGGCACGGCGATATTCGAGAGCATGGTACGATGAGTGAATTTGCCTTGGTGCCAAGTCATGCACTTACTGTCTTGCCAACAAACGTCGATGGAAAACTGGCCGCAGCTTCAATTGCTCCAGCAATGTGCGCGTTAATAGCTCTTTTCAAACTGCAGTTAAATGCTGGGGATACGGTCTTAATCGAATCGGCTCATCACCCAGTTGGTCAAATGGCGATACAATTTGCAAAACAGTTGGGTTTGGGCGTTGCGGCATGTTCTGAATCTAAGCATAAAAAGCTGCTTGAGAAACTAGGCGCGGATCTGGTGTATTGTCATCCTGACTTTGCGGGTTTGGCTGATGCGTTGCAGCTTCACTTTGGTGCCGCAGAGGTACAAGGTGCGTTGGACGTGACGGGCACACATACTCAGCAACTGATTGCGCACTTGACATTTTGTGGCCGCGTCAGCTGCCTAGCTGGGTTGCCAGCCATTGAACAGCATATATTGATGAAGAAAGCCCCCAATATAGGAATTGTTTCCTTATGCGGCAGCTGGCTTTCAAATAGCGTCTGTGCACAGCAAAGAATGGCATTTATTGGAAACGCGCTTGCAGAAAAGCTTGAAAAAAATGAAATCACTTTGCAGCAACTTGAGTCAATTTCGCCGCAGCATGATGCGATAATAGAAACACTGGAAAAACTGGGAAGCTGCGATAATATCGCGTTTTTTGTGGCAGATATGGAACGCTAGCCTCCAGCAACAACGGTAATTTATCCCCTTCACGCAATAATCGTGAGCTTGGCTGCAATCGCCAAGCTCAGCGAGCAAATAAATTGATACAATTTCTGACATTTTTCGTCGTTTGATCCCCGTATACTTCCCGTAGGCCTTGTCATAACAGTAATACGCCTTTTATTTCTGACTTTATAAAAAGCGGTTGTCATCGTGAGCCTCTATTTTACATTGCGTTAATTGATGTCGGTTAGGCATTAATTTGGTGCAGATTGGTATGTTTATTTGCACTCGTCAAATTGGATAGACTAGTGTCATCAGTTTAATAAGGATTAAACAATGAAAAAGTTACTCGTTATTTTCAGTTTTCTCATTTTCTCAGGCTTCGCTTCTGCGAATGACACGCCTTACGAGTTAATTAATCACGTTGGCGATAAACTATTTGCCGACATAAAAACGGTTAATCAAGATGGCAAGGCGACGGAAACTCAGATGAAAGGCATTGTACGTAGCCGTTTAATGCCGCACATAGATGTCAAGTTTGTATCTTTTAAATTACTTGGCAAACACATCAAAGGGTTAAAGCGAGATGAAGCGATTGAATTTATCAATGCAGTAGATAAGTATCTTGTAGCCACCTATGCCAATGCACTTTTGCAGTATAAAGGTCAAGATGTATTGTTTGAAGAATTACCAGTTTCTGACGGCGCTGATTTTGCCACAGTCAAGGTGGTAATAAAAGAGCAATCAAAACCGGATATTGATATGCATTTTAAGTTTCGCCAAAGCAAAGACGGCAGTTGGAAAGTCTATGACATGGTTGCTGAAGGTATTTCTTTATTGAGTGCTAAGCAAAAAGAGATCACGATGAGAATTTCAGAAGTAGGTTTAGCTCAGGTTACGGCTGAATTGAAGAGCAAAGCATAAATCAAATTACTTCCCCCGACTTTGAAGTAACCAAAAGAGCACATCATGATTGATATGCTCTTTTTTTTGGTTCTGAAATTAGATTACTTGGTTTATCAACGGCTTTTCCAGTCTTGCTGCGTCGAGGTTTTCACAGGTTATTGTTGCAATTTGTTTTAGTGCTTCTTTGGTAAAGAAGCCTTGATGCCCTGTAACTAGTACGTTGGGGAAGCTAACCAAACGCGAGAAAACATCATCTTGAATTATTTCTTCACTATGGTTTTTAAAAAATAGCTCTGACTCTTGTTCATACACATCTAAGCCGAGATAACCGAGTTGTTTAGACTTGAGCGCGGCGATACAGGCTTTGCTATCTAACAGGGCGCCTCTACTGGTGTTAATAAGCATCACACCCGCTTTCATTTTGGCAAACGCAGCATCATCGATAATATGATGGGTATTTTCATTAAGCGGACAGTGCAGACTAATAATATCCGATTGTGCTAGTAAGATATCTAGAGAGACCAAAGTGTAGGGGCCTTCTCCAACGTTTGGGTCATAAACTAATACATTGGCACCAAAGCCGTTCAAGATACTGACCAATGCTTGCCCAATTTTGCCACAACCGATGATACCGACCGTTTTATTATAAATATTAAAACCTAGTAAACCGTTGAGATCAAAGTTATCTTCTCGAACTCGATTATAGGCCTTATGAGTTTTGCGGCTGAGCGTTAGCATTAACGCGATACAGTGCTCTGCAACCGCTTCAGGACTGTAGGCTGGCACACGGACAACATTTATACCACGCAGCTTTGCTTGTCGAATATCAACGTTATTGAAACCTGCGCAGCGTAGGGCGATGAATTTAACACCATAGTCAGCGAGTTTATCAATCACTTGCGCATTTACAGAATCGTTTACAAATACACAAACCGCGTCATAGTGCTGACACAGTGAAACTGTGTTTTCATTGAGTGACTCGCTAATAAAGCTTATTTCAAGTTCTGAGTAAATATTTACAGCTTGCTCAAAAAATGGCACTTCATAGTTTTGCGAACTGAATAGGGCGATTCTCATGATTAATGTGGCTCTCTATCACTGATTTAAGCGTTTCTGGTTTAGTTCTTGGGGCATATCTAGATACTAGCATGCCTTCTGAGTTTATTAGAAACTTGGTAAAATTCCATTTAATTGCACGGTTTTGCGCGATACCACGGGTATGAGATTTTAAGTAGCTAAACAATGGATGTGCATCAGGTCCGTTGACTTGTGTTTTAGTACAGATCTTAAAGCTTAAATTGAAATGTGTATTGTAAAACTCTTTAAGCATTTCATCTTCAAGTGGCTCGTTGCGACCAAACTGATTGCAAGGAAAGGCCAATACCTCAAATCCAAAAGGTTTGTATTTGCTGTATAGCTTTTCAAGTGCAGAAAGTTGTGGCGCAAAGCTACATTTACTCGCAATGTTAACGATCAATAACGGTCTTCCCGCCAGAGACTGTAATGGCAAAACTTGGCCATCAATAAGTTGTGCACTAAAACGATAAATATTCTCCATCCTTTCAGGCTCCGTGTGATTTATTCATGTTATTCGGTATCAAAGCGGTTTTTTCATTTGCTATGACAGAGGTGCTCGGGTATAAAAACTCCATTCTTATTAAGATAACAACGAAATAGGACAGAAATATGTCAGTGAAAGTCGCATTTATAGGATTAGGCGTCATGGGGTATCCAATGGCTGGGCATTTGCAAAAAGCGGGTCACCAAGTCACGGTATATAATCGTACTACCAGCAAAGCCGAAAAATGGGCCGAGGAGTATGCTGGCAACTTTGCAGTTACACCTAAAGACGCAGCGACTGACTGTGATTTTGTGTTTATGTGTGTTGGCAATGATGACGATTTACGCTCAGTCGTATATGGCGAAAGTGGTGTATTAGCGGGAGTGAAGCCGGGAGCGGTGATAATTGATCATACTACAACATCTGCAAAAGTTGCCCGTGAAATAGCGCAAGAAGCCAAGAAATTAAAAGTTGAATTTCTAGATGCTCCTGTATCTGGAGGCCAGGCTGGTGCAGAGAATGGCGTGTTGACGGTAATGGTTGGCGGAGACGAAAGTACGTTTGCAAAAGCACAACCAATCATGGCCGCGTTTGCTCGCTTTAGCCAATTAATTGGAGAAGTGGGTGCTGGGCAGCTTTGTAAAATGGTTAATCAAATCTGTATCGCGGGTGTGGTGCAAGGGCTCGCAGAAGGCTTGCACTTTGCTAAAAAAGCGGGTCTTGATGGTGAAAAGGTGATTGAAACGATTGCCAAGGGTGCGGCTGGCTCTTGGCAAATGGAGAATCGTTATAAAACCATGTTAGCAGGCGAATATGACTTTGGTTTTGCAGTCGATTGGATGAGAAAAGATTTAGGCATTGCGCTAGACGAGTCAAGAAGTAACGGCGCAAATTTGGCGCTTACAGCTTTAGTGGATCAATATTATGCGGATGTTCAAGCGCTTGGCGGCAACCGTTTTGATACCTCAAGTCTACTGGCTAGGCTTGACGCTATTCACGACAAAAGCAAATAACCCTTTCTTTTCTAATCTAATACCAGTTGTATTAAGTAAATGATCTATTTTGAAGCGGGAAATAGCTTTAGTAGCACCGCTCTCGCGTCCTGCTACCGCTAAGGTACCTATATCCATATAGGCAAGGCAAAATTTTGCTATTTAGTTGTTCTAAATGAGAAATTTTTAACGAAGCTAATATGCTATTTCACCCTTCGAATTGATTAGAGAATTAATTCAATTGGTATAAGTAGCTTAAGGTCGGGTTAGTTGTTATGGCTGCGCTACATTGGTGATAAATTGCTGATGTAGTGCGCTGAGATTCGTCAGTATTGCGTCTTTACCTTTGATATCGCTGCGTTTAAGCACTGCACCAATCGCGTCAACGGATTGCAGCGAGGCAAGTTTTGATGCCGTTAGCTGGTGGCTAATATGCCAAGGCTCCGCAGCAACTCCCCCTCGGTAACAATCATAAGGCCGATAGAAACCAAAAGTTGCTAAATGCGCATCAAGCCACAGCGAAAATTTGTGCTGATGTCCATCTTTCTGGTATTCCCACGGTTCCAGTTGTAGTGATTGCCCTGCTGGTACAAGGTTTTTGGCGAACACATCCAGATCAGTGCCCAAATGGTGGCGACTAGCACCAGGTAGGGCGGAGAACAACATAATTGCTTTTACTTTGTCGATGTCTGAGAGGTTACTCAGTTCTATCTCTTGATTAGTGATACCAAAAACAGGACGGCGCATTGCAAACTTGCTATTCCAAATCGCTTTTTGCCTTTCAAATCCTCGATATGCGGACGCCATGTAAAACTCAAAACCTGCCTTTTTCGCAGCTTTAGAGAGGTCATTGAGATCGGAAACTATTGCGCTATGCACGTGGCGACCATGGTAAAACACCAGATGTGATTCGTTGACGCCACAAGCGCTACATTCAGCGCTTGTAAGCATATAGTTGCTAGGCAAGTAACTTCTCCAAGATCTTTTCATAGATTAAGGCTAATTGATCTAGGTCTTTGCAGCTCACGCATTCATCGACTTGATGGATTGTGGCATTAATTGGGCCAAGCTCAATTACCTTACATCCCGTTTGGGCAATAAACCGGCCATCCGATGTGCCACCTGAAGTTTCCGGTGTGGTTTGCCTTCCCGTCACTTCTTTGATGGCTGCAATCGTCACATCGAGCAACGGACCTGGTTCAGTTAAAAACGGTAAGCCATTCAGTACCCAATTAAGCTCATAATCAAGTTGATGCTTGTCTAGAATAGCAATAACGCGCTGTTTGAGCTCATCGGCTGTAACTTCGGTGCTAAAACGGAAGTTAAACTGTACTTGCAGGGAACCTGGTATCACGTTGCCAGCCCCTGTTCCGCCATTGATATTGGACACTTGGAAGCTTGTTGCGGGGAAAAATGCATTCCCTTGATCCCACTCGGTCTGACTGAGTTCAGCAATCGCCGCCGCAGACAAGTGAATGGGGTTTTTAGCAAGGTGAGGGTAAGCTACGTGACCTTGTTTTCCAATCACTTTTAGGTGTCCTGTGAGTGAACCGCGGCGACCATTTTTTACTACGTCGCCAAGTTTATGGCGCGATGAAGGTTCACCGACTAAGCACATATCAATTTTTTCGTTGCGGGCTTCTAATAAATCTACAACTCGAGTTGTGCCGTTCACGAAAGGGCCTTCCTCATCAGAGGTTATCAAAAAAGATAGTGACCCTTTGTGGTTGGGGTGTTTTTCGATGAACCGTTCCGTTGCCACGATCATAGCTGCAAGTGAGCCTTTCATGTCAGCAGCTCCACGGCCATGCAACATGTCATTTTCAATCACTGCAGCAAATGGCGGGTGTTGCCATTGACTCTCGTCGCCAACCGGTACTACATCAGTGTGTCCAGCAAAGCAAAAATGTGGTCCGCTGTCGCCTTTTCGTGCCCATGTGTTGAGGGTATCAACAAAGAAGTGTTCTTCGATGGTAAAGCCAAGCTTTGCTAGGCGTTCATTCATTAATTGTTGGCAACCAGCATCATCAGGTGTAACAGAAGCCCTTTGGATCAGAGCTTGAGCGAGCTTAACTACTTCGCTCATTAGGCAAAAATCTCATCATACTGCGCAGCTTTAAAACCCAAGTGATATTGACCTTGGTACTGCAAAATAGGGCGCTTTATCATGGCTGGTGCCGCCAAAAGGTGTTGTTTCGCTGACTGCGCATCGAGATTTTGTTTTTGTTCTTCGCTAAGCGCTCGGTATGTGGTCCCGCGTTTGTTTAACACGTTTTCCCAGCCAAGTTGGTCAATAAAAGTAGTGAGTAGAGCTTCGTCTAATCCATCTTTGCGGTAGTCGTGAAAAGTGAATTCGATATTGTTGTCTTGAAGATATTTTTTGGCTTTTTTAATGGTATCGCAGTTGCTGATCCCATACATGGTGATTGTCATAAAGCACACGCCCTTGCAATTGTGATTATCGGCTCTTTGGCCGCAGATACTTGTTTTAAAGGATAATAACACGCACCAAGCTTTTGTGCATTGAGTAGCACAATAGCGGCCATGGTTTTTGCTTCACTGAGTGGAATATCAAAAAAGCATAGCGGCTCTCCAAGCTTTATCGTGGTTTTGCCAAAGCTGTTTGCTTTGAGATATTCGGGTTTGGCAAACTCATTGCCGACTTCTAAGCTCAGCAACATTTTTAAGCCGTTATGGGCGTGTAGAATGTATTCACAGTTATTTTTTCTGATCTGAATTAGTTTTCCGTTACAAGGAGATAGCAACAAAGGCACGCGCATTTGTACACAAACACCAATCCCTAACATTCCTGACGCAATCGCCGCGTTTGGGTGCGCACTTAGCGGTAAGACTTTACCAGAAAAGGGACTTGGAATATGCGCAATAGGGTTTGCGATTTGGGATATTGGCCGATATTGGATAGGTGGTGAGAGTTCAATCAAAGTAATAAATATCCATCTTTTTTAAGTGCTTGCATCGCTTGCTGGATTTGGCTTTCTTTTACTAGGATGTAATCGGTATCGTACGTTGATAACGTAAAAATAGAGACGTTGGACTTTGCTAGCACACCAGAAATATTAGCCATAATGCCTGTAAGCGAAAACCCCAGCGGGCCCACGACTTCCAATGCTCTCCAATGACTTTCAGCCGCGAGGCTACTGACTGCGATATCTGACGCGCAAACGATAGAGAGCTCATCCTCAGTTTTGGCAATAAAAAAGATTTTACTGTTTAACACTGCTTGTGGAACAGCGTCATCGCAATCCAAGCTATGTATTGTAAATTCTTGTTTGAGCAATTGCAGCGTTTGCTTTGACATTACCAACCCTTGTTTTTGGAAAAATACCAATTGGTATAATTCATAGTATAGCTAAGTCAATTTAAAGACCAGAGGGTTCACCCGAATTCTGGGCAAAAGAAAGGATTAGTGAGGTAATAAAGAAAAGGGCTCACGCATTGAGCCCTTAGTGTGAAGACTATTCTTCGATTTGTGTTGCCTGAATAGCAGTTAAGGCTATGGTGTATACAATGTCATCAACCAAAGCCCCGCGGCTTAAGTCGTTAACTGGCTTACGCATACCTTGTAACATAGGCCCGATGCTAACAAGTTCAGCACTTCGCTGCACCGCTTTATATGTGGTGTTACCTGTATTTAGATCTGGGAAGACAAATACTGTTGCTTTACCAGCGACTTTGCTGTTTGGCGCTTTTTTACGTGCGACATTTTCCATAATGGCGGCATCGTATTGCAGCGGCCCGTCAATATCGAGATCAGGGCGTTTCTTTTGCGCGATCTCTGTGGCTTCACGCACTTTTTCTACATCTGCACCTTGTCCAGATGTTCCTGTGCTGTAACTGATCATGGCAACGCGAGGCTCAATGCCGAATGCTGCAGCGGAATCTGCAGATTGAATTGCGATATCTGCTAACTGCTCAGCCGTTGGATCAGGGTTAATTGCACAGTCGCCGTATACTAACACTTGGTCCGGTAGCAACATGAAAAATACTGAGCTTACCAAAGACGCGCCTGGTGCCGTTTTGATTAACTGCAGTGGTGGACGAATAGTATTGGCGGTGGTATTTACCGCACCAGATACTAAGCCATCAACTTGGCCTTCGGCTAACATCATGGTGCCGAGCACGACGTTATCTTGCAGTTGCTCTGCCGCAACAACTTCGGTTAGGCCTTTGTTTTTACGTAGCTCAACCATAGGCGCAATGTACTTTTGCAACTCTTCTTCTGGAGATAAGATAGTCACGTTTTCATTAAGCTCAACACCTTGTTGCTGGGCGATACGCTCAATCTCTTCTCTATCTCCAAGTAGAACGGTTTTAGCAATGTTTCGTGCACCGCAGATAGCCGCCGCCTTGATCGTTCTAGGCTCATTACCCTCAGGCAGCACAATGGTTTTGCTAGCACGTCTAGCTAAATCAGTCAGCAGATAACGAAACGCAGGAGGGGAGAGTTTTCGGGTTTTACCGACCCCTTTAGCCAAACTTTCCAGCCACTCGCTATCGATATGGCGAGCGTTGTGCTGTTTTACGCGCTCGATGCGCTGCTCGTCATCACTTGGCACTTCCATATTGAAATTATGTAATAGTAACGAGGTACGCCACGTATCAGCCTCAGTAGCAAGAATAGGCAGACCGGTATCCATCGCTTGCTCACATAAGGTCATGATCTTCTCTTCTGGTTTGAATCCACCAGTTAACAAGATAGCGCCAATCTTGGTGCCATTCATAGCTGATAAACACGCTGCAACTAAGATATCCGAACGATCGCCAGGAGTAACCAATAGGGCACCTGGCGTAAAGTGGTTAAGAATGTTCGATACCGTTCTTGCACAGAAAGTAACACGGCGCAGACGACGGTGCTCCATATCACCCGCATTGATGATTTCGGCTTTTAAATAATTGCTTAAGTCGATAACTCGCGGCGCAACTAAGTCAAAGTCCCATGGTATGGCACCTAAAAGTTGAAATGGGTGTTTTCTGAAAATAGGTAGCGATGCTAAACGATTCATTTCGTTTTCAAGCTCTTCTGGTTTGTATTGATCAACCAGATCGGCGCGCGCTCTGCCATCTTCATCCAGCGGTGCATTCACTTTATTGAATATACAACCCAATACGCGAGGGTGGTTTACACCGCCATAATTGCCTGCAGCTATCTCTAAGCGGTCTTCAAGCTCGTCGATAGAGTCATTACCCGGCGTTAAGACAAACACGATATCTGCACCTAACGTTTGCGCAATCTCGCGGTTTACACGGCCAGCGTAAGGTTGACGACGGGTGGGAACCATTCCTTCTATAATGGCAACTTCATCGTCTTGTACTGTGCCTTCAAAGCGCTCCACTATTTCTTCTAACAGGTCATCGCCTTTACCATCACCTATCATTTGCTCAGCGTAGCTAAGCTCAAACGGCGTGGGTGGGGCAATGGTTGAACCTTGCTGAACGATGAGTGTTGACTTCTCGGGGCCGACTTCATCTTTACGAGGTTGAGCGATCGGCTTAAAGAAGTTTACTTTTACCGCTTTTTGTTCCAGTGCTCGGACTATTCCTACAGACACCGACGTCAAACCAACGCCCGTTGAAATAGGAATAAGCATGATACGACGACCCATCATTACACTCCTTTAGCAAGCGTGGCTGCATCGTTGGCAATCACCCACTCTTCATTGGTTGGGATGACCATAGCGACAGGAGAGTGAGACTCATCAGTGATCACACCTTGATTACCAAAGCGTGCGTTGAGGTTATGCTCCTTATTGATGTGCATGCCAAGGAAGCTAAGTTGGCTCACTACTTTTTCACGGATAACGTCAGAGTTTTCACCAATTCCGCCAGTGAATACAAGTGCATCTAAGCCGTTTAGTGGTACCAAGAAGCTAGCAATTTGTTTGGCTAAACGATAACAGAAAATATCAAGCGCCAGTGTTGCTTGAGGATGGTTCTCCTGCGCTGCTTCTTCTATCGTACGGCAATCGTTAGAAAGCTCACTAATACCTAAAAGGCCACTTTGTTTGTTCAACAAGGTGTCAATTTGCTGTGTTGAATAGTTTAGGTGATTAACTAAAAACGAGAACAAGCCTGGATCAATATCACCACTTCGGGTGCCCATCACTAGGCCTTCTAATGGAGTTAAGCCCATGCTGGTGTCCACCGATTTACCGTCTTTAATTGCGGTAACGGAACAACCATTGCCCAAGTGTGCAGTGATAATACGAGATGGCTTATCTTTTAAGCCTAAAATCTCGATGGCCTGCGCCGATACATAAGCATGGCTGGTGCCGTGGAAACCATAACGTCTAACACCATGTTCACGGTATAGTGAATAAGGTAGGGCATAAAGGTACGCTGTTTGATCCATACTTTGATGGAAAGCCGTATCAAAGACAGCGATTTGCGGTAAATGTGCAAATGCGGCTTGAGCTGATCGGATCCCAAGTAGGTTAGCTGGGTTATGTAAAGGCGCCAGACTTGCCGTTTCTTGGATAGCTGTGATAACGGAGTCATCGATAATGACTGAGTGTGTGAAGCGCTCACCGCCGTGTACCACGCGATGGCCTACAGCGACAAGATTTGCGTCTAACGCGAGATCTTTGATAAGTTTTACAAGTGTTGTGATCGCAACTTGGTGCGCATCACCACTATTTAGGGGCACGATTTCCTTGTTGCCTTGGAACTTATATTTAATTTGTGGCGACTGTTCAGCTAGGCGTTCAGCCAGACCTGATAATATCTCCTCTCCCGTTGCATTATCGATGATTGCAAACTTAAGACTGGAGCTTCCACAATTAAGAACCAAAACATGCTGAGATGACATAATGACTTTCCGTTTTGACAATAACAGTTATTGCGTATTAAGCTTAAAGCTATAGCGCATATAAGCTACGCATTTAGACTAAGGTATAGTTGACAGTAAAGACGTCGATTTTACCTCATTTTTTATATAAAAGTTAGCACCTAGGAGTTATGATGCAAAAAAGTCTTATTTCGCAAGTGCAACTTGGACGTCAATACTCGAAAGAGTGGCCTATGCGCAAGGAGCTAGCACCGTTGTTCCCTGAATTTAGGGTGATCAAGGCGACAGAACTTGCTTTAAATACAATGCCTATGCTGGCGGTGTTTACTCTGTTTTTGCAGACCAGCCAATTGGGTTTTCAATATCTTCCGCAAGCCATTGCGATTGCTTTGTTCTTTTTATCGCTTCCTCTCCAAGGATTATTATGGCTTGGTAAAAGAGCTGAAACGCCGTTGAATCCGGCTTTGTATTCTTGGTATACAGAGCTGCATCAAAAGATGGTTGCTAATGGTTATGATTCGCCCCTGTCTTCAAGAAAGCCTAGATACAGAGATTTAGCGCGATTGCTAAAAGATATGTTCGATAAAATGGACAAAGCGTTTACGCAAGAAAACCTGTAGGATCCGTTTTCCTGCCTACCAAGCAAGTAGGCAGTGATTTGCTCATAATTGGTGATCTGATGTTGGATTACTTGCGCTGATATTCGTTTATTAAAAACGAGAGCGTGACTTCGATATGATCCATCTTTTGTAATCTATCCATGTGTTGTTGCTTAAATTTCCATGCAAACGGCGTCATCATGATTAAGTGCTCAACACACTCAAATTCCATGCTATGTGTTTGTTGCAATTTAGTTCGTTCAACCAATTCAAACCCTTGTGGTGTTTCAGGTGCCTTGTGTAGCTTTACATTATCATAAATCAGCGACTTGAGTTCGAATAGATGGTGCTCACCAGGTGAGACGACATACAAACTGCCTGATGGTTTGCATAGACGGGCAAGTTCCTCGGCAAACACTGGCGCAAAAATACTCACAATCACATCTGCAAATTCATTTTCAAAAGGGGCGTCTTTGATAGAGGCTACGCTAAACTCTACTTGAGGATAGCGTTTAGCAGCATAGCGGACAGCAGGTTTTGCGATATCGACCCCGTAGACTTTAGCATTCTCGCAGCGGTTTGCGATTTCACGGGTATAAAATCCTTCACCACATCCTAAATCCAGTAGGGTAGCTGGCAATTTTTCAGAGACTATTTGTGCAAGTCTATCACGTAGAAAGTGATAGTGATCGGTTTCGAAGAATGCCCGACGCGCTGCAACCATTTCCTGATTGTCGCCCGGTTGTTTTGATTTTTTATTTTGCACGGGTAGTAAGTTGACATAGCCTTCTTTGGCAATATCAAATTGATGATTATTATTGCAACTGTAGCTGGCACCGCCCTGATATAAAGGCAGTTTACACAGTGGACAGCGGTAGTGGGAGATCATTTGTCTAAGTATTCCCTATCAAAAAAAGTTTTTACCCAGTGTGGGCGATATGTAATGAGTAAGGTGATGGCCATACCATTCAACATGGCTTCCGGGAACCACATTATCACCGCAAAATGGAGATAATTGTCCGCCAACTGATACCAAGTATAGGCATCGACTGCATAATAATAGAATGCGCTTAGGAGTATCTTTAAACAGCCCACCGTACCTGCGAAAATAAATGCACAAACAAAAATATAAACAAAAAAGTGCCGCGGTAAATGATGATAGCAAAGGGCAAAAAGTCCATAGCTTAAGTAAACAGGGAGCAGTGCTGTGAATAGCCAAAAATTACCGAACTCTATCAAAGTAAAAGCGCTAAAGTAACTGTGGACGAGACAGGCCAAAGTCGCACTCAACGCGCTTAGCCGCCAACCCAAAATTAACGTTACTGCGGTTATTCCTAGAATATGAATGTTCAACTCAGGTAAGATACCTGCTTTTATTTGCCAAAGGAATGTAAGCACGACCGCACAGCTAAATACACCAGTTTGTCTGGCAGGCACTTGTAACAATTGCTGATATTCTTTGCGATGAAAACTGAGTAAAAATAACCCAAGGGCAGCGATAAACGTCACGTTTCTATCCAGTTTTTAAGTTGGTGATTTTAGTATATGCCGAGCACTGAATTCACAGTCTCGGCGGAAAAGCGGGCGATTAGATGTCGAAAGTTGCCCAAATAGGTGCGTGATCTGAGGGTTTATCAATTCCTCTCAATTCGTAATCTATGTCACTTTCAATACACTTCGCAGTTAAAGGAGCAGTTGCTAGAACCACATCTATGCGTAGACCACGATTATCATCAAACCCTTTAGAGCGATAGTCAAACCATGAGTACTTTTCGGTTGCATCAGGTGTTAACTCTCTAAATGTATCTTTAAAGCCCCAATCTAGCAGTGTTTTTAACCATTCGCGCTCTTCAGGTTGGAACGAGCACTTACCTGTTTTTAACCAACGCTTGCGGTTTTGCTCACCAATACCAATATCTGCATCCAGTGGAGAAATATTAATATCGCCCATGACCACAAGGTTAGATTGAGGATCGGCAAAATTATTTAAATGGGTCATGAGGTCCGCATAAAATTGTCTTTTATACGGAAACTTTGTTTCATGGCTGATGTTATCCCCTTGAGGGAAGTAACCATTCATAACGGTAACTTCGTTCCCTGAATCGCTTTCAAACGTACCGCTGATCATGCGACGTTGTGATTCATCAGTATCCGTTGCGAAGCCTTTTTGTATCGCTTTTGCAGGTTTCTTGGAGAGTAGTGCCACACCGTAATGCGCCTTTTGGCCATGGAAATAAACATGGTAGCCAAGCGCTTCTACATCGTCGACAGGAAAAGCTTCGTCATGGACTTTAATTTCTTGCAGTCCAATGACATCAGGTTGGTGTTTTTCAATCAATGCTTGTAATTGATGCAGTCTAGCTCTAAGGCCGTTTATATTAAACGAAACAATTTTCATAGCGCTCTCTTTAGATTCTTGCTGTTATTTGACAAAGTTTATCACTTAAAAACGAGAGGGTCAGCGCTTGGGGGAAATAACTTCTTTAGTGAATGGGTACGCATGTTGGTAGTTGTTAAATTTTGCACAAGTTTAGCGCGGGGATAACGAGGATTTTAGCTTAGTGTGAATAGATCATTAAATAATCAAAATTGCATGATTTAGCTGTTTACTTATTCTTCATTGTAATTATAATCCGCGCCGAATCGTTCAATTGGGGTATACTATGCTTAAATCTCTCTCTTTCTTTGGTCTTGTTTCTTTGGTTTCTACAACGGCTTTTGCTTCACAGGTTGAGTTCACTCAAGCTGATGCATCACCAGCGACAAAAGTATGTGCTGTTGCAGCAGAACAAGGTTTCAGTGCAGCTCGTAGAGAAGCTTCTTCACTAGGTCTATTTATTTCACGCTTTTCACCAAGCATCCATTGTAACGGTGAAGATATCCGTGAGTTTGCGAAAGCGGCAAAGCGCTCGCAAAAGCAAGAAAAGAAAGTTGAGCTAATCGCTGAAAAAACTGATACCGCAACTGAGCTATGCTTAGACGCAGTTCGTCACGGCGTAAATCACCTACGTTTGAATAACCAACAGGTTCGCAACTTACGTTGTAACGATATGCCTGTTAAGCAATTCGTCAAAGAATTCAGAAACGCAGCAATCTAACCTAATTGATGTGAAGAGAAGGGGCGTTTAGCCCCTTTTTTATTGCTTTTTATTCAATTGTGCATCACGATATTTGTTGTAACAGACTAGCGCTGCCAAACCTCCTACTGGCACTGTAATAATACCGAACCAGCCACCCGTATATAAGACGGCAAGTAGCATTCCAATATCAATACCGCCGATAACACAATCAGAATGACCACTTTCTGAAACCCGACAATTCAGTACTGCAACGCTAAGTTCAGCAATGAGTAAACCAAATAAAGGCGCAAGGGCGAGAAACCCTAAGCTCACCGCTAAAAGTTTCAATTGCTTGTGTGACATGTACATATCCTTATTTATCATTCACGTTTATTGTGTCGTGATGAGATTAACGCGAGCTGATAATTTCTGCAACGCAATGACAGTCGCACGTTTTTTGCACAAAAAGTGTCGTTCACATAATACGATATTTAACGTAGTGAGGATGGTGAAGTTGTACAATCAGGTGAAAACCAAAAGTCATCGGAGGCTGCTGACCACTCATCGCTACATACACCGAGTTGCTCACCTTCAACGTCAGCACAGGCATCGTGATTTAAGCAATCTTGAGTGTATTGTCCATCGCCAAACATTGGGCAGCCAGCACCGCATCGAGCAGCACAAAAACCATGACCGCCAACAATATAACTCCGTGTTTTTACGTTTGAATCGTTAACATCCCAAACCGCTGTTCTTGAGTAACCCATGTATGGACAAAGATCGGTCCATCCTTGTGCACTAAAGTCCCTAGTAACTTCTTGTTCTATTGCCTCACCTAACGGGTAGGTCGATAAAAACTCGAAGAACTTCAGCAACACCAGTTTCGATTGCTGGTCTAGAGTAGATTGGCTCTTCATGATGGCGCTTCCATTCAGTTTTGCATGATGTAACATATCTTTAATATCTGTTTGGAGTGCTTGAGTGTTAACGAGTGGCTGCTTAGTCGCATCAATCCCTGATATTTTAACTAGCTTCTTATTTTGATCTAGCGATAAAAAGTAAAAATTACCCTTGTATTGAATGGATGCCGAGACTATACCCTGCATTTTGTTAGTTATCGAAAACTGAATTGGAGAGGAATCACTTTGCAGGTTTGGCGATTGGTCCTTACCATCATTGTGAGTTTGAATTACTCCTTTAATACCGTGTTCCGTAGTCTGAACGATAGTATTGTCGGTGCTAGCGAATGTTAAACCAGAGAATAATACAGATAAGATAATAGATGAAAACAGGTGCTTCATAGTAAATCCTTTTTAAAAAATATTAAAAAACTAGGTTAAATTAAAGTTCTTAACCTGGTTTACATTTTTGTTTCATTTTTAGTGTTTGTCAAGTGTATGTTCTATAAAGAAATAATTGTTTTATTGGTAATAATGTTGTTTTTTGGTTTTGACCAAGTTATAAAATTATTACCGTGAGCTTCTTGCGTTGTTTTACTTACTTAAACTATTACTTGCTACCGCTTTATAACCTTGTCTATTTCTTTGCTATAATCCGCACAATTTTGGTAATAGGCACTGACCTCCAATGACATTTAGCGAATTACAACTTCACCCTGAACTACTAAGCGCAATTACCGAGCTTGGGTTTGCGTCACCAACACCAATCCAAGAAAAGAGTATTCCACTTCTGCTCAGTGGTTTTGATTTAATTGCAAGTGCCCAAACTGGAACCGGTAAGACTGCTGCCTTCATGCTGCCGATTTTGCACTCCATGCTGATAGGTGGCGTGCAAGATGAGAAACGGGTTAGGGCGCTGATACTTACCCCAACTCGTGAGTTGGCGCAGCAGGTTGCTGAGCATACTGAAAAGTTAGTGGGTAGCACCGGCCTAAATGTCGTGTGCTTATATGGCGGTGCAAATATTGGTCCGCAAGAAAAGCGCTTAAGAGCGGGCGTTGACATAGTGGTTGCGACACCTGGGCGTTTACTTGACCACCTAATCAAAGGCACATTAACACTCAAAAATATTCAACACTTGGTCTTCGATGAAGCAGATCGCATGTTAGATATGGGGTTTATGGGGGAAATTAAGCGGATCATGCGAACTATGCCGCTTAAGCGTCAAACGTTGCTATTTTCAGCTACGGTTGACGATGCTGTGTTGTCCCAAGTAAAGCCTTGGTTGAACGACCCTAAGCGAGTAGGAGTTGAATCTCAGAACAGCACCGCAAGCACAGTTACGCAAACTTTCTATTCGGTAGACGAAGATCGCAAACGTGAATTGATCTCCCACTTGATTGGCAAAAATAATTGGCATCAGGTACTGGTGTTTACTCGCACAAAAAATAGTGCTGATAGCTACGCAAAAGAATTGAATAAGGATGGCCTTAAAACCGCAGCGATCCACGGTGATAAGTCTCAAGGTGCGCGTGACAAAGCGCTATCTCAATTCAAATCAGGTGAAATTCGCGTCTTGGTTGCAACGGATGTAGCAGCTCGTGGCATTGACATTGACTCGCTAAACTATGTCTTCAATGCTGAGTTACCCTATGTTGCTGAAGACTATGTGCACCGTATCGGCCGTAGTGGTCGTGCTGGACAAAATGGCCAAGCCATTTCGCTTGTGAGTATTGATGAACAGTGGCTACTAGAAGAAATAGAAATTTTCTTAGATGAGCGATTTGCACCGCAATGGCTGCTAGGCTATGAACCTGATTTAACCAAAGAGCCTAAAGACACTCGCCGTAATTCTGGTAAATCTAAGAAGCAAAGAGACAAAAAGCGTATTTTGGGAACAAGAACCAAGCGTAAAAGGAAGTAATGGCTTAGCGCTAAAGCTTATGTTTGGCTTCTCTCATCCAAACATAAGCATCATTGGCCATTAATTACTAGTAGAGGTTTTGATATAAACAGCTGCCCCAGATACAGATAAAAACGATAAGTGCGATCAACACGCCTGCAGAGCCCAAGTCCTTGGCAAGCCCCGACAGTGGGTGGATTTCTAAACCGACTCTATCAATTGTTGCTTCAATAGCAGTATTTACTATCTCTGCAAACATCACAAACAGCGTTGCACAAAACAACATAACGCGCTCATAGAGTGAAAGTTCAAGTGTAAACAGCAAAATGATAGTAACCAGCAGTAGAATAAGCTCTTGCCGAAAGGCGGATTCATTTTTTGTGAGCCAATTAAACGCTCTAAATGAGTGTCCAAGCGCCAGCAATAGTCGTTTTGCTCCAGTTGGCTTATTGGTGTTATCAAAATGCATTAGTTTCTCCATTAGTTGCGAGTAATTGAGTTTGACAGGTTGCAAATATGTCATTTTTGGACTGATAGGTTTTCGAATTAACTTGGGTTAAGCCAAGTAACGTATCGTAGATATTGTCATGAGAAAGGGGTTGCTGTTTTACAGCGTCAATGCAACCACTGTAGCTTTTATTTGTTAGGCGGTTACTCCAGTAAATCATCGGGATCTGAGTTTGTTCTTTAGGTGCTAGACGATATGGAAAGCCATGTAAATATAATCCGGTTTCACCAAGTGATTCGCCATGATCGGAAACATAGAGCATGTTGACTGTTTCTGCGTCTAACGAAGACAGTTGTGTAATGGTTTTGTGCAACACTAAATCTGTGTAAGCGATGGTATTGTCATAGGTGTTCACTAATTCTTGAGGCGTACAATTTTGGATATCGCTACGTTGGCAATCTGGGAGGAATTTTTGCTGTGTTTTAGGGTAGCGGCGATAATAAGTTGGGCCATGCGAGCCAATCATATGTAAGACAACAACAATATTGCTTGTTTGCGCGTTGTTTATGGTAGTCATAAGTGATGGGATTAGTACCTCATCAAAGCAATACTTACCGTCGCACAGCGGGTTATCCTTGTTAGTATCAATCCGATAATTCTCAACCCGATTACATACACCTTTACAACTACTATTATTGTCTATCCAAAACACTTCGGCGCCAGCCCTGTGGATCACATCAAGCACGTTATCTTGGCTCTGAGCAAGACGGCTATTGTAATGTGCTCTATCTAGCCGTGAAAACATACAGGGTACTGAAATTGCTGTCGCTGTGCCACAAGATGACATGTTACTGAAATATTTGATGCCGTCCTGTTTAGTGTATTCGTTAGTATCTATTTTATAGCCTCCATGTGAAAAGTTGCTTGCACGTGCAGTTTCACCAACAACGATAACGGTGATATTAGCACTTGATTTGGAAGCTAAAGCAGGTGTTTTATCTAGTAATCGAAATGGTAATGGAGGATAAAAATAGTTATCTCTCAGGTATTTATATCCTGCAATATAAAATGAAAATGGCGTGATATAGCTTGCGACTTCTTTATTGTTTCTACCAACGGAGGCATAGTTTTGATAAAAGCTAAAGGCTATCAAAGAGATGAAGGTAATTGAAACAAAATTAATGAGTGTAAAGGATTTTAGCCTTTGCTTTAGTGGCTGTTTTATTTTGTTTTTTGTTATTAAATAAGCAGGGGTTAAACCCAGGGTTAGTACGAAAATAACTAGTTTTAAATTTAAATATGAAAATGCTTCCCCTGTGTCTGTTTCAATAACGTTTTGTATCATGTTTTTATCAAATATGACGCCGTAGTTTATTGATGCGTATAGCAACACACTAGATAACACAATGGTGATAAATAATAAAGGCCGTACGAAGGTGATTAAAGAAAGCCAACTAAATAGTAACAGTGTCAGGAAAAATAAAAGAATAGGGACAGACGCTAAAAATAGCCAATCGGACCAGTCCTGCATTGTAGTAGCATTAGGTACAGTAAAGGGTGGCGAGAACCATCAGGCTGGTATAGCCTGATGGGGAGATATGTTTTAAAAATTTAAACATATCCAACTCCTGATGAGAAAATAAAAACTAAGTTATCTTTATTTTCTATAGAAATACTTAAGGCAACCTTATGCTTTACTCTTTTAATCGATAAATTTGCTCCTGATAGGCCAAATTACTAAATAATACATGAGATAGTGCTTTTTCTTTCAAATCAACGGTGTGCGTTGTATTCACCAGTGGTGTTTGCATCTTAGTCGCCACGTCATATTGCCAATAACTCACTTTGTTTCCTGGCATCAAAATGGCGGCTTTGTCATCTTCAATGTAGGCAAAATTATCGTAATATTGCATCATCGCTCTTTGCACTGGATATTGTTTGGTTAAGTCAAAACCAAGCATAGGCGTTGGGCGTTCAACCCCTATTAAAGAAAGCAAAGTGACAGGTAAATCAATTTGACTGACCAATCTTTTATCTTGTTTCTGATTAAAGTCTGAATTCAAAATAACGGCTGGAATATGAAAAGACTTAATAGGGATGGGCTCGGATCCATACACCCTGACATCATGATCTGCAACGACTAAAAAGATAGTATCCTGCCAATAGCGGCTTTGCTTGGCCTTATCAATAAACTTTCCGAGCGCATAGTCGGCGTACTTGATAGCGAGATCTCGCGCAGGTTTATCACTTTTATGATTTGTTGGTAACATTACTTTTCCGTCAGGAATTTCAAACGGGTCGTGATTGCTAGATGTAAAGATCAAACTAAAAAATGGCTTTTCTTCTTCACTCAGCTGAGTTAGTTCTTTATCCGCTTGATTAAACAGATCTTCGTCGCTGGCGCCCCAAGACGCAACAAACTCCGGGCTTTCAATATCATCAAAGTCAACGATACGTTGAAAGCCATTTCCTAAGAAGAAGCTTTTCATGTTATCGAAGTGGCTTTCGCCACCGTAAATAAACTGTGTGGTATAGTTTTCTTTGGCTAAAATATCCGCCAACGTACAAAATTGTTGCTGAGACTTTGAAAGCTTAACAACGGAGCGTGATGGTGAGGGGATAAAGCCGGTGATCACGGCTTCAATTCCGCGAACCGATCGGGTGCCCGTTGCGTAGAGGTTCTCCAGCCCCCAGCCTTCTTGATACAGTTTATCTAACTCTGGGGTTAGGTTTGCTCCCCCCAGCGAGCTGACAAAACGTGCGCCTAAGCTTTCCTCTAAGATAATTACTAAGTTTTTCTTTTTGCCCTGATGATATGCCAGATTAGTGGCTAGGGTAGGAAGTGTATTTGAGATAAAATCTTGTTTGTAACTTGCTTTTCTTACTGTATCAAAAACCTTTTCTTTGGATAGCGAACCATAAAGCGCACTGGCACTTTTTTCGCTGCCCATATTTTTTGCTGCGAACGCAACACTATAAGCTGAATTGATGGTCAGCGAATTAACCAATGCATCCTGTGAGAAATAGACGGTAGCAGGGTTAAGTGGTCTATGACTCAGAGTGCCTCTTGCTAATAGCGCTAAACAGATAAGACTACAAAAAGTAGAGATAGCCATATTCCTCTTTGATGGCACATCGTTGCCAATGCGAGGAAAATATCTCAAGGTGGTTATTAAAGCTAAAGTACATAAAAGCAGGGTGAATATCACTGTGCCCAAGTGGCCACTCAACAACATTGAAATAACTTCTTTGGGGTAAATCAGATACTCAATAAATAAACGGTTCGGTCTGATGTCGTATTGCAAAATAAATGCAGGAGTTGCAGCTTCAAGTAGTAGGACAAATGCAATACCCAACGCAATATACCCCGTTATTAGCGCCGTAAGTAAAGGCTTTAATGGTTTAGGCATAAAATAGTGTGTGACCATTAACAATAAGAGTGGTATCGCGAGATATGCGATAGTACTCAAATCAACTCGAAGGCCTGATATCACAAAGGTCAAAGGATCAGAGCCTGCCATTCTCTCTAACATCCAAGCCGATAGTCCTAAACGGCTAAGCGTCAAAATTACCAACAAGGACAAGAAAAACACCATGAAAGGTTTTGCATAAGGAGTTGAAAAGTGTACTTTGTTCATAGAATGTTAAGAATAGCTGCATTTATCACAAGACTATCCGACGAAACTTAAGAAAAGCTTAGGAAATCCTTCGGAATTGATGAAAGTTGAAGTTCTCTTTAGCGAATCTTAAGTTTGAGCAACTAAGCTATGTGACATTAAGCACTAGCCAAAGGTTTATTTATGAATGTGTTACTGATTGAAGATTCTGAGTCCTTGCGTCGCAGCTTAACCTTAGGGCTCTCTAAACTGGGCTTTACGGTAGATGATACGGCGGACGGCTCTAGCGGTTTGAGTATGGCGCTGATGGATCACTATGATGTAATTATTTTAGATATCATGTTGCCCAGTTTGGATGGCATAAGCGTGCTTAAAGCGCTAAGACAACATAAGAATGATACTCGAGTGTTGGTGTTGTCAGCAAAGTCACAACCTGAAGACCGAGTGCTGGGTTTATTAAGTGGTGCAGACGACTATCTCGCCAAGCCCTTTTCGTTTGATGAGCTGCATGCACGGCTATTAACGCTAATGAGAAGAGGGGCATTTAAACAAGATGGTGATGAAATCGTGCATGGCTTTTTGACCATTGACTTGCAGCTAAAGTCGGCGTTAATTGCAGGGCAGCGAATAGACTTAACACCCAATGAGTATAAAATTTTGGAATGTTTGTTTACTAATCAAAATAAGATTATTACATCAGAAAAATTGAGCACTTATATTACCGGCAATTTCGATAGTGTGTCGAAAAATGCTATCGAAGCTCACCTTTCTTCGCTACGCAAAAAGGTAAAAGCGTTGGGTCAATGCTTGCCAGTTAAAACTAAACGCGGGTTTGGATATTATGTTGAGCAACTACCATGAAGTCGATCCGAGGGAACTTAGTTAGCACATTATCAATTACCATCACAGGTGTTGTAGTCGCCATTTTACTCGCTACAGATTTGGCTGTTGACTCTTGGATTGACTCACAATTCGACAAAGCGATGCATACAAAAGTTGGCATGCTGATGACGTTAGTCTCTGAAGATGAAGATCATCTTGAACTGCACTTTTCCGGTGAGTTTTTACCTGAATTCACTGGCAATATCGAGCCCGAATATTATCAAATCTGGTTGAACGACCGAGTTTTTGCACGCTCTGACAGTTTAGATCTTTTTTCGCAACACGAGTTACCTTATTTGTCGTTATCACTTGGCGAGAGCAAAGTGGTAAATAAAACCCTGCCAGATGGTCGTGCGGGACGGATCATATATACCCGTTTTATTCCGCAGATCCATACCCTAAAAGGGGAAAAAAAATCTTTTGACGACGAACTTGTTATTGCCTATGCGGCCTCGTCGGAGGGGCTGGACTTTATTCTTTGGCTCATTGATATCGTTTTTATCGTGACTATCGTATGTGTTGTGGTGTTTATTCGTGTCTTTGTGCGTAAAACGGTCGATGTTGGTCTCGCGCCGTTGAATAGCATGAACGCTCAGATAGCCAAACTAAATTTTTCTAAAGATTCAGACACCATAATATTAGAAAAGCCAGTCTCTGAGCTATTACCCGTTGAGCAAAGCTTAAACCGTTTTATCGTTGAAAACAGACAACTGTACTTGCGAGAAAAGCGCTTAACCTCAGATATTTCGCACGAACTAAAAACGCCCATTACGGAGCTCATTAATTTGGCGGAAGTTATTTCACGCTTTCCCGAAGACAATGAATTGATGGATGACTTTGTGCCAGAAGTATTAAGAATAAGTCAGCGGATGAAAAACATCGTCACCAACGTAATGTTGTTACATAAATACGAGCAGATAAAGCTACCTAAAGAAGATGTTGTTGATGTATTGCAAGTCGTCAACCGTTCGATTGGTGAGATAGCACTTGATAATGTTGAGATTCAGACAACTTGCTCAGAATGTCCAATTCAGACCAACTTAATGGCAGTTGAGAGCATCATTGGTAACTTACTAAAAAATGCCAAGCGCCACCGTGTAGTGGGTTCCGAAGCACTTATTGTTGTTGAAAAGGGGGCGACAAATGGGATAAATGTTCGGGTGAGCAATCAGGCTTCCGGCGAGCTCGAAAACATGAATTTAGCACAGTTATTTGAACCACTATGGCAAAGCGACCAGTCGAGAAGCGCGAATGATTGCTTTGGCTTGGGGTTGCCTATTGCTAGGGCCTTTGCTGAAGCCATTGATGCGGAACTCACTGTTGCGTTGGAAGGGAGCACCATCACCTTTACATTGACCCTTTGAAGCACTATTTAAAAGTGAGTTTCCACTGATAAACCCAGTTCCCAGCTGTCAACTTCAGGATAGTTACTTAATGGTTTAGTAAAGTCTATATGCACTACGTTTTCGTTACTTGAACGAGCGGAATATAAACGAACTCCGAGCCCTACACTGCCAAGCATTTTATTGCTTATATTAGGATGTTGTATATTCCCGGATGCTTTTCCCATATCAACAAAGCCAACGAACCCTAAATCAACAAGCTGATAAATATTAATGTTAGGATACATACGGAGCTCGAATGAAGATTTGACCGTTTGCATACCTTGTTGATAGCTTTGTGGGAAGCCACGGATCCCTTCTTCTCCACCGAGAGCAAGAGGACGCTCGGCAAATTCCTTGTTTTGCCACGCAGCAATGACATCAGCATAAAAAGCAAAACTATCGCTCCAGCGATAATTTACCTTTGCAGCGAGAGTAGACCATACTCTATCACCTTGCTGCGTGCCGATTTGGGCATTGGTTGATGCTTTAAATCGGTATAAAAGATCCTCATTAAATAGCCATGCTTTGTTGGCTGAAAACTCCCAAATTGAGCCAACTCCATCTGCTTCGGTATCAATACCTGCTTTAGCCGCAAGTGACCATCCGAGGTTGAAATCTTCACTGTGATTGATTAAGTCTACATCTTGTAGCACGATATAATTATCTGCGATATATTGAAGGCTAATCCAAGGCGCTAACAGTTTGAAGTCATAAAGGTTATCTCTTATGGCTAAGTTTGGCTCGTCATAGCTGACATCTTGGTAATCGACACCAGCTATCCACCTCAGGGTGGTGGTGTTGGTTTGCTGCCATAAACGGCCATAAGCAAACCGCGCAGATGTACCATTATATCGAAACTGACTTTATGTTTGACCGTTATGATAGATAGAAGTCGTTTGGTCTTGTGCATTAATATAAGCTCTATATAACAAAGAGCTGGAGCGCTGATAGAAAGGTAAATATTTGACCGTTATCATAATCATCTGCTTGCACCGTTATCATGGCATGTGGTTGCCATGGCGCAGGCATTTGCAACACGGTATGGTAACCGGAACGTTCATGATCAGATTTGTATTTTACGGATGCCCTAACGCCATACCCTAACAAGTTTTCCTCTTTAAACCCCAAACTTAACTTATTGTTTCCACTACTTCGGCCAAAGTTGACACTGGGCAGCAAACTCCAGGTGTCCCACGTTTGCACTGATATTTTCTATGGCTCGGCACTGCTGCAAGGCTTGGCGTAGTTGATTTTCGCCTCTCTGATGTATTTTTTAGCACGCAAGATCCGCTCAGCCTCTAAAATATCGGCCTCGCTGACTAGGCCACCAGCCTGAAAAGGGAGTTGAGAAGCGATAGTCGCATCTCGGGTTTCTATATGTAGCCAGTTTGCGAAGTCATGGAAAGAGGTCGTTTCTGGGTTGTCTGGATTAAAAATAGGGTTTGAGTTTATTTCGATAGACTCAATCTTGATGTTTTTCTCTTGGCTTGCTTTATCCGTCTGTCGCGCCATTTTATTACTATGTTCAGCATCATTATTGTAAAGGGAGTCGATGCTAAATGGGTCACCAGCAAACGCAGGAGTGATTGAAGTGACTAACACGAATACCGCAACGGTTTTGGCTGGCATATATGCTCCAACTGAAAAATATCAAGCTACGTTGAAAACATATATGCCAATACTTAAGAAAGGCTTAAGAAAAATTAAAGAATGAGTTAATTGCCAATGTATGCGAGTTTTTCATGATTAAGTTTTGCCTCTACGAACAGAGTTTACAGTTCCCCGGTAAATAAGCGTCGATGCGCTTTTCGTGCATACTCATCAGACATACCACCAAGATAGTCCGCTAACACGCGCATTTGCTGCGTTTCATCGGTTGCTTGCTGGAATAGTGTTTGGGTTGTATACGGCAATAATCGCATTGGGTCACTGGCAAAAACTTCAAATAAATCAATAAGCAGGTTTTGACCACTAAACTCAATTTGCTGCATTTTAGGTTCACGAATTAATCTTCGATATACGAACACTTTTAATACTTGCAGGATCTCTTGAAATTCGGGTGCCATCTCAACGGTAAAATGAAGTAGGGCGGAGTCAAAATCTGAGTCTTGAACGGTGAGTTTACAGTGCACAATAAACAGGTTGACGAGTTCGCCTATAGTATCTTTACGGTTAGATTCATCTTCTGAAAATAAACTCTCGCTCACGCGTTGTAAGTTTTGCTTTAACCAAGTTGAGTCTAACTTTTGTAATTCAGGTAGAGCGAAATCATGCCATGCTGCCTCGTTAAGGGTCTCGGTTGCAATCGCATCTTCTAAATCATGAACTGCATAGGCGATATCATCGGCATATTCCATAATGGCGCAATCTAACGATTTAAACTTAGTCTTGCGACGAAAAGTATCTTTTACTTCGGTTTCCTGCAGCTTGCTTTGGTCATTTTGAGAAAATGGCGAGAGGATCCAATCAAATACAGATTGGTCGCATTGATAAATACCTTTAGCAGGCAGCCAATCGCTAGACAATATGTACTTTCGACTTTGTGTTTGCGTTGGTTGGTGATACCAAAGTGTGTCGATTAATGCAGGATATTTAATAAAACCTAGTAGGGTGCGGCGCGTTAAGTTCATGCCATAACCTTTAGTATAGGGTTCTAATTTAGTTACAATGCGCAAGGTTTGAGCATTACCTTCGAATCCTCCATGGTCACGCATAAGGTAATTAAGTGCGATTTCGCCACCATGGCCAAAGGGTGGGTGGCCGATATCATGGGCTAGACACAAAGTTTCAATAAGGCTTGTCGAAGGAAAGTGTTCAAATTCAGGGTGTTGTTTTCTTAAATGGCGCAGTAGACCGCTGCCTATTTGCGATACTTCCAAAGAGTGGGTTAGACGAGTCCGATAAAAATCGTTAACGCCGATTGCCATAATTTGGGTTTTGGCTTGCAAGCGCCTAAAAGCCGCGGCATGTATGATCCTTGAGCGGTCAATTTGCCATGCTGAGCGGTTGTCGTTAGGGCGGTTTTTTTGCTGCGATAGCAGACGCTGCTGCCAAGCGTTAGACGTCATACCTCTGTTCCTTTTTCTTTATACCTTAAATTCGTCTAAACTATGTACGATAACTGAACGAAAATTCGCGTTTAATTGCGGCTTTTGATATTATCAGCCGCTATTTTTGAATACTGTTATTTTGGCGCAAGTTATCAACGCCTTATCACACTATAGTAACAGAATAAAACTGTTATTGAGTGGGCTTGAGAAAAGTTCTTAGAGACTTAGGGAAAGAGACTCCGTTTCCAGAACAACGCCACTGCGAGGAGAAGTATGCAAGCTAAACTGATTAAACTCATTGTTGCCCTAGTGACTATTTGGGCACTCTTATTCCCTTTTGTCCAAGATAAGGGCCCTCAAGATACCGTTTTAGACCAAGAGGATACGGGCACAGAAGTCTTACCTAAGGTGCCTGAAAAGCCACTTCATAGCGTAAAACTACCCAATTTTTCAGCCATTCGTGATATCAATGAAAAGAAAACGGCATTTTTCGACTTTATTAAACCGCATGTAGAAGCCGAAAATAAACAGATCTTGGAGCAACGAGCCACGCTTGAAATTGCGCTGATGATGGTGCAATTTGATGAAACCCTGACACGAAAACAAATAGAAAAGATAGCATTGATTTTCACAAAGTATGATTTAAAAGGTGAAGCCATTAATGAATCGTCGCTCAAAAGAGCATTACGCCGAGTGGATATTATTCCTAAAGAGCTGGCGTTGATGCAAGCTGCTAATGAATCCGCTTGGGGCACGTCACGATTTGCGCGAATTGGATTAAACTTCTTTGGTCAGTGGTGTTATACAAAGGGCTGCGGTATGGTACCCAGACGTAGAGAAGACGCCGCAGATCACGAAGTTAGAGCATTTCAGTCGGTACGGGCTGCGGTTAAGTCGTACTTTAGAAATATCAACACCAATGATGCATACAGAGAGTTGCGTTTGGTACGAGCAGAGCTGCGAGCTCAAAAAGCACCGATTGATGCGACAGTATTAACAAGTGGCCTGTTGAGTTATTCAGAACGTGGTGAAGACTACGTGAACGAACTTAACGACATGATAAGACATAACCGAGCGTATTTTGATGAAGAGTAAGATTGTATTTGTCCTGATAATGGCACTTTGGAGTGCGATAGCCTCCGCTAACACGGTCACCTTTGCATACGATAGTTTTTACGACAGATTAAAAGTAGTAAATAAAGGCGATTTTGAATTTGCACGTGTGGGTTTTTACCTTGTCGATACAGTGAGCATGCAGCCATGTAAAATCACCAAGGGGAATATTGTAACCGAAGAGGCCAGTTTTCCATTATCGTATACCGATGAAGCACAACTATTGCTTCCATTTGACAAAGAATTGGACAAAGACAAAGCAAAAGTGTTGATTGAAACAAAGAGTGGACACTCGGACTGTCAGCTAAAAATGCAGATTGAAGCCGAGTTATTTAATACGACATCTCTAAGCAGATCTGACCTTTATAAAATGCAAATGGAATTTGAGGAGCTGTTGGCTGATCTATCGGGTTTCTTTATTAAAAACTTGCTATCATTTTTGCTACCAGAGCAACAAGGGGTCATTGTAACCTTTGACCATACTCAAAAAGTCACTAACGCCACTATGCAGTGTGAATCGCAAGTCTGTCAAATCACTGTTCCTAAAACATGGCTTAATGACAATACACATTTTGCTGACTCTGCTAATGTGCAGTCAGTACAACCTTGGCTAGCATTATAATTAGTCTATTATAATATGAAGTAACGTCTTTAGACTTTAGTCGTAGCTCTTCAAGCTGGCTAAATTTATTAGATGTTACTTCATCCTCGCGTTTTTACATGTCAAATTTCCTCTTTACGACCTTTAATCCCTCTTTTGGCAATAATTCAGACTGGAAAATAGTTTGGTATATTCGTCGCATTTTTCTGTCGTCACATCCCTAAATTGGAAACTTTGTGTTAAATAAATGCATTGTTAAAGTTTACGTGGTGTGCTAATAATGTTTTGATTATTAAAAAAACTACAGTGTAATTATTAACTTAAGGGGAAACAGGATGACCTATAAATTACCACTCAGTGCGCTTTCAATTGCTATTTTAATTGGCATGAATCAACAAGTTAAGGCTGAAGAAACAACGCAAGTTGAACGTATTGAAGTGACCGGTTCTCACATAAAAAGAACAGACTTAGAAGGCCCGTCACCAATCCAAAGTTTATCAGCTGCTGATCTAGCATCAACAGGATCAACGGACCTTATTGGCGCACTACAGAAACTACCAGTTTCAGGAACGGGGACTTTTAGTACGCAAGGTAACTCAAGTGATGACACCGCAAATGGTGGTTCAAGTGTGGCGCTAAGAGGACTTGGGGCCTCATCAACTCTTGTACTGATCAATGGTCGTCGCGTTGCAGTGAGCCCATTTGCAAAAGATATTGAAACTTCGTTTGTTGACTTAAATACCATTCCGGTATCATCGGTTAAGCGTATAGATATTCTAAAAGATGGCGCTTCAGCGACTTATGGTTCTGATGCGGTAGCTGGTGTTATTAACATCATTCTTCGTGATGATATCGACGGTTTTGAAGTTGCGGGTAAAATCTCTGATACCGCAGATGGTGGTGCCGAAGAACAAAACTTTACTCTTCTTTGGGGGTCGTCAACACAAAATGGCCACCATAATTTTTCATTAGATTACTTCAAGCGCGGTCACTTAACGTATGCAGATCGAGATTATACGGCGTCTGCTGATCAGCGTTTTCGTGGTGGTAATAACTCATTAAGCTCTGCAGGTGTGCCAGGAAGCGTTGAGGTAATGAGAAGTATGCTCACAGACGAGCAGTGGGCGAGATTACCTGTTGTTCGTGTTGAAGACGATGGTACTCAAGTTAGGCAGACTATCTTTACTGATGTATGGGGAAATGATAAGTGTGACCCTGCTTTAGATATTGGTGATATCTGTCGCTATGATTATGCGCCACACATGACCGCAATCCCATCGACAGAGCGTATTAGCTTTAACTATAACGGCGTACAAGAAATCACCGATGGAATTGAAGGTTTTGCAGAAATTTCTGCACAGCACTCCTCAACCTTCATTCAAGGTGCAGGTAGTCCAAGTTTTACAGAACTATTTATGGATGGTGATAACCCAAATCACCCATTGTTTAACGACCCAGACCATTTCTTACATGGTGTAGATATTTCCATGCGTCGTCGTACGGTTGATATCGGTAACCGTAAAAAAGATGTTGATTCCGAATACTATCGTGCTGTTCTCGGTGCGCGTGGTGAATGGAATGCGTGGTCGTGGGAAGTTGCGTATTCTGCTATTCGTTCAAGTGCAGTCGAAAAAGGCTTTGATGGCTTTCCGAACAAACTAAGAGCGCAACAAGCGATTGATGAGGGCCTTTGGAATCCATTTGAACCAAGCACCAATACAGAAGCCGGTCTGGCGTTTTTTGAAACCACGACTACACGCTATGGTGCATCAACCATGCAATCATTAGACGGTACTATTTCAGGTGAACTATTTGAATTGGGTGCAGGCTACGTTGCAGCAGCGTTTGGTTTCGAACATCGCTACGAAAAAATCGAAGATAATCCTGATAGCCAATACATCAGAGGCGAAATCTTTGGTACTGAAGCAACACAAGCTAATGGTGATAGAGACAATACTGCGCTATTCGCTGAGTTTAGTGTGCCAGTACTGGATAATTTAGAGCTACAACTAGCGCTTCGTTATGAAGACTACAGTGACTTTGGAACAACAACCGATCCGAAAGTGGCATTTCGCTGGACACCAATTGACAGTGTTGTAGTTCGAGGCTCTTGGGGAACTGCATTTAGAGCACCTTCTCTTGTGCAGTTACATCTAGGTAGAACTGACGAATCACCAAGTGTGATAGACCGCGAACGTTGTCGTCAAACAGGTGCCGATGATGATTGTAGTCCGTATGAATACACCGCGATTGTATCTGGTAACAAGAATCTTCAACCGGAAGAATCAGAAAACTACAACTTAGGTATTGTGTGGCAGGCAACCGATGACTTTAGCATCGGTGTGGATTACTGGAACTATGATCAAGAAGATCTTATTAAGAAGATAGGTGCACAGAAGTTAGTTGATTGTTGTGGTACTGATCCTAATTTGGTGGTGCGTGCGCCTAATCAAGGTAGCACACTTGGTCGTATTCTGACTATTAACGACACTTTTGTTAACATTGGTGGTCGTGAAACAGACGGTTTCGATGTTAACTTAGCCTACGCATTAACTACTCGTGAAATGGGCGAGTTTAAGTTCAATTACAACTTAACTTACGCACTTAACTTTGAAGAGCAGTCATTTGAAAGTGATGATCAAGGTAACACATTCAATGTCGCAGAAGATCTCAATGGAGAATACCAGCATCCACAGTTCCGTTGGACCGCAGGCATGGACTGGGCTAAAAACGATTGGCTTGCAAATATCAGCGTAAACTATGTTGATTCTTACAAAGATCTAGCTGACAGTGATGGCAACAAGTATGAAATCGATTCTTGGACTACGGTTGATACAAGTGTCAGTTATATTGGTGTAGAGAAGCTGACAGTAACACTAGGTGCATCGAACTTGTTCAATGAAGAAGCGCCGCTAGCGCCTTCAGAGTCAATGGGTATTGATAATAAGACACACAGTATCCTTGGTCGTCAAGCTTATGTGAAATTTGCTTACCAGTTTTAAGCTACATTAACTCTTCCCTCCAGAGGCTTGGAGGGAAGCTTCCCCAAAAAAGTTAAATCTTTGACTATGGTCAGTTGACCTTTATGATCTAATTTCTATTTCCAGTTTATGTGTTGTTCGTAATATCCGAGTTACTGCATTTTCCTTTAAGAAACAGTGCAATGTAAACTTTATTTGTAATAAGCCCAATCACATTAATACCAATTGAATTAGTTCTCTAATCAATTTGAAGGGTGAAATAGCATATTAGTTTCGTTAAAAATTTCTCATTTAGAACAACTAAATAGCAAAACTTTTGCCTTGCCTATATGGATATAGGTACCTTAGCGGTAGCAGGACGCGAGAGCGGTGCTACTAAAGCTATTTCCCGCTTCAAGATAGATCATTTACTTAATACAACTGGTATAAATCGACTATTTCTTTACTTATGGTAGGGGGTTAAAAGAGGTGTAAAAAGTGGCTTGCTAATTGCTTTTTAAAGTTAGGCTACCAATAAAACACAGGGGTTCATTATGGAGATCCAAGGAGTAGGGCAAATATTTGCCACATCAGGTAATAATAGCAACAAGTTAGCACAATCCGGTCTAGAAACGGATTCAGCCTTTAGCAGTTCTTCTTCATCGGTTGAGTCGCAAATAGAAAAACGGATTGATATGCACAATATATCTCCAAATGAATACAATATGCTAGTCCGTGCAGGCGTTGCAGATCTTCCTATTCCTATGGTTCTACCCAATGGGCGATTATACTTGGATGGACAACAAGGAAAAATGGGGGATGTCCGAACTGACTACATCGGGCAAATCGAGCAATCTATAAAGTATAGTAAGAGTATCGGCGATGTTAATCAGGCAAACTTCCTTGAAAATAGATTAGCGATTGTAAAAGAGCTTCATGGTAAAGATTATCTGCAGACAGAACATGCTTTAGGCCTTGATGTCATGGCTTAAATTAGTTTACCAATGAGATAGATAAGTCCCAAAAAATTCGAAATACGCGTTACAGCGGTGCATAATAGGCCGATTGGGGAGATGAAAATTTAAAAGGAAACACCGAATTAAAGTCGAGTGTTGGGTCTTATTTGATTCGATTTCTGCCTATATACAGCTCTGTTGCGGTATGGTTCACCTAAGTGTGCTTTGTTCATTGTTGCTCAACTTTTGCTTAGATTACTTGGCGGAAAGTCGAGCGTCGTGACCAAAACACACTCAGGAGAACGACAATCAAACAGCAAAGGTCCTATAGTGAGTACAGGCTTTATAAATTGATTGTTTTTATCAACTTAATCGGTTCACCATCAACGTCAAACTCACCCGTGATCTCAAGTAACCCATCCTTTAGCCCCCGTAGCTTATCTAGGTTAAAAGTTTTACTTTCATAAGGTGCAAAGGTGACGGGCAGTTGCCAAAGAGGCTCATCATTTTTGAATGAGTGGAATGGGGTAAAACCGACGCGTAATGTGCCACTCGATGCACCTGAATAGGGGCCGGTTAGCGTGATGGTTATATTGTCATGAATAGTGACTTCCATTTTTACGCCATCAAAAGACTTCTCTGGCGTTAGAAGAGATTTATGTTGTGTTAGTCCGTTCCAACGAATCACTAAGTTTTGAAAGGTATGTTTTGGCAATAAAATACGGTGTTCACCTGAAGCTAGAATTTTTTTGTGGTTACCGTAAGTTAGCGCAACATCATGGGTACTGGGGTTATTGACGTAAAGGTCGTGCGTTCCATCAGAAAAATAGTCCTGGATGTTGATACCACTTAGCGTAAAGAGCGCATCGTCGCCAAGTGTTGATTGCCATTGCTGCAGCAAGTGGTTGAGGGTTTTATGCTCAGTTTCCGTGACTGTCCTAGATTTCTGTTTGTTAAAGATTTCGCGAAGTGGGGTCATACAATCACTTAACTGAGCGCTATATTCCACACAAGTGTTAAAAGCTCTGCGAAGTAAAGGTGCATCTTTAAAGTGCCAAGGATTAGTGGTTTGTTCATTCGTGATCAAGTAGTCATGCGCAGCAAAGTACGGCGTTATTCTATGATTGTTATTTCGGCCAAGAAGACTTATTTTTTGCAAGCTAAGGTCTGAAACACCAATTTGGATCAACGGTAGCCTAGCCAATTGCTCATGGTGTTGTGTTTTCATTTTAATAATCAGTGTATCGTCCCGCTTTGAAAGCGTGAGCGCAACTTGATGATATAGCTTAATATCGTTGCGTAATTGCGGCAGCAGTGCGATAGACTTTGCAGGAAACAATGCTTGATTGCTTGAGACTGTTAACTTTACTCCGTCTTGAAGGGTAAATTGCAGTAGAGTGTCTTTATTGAAATCAATTTCTTTTGGTTTAACGCGTCCGAGACGCGCATCTAAGCTCTCGATTGTTAAATCAGCGATTAACGCAAAGCCAATTTCCCCACGTTTTATCTGCTCTGGTTCGAAGTCGATTAGTACTGCAACACTATGCCCATCAAGTGAGTTGATTAGAGGTGTTTTATCGGGGGCGGGAAAATCCATCACGACATGTGTAGAGGAAAAGTTTGGATGAATATCGAGACGATTAAGTGTTTTGCTTTCGGTATTTCTGAGCCAATATGCGGCACCGTTTTGCTCCCAAGGCCCATCGACAATATAAAAACTTGGCGTGGCAGAGCGCACAAACGCTGCAAACTGCTGTTCAAGCTGAGGCCAATCGGGGAAGGTCTGTTTTAAGAGTGCATTGGCAGTTGGCAAGGTGTTTTCAGAGTGAGGATTTGCGTCCATTAATTTGCCGATAAAGCGTTTAAAATATTGATATCGCTCAGGATCGCTCAATAAAAAATGTACGATAAAAAAGTTGAGCCCGCGTTTGAGTGATGGATCATCATTGATTGCTTCGAAAGATGGCTGGCCATTTTGGTAATACTGCTGTAAACCCAAGTGCAGATAATTCATTGGAGCACGGTCAAAAACCATCACAGTTAACTGCTTTTTATTTGGATTATATACGTGGCTTGCAATGGCATCAGCCATCCCCTCAGTGATCCAATTGGGTGCCCAAGTTGAGTGACCGTTCAGTGCCATATGAAACGCATGCATAGTTTCGTGGATCACGATGTAGCGTTGGTGATGCTGGCGATGACTCGGAAAGTTGTACCCTGCACGGTTATAAAACATAGTTTCGCCGCCAGCCGTTTTATGTACGCCGCGCAAAAAGCCATCATCTAGCATGGCTTCTTTTGTACGTTGGCGTGAACTGCCATAAACGACAGCGATTCTCTTCTTATCAATCGCGGCGGGTGCCATACCAAACAATTCAACATAATGAGGGTAAGACATTTCAAGTAATTCTAAATAAAGTTTTACTTTGTCTTCAGGCAGGTCACTTTTGAGTGCAAAATGTTTACTCACCCACCAGTCATATCCCCGCGAGTTAGCTATTTTTCCATCGCTATAAGTGAGCGGAATTTGTTTACCAGTATGTTGGATATCGATGTGTTTCAACGTACTAACTCGGCCATTAACGCTTACTTCAGAGCGCATATCGGCGGGACTTGGTATAGCAACAATATCGCTTCGTGTAGTTTTACATCCACTGAGTAAAGCAAGTATTGCAATTAGAGGAGCAAACACTAGCTGTGGCTTTTGCACAGAGGATATTCGCCGATAAAAGGTATGGAATAGATAAAATAAAGACATGATACTTTTCTCTCGTTACTATTTGTGTATATTGTATGCAATATAAAATAACAAAGATAACAGGTATTGTCATTATGCAAAATCAGCAGCAGTGGTGTGAGCCAGATCTCAATGGAGCAAATCGGTCAAAGTCGTCTTCTGGGTTTGGTCGAACTTTTTACATTGCGAATATCATGGAAATATTCGAACGGCTCGCTTGGTATGGCTTTTTCGCTGTGTCATCAATTTATATGACAACCCCAAAATCACAAGGTGGTATTGGCTTTACTGATATAGAGCGTGGCGCCGTGCAGGGGATTATTCCCTTCTTTTTATATCTTTTGCCTGTTGTAACTGGTGCGCTGGGAGATCGCGTCGGGTATAAAAAGATGTTCTTTTTTGCATTTTTGGTGATGACACCAAGTTATTATTTACTGGGACAGGCACAGAGTTTTTGGCCGTTTTTTGCTGCGCTGAGCTTTGTTGCGTTGGGTGCTGCTTGCTTTAAACCTGTGGTTGTTGGCACCGTCAGTCACAGTACAAACGATGGTAATCGTGGCCTTGGATTTGGGATCTTTTATACCATGGTGAATATTGGTGGGTTTTTAGGTCCTTTGGTTGCGGGGTATATGCGCGCTATTAGCTGGGATGCGGTATTTATGATGTCGGCGATTTGGATTGCCATAAACTTTATCCCCTTGATGTTATTTTACAAAGACCCGCAAACATTACCTAAAACCAAGCAATCTCCTACTCAAGTATTAAAAACGGCACAGTCGGTGCTGGGTAATACACGTTTAGCACTTGCGCTGTTTGTCGCACTGGCGCTATTGATGTCGGCAGGCGTTGGGTTTTCTGACTACAGTCAGGCGTTTACTTGGATTGCAATCTGGTTAGTAGCTAACTGGGTGTGGGACAGAGTACTCATAAATCGAGCGCCGACTAAAGCATGGTGGCAACAACCGATGAAGGTGAGTAACCTGCCGTTTGCGTTATATTTGCTGATCCTTGCAGGCTTTTGGACTGTGTATAATCAGCTGTTTTATACTTTACCTGTGTATATCCGTGATTATGCAGATACCCGAGATATATTGGCGTGGTTTGGCGATTCTGGCGTCGCGTTTTTAGCGCATGTTGATATTGATAAGTTAACTGCTGCTATTTTTACGCTGTTCAATGAGCTTAAGGAAAGTGGCACGGTATCCATTGAAACCATTAGGCTGGAATGGGTTCACCTCAAAGTGAATGTCCCCCATGAGCAAATACAGTTGATACTACAAACGCTAAATGCGCTTCATGATAATGGACAGGCTCTTTCACAGCACCAAGCGCAAGCCCTTGCTAAGCAACTCGTACAATATCGTCAAATCAATCCTGAGTATCTCATCAACTTAGACTTTGCAGCGATCGTGGTCGCACAAATTTTGGTGAGCTTTCTCTGTCAGCGATTTAGACCATTTTATGTGTTAGTCACAGGCTTACTGGTGATGGCGGTTGCGTTTACCGCATTACTTAGCGATAGCGACTGGTTAAGCGGTCAGCTCATTGTCACTGTCATATTGCTTATCGCGCTTGGTGAAATGCTTGCCTCTCCTAAAAGCCAAGAGTATGTCGCGAGTATCGCGCCTCAATCTCAAGCTGCGTTGTATATGGGATACTACTTTGTTTCTATGGCGCTGGGCTTCTTATTTGCTGGATTTTTATCTGGTTGGAGCTATAAAGTGTTAGTACAAGAAATGGCGGCACCTGAGTTAATGTGGGGGCTATTTGCCGCTATCGCGCTTATAACTGCCATTGCATTATTCTGGTTCAACAAAGTGATAATAGACAGAAAAACATAGCACTATTGAAATGGGAACAGTTATTGGTCGCGATCGGTTTGTTTGCAAGCCATATTCTCTCTACACTCAAGCAAAAAATGAGGAAGTAACATGAATAAAAAAATATGGATGAGCGCGGCCCTCTTTGTTTCAAGTAGTGTGCATGCACAAACGTATGTTTTAAATGCCGACTCTGCAATTGATGTGGTGTCAGGCAAGCTTATCTCACCTGCCACTGTGGTCGTTGAAGACAATAAAATTATTTCAGTCGGAAAATCAAATCGTAAAGCCTATCCAAAAGGCGCAGAGGTGATAGACCTAAGCGGTCACACATTATTACCCGGTCTATTTGATATGCATGTCCACTTAACTTCAGATGCTCATGTTCATGGCTACAAAAGGTTGCAACGTACCGCACCTCGAGCGGCAATTACTGGCGTTAGAAACGCCAAGCGCACGCTAGATGCGGGCTTTACGTCTGTTCGTAACCTCGGTGCTGCTGGCTATGCTGACATTGCGCTGCGAGATGCCATTATTGATGGTGATGTATCAGGCCCACGTGTAAATGCAGCAGGCCCTTCACTTGGGATCACTGGCGGCCATTGTGACAACAACCTCCTAACCCATGAGCATAAAGTCTTTTCAGAAGGGGTAGCTGATGGTCCCTGGGCGGTAAGGCAAAAGGTACGTGAAAATATTAAATATGGCGCTAACTTAATCAAGTTCTGTGCAACGGGTGGCGTACTATCTAAAGGCACTAAAGTGGGGGCTCAGCAATATTCTCAAGAGGAAATGACGGCGATAGTAACCGAAGCGCATCTACGTGGCTTAACAGTTGCAGCCCACGCACACGGCACGGATGGTATCAAGTCCGCAATTAAAGCAGGTGTGAACTCGGTTGAGCATGTCAGTTTTGTTGATGATGAAGCCATTCAGCTGGCCAAAGACAAAGGTACGTATTTCTCTATGGATATCTACAATACGGAATATATCCTTGGCGAGGGCGAAAAAGCAGGTATTTTGCCTGAGAGCTTAGATAAAGAACGTAAAGTTGGGGCTACTCAGCGTGCTAGTTTTACAAAAGCGGTAAAAGCAGGCGTGAATATGGTGTTTGGCTCTGACGCTGGCGTTTATCCTCACGGTGACAATGGTAAGCAGTTTAGCCGCATGGTGAAATTTGGTATGACTGAGCTACAGGCTCTGCAGGCCGCTACTATTAACGCAGCGACGTTACTCAAGCAAAACACACTATTAGGCTCGCTTGAGACGGGGAAACTTGCTGATATTATTGCGGTTAAAGGCAATCCGCTCAAAGACATTGGCGTGATGGAAAATGTCACTTTTGTGATGAAAGACGGCAAAGTAGAGAAGCAATAACCAAATGCTCAGCAGCTAATGCTTTTTTTAACAACTACGTCCTGACCTTTGAGGAACTGACGATTAATTTTGGCATTATCCGCTGACAAACGAGCAAAAAAGGCGCACAATAGCAAGCGTTGCCAGACAAGGTATTTCATGATGGATTTGAAATACCTAAGTGCTTTTCTAAGACCCTAGAGTACTTAAGTATTATACTTTTAAGGGCAACATGATGAATACGCAACTTCCTAAAATCGTGATAGTCGGTGGTGGTGCTGGTGGTTTAGAGTTGGCTACACAGCTAGGACATAAACTCGGGAAAAAGCGCCAAGCAGAAATCTTATTAATTGATAAAAATCGTAGCCATATTTGGAAACCGCTGCTCCATGAAGTCGCGACAGGATCTATTGACGCTGACTTAGATGGTGTGGTTTATTCTGCTCATGCGGCAAAGCATTATTATCAGTTTCAACTCGGCAGTTTTAGCCACGTAGACTCAATCAATAACACCATCACGCTGAGCGAGCTAAGAGACGAACTCGGTCATCGTATTCTCCCAGAGCGACAAGTCAACTATGACTATTTAGTGCTTGCTATTGGTAGTATTAGCAATGATTTTAATACTCCAGGGGTCAAGGAGCACTGCTTCTTTCTCGATTCAAATCAGCAAGCTGAGCGATTTCAGCATGCACTTCTCGATAACTTTACACGCTTACATCAAGACGATGATCAGAAGCATTCGTTAACTATTGGCATTGTTGGTGGTGGTGCTACAGGCGTTGAGCTTTCTGCTGAGCTGTATCATGTGTCTGACATGTTGAAAATGTACGGGCTGAATAAAATGACTGCCAAACGCCTTCGTATCGATTTAATAGAAGCAGGTCCTCGAATATTACCAGCACTCCCTGAGCGTATTGCCAATTCAGCTAAACAGGAGCTTGTGAAGCTCGGTGTCACGGTGCGAGAAGGTACCCAAGTAAAGCAGGCAACTGAAGACAGTTTTATTACTAAAGAAGATGAGCAGCTAAAGGCAGACATCAAAGTGTGGGCTGCGGGGGTAAAAGCACCTGACTTTATTAAAGAGATTGGGCTGTTCGAGCTTACTCGCAATAATCAAATTAAGGTAAATCAATACTTACAAAGCAGTGTAGATGAGCATATTTATGTCATCGGTGATTGCTGCGCATTTACCCAAGCGGATGGTACTCAAGTGCCGCCGCGTGCTCAGTCGGCCCATCAAATGGCGCAATGTGTAGAGAAAAATCTAATTGCAACACTAAAAAATCAACCTTTACAAGAGTTTACCTACAGTGACCACGGCTCTTTAGTGAATTTATCTCGCTATAGCACCGTTGGGAGTTTAATGGGAAATCTAACCAGCAATAGCTTTTTTATTGAAGGTAAGATAGCGCGATTCATGTACATCTCGTTGTATAGAATGCATCAGCGCGCAATCCATGGTATCGCAAAAACTTTTGCACTATGGATAAGCGAAAAGGTGCTTAGAGTGGTACGGCCAAAAATGAAACTGCACTAAACCCAGTTTGATATGTTACTTAAAAGCCGACGAAGGTCGGTTTCAAATGTAAGCGTGCCATAATAATCTTGCTCAGCAATACAAACGCTACAATAAACTTCTAAGGTGAAGTCCAGTATGGCCGGCTCTATATTTCAATAAACGGCAGAAATTTGATTTGGAAGAGTAATTAATCACTTTGTTACTTTTGATTAACGAAATGGGTCGTGAAATATCTACTTTTACTCTAGTATGATTAATCATGCGATTAAAGGAGTAAAAATATGACTGAAGAGTTAGTAGAGATTGCGGAGACACCGAGGGATAAACTAGTGACAGCGGGAAAAAACTTATTTATTAGAAAAGGTTATAATCGCGTCACTACGAGAGCAATAGCTGAGCAGGCTGACGTGAACGTCGCTTTAATAAAATATTATTTTAGCGATAAGGCGGGTTTGTTTGAAGCGGTATTTCGTGAAGTTGCAGCTCCTTTACTAGGTTTACTTGAGGAAGTTAAGGTGTCACAGCTACAAGATGTATCGCCGATTATATTGACTCAGTTTGTTGAGAACTATTACCAAGTGATGAGCACTTACCCAACACTTCCGAAGATCATTTTGATTGCGTTACACGATACTCATTCTAAGGAGCATGAGATCATTAGACGGATCTTCTTGGAGCATGTGGAAGTTGGAGTAAAAATATTGAATTCGGCGTTTAGGCAACTCGTGCCATCGAAACCTATTCGTGTTGAGTGGTTATTGTTAACTTGCCTTAGTCTATCTTCATTTCCATTTTTAGTACCGCCCGTAATACAACCATTGCTAGGTATTGAGAGCAAAAACACTCAGCATTGGCAAGCGCTTGGTGAACATCAACAAGCCATCTTTAACGTGTTTCTCTCTCAAATTGCTGAACAGAAGACATCATGACGACACTATTCTTAATCATATTGGTTTTATTTTACAGATGAGTGTGAATAGCTGATCGAAACTCGAGAGTAGAATCCTCGGTATAATCGAATGACCTCTGGTATAGCCAAACGGAGAATTGTTAGGGGTTATTCAACTTTGCTGTTTGGTTTTTGTTCTCTTGAGGGGGGCAACGCTTGACTTGCCGGTTAGCAATCTAACTAAGCAAAAGTTGAGAAACAATGAACAAAGCGCACCCAGGTGAACCCAAAGGACAGCGCTTGATTAGCACTTCTTTTGTGTTGCTCAACAAGGATGTGGGGTAACTTAGCTTTCATAAATACCAGTCAGGTTGCCGGAAAAATAAACTTAAAAGATAAACTAAACCTAGTTGAGCTAATGAGAAATTATGGCAACAGCGTAGTAAAAAGATAAGCACTGGCAAAAATTTCAATGTCAAAAGCATGAGCGCAGCTAGATTAGTTGTACAAATTCGTCGGTACTGATAACTTACGACGAAGTTTTGTTTTAAAAGGAAAATTTTGATGGACTTGCAATCTTTGGCTGTGTTTGCGGTGGCGTGTCTCGCGATTAACCTCATTCCAGGCCCCGATGTGATCTATATTGTGTCCAATACAATGAAGGGTAAAATGTCTGCAGGGTTAAAGGCTGCATTAGGCTTAGGCACTGGTTACTTCATTCATACTATTGCCGCTTGTTTAGGATTATCAGCAATTATTTTAAGCTCGGCCTTTGCGTTTACTGTGGTGAAGTGGCTTGGCGCTGCTTACCTAGTTTATTTAGGGATTCAGTCGTTATTATCGATGTGGCGTGGCGATAGTCAACTTCAGTTAAAACAAACCGAGGTTGCAACAGGCAATGTCTTTATGCAGGGGGTATTGGTAAGTGTTTTAAACCCTAAAGTGGCTTTGTTTTTCTTATCCTTTTTACCGCAATTTGTTGACCTTTCAGCACATTCCACTTCGCTGCAAATTTTAATGCTCGGCATGTTGTTTAGTGCCCTGGCGACACTTTGTAACTTGATTTACGCGGTAGCCGGAAGCTGGCTATTCAATCGTCCTAATGCTAAGCGGTACTCTCGTGCCCTTGAAGGTATCTCGGGCGTATTGCTGCTGGGATTAGCTGGAAAAGTTATCGCGAGCGAGAAGTAGAGTAATCAAAGGTGACTAAAAAAGGTAATCCAAAGTAATAGAGTTACACGTGGAAAAGTCTAAAATCTGGAAAGACAAGTCTGTTGAGGGTGTCGAGCTTTTATCAGCGCAATATACTAAATTTGAGTTTGCCAAACATTGGCATGATGAATTGGCTATTGGGGTGATAGAAGAGGGTGCTGAAGGTATTCTCTATGGCGGGCAAAAATTGATTGTGCCTAAACACCACGTTGTTGCTATCAACCCTTCTGAAGTGCACACCGGATTCCCAGGTGTGCCAAGTGGATGGCGCTATCGAATGTTTTACTTTGATCTCGCATTTCTACAGCGACTTTTTGATAATATGAGTGTGCACTTAGCGCCCGTTGTTACTCGCACCATCATTGATGATAATCGTCTATTTTTAGGTTTATTGCAGCTTCATCAAGCCATGGAACAAGCGAGTTTCACACTGACAAAAGAGTCGTTGTTGCTGATGACCTTAGAAAAGGTGTTTACTCAGTATGGCTCAGTGACAAACCCTGAAAACACTGCTTTTATTGATACTCACAGCGTGTTTCGTGCAAGAGATTATCTTTTTGATAACTGGCAAGAAAATATTTCACTCGATGAGTTAGAGTGCTTAACGGACAGCACTCGGTTTCAATTAATTAAAGGTTTCAATTCTGCATTTGGCCTGACTCCACACCAATTCCTCCTGCAAATTAAAATCCAAAAGGCCAAGCTGCTGCTTGCTAAGGGTATGACGTGTGTGGACACGGCGCTAACCTGTGGCTTTTATGATCAAAGCCATTTTAGTCGCAACTTTAAGCGGGCATATGGGGTATCACCGTCTAATTACAGGTGCTGATATCTAGGCCTTTGGCTTATTTCAATTTTGTACAAGAACATGCCTTGCGATTTCTGTACTTTGTGTGCTTTCACAAAGGAGAAGTTTCAACCATGAGTTTGTTTATCATTTGGTTTAGTGCCATGTTCCCGTTAGTTTTTAGTCCAGGACCTGCAAATATCGTATTTGCTGCATCAGGTGCGAATGTCGGAGTGAGGCGATCATTAGGACTCTTGGCCGGAGTTGACGTAGTGTATATTCTAAAGTCGCTGCTGGTGGGGTATGGTCTTGGCAAAGTCGTTGAGTCTCACCCCATGGCTTTGAATATTATGCAATTGATAGGTGCAATTTACCTCATATATCTGGCAACGAAGTTTTTTGCCGCGACTAAGAACACCCCAGCAAATGATAACAAAAAATTAGGTTTTATAGATGGAGCGTTGCTGCAAATATTGAATAGCAAAGGATGGGTGTTAGTCTTTATTATGTTTACGCTTTTTAGTGAGCAAGCAAATGAGACCTTCGGCGCGTTGGGCAATTTAATTCTGGTGTTGTGGCTTGCGATACTTAATATTTCGGTGCATTTGGTGTGGATTAAAGCTGGTGATTTGTTGGCGCGAGTGTCGAATGACCCAAATTATAATAAATGGTTGAATCGGTTTTACGGCGGCTGTTTGTATCTGGTCGCGGCTTGGTTAATTTTCGATAATGAAATTTGGCGCGAAGGTTTGATCTGAGCAAAAATAAAGGCTTCTAAATAGAAGCCTTTATTTGTATACAAGTATTAGGGTGATTACATCACTCGCATGCCAGGCTGTGAGCCCTCGTCTGGATTTAAGATGTAAATCTCTTTACCACCGGGGCCAGCGGCCAATACCATGCCTTCCGACATGCCAAAACGCATCTTACGAGGTTTTAGGTTTGCAACCATTACTGTTAACTTGCCGATAAGATCTTCAGGTGAATAAGCCGATTTAATGCCAGCAAATACCTGGCGCGTTTCACCACCTAAATCAAGCGTAAGTTTAAGCAGTTTATCTGCACCTTCAACATGCTCTGCGTTAGCAATTTTTGCGACACGCAGATCAACTTTGGCAAAATCATCGAATTCGATTTCCGCAGAGATTGGCTCTTTGGCAAGCGGGCTATTCGGATCTGCTGCTACAGATTGACCACCTACTTTCTTTTCAAGGCTTTCTTTAGACGACTCGATCATCGCATTCACTTTATCAAGCTCAACACGCTGCATTAGCGCTTTAAATTTATTGATCTCATGATTAACAAGAGCGTTGTTAACACTTTCCCAAGTAAGCTCGGTATTTAAGAAAGCTTCTACATTTTTCGCCATACCTGGAAGGATAGGCTTTAAATAAGTCAGTAGTACGCGGAATAGGTTAAGACCCATAGAGCACACTTGATGTGCACGCTCAAGCGTCTCTTCATTCTTTGCAAGCACCCAAGGCGCTTCGGCATCAATAAACTGGTTTGCTTTGTCAGCAAGGGTCATGATCTCACGCACTGCGCGGCTGTATTCGCGGTTTTCAAAATGTGTCGCGATTGAATCCTTTGCAGCAACAAAGCTAGTTAATAGTGCTTCGTCCATAACAGAGCCGCTTAGCTTGCCGTCAAATTTCTTAGTAATAAAGCCTGCGCAGCGACTTGCGATGTTTACCACTTTGCCCACTAAGTCTGAGTTTACGCGTGCCGCGAAATCTTCTAAGTTTAGATCTAAATCCGTAACGCCGCTGTTTAGTTTAGCTGCATAGTAATAACGTAGATATTCAGGGTCTAAATGCTCTAGATAAGTACGAGCCTTTACAAAAGTGCCTTTTGATTTAGACATCTTAGCGCCATTCACGGTGACAAAACCGTGAGCGAATACGTTATTTGGTTTACGGAAATTAGCGCCATCAAGCATCGCAGGCCAAAATAGGCTGTGGAAGTAGATGATGTCTTTGCCGATAAAGTGATAAAGCTCGGCGTCAGATCCTTCACCCCAAAACTCGTCAAAGTTTAGGCCTTGTTTCTCGCAAAGGTTTTTGAAGCTTGCCATGTAGCCGATTGGTGCATCCAACCAAACATAGAAATACTTGCCAGGCGCGCCTGGTATTTCAAAACCAAAATAGGGGGCGTCACGGCTGATATCCCATTGCTGCAAGCCGTCTGCAAACCATTCGTCAAGCTTGTTCGCCATTTCAGATTGCAGACTACCTGAGCGTAGCCATGTTTTTAGCATGTCTTCAAACGCTGGTAAGTCAAAGAAGTAATGCTCTGAGTCTTTCAAGATGGGTGTCGCACCAGACATCACTGATTTTGGCTCAATTAATTCTGTTGGGCTGTAGGTTGCACCGCAGGCATCACAGCTGTCGCCATTTTGATCTTCAGACTTACAAGTCGGGCAAGTGCCAGTAACAAAACGATCTGGTAGGAAAATGCCTTTCTCTGGGTCAAATAACTGTGAAATCGTGCGCTTTTTGATATAGCCTTTTTCGTCTAAACGAGTGTAGATTAGCTCGCTTAGTTCACGGTTTTCGTCACTGTGTGTGCTGTGATAGTTATCAAACTCGATATTGAAGTCTGCAAAGTCACGCTGACGCTCAATACTTACCTGCTTAACCATTTCTTCAGGCGTGATACCTTGCTTCTGTGCATTTAGCATGATTGGTGTGCCGTGCGCATCGTCCGCACATACATAATAGGCTTCATGGCCTTGTAGCTTTTGGAAGCGAGCCCAAATATCGGTTTGAATATATTCCAGCAAGTGGCCTAAGTGTGTGGGGCCATTTGCATATGGTAATGCACTGGTAATGAGAATTTTTCTCTTCGTCATAACGATTCCATGAATTTAGCGCGATCTTTCTAATTGATGGTGTTGAATTGGTTGATTATTCACCGAGTTAACACTTGAATGGACAAGTGTGCTTAGTGACTCACCTTAGTTCAGACCATGAACCGCGAATTGACTGGTTTTAATGAGTTGAATGTTACATAATTCCGTGGCTATTTTCATCACCCAGAGGAGTTTAATTTGTATGTTTGGACTGGAAAAATGGTTTGCCAAGGGAAAAAACACCAAACAGGCAATCATTGAGCTTTTAAATGGTTATCGTAGTGCCGCATTACCAGTGGGCATTGATGCAAACTGGGTGATCAAAACACAAGAATCAAAGGCGCAAATTCAAGTACAAATTAATTTCCCATTTGCCATCCAATGCGACCAAGATGTTGCTAGTTATCTACAGCAACACTTAGGCAAGCCCGTTGAGGTGACATCGAAAGTCGTCGTTGTCGGCAGACCAAAATTTAAAGCCATTAAACATATTATTCTTGTTGCCTCAGGTAAGGGCGGAGTGGGTAAGTCTACCACTGCGATTAATTTGGCGTATGCGCTACGTGCTCAAGGCGCGAAAGTCGGTGTGCTAGATGCTGATATTTATGGCCCTTCGCTACCTAGTTTACTGGCTCTTGAGGATGAAAAACCTCAGGCGAAAGATGATAAAACCTTACTACCAATTGAAAAGTCGGGCATTAAAGCCATGTCTATTGGCTTTTTAGTCCCTGCAGAAGACGCCACTGTTTGGCGCGGACCAATGGCTTCTCAAGCGCTTACTCAATTGTTAAATGAAACGGATTGGGGCGAGCTGGATTATCTGATTGTTGATATGCCACCAGGCACAGGAGATATCCAACTCACTATGACGCAAAAAGTGCCAGCCAGTGGCGCGGTGATTGTCACCACTCCTCAAACATTGGCGCTTGCAGATGCACAGAAGGGCATCGCGATGTTTGAAAAAGTGCAGCTCCCCATTTTAGGTTTGGTCGAAAATATGAGTTACTTCAATTGTGCGCAATGTGGTAGCCGCAACCATATTTTTGGTCACTCTGGTGGCACCACGTTGGCGAGTCGCTATGGTGTGCCTTTACTTGCGGAAGTACCGCTTAACGACCAAATTAGAACAGCAACAGAGCAGGGCGAAGATATCATTTCCGCGACCCGTGAGCCTAGTTCAGAAAGTAAGACTGACAATCATGGTATAGCAGATCACTATGTTGATTGTGCCCAACTGGTTGCCAGTATGTTATATTACCAATCAGACTCAACATCGGGTGTTGAGATTGTGATGACGGAAGACTAAGAATGAGATTATCGGATACCCATATTCGAGAAGCGATCGAACAACAACGCATAATCATCGAACCGACCCCAAAGCCTGATATGATTTCAGGCGTTACCGTGGATTTAAGACTGGGTAACAAGTTCAGAGTGTTTCAGGACCATGCCGCGCCTTACGTTGATCTCAGTGGTCCTAAAGATCAGATCAATGCCGCGATGGAATCCATCATGAGTGACGAAATTGTGTTAGAAGATGGCCAAGCGTTTTTCTTGCACCCTGGTGAGCTTGCGCTGGCAATGACGTATGAAAAGGTAACGCTACCTGCCGACCTTGTTGGTTGGTTAGATGGCCGCTCGTCGCTGGCAAGACTTGGTTTAATGGTTCATGTTACTGCGCATCGTATCGATCCCGGTTGGTCTGGAAACATCGTATTGGAGTTTTACAACTCCGGTAAGTTACCTTTGGCACTTAGGCCAAATATGAAAATAGGTGCGATGAGTTTTGAAACGATGACCAGTGCCGCGCAATTTCCTTATAACGAGCGCAAAGACGCCAAATATAAGGATCAAACTAGTGCGGTTGCTTCACGTATTAGTGACGACAGTTAATGGAATACTTTGGCGGATGGATTGGCGCGCTAGTCGTTAGCTTACTATAAGCAAATTTGACCCTTATGTTTGGAATAACAACGGCTAGAGAACAAGTTGTTATTCCAATCTTAAAATTAAATATTAGACCTCCTATAACGGCACACCACCTTTACATTTTTGAGCTCACACCAAATCAGTCATAACGATTTAAATTCAATAATATTTTTGCATTTGCTTTGATCCAAACCATACTTACAACAATACGTTTTTATGTTGTCGAACGATACATCATGTAAATGGCTACAGAAGACAAAGTGAATACGTGTTGGCGCGAGAATGACGTAGCCTACTGATTTTCAATGGAATTTAATTAATAACCGTGAGGGTTAGTGTTTTTCTGAATGATAACGCTTGGTTCTTTGGATAATGAATAGGCTAATAAATCACCGTCAAAGTGACTCAAGGAGAATGGGTATGTGGCTTAGCACTGCTAGGTATGTCACGTTGATGTTTATGATAATTGTGAGCTGTACTTTTGCGATGTCGGCTTCTGCTGAAACGCAGTTGGCTGCAAAAAATATAGAAGCAAGACCACTAGTTTCGGTAGGTTACGGTGACTTTGCCGAAGCCCAATTTAGTGAATCGCAAGAGGCTGTAATTATTCCGAAGGGGGTGGCTGTTTGGCTTCGAGTCACGAATCTTATTTATGCTGATTCGTCAGGCCAAGTGCTAACAGTTTCACGTCCATCTATGGGCAGTGTTGAGTTTTTTACCACTGACTCTACTGGAAAATTAATTCAAATTTCCAATAGTAATAATCATACATCATTGAGACATTTTTCACCCCATTTGGTGATTGATAACAATAGCCATGTTGAGCCGTTAATCGTTAAAGTTCAATCACCTTATGTTGCCGTGTCGCGAGTGAGCATTGAACCCTATGAAGTGTATATCAAAAATACCAATGCTCATTTATTTTTAACTGGGCTATTTCTAGGGGTGATATTTTTACTGAGTATCTTTATGCTCAGTACCGGTGTTATTTCGAAGCGCCTAAGTCTGCTTTCGGTTAGTGGCTATTTGCTGTCATTAGCCTGCTTGTACGTAGCTCATAAAGGACTTGCGGATATCTTTTTTAGCTACCAAAATAGTATTCATTTTCTACATTACAGTGGCAGCTTTGTGTGTTTTTCACTTGGCTTCACCCTTTTGTTTTTTCATCACTTCCTCACTAAAAATAGGCTTGAACGAAAGACGAAGCTAATCATCAAGACGACTGCCCATGTTTATTTATTAAGCGGTATCGTCGTTGCATTTGCAAAAGTGGATTTACCGCTTGCTTTGCAATCAATTATGGTTATCGGGGCAATCGCGTTAATTATAATGATTCTGGTAAGCCAAGATAAAGACAGTCGCAAAGAAGTCTATTTCTGCTGCGCAATTTGGTCTCCCATGGTGGCGGTATTAATTGGCTTTGCAGGAAGTCAATTGATACAGCCAAGTGAGCAAATATCAGCCGTAAACTATGTATTGATCAGCCTGCATTTAATGTTGTTACTCCTGTTTGTGGTTTGGCATGATGCAGAAAAGCGGCGCATGTATATTCATTATGCTGAGTATGATAAAGAGACTGCACTGCCCAATAAATTCGCCCTGTTTGGCTCACTCGCTAAGCTTGAGGAGCAAAATAAAGCGCATACCCTAGTGCTCTTTAAACCACTTATCCTACCATCAATAAGGTTGAGCTTTGGTTTAACCTTTGCAAATCAGCACATCAATAAGCTATTTAAAGAGGTTTCCGAACAGATCAATACTTATGGTAGCGCTGCAGTTGCAAATAAAGGAGAAACACCAATTTATCGTCTCGAAGATCAAGTGTTTGCCATCGTGCTTGACGGTAAAATTGAAGTCAGTCAAGTTGAGCAATATGTATGTATTTTATCTTCCGTTTTTGAAGAAGGAATTGGCTATAAGGGCACGCAAATAGTAGATAGTTTAGAAGTAGGTGTGGCGAATTACCCAATGCACGCAAAATCTACTGAAAAGCTGATCCAGCGCGCACTGCAGGCACTGAATACTAAATCGCATAATGGTCAACGCTGGCATTTATTTGACGTTGAAAGCTCTATTTCCACTGAACGACATTTAAAGCTCACCTCATTTCTCAAAAGTGCGATAGCACATGAGCAGTTTAGTTTGTTTTTTCAGCCACAGGTTGACCTTGGGACCGGGAGGGTGTTCGGCTCGGAAGTGTTACTACGGTGGCTCCACCCTGAACTTGGTTACATTCCACCTGACGAATTTATTCCTATCGCCGAGTCTTCAGGGCAAATTTACGAAATCACGGAGTGGGTGATCGAGCATGCACTGCGTTATCAAGCCGAGATAACAAAGCTATTACCTGAACACGTTATTTCGATAAATGTATCTGGTCGTGATTTAAGTCGAAGAGAGTTGTCGGTACAGCTCATTACACTTATCAATGAGCTTTCGTTAGCACCTTCACAGATTATGATAGAGATCACAGAATCTGTCACAATAGGAAATGAAGCCGAGCTTAAAGGGGTGTTAAATGACTACCGTTCAATCGGCGTAAAAGTAGCGATAGACGACTTTGGTACTGGATATTCCTCACTTGCATACCTGAGTAAGCTTGGATTTGATGAGCTTAAAATTGATAAAAGCTTTGTGATGGATATTGAGACATCCAAAAGTAATCAAAGTATTTGTAAGGCAACTTGTGATATGGCACACAGTTTAGGATCAAAAGTGGTGGCTGAAGGGGTTGAAGATATCAATAGCTATATTCGTTTACAGGCCTATGGCTGCGACTTTGCACAGGGCTATTTTATTTCACGTCCGTTACCGTTTAACGAATTTAAGAGTTGGCTAAATAAAGTCACCTATGCCGGCGATATAAAATCTTTCCTAGTTCGCTGAAGTAGTTAAAAATGGGCTTAGCGCAGCGTGTTCTATGTTCACTCGTCGGGTAAATTCCCAGCTTTTCTTGCTCAGAATCTTTAATTCCTGCGGCCAAGAATGAATTTGATATATCGCTGTGATAGGCAATAATGGCCTCGAACATTCGAGCGGTTAATTCCTCGGGTAGTGCGTAATAAATTTGTCTATTTGCACTATCAGCAATCTTAGCGGTATGAAAAAACCGATTTGGCTTTTGATGTTGTTCATCTAAAAAGGTATGCGCAAAGAAAGTTGCTAAGGCATTGTTCAATGGGTGTCGTACGGTCTCAGTAGAAAGTAGCCAAGCAGATGATGCAAAAGGTTTCTTTGGCTGTGTTATTAAATGCTGGCAAATATAGTGGTCAAAAGCATGCCACCATTCATGGGCGAGTGCACCACCACCGGCATTTTTTGCCAAAGCGAGTGTTCTGGTATTTGCGGCATAATGCGCTTGAACACCTTGTTGACCGCCTGTACCAAAGGCAAAGTGAAGTGTTCCCCGAAGGCCTATGACTTCAGGTGGTACCTGTAATATTTGGGCTAGATCTGCAAGAGCATCATAAATTAAATTGGCGGATAAACGGGTTTCTTCGGGCGTAACCCAATTACCAATGGTCATGGTTTTAAAGCCAAAGGTCTGTTTGATTTCACTAAAATCCACTTGATCGCCGAATCGATAATCGGGTCCGTGGCGAGCATATCCACGCTGTAGTCTAGAGCTTGGCATTTTCTTCCTTCAATACCTAGCCTTAACATCATCAGGCATGAGCTTCATCTGTTCTTTCACCATGCCTGCTTGAAGTTTATAGAGATCCGCTGTTTCGCATTGATCTACAATCTCGAGAAATTGAGCTGCCGCTTCAAGTGTTGATAAACTGTATTCATGTTTAGATTTACGAATAGTATATTCACTCGCATTTACCGAATCGAACTGAAAACTGGGCAACTGGCTTAGCCACGGGTTGAGATTATAAAGCTTAGTGGCTTTCTTCCACGTACCATCCAATAAGATGATAGCATCAAGCGTTTGATCGAAGTTATATTCTGTAGTTAGGGTTTTGGCATGGCTGTTTGGGTATAGCACAGCGACGTGATTTAAGCGACAGAAGTTAATTAATTCCTCAAAGTCAGCAGTATTTTCTCCAACATAAAGCGTAAACCTATCTAACTGTAAGGCGAGCAGCTTTGCCGTATTTTTGGCAACTTTTACTTCGCTTGGGTGCTGTATGATAATAACTTGGGTTGTATTTGATATTGTGTTTCCAATATAGCTGCAAACGCAAGTGTTTGTGGGAAATCGACAGACTGGACAGGTATTACGTTTCATGATTGATGAGGCATTTTTTAATTTAAGTCACATTTTATCATATCTTGCCTGTATTTACTTTGCACAAGAAACCAGATTTGGCTAGCATAAGTAATAGAATATTAAACTTAAGGAAAATTATGAGCATCGTGATAGATGAAAGTGCCTTAGAGAACATGCAAATGTTACTGGGCGAGCAATTCGAAGATACGGTTCATTTTTGTTGTTCGGAATTCGAGCGGTTAGAATCGGAGTTGATGCTGAACTTGAATCAGGATCAAGAAGCTGCTATTCGTCATGCTCACAGTTTGAAATCTAATGCTGCTCAATTTGGGGCTGCTAGTTTGAGTGAATTGGCAAAGGCGATTGAGCACGCCCTAATTCATGGCGAGGCGGACATTGTCGATGACTCAATTGCGAAGCTAGCAGCGCAAGTTGCAGGTTCAAAAGCTAAATTACAGCAGTGGCTGGAAGTACATTCTTAAAATTAACGTAATCCAAAGTGTAAAGAATGAGGTCGTGTATACGGCCTTTTTTAACCTAGTGTTGTGAATAGGCCAACTTATCTTAATACTTGCTTAATTTGAAGGAGCAATTCTGACATCAACTGTGTTAAAAATTTCTCGCTGAGAACAAACAAATAGCAAAATTTTTGTTTGGTTATCGATAGAACTTTCCCGTCTCAGAACGGATCACTTAATTAAGCAAATCGGTATTACTTGTCCCACCCTATCAACTTCATTTTATACGTTTCTTTTTTGCAGCATAAAAAGTTATCACAAGCATAGAATTTAGACGGCATTGTGATATATGCTTGAGCAAAATGAGGGGGTTATAGATGCTACAAATAACAAAAAGTAATAAGCTAAACGGGGTGAGTTACGATATTCGTGGTCCAGTGTTGGATCAAGCAAGAAAAATGGAAGACGAGGGCATGAAAGTCCTCAAATTAAATATTGGTAATCCGGCGGCATTTGGCTTTGATATGCCAGAAGATATGCACCGAGACATCATAAAAAACTTATATTCTGCGCAGGGGTATTGTGACTCAAAAGGATTATATTCTGCTCGAGTTGCCGTATACCAATATTATCAGCAGAAAAGCTTTCCTAATATTAGTGTTGATAACATCTTCATTGGCAATGGTGTCAGTGAATTGATCCAAATGACCGCACAAGCTTTACTCAATGATGGTGACGAGGTGTTGATCCCCGCACCGGATTATCCGTTATGGACTGCTGCCGTTAAACTATCTGGCGGTAATCCAGTGCATTATCTTTGTGATGAAGAGCAAGACTGGTTTCCAGATATCGAAGATATCAAGCGTAAAATCACGAGTCGTACCAAAGCGTTGGTGCTGATCAATCCAAACAATCCGACCGGTGCGGTATATGACAAAGCATTGCTTGAGGCATTAATTGACGTTGCCAGAGAACACAAGCTATTAATACTGAGTGATGAGATCTACGAAAAGATCTTATATGACGGTGCGGAGCATTTTTCAATAGCAAGTCTTTGTGATGATATACCAGTTATCACTTTTAACGGCTTAGCAAAAACCTATCGTGCGGCCGGGATCCGCATGGGTTGGATGGTGATCAGTGGTAAGCATTCAGTGATGCAGGATTTGATTACAGGCTTAGAAATGCTCGCCTCTATGCGATTATGCGCCAATGTTCCTGCACAGTTCGCCATTCAACAAGCGCTTGGAGGCATACAATCCATCGACCAACTCATTGAACCGGGTGGGCGCTTGTATGAGCAGCGTGATATTGCGTTTAAAGGTTTAAACGATATTGAAGGGATAAGCTGTGTAAAGCCAAAGGGCGCACTTTATGCGTTTCCAAAAGTGGACGTGAAACGGTTTAATATTAAGAATGATGAGCGCATGGTGCTGGACTTGCTCAAAGAAGAAAAAATTCTACTTGTCCACGGACGCGCTTTTAACTGGCCTAGTGCCGATCATTTTAGATTAGTGTTTTTGCCACATAAAGATGATTTACAGCCCGCAATGGATAGAGTAAAGCGCTTTTTTGCACATTACAGTCAGTAATATCTTGTAATACAAATTAGTCTTAGTACTTGCTCAATTTGAAGGAGTAAATCTGACGCTAACTGCGTTAAAAATTTCTCATTTAGAATAACTAAATAGCAAAATTTCGCCCGGTTATCGGCAAGATTTTCTCGCCTCAAAATAGATCACTTAATTAAGCGACTTGGTATAAAAAAGCTCGGAAATTTCCGAGCTTTTTTGTGGGCTAGTAATTTGTTACTTAGTGAGTATTGGAATGTAGCTCTGATATCGCTTGTTGGCTATCGGCCGAGTCTTTACCTTTAAACCATTTGCGGCCAACCCGTTTAACATCTTCAAGTGCCACATATTGACAAGGGATCAGCACGAGGGTTATCACTGTGGCAAATAACACGCCAAACGCAAGTGATACAGCCATTGGAATGACTATTTTAGCTTGTAGGCTAGTTTCCATTATGATCGGTACAAGCCCGATAAAAGTAGTCAATGATGTGAGCAAGATTGCTCTAAAGCGTTTACAACCGGCCTCGACGGCCGCGGCTTTTAAATCGATGCCTTGTTCGCGTGCTTTATTTACAAAATCAACCATAACCAAAGAGTCGTTTACTACAACCCCTGCCACGGCAATAATTCCGAAGAAAGACAGGCTACTCATGGTCATACTCAACACCATGTGACCAAACACTGCGCCAACTACACCAAATGGGATCACAGACATGATAATCAGCGGTTGTGAATAAGAACGTAATGGAATTGCCAGTAGTGCGAAGATAATCATTAATGACAGGGCAAAGTCACGAATTTGCTCAGCAACACTGTCCATTTCTTCTTGTACGCGACCCGCCACTGCACTTTGAACGCCAGGGTAGTTCTTTAATAGACTAGGAAGATATTCGTCACGAACCTGTTTTGCTATCTCAAATGGTTGTGCGATTTCTGTATCAACTGATGCCCAAACATTAATCGTGCGTTTGGCGTTTTCGCGTCGAATTCGATTAACACCGTCTACCAATTTCACATCAGCCACTTCTACCAACGGCACTTCTGCACCTTGAGGTGTTAGAATACGCACATCCTGAATATCACTAATGGCATCACGATGTTCTTTAGGGTAACGGATCATTACCTTGATCTCTTCTCCATCACGTAAAATGCGCTGTGCTTCAAGGCCGTAATAGCTGAAGTTTACTTGAGATGCGACATCCGCCAACGTAAGCCCAAGACTGTACGCCAAAGGTTTCAGCTCAAGTTGTACTTCATCGGTTGCTGATTGCATAGAGTCGTTGATATCACCAACGCCTTCGATAGTTGCTAGCTTATCTTTTAGTTTCTGTGCGACTTCACGAAGTTCTTCTTTGTGTTTACCTTCTAACCTAAAGCTAATGTCTCCGTCGTCACGGCCACCATTCATAATGCTATCTTGAATGTTTAGCGATTTAACACCTGGCAGTGCAGGCATTGCATCACGCCAGCGGGCGCTGAGTGCAAAGGTATCGATTGGACGCGCATCTGGCTCAACCAAGATCACCATGATATTTGCGCTTGTGCGGCCGTTCATGTTTACCATGTAATCACGGATCATTTTTTTGCCATACTCAGTCTCAATTTCTTTGTCGACACTCAGTACCATTTGCTCGATTTTTTGAATTGACTCAAGTGTCGCGTTTTCTGACGAGGATAAGTTCATATCGATCGAGATACGTGGAAAATCATGGGGGATTTTTGGGTTAGCAACAAACTTCACTAGGCCACCAGCAAACATCCCGGCGCTGATAATTAAAATAGTTAAAAAGCCAACGATAACGGTATAACGGTAGTGAATACAGCGCATAATGAATGGGCGGTACGTGTTTTCAATGAAAGATTGAAGGCCGCTATCCATTTTTTCTCTGAGGCGGTGGAACGGATTTTTAGGGTTGCTTGGTTTGTCTTTCATCGCTGCTAAATGCGCAGGTAAAACCAGCTTAGACTCAACCAAAGAGAATAATAGGCACAGAATTATTACGCCACCAATAGCTTTAGAAAATGCTGCCGTTGGTCCGGTTGCTAATGTTTGCGGTAAGAAAGCGGCAACGGTAGTCAGCACACCAAAAGTGGCAGGGATAGCAACACGTTTTACGCCACGAACGACATTATCGAGACTATGACCATGCTTTTCTATTTCTGCATGGGCGGATTCACCGACGACTATCGCGTCATCAACGACAATTCCCAACACCAAAATAAAGGCAAACAGTGAGGCTAAGTTAATCGTTACGTCTAAATAGCTCATTGGCATCATTAAAAATGCACCTAAGAAGCTAACTGGCAACCCCATCATGACCCAAAATGCTAAACGCACACGTAAAAATAGAGCAAGCATTAGCATAACCAATACGCCACCTAACGCCATATTTTCAAGCATCATGTTAAGGCGGCCATTGAGGTAATAGGTCAAGTCAATAAAAGGTTCAAGTTCTACGCCTTGTGGTAGTGAGCCTTTCTTTGCCTCCAGATAGTTCTTAATGATATCTGCAACTTTGGTGATGTCTTGGTCTTTTGACGCGCTAACTTCATACACCAGTGAGTTCTTGCCATTGTATTTAGAGTATTGAAGTCCTTCCTCAAAGCCATCGTTAATGATAGCGACGTCGCCTAAGCTAACCTGTGCGCCGTCTGGTAGTGTTAATAAGGGGAGCTTTCTAAACTCGTCACCGCGATAGGCTTGGTTTTCAACTCGCATTGAAATATAGCCATTTTCGGAGCGAATTTGACCTGCAGACATGTTCGCTGAGAAGCTCTTTACTGCATCCGAAATCGCTCTAAAACTTAGGCCGTATTCGCGCATCTTATCAGGGCTTATCTCAATAGAGATTTCGTAGTTCAGACCACCATCAAAACGTACAAGGTTAACGCCAGGTAACGACAGCATTTCTTCATGAATGCGATTACCCAGTTCTTTAAGATCATGGGGGCTTAAATCGCCATTGAGTGATAGCCACATTACTTCTTGGGTTGCCTTGTCGTGACGCACGATAGGGCGCTCCATGCCAGATGGGAAAGTTGAGACGGAATCCACCTGCATCTTGACTTCATCGAGCACTTCTTTGGTGTTGTACTGCTCATCTACTTCTATCCAAGTTTGTGAATAACCACGATTAGAGTAGGTGATCAGGCGTTTGATCCCTTCGAGACCTTCCATGGATTCCTCGATCTTAATCGTGATCCCTTCCTCGACCTCTTGAGGTGCCGCACCCGGATACACGGCTTGAACACTTATCCAGTTACTATCGTATTGTGGAAACATTTGCTTGCGGATCGAAAACGCAGTAAGCAAGCCACCCACAATAATAAATATCATCAATAAGTTTGCTGCAACTGGGTTACGTGCAAACCAAGCAATTAAGCCTTTTTCTGTGCTTTGACTATGCATGAGCCTTACTCCTCTTTGAGCGCCAGTTGTGTGTTAGCGCTTTGCGAAGGAGTATCGTCTGTACGAAGTTGCATCCCTTCAGAAGGATAGTCCAGTGCTGAAGTAATAATCTGTTGGCCTGACTCAACGCCGTTATCAACGACGACCATACCATTGTAATCTCTAATAATATTGACCTTTTTGTAGCTCAGCTTATTATCGTCATCCAATGTTGCAACGCGACCTTCTTTTACTAAGTGATGAGGAAGCATAGTGGCATTTTGCACTAATAAACCTTGAATATCGGCGTTGATATAAGCGCCAAAACGTAATGGTTTTACACTGTTGTGATAAGGCTTTTCGACTTGTGCAACGAGGTAGGTCATGCGGCTTTTGTTATCGATAACACCTTCACTGCGGACGATTTCGCCTTTCCAACTCATCGGTTGACCAGCGACTTCAGCGGTGATCACGACATCGGTACCAACACCTTGTTGCGGTAAATATTTCAATTCATTATCGGCAACAGGGAGGCGCACTTCTGCAACAGATGTCGCATTGAGTTTACCAAAGCCATTACCAGGGTTGACTACACTACCAAGACTTACGGTGCGAGATTCTATAATCGCATCGTAGGGCGCTTTGATGTAAGTACGCTCTAAATTTCGATTCGCTCTTTTCACCGCGGCCTGCGCCGCTTTAAAGCTTGCTAACTTTTCAGCAAGCTGTGGCTTTCTTAAATAGAGCTCGGAGGGTATTTTTTCGTTAGCGTTTGCTTTAATTCTTTGCCATTCCGCTTTTGCTACTTGCACCTGAGCTTGTTCTATTTCAAGCGCTGAGCTTGCTTGTGCTAAAGCCGCTTCAGCTTCAATCAGCGACGCCTCATAGTCATTTGGGTCGATGCGAGCAAGCACGTCGCCTTCTTTGACAAAGCCACCTTTGACAAACTTGTCAGACAATGAAATGACTTGACCACTTACTTGAGCAACAAGCTCAGTACTGTATTTTGGCATCACGATACCGTATGACGATACGTTAAGCCTTACAGGGTCAATATGAATAGGTTGAACCTGTACGAGAGGATGTACTATTTCTTCTTTCTTCTCTTCTGGAGGTTGTTTCATTGCAGACATGGCAACAGCCGCTGCAATTCCCACCGCAAGAACGGCAATTGGTAGAATTATTTGTTTTTTACTAGCCACGTTAAAATCCTTCCTGTTGAATGATTTTTAATGACCCAGATTAACGGCTCTAGATCATCGATAAGCTTAAGAATACGCGAATAGTTATGTCGAGATGTTTAAATCCTACAGGAATATGTAACAAAGCTTTGCGTACCTAAATTAATCGTTACATTCTTAAAAGAGATTGATGCTTTTACGTGTAGTCGATTTTTCGATAAAATGCACCACTTATTGTCAAAATTGCGAGAAACAGAATGGATTGTAGGCTTGGTTGTGGCGCTTGTTGTATAGCACCAAGTATTTCAACACCCATTCCCGGTATGCCAAATGGTAAACCTGCGGGGGAGCGGTGTATTCAACTAGATGAAAATAATCTGTGTAAACTGTTTAATCAGCCAGAGCGTCCACAGGTGTGTTTGCAATTTAAGGCCATGGAAGATGTGTGCGGTGACAGCAATGAAGCAGCGATGCAGATCATCACAGAACTCGAAATGTTGACCTAACTAGCCTCTGGTTAACTGATAAAAAAACGCCCAGAAACTTACCTGCTAAGTTCTGGGCCTAGGGAAAGGCTCAAGATTGAGCCGTGCGCTAACTAAAAACACCTTCTAAGACTGTAGGGAGAAGTAGAAAGTACTGTTAAGTTTAGTTAACCTTTCATTCTTTTTACAAATAAATGAATGATTTATTAAGTTTATATAAAACAAAGAGTTGTTCTTTATATTCATAATTGGTCTTAAAAATATTAAAAGGGTATATTCAGGTTATACCCAAGTTATCAACAGGCCGTCTTTAATTAAATCCCGAGGCAAACTATTTTTAACTTTATTCTTTTGCCATTTTCCTAACCCGATGGCACTGCCACATAGCGTGAGGATCACCTCTCCCGTTAGTTTGGTAACTTCATCTAGGCGTATATCCTTGCCATTAAAGTAATCTTTTGCTTGCTCTTTTGTTAGTGCTAAAGTGTTTTTAGACGCTAAGTGACCGAAAGTAGTGGCAAACTCATGCTCTAATCTTACCCCGTTTTTATGGGTAGTACCGATTAAAATCCCTATGCGAGAATATTTGATCTTATCGTGGATTGCTTCAAAGTTGTCAGGAAATAGCCACACCTCCTTATCGCGCTGCATCAACTTACCGTCAAGTTGGGCAATTCCAAACTGTTTTTTTAGTACGGATAACAATAGTTGAGTGGTTTTCTTGTCTAGTTCTTCAAAAGGGAAAGCGCCTTTTTTCTGTTTTGGGTTCTTAACTTCAACCGTGCTTAACTTTTTAAATCGAGCAATGAAAAACCCCTCGCTATCATATAGCTGAGGCCACACATGCAAGTATCCTTCGGACGTTGTAGCTTTTTCAGCACCCTCGAATAAAGTCGATAGGTTTTCGACTGCTACTGCTTTGGGGTAATTATCAATGAGGTGTTGGCATACTTGCTGATTTTCCAGAGGTGTTAACGTACAAGTTGAATACACTAAGGTACCGTCTGGCTTTAAGGCTTGAAATGCGCTGTCTATCAGTTGCTTCTGCACTTGTGCAATTTCAACATTAGACTCAATTGACCAGTTTTTAAGGGCATTTGGGTCCTTTCTAACAGTGCCTTCTCCAGAGCATGGCGCATCAAGCAAGATGTTATCAAAACATTCATGCATATAATCGCCAAAGATACAGCCGTCAAAGTGAGACAACGCAACATTGCGTATGCCCATACGTTTCATATTTGCTGCAAGGGCTTTGAGTCGAGATGAAGATAGCTCATTAGCGATTAGTACGCCACGCCCATCCATATAAGCTGCGAGTTGCGAAGTTTTCGAACCTGGTGCTGACGCCATATCCAAATTAATATCATCACTGCTGATAGTCGATTTCAGTGCCGTGGGCGGCAACATGGAACTAGCTTCTTGGACATAGATGCAGCCACTTAAATGGATATCTGTGTTGCCGATAGCAAGATTAGCCTCTTCTTGTTCACTTCTTGATATCCAAAACCCTTCTTCACACCAAGGGATCGGTTCTGCCTGCCAATCACTTTTTTCGCAGTAGGCTAAGAATTCCGTGACAGACATTTTTAGGGTGTTGACTCTGACTGCTCGGCGTAAAGGAGACTGGCACGTATCTATAAAGTCTTCGATGCTAAGGTGGTCTGGTAAGTAGGTTTTTATGTCGTCTAGAAACGCGCTGGGAATATAGGTTGATTTGTCCACGCAGTTACTCAATTTGAAAGCTATATCTCATTTTACACTTTCATGAGTAAAAAATGCATGTTTGTTGTGACGGTTACGATTATTAAATGAAACTCATGGCTGACAGTGATAGGTTATGGTTATATAATAGTCGCGAAATATCGCGAGGATTGCTATGTCTATTATCAAACATTTTTTGGCGGACCCAAAATTATTACTGAATGCGGTTGGAGAGGGGATCTATGGTTTTGACCTTTCTGGTAACGCTGTCTTTGTAAACCCGGCTGCGGAGCGTATGACTGGGTGGCAAAGTGATGAGCTTTTGGGGAAAAAAATACATCAGTACCATCATCACAGTCATGCAGATGGGAGTGATTATCCTGCTGATGAATGTAACATCTACAAAACCATGTTTGATGGTAAAACACGTCAGGTAACCAATGAGGTATTCTGGCGTAAAGATGGGAGCTGTTTTCCTGTAGAATATACCTCAACACCAATTTTCAAAGATCAGCAAATTATTGGAGCGGTCGCGATATTTCGCGATGTATCACAGCAGCACAAAACTGAAAATGCCCTAAGAGAGGCGCTGAATAAAGTTCAAGTGCTTACTGAGCAGCTTAAAGATGAAAATGCCTACTTGCTAGAAACATTAAATGAAAATTGGCAAGACTCGGGTTTGGTGGGTAGTAGTGCAATATTTCAGGCCATGTTGGCGCAGCTTGAACTGGTTAGTCAGACTGACAGTACGGTATTGGTTTTAGGGGAGAATGGCACGGGTAAAGAGCTTGTTGCCAGAAATCTGCACCGCCTTAGTGAGCGCTCAGCACAACCTTTCGTTAAAGTAAATTGCGCTGCTTTTTCACCAACCTTGATTGAATCTGAGTTGTTTGGACATGAAAAGGGGGCATTTACTGGAGCGAATGAGAGGCGTAAAGGACGGTTTGAACTGGCGGATAAAGGAACTATATTTTTAGATGAAATTGGAGAGTTACCGCTAGAGGCACAAAGCAAGTTATTACGCGTCTTACAAGAGCGAGAGTTTGAACGTGTAGGGGGAAGTAAGTCAATTCAAGTAGATATACGCATAGTCGCGGCGACCAACAGGGATTTATGGAAAATGGTCGAGGTGGGGGAGTTTAGAATGGATTTATATTACCGTTTAAACGTTTTTCCTATTCGAGTACCTGCACTACGAGAGCGTATAGAAGATATTCCTGTATTGGCCAACAACCTCATCGTGCAGCTCAACAAAAAGCTGGGTAAGCAACTACGCGGGATCTCCAAAAAGGCTATTCATGCGCTGCAGCGTTATGATTGGCCAGGTAATATTCGAGAACTCCAAAACGTGCTGGAGCGCGAGGCGATATTATCTAAAGGTCGTTTACTTGATTTATCTCAAGCGCTTAACGCTACTGAACACCATAAACCTGAAGACGGTGAGCTGACTTTGGCGCAAGCAGAAGCCGAGCATATATTAAGAGTGCTAGAAATAAGTAACTGGAAGATTGCTGGCAAAAACGGTGCGGCTGATAAGCTAGGGTTACCCGAAAGTACTCTGAGGTCGAAAATGAAAAAACTAAAAATCACCAAACTTTCGTGATATATCGCGTCTATTCGTGATATTTCACGACATTGAAAATTTAATAAAAGTAAAACCATTAAAAATCAGGTGTTTATAAACTTTCAGATTGGTCTGAAAGTTGCAGTATCAAGCTTGTGTATTACCAATGTAGCAAATAACATGAAGTTTGATATCAAAGAAGAAGACATGATCATTAAGCCCTATAAACAAGAAGGGCCTATTTACGTCAGAGAGCAAAAAGGGTTCTTCCAAAAAATAAGGAGAAATCTTGGTTGGTTTTTAATGTTAACTTTCGTTCTTATTCCTTGGATCCCTTACAACGGACAGCAAGCCATTCTACTTGATTTTGGTACGCAGCAATTTAGGATCTTTGGTGCTACCTTTCTCCCACAAGACTTTATGATTCTTGCTTGGATTTTTATGGCGGGTGCTTTTGCCTTATTCTTTGTCACAACTTGGTTGGGTCGAGTTTGGTGTGGCTATACTTGTCCACAAACGATTTGGATGTTGATGTTTACTTGGGTTGAGCACCGAGTGGAGGGGACTCGCAATCAAAGAATAAAGTTGGACAAATCAGACTGGAATAGCAAAAAAATCGCTAAGAAAACGGCAAAACACGCTATTTGGTTGATAATTTCCGTGTTTACCGCCACGTCATTTATGGCATATTTTATTCCCGCGAAATCGCTGTATCTCGATATGTTTACGCTTGAGTGGACTGGCCTGACTTGTTTCTGGGTATTTCTATTTGCACTATGCACTTATGGAAATGCGGGCTTTCTACGAGAAAAAATGTGTACCGTTGCATGCCCATACTCTCGTTTCCAATCGGTTATGTTTGACAAAGATACGCTAGTCGTTACCTATGATAGTGAGCGTGGCGAAAACAGAGGTCGCCGTAAACGCAAAGACGATCCAAAGCAACTGGGGCTCGGCGACTGTGTAGACTGTAATTTATGTGTTGAAGTTTGCCCAGCTGGTATTGATATTCGTAATGGTCTGCAATATGAATGTATTAACTGTGGTTTATGTATCGATGCGTGTAACGAAACGATGAATAAATTTGGTTATCAGCCAGATTTGATTAAATACCAGAGTGAACATGAACAAGCGGGTAAAAAGTCAAATCCGTTTAGGCTAAAAATTGTAGGTTATGGTGCGATTACCGCTTTGATAATAGTTACTATGGTGATTTGGGCATTCAACCGTACGCCCATAGAAGCCTCTGTCATTCGCGACCGAAATGCGCTTTATCGTGTTAACTATGAGGGCTTAGTCGAGAACCCATACACCTTAAGTGTAATAAATAAAACGCAACATGATTTGACTTACACTGTAAGTTTGAAGGGACTGCCAAATGCGCAGCTGACCGCCCCAATTACTACGCATATCGCCGGTGGCGACATGGCATTGATCCCAGTAACAGTTACAGCCGATGGTTATGAACTTAAAGGTAAGCGAACTCCAATCCAATTCACTATAGAATCGCAACAAGATGCCAATATTAGCATCACGAAGGACAGCTACTTCTATAAAAACTAATTTACACTCCCCCCGACTCAAGGCGCTTGCATTATGAAGCGCCTTTTTTGTGTGCGTATACGCACAATCTGCCGCTAAATATATGGCTTTCTCTCTGAACTTTTAGCGTATAAGCTTATCTTTATTGAGAATGAGTTTTATTAGCTGAATGTTATGTTTAAAAATACATCACAAAACTATGGTTTGTTAGCCATCATCTTTCACTGGCTCAGTGCACTGGTAGTATTTGGTATGTTCGGTCTTGGATTGTACATGGTTGAACTCAGTTATTACGATCCTTTTTATCGTGACGGCTTACACATTCACAAAAGCATCGGGATACTGCTGGCAGCTTTGATAGTTCTTAGGCTGATTTGGAAGGTTGCCAACCCTAACGTGAAGCCCGAAAGCGAAGCAACTCCCATGGATAAATTGCAAAACATAATAGCGCATGTCGTTCACGTCGTTTTGTATCTTGGCTTGTTTGGGCTGTTTGTCACAGGTTACTTAATCTCTACCTCGGATGGCAGAGCAATAGAGGTATTTAACTGGTTTTCTGTTCCGGGTATTGGAGAGCTATTTGAAGAACAAAGCGATATTGCAGGCACTGTGCATTTTTACATTGCATGGGGACTCATTGGATTAGTAGCGCTACACATCGTGGGAGCGCTAAAACACCACTTTATTAATAGAGATCGTACCTTAGTTCGAATGCTTAAGGTACCAAACACTACAAAAGTTGAGGATTAAAACATGAAAAAGACAATGATTGCACTGAGCATGGCTGCTATGACTTTATCAGCTGCTGTGAGTGCTGCGGATTATGTAATTGATACTAAAGGTGCACATGCTTTCGTAAACTTCAAAATTAAGCATTTAGGTTATAGCTGGTTGCATGGTCGGTTTAATAGCTTTGAAGGGGATTTTAGTTATGATGCAAAGCATCCCAATGCATCGAAAATCAATGTAGTAATCGATACCGCATCTATTGACTCGAATCATGCTGAACGTGACAAACATTTGCGTGGCAAAGATTTTCTTAACGTAAAAGCAAACCCTAAGGCGACTTTTAAGAGTAACTCCATTACTTTTAGCGATGATACAAATGCGAAAGTAAAAGGAAGCTTCACGCTTAATGGAGTAACAAAGCATATCGAATTTGATGTTCAAAAAGTGGGTGAAGGTAAAGATCCGTGGGGAGGGTACCGAGTTGGCTTTGAAGGTGAAACCCAGTTAAAACTTACTGATTATGGCATTGACTACGATCTAGGCCCGGCGTCAACACACGTTACCATTGGTTTGCATTTAGAAGGTATTCGTAAATAATCGCTAAGCACCATGTGTTGTTATACACATGGTGCTATTTCCCTACTTTAAGTTGGGTGTACTTTTTCAAACGTAAGATACGTTTTAAAAAGTCAGTGTTTAAAGATGCTAGCCAGCTGTGGCTGAAACTGTTCTGGTAACCAACGAGACATTGCCATTCTAAACTGCTCGCTTTTGTGTGCTTGTTTTAATGCTTCGCTAATTACAGCTATTTGTTCCTTGCCAATCGCATTGTTATTACAGCCCGCATATCCAGCAGTTATCTGTGAGGCGATACTCAATCTGGCTTGTGTCAATTCATCTTGCGTATCTACATGTAATTTGTGGTAGTGGTGCTCGCTTGGGTATCCGAGTATCACATCGACTCTTTTTTTGAGTAGCATAAAAGTTAAACTCTCTAGCGTATCTCTACCAGGCCTGACAAGTACTTGCTTAGTCGGTAAACTCGCCAATAATGCATCAATTTCATTACCAAAGGAACGGTTTGCTGCAACGCCAATGGTTAGCCCGTGTTCAGTTACCAGTTTTTCTAAATCTATTGCACTGTTTGTAATGCCAAGCGACTGTGCGACATCTTTCCTTAGTGCTGCAGAGGTTGACAATCCGATGGTGGAGTACTCATCACTAAAAGCGATATGTTTTTTTCGTTCGGCCGTTTTGTACAATGAGATCATACAGTATTGGTTGTTGAAATTAGAAAGCTCATATATAGCCCTAGATGCAGGGAACACTTTATAATTGAAGGTATAGTCGGGCATCTGTTGTTGAATGAGTTTTATCAACAGCTCGTCTCGTCCTTGCCCTTCCAAGTTGTCAGAGAGGATATAATAAGGAGCAAAATCTATAACAATCCAGGTTATTTGCTTTGCAAATACAACACTAGATTGAAGGACAATGAAGAGAAATAAGATGATTTTGATCAAATTGGATCACTCTTGCTGAACTTACAATAAGCTTAGCATTGTTTGTGATATTAATAATTAAATTAATGTTTATTTAATTTGTATTTAATGTTTACAGGGATTGGCAGTGTGCTAGCTTTAAGAGAGGTTTTAGTTTTGGGTAAATGCCTGCTAATCAGTACCCTGTGTAGCGATTGATGGTAAGTTTAGGAGTAGCGTGTTAATCCAAATATAAGTAGATAAGGCCATGTGGCAGGGAAAGTCATATAAGCCAATAACGATAAATTATTAATAAGGAAAACCAATGGCTATATTAATTGTTACCGATATTTTCGGTCATACTGATCATATTGACCACTTTGCTAAATCGCTTGGAAGTGACGTGCAGGTGCTTTCCCCATTTATAGAAGAACCAAACACAGTCTCGGAGCCAGATTGTTACGAACTGTTTTTGGTGCAATGCGGCCATCGTGTATATGCTGACAAAGTATCAGCTGCGATTGCTGAACTTCAGCCAAAACTTATTATTGGGTTTAGTGCAGGCGGAGCTGCCGCATGGGTAGCATTATCCGAGCAAGATGCTTCTGGTTCTGTAGAGCAGCTTATTGCCTTTTATCCTAGCCAAATACGTCATCATTTAAATATTAAGCCTAGCTGTGATGTATCTATCTTTTTTGCTCAAGTTGAATCTCATTTTGATGTAGAGCCTGTTATTGAACTCTTAAAAGATAAAAAAGGGCTGAATTGTATCCGCACACGATATTTACACGGTTTTATGAATAAGCTTTCGAGTAACTTTGATGAGTATGCATATTCTCATTATCAATACTTTTGCCAGCAAGAAGCACGTAACTATGTCGAAGTTGAGCAACGAGAGGCAGAGTTTTTATAACCTACATACGCAAAAGCAGCTTGAGCGAACTACACTAAGCACTAACTTATTATATTCTAAGGAGTGAAAGATGTATCCCGAGTTGCCTGATTATCAACATTTTTATAGTAATCCAATCGCTAAACCTCCGTGCAGAATGTTAAATGCGCAAATGTATGGCTTTTTTGTCAAAGGAAAGAAATCAACAATCCAAAGCTATGTTGATAATACACTTAATTCGGTTTCTAGTAGTGAATTTGTATTCAAGGCTTTAACAGATTGGTGCTTATTGACCTTTACGGATATTGAAAATATCGCGTCAAAAGTTCCGCCTTTCAGTAACTATGGATACATGCAAGAAACTGATGTCATCATCTGGTTGCCAATTCTGCAAATAAATCTCGAAACGCTAAAAGCAGAACATTTATATTGGTATCCAGCATTTATCTCAGTCAACAATATTAACGCGCTGATAAATGGTCGAGAAATATGGGGCTACAATAAATATTTATGTCGCTACGAAATGCCTGATAACTTTGGTGACCCACTGAACTTTTCCCTCTCTCTGGAAACCTTTAAGGAATTTGATCCCAACGTCAAAATGGCATGGCATGAATTGTTATCTGTAGAACCTGAGGATGACGGAGAGTCATGGTTAAAAGAAGTGTTAGAAGTGGGTGAAGAAATTGCTGAGCTTTTCAAAGATTCAGTGTCTGATTTAAATGTCGATAGCCAATTTCTTAAACAGTTCTTATCGGGTTTTACCCACCCGCAAATGGATCAAATATTATTTAAACAGTTTCCAGATGGTTATGCTGAAAAGTCTGTATATTCGGCGGTGGTGCATTCCCCTTCTGAGGTGAAGAAAATCCACAAAATTGGTTTTATTAAGGACGACTTAAGCCTGAACTTACAACGAATGGATGCGTTTCCACTTGATAAAATGTTTGGTATTCCATTAGGTAAAAGTGAGGTCAAACTACCTTATTTTGTGAAAATGGATTTCGATCAGGCAGGAGTGGAAGAAATTGTTTCCAGTGCTCAGAGTATGGTTAATCTCCATCGTTAGTGTATTTGTGGCATAAAAAGCACGATTTTTACTAAAGCGATATTTGCATGTTTAGTTGTCTTCCTATATGGCTTTAGGTGTTGCTCGTCAACACGTTAGAAAAGGAAGATTTATGAGTAAACAAAAAGTAGCAATACTTGGCGGCGGCGTTTCGGCAATGACCGCTGCGGTATACATGACAGAACAAGAAGGTTGGCAAGAACGCTATGATATTACCGTTTATCAGCAAGGCTGGCGTTTGGGTGGTAAAGGAGCGAGTGGCCGTAATGCTGAGTTCGGCGAACGTATTGAGGAGCACGGCTTACACGTTTGGTTTGGTGCTTATGTTAATTCTTTTAGGGCAATAGAAACGGTTTATAATAAGCTAGAACGCTCAAGTGATATCCCCATTCACACATGGCAACAAGCGCTAAAACCGCATAGCTTGGTCGTGTTACAAGAATATATCGACCAGCAGTGGCAAACTTGGTCGGTAGATTTTCCTGAGATCCCAGGTAATCCGGCAAATGGCACACTCGATTTACATTTTTGGCAGATTTTAAAATTACTTGCGGCTTGGCTACACAAATGGGTTGATGATTTGGAGTGCGAGGTTGAAAAAACGCACAAATCCATACAGCTCAAAACAAAAAAAGAAAGAGATAAAACACTACTCGCTCATCTAGGCCAAGAAGTTAAGAGCTTTTTTGACAGTGTGGAAGAAAAAGCTAGCGCTTTATTTGATGACGCAGAAAACCATGTCCAAGAGGTAGTATCCACGCCAAAGCTGTTAATAACGCAACTCAGTAATTTTTTAACGGTACGTGAGGCCGATCACCGTTTAGAAAATAAGAAAGATCACTTACTTGTTTGGTATATGGTTCGAAAAATTAGGCGTTGGTTAAAGTCAGAAGTAAACGACTTGATTGATGACAACCCATTGATAAGGCGTCTGTACATATGTATAGATCTCGGGGCTGCGATGACCATTGGTATGCTACGTGACAAGGTTTATTCACGCGGTTTTGGTTATATTGATCGGTATGATTTTAAACAGTGGCTAAGGCGTAATGGTGCAAATGAATCTTTGTCCGTGGAATCAGCGCCGGTTCGCGGTTTTTATGATCTCGTTTTTGGCTATGAAGACGGGGATTTTAAAAAACCAAATGTCGAAGCTGGCGTTGCGGCTTTGGCAATGCTTAGGATTATGCTGTGTTATCGAGGCGGTGTGATGTGGAAAATGCAAGCGGGAATGGGAGATATTATTTTCTCCCCCATTTATGAGCTGCTCAAACATCGAGGCGTTAAGTTTGCCTTTTTTCATCAGGTTGAGTCATTACACTGTGCACAGGATGAAAACGGTCATCATGTTGATAGTATTCAATTAATTCAACAAGTCACGCTAAAAGCTGCAGAATGTTACGAGCCTTTGGAATTAGTAAAAGGCTTGCCGTGTTGGCCAAGCGCTCCACTGTGGCAGCAAATTGAGTCGCAGCAAGCTGCACTACTCAAGGAGCATAAGATTAATCTTGAGTCTTACTGGTCTAATTGGGAAACGGTTTACCAACAAGCATTTGGACAGACGTTACCGAGAAAAACACTAAATAAAGGAACTGATTTCGATTTGGTGATTTTTGGGATTTCAGTGGCAGGCCTTGAGCCATTATGTCAGCAACTATTGGCCAAAGATAATGACTTAAAGCTGCAAGCTGAAAAGGTTAAAACTGTTGCGACTCAAGCATTGCAGTTGTGGCTCACTAAAACTGACAGTGAACTGGGTTTTCACGATCCTTCTGGCAGTAATGAACCACCAATATTAAGCGCATTTTCCCAACCCTTCGATACTTGGGCTGCGATGTCTAATTTACTAGAGGTGGAGGATTGGCCAAATTCACAGCCCAAGAACATTGCCTATTTTTGTAGTGCTTTTACCTGCGCAGATTATCCACCTCCGAGCGATCATGAATTTCCTGAACGCATGAAAGCTCAGGTAAAAGAAAACGCTTTGCAAAAACTTAGATTGCAGATGCAACCACTGTGGCCAGAGGCGTATCATGGTGACGACTTCGATTGGAACGTATTGTTTGATGTTGATAATAATGAAGGTGAAGCGAGGTTCAACACACAGTATTGGAGAGTGAATGTCGACCCCAGTGAGCGTTATGTACTAAGCGTTGTCGATAGCAGTCAATTTCGACTATCTACTGACGGCAGCATATTCAATAACCTCTACATTACCGGAGATTGGATTAAAACCGGTGTTAATGCAGGTTGTGTTGAAGCCGCAGTGATGGCAGGCATGCAAACCAGTAGAGCCATCACCGGATACCCTCAACGTATTAGTGGAGAGTTGGGGTTTGAGCCATTTAACTGAAGCTTATTGATATTTAATGTTTTTTGCAGCAGTTTGATTGGTATTTAGACAATGCAGGGTCCGTGTAGCATAGTTATTTTATGTGAGTTAGGTGATAAAGATTTTGCGCGCCTTCAAAGTCACTTTACCCCACATCTATGTGGGGCTACATAGAAGAAATACTAATCAAGCGCTGCCCTTTGGATTCACCTGAGTGCGCGATATTCATTGTTGCTCAATTTTTGCTTGGATTACTAGGTAGCAAGTCGAGCGTCCCGGACCAAAATACGCTCAGGAAAGCAAAAATCAAGCAGTAAAGGTCAAGAGGCCCTAACTTAGCCATCTTTATTTAGATAGGAAATAAACCCTTTCCCCTTAGGTTGTAATACATACCGAGCCGTGCAATCTAGAGGGCTTTATCCGAGTATTTGGATAATTTACCACAGTAATGAACAATAATTTGAACCTCAAAGAGGTAATCAGGTTCATTTGTTTGGGAGTCTTTTTAATTCAGCTATACTGATAATGCAATTGCATGATATAGCTCAGGATTCAAACTATGCCACATCCAAATGTGCTGTTAAATACGATAACTTTAGCATTACTCTCTGTAGGCCCGATGGAAACATCAGCACAAGTAGAAGAAATCGAAGTCATTGAGGTGTACGCTCAAAAAAGAAAGCAGTCTATCAATGATGTCGCTATCGCTGTAAAGCCCATATCCGGACAGACTATTACTGATGCCGCACTGAAAGACACGACGGAACTAGGCAGCTTAGTTGCGAATGTTAAAATCAGTCAAAATGCGGCCGAAGGAACACCTCCTGCTATCAATATTCGAGGCGTTGGTTTAGTCGATTACAATACAGCAAATACCTCTCCTGTTGGCATGTATTTAGATGGTATATCAGTTGGAGCGGCGAATAACCAAGTTATCAATCTATTTGATATTGAACAAGTTGAAGTATTAAAGGGTCCACAGGGTACACTTTTTGGTAGAAATACTACTGGAGGGGCAATTTTAGTACGTACAGCACGCCCAACTGATGGTGACTTTGCTTCTGTCAGTGTTGGGGTTGGCTCAGATTCTCTAACAAGAGCTCGGACAACCTTTAATTATAGTCTAGATCAAAACAGCGCGGTGCGACTCGCTGCGAGCCACAATAACTATGAGTATACTACGTATAACCTTCAGCCAGATGTTCCCGAAGCATATATGGAACAAAATGATGTTCGATTAAGTTATTTAGGTGAGTTTGATGATTTCAGCGTGTTTGTCAAACTTGATTATGGCCATTGGAATGGGTTAGTTCAGCCAGTCGGGAATATCGGATTATTCTCTAACCCCTTAGATGGTTCGTTATGCTCTCCTGCGAAGGCGGGAACTAGCAACTGCGTTGATATACTTGGATTTAATGTTGGCAGCGACGATTTTTGGGCAGTACGGGTGAACAATTACCAAAGACATCACAGCATAAATAAAGGTGTCACAACTGAGATAACTTATGCACTGGATGAGCGGTCGCAGTTTATCTATCTTGGAGCTTTCAATCGTTTAGATAGGGTACATGGATTTAACTGTGATGGAAGCCCATTTTCACTGTGTGAAGGGGAGTTGGGCCTTAAAAACGAAAAGCTGGTAAATGAGCTGAGATTTGAACAAAGCATGACAAATGGTTTTTTGACCGTTGGTTTATTCCACTTGGAGGAGCGTATTTATCAGGATAATTTTAATGATTTATTACGTGATCTAAGAGGTACCGAGAATGGCACAAGTGCAGCGACTTTTTTTTACGATAATGATATCAAAGTAAAATCGCAAGCATTGTTTGGCCAATATGAGTATGAAGTCAGCGAGGATACTGATGTCCTTGTTGGCATAAGATACAGCGATGAAGAGGTAAGTTATGACTCTTTCTCCTACTTAAATGTACCGTTTGCAGATAACCTCACAGGTATTTTAGTTCCTGCCTACGATATTGAGGGAGAAGAATCCGATAGCAATTTGTCTGGAAAATTATCGGTTATCTATAAAATAGAACCGGATAACAGTATCTATTACAGTTTGTCTAATGGTGTTAAGAGCGGTGGTTATAACGGCGGTTTTTTGATCTCAAAAGCAGCAGCAATGCAAGCAAGTTATGGCCCTGAAGAATTAGTTGCTCATGAAGTTGGCGCTAAGCTGTTGTTTAAAGATTTAAGACTTCGTACAAATTGGGCTGCTTTTTACTATGATTATAAAGACCAGCAGGTATTTATGAATCAAGCATCTGAGGTACCTGGTGCGCCGCCTTATCAGCTACTAGAAAATGTGGGTAAGTCAAAAATTTACGGTGCTGAAGTAGAAAATACTTGGTATCTATCGGAGCAAACTCATCTAGGATTAGATGTTGGGTATATACCGGAAGCAAACTTTGAAGAATTTATTGACCCTGTGGGTGTTGTGTTGACGGATAACCGGCTACCGTTTACATCAAAGTGGAATATCTCTGGACGTATAGATTATAAATTTAATTGGGATGAAGTGAGTATAAAAAGTAGAGTTGGGTTTGATTATCAAAGCGAATATTACTTCGACCAAAATGAATCTTCTTACGCTAAGCAGCCAGGCTATATACTTTGGAATGCTAATCTACAAATGGAATATGGAGACTGGCAGTTAGGCATATGGGGTAAGAATCTTTTAGATAAGGAATACAGCCATCTCAAATTTGACCTTAGTAGCTTTTTGGGGATGTTGGAAGACTTTAAAGGTGAAGGTAGAAGGGTAGGAATGGATGTAACATACCGTTTTTGAGCGTGTTTAAGAACTATATTGAGATAAGTCACCTGACTTGGGGATAGAAAATTTGCATATACAATATCGGACCACAGGTAGCTTTGCTAAGGTAACTGGCTAGAATGCGTTTGCTACTGATCATCTTCGGCATAATTCTGTTTTCTGGTTTTGTTCATGCAGAGCAGGCTGTGTTGAAGTTAACACAGCCTTGGCAATATCAAAATCTGCACCATATTGGTAAATCCTACGAGGCTAATTCCAATACAAGATTTCCTCAGAGTTGGAATGAACTGAGAGCGTGGGAATCAATAAGAGAGCCAATAGAAAAGAGAGCACTGTTCTCTGGTCGTTATTTCTTGGTAACCAAAATCAGGAACGAAACGCCGTTAAATGAGTTTGTGCTTTACCCCTACAATACGGTGCTAAGCAAAGTCGAGTCGAGGATATATACGCCTCAAACAGTACAGCGGGTTTTCTCTGGAGGTAAAGTAGAAAATGAATTTGCGTTTCATTATGGCAATCAAGTTACGCTAGAGCCTAACCAAGACTATTATATCGTTACGCTTTTCGAGAGTGACTTTTTTTACACGCCCGTAAAATTGACTATTGAGCCACTTAGGGATTTTCGACAAAAAGTAGTTTATGAAAATCTCATCATGACACTTTGCTTTGGTGTTGGTATTGTTTTAGGGTTGTATAACTTATTGATTTACGTAGGCTCTAAGGATGTAACCCACCTTTACTATGCACTATTTACCTGCGTTTGGGTATTCGCTTGGAGTCACTTCTTTCATTTTCCTGATGAGTTATTTGGATTTTACTCAGCAAATCTTCATTGGTTAGGTTTTGCATTGGCACCATTGACCAATGCATTATTTTATATTCATTTATTAAAACTCAAAGATGTTCATCCTAACTATGTGTCGATCTCTATCTGGCTCGGCGTAATAGCCGCGCTCGGAATGCCTTTTTGTATATTATTTCCTGGCTTTGGTTTTATCTGGGCAACTTTAGTCACAGGCTTGGCCTTGTGCTTTGGACTGTTTGTTGGAGTAAAACGCTGGATTGAAGGGTTCAAGCCCGCACGATATTTTGTGATGGCTTATGTTGCCATGGCTATCCCCAATATGGTTGGCAATCTAACTAACTTGAGTTTGCTACCGGAGTCCTCAAATAACCTATACCTTTATGGGCTGATAGGTACCGCTCTTGATGCATTGCTGTTGGCATTCGCGGTTGCAGATAAGTTTAGAATTACCAGTGAAGAGAATATAGAGTTAAATAAAAATCTAGAAGCAAAGGTGTTAAAACGTACCTATGAACTAGAGCAGGTAGCGTCGGAGCTCAGAGATGCTAGTGAGGCTAAAAGCCGGTTTTTAGCAAACATGAGCCATGAAATACGAACACCAATGACCTCGATTATTGGCTATGCTGATGGCATTATGCTTGGAGACATCAAACCTCATGAGCGCAACCATGCTATTTCCGTCATTTTGCAAAACTCAAGGCATGTACTTGGGCTCATCAATGATATTCTTGATATGTCTAAAATTGAGGCCAATAAACTAGAGGTTGAATTGGTGGAGTCAAACCTATTTCAAGCGATTGCACATGTTGACTCCCTATTGGGTAAACAAATTCGGGACAAGGGGCTTGAATTTGCCCTAAATTATCACTTTCCCTTACCTGATTTCGTTGTGATCGACCCTACGCGGTTACGGCAAATATTACTCAACCTCACATCTAACGCAATGAAATTCACTACGGTTGGTAAAATATCAATAGATGTAGCGTGTAAAAACGAGCAGCTTATGATCACTGTTCGTGATACTGGGATTGGTATGACCGTGGACGAGCAAAGGGAATTATTTAGTGCGTTCTACCAAGCCGACTCTTCGACCTCTCGGAAGTATGGTGGAACGGGGCTTGGATTAAATATTTCGAAAAGCCTTGCGAAAAAATTGGATGGGGACATTAGTGTCGAAAGCGAGGTCGGCTCAGGAACTGCATTTACGCTTACACTTAGCTTGTACACGACAGAAAAAACCAAGTGGGTACAAAGTCTTGCCCAAATTGGAGACGTGAGAGAGGTAGGGACGATGCCTGAGGAATTAAGCCAAGAGCTAAAAGGTGAAGTTCTGCTTGCAGAAGATAACACTGATAATAGTAAGCTTATTAGGCGTATTCTTGAGCGTATGGGATTGTCTGTAACTGCAGTTGAAAATGGTCAGATGGCGGTCCAAGCCGTGCTTGATAGTGAGTTTGACTTGATACTAATGGATATCCAAATGCCAGTAATGGATGGTGAACAGGCATTTAGCTTTATCCAAGCAACAGGATGTAGCACACCTGTGATTGCGTTAACCGCTAACACTATGCAGCATGAAATTGAGCGTTATCTGAAACTCGGGTTTAGTGATCATTTAGCAAAGCCAATAGATAGAGTTGTATTTAGCCAAAAAATTGCTTATTACCTAGATATTCAAGTTGATGAAGATGTAGATCTACCTGAAGCGGAGTTTTATCAGTTAAAACAGCAGTATATTTCTGGGTTGCATGAGCAGATAGTTCAGATAAAGAATCAAGCGAAATACCAAGATTACGAAGCGTTGGCAAAGACTATTCATGCAATTAAAGGTACGGCTGCAATGTTTGATTGCATTGATATTCATAAAATAGCAAACGAACTGGATGTTAAATTGAAGAATAAGCAGCTTGAGCGTATCGACGAGAGAATAATGGAGTTACTCAATGCCATGTCTGTCGCGATTGAGTCAGAAAAGCAGGAAACAAAACAAGCTTAGCTTTTTATGTCTTATCAATATTTATCCGTGAAGATATGGTAGTGGTCGTTAAAGGCTTTAAAAAATGCTTTATCTTAATGGCTGAAGACTATAAATATGAGTTTTACTTAAGTAAGGAAAATCCTGCCGCTGCTTATAGTTAGCATATAGATTGGAAAATATGGTCGTTTTGGAGAGTTTATCTAAGTTCGCAATAAATAGTCGTCCACTGTTACTGTCTCCCGGTATTGCACTGTTTTTACAGCATTGCTGAAATAAGGAAATAAGCGTTCTGATTGTGTTCTTATTGCCTATATCCTGTAGTGCAATTTCTGCTTCTATAAAGAAGGCAACTCCACTCCAATAGACTCTTTGTTGTGCCTTTAATGACCACATTTGTTCGCTCACTGCTTTAAGTGATCCTTTATTTAGTCGCGTATTTTTTACGTCTCGGCTGAGCCCTGAGATTAACCTCGTACGAAACTCGTCAACATTAAAAATATCATTTTCTAGCATAATGACATTTTGTAAATAGGTAGCAAGCCCCTCTGCAAGCCAAAAATCTGAGTGGTCAAGCAAAGGGTGATAAAGGTGGGCAATTTCATGGTACAAGGTCCAGTCTTTAATCAGCACTCGGCTTGAGGTAAATCGTTTGACTTGAAGTAAAATGGCATCGGGCTTACCTCGTTGAACCGAGCCCCATGGCACAGGTTCAGATGCGAATAAGCTCGGTTCAATGATAAATGGAAGCGTTTGCTGTTGTAGTACTCCTAAGGAACGCTCTGTTGCTTTGACACCGTGTTTTAGCCAAGTTTCCACATATTGTTTATCACTGCTACTTATCCAGCTCTTATATTCGATTTCAATTTCGGTTGCCTGTGCGAATGCAATTAAGCCGAACCACAGTACTAGCATTAATAATTTCATTATTCTCTCGATATGGGTTACTTCGTAAATAGACCTGAGAACGCATTATTTCATTCCTGATGTTGAGGTTACCTCAACTGAATTCGTTGGGTAATTGTGTAAAACTGGATAAAACAACGTTGCACTTAGTTTATTGTTATTGAGTCCACTCACATTGGCAAACCCACTATTAGGTATTTGGGAATTGGTTGAGGGAAAATATGTCCTAAGGATGGCATTGTATCGACGCAAGCGCCTAGCTTGACATCGATAAAGTAGGAATAACAAAGACATCTATTTTTATTCATTGCTAACTAAGCATAAATGAGCAATAAGGCTGACATCATTGGATTGTTTGTATATGTCAGAAGTTTATCGTAATTACATCAACGCAACTGATCCTACGAGCGTCCGAATTTACTACGATTACGTCCACTTTCGGACGTTAATTTATTATTTTAAGTCCTAGAATGAAAAATTAAAATAAAAACATAGAGTTAAGTTTTGGCATGTAGGTTGCTTCGTCATGTATACCACCAATTAACCATAAAGATAAATATGGGTGTTAATAAGTCCAAAACTGCAAAACATACGCGAATTTTCAAACGTGAAATCTCGTTTAAGATTATATCGGCACGACTGAGCTGCTTGGTTATCTAAGTTGATGGATACGTCTTACTACTTCTCAATCGGTCATACCAGAAGCTGTGTCATTAACTCAGAAATACCGCTATGCACTGTTGTTTTAGCGCTTAACTCCATCATTTTAGCAACGTTAACCTAATAACAAGGGAGTCCATATCAGTGCCAGATTATTATAGATATTTGATTTTTGCCTCTACAGTAATTGGAACCTCAATTTCATCAGTGCAAGCTAGTGCAACACCTGTGGTGAAAGTCGAAGAGGCGCGAAAGTGGCAGCGAGGAGTTCAAAAGCCGCTGTATTGTCATGCCGATGTTCCTTTCCGTCAGCAAGTTTCAAGTCATGTATCTGCTGAGTTAACTTGGTTGTTACCGGCTGGTAGCCGAGTGAAAGAAGGGGAAGTATTAGCGAAACAAAATGACTTCTATCTAAAGCGTCAGCTTGCTCAATTGGATGCGAATGCTAAAGCTGCGCGTGCAAACTATGTTTATTCCTTTAATGAGTACGACCGCCTGAGCAAATTAGATGAAGGAGGAGTTGTATCGAGCTCGGAATTGCAGCAACACAAAAGAGACTATCAAACAGCAGCAGAACAAAATGAAATTTATGCTGAGCAATATCGTTTAGTTGAACATCAATTAAATAACTTAACGCATCGAGCGCCCGCTGACGGTGTTGTGCTATCGCTATTTGGTGAGCCGGGAGAGTGGGTTGGCGAAGGAGAGAGTATCTTAGTTTTTTTGCCAGCTCAGCAGCAGGAAGTGACTTGTCGAGTTGCATTAGACTTATATCAGGAGTTCAATCAATTTGAAGGTGCGAAACTGTCATTGGCTGACGGCACTGAGTTGTTTTTAGACCGTGATGCCGGCCTTGTGAGTAGCCAAGATCAAACTATCAATTTACATTTGAAATTCAAACACAATCCTCCCGAAAAATTTCTTATTGGTCAACGATATGTCGTTGACGTGTCGATGGCTGCCAGTAATTTAACCAAGGTGCCATATGATGCCTTGACTATAAATAAAAATGAATATTACGTTTGGCGTGTAGATCAAGAGAACAAAGTGAATAGAGTTGTTGTAAAAATTGTGGACACTGACAAAAACCACTCGGTGATCCAAGGAGAAATCCAAGCCGGCGACAAAGTAGTAGTCAAAGGAAAAATAGCACTGAAAGATGATGCACAAGTTACCATTAATAGTCAGGGTAAACTATGAAATTAGTTGAAAAATATGGCTCTATTATCATCGCCTTTTCATTTTTACTGGTATTGCTGGGGGTTTTAGCTGGTGCAAAACTCCCCAATGCGTTATTACCTAAAATCGATAGAGCCCAAATTGCCGTGGTGACATCTTGGCCGGGGAAAACTGCAGCTGAGATTGAGCAGAGCTTAGTTTCACCGCTTGAACGACAGCTTGCAGGTGTGAGCCAATTAAAAAATTTACAAACTAATATTTCAAATGGCCAAGCGTGGACCACCTTGAACTTTCATTATCAAGCCGATATGGAACAAACTTATATGGAGGTTTTGGCGCGGATCAATCAGGTTCCGGATTGGCCTCCTCAAGTTGCAAAGCCCAGCGTAATTGACTATAGCAATGGTGCGGGCTCAACTTTGGCTTCCTTGTTTTTGTATTCAGATACAGAGAAGTCACAAGAAGACTTTATGCATGCCTATCGCGCTTATGTCGAGCCTGCCATGACAGATATTCCGGGTATCACCAACATCAATATGGATAATAACCGACTGGCACAACGGGTAGACATTGAATTTGAACCACGGAAGTTAACTCAGTTTTCATTGAGCATAGAGCAAGTGACTCGTAAACTACAGGGCCTAATCGACCGCTCAGGAGACAGTCTATTATTGGGGTCGAAAGAGTATGATTTGCACTTTAAAGGCCAGATGGCATTGACCGAGTTACGCAATTTACCAATTGCGGTTACTGGAGTTCGAGTTGTACGCTTAGGGGAAGTGGCAAGTGTGCATAGACGGTTTGTGTACGACTGGTCATACTCAGCTTTTAAGGGTAATCAAGCGATATACTTTTACCTACAACCAGATAAAGATATTAATGTATTAGAAACTATTGAATTGATCAAAGCAACCTTAACCGAGCTAAATGAAGGGCCACTGTCATCACTCGACCTCAAGGTTGTGATGAGTCGTGACAACTCGCAGCCAATAAAACAGGCACTGCTACTGGTTTATGGTAATTTACTATTGGGTGTTCTGCTCGCTTGTGGTTTTTTGTATTATTTTATACGCAATTTACGCATCGTTTTTTTGATCTTTGTGAGTATCCCTGTGTGTTTGTCTTTAGTGCTATTAGGGATGCAATTGGGCGGACGAAGCCTGAATTTAATCTCCCTAGCCGGCATGGCGTTGTCCGTCGGACTATTACTTGATGCTTCAATAATCATTGTTGAAAATATTCAACGCTTAAGAAGCACAGGACTATCGCTTTTAGAAAGTTGTCGCCAAGGTGTATTGCAGGTACAAGCAGCTTTAATTTCTTCTACGTTGTCCAGTATTGTAATTTTTGTCCCTATCGTATTAATGCACTCGCGGAAGTCAGCCAGCTATTTGGCGACCTTGCATTTACTATCTCCAGTGCCTTAGTGGCCTCAATTTTAGTTGCATTGTTCCTATTACCAGCATTAACACGACAGCTATTACCAGGCCAGAAAGTCGTTAAAAGTAAGGCGTTATCTGATAAATGGACTCTGTTTGTCACAGCACCATCTCGTTCAAAGCTTCAAGGGACGGTTTGGTTGGTCTTAGCAATCCCCGGAGCCTTGCTGCTCAGTTGGTTGATCAAGCCAGAGTTAGATTTGTTGCCCAATCCAAAGGAAAACATAATGATGGTCTACACCGCATTTGATGAACCTCTTTCTGTTGGTGCCGCAAAAACACAGGTAGGTAATGTGATTGAACAGCGTATTGCGGCTCAAAAACAGCTTGGTAGCCATCCGGCCTTTGATATTCACGGCTCTTTTTGTAACTCAACGTATTGTTTAGTGTATTTTTATCCTGAGGGCAGTTGGGATTTTCCTGTATTCAAACAGTGGGTCGACACCCAGATAGTACAAGATTTACCAGATGCAAGAACCTACGTTTATCAAGGAACTCTACTTCGATTAGCGTTACCTGATGCGCGCACAAGTCAGCTCGATTTAAAAGGACTGAGCTTGCCTAAATTACAACAAGCTGGACAAGATTTACTCGCCCATTTAATAGAATCCTTCCCGGGAGCGCGGATCACTGAAGTTATTCCGATGAGAGATACTGTGGCCAGAGTAGAATTTACGCCTAAAGCCGACACGCTTGCGTTTATGGGCATGTCTCAGGCTGAGTTAAATCAGATTTTAGTGACGTTAACCGACGGTGCTTACCTCGGCCAGTTTTATGCTGACAGTGATACTCTGCCTTTCTACTTAAAAGGTGAAACCCCTGAGCATCTTGAACAATTATTGCAAACAGAAGTGATGATCCCAAATCACGGACTGCACCCACTGCGCTCTTTAGTCGATACTCAACTAAGTTTGGCACCAAGTGCTATATATCGCACTGATCGCGAAGTAAGTATGTCGATTAATTTAGTGCCAGCTAATGGTCAGCCAGTTGGTCCATTTATTACGCAGGTAAAGGCTGAAGTCGCGGCGTATTTAGCGCAACAACCAGAGCAAAACTTGTTTATAAATTATCGGGGTAGTGCAGATCAATTGAGTGGATTCTTAACGGAATTTTTCCAGATGTTCTTGGTTTCCTTGTTGATTTTATTTCTATTGATACGAATGGCACTCAATTCTTGGATTTTAGCTTTAGCTGTCATGTTGTCAATGCCGTTGGCAATACTGGGTGGCATGTTTTTCTTAAAAACAGTTAATTATTTTGCACCGCAAAATTTAGATATTGTCACCATGATTGGCTTTATTATTTTAATGGGACTGGTGATAAATAATGCCATTTTGCTTGCGAGTCAATATCGCTCGGCGATAGTTTCCGGGCTAAATCAACAGCAGGCCATTATTCAGTCTACTAATTATCGTATGCGTGCTATTTATATGAGTACCGGAACCAGTGTTTTTGGTATGTTGCCGTTGATGCTCAGTCCCGGAGATGGTTCAGAGATATATCGTGGTTTAGCCGCTGTGATTGTTGGCGGTATGTCGTTCAGTGCGTTGTTCAGTTTGGGCTTTATGTCAGCTTTACTATCACTGCCAATGTTTGATAAGCAATCACAAGTGAAGGATGAGCCTGAGACTAACAGTGTGCCCCTGTTAGAGAGTGAATAGGAATAAGGTTTCTGCTATGACGTTATTCTTAGTGGAAGCCATGATTGCTAGCAGCATCAGGTCACTGGCACGGCTTGACATAACTGGGGCGTGAATTTTGTCACACGTACTTTTCAGAGCTTAGTGGAACGATTGGCGTTGGCAACGGGCTCACTCAATTAAAGGAATATATTGGCTTTATGATCGCAAGATTTTTACTGTGTTTTAGTTTGTGTGTGATCGGTGATAATAGGTTACAAGCGAAAGCCGTTGAAGTTGACGTTGCGCACCAGTTACAACCTGCGCAGGCTAAACAAATTGTCGAAGAGTTTGCTCACACTATCGAACAAAATTACGTGTTTACCGACACCGCAAAAACCATTGCAGCGCAATTACGTGCGTTGACTTTTAATGATATGCAATTTCGACATGGTTTATCAGAGCAGATCACTGATTTAGTGAGCGAGTATGATAAACACCTGGCGCTGGTTACTCGAGTTGACAACAATGGCAAGCATAGTAGCGATGCTAGAGAGCCCTGGTTCACTGAGCTAAAGCGCAAGAACTCAGGTATACGCCAAGTAGAAGTGCTAGCAGGAAATATTGGTTATTTAGAAATGTGGGGCTTTGATTCTGTATCTTCTCAAGCTAAAGACGCAATTGCGGCGTCGATGAGATTACTACAAAGAACCGATGCCCTTATTCTTGATTTTAGTCAAAACGGTGGAGGAGATGGCTACATGATCTCCCACTTTGCAAGCTACTTTTTAGCGAAACCGACTTTATTACACTCCTACCAATTTCGAAATGGAAGTCATTACCCCTTTACAGTGAACAGCCTTTGGGGGCAAGTGAACTGCACGAGATACCTTTGTACATCTTAATTGGCCCTGAAACGTTCTCAGCCGGAGAAGCGTTTGCGTATGCGATGAAGCATCTTGGGCGAGCAACAGTGATTGGTGAGTCGTCAAAAGGGGGAGCAAACCCTATCAGACAAATAAAATTATCTCATGATTTTATTGCATTTGTGGCAATCGCTAGCACTGTTAGCCCGATAACCCAAAAAAACTGGGAGGGCAAGGGAGTAACACCAGACATAAATACTCAGGGTGAATTTGCAAAATCGCAGGCCTATCTAATGGCATTACAGCAGTTAGCAGGGCAGAGCTCTAACCCTTTTCTAATCAAAGAAAGAGCTGAGGCAATTAGCGAGTTGACTAGCCAACTTGCCGTTTTAGGTGCTAAAGCTGATAGCAAAAATTAGCTTGGCTGCGTAATTCTCTCTCATAGATCTCATATTTTCGTTTTTGATGTTGAGATTATCTCAACTGACCTCGTTGAGTGATCGTGTAAAACTGAATAAAACAACGTTAAAGGGAAATAAGATGAAAGTCTCCGTACTTAGTTTATTGTTATTGAGTCCAGTTGCTTTGGCAAACCCACTTTTAGGTACTTGGGAATTTGTTGAGGGGAAATATGCCACCACAGATGGCATTGTATCAGCGCAAGCGCCTAGCTTGACATCGATAAAGTTAGTTACTCCAACTCACCACAGCTACATTACGCAAAGTGAAGGAAAATTTAAATACGCTGGTGGAGGGAGTTACAAAATAGAGGGAGATAGATTTATCGAAACCTATGAATATGGAAATATTACTAGTTTACTCGGTCGAACGATGTCATTCAGCTACAAGATTGATGGTAATTTATGGCATCATGAACTGTATGAAGATGGTAAGTTCGTCGAGAAGGAAATATGGAAAAAAATCCAGTGATCCCAAAGAAGATGCGTTATATCAGCCACGCATCTTCTCAACTTCAACTCCAGTACACCGAAACGCCAACGTTGAGTGCAAAGCAAGTGCTAATCAAAGTGCATGCGTTTGGGGTTAATAGAGCAGATATTTTGCAAAAACAAGGGAAGTATCCTGCGCCTGAAGGCGATAGTGAGATATTGGGTCTGGAAGTGTCTGGAACGATAGTTCAGGTGGCGTCTTCTGAGCTTGAACATTTACTTGGTGACCAAGTGTTCTGTTTAACCGCCGGCGGCGGCTATGCTGAGTACGTGGTTGCACAAAGTGAATTACTCATGCCGTTAACCGAAGGTCTGTCATTGAGCTATGCGGCAGGTGTAGCAGAAGTATATCTTACGGCCTATGATGCGATTGTGCGAACTGGGCAGCTAAATTCTAATGGGGTTTTACTTTGTCACGGCGGTGCTTCAGGTGTTGGCAGTGCTGCCATAAGGATTGCAAAAAGGCTAGGTGCAACGGTCATTACTACCCAAAGTAGCAAGGAAAAGGCCGAGTATGCAAAATCTCTGGGGGCAGATCATACTATTAATTACTTAGACTGTGATTTTGCTGAAGAAATGAAAAAGCTTGGTTTGAAAGCAAATGTCATTCTTGATCCAGTCGGTGGTGAATACCTCAGAGCGAATCTAAGAGTTGCAGCCATGGATTGCCATTGTGTCATGCTCGCTATGCTAGGCGGAAGATATACAGAACTAGACTTTGCCAAGTTACTCGCGAAAAGGTTCAACTTGCATGGAAGCACGTTAAGAAATCGCTCTTTAGATTATAAAAGGGAATTAGTGAAAGATTTTCTGAGTGAGTTTGGCTCGGAACTGTCGGATCAGACGATGAAGATACCAGTGTATAAGGAGTTACTTTGGGATGAAATTGAGCAAGCCCACGATATTCTCGAACACAACCAGAATCTCGGGAAGGTGATAGTTAGAGTTAGTTAACTGTTTATTTATACAGTTGTTATTCTACCCACTCTTAGTGACAAGAGGAGTGAATAGTTTTGACGTTTAAAATTGAAGAGAAAGTACCTTGCCCAGAGGAATATTGTGATTTGCGAATAGCCGCGGGATTATCTGCAAAATCTTTAGAAGCAGCGACACGTGGGTTGCCTAACTCATTATATGGAGTTGCTATTAGGCATGATGAACAGCTTGTGGCAATGGGTCGGGTGGTTGGAGACGGAGGCTGTAATTTTGAGGTCGTCGATGTTGCCGTCAATCCGCTTTATCAAGGGCAGGGATTAGGGCGTACAGTAATGGAATATATTGATGGTTACTTAGCAACAAGTGCTTTGCCGGGCTCCTATGTTTCAATGATTGCAGATGAGCCAGCTTTTTATGAAAAGCTGGGCTACCGCTTAGTATCCCCGGCGAGTCAAGGAATGACAAAGCGGTTCACTGTGAAGCCTATCAAAAGTTCTGAGGCTTGAATTATTCACTTTTTGGTTAGCGGGATAAAAAAATAGCGAACATATTCAAAATTATTGCTCCTTGTTTCGGGTTGTTGAAAGTCGTTAGTGCTTTTTCTGTTTTGAATTTAGCTGGTTTGTAAAGATCTCAGAATGGTATAACCGAGTTGTTCTGGATTATCGACCTTTGGCACGGTCTATGGAAAGCAGGGAGTACTTTTTCTGTTTTGAATTTAGCAGGTTTGTAAACATCTAAGAATGATACAACCGAATGGATCCAAATTCTCGACCCTTGGCGCGGGTTATAGAGATTAGGTAGTGCTTTTTCTTTATTTGAATGATATTTATTAGTGGTACAACCGAGTGGATTCGAACCACCGACCCCTACCATGTCAAGGTAGTGCTCTAACCAACTGAGCTACGGTCGTACAATAACATTTTCTTATTTGTCGTTTTCAGGTCTGTGCCTGTCAACGCGATGTAATATATAGTGACTCAGCTAACGGATCAAGCGGCTTTCCGTAATTTTTTGATTGTTTGCCTTTTTTTTGTTCATGCTGGGGGGATTTCACACAGCTGATAAAATTCTTGCCACCATTTTACGTGTGCTTTTGCAGAATCTTTAAGGTTATCTAAGTTCTGTTGAAGCGTGAGCGGATCGACAACATTATTATTTTGATACAATAGGTGAATAGGCTGCCAAGCAGCGATCAGCTCTTCCATAGAAAGAGAGAGCATCGCCTGATAAGGCTGAAGAATAGATAAATAATACTTGCTGAAGATATTGTTTATGATCTCTGCCTGTTTTTTATTTCCGCCGCTTTTACAAATGTCATTTCTCAGTTTAAGTTGTTTTAATTGGCGTGTAGCTGCATTATTCAGTTGAGTTTGTTTACGGACGCTTGTAACCAAAGATGAGACAAATCGCTGAGAAAGGACTTTTAAAGCGGGGGTAAGCGTGTCTGGACTGAGGTTCTCGGGCGCGTCCATGTTTATCACCAACTCAGCGAGCTCATTAGCGGCTTCTAACATGTGACTGTGCGCTGCTGGTAGTTCTAAGGGCACCTCATCAGCAATCAACAAGCTCAAACTTGCCAACTCTCTTTCAAATGTCATCATATGAAGAAAGTGATGTGGAAGCTGCTCTTTCTTTTCCTGTAATGCTTGAGCTAGTGTTTGTTTTAGCTCGTCGCTCGTGTTTGGATGTCGAATGCAGTGAGGCGCTTGCTGAATAAATAAGATGGTATATTTCAAGCGCTCACTTGGATAACTTACTTTACCCAGTTGATTATTTTGCGCAGCGATGAGATTTGTGACTTTGCAGTGCCCAGCGGTCGCGATGTCCAACATAGAGATAGTAAGCTCACTTGTAGGTAATGGCACTTTTTGGATTTCAGGATTGTAAAGTGGGGCCGGATGTACCAACTCTATGCTAGCTGCATTCGCAAGTCGTTGTTGATATTCAACAGCAATATCGCTTGGCTGCTTGCTGCATCCGGCCATAGTAAAAAGTAATATCGTACTAGCTATTTGCTTGACTAATTTCAAATTTCACCCGTTTGTTTACACAAGTTACTAATAATATCGCCGCCGTACTCAAACCGATAATAATACCAACCCAAAAGCCCTGTGGACCCATAGCTGGCGTTATCCAATCGGTCTTTGCTAATACATAGCCCAATGAAAACCCAATAAGCCAGTACGATATAAAAGTTACCCAAGATATTGGTTTAGTATATTTGAGCCCTCTTAACACGCCGTTTGCGGAGACTTGCAATGCATCGGGCAATTGATACAAACAAGCCAATACCATAATACTGGTTGCGAGTGTGGCGACTTCAGTATTGTTTGTATATAGCCAAACAATCTGATCTCTCCCTATATACGTAACGAGAGCGACAAAAAGAGCAATTAAGGTGGCTAAAAGAAAAGCTGTATTAACAGAAAGCCTAAGTTGGTCTAAGGCTCCTTGGCCGGTTAGGTTACCGATCCGTATAGCGATAGCCATAGACAAACTTAATGGCATCATAAATAACATTGTAGTGACACTAGCCGCAATTTGGTGACCGGATACGGAAATAGGCCCTAAATCAGCAATAAATAATGGAATACAAGCAAACAGAGTAACTTCAAAGAAAGTTGCCAGTGCAATTGGGAAGCCAAGTGCTGCAACATATTTCATCATAGATAGACTTGGCTTGGTAAAGCCGCTGATGAGCGCCTTTCCATCTATGTGTTTACTCTTCAAGCTATACACCCACTGTGCAATTGCCATTGACCAAAGCACGATGGATGTAGCGAGACCGCAGCCAGCACTTCCAAACGCAGGAGCGCCAAATTTACCATAGATAAAAATATAGTTAGCAACGACATTGATACAGAGACCAACAATACTGATGTAAAAAGCAGGCTTTGTTTGCCCAACTCCCTCTGTAACATTACGATATACTGTGAAGATCAAAAAGCCTAATAGGCCCCACTTCACAAAATCAATATAGCCTTGAGCAAGGGTCTGAACATTCTCACTTGCCCCAATATTTGAGAAAACCACAGAAGTAAAGTTCGCTAAAACCAAACCGACGGTAAAAAGTGCTAAAGCAAGATATAAACTTTGTTGGAAAAATCGTTTGATCCCAGAAGTGTCATTAGCACCATGGCAATGTGCGACGATACTTGTAAGTGCTAGTAAAATACCTTGTAAACTAAAAATCAGAGGGTTCCAAACACCCGTAGCAATAGAAAGTGCAGCCAAGTCCTCAGCGCTAACTTGACCTGCCATCATTGTATCAACAACGGTCATTAAGACTAAAGTAACTTGAGCGAGAAAAACAGGGATCGCAAGTTGAAGCAAGCGTCTGGCTTCCCAAGTTGAAAAATTCATGGTGAGATACTACTTAAGGCGTAAAAGAGATAGTTTATTTTAGTGCTTTGTATTTAGCAAAATTTTGCGTTTAGCAGCCACGACTATTTATATCTAGTCGCATATTCAATACAAATTAAGTACCTCTATTAATGCGATTTCGCTACAATTCCAAGGATAAATTAAGAGGGTAGATATGTTTACAGGAATTGTTCAAACAAAAGCGACTGTGGTGTCGGCAAAGCAAGTTGATAGTATTTTAAAATTAGTTATTTCTGTTGGTGTCGACTATCTCGATAAACTGACTTTGGGCGCGAGTATAGCAATTAACGGATGTTGTTTAACTGTGGTTCACTTCGAGCGACCAGAAAATGATGTCGTAGGCCAAGTTTGTTTTGATGTGATTGATGAAACCTTGAGACTTACCAATTTAGGTGAAGTACACAGAGGATCACAGGTTAACTTTGAGCGCTCGATGACATTTGGCACGGAGCTTGGCGGACATGTAATTTCAGGGCATATTCAAACGAGCGCGAACATAAGTGAAATACATCGAAACGAAGGCAACTGCAGGATGCATATTTCGTTGCCTGAATCGTGGCATAAGTATGTTATGTATAAAGGCTTTATCGCGGTAAACGGTGCCAGTCTGACGGTAGGGGAGCTTGATCACAGTGGGTTTTGGTTACATCTAATACCTGAAACACTAGCGCTTACAAATCTTGGCACGATGAATGTGGGAGACCGCGTAAATATTGAGGTTGACCAACAAACCTACACGATTATTAATACCGTTGAAAACTATTTGAAGAAGCAAAGTTTATTAAAACACGGCTAGAAGATTACGAGACTGAGCACTGCGTTTTCGGCCTATCTTGATATAAAAAAGTATGGCTGTCTTTATAAAAGCAGCTCGAACCCGAGCTGCCCGTAACTTATAGTGCTTCTGCTTTTGGTTAAAAAACCTGCTCGTCGTCGCTATCAACCCTAAGCTCAAGTTTATTGTGTACTTGGTCTAGGTGCATATTTAGATGTATAGGATTGCAACAAGCAGCACAGTCTTCGTAGTAGTCCTGATCGCCTTCACTTGTATCAAGGTTGACAAAAATATGGTGTCCACAATGTGGGCATTCAATACGTTGCTGATATAGGTTTCTCATTGGCCCTCCACCTGAATTGGCCAAACTAAATACCTTTTAACTATAGCGCATTGTGACGAAAATATGGCAGTTATTTGAGCAGGGCTTGCACTTGTTCTGCCGCGTCCCGTATGTACTTGCCAGCAAATAAGTTTGCTTGCACTAGAAGAGGATATAAGCGATAAATGTCTAAACGCTCAGCCGCATTTTCTGCAAGTGGATAGATAGACCCATAACCACGGTAGAAGTCATCTGGTAATGGAGCAAATAGCGAAGCCATAGCAATATCAACTTCTCTATCACCATAGTAGCAAGCTGGAGAAAATAGCACGGGCTTTTGACGGCTAAAGCCAATGTTACCATGCCAAAAGTTACCATGAACCAAAGACGGTTGAACTTGGTGTGGAAGGAGTGGTTTAAGTTGCTCTACAAATGTGTCGATATCGGTGAGAATAATCCCTTTTTCAGCCAGCAGTTGCAGCTGCCAACCAATTCTTTCTTCGGCAAAAAAAACTTCCCACTTTTTGTGCCATTGATTCGGTTGTGGAAGCTCGTGAATGTAATTGTCTTCTTCTAGGCCAAACATTTCCTGTTCATGGCGTTGGTGCATTTTAGCTAGGCTTTGGCCACACTCAAGCCAATTTTCATTGCGATGATCAAGTTCTAACCATTCCAGCACAATAAAACAAAATTCGACACTCGTACCCAGTGTTATTGTATCGGCAACGAGAAAATCGGAGTCACGAATGAGCTTTTCTCGATTAGATGCCTCACACTCAAACCGCTCTAAAGCCTGAATTGGGGCTACTTTGACTAAAAATTGATGGGTATCGTCTGCAATCTTATAGAGTTTTTTAGACCCATAACTTTTTAAGGTTTGCTTTGATGAAAGCTCAAACGCGTCATGGAGAGATTCAGAGATTTGTTGGTTGACTTTGTTCCACATAAGTTAGATCCAACATATTCACTTACTCTAAAATATGGTTGAAATTCTCAAGATCACAAATACTTGAGGCCTTTTTCTAAAAAAAATAAAATATCGCCTCTGTCATTTTATCCAAGGGAAGTACATTGAATAAAAATATCACCACCAATTTACTCGCGATACTGCTAACAGGTACTGGTTTCACACTAGAAAACGACGTGCTGTTTTCGATAGGATTGTTTGCACTATCTGGCGCATTGACGAATTGGTTAGCGGTACATATGTTATTTGAGAAAGTGCCTTTCCTCTATGGTTCAGGGATAATTACGCTTAAGTTCGAGTCGTTTAAAGCGTCGATTAGAGAGCTCATCTTGAGTGAGTTCTTTAGTCAAGAAAAACTAGAAAAGTTTCTCGGCAAGGAGCATCCAAAGTTTGACTTGGCACCTATCGCTAATAAAGTCGACTTAAATCCTGCATTCGACCGTTTGTTAAGTGTGATTGAGGCGTCTCAATTCGGCGCAATGCTGCAGATGTTTGGTGGGACTGAAGCTGTACAACCACTGCGAGAGCCATTTATTGAGAAAATGCGATTAGCAATAGTTGAACTCGGTGAGCAGCCTGAGTTTGATGCTGCAATTAGTGAGTCGCTCAGTAATGGTCTACTTGGCGATGATTTACACCAAACCATTGAAAAAGCGGTAGATGAGCGGCTTAATGAACTAACGCCGAAAATGGTAAAGGAAATAGTACAAAATATGATTAAGACTCACCTAGGATGGCTAGTTGTGTGGGGTGGAGTTTTTGGGGGTCTTTTCGGATTATTGGCTGCAGTTGTATAGCTGAATAATGAAAAAGGCGTAGTCAGGGATTTCTACGCCTTGCTTCTGTTTATAACCATATCGATATGGTTACTTAGATCCTGAGACAAAAATGGTTTTTTGATCTACTTTCGCAATGTCTTTAATACTGGTTTCCACACTACGGTCTATACCGAGGAAGTCTGCCGCTTTATTAAACCCGTAGGTCGTGGCAAATTTGCCAATTGGCATATCGTTGCAGTGTAGTTTTTCTTCAACGACTCGTGTTCTTAAGTGATTTTCTTTGATTGTGTTATGCAGATGAATTTTATTATTTTTAACGACCGACATACAAACCTGAGTCGCTCGACTATTATCCGCAGCTACAAAGTCAGCGGCGGATACACTACCTGTGATTAAAAGTGAAGTTGCACATACTAAATTGAACAGTTTCATGGTTAGCTCCTTGGCTATCTCTAGGACACGTTCTTAGTATTGCTAAAGTTGCTGAGTAATGCTGTAAATCAAGTAATTCGGAATGTAATAGAGTGTGTCAGATGTGTGTGAGATTTCTATGCACTTGAATAGTAGTAATTTATTTTGTTGTAATAGATACAAATAGTGAAAACTTTTTTTATTATAAAATACTATTATCGATAATTTAACACTCTGCTTTTGTACTTGCCCCTATCTTTATTACTTCAACGAGAAGGTATGTCAAATCATGTCAATATTGACGCATCTTTACAAATTTGCGCAGCTGCCTCTAATGCACTGCGCATTTTCGCAACATGCGTTATAATCTCTTGACGTTCGTCGTAATTACTTGTCGCTAAAGCTCATAATTGCGTAAAGTGCGATGGCATGAGCTAAAGTCACAAAAAAACAATAGAGATGACAATAATGTATAAATTTGCCCCCTCCATAGTCGTAGCTGGGATTGCCGCAGCTTTGATGGGCTGTCAGGATCACGGCCCGCAGAAAGAAAAAGTTACCATAGAGAAAAACCCATATCCAAGTACTTACAAGCCAGTACCTTCTCAGTCAACCCTAATCACGAATGCTACCGTTCTAATCGGTACGGGTGAAAAGCTAGAACAAGGTGATGTATTTATTGTTGATGGTAAAATCAAGCAAGTTGGCAAAGACCTTTCTGTCACAGCTGATGTTACTATCGATGCCGAAGGTAAATGGGTAACACCTGGTATTATCGATGTGCACTCTCATTTAGGGGCTTACCCCAGTCCAAGTGTAGAATCGCACAGTGATGGCAATGAAATGATTAACCCTAATACTTCTCAGGTATGGGTTGAGCACTCTGTATGGCCGCAAGATCCTGGCTTTAACCGAGCCAGAGAAGGGGGGATTACCACGCTACAAATCTTACCTGGCTCTGCAAACCTATTTGGTGGCCGAGGTGTTACCTTAAAGAATGTGCCGGCATCAACAATGCAAGCAATGAAATTCCCTGATGCGCCATATGGATTAAAGATGGCATGTGGTGAGAATCCAAAGCGTGTATACGGCTCTAAAGGTGTAGCCCCTTATACTCGTATGGGTAATATGGCAGGATATCGTGAAGCTTGGATTGAAGCTGGTGAATATAAGCGCGCGTGGGAACAATACGAAGCCGAATATGCTGCTGGATTGAATCCGGATGCACCAGAGCGTGATATCAAGTTCGATACGCTGCGTGGCGTGCTAGATGGTGAAATCTTGATCCATAACCATTGCTACAAAGCGGAAGAAATGGCAATGATGATCGACTTGTCTAAAGAGTTTGGTTATCACGCAGGAACTTTCCACCATGGTATTGAAGCATATAAGATTGCAGATCTGTTAGGTGAAAACGGTAACTGTGCTGCACTTTGGCCTGATTGGTGGGGCTTTAAGATGGAAGCCTATGATATGGTTCAGGAAAACGTTGCAATTGTTGATGCAGTGAAAAACTCATGTGCAATTGTTCATTCTGATTCAGGGACCACAATCCAACGTTTGAATCATGAAGCCGCAAAAGTGATGAACACCGCAAACCAGTCAGGCTTTAACATCAACGAGCAGCATGCAATTAAGTGGATCACCTCGAATGCTGCGAAATCGTTAGGTATTCAGGATAAAACCGGATCGCTTGAGCAAGGCAAACAAGCTGATGTCGTAATTTGGAGCACTAACCCGTTTAGCGTGTACTCTCGTGCAGAGCAGGTTTTTGTGGATGGTGGTAAAGTCTATGATCGTTATGATGAAAAATATCAAGCGGTTAGTGATTTTATGTTGGGCCAAAAGTAAGGAGTTGATGAGATGAAAACCATGAAGCTAACCATGATCACTAGCGCATTACTAGCTCACTCTGTTGCTTTTGCCAGTGTTACCGCAATTACCAATGCAACGGTCCATACCGCGACAGATGCTGGCGTACTTAAAGGTGCGACCTTAGTTATCGAAAACGGTAAAATAAAAGCGATTAATCCAGATAATGTGACTGCTGATGTGACGATTGACGCCAGCGGTAAAGTGGTCACTCCGGGTTTTATTGGCTCAATGAATCAACTTGGTTTAGTTGAAGTTGGTGCTGTTGCTGCTTCACGTGATGCCAGCGATGACGATGCAGGCTTAGACTTTGATGCAAGCACCGCATTTAATCCACGTAGTAGCTTAATTGCATATGCTAGAAAAGGTGGAGTAACGCAAAACTTTGTCGCACCTTGGGGTGGTAAAAGTGAGTTTGCAGGGCTTGGTTTTGTTGTTGATTTATCTGGTGAATTTAACAGTGTGACCGACAAGCATACCGCGTTAATTATTCATCTAGGAGCCAAAAGCAAAGGGTCTCGTGCAAAGGCGTTGGATAACGTTGTTAAAAAGCTTGAAGCACAGCAAGAAAAGCTCGCTAAGAAAGACAAAAAAGACGAGGGAAAACCGAGTTCAGAAGAACAAGTGTTAACGCAAGTGTTAGCGGGTGAAATGCCTGTGATTGCAACACTTTCACGAGCGTCGGATATCCTTGAAGCGATTAAGCTAAAAGAAAAGTTTGGTTTAGATCTGATTATTCAGGGTGCTGATGATGCGGTAGTGGTCGCCGACCAGCTAGCTGAGGCAAAAGTACCTGTTATTTTGAGTGCGGTATCAAACCTACCAGCTAGCTTTGACTCAATGCATGCAAGTCTAGATAACGCAGGTAAGCTTGAGAAAGCAGGTGTCAATGTCATCCTGTCAATAGGTGGTGACGGTAGCCATAACGTCTACCAGCTACGTTTTGATGCGGGTATTGCTGTAGCAAATGGCATGAGTCATGAAGGCGCACTTAAGGCGGTTACCGCTAACCCTGCTAAAGCACTGGGTATTGATGGCGGTGTGATTGAAGCTGGTAAACGCGCAGACATCGTAATGTGGAGTGCGGATCCTTTCGAATTCAGCACCACAATCGATAAAATCTGGATCAATGGTGAGGAAGTGTCTACTGAGTCACGCCACGATAAACTAAGAGACAGATATACGACAGATTCTGATATGCCAAGAGCGTATACGAAGTAATATAGTCAAGAATAGCTTAAAAAGCCTAAAATCGTCTAAGGTTTTAGGCTTTTTAAATTATAAATAGCTTTGTATAGCGTTGCTATTTTTCAAACAGGTTATGTACTCGTGAATTCAAGTCCGAAGCGTACTTCTCGTTAAATTAGGCTGCTTTGCGTAATTCATCGAAATATCACGGCTGATTGCCTAAGCCCTAGGAATTTTCTCGGCCTCGCATTTAGCGCCTGTTCTATGTGCGCAATTTGCTTAAACTTTCCCCAGTTTGCGCACTTTTTCATTAGCCCGAAAAGCAACTATATAGGCGCCTGTTTCTTTTTTCACTAGTATATAGCGAAGTTTAGGTTGAGATTAATCAGGCACCGTCACACTGAGTTGAAATCTCTATCTTAATTATATTGTTGTGTAAAATATAATAATCTAAAATATTTAAAATTCTCTTTTTATTAATGTTGGCGTTGGTTGTTTTTTAAACTAACCTTAATTTGGTTTTAAAGTAAATATTTAAGGATAAATATATGAAAAGAACATTTGGAATAAATTATTTTATAATCTACTTTGCTTTTGCCTTAGTCTTCAGCTGTAATGCTCAGGCTAATTCTGAACTAAACACTGATCTTAAACATAATATGACAGCCTGCCATGGATGTAGCGAAAGCTATAGTCAATCTGCCGCTAAGGACGCATGGGAACCTGGGGAAAGTGGCACTATTTTCGTATTTAATTACCCAGCAAGAACACTTAAAAAGTATTATGTATATTATGAGTGGATCCAAGTTGACCCTACCCTGCGAGTCCCAAAAAAAAGAGTGAGAGCTGAAGTATTATCATCTAGAGAAAGAGAGTATGGGCAAAATATTGTTCAAGTCTTTAATGATTTTAAAGAGCGCTCATTAACCTATGAAGTTAACCGAGGCTCTCTCCATACTGATATAGTTGTTAGCTCAAGTCCCTATGGTAACAACGCTTATGACTTTGTTCGGAGTTCACAAATGCGAGATGAATTATTTGATACGCACTTTCGGCTTGGATATAATAGAGTTTCAACCTTAGTAAATAGGATTACTTCTGCTCTTAACATAAAAAGATTTGCGATCTTTTCAGAGAAATTTGATTTTAATATAATTTTTCCAGATGGCTCATACGTAAAAGTTGAGCCTATTTTGCATAGACAAACTTATAATATAATCGAAGTTAAAGATGGAGATGGAAACACCATCCCTGTCAGACGCCCTAATACACCAAAGCATTATTATCATAGACAATGGCCTCGCTATGAAAGTTTTAAAGAGTACATGTCAGAATTGGGGTTGAGAATGCGACAAGCAGAATTGTCTCGCTCTTGTCCGAGAATACAGACGACTTGTACTATTTCCTCAGACAATGGTCGGATGACTTGTTTAGCATCTTGTAGTTAATCAGGGTTTTGTAACTCATCAATATTATTTATAAAAAGGAATGATTATGAATATTAGCCTTAAAGTCTCATTTTTATTTATCGTATTTTTCAGTTTCTTTTGCCATTCAAGTGTGGAAAAACTAGGTAATAATAAATTTAGATTATTAGGTAGTTGCCACGGATGCCAAGATACTGAGACTAGAAGTGTCGCAATAGAAATATTAGGTATAGGCAATAATGGCGTTGCTTTTATTTATGATTTTGCTAGTAGAAATCTGAGCAAGGTCGATATTTATCATGATAAAGCGAATGTTGAGGGTGAGCAAGTTTACATACCACAATATAAGGTGCTTCCATTGACTGAAAAAGAGTCAATGGCTCTTGAACCGCTCGAGTCATTATTTCTGGAAAGCTTGAATTATGGTGGTTATTCGAGTGGTTCTCCCTACCTGATAGCAGCTCATCAGGTTGAAGGGGAGTGGAACAAGTATAATGCAAATGATTTTATCTTAACATCGGCGATGAGAGACAGTTTAAATAAAGAAATTATTGTTAATCTAAAGAGTCGTATTAAGCCTTTGCTAATTTCAATTAGAAGTATTTTGGATATGGATAGCAATGAACCTGTAGATTTAAAGCTCCTTCATAAATTAGTGTTTAATGATGGAAGCTATGTACTTGCGGTTGAAAGTGAGCAAAGTGACGATGATGATTTTAAAGTACTTAAAGCTTATGATAGTCAGCAGAACGTGCTGGACAAGTACTAAAAGAAATAGTTAAACATGCTTAGTTGGGAGCTAATATGAAGAAATACCTTTTAGGAATATTATTAATCTTTCTCTCATTAGTAAGCTTTATAGCATACTGCGGTTTTCAAGCTAAATATAATGTCTTAACCAGCTGTCATATGTGCTCCGAGCTAAAAAAACAAAGTGAGGCAATTAGAGCGCATACGGGGCAATTAGGAGAAAAGGTTTATGTCTATGATTATAGCTCACGAAGCCTGTCAAAATATCAAATAGCATCTAGGTTGGTATTGACGGACAATGGTGTTGTGGATATTAATTATGCAGTGCCTAAATCATTGTCTATCGATGAACGGTTGGCTCAAGTAATGATTGATAAGGTTTTTGATGGGGTAATTGCTTCAAACTAATTTTAACTTATTATGATCAAATATGAAGCTTATGAAGCTTATGGAGCAATAAGCTTCATATTTTTTACCAAGTATTATCAAATACACTTGGCGGGTTTTGGCAATCCTGCAATTTTTGTTGCTTGTTTAGCTGGGCCTTTTGGAAATAACTTATATAAATAGATGCTATTACCTTTATCCTCACCTAGTGCTTTAGCCATTGCCTTTACCAGCATACGGATCGCGGGGCTGGTGTTGTATTCGAGATAAAAACTTCTCACAAACTCAATGACTTCCCAGTGTGCATCTGAAAGCTCAATGTTTTCCTCTGCGGCTAGAAGCGGTGCTAAGTCTTTAGACCATTGAGTATGGTCTAGCAAATAGCCTTGTTTATCAGTCTCGATAGTTTGGTTGTTAAATTCTAGCATGATGATTACCAAGTAATTGAATTGTTCATAGTAATGGTCAGCTCAACCCAATCTTTGTCAGAAATAAGCTTTACTCCGGCTTCTGGGACAATGCCTCTGGCACTCGCACAGGTTTGCAGCATCACCACATGTGCATCCTCAGCTGAGATACGCGTTTGGCCAAAGCAGCCATCATTACATAATAAAATAGTGTCGCGATGGGACACAAACTGCAGCTTATCGCATGCTTCGATACTAGAAATAATATGTAGCGTACTCATAATGTCACCACAAAGTCATGTTGTTTGATTAACGCGAGGATCTCATGTTGATTTTTGACTTCAGTATCAACAGCAAGGGAGTGTGGTGATACGTTAAACTCATCCATAGCTGACTGGCAGGCGTAAACCTGCTCGACATCATAAATTTCCAAAGTTTTTAATTGTTTAAACATATCTTTTAAACCCAGTGTGGGCGCATTGAGGGTTTTCTGGAGTGATAGCACAGCAGGACCAGTAAAAAGCCAACTTACTTGCTGATCAATTGCGGCATAGATTAGTGCGACATCGAGCGCTTCTTTCAGACTATTTTGGTCAAACGGACTGGTTTGAGAAATGATTAACACGGTTTTACTCATTTAAACTGTATCCATTTATCAGATTTACTCGAGATCATGGCAAACTCTGCAAGGCCAGCAACGGTGAAAGGGCTAACGTTTTCGGTGCTAACGCCGCGCTTTTCCGCTGCGGTGACACACAGCAACAGCGGGATCCCTTTATCTTTGATGCGTTGCCAAAGCGCGTTGACTTGCAATTCGTCGGAAGCATGTACAATATTTTGACTGGCGTGATAGACAGCATCTTGATATAGAAAGATACACGCGATTTGATGGTCACTTTTAATAGCGGCATCGACATACCGCTCTAGTAAAGTTAACTTTGACTGTGCAGCTACGCCAAAGTGCACTGATATGGCTATTTGACTCAAATTTTACTCATAAAAAAAGCCCCGTAATGGGGCTTATTTTATCAGAAATTCTGAGTTAGTCATCCGACGCACCTAAAAGGGCAAGGATACTGGTAAATAAGTTATAAATACTTAAATACAAGCTTACAGTTGCAAGCACGTAGTTTGTCTCGCCGCCGTTAATGATACGGCTTGTATCATAAAGGATAAAGCCAGACATTAATAAAACGACTGCCGCGTTAATTGCCATAAACGCGATGCTTGATCCAATGAACAAGTTTACTAGGCTCGAGATAATAACCACGATTAAACCAACTGTTAAAAAGCCACCCATAAATGAGAAATCTTTTTTCGTAGTTAGTGCATAAGCTGATAAACCGAAGAAAATTAACGCTGTTGTGCCTAGCGCTTGTGCTATCAACATGCCACCATTTGGTAATGCAGCATAGTGATTAAGCATAGGCCCAAGGCCGAAGCCTAGAATACCAGTAAATAAGAATACAAGACCGATAGCAGAAGATGAGTTTGCTTTTTTACCGATAACAAATAGCAAACCAAATGCAACTAATGAACAAACGATACCAGTAAACGCTGGTAATGCCATCGTCATTGAAATTGCGGCTGTTACTGCACTAAACGCTAATGTCATTGCCAATAGGAAGTAAGTGTTTTTCAACACTTTGTTTGTTTCCATTGTCGACATGACAGGTTTTGCAGTGTTGTATGAATGATTGAATGCCATGATTCAAGCTCCTTAATAAAACATGCTGATCCCAAAAATAACTGAGATAAGAGTATCAATTGTTATATGTTGGGGCAATGATTTCTGGATCAATATCGTCGATATTTAGATTGCCTTTATAATCTAAGCTATTGTCTAAGACTTTGAATATTTTCAAAAGTTCGCTGAAATATCAAAAATACGCAGAATCTTGACTGGTTCTTAGACGATTAAGCCAAATTTTACGCAAACGATCAAATAATTGAAAAAAAAGCTTCACAAGCGCATAGGGATTCTCTATTATTCGCCCCGCTGCGGAGAGATGGCTGAGTGGTTGAAAGCACCGGTCTTGAAAACCGGCATACGTTAATAGCGTATCTAGGGTTCAAATCCCTATCTCTCCGCCACATTTAAAGCCCTCATGTTTGAGGGCTTTTTTGTTTTTGATATCTGAAACTTCCATTCATCAGCATAACTCTCGATAAAAATACCTATTAGACCAAAGTCGGCTAGTGCCGAGGCTCTGCTTGCACAATACTCAATGGTGTTGAATGAATAATGAATGTAGAGAGTGTTGAATATGAAACAAGTTGGCAAAGGGGTAGGCTTCTCTTTATTATCACCGTTAATCGTAGGTGGTGTGCTTGGGATTTACTACAGCTTTACACTCGGTCGCAGTGAGATGTTCTTTAACTTGCTACTTAGTGCAATTTCTAATGCATACATCGTTGGTCTTGCAATGTGTCTATTCGTTGTTCCCGGATATATCCTTATGTTTAGGTACAACAAGGTGCAATATGGCGGTTTGTTAACACTGGGGTTACTTGGTGGCGCGATATTTAGCTATCTTTTTGCCGCACAATCGGGCGTTGGTTTTATTGTTAACGCCTTAATGTCAATGCTCTCCGCAGGGCTTTTCTTATGTGGTTTGCGGGCTGGTAATCGTAAAACTGAGTGATAATTAACCGAGCAGTGTCAGTTTTACAGATAATTAATACTTTTTCAGTCGAAAAGGTTTTAATTGTTTCTCCGAAAGAGTACCTTTAGCTTTTGTCGTTCAATTCGTGAATTTGATGGTAATGCAAAAGCAAGATTTTTATCAGACTTTAGTTAAACAAGCTCAGGGGCTAATCAGTGGCGAACACAATGTGATTGCCAATATGGCAAACTTGAGTGCGCTTTTATTTACAACCCTTGAAGATATCAACTGGGCAGGCTTTTATCTTATGGATAGCGCTGAAGAGTTGGTTCTTGGGCCGTTCCAAGGTAACCCTGCATGTATCCGAATTCCCGTCGGTAAAGGGGTATGTGGCACAGCAGCTGCGATGTGTGAAACGCAATTGGTTGAGGATGTTCATGCGTTCGCTGGTCACATTGCTTGTGACGCGGCATCAAATTCAGAAATCGTGATCCCTGTTTTTAAAGGCAATAAAGTGATTGCCGTGCTAGACATTGACAGTCCCAGTCTGGCAAGATTTGACGAGCAGGATAAAATCGGATTGGAAGCGGTAGTTAAAGCGTTTGAGGAAACGCTTTAATGAAAGATATGCTTCAGGTACAAGATTATTTGTTTTCCTACGCCGATGTCGGTGATTGGGAAGGCGAAGAAGAAGTTGTTGCAGAACGCTTAAATGAGCTTATTCATCACGCCTGGGATTTGCTTCCCGAAGATTTAGACTGTGACACAATAGATAGGCTCATAGAAGGTATTTGGGAACATCTTCGCGGTGATTTAGCGCTTCTTGAAGCAGATATAGAAGAGCTAATTGACTGGGTTACACACTATATAAACTCGTCGCTCGATGAGCAGATGTAATTAATAGGTTTAAAAATGGAAACCACAAACAAGCTAAAAGACACAAATGAAGTATTAGACTTCTTATTTTCAGAATTTCCTAATTGCTTCAAGCAAAAGGATGGGATTAAGCCACTAAAGGTCGGTATTTTTAAAGATATCGCTGAACGAATTGAGGGCTCTGATAAAGTCAGTAAAACTCAAGTACGTCAAGCACTTCGTAAATACACTTCAAACTGGCGTTATCTCGAAGCAGTTACCAAGAACGAATTTCGCGTAGACCTAGACGGCAATCAAGCAGAAAAGGTTGAGCAAGAGCACGTTGAACACGCAGAAAAAGCATTGGCTGAGAGTCGTGCAAAAATGGCTAAGCGCAAAAAGCCACAGCGTCCAAACAATCGCGATGGCGAAACAAAATCTTACAAAAAGAAACCTTACTCAAGGGATCGTCAAGACCAAAAGCGCCCTAAAATGAGTAATAAACCTGCTGAAGTTAAACCAAAGCGCAGTGGTAAAGTTGAACCTTTACCGGCTGAACAGGTCAAGGTTAATAATAAAGTTAAAGTTAAACTTGGCCAAGCGCTTGTTAACGCTACCATCACTGAAGTCAAAAATGATGAAGTGCACGTAGAGCTTGTAACAGGAATGCAAGTCAAAACTAAAGCAGATAGCCTATATATCCAGTAAGGAGTTGTATATGAGTAAAAAGTTACCACTCATTTCCCTAGTCGCCGCGTTCGTATCGAGTGTTACTTTAGCCTCAACAAGCACAGTCACTATTAAGGACTTGCCGGTTCTTAAACCTGAAGCGCAACATACAACGGCTAGTAAACGAGTGACTAACCTATTTACTCGACAACACTACAAACGCTTCAGCTTTGATGACAGCTTATCGGATAAAATCTTCGATCGTTACGTAGAAGCCATCGACTTTAATAAGTCTTTGCTTCTACAGTCGGATATCGATAGTTTTCAACAATATCGTAAACAATTTGATGATGCATTGATCTCAGGAAAATTGGGTTTTGCTTACGATATGTTTAATCTAAGCATGAAGCGTCGTTTTGAGCGCTATGATTTTGCTATTGACTTACTCGACAAAGAAATGAGCTTCGATAAAAAAGATGAGTTCATTTTTGATAGAGAAGAGCAAAATTATGCAACCGCGACAAGTGAACTTGATGAATATTGGCGCCAGCGCGTTAAATCTGATGCGCTGCGTTTAAAGTTGACGGGCAAAAATTGGGAAGAGATCAAAGAAGTTCTTACCAAGCGCTACAAAAACGCGCAAAAACGTCTAGTGCAAACGAACAGTGAAGATGCATTTCAAGTTATTATGAATGCGTTTGCACGTAGCATTGAAGCGCACACATCCTATCTCTCGCCACGCCGTGCCGAACAGTTCAAAATGGATATGGACCTAGAGCTTGAAGGTATTGGTGCGGTGTTAAGTTACGATGAAGATTACACCGTGATACGTAGTTTAGTCCCTGGCGGTCCCGCGGACAAAACTGAAAAACTTAAGCCGGACGATAAAATCATCGGCGTAGCACAAGATGATAAAGAATTTGTAGACGTTATCGGCTGGCGTTTAGATGATGTGGTCGATTTGATCAAAGGTCCTAAGGGAACCAAGGTTCGACTTCAATACCTTAAAGGTACTGATAGCCACGGAACGCCTAAAGTCGTTGAAATTGTTCGTGACAAAGTAAAATTAGAAGATCGCGCAGTTAAATCTTCTGTCTTTGAAGCTAAATATTCAGAGCTACAAAGTAAAATAGGCGTGATAGAAATTCCGAGTTTCTACAATAATCTCTCTCAAGATGTAAAAACTGAAATCGCTAAACTTAAAGAAGCCAAAGTCGATGGGGTTATCATTGACCTTCGCCAAAATGGCGGTGGCTCGCTTTACGAAGCAACCCAGCTATCCGGTTTATTCTTTGACCAAGGTCCAGTGGTTCAGATCCATACCGCTTACAATCGTGTCGAAAGTCAACAAGATAGAGATGGCATTACCTTCTACGATGGACCTTTGACTGTGTTAGTTGACCGCTACAGTGCATCAGCATCCGAAATTTTTGCTGCTGCGATGCAGGACTATGGCCGAGCTGTAGTGATTGGTGAGCAAACCTTTGGTAAAGGTACCGTGCAACAACATCGTGGCCTGGGTAAAAATTACGATTTATTCGAAAACCCTTTAGGGAGTGTAACTTACACGATTGCGAAGTTTTATCGTATCGACGGTGGTAGTACACAACATAAAGGCGTGATCCCTGATATCTTGCTACCATCGGCAATCAATCCTGAAGAGTGGGGAGAAAGCCAAGAGGATAACGCACTACCTTGGGATAGTATTGTTCGTGCAAAATATGCGAGTTTAGATAACTTGTCGCCAACCATTCAGTACTTGAGTAAACGCCATGATGAGCGAGTAAAAGTTGAGCCTGAATTCGAATATATTTATAAAGACATTGAAGAATACAAAGCGCGTAAAGACGATAAGGCGATTTCATTAGTTGAAGCTGAACGTATCAAGGAGCGCGAAGATCGTGATGATCTGGTATTGAAGCGGACAAATGAAAGGTTGAAGCGTCTAGGATTAGAGCCCGTTAAAGATTTGGACGATACGCCAGAGGTTATTTCGGAATTAGACCCGTACCTTGAAGAGGCAGCCCTGATCACGCAGGACCTAATTTCATACGGGCGAATAGCCAAAAACGAAGTTAAAAAATAAATAAAAGGCGCTTCAAGCGCCTTTTATTATTTCTTTTACTCTTACTTTTACTTAACAAATTTTGTTATCATCTGCGAGATTTTCTAAGCTGATACTCTTTTGAGGCTTTTTGAGAATGGTGCGTGGCTCGACCACTGGCAACCTTGCTACTCAAAACGGCTTAAAGCGGTATACTGCAAATAAAATAATTATAAGCATGGGTCGTCGTGCGTAGGAGTATTCCTTTTGAAACAACAAAAACAGCCGTCATTTATTGACGCTCTTATTCCGATCACTTTGTTGGTCGCTTTGCTAGGTGCTGCGGTGTACCTCTACGGTGACAGTTCATCATCGGGTCCAAACCAAATAGCCTTGCTTTTTGCAACATTCACTGCGGCGCTTGTTGGCCTAAAAAATGGTTTTACGTGGAAGACGCTTGAAGAAGCGATGATCAAGGGGATAACTATCTCTCTTGGCGCTATTATCATTTTACTGATGGTTGGTGCTTTAATAGGTACTTGGCTATTGTCCGGTACCGTTCCTACGCTGATCTACTATGGTCTGCAAATTATCAATCCAAGTTGGTTTTATGCCGCGAGTTGTTTGATTTGTGGAATTGTGGCGATGAGTATAGGCAGCTCGTGGACAACAGCTGCAACCATAGGTGTGGCGCTATTAGGCGTGGCGACGGGGCTTGGCTTAGATCAAGTCGTTACTGCGGGTGCAGTGATTTCAGGTGCTTACTTTGGAGATAAGTTGAGCCCACTATCTGAAACCACAAACCTAGCGCCTGCGGTCGCAGGTAGTGATTTGTTTGATCATATTCAACATATGCTTTGGACTACTGTGCCGAGCTTCGTAATTGCACTCATCATATTTATCGTAATGGGCTTTAATGCTGAAGTGTCAAGCGAAGCGGGGCGAATAGATGAAATAGTGTCGATACTGCAAACTAATTTCAACATTAATCTATTAATGCTAGTTCCTTTGCTGGTGCTGCTTGGTCTTGCTATCAAGAAAATGCCCGCTTTTCCGGCGATTTCAATTGGCGCGGTGATTGGGGCTATATGGGCAGTGCTGTTCCAAGGTGACCTAATTGCAAGCCAAATTGACGCTAGCCAAGGTGAATTAGTAGGTTATGTGAAATTAGTATGGGCGACTTTCTTTGATGGTTTTGCATTGCAAACAGGCGATGCAAAAATGGACGACTTGTTAAGTGGCGGTGGCATGTCATCAATGCTAACGACAACTTGGCTGGTGATGACGGCATTGATGTTTGGTGCCATTATGGAAAAAACTGGCTTACTTGATGTCTTCGTACGTAGCATTCTTAAAATTGCAAAAAGCACGGGTTCACTGATTGCCTCGACTATTGCAACTTGTATTGGTACAAATCTAGTTGCAGCGGATCAGTACATCGCGATTGTTGTCCCTGGCCGTATGTTCAAAGAAGAATACAAAAAGCGCGGTTTGAAGAGTGTAAACCTCTCTCGTACGCTGGAAGATGGTGGCACAATCACCAGTCCACTGATCCCTTGGAACACCTGCGGCGCATATATGCAAAGTGTACTGCTGATCAATCCGTTTGATTATGCCATGTACGCGTTCTTTAACTTGATCAATCCTGTACTGGCTGTTATCTACGCGTATCTCGGTATCAAGATCCTCAAGATTACGCCACCAACGGTAAACGCGGAAGAACCAAATGAGAAAGTAGGCCGAGCGTAAAGTAGCGCATTTGCAATCTTGCTCAGGCCTTTTCCAACAGGTCAAATAGAAATAAAACGCCTATCCTTAGAGTTGGCGATATCGAATTTGTTTTATCACTCGCCCCTTTTTGGGGCGTTTTTGTAAGGACTATATATGACTCAAAAACCACAAGCTAAATTTCTTAAAGATTACCTTGCACCAAGCCATACCGTTGATGCGCTTTGTTTGACCTTTGAGTTAAGCCCAAGAAATACCATTGTGACTGCGGTAAGTCAGTTTGTCGCTGTGAGCGATGCGACACAATTAATATTGGACGGTGTCGACTTAGAGTTGGTGTCTTGTCAGGTAGATGGTACAGAATGGCAAAGCCTTGAAAAATCCGATTCTGAATTGATCCTTTCTAACTTGCCAGAGGCTTTTGAGCTCAAAATTGTCACTAAGATTTCACCGCAAACGAATACGTCGCTTGAAGGCTTATACCTCTCTGATGGCGCATACTGCACGCAATGTGAAGCAGAAGGTTTTAGAAAAATCACCTACTTCATGGATAGACCGGATGTATTGACGACTTACACGGTGACTATCATTGGTGAATCAAAGTATCGTTACTTACTCTCAAATGGTAATAAAGTCGAAGAAGGGAGCCTAAGTGATGGTAGACATTTTGCAAAATGGCACGATCCACATAAAAAACCAAGCTACTTGTTTGCCTTGGTTGCCGGCGATTTTGATGTATTAGAAGACAACTACATCACTAAATCGGGTAGAGAAGTGAAGTTGGCGCTATTTGTCGATAAAGGCAATTTACATAAAGCTCCCCATGCTATGACGTCACTAAAAAAAGCCATGGAATGGGATGAGACAAGGTTCGATTTGGAATACGATCTCGATATATACATGATTGTCGCAGTTGATTTTTTCAATATGGGGGCAATGGAAAACAAGGGCCTAAATGTTTTTAACAGTGCCTGTGTGTTGGCAAGCCAAGAAACTGCGACAGACCGAGACTTTCACACTATTGAATCGATAGTTGGACATGAATACTTCCATAACTGGACAGGGAACCGGGTCACTTGCCGAGATTGGTTTCAACTTAGTTTAAAAGAAGGCCTAACCGTATTTAGAGATCAGGAGTTTAGCTGCGATTTAGGTTCTCGAGGCCTAAACCGTATCGACGCAGTAATGGCGATGCGTACGCATCAGTTTGCGGAAGATGCGGGACCAATGGCACATCCAATAAGGCCACAGCAAGTTATTGAAATGAATAACTTCTATACCGTGACTGTTTATAACAAAGGCGCTGAAGTCATCCGTATGATGCATACCTTGCTGGGGGAAGAGAACTTCCAAAAAGGGATGAAGCTCTACTTTGAACGTCATGATGGACAAGCAGTGACGTGTGATGATTTCGTTAATGCAATGATGGACGCCTCTGGTGTCGATTTAACGCAATTTAAACTATGGTACGAGCAATTTGGTACGCCAAGAGTAAAAGTGGCAACCGAGTATGACAAACAGACTCAAACATATGCAATTACGGTGAGCCAACGCCATGCTGATTGCGACCCTGTGAACGCGCCACTGCATATTCCATTTAAGCTAGAGCTTTTGGATGAGCAAGGTGAAAGCATCCCCTTGGTAACGAAGCACGGAGACATACAACGAGCGTTAGATATTACTGAATTTGAACAGCGGTTTGAGTTTGGGGGAGTTACAAGCAAGCCGGTTCCTGTATTGCTTGAAGATTTCTCAGCACCAGTGATTATGGAATACCGCTACAGCATTGATGAGTTATTACACATATTGCGTTTTGCGCGGAGTGATTACGCTCGTTGGGAAGCAATACAGCAAATCTTTATGATTGAAGTTAAGCGAGCGGTTACGTCAGGTGATAACGAACTGGATTCAAAAGTCCTCGGCGCGTTGTCCTCATTAGTGGAAACGTTAGAAGGAGATCTTGCACTACTGGCTGAGCTTTTGACCTTACCTACATTCGACACGCTAGCCGGTCAATTTGAAATTATCCCAGTAGATAAGCTCGTTTCAATTTCCGATGCATTTGAAATGCAAATTGCACAATCACTCCAATCGGTGTTTGAACTCGCTTATTTGTCTTTACAAGACTCAGGCTCACTAGAAGCAAAGGATGTTGCGATCAGAGCCTTCAAAAATAAAGCGCTTTATTACTTAGCGAAAACAGACTCTGATAGTGTTGACAGCGCCCTCGATAGTCAATTTTCATCAAACAATATGACCACTAAGCTGGGCTCATTAAAAGCGGCTGTCGCCGCCCAGCACACAAAGATGGAAAGTTTGTTCAGTCAGTTTGATAGTCAATGGCGTCACGATAGTCTAGTCATGGACAAATGGTTTGCATTAAGTGCAAGCTTACCTAATGATGAGGTGATATCGAATATAAATACGCTTTATGCGCATCCTTGTTTTGACAAAGGCAATCCTAACCGTGTTCGCGCATTGATAGGAAGCTTCGCAAGAACTAATCCTGCGCAATTCCATCGTACAGATGGTAAGGGCTATGCGTTATTGGGAGACCTACTAGTGGAGCTAAACAGTATCAATCCACAAAATGCGTCTCGTATGATTACGCCGTTCATGTCATGGAAGCGTTATGATGAAACACGCCAACAGCTGATGCGCGCGCAGTTGAGCCGTTTGGCTAACTTAGAAGGCTTGAGCGACGACTTATATGAAAAGGTAGAGAAGGCGCTGGCGCAGTAGATGAAAGAGTACTTCTTTTACATGGATCTGAGCTACGACAAGTGCCTCGGTTACTACTACGGGCACTATACTTCAGTGCAAGTGATTGAAGATGGGGGGAAGAGTATTCGCTTCCCCGCAGAGCGTATTCGCCCCTTTATTTCATCAATTGGGATCAGGGGCAGATTCCGTCTCATCTTGGATGATAGCAATAAGTTTCTATCGTTAGAAAAAGTCACTTAATCGAAGTAGAACTGCAAAACATATTTTATTTTTGTTAAATGAGTTTGTTATAAGCTTGAAATACGTGTTATAAATTATCTGGTAGGACGTCTTACCAAGAGTAAAATACGCCCCTAGAGGCGAAAAAGCGTTGATTTAGTGGAGCAGTATTTGTATTTTCGCGGTTTCGCTTCTATCGTTTAGACAACAAAAAACAATAACTCTAAGAGCTTAAGCTCTAGACATGACCCGCCAAAAGGGGGAGAAATAATGATAAAAAGATCGCTCTTTGTGAAAAACAAAATCATGCTCGGTCTTAGCGCGGCAGTAATGGGAGCTGCCGCCACGTCAGTACACGCGGCCAGTTTTGAGGTTGGTGATTTCGAAATTACCTTCGATTCGACTTTTTCTTATGGTCAAAGCATTCGCGTTGAAGATCGTAACTTTGATTTCATCGGTAAAAGTAATCATCCACAGTTTAACTGGGATGGTTATAAAGCAACCACTGGCAACACCATCTATTCTTCGTCACAAATCTGGTCACAACAGGGGGCCTATTCAAATAATGGTGATGCTGGTAACCTAAATTTTGACTCTGGAGATACTTTCTCTCAGTTGATAAAAGGTACCCATGATTTAGCAATTACCAAAGATAACTATGGTTTGTTCACTCGTTTCATGTATTTCTACGACTTTGCAATGGAAGATGGGGATTTTGCGTATAGCAACCCTGTTTCAGGCAAAAAAGTTGACCCGTGTGAAGACGACGATACCAGAAAACAAGTCTGTTCTGATTTACGCTTGCTAGATGCATTTGTTTGGGCAGATTTTGACCTCAATGATGGCAAAAACCCGCTCTCAGTGCGTTTAGGTCAGCAAGTAGTTAACTGGGGTGAAAGTACGCTTATTTCCCATGGCATTAACGTCAACCCAGTGGATATTGACCGTTTGAAAGCGCCTGGCTCTGAAGTAAAAGAAGCCTTTATCCCTGTAGGTATGCTTTGGGCGTCGATTGGTTTGTCTGAAAACGTCAACCTTGAAGGTTTTTATCAGTATCAATGGCATGAAACCAGATTGCCGGCAACAGGTAGTTACTTCTCAACCAATGATTTTGCATCTGAAAATGGTTATATGCAAAATGTTCAGCTTGGTTTTACCTCAAATCCTGATATCGATTTATATCACTTAACGGATGCGTTAAACAGCTTATATGCTGATGCGACGGCCGCGTTGGTTGCGCAAGGCGTAGTACCAACAGCTGAGGCTGTGGGTAGTGCCGCAGCTTCCATGTATATGGCTTATCCGACAAGAGTGGCACTTAAAGGAAAAGGGAATAACGGTAAGAGCGAACCTGATGATGGTGGTCAGTACGGTTTACGCTTAGGTATTTTCTCTCCAGAGCTAAACGACACTGAATTTGGTTTGTATTACATTAATTACCATAGCCGCAGACCTTTGATTTCTGGTAAAGCTTCTAACTTTACAGGTCAAGCGATTATGGCTGACTTAGCTTATATCGCACAGAACCAAATTACGGCAGATAATATCACTAACCTAAACGCCTTTACTCAAGCGCAAATTACCTACCCTGAAGACATCAAGCTGTATGGTTTAAGTTTTAATACTGCGATTGGTGAAACCGCATTTGCTGGTGAAGTGGCATATAGACAAGATGAACCACTGCAGATAGATGACGTTGAACTACTTTACGCAGGTATGGTTGAGCAGTTAGCCGCTGCGGGTCTGCGTGATGATTTGGCTGGTTTATCTCAGCTTAGTCAAGGGGACGATATCGCTTATGTGGGTCCTGGTGAAGTCGCACAAGGTTATATTTTGCGAGACACTATTCAAGCACAGTTTACTGCAACACATTTGTTCGGACCATCGCTAGGTGCAGATAGCTGGGCAGTGGTTGGTGAAGTAGGTGCTGTTACCATCAAAGACATGCCAGAGTACGATGAACTTCGTTTGAATGTTTCAGGTACTGGCCGAAGTGGCACGATTGAGGGGCTTTCAGGCCGAGATTACAATCTTATCCACCAAGCGGTTTCAAATGGTCCAGAAACCAACCCATTCCCGTCGGCTTCTGCATGGGGCTATCGCCTTATTGCTAAGGGTGAGTATAACAACCTATTCAGTGGTGTGAATTTTTCTCCACGCGTAGTGTTCTCACATGATGTTAACGGTATCACCCCAGATCCTATGTTCTTATTCATTGAGGATCGTAAATCGCTAGGCATTAATCTTAACTTTAACTACCTAAATTCGTGGTCATTTGATTTTGGCTATAACACGTTTTGGGGTGGTGGTAAGACGAATACCTTTGCGGACCGTGATTTCATCTCATTCAACATTAAGTATTCAATTTAAGGGCTTTCGATATGTTTAGAAAACCTACGTTTATCGCAGCAACAATAATTACAATGCTGTCTGCCAGCAGCGCTATGGCTAAAATGAGCGCTGACGAAGTTGCACGTTTAGGTAAAGACTTGACGCCTATCGGTGCAGAGAAAGCGGGTAATGCTGATGGCAGCATTCCGGCTTGGAATGGTGGGATCACAGCGCCGCCAGCTGGTTATGAAGTGGGCATGCACCATCCAGATCCATTTGCTGATGACAAAGTATTGTTCACAATTGATAAATCAAATTTAGATAAATACAAGTCACTGCTAAGCCCAGGTCAAATTGCACTATTTGAAACGTATCCAGAAACGTTCAAAATGAACATTTACCCAACTAGACGCAGCGCTTCTTATCCACAGTTTGTGTACGATGCAACGAAGAAATATGCATCTACAGCAGAGCTTATCGAAGGTGGTAACGGCATTAAAAATACTGCTATCGGTATTCCGTTTCCGGTGCCAAAAGATGGATTAGAAGCTATCTGGAACCACCTATTGCGTTTCCGTGGCTTGTCGATTGCACGTTTCGGTGGCCAAGCGATGCCGACGGAGTCAGGTGCTTATAACATTATTGGTTTCGATGAGCAGTTATTGGTTAAGTACTCTGCAACAGACGCAACGCCTGAAGCATTACAAGAGTCAAATATCCTGTTTAAGTTTAAGCAGCAAGTGACAGAGCCTGCACGTCTTGCTGGTACGGCACTGCTTGTACATGAAACCATGGACCAAATTCTGACACCTCGCCAGGCTTGGACCTATAACGCAGGTCAGCGTCGTGTAAGACGTGCGCCAAACGTTGCATATGATGCACCAGGAACTGCGTCAGATAGCTTACGTACAACAGATGACTTTGACATGTTTAACGGCTCTCCAAACCGCTACGACTGGAAACTAGTTGGTAAAAAAGAGATGTATATCCCTTACAACAGCTATAAGTTACATAGTGACAAGTTGAAGTATGATGATATCTTGATGGCTGGCCACATCAACCCTGAACACGTACGTTATGAAAAACACCGTGTATGGGTAGTCGAAGCTAACCTGAAAGAAGGCACTCGCCATATTTATAAAAAGCGTGTGTTCTATATTGATGAAGATAGCTGGCAAATCCACGTAACGGATATCTATGATAACCGTGATCAGATGTATCGCGTCGCGATGGCACATGGTCTTAATTACTACGAAGTGCCGACACATTGGAGTACGTTGGATGTCTATCATGATCTAAACTCTCGTCGCTACCTTGCGATTGGGTTAGATAACGAAGAAGACATGTACGACTTCAGTCAGTCTTTCAACGATAACGAGTTTACTCAGGGTGCGCTGCGCCGTGAGGGTCGCCGTTAATCAAATATTATCAGGCTGAAGCAACCTCGCTTCAGCCTTCTTCCTCCTTTCCTCTCACAACTCGAGTGTTTTCTCATGATGAAGAAGTTAGTAGCAGCCTCGATTTTAACTATGGCGCATGTAGCAGTAGCCGAAAGTAGCGATCAGATTTCAGCAAAATCAGCCCTGATGGTCGCTCACCCAGAGCAAACGCTTTTCACAGATATTACAGATAACGGTGATGCGTTAATTGCGGTAGGTAAACACGGCACAATAATTATTAAACAAGAAGGGCAAAACTGGACGCAGGCAGAGGTGCCAATTCAATCACTGTTGACCTCTGTGACATTCAAAGGCAAAGATATTGGTTGGGCGTGTGGCCACGACGCCAGCATAATCAAAACCACAGACGGTGGTAAAACATGGGCGCTAAAACAATATCTACCAACATTGGAAAAGCCTTGTCTTGATATTGAGTTTATTGACCAGCAACACGGCTTTGCTGTGGGCGCTTATGGAATGTTTTTTGAAACCACGGACGGTGGTGAATCCTGGACAAAACGTTTTATCAGTGAATTTGTTCACCCCGACGATGTCGACTATTTAGCCGATTTAAAAGAGCAAGACCCCGCGGCATACGAACAAGAAACGGCGTTTATTCTTCCCCATTTTAATCGTCTGTTAATCGCCGAAGGCATGATGTACCTTGCCGGTGAAATGGGACTTGTGGCACAAAGTGATGACTTGGGAAAGACATGGCAAAAATTTGAGTCTTTTTATCGCGGATCATTTTTCGCTGTTGATCAAACCTCTGACAACCAACTTATTGTTGCGGGCCTTAGAGGCAACGCATTTATTGGCAATGTACAGCAAATAGTACAGCTCGATACTCAAAAAACAGCGACAATAAATAGCATTGCCCACAAAGATAATGTGACCTATATGTTTGCTAACAGCGGCGTAATATTCACGTTGAAAGCAGGTAAGCTAACCTCAAAACAACTAAAAAATGGCCACTCTATTTTAGCAGGTGTGGTTAAAAAGAATCAGCTAATTCTAGCGACGGAGCAGGGGATTGCTGAGGTAGAGGTGAACAACTAATGCAAGCGTTTTTAAATCAATTGGTATACGCCATCTTTAGGCATCGTATTAGCGTCGTGTCTTTTTTCGTACTGACGACGGTATTTTTGGGCTTCAAAGCCACACAAATTCAGCTCGATGCCTCATTTAACAAAAATATTCCACTAAATCATGAATACATGAAGGTGTACCTGAAGCACGAAAAACAGTTTGGTGGTGCAAATAGTATTCTTATTTCTGTTTGTGATAAAGATGGTGACATCTTTAATGAGCCATTTTTCACTCAGCTAAAAGCGGTGCATGATCAGCTTTATTTTATTCCGGGCGTTAATCGCCCATTGGTAAACTCAATCTTTGCTCCTAGTGCAAGATTTGTTGAAGTTGTGGAAGACGGCTTTGCTGGTGGGCCTATTATTCCTGCTAATTTCCAACCCACCGAACAAGGCCTAGCGGTTGTAAAGCAGAACATTGAAAAAGCAAAAGTTGTGGGTCGTATGGTTGCAAGCGACTATTCATGTGCCATGGTAACCGCACAGTTAATGGAAACCGACCCGCAAACTCAAGAGAAACTTGATACCTTAGCTTTTGCGCAAAAACTAGAATCTGAGGTCAGAGCGCCACTTAGCACTGATAAGGTGAGTATCCATATCATTGGCTTTGCAAAGATGGCTGGTGACATTGCTGATGGCGCGAAAGGCGTAGTGCTCTTCTTTGCATTAGCGATTGCTTTTACCTTTATTATGGTTTGGATGTTTTGTAAGAGCTTTAAGCTAACCTTATTACCTATCGCCTGTTCTTTTATTGCTGTGATTTGGCAGATGGGTTTACTCAGTACTTTGGGTTTTGGTGTTGATCCCATGTCTATTTTGGTGCCTTTCTTAGTGTTCGCCATTGGCGTGAGTCACGGTGTGCAAATGATCAACGCGATAGGTAAAAAAGTAGCGGAAGGGGTAAGCTGTAAAGTGGCTGCTGAAGCGAGTTTTAAAGCATTACTTATCCCTGGTGGTATTGCTCTACTGTCGGACACCGTTGGCTTCTTAACCTTACTGGCAATCGACATCGGCATTATTCGTGAACTTGCTATTACTGCCAGTTTAGGGGTTGCGGTTATCATCTTTACCAACTTGATACTGCTTCCAGTGATGGCGTCGTTCTTTGAGTCCGCAAATATCAAACGACTTGGTGATGGTAAAAACGCCAGCCATGGTATGTTTGAGGCAATGCGAGAGTGCTTGGTGAAAACCACAGACAAAAAAGTAGCCAGAATTATCTTACTTATCAGTGCAGTACTGTTCGCATTTGGCTATTGGCAATCTGAAAAGATGCGTATTGGTGATTTACATGCTGGTGCACCGGCGCTACATGAAGATGCCAGATACAACCAAGACACTTTTCTTATCTCAGACCGTTATGCCATTTCTTCTGACATCTTAAAGGTCATTGTCGAAGCGACACCTGCGGCTTGTACTGAGCACGATACAATGGAGCGTATTAGTCGTTTCCAATGGCGCGTAGAAAATTTGGCCAGTGTACAATCGGCAGTTTCTTTGAGCTCTGTTGCACAAGCGGTTAATGCTGGGTACAACGAAGGTAACTTAAAATGGCAGACGTTACCAAGAAATACTGCTTCTCTAGTTCAAGCTACCTCTCGAGTAGAGACAAGCTCAGGACTGCTTAACGGTGATTGTTCGGTGATGCCTATTATCATCTTTATGGAAGATCATAAGGCGGAATCTATCGACCATGTGATTGCAAAGATCAAAGCGTTCTCAGAAGAAGAGGGAACTGATGACGTTGCCTTTAAGTTGGCGTCTGGTCCAATCGGTGTAATGGCGGCGACAAATGAATCTGTTTCTGAGGCACAGGTCCCTATGATGATATACGTGTACGGTGCCGTGATCCTGTTATGCTTAGCGAGCTTTAGGAGCGTTCGAGCGACTATCGCAGTGGTACTACCTCTGTATGTGGTATCAACGCTGGCTCAAGCGCTTATGGTGCAGCTTGAAATCGGTTTAACGGTATCGACGTTACCGGTAATTGCTTTGGGTGTGGGAATAGGTGTCGATTATGGCATTTATATTCTATCCTCAATGATGGGACAGCTTAAGCAAGGTATGCCGTTGTCTGCGGCCTATAGAAATGCGCTTGCTGAACGAGGCAGTGCGGTACTGTTTACTGGTATCACGCTGGCTATTGGAGTAAGCACATGGATTTTCTCTGCGCTTAAGTTCCAGGTTGATATGGGTATCCTTTTAACCTTCATGTTCTTGGTAAATATGCTGGGTGCTGTGCTGCTTTTACCGGCAATTGGAACGCTCATCTGGTCTGACCAGAAAAAATAATGTGAATAATTGTGCTCCTTTTTATTTGGTATTGGCGATTTATATCTATTTTTTGTGAATAGATGAGCAAACAGCTGAAAAGCTTGAAATGTTTTCGTCAAAAAGGCTGTTTATTAGCGTCAGAAAGGTTAGAATTTACCTGACTCCACGCTAATAAATGGCTGTACAAATAATCTACCGTTCAAAGGTGGTATAGATTAAGGAACACATAATGACACAAAATGAAGGCACAGCTTCTGTTATCCTAGATAACGTCTGCAAGCTTATCCATAAGAAAGTCCATGCTGACAAAGTGTCACTTGTCGAAACGTTTGCCAAAACCTTGTACAGCAATATGTCTAAAGAGGATTTGGCACATCGTAACGACAGTGACTTATACGGCGCAGCATTGAGCCTTTGGAATGCCCTTGATAAAAACAAGTCTGACGATGCCGTCATTCGCGTTTTTAATCCTGAGGTTGCAAAGGATGGATGGCAATCATCGCATACGATTGTCGAGATAATCGCTAAAGATATGCCGTTTTTGGTTGATTCAGTACGCATGGCGATGAATCGCAAAAACATAGTCTCTCACCTATTACTTCATTCTCCACTTAAGTTACAAAGAAATGACGCTGGTGCAATCACCGCAGTTTCTAACTTAAAAGCAGAACAAGAATCTACGTCTACTAAGACCGTATTCTTTATCGAAATCGACAGGCAAACAGATGATTCGGTGATCGCTGATTTTACAGCTGAGCTTGAATCTGTCTTAAATGATGTTTCTGTTGCGGTTGCTGATTGGCTACCAATTCGCGATAAATTGGTGAGCGTAAGTAAAGAGCTGCCGACTCGTCATTATAGTTGTTCAAAAGAAGAAGTTGCTGAAGCCGTCGAGTTTTTAGACTGGCTGGTTAGCGACAACTTTACCTTTATGGGCTACCGCCAATATGATTTGACTCCAGTTCAAGGTGACTATGAGCTGAAGCCAGTTGAAGGCACAAGTCTCGGACTGATGAAAAACTCAGGTGATGACCACAGTCGTTTATTGTCTGAATTGCCTGAAGTTGCGCGCAAAGAAGCACGTAGTAACAACTTGCTGATCTTAACCAAGACGAACTCACTTTCACGCGTTCATAGACCAGCGTATATCGACTATGTTGGTATCAAGCGTTTTGATGATGAAGGTAACGTGATTGGCGAAGACCGTTTCATCGGCTTGTTCTCATCTAGTTTCTACAACAACAGTGCAGTAGATGTTCCGGTACTTAAGAGTAAGATTAACCGTATCATGGAGCAATGTGACTTTGCAAAAGGCACACATGCATACAAAGCGGTACTCAATATTCTTGAAACCTATCCTCGTGATGAGCTAGTACAGGCGCGTGAAAGCGAACTACTTGAAGTGGCAATGGGCGTTTTGCAAACTCAAGAGCGTGACATGTGTCGCCTATTTGTGCGTAAGGATGTGTATGGTCGTTTCTTCTCTTGTATGGTTTATGTGCCAAGAGAGCGATACAACACAGCGTTACGCCGTGAAACTCAACAACTGCTAGGCCGTGCATTTAAGTCTAGCGACAAAGTAGAGTTCACCACCTTTTTCTCTGAATCAACACTAGCGCGTACGCATTACATCGTGCGTGTTGATGACAACAACATAGATTACAACGTGAAAGAAATCGAAAATAACTTGGTAGAAGCCGCTCGTACTTGGGAAGACAAGCTACAATCCGCACTTCTTGAAAGAACAGGCGAGTCTCGTGGTAACGAGTTAAACCGTAAATACACGAATGCGTTCCAGTCTGCATATAAAGATCAAGTGTTGCCAAGCGCAGCAGTCGTAGACATCGAAAAGCTAGAGCAACTAAATGACGACAACAAACTTGAGATGCTGTTCTACAGACCTCAAGAAGAAGCTACGTCGCAGCTTGTTCGTTTGAGTCTGTTCCACAAGGCAGAGCCTATTCATCTATCAGACGTGATGCCAATGCTTGAAAACTTTGGCCTACGTGTTATTGGTGAAACTCCGTACGCCGTGAAGACGACTGATGGTCAAGTAAACTGGATCATGGATTTCTCTATGCTTATTGACAGTAAAGGGATCACTGATTTTGATAAAGTATCAGCACGTTTCCGCGCAGCATTGACTAATGTGTGGAATAACCGCCTAGAAAATGACGGTTTCAACCGTTTAGTGTTATTAGGTGGTCTAACTGGTCGTGAAGCATCTATCTTACGTGCATATGCTAAATACATGCGCCAAATTGGTGTGACGTTCTCGCAGTCTTACATCGAAAATACATTTGACCGCTACCCGCACATTGCAGCGATGATCGTTGATCTCTTCGTGAAGAAGTTTGCACCGAAGAAAGTTGCCACTGAAAAGGCACTTCAGAAGGTTATTGATGCAATCTACCTTGAGCTTGAAAACGTAGCAAACTTAGATGATGACCGTATCATTCGTTTGTACGTTGATATGATCAATGCAACGCTGCGTACTAACTTCTATCAAAAAGAAGCAGACGGCACGAACAAGTCGTACACGTCATTCAAGATCCAGCCAAGTGCAGTGCCAGATATGCCATTGCCATTACCAGCGTTTGAAATCTTCGTATACTCTCCACGCGTAGAAGGTGTTCACTTACGTGGCGGTAAAGTGGCTCGTGGTGGCCTACGTTGGTCAGACCGTCGTGAAGATTTCCGCACAGAAGTACTTGGCTTAGTTAAAGCACAGCAGGTTAAGAATACGGTTATCGTACCTGTGGGCTCTAAAGGTGGTTTTGTTTGTAAACAACTTCCAACTGAACGTGAAGCGTTCTTCAAAGAAGGCCAAGAGTGTTACAAGATCTTCATCCGTGGTCTACTAGACATCACAGATAACATCGTACATGGTGACATTGTGCCGCCAGTGGATGTTGTACGTCACGACGAAGATGACCCATACCTAGTTGTTGCAGCAGATAAGGGGACAGCTACCTTCTCTGATATCGCAAACGGCATCGCTGAGTCTTACAACTTCTGGTTGGGAGATGCGTTCGCTTCTGGTGGTTCAATCGGTTATGACCATAAGAAGATGGGTATTACTGCTAAAGGCGGTTGGGAATCGGTTAAGCGTCATTTCCGTGAAATGGACATTGATTGTCAAACAACTGATTTTACAGCAGTTGGTATTGGTGACATGGGTGGTGACGTATTCGGTAACGGTATGCTGCTATCTAAGCACATTCGTTTACAAGCGGCATTTAACCACATGCACATCTTTATCGATCCAAACCCAGATGCAGCAAGCTCGTATGTAGAGCGTGAGCGTCTATTTAATCTGCCACGTTCAAGTTGGGAAGATTATAATAAGGATCTTATCTCCGAGGGCGGTGGTATTTTCTCTCGTGCAGCGAAAGCAATTACGCTAAGCGCTGAAATGAAGAAGATGATAGGCACTAAGAAGTCGAGCATGACACCAAACGAGTTGATCAAAGCATTGTTGAAGATGCCAGTTGATTTACTTTGGAACGGTGGTATCGGTACTTACATTAAGTCTAAATCTGAAACTGATGCTGAAGTAGGCGACCGTGCAAATGACGCGCTACGCATCAACGGTGGTGAGCTTGGAGCGAAGATCTTTGGTGAAGGTGGTAACTTAGGTGCTACTCAGCTAGGTCGTATCGAGTTTGCTTCAAACGGCGGTCGTATTAACACCGACTTTATTGACAACGTAGGTGGTGTTGCCTGTTCGGATAATGAAGTTAATATCAAGATCCTACTTAACGGCCTAGTTGCTGAAGGTGAATTGACGAATAAGCAGCGTAACGAATTACTGTATTCAATGACTGATGAAGTATCAGAATTGGTACTGAAAGATTGTTACCGCCAAACGCACACGCTTTCGATTACTAAGTCTAAAGGTCCTGCAACTCTGAAAGAAAAAGTACGCTTTATTCATGCACTTGAAAAAGAAGGCAAGTTAAATCGTGCAATCGAATTCTTACCAACTGATGAAGAGCTAGCAGAGCGCGCGGCGGCAGGTAAAGACCTAACACGTCCTGAGCTATCTGTATTAGTTTCTTACTCTAAGATGGTATTAAAAGAGACATTAGTTGTTGATGAGATCTCAGAAAATCCATACTACCGTCAGTTGCTAGTGAACTCGTTCCCAGCACCGCTGCGTGAGCGCTTCAATGCTGCGATGGATAATCACCCGCTACGTAAAGAGATCATTGCAACGAAACTTGCAAACAATATCGTGAACGATATGGGTCTAAACTTCATGGTTCGTATGCACGAAGAGACAGGTGCAACGGATGCAGAAATTGCGGTTTGCTACTCAATTGCAAGTGCAATCTTTGAAATGAAGGAAACGTGGTCAGCGATTTCTGCGCTTGATAATAAGATCCCAGCAGCAGTTCAAACGGAAATGCTATATCAATTACGTCGTACGGTTCGCCGTTCAACGCGCTGGTTCTTGCGCCACCGTGATAAGTCTCAAACCATCGAGCAAACCATCGCGTTCTTTGCACCAACATTTAAAGATTTAAGTACAAATCTACACAACTACATGGTTGCAAATGAAAGCGAGCAGATCGTTGATAAAGCGCGCGACCTTGAATCTCAAGGTGTACCAGCTGAGATTGCACTGCGTATTGTGTCACTTTCAAGCTTGTTCTCGGTCATGGACCTAGCGGAAGTGGCGCATAACTCAGGTCGTAAGATCGGTGTTGTGTCTAATACCTACTTCACGCTCGGTGCAAACATGGGTCTACATTGGTTCCTTGACCAAATCACGGCTCAACCTGTTGCAAACCATTGGCAGGCGCTTGCTCGTGCTTCATATCGTGAGGAGCTTGATTGGCAACAGCGTTCATTGTCAGAGGTTGTATTAAACAGCTTTGCTGGTGATGACAGTGATATCAATGAACAGATTGAGCAGTGGATGGATAAGCAAGCAGGCTTACTACACCGTTGGCAGCAAATGTTAACTGAGTTTAAGACGTCGCAAAGTCATGACTTTGCTAAGTTCTCAGTTGCACTTCGTGAGCTAATGTTACTAAGCCACAACTGCGATACTTCCAAATAATCCAGAAATCGCTACAATACCCCAGCTTTGACTGGGGTATTTTTTTGTCTAATGCCATTGGCATAATCCATTTAGCTAAAGTCACAAAAGGGTGATTTTAGCTAAGTCGATTACGTTACCAATACTGAGGAGCTACCATGTTTTACGATCTTGCGCGTCGTTTTATGTTTAACAAAGATGCGGAGTGGGCACACGATTTTGCCCTAGGCAATCTTCGTCGCTTTGCAAATACGCCAATGAGCCTTGCATGGTCTCAATCAGTTCAAGACAAACCAGTTAACTTTTTGGGGTTAGAATTTAAAAACCCGGTTGGGCTGGCAGCAGGCCTTGATAAAAATGCTGAGTGTATTGAAGCATTCGCACAAATGGGTTTTGGCTTCATTGAAGTTGGAACTGTCACGCCGAGACCACAAGCGGGCAACGACAAGCCTCGGATCTTTCGTTTACCAGAGGCAAATGCGATTATTAATCGCATGGGATTCAATAACAAGGGCGTTGATTACCTAGTCAACAATGTAAAAGCGGCAAAATACGATGGGATCCTTGGGATCAACATTGGCAAAAATAAAGATACACCGAATGAACAAGGTAAAGATGACTACATTCACTGTATGAGAAAAGTATTTGAGCATGCCTCATATATCACAGTGAATATCTCTTCACCAAATACACCAGGTCTTAGAGATCTACAATATGGCGAAGCGCTGGACGATCTATTACAAAGCCTGAAAAATGAACAGATGGATCTGATCGCCAAGCATAACAAGTCAGTGCCTATGTTGGTAAAGATCGCACCAGATGTCGATGGCGTTCAGTTAACCCAGATCGCAGAGTCATTAGTTAATAACCGTATCGACGGTGTTATTGCAACTAACACAACATTAGCCCGAGATGCGGTAGCAAATCTAGAGTACGGTAATGAAGCAGGTGGTTTGTCTGGTAGACCTGTTCGTGAAAAATCGACGCATGTAGTCAGCGAATTGAAGCGTATTACTGACGGTAAGCTACCAATCATCGGTGTAGGTGGTATTGACAGTGCTGAATCTGCAAAAGAGAAATTTTCAGCTGGTGCTGATTTAGTACAAGTCTACACAGGCTTTATTTATGAAGGTCCAGCGCTTGTTAAAAAGATCGTTTCGTCCTTATAAGGATCGGTCATATAACCAAATGATCCAAAACAAAACGTTATTATAAAAAATTTCATCATTGCGTTTTTCGCGTTATACTCCCACTTACTAGTTGAGCTAATTGGTTGGTGGGAGAGAAGTTTTGCAAGCTTCAAAAGAGTGGCAATGGATCCGCTGCACAGAAAGGAACAGGTTGTTAATTGATTTGGGTGACGAGCTTCAGCTTTGCACGCCTTTTCGTTTGCGCCACCTTACTGAGGACTCAACCGCTAATCCCAATTTTAGTCTCAGCGAAGCTGAATTTTATCAGAGTGTATTTTCCTACCTTTGCGGGTTTGGTGTTTGGAATGAGCCCAGATGCTGCCAAATCGCTTTAAATGCCACTGCGGCAAAGTTTCATCTGCAACCGATGCAAGCAAAAAGCTGGTTTTTTAAGCCATATTTTGGTGGTGAACCTGTGAGTGAGGCGGTTGTGTGTTTAAATTCTAAGTTAAGCTGCGGCGAGTTTCTAATTATCGAGCATGATGGTCAATCAAGCCTTTGTTTAAGCTTGAACGAGCAATTTATTCTTGATGAGGGAATAGAGCTTGAACAATTTCAAGCGATAAAAGTACTGAACGATCGGTTAGCGCCGCTGGTGTTAACACACCGAGTTCACCAAAGCGCATAGCCAAGTTCATCCTATCGTTTTATTGACCAGCAATTATTTCCTATATTAATCTGTACCTAATTTGAGTTATTTGCTGATCTAGGGAACAGAATGCGCTGCCTCTGCGATAAAACATTAAAACTAACTTATGCCGACGCTGAAGGACATTGCGGTTATCAATGTCAGTCATGCGGTGCCATTTGGCTGCCGCGCAAATTTATTGATTCCATTAAACATACTTATCACTTTAGTTATATCGATTTTATTGCAAAGCGGTTGTTGCTTGAGCGTGACGTTTTTCAATTATGTCCTGATGATGGTCATACACTTAAAGACTATACGCTCTTTGAAGCTAGTTTTAGTGAGTGCGGGTGCTGTGGTGGCGTGTGGTTTGAAAAAGGGGAGCTCCATAACTTACTACAAAATTACGAAAGCAAGAGTTCGGACATAAGCGCGCTAGATAAGTTAGACTTTCTGAACTTGCTAAATTTTTAACGTAATTTATCCCTATACAACCAAGCTCAACTAATAACTAACGATAACTTGTGTGTTATACTGCGCCCAGTTGAAATTTAAGGGTATTCAAATTGCAATTTATCGCATTGACATCTATTGGTGTAGAGCAGTTACTGGTTGAAGAATTAACCGAGTTTGGTTTTGAAATAAATAAGCAAACCGTTGGTTCAGTTAAGTTCACAGGTGCTAATCTAGACGTACAAAAGTTCTGTATGATGACACGATTTGCAACGCGCGTGATGTTGCTTATCGATGACAAACCAGAAGTGAATGACAAAGATTCTCTCTACAAGTTTGTTCGTTTTCATCCATGGCAAGATTGGTTTAGTCCAAAGCAGACCTTTGCAGTAGAGTTTAATGGTACGAATAATGCGCTTAAAAATACGCAATTCTCTGGTCTGGTGGTTAAGGATGGGATCGTTGACTATTTCAATGACCTGTTTGAACAACGTCCAGATGTTGACAAACAGACACCGGATATTCGCATCATAGCGAAATTATCTAAGCAAGGCTGTGCGCTATATATCGATTTTTCGGGACCTCGCTTATCTGATAGAGGTTATCGTGACAAACAAGGTAAAGCGCCAATTCGTGAACATTTAGCGGCAGCGCTGGTTAAACGTAGCGGCTGGCTTGAAGATACTAATAAGCCACTTTTTGATCCCTGCTGTGGTTCTGGCACGTTATTGATTGAAGCAGCTTCTATGGCACTTGGCTTACCTACTAACCTAAATAAAGACTTTGCCTTTAAACGCCTGCCGAGTTTTCGTGAAAGTAAGTTCACTGAGCTTAAAGCACAATTAAAGGTACAACCAGAGCAAAAGAGCTTATGGCTGATCGGTAGTGATATCGATGAGCGTGTGCTGTCAATTGCCGAGCGCAATGCCAAGCGCGCAGGCGTTGAGTCACATATTAAGTTTAAGTTTGAAGATGCCAATCAGCTTAGCCTTGCAGCTAAACGTCCCGGCACTGTGCTGAGCAACTTGCCTTATGGTGAACGTCTAGGTGGTATGGCTGAAATTATTACGCTATATCGCAATATGGGGATCGCCTTTAAAAAGCACTATAAAGACTGGAATTTGGCGCTACTTGCAAGCGAAGAAAGCCTGTTAAAAGTGTTAAAACTGGCGCGTAAAAAGTCTTATAAATTTAAGAATGGTCCACTAGACGTACTACTTAACCTGTATGAAATGAATGAAATGCAGGTGCAGCAAAATAAACAGAGCAGCGGTCTTAATTTTGAAGGCTCGACTGCGTTTGGCAACCGTTTGAAGAAAAACCTGCAAGGCTTAAAATCTTGGCTGAAAAAAGAAGACATTAACGCGTATCGTGTTTATGACGCGGATATTCCTGAGTACAATGTTGCGGTTGATGTATATAACGACAACGCAGTCATCTTTGAATACAAAGCACCAAAAGAAATTGACGATAGCGTTGCGCAAAAACGTTTGCAAGACGTGATCACACTTACCGCCGAGCAGCTGAATATCGACCCGCTAAACATCGCGGTAAAAGTAAGAAAACGCCAAAAAGGTCAAGAGCAATACAAAGCCCTGGACAAGCAAAACCGTACTGAGGTAGTAGAAGAGTACGGTGCTAAGTTCAAGGTTAACCTATTTGATTATCTTGATACTGGTCTATTCCTAGACCACCGCTTAGCTCGCAAGTTTATTCAGCAACATTCGAAAGATAAACGTGTGTTGAATCTATTTGCATACACAGGTAGTGCTTCTGTGCACGCCGCAGTTGGCGGTGCAAAGTCTGTTACCACAGTAGATATGTCAAAGACCTATCTAAAATGGGCTGAGGAAAACTTTGAGCTAAATGGTTTGAAGAATCCACGTTTCAGATTTGAGCAAGCGGATTGCTTAAAATGGCTTGAAAGAGCCGTTGGTCAATATGATCTCATTTTCTTAGACCCACCAACATTCTCTAACTCTAAGCGTATGTCTGACGCGTTTGACGTACAAAGAGATCATTTAAAACTATTTGGGTGGGTAAAGAAAATATTAGCACCGAATGGTGTACTGCTGTTTTCTAATAACAAACGCGGATTTAAAATCGATGAAATGGGACTTGCTGCACTTGGCCTAACCGCTGAGGAATACTCATCACAAACCTTGTCTTTGGATTTTAAACGTAACAAGCAAATTCACAACAGCTGGTTGATCCGTCATGATTAAATGTACCTTATTCCACACCGATGGTTGTCATCTTTGTGAAGAAGCATTGGCGATGTTAATTCAATTTTTGCCTGAGGCCGAAATTGAACTAGTCGATATCGTTGATAGTGAAGAGACGATGACGGAATATCAATATAGAATTCCAGTGATTAAAAAAGGCGAGACAGGTCAGGAACTTGGCTGGCCTTTTACTCAACAACAACTACAAGAATTTATAGACTAATATGGATCTCATTCGAATTGCTAAAGCCCAACTGGCTTTTGGTTCACACCCTATACTTGACCAAGCTGATGCCGTTATTGAATCAGGTGAGCGCGTTTGTATTGTGGGCCGAAATGGAGCCGGTAAATCAACGTTACTGAAAGTACTTGATGATCAAGTTCAACTTGATGATGGTGAAATCAACCGTGTTGGTGGATTAAAGGTTTCAAGGCTAGAACAAGACCCACCAAAGGGTGCAAATGGGTCGGTTTTTGATTATGTTGCGAACGGTTTACCTGATGTTGCTGAGCTACTCATTGAATTTCATGAAGTCAGTGAAAAACTACAAACCAGCCAGTCAGATAAATTGATGACCTCGCTTGAGCGCCTGACTCAGCGATTGGAAAGCGAAGATGCATGGCGTTTTGAGTCAAGGATCAAGCAAGTGCTTAGCCAGTTGCAATTAGATGCGAATATGCGCCTAGAAGAGCTCTCCGGTGGCTGGCTACGCAAAGTCGCGCTGGCCAAAGCGTTGGTGAGCGACCCAGACTTGTTGCTACTCGACGAGCCGACTAACCACCTTGATATGCAAAGTGTTATCTGGCTTGAGCAATTCCTGAAAGAGTTTAAAGGAGGGATCGTGTTTATCTCTCACGATCGTGCCTTTATTCGCGCAATGGCGACTCGAATTTTAGATTTAGACCGTGGCAAGTTGGTTTCATACCCAGGGGACTATGCGCAATATCTAGAACAAAAAGCCCATGATTTAAAAGTGGAAGAGCAACAGAATGCCTTGTTTGATAAAAAGCTTGCCGAAGAAGAAACCTGGATAAGGCAGGGGATCAAGGCCCGTCGAACCCGTAACGAAGGGCGTGTGCGAGCACTAAAAGCGCTCCGTGTTGAGCGCAAGCAACGCATCGAGCAGCAAGGTAAGACAGACTTCAACATCGAGACGGCGGATCGTTCCGGTAAGCTGGTCTTTGAAGCGAAACATTTAGACAAAGCATTTCAAGAAAAATGCATTGTGAAGGACTTTTCAACGCTGGTGATGCGTGGCGACCGTATTGGCTTGGTCGGTCCTAACGGAGCTGGTAAAACCACGCTATTAAAAATGCTTTTTGGTGATATTAAACCTGATGCGGGTAGTGTAAAACAAGGTGTGAACCTAGAAGTTGCGTACTTCGACCAATACCGAGAAAAATTGGATGAAGAAGCAACCGTGCAGGATAATGTCGCAGAAGGCAAGCAAGAAGTAATGATGGGCGGTCGCTCGCGTCATGTGCTTGGCTATCTGCAAGACTTTTTATTTCCGCCTGCGCGAGCCCGAACCCCTGTAAAGGCGTTATCAGGCGGTGAAAAAAACCGTTTATTGCTTGCAAAGCTTTTCCTTAAGCCTTCAAATATTATTGTGCTGGACGAACCGACCAATGACTTGGATATTGAGACGCTTGAGCTACTTGAAGAAATCTTAAATCAATATCAAGGTACGGTGCTGGTCGTTAGCCACGACCGAGAGTTTATCGATAATACCTGTGGCAGTGTTTGGGCGTTCGAAGGCGAAGGCTTGGTGACAGAAATTGTTGGCGGTTATAGTGACTTTGAGCTGTATCAACAAAGACGTGAGCAGCAAAAGAAAGAAGCGCAAAAGGTTCATCAAGAAAAACAGCAACAAGCCGAGATTAAAAAAGCAGCTGCGCCTGCTCGTTCAAATAAACTGAGTTACAAATTAAAACTTGAATTAGAGTCGTTGCCCAGTAAAGTAGAGGAACTTGAAGAGGCAGTGAACAAACAACAAGCACTGGTCAGCGATCCAGACTTCTTTAAACAAGATCAAGAAACGACCCATAAGGCATTGAACCATTTGACTGAGCTAGAGTCGAAGCTGGAAGCCGCGTTTGAACGCTGGGAAGAACTAGAAGCATTACAGAATCAGCAGTAAGGATTAAAATGAAATTTAAACTTTTAGCCGCGAGTGTCGCCGTAGCCCTTTCACAACAGGCGAACGCTGCCACCTATCAGTTAACTGAATTACCAAGACATGATAATAGCAAATATAGCTACGTGTCGGATGCCAATGAAGCGGGTGAAGTGATTGGCTATGCGTCCAATCTGTTTGGTGTAAAAATTGATGTGTCGTATATCGACTTTGATGATTCGACATTTAAAAACTTTTACGATAACACTAAAAAGCAGTATGAGCTGATCGACGAAGAAATTACTTTTACATTAGATGATATTCAAAATAGCAATGCTGCTAATACAAATGCCCAAGCGCATGCTTTTATGCTGTCGTACTTGAGCAGTGAGAATAGAAATGGTTTTATACAGCATCAACATGTTATTAGTGGCATTGTGTTGACCTATGATAACAGTAGTGCAGAAGAGTTCGTGGTGTTTGACGAATCATCCCCTGACTACGAGGGATTGACTCGATCTGTGAGTAGCTACCTAACGAGCATCGCAGAAGACGGCACAATCGTTGGTTGGGGATCTGCGCCTTACAAAAAGATCACATTTACTCCTGATGGTGAAACGGAAAAAGAAACCTACTTTGTGCGTGATTGGCGCAATAAAGGTATTTTAGTTACACCAGCAGGAGAGAAAATTAAGTTAGAGCCAGCCTTTACAGAATACGGCGGTCTTTCTATTGCCACTGATATCAAACAAACTGCAGATGGCGGCTATATTGTTGTGGGACAAAGCTCGACGTCGTTATCGCAACGTGCAAAAGAAAATATTGAAGACAATTGTGATGGTAAAGATGAACCGGTTGAGGTGTGTGTACAAAGTATCTCCACTCCTTTCCACACAAGAGCGTATCAATGGAAGTTTGACAATGACTTTAATCTAACTAGCACCACTGATCTTGGTTTGGGATTCACGCCAGATGAAGACAGTGAAATTGCTTATTCAAGTTTGGCTGTGGCAACTAATGCGAACGGCTTAACGGTTGGTGAGTCCCGAGCGCGTCGTCAAAGTAATAATGATTTATTGCCATATGGACAGGCTGTTTATTATAAAGATGGTGAAATCAAGCGCATCAAAGAAGTTGAGAGCTTTATCGAGTATAGCCAAGCAGTTGATGTAAATGATAATGGGATTATTGTTGGTGTGTTTGGTCGGTCATCGAATGGTTCAAGAGAATATGACTCAACTGGCTTTTATTTTGATACGACAACATCAGAATTTAAAGAGATGCCTGCATACTTTGAGAGCTCAGCAACTGCGGTAAACGACATCAATAATAACGGGTTTGTTGTAGGTCAAGGTGTTATCGAAAAGAGTGGCTCTAACCGCCGTCGCGAGGCGTTTTTATATGAAATTGGTGCAGAAAAACTAGTTAATATAAACTCACTTCTTCCTTGTAAGAGCGATTCTTTCCCTTACACTATCGCAGAAGCTGTAAAAATCACCGATGATAACAAGATTTACGCTGTCGCGACTAAAACAGTTGAACGACGCAATACCTTGGGTGGAATTGAAAAGGACAGTAAAGGTGAGATAGAGTATGAATCGGTGAGTTTGCCAGTTTTACTTACGCCAATTTCGGGTGAACCAGAAAGCTGTACACCACCTGAAGCGGAGACGTATGAGCGCCAATCTGCAAGCTGGTCTTGGCTTAGCTTACTTGCGTTACCACTAGTGGCGCTGAGAAGACGTCGTAAAATCTAAAGTACAAATTTAGACACAAAAAAAAGCCCTTAAGGGCTTTTTTTTGTGTCTGAAAAAATTCAATTCGATATTTAATTCAACCGATAAAAATCTTAACTATACTGGTACTAGTCTTGGCCGCGACTTTGCCACGCTTTGTTTACTGAGCGTCGCCACAGGTAATCGATACCGAAAAAGCCGACAATGGCGGCAAGTGTTGCGCAGATCAAAGAGCCGACGATAAATGCTGGCCCAATCGTTGTTAAACTTTGTGCAAGCCATTCCCAACTCGCTTCAAAATGGAATGGTTGTTGTTCTTGGCCAAGAGCAAATACACCGACTAAGTATGAGCAATAAAATATAGGCGGCATTGTGAGTGGGTTAGTGATCCACACGAGTGCAATAGACAAAGGCAAGTTAACGCGAAATGGAATCGCGAGTGCTGCTGCCAGCACCATTTGAAAAGGAACAGGGATGAATGCGAAAAATAGCCCCACCGAAAATGCACCGCGCGCTGAGCGCCGGTTCAAATGCCAGAGATTGGCATCATGCAATAACTTACCAAAGATTTTTAATGATTTCTGTTGTTTGATTTTATTATGATCAGGTAAAAAGCGTTGAATCGTTTTTTTCGCCATTTGCAGCTGCCATCTACTTGGATTCTGATATGTTTTGGAATAATGCTGGGTTGCTTCAGTGCGGTATTTCTTCTCGACAATTGGCGATTAGCCGCAATAAGCATATTCCTCTACTTCATGGGCCGCTATTCTAAGCTTTTTTGTCCTATATTGGCAGGGTTTATTTTAGGGATTTCCATTGTTCTTAGCCATTACTTTGTTTTTTATCAGCTAAAAATACCAGAAATGTGGCAATCGCAGCTTGTTACTGCTTCGGGTAAAGTTCTTGAGGTTGATAATTCTGTGATAGGTGAAGCGTTAAAGGTAAAACTTGAACAAGTTGACGATTATCAGTTTGCGCGTTGGCGGACGGTAAATGCAAAGCTTTATCGTGACGCGTCAACGCCTATATTGACAGTTGGTGACCACATTGAGTTTACGGTAAAACTTAAGCGTTATCGTAGCCGAGTTAATATCGGACTTTTTAACGCTGAATTGCATGCGTTTAGAAAGCACATGTATTTTAAGGGCAGCATCAAAACAATCAATTTGGTAGTGAAGGACACTACGTGGCGAAATAACTACCGCTTATTCATAGATAAAAAGCTAAACGGGCTCAGTTATGCTTGGCTGTATTATATTTTGTTAACCGGCGATACAAGCAAAGTCGACTTTGAAAACAAAACACAATTTAGAAGTCTAGGTTTGAGCCATTTGTTAGCGATTTCAGGGCTTCATATCGGGATGGTATTTGCCATCGCGTTTTTGCTGATAAAAGTCGTGCTGTATTGTATCCCGGTAATAATCTCCCAGGCAGCCAACTTGCATCAGTGGTGTTTAGTTTTTGCGTTATTATTGTGTTTTGGATACGTCATTCTCTGCGGCTACAGTGTATCGGCGACACGAGCTGTGATCATGGCAATGGTATGGGTTGCATGTTACCTCTTTGCTGTGCGACTTAAAGCGCTTCAAGTGTTAACGGTTGCGTTGACAATCGTCTTGGCGGTAGACCCGTTTTCGCTACTTAATCCTGGTTTATATTATTCCTTTTTTGCGGTTGCTATCATCGTAACGTTAGTGACAAAAGTTGGTCGAGGTATAGGTGCAAAACTGCTTGCGTTAATTAAGTTGCAGCTTGCGTTATTTATCTGCCTGTTGCCACTTAACCTATATTTCTTTTCCGGTGCGAGTATTATCTCACTGGTTGCGAACATCATTGTGATCCCGTTGATTTCTGTGGTTGTATTTCCGCTACTACTGCTTCATGTTACTGCGTTGCACGCTATTGGTTGGCAACTTCCACTTCACTTAGTTGATAATGGTTTAGTGGTTCTTTTTGAGTTGTTGCAGAGCGCTCCGCTAACTTGGGTAGATATACCCAGCGTTTCGTCCGTGTTTCTCATAACCAGCTACTTAAGTGCTGTGCTGCTGTTTTTATTCAGAGATTATCTCGGTTTATTACCTGTCTTACTTTTCCTCGTTCAGTATCAATTTCGAGCTTCTCCGCTATGGCAAATCGATATCTTTGATGTAGGTCACGGAACGGCAGTGTTAGTTTCTCGTGATAACAAAGGGCTGCTCTATGATGTGGGGGCTAAGTATTTTGGTTATTTTTCGATGTTCGAGTTTGTGATCAAACCCTATCTTTTAAATAATCGAATTACGCTGCAAGATACCATCATTAGTCATAACGATGGTGACCATAATGGTGGCGTTGACGACCTCATTGCTTTTGATGGCGGGAAGTCGTTACAGCGTTTTCACCCAGCAAGTGCTGCTGATAGTTGTGTGCTAGGAATGCATCAATTTCAAGGACTAGAGGTATCTGTGATCTGGCCTCAAGAAATGTCGAACAATGACAACAATAACTCTTGTGTGGTTCGTATCTCTGATGGGCAGTTTACGCTTTTATTACCAGGAGATATTGAGAAAGTCATTGAAGCTAAGTTACTTACTCTAGAAAAAGAAGCACTCAAAGCCGACATTTTACTGGTTCCACACCATGGTAGTGGCAGCTCTTCAAGCGAGCAGTTTATTCAAGCAGTTGACCCGGATATTGCGATATTTTCTCGTGCCTTTTATTCGCCTTGGAAAATTCCCAATGAGAACGTGATTGAAAGATACCAAAGAGTAGGGAGCACGCTATTGGATACCGCCTTAGATGGCCATATAAAGATCTCAATTTTTGCTCAAGAAATCACAGTTGAACGAGCTCGAGAAGTGGAAAATTACTGGTTTCTCAGATAATCCATTCAGTTTTAACGATTTGAAAGTTACAATAATGCCATATAGAAAAGTAGAGGCTGGCAATGCAACCAACCGACAAGCAGATTTACGCTAGATTATTTAGCTATGTAAAAGACTTTAAACTCGCTGCCGTATTTTCAGTAATTGGCATGATAGGGTACGCTGCGATGGACGCTTCGTTCGTTGCCTTAATGGATCCATTTATCGATGAGGGTCTCACAGCAGGCAATCGCGATGTACTAAAACTAGCGCCCTTTGTTGTCATCGCGTTAGTTATTGGTCGCGGTATATTTAACTATATGGCATCGTATTGCTTGTCTTATGTTGGGTCTCAGGTTGTTCGCACTTTGCGACAGCAACTATTTGAACATATGTTGTATCTACCAGTTTCATTTCATGATCAACATTCTAATGGTGAATTGATATCAAAAATCACTTTTGATACTGAGCAAGTACAGCAAGCCGTCACTAAGGCACTTCAAGTGCTGATCCGTGAAGGTGCATTTGTATTTTTCCTACTTATTACGATGTTTTATGCAAGTTGGCAGCTATCACTCATCTTCTTAGTTGTGGTACCAATCGTGGCGGTGATCGTTACTGTGGTGTCTAAGCGTTTTAAGAAAATTTCCAAGAATATTCAAGATGCGATGGGAGAAGTGACGAAAAGCTCTGAGCAAATGATGGCGGGTCATAAAGTTATTCATGGGTTTGGTGGTCAAGATAAAACTATCTCTCACTTTGCTAAAGTTAATAATCATAATCGCCAGCAACGCGTAAAAATGGATGCGACTAAAGCGCTGAGCGTGTCTATCATCCAAATCATAGCGGCGAGCGCAATGGCGGTGATACTCGCGATTGTCGCAATGCCTTCTATGGTAGATAAAATTTCATCGGGCACCTTTGTCACTTTGATCACCTCTATGATGATGATGCTGCGTCCTTTAAAACAACTTGCCAATGTGAATAGCGACTTGCAACGCGGTATCTCTGCGGCGAAAAGTGTGTTTGCGGTGATTGATCTTGAAAAAGAAAAGGACACTGGCACTCAGTCCTTATCTCGTGCTCAAGGTAACCTACAAGTCAAAGACTTAACCTTTACTTATCCATCTAAAAACGATCCGGTGATTGAGTCATTAAACCTTGAAATCAAAGCCGGGCAGAGTATTGCGTTGGTTGGCAGAAGTGGCTCAGGAAAATCAACGATTTCTAATCTATTACCGCGTTACTATGATATTGAAGCGGGCAGTATTGAGTTAGACGGCACGAACATAAATGATTACCAGCTTGCGGATCTACGCGCGCAGTTTTCCATCGTGTCGCAGCAAGTGGTGTTGTTTAATGACACTATTGCAAACAATATTATGTACTCGTTAAAGCAACCCTTATCGCAAGAAGCCCTCGAAAAAGTAGCAAAACAAGCCCACGTCTGGGAATTTGTTAAAGATCTTCCTGAGGGCCTAAATACTGTTGTTGGTGAAAATGGCGTGATGCTTTCTGGCGGACAACGACAACGTATCGCCATTGCGCGTGCTATTGTAAAAGATGCACCTATCCTTATTTTAGATGAAGCCACATCAGCACTAGACACGGAATCTGAGCGTTTGATCCAACAAGCGTTAGAAGAACTGATGGCTGATAAAACAACCATAGTGATTGCCCATCGGTTATCGACAATCGAGCGTTGTGACTGCATCTATGTGCTAGATAAAGGCAAAATCATCGAACAAGGCAAGCATGCTGAATTAGTCGCGCAGGAAGGGGTTTATCATGCACTTTGCAAAATGCAGTTTGGTGAGCAATAAATGGCATCAAAAATAGAGCAAAGTTGGTATAAAAAAGCGGGCGTACTGACGTTGTTATTGCTCCCGTTAAGCCTATTATTTGGACTTATTAGCTCGATAAGAAAGGGGCTTTATAAACTCGGTTTTTGCCCCGCGTATCGCTCGCCTGTTCCGGTTATTATTGTCGGTAACATCAGTGTGGGCGGTAATGGCAAAACGCCATTTGTGCTTTGGTTAGTGCCTTTTCTTGAAAAGCTTGGTTTTAAGGTTGGGGTGATCAGTCGAGGCTACGGTGCGAAACCCAGTTCAACCCCGTTTTTGGTCACTGAAGCGACCTCAACGGAAGAGGGCGGTGATGAACCTTGTTTACTCGCCAAGCGGTTGAAATGCCCAGTGATGATTGGTGCTGATAGACAAGCCAGTATCGAGAAATTATTGGATAGTAGCGATGTAAACATCATTGTCAGCGACGATGGGCTACAGCACTATAAATTGGCGCGAGATATTGAATTCTGTATTGTTGATGCTGAACGGCGCTTTGGGAATGGCTTGTGGATGCCAGCAGGGCCCCTTAGGGAGTTACCTAAGCGTATTCAGAGTGTCGATCTTGCCGTATATAATGGTGGGTGCGAAAGTTACTCCTATACGCTAGAGGCGGTTGGTTTTTTTCGTGTTACAGATGATAGTCCAGCATCCAATATTGAAATGGCTGGTGCTTCAGTCTGTGCTATCGGCAATCCCGCGCGATTTGAAAATACGCTACGAGATAGGGGGATTGTTCTGAGTGAAAGCCTACATTTTGCGGACCATCATCCATATCAAGCGTCCGACTTCTCGCAAATCGATAACGGCGCTATTTTTATGACAGAGAAAGATGCGGTAAAGTGTCGCACATTTGCAAAAGATAATTGGTATTACCTCAAAGTAGATGCCAAACCTACATCAGCGCTTGAAAAAGCGGTATTAAATTTACTTAAAAAGAAAGAGATTTATCATGGCCTTTGATACCAAATTACTAGAAATAATTGCCTGCCCAGTATGTAAAGGCAAATTAAGATATGACAAAGAAAACAAAGAGTTGATCAGCACAGCAGCTAAGCTTGCGTATCCAATTAAAGATGATATTCCTGTGCTATTGGAAAACGAAGCACGCGAGCTGAGCAGTGATGAGGTTGAGCAGTGGAATTCGTAGTCGTTATTCCGGCGCGTTATGCTTCAAGCAGGCTGCCTGGTAAACCACTTGCTGATATCGGCGGTAAACCAATGATCCAGCGTGTCTACGAACAAGCTATTCAATCTGGTGCTGCAGCGGTTTATATCGCAACCGATCACAGTGCGGTATTTGAGGCTGCGCAAGGCTTCACCGATAATGTGCTTATGACGCGTGAAGATCACCAATCTGGTACTGAGCGACTTGCCGAAGTTGTTGAACAACTGGGGCTGAACGAACAAACCTTGGTGGTCAACGTACAAGGTGATGAGCCACTATTAGAGCCTGATAACATCGCACAAGTCGCAGCACTACTGCATCATTCTGATGCACCGATGGCGACTTTGTGCGTTGATGTGGAAGATGTAGAAGAGGTGTTAAATCCGAATGCTGTGAAAGTGGTGTCTGATATTCAAGATAACGCGCTGTATTTCTCTCGCGCGTCTATTCCGTTTCAGCGCGACAGTATGTTAACGCTCGACAAAAATAACATTCCAGTGAGTCACTTTAGACGTCATGTTGGCATATATGCTTATCGTGCGGGCTTTATTCAAACCTATTTATCGCTAAGTGTTTCACCGCTAGAGTTGCAAGAGTCACTAGAGCAGCTACGCGTGCTGTATCATGGATACAAAATTAAGGTCGCTAAAGCGGCTAAGCCGGTGCATGCAGGAGTCGATACTCCCGAAGATTTGGCACGAGTTCAAGAGATACTGAATGGAAAAGTTTAAGCTCATTGCAGACGAGGCAGACTATGTAGTTGCATACAAACCTCAAGGTGTGAGTTTCCATAGTGAGGACGGTGCAGGTTTTGTTGCCTTACTGACGGAGCAATTAGGCTATCCCTTATTTGCGGTTCACCGCCTTGATAAAGTTACATCGGGACTCATTCTTTTAGCGAAGTCTAGCGAGACTGCAAAGCAGTTGACAAGCCTGTTTTCCGCCCGAAAAATAGATAAATTTTACTTGGCGTTAGTCAGTGCTAAACCGAAGAAAAAGCAAGGCTGGATAAAAGGCGATATGGCTAAGTCGCGTAGAGGCACTTATAAACTGGTTAAAACTAAGCTAAATCCTGCGGTGACTCGATTTTATTCATGCTCTGTTGCGAGCAACCTACGCGCTTGTATCGTTAAACCGTTTAGCGGTAAAACACACCAAATTCGCGTGGCACTAAAAAGTATCGGTGCGCCAATTTTAGGTGATTTAGCCTATAGTGGAGAGCCTGCTGATAGAACGTATCTTCACGCATTTTGCCTTGAATTTGAGTGGCAAGGTAACCATCAACGTTATCAAGCGGCGCCTGAAGGTGAGGGTGCATTTGGCCATTTATTGGCACATGAAATCTTTGCAAGTTGGCAAAATCCAAGTCAATTAGAGTGGTAAAATGACGGATTCGAATAGAGAACTAAGATTTGGCGGTATTGGTCGGTTATACGGTAACGCCGAGTTAGAAGCATTAAGTAGAGCACACTTTTGTGTTATTGGTATCGGTGGCGTTGGTAGCTGGGCTGTAGAAGCATTAGCGAGAACGGGTATAGGAAAGATTACGCTTATCGATATGGACGATATTTGTGTTACTAACATTAACCGCCAGTTACATGCTTATAGCGAAAGTATCGGGATGCAAAAGATTGAAGCAATGCGAGATCGCTGTCTTGCGATTAACCCAGATTGTGAAGTTACCCTGATCGATGATTTTTTGATGTTAGATAACATTAGAAACTACATTCAAGGCTTTGATTATGTTATTGACTGTATCGACGCGGTTAAAGAGAAAGCGGCGCTAATCGCGCATTGTAAGCGTAATAAAATACCGGTGATCACCACAGGAGGTGCAGGCGGTCAAACCGATCCTAGCCAGATCCAATATGGGGATGTGGCAAAGACAACCCATGATCCGCTGCTGGCAAAAGTACGTTATATTCTCAGAAAACAATATAATTTTAGCGATAATCCAAAACGTAAATTTGGCGTGGATTGTGTGTATTCCACAGAGCAGCTCGTTTACCCAAGTACCGACGGCACCGTGTGCAAGGCAAAGCAACAAGCTGAAGGTGGGAAAAATATGGACTGCGCGACCGGGTTTGGCTCTGCTACTATGGTAACTGGGAGTTTTGGTTTTTTTGCGGCGTCCAAAGCAATACGCAAGTACCTAGATAAACAAAGCAAAAGCAGCGAATAAGTGTGCTCGTTCGAGCACCTTATATCACTTTATTTTAATAACTCCGCCTTTGCTTGGATCTGTTCAACAATCGCACGTATACCATTACCTCTTGATGGGCTTAGGTGAGCAATTAATCCAAGCGACTCAAACAGTTCATAAGCATTAAACTGACTTGCTTGCTCTGGTGTTTTACTTGCGTACGCTGCAATGATGATTGCAAGTAATCCTTTGACAATACGCGTATCTGAGTCGGCAATGAGTACGAGCTGCTGCGCGTTTTCATCTAAGTCCAGATAGAGCCAAACCTTACTATCACAGCCTGACACTAACGCTGAGTCGACTTTCAGCGCATCAGGAAGCGATGGAAGTTGTTTACCTAGCAGCATAATTTCACGGTACTTGGCTTGCCAGCCATGACTGTCAGATAATTTTTTTGTGATATGTTCAATATTCATAAGTTTAATCTAATAATTCTATTGTGGCATTTAACGCATTAATAAAATGCTCAATATCATCTTGGTTATTATAAAAAGCCAAACTTGCACGCACTGTCCCGTTAACCTTGAGCATTTTCATAAGAGGCTGAGTACAATGATGTCCGCTTCTGACTGCTACGCCGTATGTATTGAGTAGTGTGGCAAGATCGTAGTGATGCTCGCTTTTATAGTTAAAACTGACTACGCCAACATTGTTTTGTGTATCGCCATAAACCGTGATGCCTTCAATCTGTCTTAGCTTTTCTAAAAGGGCGTGGTAGAGCGTTTGCTCATATCGTTGAAGTGCACTGTGCTCAATCTTGTTTATATAATCTATCGCTGCGGCAAAACCGATAACGCCAGAAATATTGGGCGTGCCGGGTTCAAACTTGCCAGGTGCCTCTCGATAGCTGGATCGCTCGAAGCTCACTTCTTTTATCATTTCGCCGCCGGTTTTATACACGGGGAGCGCATTTAGTTGCTGGTATTTACCATAAAGCCCGCCGACACCTGTTGGTCCAAGCGCTTTATGAGCTGAAAAAACATAAAAGTCGCAATCCAGTGCCTTCAGATCAGGCCTTAAATGCAGTAAAGACTGTGCGCCGTCGATAACCGTGATGGTACCCAATGCCTTACAAACCGAAATGAGCGATTCAATTGGATGAATATTCCCAAGTGCGTTTGACACATGACCCATTGCTAACACATCAGGTTTATGTTGTTTTAACAGCGCAATAGCGCCTTGCTCATCGAGGATGCCGTCTAACATAGGTAACACTAATAAAGTTGCCCCGGTACGTTGACAGGCTTCTTGCCAAGGCACTATGTTAGCGTGATGTTCAAAAGGACTGATGGCAATGACGCTGTCTGAATTGAAGCATGCACTCAGGCCATGAGCCAACAAATTTAGAGATTCAGTAGCGCCGCTGGTCCATACTATTTCTCGTGTTTCTACATTTAAAAAATTTGCAACTGTTTCTCGGGCACTTTCGTAGCGAACGGTGGCGTTTTCACTAAGCGTGTGTAAACCTCTATGTACGTTTGAATTCTCATCTTGATAAAAAGATTTTATGACATCGATGACTTTGTTCGGTTTTTGCGCAGTTGCAGCAGAGTCAAGATAGCAAAGCGGCTGTCCATCAAGTTGTTTGTTCAAAATTGGAAAGTCGTTGCGCAGAGATTGAATGTCAGTCATAACGTACCTGAGTTAATTGAGCAGCGCGATTCTAACGAATACGCGGCGATATTAAAACAAAAAAGGCCGCATTAAGCGGCCTTTTCAAACACAATAACGAGATTATCTGTCGTTTTGTGTTTTGTAGTCGCGAGACGTGTAGCCTTTGTAAAGCTGACGCGGACGACCAATTTTGTGTCCTGGTTGAGAAAGCATTTCGTTCCAGTGTGAAATCCAACCCACAGTACGAGACATCGCGAAGATAACCGTAAACATGCTTGTTGGAATACCGATTGCTTTAAGAATGATACCAGAATAGAAGTCTACATTCGGGTATAGTTTCTTCTCGATGAAGTAAGGGTCTTCTAGGGCAATCTGTTCAAGTTTCATTGCTACGTCAAGCAGTGGATCTTGAATGTTTAGCTCTTTAAGCACTTCGTGACACGTTTGACGCATTACCGTCGCACGTGGGTCAAAGTTTTTATAAACGCGGTGACCAAAGCCCATTAGACGGAACGGATCGTTCTTGTCTTTTGCTTTTGCAACGTACTCGTCAATACGATCAACAGAGCCAATTTCTTCAAGCATAGTTAAACATGCTTCGTTTGCGCCGCCGTGTGCAGGGCCCCAAAGTGATGCAATACCTGCCGCGATACATGCGTATGGGTTTGCACCTGAAGAGCCAGCAAGACGAACGGTTGAAGTTGACGCGTTTTGCTCGTGGTCTGCGTGAAGCATGAAAATACGATCCATTGCTTTAGCAAGCACTGGGCTGACGTTATAGTCTTCAGCTGGTACAGAGAACATCATGTGAAGGAAGTTTTCTGCGTAGCTCAAGTCGTTACGTGGGTATACGAACGGTTGGCCAACGTTATATTTGTACGCCATTGCAGCAATCGTTGGTAGCTTAGCTACTAATTTGATTGCACAACGCATACGCTGGTCTTCATCAGAAATATCCAAATCTGAGTGATAGAACGAAGATAACGCACCAACTACACCACATAGCATTGCCATAGGGTGCGCATCGACACGGAAACCTTGGAAAAACGCAGCGATTTTCTCGTGCATCATTGTGTTGCGAGTGATCTCATCTGAGAACTCAGCTAGTTGTTCTTCGCTTGGTAATTCACCATTTAATAGTAGGTAGCAAAGTTCAATATAGTTAGAATTTTCAGCAAGTTGCTCAATTGGATAACCGCGGTGAAGCAGTACACCTTTGGCACCGTCAATATAAGTGATAGACGAGTCACAAGAGGCAGTCGACATAAATCCTGGGTCATACGTAAATAGGCCGTGAGCACCTAAAGAACGAACGTCAACTACGTCTTGACCAGCTGTACCCTCGTAAATCGGTAACTCAATCGGATCGTGACCATCAATATGGACTGTGGCTTTTTTATCTGCCATCTATTTGTCTCCTATTTAATAACAATATTCTGATTGTTATGTTGTGATACTAATGTTAAGCAAATTCAGATCATTCTAACTTATAACCTAGGTCAAAAGTCAATTTTTCTGTGATTTATGCATAAATGTATAATAAATATTCTACGACGATTAAATATTAGACCATTCGCTAATTCGCAAGCGTCTCTATCTAAACAAGAATTGTAAAAGGGCGCATAGCCTTATATACTGTCAACGGTTTTATACCGTATCGTCTGTAGGTAAACCTATTTTTACATCAATTTTTACACTCAAGTGAACTATTTGGTGTCCAAATTGGTTTATCTAGAGTGTGCTGCTTGCATTTGAGAATATGTAGGTGGGTTTCATAAAAACAAGTAGATGGCTCCTTGTGGGCAAAGATGGGCAAGTAACTGTGAAAATGCAAAGACCTGTAAATCTAGATCTTACGACTATATCTATGCCAATAACGGCTAAAGCGTCGATTCTTCACCGTATTACTGGTGTAGCGTTCTTCTTCGCTTTAACCTTTGTGATTTGGGCTTGGTCTGAATCTCTCTCTTCTTCTGAAGGCTTCATGTTTGTAAAAGAACTGATGACTAGCTTTGTCGCGAAATTCATCGCGTGGGGCACCCTAACTGTATTGTCTTACCACGTTATCGCTGGTATCCGTCACATGATACAGGACAAGGGGTGTTGGGAAGAATTAGAATCAAGCGCGAATAGCGCGAAAGTTGCACTAGCGCTTTGGGCTGTTTTAGCAATTTTAGCTGGAGTATGGATATGGTCTTAAATCAAGCGACTCTTAAGCGTGATGGCGTACAAGACTTCGTGTCATTACGCACAACTGCGTTAATTATCCTAGCTTATGCTGTATTTATCATAGGCTATTTATTATTGACTCCTGAACTGACCTATGAAGCTTGGTCAGGGTTGTTCTCAAACTTAGCTGTTAAAGCAGCGACGATGATCACACTCGTTTGTATCATGGTGCATACACGCATTGGTTTGTGGCAGGTTCTAACTGACTACGTTAAGAACTCGACAACTCGCACTGTCCTTGGCTTTGTATTAAACCTTATGGCAATAGCTTACGTAGCTATTGGTCTATTTGTTCTATGGGGTGTTTAAGTGAAATATAACGTACGCGAATTTGACGCAGTTGTAGTTGGTGCTGGTGGCGCGGGTATGCGCGCGGCACTCGCTATTTCAGAATCAGGTAAAACTTGTGCTCTTATTTCAAAAGTTTTCCCAACTCGTTCTCACACAGTATCTGCGCAAGGTGGTATTACAGTCGCGCTAGGTAATTCTCATGAGGATAACTGGGAATGGCACATGTACGATACGGTGAAAGGGTCAGACTACATTGGTGACCAAGATGCCATCGAATACATGACTAAAACGGGTCCTGAAGCTATTACTGAGCTTGAGAACATGGGACTACCTTTTTCTCGTTTTGAAAATGGTCGTGTTTATCAGCGCCCATTCGGTGGTCAGTCTAAAAACTTCGGCGGTGAGCAGGCTGCACGTACAGCGGCGGCTGCTGACCGTACTGGTCACGCATTATTACATTGCTTGTATCAGCAAAACGTGAAAAACAAAACAAACGTGTTCTCAGAGTGGTATGCGCTTGATTTAGTTAAAAACGACAAAGGCGACGTCGTTGGTGTTACCGCGATTGATATCGAAAGTGGCGAAGTCGTTTATTTCAAGTCTAAAGCAGTGGTATTAGCAACGGGTGGTGCAGGTCGTATTTACGCATCTACTACTAACGCACACATTAACACTGGTGATGGTGTTGGTATGGCGGTGCGTGCTGGTATTTCAATGCAAGACATGGAAATGTGGCAGTTCCACCCAACCGGTATTGCAGGTGCAGGTACGCTTGTGACAGAAGGCTGTCGCGGTGAAGGTGGTTACCTTCTAAACAAAGACGGTGAACGCTTCATGGAGCGTTATGCACCTAACGCAAAAGACTTAGCTGGTCGTGACGTTGTTGCACGTGCAATGATGACAGAAATTCGTGAAGGCCGTGGCTGTGAGGGTCCTTGGGGTACACATATCAAGCTTAAACTCGATCACCTTGGTGAAGAGATGCTAAATCTACGTTTACCTGGCGTATGTGACCTTTCTAAGACATTTGCACACGTTGACCCTGCTAAAGAACCAATTCCGGTCATCCCAACATGTCACTACATGATGGGTGGTGTACCAACGAATGTGAATGGCCAAGTGTTAAGTGTTAGTGAAAATGGTGATGAGCGTATCATCGAAGGTTTATTCGCTGTAGGTGAAATTGCGTGCGTATCAGTACACGGCGCAAACCGCTTAGGTGGCAACTCGTTGCTTGATTTAGTTGTATTTGGCCGTGCGGCAGGTAACTTCCTAGGCACGTACCTAAACAACTTCGAGTCTACTGGTGAAGCATCGAAAGATGATGTTGATAACGCGTTCGCACGTTACAATCGCTGGGAGTCGTCTGAAGCTGGTAAAGGTGAAGATCCAGTACAAATTAAAAAAGACCTCCAAGAGTGTATGCAGCTTAACTTCTCTGTATTTAGAGAAGGCGATGCAATGGCTGAGGGCCTTAAAGAGCTTAAAGAAATCCGCGAGCGTCTTAAGCATGCTCGTCTAGATGACAAGTCATCTGAGTTCAATACGCAACGTATTGAGTGTTTAGAACTAGATAACTTGATGGAAACAGCGTACTCGACAGCAGTAGCCGCTAACTTCCGTACAGAGAGTCGTGGTGCACATTCACGTTTTGACTTCCCAGAGCGTGACGATGAGAACTGGCTGTGCCACTCAGTTCATCACCCGGGGTCTGATTCGATGACTAAGCGTGAAGTAAACTTTGCGCCTACAACCCGTGAAGCCTTCCCGCCAAAAGCACGTACATACTAGGAGTTCAACGATGGCGACTTTAGAATTATCAGTTTATCGTTACAATCCTGATGAAGATTCAGCACCGCGTATGCAGGACTATACTCTAGAAGTAGAGGAAGGTCGTGACATGATGGTGTTGGACGCTCTGATGCAATTAAAAGAGCAAGATCCAACTTTATCTTTCCGTCGTTCATGTCGTGAGGGCGTTTGTGGCTCTGACGGCGTAAACATGAACGGTAAGAACGGCCTTGCCTGTATTACTCCAATTTCTGCGGTGCAGAAAGGTGGAAAAGGTAAGATCATTATTCGTCCATTACCGGGTTTACCAGTAATTCGTGACCTAGTAATTGACATGAGTCAGTTCTATACGCAGTACGAGAAGGTAAAGCCGTTTTTGATCAACGACAAGCCGACTGGCGGTGTTGAACGTCTTCAGTCTATTGAAGAACGTGAAAAGCTAGATGGTCTGTATGAATGTATTCTTTGTGCATGTTGTTCAACGTCTTGTCCTTCGTTCTGGTGGAATCCAGACAAGTTCATCGGTCCGGCAGGTCTTCTACACGCTTATCGTTTCTTGGCTGATAGCCGCGATACAGCAACGGAAGAACGTCTTGCAGGCCTTGATGATGCGTTCAGTGTATTCCGTTGTCACGGTATCATGAACTGTGTTAACGTTTGTCCAAAAGGTCTTAATCCAACTAAGGCAATTGGGCATATTAAATCAATGTTGTTAAACCGTTCGGTATAACACATACTACTAGCTAAGATGGCAAGCAAATGCTTGCCATCTTGTTTTCGTTTGGGTTTCTGCGCTAGATAAAAGGGCTAATAGATGCACGAAGGTGTGATGAAGGCATGGCTAGAATCTTCGCATTTGTACGGCGGTAACGTTGCGTACGTAGAAGATCTATATGAAGCGTATTTAGATGATGCAGCTTCAGTGCCAGAAGAGTGGCGAGAGGTGTTTGATCAACTACCAAAAGTTGATGGTGTGGATGTTGACACAAAGCATTCAGAAGTGAGAACGCAATTTGCGGAACTTGCTAAAAACAAACACAGAGAAGTCGTGGTTTCTGCAGAAGGTTCTGCTGATGCCAAACAAGTTAAAGTTCTGCAGTTAATTAATGCATTCCGTTTCAGAGGTCATCAGAACGCAAACCTAGATCCTCTAGGGATTTGGGATAGAGAGCGTGTTCGCGATCTTGACCCTGCTTTTCATGATTTAACCGATGCAGACTTAGATAAAGAATTTAACGTTGGCTCATTTGCTTGTGGCAAAGAGACAATGAAACTCAAAGACTTGTACGCTGCGCTTAAAGCGACATACTGTGGCTCTATCGGCGCTGAGTACATGCACATCACGTCTACCGAAGAAAAGCGTTGGCTACAACAGCGTTTGGAATCGTCCTTCTCGAAACCACAGTTCGACAAAGAAACCAAACTAAGAATCTATAAAGGCCTTACTGCTGCAGACGGCTTAGAAAAGTATCTGGGTGCAAAATTTCCGGGTGCGAAGCGTTTCTCTTTAGAAGGCGGTGATTCACTTGTGCCTATGCTGAAAGAGCTTATTCATCGTGCTGGTGAAAGTGGTCAGCAAGAAGCCGTAATTGGTATGGCTCACCGTGGTCGTCTAAACGTACTAGTGAATGTACTGGGTAAAAACCCACAAGAACTATTTGACGAGTTTGCTGGTAAATACGGTGAGCATGCAGGTTCGGGTGATGTTAAATACCACATGGGTTTCTCTTCTGACTTTGGTACGAAGGGTGGCAATGTTCACATGGCATTGGCATTTAACCCATCTCACCTTGAAATTGTAAACCCAGTAGTAATGGGCTCGGTACGTGCTCGTCTTGACCGACTAAATTGCCAAAGTGGCTCTAAAGCACTACCAATCACAATTCACGGTGACTCTGCAATCGCAGGTCAAGGTGTCGTACAAGAAACGTTTAACTTATCGCAAACACGTGCATACGGCGTTGGCGGTTCGATCCGTATCGTAGTTAATAACCAAGTAGGTTTCACTACATCAAAACGCGAAGATACTCGTTCGACTGAATACTGCACTGATATCGCTAAAATGGTTCAGGCACCTATCTTCCACGTTAACGCTGACGACCCAGAAGCTGTTGCATTTGTTACACAAGTTGCACTTGATTTCCGTAACAAGTTTAAGCGTGATGTAGTGATTGACTTAGTGTGTTACCGTCGTCATGGCCACAACGAAGCTGATGAGCCAAATGCGACTCAGCCGTTGATGTATCAAAAGATCAAAAAGCACCCAGTACCTCGTCAATTATATGCTGATCAGCTCGTACGTGAAGGTGTGATTTCTGAAGATGATGCGAAGCAGATTGCCGACGATTACCGTAATGGTCTTGATAAAGGTGTTTGTGTAGTAGAAGAAATTCAAAAAGAAACCAAGCATTCTTCTGATTGGTCTAAGTATGTTGGTCACGACTGGGACGCGCCTTATGAGCCAAAAGTTGCGTTAGATAAGCTTAAAGCGCTTGGCGAAAAGATTGCGAACTATCCTGAAACGCATAAAGCACAATCACGCGTTAAAAAGATTTACGACGACCGTAAACTAATGGCGCAAGGCGAGAAAATGCTTGATTGGGGTATGGCTGAGACATTGGCTTACGCGACTTTAGTTGACGAAGGCACAGACGTACGTCTTACTGGCCAGGATTCTGGTCGTGGCACATTCTTCCATCGTCATGCTGTAGTACATAACCAAAAAGACGCGTCTACTTATCTTCCGCTACAAAACATTCGTGAAGGCCAAGGCCTGTTCGAAGTGTACGATTCAGTATTGTCGGAAGAGGCGGTACTTGCATTCGAGTATGGTTATGCGACAGCAGAGCCAACGTCATTGGTACTGTGGGAAGCGCAATTCGGTGATTTTGCCAACGGTGCTCAAGTCGTATTTGACCAATTCCTTAGCTCAGGTGAACAGAAGTGGGGCCGTCTATGTGGTTTAACACTTTTACTTCCTCACGGCTATGAAGGTCAAGGTCCAGAGCACAGTTCTTCGCGCTTAGAGCGTTATTTGCAGCTTTGTGCTGACCACAATATGCAAGTATGTGTACCGTCAACACCAGCGCAAGTATACGCAATGTTACGTCGTCAATCGGTTCGTCCACTGCGTCGTCCATTGATCGTAATGACGCCTAAGTCGCTATTACGCCACCCACTAGCGGTTTCTAGCCTAGAAGAGCTATCTGAAGGCGTATTCAACAACATGATCGATGAGATTGATGATATCAATCCTGAAAACGTTGAGCGTGTGGTGTTCTGTAGCGGTAAGGTTTATTACGAACTACTGCAAGAACGTCGTAAGCAAGAACTTAACAACGTTGCTATCGTTCGTGTTGAACAGCTATATCCTTTCCCTCACAAAGAGATGGATGAGATCATGGCTCGTTACCAGCACGTAAAAGATTTTGTTTGGTGTCAAGAAGAGCCACAAAACCAAGGTGCTTGGTACTGTTCACAGCATCATTTCTGGGAAGCTATCCCAGCTGGCGCAAATCTGACGTATGCAGGCCGTAAGGCTTCAGCTGCACCAGCATGTGGATACATGTCTACACATACTAAAGAACAAAACGCGTTAATTGCTGACGCTTTAACAATTAAGAAATAAGGAATAAGAGATGACAACCGAAATTAAGGTGCCTGTTCTTCCTGAGTCTGTTGCAGATGCAACGGTTGCTACATGGCATGTAAGCGTTGGCGATAAAGTGACTCGCGATCAAAACTTAGTTGACATCGAAACGGATAAGGTCGTTTTAGAAGTGGTAGCACCAGAAGATGGTGTTATCGTTGCAATTTCTGAAGAAGAAGGCGCAACCGTTCTTGGCGAACAAGTTATTGCACAACTAGGTGCTGCTGATGAAGCAGCAGCGCCTGCTCAATCAAATGAAAAACCAGCAGCGTCAGAATCGGCGCCAGCAGCAGAAGGTAAAGAAGTGGACATTAAAGTACCTGTACTTCCTGAGTCAGTAGCAGATGCTACTATCGCAACTTGGCACGTTCAACCAGGTGAAGCGGTTAGCCGCGACCAGAACCTAGTTGATATTGAAACTGATAAAGTGGTTCTTGAAGTTGTTGCACCTGAAGACGGTGTGATGGGTGAGCACATCCACGCTGAAGGTGAGACTGTACTAGGTGATCAAGTTATCGGTAAAATCGTTGCCGGTGGTGCACCAGCTGCATCATCAAGTGCTAAGAAAGAAGAAGCACCAGCAGCTGCTTCTGACGAAAACTCAGATGTACTAACGCCATCTGTTCGTCGTCTTATCGCAGAAAAAGGCCTTGATGCTGCTAAGATCAAAGGTTCTGGTAAAGGCGGTCGCATTACTAAGGAAGACGTTGATGCTTTCCTAAAAGCACCAGCAAAATCAGAGTCTAAGCCTGCGGCTTCTGCACCAGCAGCGCCTGTAGGTGAACGTACACAAAAGCGTGTACCTATGACTCGTCTGCGTAAGACAATCGCTAACCGTCTATTAGAAGCGAAGAACTCAACAGCAATGCTGACGACGTTCAACGAAGTAAACATGAAGCCAATCATGGATCTTCGTAAGCAATACCAAGAAGTTTTTGAGAAGCGTCACGGTATCCGTTTAGGTTTCATGTCTTTCTACGTGAAAGCAGTAACGGAAGCCCTTAAGCGTTTCCCTGAAGTAAACGCGTCAATCGACGGTGATGATATCGTTTACCACAACTACTTTGATATCAGCATCGCGGTATCAACGCCTCGTGGTCTAGTGACTCCGGTACTACGTGATTGCGATAAGCTTTCAGTTGCTGAAATCGAAAAGAACATTCGTGAACTGGCTATCAAAGGCCGTGACGGTAAGCTAACAGTAGATGATATGACTGGCGGTAACTTCACAATCACCAACGGTGGTGTGTTTGGTTCACTCCTTTCTACGCCTATCATCAACTTGCCACAATCTTCAATCTTGGGTATGCACAAAATCCAAGAGCGTCCTATGGCAGTAAATGGTAAGGTTGAAATCTTACCTATGATGTATCTAGCGCTTTCTTATGACCACCGTCAAATCGATGGTAAAGAGTCAGTTGGCTTCCTAGTGACGATTAAAGAGTTGCTTGAAGATCCAACACGTTTACTACTAGACGTATAATATTTGTTTAAAGAATAAGCTGTATGCTCGCATGCAGCTTTTTTTTTGCGCCTTTGGTCTAAGTGGGGTTTTCATCAGAAGCCTTGGGATCTATACTATGTGCGCAATTTGGGATAGCTGACTATTTGCATAAATATTCAGCTTTTTTAGTATAAAAAATTGGATAAAGCATCATGAATTTGCATGAGTATCAGGCAAAACAACTTTTTGCCGAATATGGTTTACCTGTATCAGAAGGCTTTGCTTGTGATACACCTCAAGAAGCAGTAGAAGCTGCTGGTAAAATCGGTGGAGACAAGTGGGTTGTTAAGTGTCAAGTACACGCTGGCGGCCGTGGTAAAGCTGGCGGTGTTAAACTTGCAGACAGCAAAGACGAAATCCGCGCATTCGCTGAAAACTGGTTAGGTAAAAACCTAGTTACTTACCAAACAGACGAGAAAGGTCAGCCAGTTGCTAAAATCTTAGTAGAAAGCTGCACTGATATTGCAAATGAACTATACCTAGGTGCTGTTGTTGACCGTGGTTCACGTAAGATCGTGTTCATGGCATCAACTGAAGGTGGTGTAGAAATTGAACAAGTTGCAGAAGAAACGCCTGAACTAATTCATAAAGCTGAGATCGACCCACTTGTAGGTCCTCAAGCTTATCAAGGTCGTGAGCTAGCGTTCAAACTAGGTTTGAACCCAACTCAAGTTAAGCAGTTCACTAAGATCTTCATGGGTCTAGCGCAAATGTTTATCAACCACGACTTTGCACTACTAGAGATCAACCCGCTAGTAATCACAGACGCTGGTAACCTACACTGCCTAGACGGCAAAATCGGTGTTGACGGTAACGCATTATTCCGCCAGCCTAAGATCCGTGAATTCCACGATCCTTCACAAGAAGATGCACGTGAAGCTCACGCTGCAAGCTTCGAGTTAAACTACGTTGCTCTAGACGGTAACGTTGGTTGTATGGTTAACGGTGCAGGCCTTGCGATGGGTACTATGGACATCGTAAACCTACACGGCGGCAAGCCAGCTAACTTCCTAGACGTTGGTGGCGGCGCGACGAAAGAGCGTGTATCTGAAGCATTTAAGATCATCCTTTCTGATGACAATGTTAAAGCAGTATTAGTTAACATCTTCGGTGGTATCGTACGTTGTGACATGATCGCTGAAGGTATTATCGGTGCGGTTAAAGAAGTTGGCGTAAACGTACCAGTAGTTGTACGTCTTGAAGGTACTAACGCTGAAGCTGGTCGTGAAGTACTAGCTAACTCTGGCCTTGACATCATTGCAGCTGAGTCACTAACTGACGCTGCTGAGAAAGTAGTTGCTGCTGCGGAGGGCAAATAATGTCTGTACTAATTAACAAAGATACTAAAGTAATCTGTCAAGGTTTCACTGGTGGTCAGGGTACTTTCCACTCTGAGCAAGCTATCCAGTACGGTACGCAAATGGTTGGTGGTGTTTCTCCTGGTAAAGGCGGCACAACTCACCTAGGTCTACCTGTATTTAACACAGTACGTGAAGCGGTAGAGTCAACTGGTGCAACTGCATCTGTTATCTACGTACCAGCTGCTTTCTGTAAAGACGCTATCCTTGAAGCGATCGACGCAGGTATCGAGCTAATCGTATGTATCACTGAAGGCATCCCTACACTAGACATGGTTGATGTTAAAGTGAAGCTAGAAGAAACTGGCGTTCGCATGATTGGTCCTAACTGCCCAGGTGTTATCACTCCAGGTGAAACTAAGATCGGTATCATGCCAGGTCACATCCACATGCCTGGTAAAGTAGGTATCGTGTCACGTTCTGGTACTTTGACTTATGAAGCAGTTAAGCAAACAACTGACGCTGGCTTCGGTCAATCTACTTGTGTTGGTATCGGTGGTGACCCAATCCCAGGCACTAACTTCATCGACGTACTAGAGATGTTCCAAAACGATCCGCAAACTGAAGCTATCGTAATGATCGGTGAGATCGGTGGTACAGCTGAAGAAGAAGCGGCTGAGTACATCAAGCACAACGTAACTAAGCCTGTTGTTTCTTACATTGCTGGTGTTACAGCTCCTCCAGGTAAGCGTATGGGTCACGCTGGTGCAATTATCGCAGGCGGTAAAGGTACAGCTGATGAGAAATTCGCAGCACTTGAAGCAGCGGGTGTTAAAACAGTTCGCTCTCTTGCAGAAATCGGTTCTGCACTAAAAGAGAAAGCGGGTTGGTAAGTTAATACCACGTGTTAAAAAGGCTCCTTACGGAGCCTTTTTTGATCTAGTTATACCTATTGTATGAGTGAATTATGCCTTTTCATAAACTCGGTCAGTTTTGTGAAGCCACAAGAAATGAATTATTAACATTTATTAGGGAGAATCCAACGTTCGGTACAAAGCGCTGCGGCCGCAATGAAATATTGTTGCAGCAAGGACAAATGCAACATTATGGCTTCTTTATCCACTCTGGCAAGCTCGTCTCATCGGTAGTAAATGAAGTAGGGGAACTAAGACATAAGGAGTTCTATTTTGCTGGCGAACTTTGTATTTTATTTGCTGAGTGGATCCAAAAATCTCCTAGCTTCTATCAAATCTCTGCGCTGGATGATGCAAAGGTTGTACTCGTTCCGTTAGCCAAATTGGAACAAGATAATCTCCGCGCACTTAAATTAAAATTATTACAACAACAGTTGCTATTCAAAGAAGCAAAAGAAGCGTTTCTATTACTAAATACGCTTGAGCAAAGGTATTGTTTTTTGCGTGACGAACGTCCACATTGGGTTAATGGTTTGGCAAATTATGATCTTGCTAATTATTTGGGTGTAACGCCTCAAGGCTTATCACGGTTAAAGTCGCGAGTAAACAATGCACAAGTGACCACAACTAAGCGCTAGCTCAAAGACTATATTCACGCTCTACCTTAGCAATACGAGTTGTATAGCTTTGATACCATTTCTTATTACCGCTTTTTTGTGCCTCAATATGCTCAGCATTGGCTTTCCATGCTTTGATTGATTCTAAGTCGCGCCAATAAGAAACCGTGATCCCAACCTCTTCACGCGCAGATTCTAATCCTAAAAAGCCAGGTTGAAGCTGTGCAAGCTCGACCATTCTCGACGCGGTTCGGGCGTAGCCCTCATCGTCTTCATTTTTTATATTGGTAAAAATTACGGCGTAATAGGGTGGTGGTGGGGTAGTTGCAATCATAAGTTGTAGCGCAGTAAATTGTAGATGCTATGTTTATACCAATTAAGCTGTGCTTAAATCAATCACGATAAATGATGAGTTACTCATCAGAGCAACTCAGCATTTATTTTTAATATCATTCAACCCCAAAAGGATTGTCTATGCTGTGCGCAGGCTCAGTAAACCAACGCGGACCATCGTCGGTCATATAGAAATGATCTTCCAAGCGAATGCCAAATTTATCAGGAATAACCAGCATAGGTTCGTTTGAAAAGCACATTCCAGCTGCAAGCGGTTCTGGGTTGTCTTTGACTAAATAAGGCCATTCGTGGATATCTAAGCCGATACCGTGCCCAGTGCGATGTGGGCAACCTGGTAGTTGATAATCAGGACCGAGCCCATTGCTGGCAATATACTCTCTCGCGGCCTTATCAACAGCGCCACAGGGCGCCCCAATTTTGGCTGCATTAAATGCTGCAATTTGCGCTTGCTTCTCGATTTGCCAAACGGACTTTTGCTTTTCACTGGGGTCGCCAAAAACATAAGTGCGGGTGATATCGCTAAGATAGCCGTGTAACTTACAACCAGTGTCGACGAGAACCACATCGCCTTTTTTCAGCGTTTGTGGATTTTTTACACCATGTGGGAATGACGACGCCACACCAAATAGCACAATACAAAAATAATTGCCCGGCGCCCCCACTTTTTTGTGCGCTTCATTAATAAAGGCTTCAACTTCGGTTGTGGTGATCCCTTCATACAGCATAGATGCCGTTGCTTTATGTACGGCAAGTGTCATGTCCATTGCGCGTTGAATAAGGGCAATTTCATTGGCCGACTTATGCATTCTACAATGCGCGGTTACTACCTTTGCATTAATAAGCGAAAGCCCAGGTGCCGCGAGTCTGATCCCATCAGCAACAAAAAACGCAGTGCTTTCGTCAATGGCGAGTGTGCCTGTGCTATCAATATTGAGTGTGTTAAGTATGTTTGCGACGAGCTCGTAAGGAGATTCTTCTTCTTGCCAAGCATGAATAGGGCCTTCAATCAGCCAATAATCCTTAATAGAGCCGATTTCAAAAAATGGGACGATAAACTGAACTTGTCCATTGGCGGGTAAAATAGCACCGACCAAACGTTCACTGGCGTACCATTGTAAACCAGTAAAGTACTTTAAATTTGTACCAGCATTTAAATAGAGCGCATCAATGTTGTTTTGCTGCATATATTGTTGAGCTTTCTCTATTCTTGCTAAATACTCGCTTTCGCCAATTGGCGCTATGCCTTTGGTCATATCTTCTAAGTTATCTAGCGCTTGCTGCGCGCTTTGGTATGCAATACCTTTCATTTTTGTGCTCCTTGTCTAATTAAATCGAGCAATACTAAAAGGAGTAAGATCGATGTCGTTGGGCTTGTTGTCAATAAGATCTGCGATACATTCACTGGAAATTGCGGCTTGGGTCAGTCCTAAGTGCTGATGACCCAGTGCAAAATAAACGTGGTGATGATTTGGCGCTTGTCCGATGACAGGTAAATAATCTGGGAGTGAGGGACGGCAGCCAACCCACAAGTTATCATTTTTTTGTGGCAGCGATGAGTTTAACAATATACTTGCATGATGCAATAATGCGTGAGCACGGCTGTAATTGGGCTTACTCTCCAGTGTGGCAAATTCTACTGTACCGGCCAGTCGCAAACCTTGTGACATGGGCGTCATGATAAACCCTCGTTCACTTGAGGCGACAGGTCGTGTAAGCGTATTATTCAATGCCAACATGTTGTGATAACCGCGCTCGGCAATCATGGGCAGTGAGTAACCTAAAGACGCACAGAGCGTTTTACTTGCAGCACCCGTTGCCACAACCACTTTGTTAAAGGCCATCATGTGGCTTTTGGAGTGAAGTGTATAGCCATGCCCTGTGTGGGTAATATTATCGATTGAGCCTTGCTTGAACGTACCGCCTAGCTGTATAAACTGCTCATATAACGTCAAACAAAGGGCGTAGGGGTCTGTGCTATGCGCGACTTTATCAAAATACAGTGCCGAGGTGATGGTACTTGATAGGCTCGGCTCCATTTCTCGGGCTTGATCGCCTGTTAGTAAGCTCACTGAGATGTCTTGTTCGGCGTATTTGTTATAGCTTTGACGCGCAGAGCTTTCGTCACCTTCAAATACCAGTAAACTGCCGTTACTAGATATAAGTGTATGATATTTGTCACCAAGTAAACGCTGATATGCGGGTAGTGCGCGTTCATTTAAACTTCTAAGTGCGATTGTACCTTTATGGAAGCAGCTACTTTTCATTTGCTTTAAGAATCGTACAAACCAAGGAATATTTTTGACCAAAGAGGTGGTCTCAATTCGCAAAGGCCCCACCGGATTGACTAACATGCTAGGCACCTTTGTTAGTAAAGCTGCGTCTGCCATGGGGAATACCTGCTCTGTGGCAAAATGCCCCGCGTTACCCTTAGAACATCCCTCTGCGGGCTGATTTTTATCGAGCAAGGTAACAGCGTGGCCTCGTCGAGCTAATTGCAGCGCTGTGGTGATCCCAATGATCCCTGCGCCTATCACTGCAATTTTATTATTATTTTCCACAATTTACCTCACCACCCTAAATTGTATTTCCACATAGCCTTCAATCAAACCTCATTGAAATACCAACAAGAAAAAATTTAACACTTATAAATCATAGTATTAAAGATGTTTAAGCCAATCATTTGAGTTAATGGCTAAAAAATCTCTCTTTCGAATATTGATTATTGTATACAATATACCTATGATGGCAAGCACAATAACTAAACAACTTAATGAAAGGCGAGAACCATGAACGTAAATTGGCAGGGTGTATATCCAGCAGTAACCACTCAATTCCATGATGATGAAAGCATCAACTTTGATACCACAAAAGCGATGATAGATAACCTGATTAACGAAGGGGTTCATGGCATCATAGTATTAGGCACCGTAGGTGAAAATTGCTCACTCACGGCTGACGAGAAACGCCAAGTTTTAAAAGCTGCAACAGAAGTTGTAGGTGATAGAGTGCCACTACTTAGTGGTGTGGCTGAAACCACAACAGCACTTGCTGTCGAGTTTGCCAAGGATGCAGAAGCGCTAGGCATTGATGGACTGATGGTATTGCCGGGGATGGTCTACCGCTCAACAGAGCGTGAAGCTATTCATCATTACCAACAGGTGGCGCGCAGCACCGCATTACCTATTATGATTTACAACAATCCAGTGACCTATGGTGTCGACGTGTCAATCGAAGGCATGAAAACCTTAGCTGAAGAGCCCAATATTGTTTCTGTAAAAGAAGCAACGGAAGATACTCGCCGTATTAGCGAGCTGTTTAGCGCATTTGGCGATCGCTACGTAGTATTTGGTGGTGTTGATGATATCGCACTGGAAAGCCTGATGCTTGGCGCGACGGGTTGGATCTCGGGATTGACTAATGTATTCCCACGCGAGTCAGTGGCTATTTATAAACTTGCTGAGCAAGGTCGTTTTGAGGAAGCGCGTGCGCTGTGGCGTTGGTTTTTACCTTTGCTACGTTTAGATACGATTCCGACACTGGTGCAGTGCATCAAATATGCAGAGTATTTGGCTGGGCGCGGTAGTGAAGTGACTCGTTCTCCAAGATTGCCACTAACTCAAGAAGAAAAAGCCTATGTAAGTCGTTTGTACGATGAAGCGATGGCAAATCGAATTGACTTAAGCCAATATAACTTGGACTAAGCGTATGATTTTAGGCACCTACTATTGTATAGATGGCCATACTTGTGGCAATCCCGTGCGCTTGGTCACAAGCGGTCATCCAACGCTTTTGGGCGAGAGCATGAGTGAAAAGCGCCAACATTTTTTACGTGACTACGATTGGATAAGGCGCGCATTGATGTTTGAGCCCAGAGGCCATGACATGATGTCGGGTGCCTTTTTGTATCCACCGACCACTGCTGATGGGGATGTGGCAATCCTATTTATCGAAACCTCTGGGTGCTTGCCTATGTGTGGGCACGGCACTATCGGGACAGTCACTTTTGGCCTCGAAAGCGGCCTTATTACCCCAAAGGAACAGGGGGTACTCAAGCTTGACACCCCTGCGGGGCGCGTGAATGCCTATTATGAGATGAAAGCAGGTAAAGTGACTTGGGTAAGGCTCTACAATGTGCCGGCATTTTTGGCTTACCAAGCGGTGCCTGTCCACGTTGATGGGTTGGGGGAGCTTATCCTTGATATCGCCTATGGCGGTAACTTTTACATTATCGTTGAACCTCAAAGTTTATTTGCTGGTGTGGATCAAAGCTGCGCCGCTGAATTACTGGCGTGGAGCCCTAAAGTGCGCGCGGCAGTTAATGCGCAAATAAACCCTATTCATCCCGAAGACTCTACCGTGTGCGGCGCCTCCCATGTGTTGTGGACAGGCAAGCCACAGCACCCAGGTAGTCATGCGGCCAACGCGGTATTTTATGGCGATAAAGCACTTGATAGGTCACCTTGTGGCACAGGCACAAGTGCAAGAATGGCACAGTTGTATGCAAAGGGGCTGCTAAAAGAGGGTGATACATTTGTTCACGAGAGCATCATAGGCAGTCAATTTATCGGTAAGGTCGAAGGCACAACTGAGGTCGCGGGAAAAGCCGCTATTCTACCAAGTATTCAAGGTTGGGCACGTCAAACGGGGAGTAATTGTATCACTGTAGATGACGAAGATCCGTATGCACTTGGTTTTCAGGTGCTCTAGCCATTAAGACTGAAAGAAAACAGGAGCTAACAATGAATTTATCAGGAAAGAGCTACGTCAACGGTGCGTGGCAAGCCGCACAAACGGCAACAACGTTTTGCGCGTTTTGCCCGGCAACCAATGAACCGTTAACGCAAGCATTTTTTAACGCCAGTGAAGCACAAGTAGAAGAAGCCGTTAATGCAGCAGAGCAGGCTTTTAAGGCTTATCGTAAAACCTCGATGACTGCTAGAGCCGAATTTTTAGAGACCATAGCCCAAGAAATTCTCGCCTTAGGTGATGAGCTGATCACTACTACGATGGCAGAAACTAACCTACCAAGGCCACGACTCGAGGGCGAGCGTGGCCGCACGGTAAACCAATTAAACACATTTGCTGCAGCGCTGAGAGATAACCTAGCTGAGCTTTGCCTGACTAAGGAAGAGCAAGCAGACCCAAATCGCACGCCGGTGCCTAAGCCAAAAACACAGCTTAAGCATATTCCTATTGGTGTTGTTGCGGTGTTTGGCGCGTCAAACTTCCCGTATGCCTTCTCTACGCTCGGGGGCGATACCGCAGCTGCGTTAGCCGCCGGCTGTCCTGTGGTATATAAAGGTCACCCAGCACATCCGGCAACGTGTGAGCTAATGACTAGGGCCATCGCCACAGCAATAAGCAAGTGCGATATGCCAAGCGGGGTGTTTTCAATGCTGCAAGCGAAAGCATACGATGTCGCGCATTGGCTGGTGGAAGCTAAGCCTATCAAAGCGGTTGGGTTTACAGGCTCCTTTGGCGTTGCAAAAGCATTGCAAGAAACCATCGCGAAGCGCCATGAACCTATCCCGCTTTACGGTGAGCTTGGCAGCGTGAACCCGCAAATTGTCTTACCTGAAAAAGTACAGGCACAAGGCGCAGAGCTTGGTGCACAATTTGTCCAGTCTTTACTTATGGGTAATGGTCAATTTTGTACTAGCCCCGGCATTTGGTTGGTGCCAAGTAGTAGTTCGCAAACATTTATCGAGACAACTAAGCGACATATTAGTGAAGCGCCTTCAGATACCTTATTGACTCCGGGCATTTTAAAAGCTTATCAAAACAGCATCGCGGCGCTAAAAGCACACCCTCAAGTAACGTTGTTGAGCGCTGGTGAGCAAGCACAGCCGTTTCACGCAAGCGCTCACTTGTTCCTGACGGATAGCGAAAGCTTTGCAACCGATGCAAGGCTTAAAGAAGAAGTCTTTGGGCCAAGTGCTTTAGTGGTGAGCTATGACAACTTAGCACAGCTTGAAGACTTAATCGCAGACTTAGATGGACAACTCACCGCCAGTATTCATGGCACTGAGTCTGACCTACATCAAGCCGAATGCATCATAGAGGCGCTACAATACCGCGTAGGTCGATTGATTTACGGGCAAATGCCCACGGGCGTTGAAGTGTGCGCCACCATGAACCACGGTGGGCCGTTTCCGTCATCAACCGATGTACGTTCAACATCGGTAGGGTTAGAAGCGCTCAAACGATTCGTAAGACCAATTTGTATACAAAGTTAAGCAAACCAAGCCCATAGTACTGCTATGGGCTTATTTATTCAGACATAATTCGCACATCAAACTTATATACTCGACAAACATGCAATTTGAACTCAGATACGTTTATAATGAGTTCATAAAACAATAATTACTAAATACTATGGCGATTGTACATAAAACTCGAACTCAATTAGTTGCTGAAGCAATTCGTGAAAAAATCCTCACTGGCGAAATCAAAGCGGGCGAGCCGCTAAGGCAAGCCGCGCTGGCAGATGAGTTAAATGTAAGCCGTATTCCTGTTAGAGAAGCCCTTCTGCAACTAGAAGCTGAAGGCTTAGTTAACTTTGAAGCGCACAAAGGTGCGACAGTTACGCGTTTAAGTGCCGAACAAATCGATGAAATATTTGATCTACGCGCATTGTTAGAAGCCGAGCTATTACGTCACTCAATCGACAAGTTAACCGCACGCGACCTATTAGAAGCCGAAGCCATCTTAGCCGAGCTTGAAGAAGCAATGGCCGCTGGCGATACACAACTGGCAACGGGCAAACTCAACGCCGAATTTCACAGCAAACTCTACAGCAAAGCACAGCGCCCACAAACACGTGAGCTGGTGGATGTGTACAGTAAAAACTCCGAGCGCTACGTGCGCATGCATATCCTACTTGCGGGCGGCATTAAAACCGCACCAGAGGAACACCGCCAGCTATTAGAGCTATGCCGCGATAAAAATACCAAAGGGGCTTGTGACTTTTTGAAAAAACATATCATCGGCGCAAAAGATGATATCAAAGCATTGCTGCTAAAGCTTGAAAGCGAGCAGTAGGTAAATTTGGTTGTATAGGTCCTAGTGGATTTCTGAATAATAGTCATATCTATTCTCATGGCTATTGTTCAGGACGCTGTGATTACATGTATTACACAGACATAATCATATTTAATTTCCCTAACCTTGATCTGTATCATCCTCGCAAGACTAAAGTCTCATCAAAACTTGGTGGTTTTTTATCTATCTTTACTCTGTTCTAGCAAAACTGAGTAACCTATTATGACAACAATAACCTATCAACAGGCATATCAAACATTTTCCCAAGACCCTGAGGCATTTTGGCTTAAAGAAGCGGCACGGCTTGATTGGCATACGCCACCACAAATCGGACATAACCAAGACCAAGAGGGGCTGAGTCATTGGTTTAGTGATGGTTTGATGAATACCAGTTATTTGGCACTTGACCATCATGTACACCAAGGCCGAGGCGAGCAAACCGCATTAATTTATGACTCGCCGGTGACGAATACCAAACGCAAAATTAGCTATGGCGAGTTGCTCTCTCAAGTGAGCCATTTTGCAGCTGGCTTAAATCAACTTGGTGTAAGTGTAGGGGATAGGGTGGTAATTTATATGCCCATGGTGCCAGAGGCGGTCGTTGCCATGCTTGCTTGTGCGCGCGTGGGTGCTATTCATTCCGTGGTGTTTGGCGGTTTTGCACCTCATGAGCTTGCGGTGAGAATAGATGATGCGAAACCAAAGCTAGTGATCAGTGCTTCTTGCGGAATTGAAATAGGCCGCACGATTGAATACAAACCTATGCTGGATGAAGCTTTGTCGTTGGCAAAGCATCAAGTGGAACATTGCATTGTGCTACAGCGTGAAGCATACCAAGCGCAGATGTCATCGCCAAGGGACCTAGATTGGACTGTGGTGGCAAATACGCCAGAGTCTTTTGATGCTGTGCCTTTACCAAGCACGCATCCGCTTTATATTTTGTATACCTCTGGCACCACAGGCACACCCAAAGGAGTAGTGCGAGAGCAGGGCGGTCACGCCGTGGCATTAAACTACAGTATGAAAACCGTTTACGGCATGGAGCCCGGAGAAGTGTTTTGGGCAGCATCCGACATTGGCTGGGTTGTGGGGCATTCTTATATTGTCTATGGCCCACTGATTTATGGTTGTACCAGCGTGTTATACGAAGGAAAACCGATTAAAACTCCAGACGCAGGGGCATTTTGGCGAGTGGTTGAAGAATATCAAGTGGCAGCACTTTTTAGTGCACCGACGGCATTTCGTGCCATTAAAAAAGAAGATCCGAGCGCAGCGCTTTTGGCTAATTACAACACCAGCAGTCTAAAAACGCTATTTTTAGCTGGTGAACGACTCGACCCTGCCACCTACGACTGGTTACAGTCCACTACAAAGCTACCGGTAATTGATCACTGGTGGCAAACGGAAACGGGCTGGGCAATTGCGTGTAACCCAGTTGGGATTGAATTGATGCCTTCAAAGGCGGGCAGTGCCACAGTTCCTACACCGGGCTATCAAGTCGAGATCCTCGATGTAGACGGCAGTCCATGCGAGGCCAATCAACAAGGTGTTGTTGCGGTTAAATTACCACTTCCTCCCGGTTGTTTAACCACTATTTGGAATAACACGGCGCGCTTTAAAGGCAGTTACTTATCACAATACCCCGGCTATTACCTCTCTGGCGATGGCGGGTATTTTGATGAAGACGGCTACCTGTTTATTATGGGCCGCACTGATGATGTAATAAACGTAGCCGGGCATAGACTGTCAACTGGTGAAATGGAAGAAATCGTTGCTGGTCACAATGCAATTGCAGAATGCGCGGTATTCGCCGGTAAAGACGAGTTAAAAGGTCAAGTACCCATTGCAATGGTGGTATTGAAAGATGGCGTAAACACCACTGAATCGGCAATTGCCGAGGAGATAAGAAGCCTGATCCGCGAAAAAATCGGCGCGATTGCCTGCCTTAAAACCATTAAAGTGGTTGAGCGTTTACCCAAAACCCGTTCGGGTAAAATTCTCAGAAAGAACCTACGCCAGCTGGTAGACGGAGAAGACATTGTCGTGCCATCTACCATTGACGACCCGGCCATTATCGAAGAGTTAAAGCAATTGTGGGATGTGAGCCAGCACCAATAGTTTTTGCGTGTCAGCAGGTTACCCCTAACGCGAAACGCGCATCAACATTAGTTAGGAGCGGGTTCATTCCGCGATCTTTTGAGTGCGGTTCCTTCTAAAATCTGATGTCGCAATAAATCACGACCTACGAGTTTTAGTAATGATTTACCAGTGTTGCTGAGCTGTTAGGGTAAACCTTGTGCTAAACGCGCATCAACATTAGGTAGGAGCGGGTTCACCCCGCGATCTGTTGAGTGCGGTTCCTTCTAAAATCTGATATCGCGATAAATCACGACCTACCAGTTTTAGTCACGTTCTGCTATTGTCCGCAAACTGTCCGGTGTCCGTCCAATCCCCTTGAATAAAGCCGTTAAATCTCATAAATTTCATATAAAACAACAATATAAATTCTGGCACGCTACTTGTAATTAGTTACTCATGATAATCTCGGACACTCACGTGTCCGCATGGAGGTAGCATGATTAAAGATACAAGTGCGCAAGACAAACAAATCGCAAAAAAGCGAACCATAAAAAAGCCTGTAATTGCGTTATTGGCCGTTGGCATCACATTAGGTGGACTAACCAGTGCTTGGTCAAGTATTAACACTATTCTATCAGCAGAGCAGACCGTATCGCGGGAGCAAGTACGTCTCGCCACAGTAGTGAGAGGTGATATCAGCGAAGATCTTCGTGTTGAAGGGCGTACGCTCGCTGCGAATAATCCAGATTTATATGCCATCGCATCGGGCACAGTAACGCTAAACGTTAAACCTGGTGATGCCATCAAAGCGGGGCAAGCGTTGCTTAGGATAGATAGTCCTGAACTAACCAATCGTTTACTACAAGAAGAGGCTACGTTCGAACGTTTACAAACGGAAGTTGAGCGCCAACGGATCTCGATTAAACAGCAGCTACTCGATACCGAACAACGCATGGAAATGGCGAAAGTAGACTTAGAAGCGGCAGAGCGTGAAATGGCGCGCTCAAAACAAAGCATCGAAAAGCAAATTATCTCAAAATTAGAGCTTGAACAGTCAATGGTTGAACTTAAGCGCGCGCAGCTACAAGAGCGGCACGCCATCGAGTCGCTAAAGCTTGAGCAAGAGCGACTTGCGTTTGAGCTAAAAAGTAGTGAACTGAGCCTAACCAGACAGCAGCATATTTTAGAAGAAGTGCAGCGTCAGGTAGCAGCACTTAATATTATTTCGCCGTTATCAGGCATTGTTGGTACTGTGCATGTCCAACAAAAGCAGTTTGTACAGCGAGATGCCGCATTAATATCACTGGTTGACCTTTCTGAGCTTGAAGTTGAAGCACAAATACCAGAAATTTACGCCGACAACCTGGGGGTCGGCATGGCCGCTGAAGTATTTATCAATCAATACCAATATCATGCGAAGCTGGTCGCTATTTCCCCTGAAATCGAAGCTGGTCGCGTCAGTGCTCGGGTGCGCTTTGACGAGCAGCCAAGCGGCCTTCGCCAAAATCAAAAGGTATCTACAAGAATTATCCTATCGCAAAAGCAAGATGTGCTCAAAGTAAGGCGTGGTGCATTTGTTGAAACCGGTGCCGGGCGTTTTACCTATGCGGTTGTCGGTGAGCAGGCTGATCAAACACCAATTCAGATTGGTGTAAAAAGTATTTCTGAAGTTGAGATTATTGAAGGCCTGAGTGAAGGGCAAGAAATCGTGATTTCAAGTTTAGAACCGTTCAATAAAAAAGCGCGAGTGCTACTCGGGAAGTAGCGCCAGCTTTCGTTGCGAATAAGAATTAGAAGGAATAGACAATGTTAAAAATGAATGAAGTAAGCAAAATCTATCGCACAGATCTGATTGAGACCCATGCACTCAGTAATGTGAATTTGACCATTGAAGAAGGGGAATTTATTGCGGTCACAGGCCCGTCAGGATCGGGTAAAACGACCTTTTTGAACATTGCGGGTTTATTAGAGCGTTTTGAGCGCGGTGATTATTTTCTAGATGGTGAAAACGTTGCCAATCTTAACGATAAAAAGCTATCACAACTACGAAACGAAAAAATTGGCTTTATCTTCCAAGGCTTTAACCTTATCAGTGACTTATCTTTATATGACAACGTTGAAGTCCCCCTTATTTTTAGGGGAATAAAAGCCAATGAGCGTAAAAAGCGCATTGAAGAAGCACTCGAACTCGTTGGGCTTGCCAGCCGAATGAAGCATTATCCTGCACAGCTCAGTGGCGGGCAACAGCAACGTGTTGCTATTGCCAGAGCACTGGCGGGGAAACCGCGATTCCTATTGGCGGATGAGCCAACGGGAAATTTAGACAGCTTAATGGCAAGGCAAGTGATGGACTTATTACAAGAGGTAAACCAAGCGGGTACTACATTGATTATGGTAACGCATGACAATGAACTGGCTCGAAGAGCTGGTCGCAACATTCAAATTCTTGATGGTGAACTCACTGACATCACTAAATCTCAACTAACCGAACTGGCAGTGTAGGAGCAGGCAATGAAAGAGTTAGTACTTTTAGCTTGGCAAGGGTTAAAGCAAAAGCCCAAACTGAGTGCACTAATGATAATCAACCTTGCAGTTGGGATCACTTTAATGTTGACTATGTCAGCCATAGTAAAACAAAGCAGTAGCGAAGTCATTGGTTATAAGGCAAACAGCTTATTTACGGCAGGCCTCAATTATTATGATGCGGTGGTAGATGTTGTCGACTTTAGACAATTTCCTCGCTGGACTTTTCAAGATGCCCAAGCACTTAAGCAAGCGGATTTATCGTACGAGCACCTATCGTTTAACTACACCACGGAGTTTATCGTTGGTCTTGCTGATAACTCAGTTAGGCCTATTAGTGTAGAGGCATCTGGTACAGATAGAGAGATGTTTAATGTACTAGATGCGCCGTTTATTTACGGTACTTCTTGGAACGAAAAAAGCCAGCAAAGTAGTGAAGCGGTGGCTGTGATCAGTAAAAACGTCAACGACCATCTATTTGGTGGGGCGAATTCTGTTGGACAGTTTATTCAAGTTCAAGGAGAACAAATACAAGTCGTGGGCGTGGTTGATTTAAGCAATTATAAACGTCGCTTCCAAGATTTGAGCTTTAGCAATAATTACAACCACGATGTTTTTATTCCGCTAAATTATGCTTATGCGCAAAACTTTCCGAGAACGGGGCAAGTAACGTGCAGAACTGACGAGTTATACACTGCAACTAACCCGAGAAGTGGCAGTATCGACATGTTGAAAAGTACTGAATGTGGTTATTTGACGGTTTGGTTCCAGTATCAAGAAGACAAGAAGACGGCGCATCTTGCAGAACTAAAAACCTGGTTAAATAACTATATCGTTAACCAACAAGAAGTTGGCCGGTTTCAACATACTAACCTTACTAGTTTTTATAGCATGGGTGAGCTGTATATTTTGATCCAGCGCTTTATGGCGTGGGAAGCCATTTATCTGACTTTTTCGTATTTATTATTTGGCATTTGTTTAGTGAATACAGTGGGGATCCTACTGGCCAAATTCCAAGCCAATCGCAAGCTTATTTCTCTTTACCGAGCCCTCGGTGCAAATCGTAGAGTGATCATGAAAATTCATTTTCTAGAAATTCTCATGCTCACGGTTGCATCTGTGCTGTTTGGTTTTGTACTAGCATTTGCAGGACTCGAGTTGATGTTCCATCTGCGTATGTATCAGACGGATTATATGGCACTTGCTGAGCAAGTACGACAAATCTATCAGTTCGATGGTGAGCTGGCACTTTGGACGACTATTGGGATTTTCTTAGCGGTGGGTCTATCTGGGTTATATCCGGTATACCGCAGTAGCCGCGTATCACCAGCTGCAGAGTTAAGGGGATAATCATGGCGATTAAACATATTTTAAAGCTGATATTAAAGCAAAAGAGCATTTCACTATTAATTATTCTACAAATCGCGATTACCGTGATGATTGTCAGCAACACGGCCTTTATCAGCTATGCAACGCTGCAAAACTGGTTAATTCCTTCAAAGCTGGAAGAGCAACAAATTCTCAATGTGACGACGCGTGTATTTGATACCTCAGTAAATGTCCAGTCACTTATCGAAAAGGATATTCAAGCGATTGAAAACGTACCGGGGGTTATTGGTGCATCTTATGCCGGTAGAGAACTGGTATTAAACAGCTTAGGCCCTGGGTGGACCATTTTTAAAGATACCCAACCAGAAACGGATTATAGCGTGTTCGGCTACTTTGGCTTAGATGAAAAGGGAGTTGATGTACTTGGGCTTGAGCTCGTTGAAGGGCGCAGGTTTTATGCCAGCGAATTTATTAAAGGCGATGAGACTACAAAAAATGCCGGCGTTATTATGATAAGTGACGACCTTGCCACGTCCTTATTTGGTGATAGCTCTGCTCTTGGAAAGTCGGTGTATATTTCAAGACAGCGTATCCCTCACCAAGTCGTTGGGGTATATAAAGGTAAAATGCTTGGTGAAAGTGCCACATATAGTCAACAACCCTACAATTCGGGAGTTGTACCTGAAGTCATCTGGGGTAACCGTCAGCGGGCCAATTATTTAGTGCGAGTAGAGGAAGGCGTATCTGAGCGCATTCTAGAAGAGGTCGAAACAGCGCTTTATCATTCTGAGGGCCGTATGGTAGAGAGAGTTGAATTTGTAGCGCGTGCTAAAAAGCGTTTGTGGGATGGCCGCAGCACCTTTGCACTCACCATGGCAGGTATAAGCGGCATCGCTTGTGTGGTCACCGCGCTCGGTATAGTCGCACTTGTCAGCTTTTCTGTTAGCCTTAGAAAGAAAGATCATGGTGTACTTCGTGCACTAGGCGCATCTAAAGGTAAAGTGATGTGGTCTTTAATTAAAGAAAATACAATTTTAGTCTGTATCGGTTTAGTGCTAGGCTTTGGTCTCTCGATTTTGCTTTACTATTTTTTGATGAATAATGTTCGAGTGCAAAGTGTGGTAGAGATACCGTTATTGGTTGGAGTAGCTATTTTTACTTGGCTTGTGAGTACATTGGCGGTGTACCTGCCTGCTAAGGAAGCCGCCAAAGTGTCGCCGGCGCAAGTAACTAAATCGAGTTAATAATAAAAACAATACAGCCCCGAAAGGGGCTAAATCTACAAATTAGGATCAAAAGCGTTCATGAGTGTATTGGTAATTGACGATAATCCGGATGTAATTCAAGCAATTAAAGTCCTCTTATTGCTCAATGATATTCAGTGTGAAGGCGTGACTTCTCCGCAGCAAGGCTTAGAGATGGTACGTAGTAAACAGTTCGACTTGGTCATTCAAGATATGAACTTTACCAGAGACACCACCAGCGGGGCAGAAGGTAAAGCCCTATATAAAGCAATCAGAGATTTAGAGCCTGATTTACCTATCATTTTATTGACCGCTTGGACAAATCTTGAAATGGCGGTGGAGCTAATTAAAGATGGTGCGGCAGACTACTTAGCCAAACCTTGGAAAGACCATAAACTCGTCACCTCAGTGAAAAACTTGCTCGAAATGCGAGAACTACAAGAACAAGTTAGTAGCGCCGCTAATCAGCGCAATACCAGATTACAGAAGCTAAAAGCGCAATACGATCTGTGTGGTGTGGTGGTAGCCGATCCTGCCATGTTGAGCTTGCTTGAAATGGCAACTCAGGTTGCCCATTCTGATGCACCAATATTGATCACAGGACCAAACGGGGCAGGTAAAGAAAAAATTGCAGAAATTGTGCAAGCCAATAGTAGCTATAAACATAAACCCTTTATTAAGGTAAATGCAGGAGCTATTCCAGCTGACCTGATTGAGGCCGAATTATTTGGGGTTGAAAGTGGTGCGTATACAGGCGCACAAAAATCGAGGGCTGGGCGCTTTGAAGCGGCTGATGGCGGGACATTATTTTTGGACGAAATTGGTAACTTGTCTTTGGCAGGGCAACAAAAATTACTGAGGGTTTTACAAAGTGGTGAGTTTGAACGCGTTGGCAGCACGATAACAAAGAGGGTGAATGTTAGGGTGATCAGTGCCACCAACAGTAATTTACCAGAGGCCATTCGGGCAGGTACTTTTAGAGAAGACTTATATTATCGTATCAATATGATTGAGTTAAAGCTGCCGCCACTATCTGAGCGAAAAGAAGATATTGCCGTGTTAGTGGATCACTTTTTGCCTAGCAATAAGAGTTTGAGTAACGCAGCTATGAAGCAGTTAAAGCATCATACTTGGCCTGGAAACGTTAGAGAGCTTGAAAACACCATAGCCCGTGCTGTGTTGCTGAGCCCCGGGCAAGAAATTGAGTGTGAGCATTTAGCAATTCAAATACCACAACATGAAGAGCCGCTTGAATATACACAAGCAGATATCGAAGCTGCATTAGACAGCGCTGATGGCGTCGTCAGTAAAGCCGCAAGAAAGCTTGGATTAAGTCGGCAAGCACTATATCGGAGAATGGAGAAATTTGGCTTAAAATGACGATATCTCTTCAAGCAGCTGTGTCTGCATGCTTATTTGTATCATTATTGGTGTTTGCGGCTATTTTATGGCTGGCAGCTTCATTTGCAATACCACTTACTCTGGCAATTCCGGTGGGGCTCCTTTTTGCAACGGTATTTGGCATTGTCGGTATCAGTTATTTTTTTTCTCGCCAACGGCGGATCATAGATTGCTTAACGGACGGGATCCGCAGTTTTAAAGATCAAGACTTCTCAGTTCAAATTACCCACTTTGAAAGCATAGAAATGTCTGACTTAATTCTGGAATATAATCGTTTATCGACGACATTAAAAAAACAGCGCCACGCTACTAGCCAAAGGGAGTTACTACTCGATACCATTTTGCAGGTGTCGCCGGTGTCGATTATATTACTCAATCAGTTTGATCAGGTTGTATATGCCAACGACAAAGCTGGGAAATTACTCAATAACAAAAAATCTTTAAGTGGCCTTGTACTTCATCATGCCATCGCGAATGCAGAGCCTAAGCTGCAAACAATTTTGCTACAAAAAGAATCCGGGTTTGTGACCTTTCAAGCCAATGATGAAAAGCAAAGCTATTACTTTTCAAGGCAGAGTATCACACTCAACCACCAGCCACATGTATTGCTAATGTGTCAAAACTTATCTAGCGAAATGAGCCGTCAAGAGGTGGGACTTTGGAAAAACGCCATTCGCCTGATAAGTCATGAGCTCAATAATTCATTAGCGCCCATTTCTTCGTTGACTAACTCCGCAAATACGATTGTTGAGCGTAGCGCTAAAGAACAAAATCATACCTTAGTCCAGTTGCTACCTGATATGCTGGCAACCATTAATCGCCGCACCGAAAACTTGAGTGAGTTTGTGGCTAAATATAGCGAATTTGCAAGATTACCGGCTCCTAATATTTCAGAGCAACCCTTGCAGCCCTTACTTGATACCGTTGGTAAGCTTTATGACTTTACTTCGCTGGCACCACTTCCTGTGGAGCGCGCTTTTTTTGATCCCATACAGGTAGAGCAGGTGATGATTAATTTGGTTAAAAACGCCCATGAGTCAGGATCTAAAATAGATGAAATAGGCGTGAAGCTGCTGGTTAATTATCAACGCCTGATAGTCGTGGTTGTTGATAGAGGTGTAGGAATGGAAGAAGAAAAGCTAGCAAACGCAGTACTGCCATTCTTTTCTACTAAACCAAGTGGCACAGGGATAGGGCTGAGTATTTGTAATGAAGTCGCCATTGCCCACGGTGGACAACTTAAGCTATTTAATCGCGAAAAGGGCGGACTAATGGTGCAGTTTGATCTACCCCTCGTTGCACCAAAAACATAGTATTGTCATTGTACTAACCCATATCGAGTAGGCGCAGATCCACCCAGCGTTTTTTGATTCCGCATTTCGGGTGGGAGCGGGTTCACCCCGCGATCTTTTTGGTTTTAATGCCGTACCTTAGGGGCGGAAATCCTGTGTCGTGATAAATCACGACCTACAAATAACAAGCTTCACAAATTTATTTGGTTGATCTCATTTTTTGCTAAATCTATATCGGGTGGGAGCGGGTTCACCCCGCGATCTTTTTGCCTCTAATGCTGCACTCTAAGCCGCGGAAATCTTTTTGTCGTGATAAATCACGACCTACCAGTCAGCTGCGCTGCTAAAGCAAATATTGTCCTAAAAGCTCAATTTCTGGTGGGAGCGGGTTCACCCCGCGATCTTTTTGGCTCTAATGCCGCACTTTAAGCCGCGGGAATCTTTGTGCCCAGATAAATCACGACCCACAGATATTATCGTTTGAGCGCATATCTATCGACAGGCAAAGGCAGAGCAGCGATACTCAAGCATGTTGACCATACAGGGAAATGAACTTGAACGCGCAAACTCAAACCAAAAATCACTTTTTACTCTTCGCAGGTGTGTGTACAGCCATTGCGGCAGTGGCGCATGTAGGCTGCATTATCTTCGGTGCACCTTGGTATCGATTTTTTGGTGCCGGTGAGGAAATGGCTACTATGGCCGAGCAAGGGCTTATTTATCCTCACCTAATCACTGCCGTTATCGCTACGATTTTACTGCTCTGGTCATGCTATGCGTTTTCAGGAGCGAAACGGATCCGACAATTACCTTTGATGAAAATCGCCCTATGTGTAATAAGTGCAATCTTTTTAATTAGGGGAATTGGCTTTGTTTTTATCATGCCAGCCATCCCAGATAACAGCATGACGTTTTGGTGGGTGAGCTCCTCAATTTGCTTGGTAATAGGTGGCGCTTACGCGCTTGGAACCAAAAAGGCATGGTCACAAATCTAACCGTTTTAAAAGCTAGCACTTCAGGTGCTAGCTTTTTGTTCAGATTAGGCAGTTAACCTTATTCATTCAGTGCTGTTCTAACACCGGCTTCAAGTTCTTCATGAACAGATTTAAATAACCCAAGTTGGCGTTCTATGATATGTTCAGGTACACCCGCCATCGCGCGTGCTATGTTGCCGTACAAGCGCTGCTTTTGGGCATCATCAAATAGGCAATATAGAGCACGAGGCTGTGAAAAATCATCATTGTCTTTGCGGTGGTCGTATCTATCCGCCATTCCCTCAAGTTCAAGAGCAGGGCGTTTATACTCTGGATTCTCTTTTGGGCCTCCCATCGAGTTAGGCTCGTAATAAGCATCTTCGTTACCACCGGGTTCATTGTTAAAGAACCGCATTGCACCGTCTTTGTGGTAATGATGCACAGGGCATTTTGGGCGATTAACAGGTAATGCCTCATAATGCGTACCGAGTCGGTAGCGGTGAGCATCTGCATAGGAGAAAATGCGTGCTTGCAACATTTTATCCGGAGAAAATCCAATGCCAGATACCACGTTAGACGGACTAAATGCGGCTTGTTCTATCTCAGCAAAATAATTGTCTGGTACGCGATTTAATTCGAGTGTGCCAACATTGATGAGTGGAAAGTCGCCATGCGGCCAGACTTTGGTTAAATCAAACGGATTGTGTTGGAATTGTTTTGCTTGTGCTTCAGTCATCACCTGAATTTTCATATCCCATTTCGGATAATTTCCGCGCTCTATGGCCTCAAGCAAGTCCTCTTGAAAGCTCTCTCTGCTTTCGCCAATTACCGTTTTAGACTCTTCATCAGTATGATGCTGGTGGCCTTGTTGGGTTTTCATATGAAACTTTACCCAAACTCTTTGATCCTCTTCATTGATCAAACTAAAGGTATGTGAGCCATAACCGTTCATGTGCCTTACATCCGTTGGCAAGCCACGGTCAGACATTAAAATTAATACTTGATGCAGGCTTTCCGGTGACAGAGACCAAAAGTCCCATTGTGCGGTGTTGGAGCGTAGGTTGGTTTTAGGGTGGCGTTTTTGGGTGTGAATAAAATCTGGGAATTTATACGGATCACGAACAAAAAATACGGGGGTATTATTGCCAACTAGATCCCAGTTTCCTTCTTCAGTATAAAACTTTATCGAGAAACCTCTTACGTCACGCTCCGCATCGGCAGCCCCTTTTTCTCCGGCTACCGTTGAAAAGCGCATCAGAATGTCGGTTTGCTTACCAACCTCAGCAAATAGCTTTGCCTTGGTATATCGGCTTATATCGTTTGTTACTGTAAATGTTCCAAACGCCCCCCATCCCTTAGCATGAACGGTACGTTCTGGAATACGCTCTCTATTTTGATGCGCCAGTTTTTCGATTAACTGGTAATCTTCAACCAATAAGGGGCCTCTAGGACCTGCTGTAAGGCTATTTTGATTATCGGCGATTGGATTACCAGCTGTGGTGGTTAATGGACACTTGGTCATTGCTCGTTTCCTTCAAATAAAATTTAGAAACTAACAGCAAGAATTAAACCAAAGAAAAAATTCAATTTAAACAATTGGTTGAGTAATAGCTTAGTGGTGGGTGTGATTTTTACAGAGCAAAGTTTTCAAAAGCGTTGTAAGAGCTACGTAAGTGGTGAGCTAGGATATTGCTCACCACTTACTCATCTTAGTTACTGAGATTCGGCAAATGCATCAAGTTCACTTTCCATTTGCTCTCGCATTTTGAACTTTTGTAGTTTGCCTGTGACCGTCATCGGATAATTTTCAACGAGCTTGATATGTTTTGGTACTTTGAAATAGGCGAGTTTATCTTTTAAAAAGATACGAATATCTTCCTCCGAAATATAATGATTGGGCTTAAGTTGAACCCAAGCACATACCTCTTCACCGTATTTGTCATCTTTAATCCCAAATACCGCAGCATCTTGAATATCATGATGATGATAAAGTACCTCTTCAATTTCTCTAGGATAAATATTCTCGCCACCGCGAATGATCATGTCTTTTATGCGGCCGACGATGCTAACGAAACCTTCGTCGTCCATTACCCCTAAATCGCCAGAATGTAGCCAGCCATCGTCATCAATGGTTGCTGCCGTTTTTTTAGGGTCTTGCCAATATCCTTTCATTACGCAATATCCACGAGCACATACTTCACCAGGCGTACCTATTGGGGCAATATGTCCGAGCTCATCAATAATTTTTACCTCGGTATGTGGCATAGCGCGACCAACTGTCTGTACGCGTTTCTCAACAGGCGAGTCTATTTCGGTAATATTGTTGATTGGGCTGCACTCGGTTTGCCCATAACCAATGAGTACATCGGTCATATGCATTTGGGTTTGAACTTGGCGCATGACCTTTTCTGGACAGGTCGAACCTGCCATCACTCCAGTGCGCAGCGAAGACAAATCAAACTGCGTAAAGTCTGGGTGTTCTAATTGTGCGATAAACATAGTCGGCACACCGTGAAGTCCGGTGCATTTTTCTCGTTCAACAACTTGTAAAGTGATAAGTGGATCAAAGCTATCGTTAGGGAATACAGCGCACGCCCCTTTACTGATACAAACGAGATTACCTAGCACCATGCCAAAACAATGATAAAGTGGTACGGGAATACAAAGCTTGTCTTGCTCCGTGAGCTTCATGGCATTGGCGACGAGTAATCCGTTATTGAGGATATTATTGTGGGTGAGGGTGGCGCCTTTTGGGTTACCAGTGGTACCTGAAGTAAATTGAATATTGATAGCGTCACTGGCGCTGAGGTTGGCAGCAATTGCAGTTGCCTCAAGATAGTGGGCATCGTTTGCTTTAGATAACAAGGTGCTGAAATTCATCAGGCCCGGTTCAATATCGTCGTCAATCAGCACAATCTGCTTGAGCGATGGTAGACGCTTTGAACATAGTTCGCCAAACATGCTGTCATAGGACTCTGGAGCCAGCTCTCTTATCATGTCTACATAATGACTGTGTTTAAATGATTTCGCCATGATTAGCATTTTACATTCAACATTATTTAGCACGTATTCAAGCTCGCTCGGGCGGTAGGCGGGGTTAATGCACACCATGACCGCGCCAATTTTTGCGGTTGCGAATTGCACAAGACTCCATTCGAAATTGTTTGGTGACCAAATTCCAACTCTATCCCCTGGCTTTATTCCCACAGCTAAAAGGCTTGCGGCAAGTTGATTGATTTTTTCGAGGTACTCACGATAATTTAAGCGAACTGATTGATGAGAAACAACTATGGCTTCTTTTTCAGGATAATTGTCGACAATGCGCTCTAAATATTGCCCTATAGTGAGTTGAGTTAATGGTTCTGCTTGGGGGCCTTTGAAGTAACTCTTTGTAAGTGCTTTTACATTTAAAGTTTGGCTCTTTGTTGTCATGTCTTGTCCTTGCTGTTGATCTCTAGTTTTTATCATTATGCTTTATCAGTGATAACTTAATTGTCGACAAAATCAAGTGCGATTGGACGAAAAGCATAAAATTACGACTAATGGATAGTGATAAAATGTGTGATGGCGAGAGAGTGGAAAGGTGGTAGTAGCTTTATCAGACATATAAAAAACGCCTGAAAATTCAGGCGTTTTGTGGTTTAACTTAAGGGATGTTGTTAAGCTAATCCTTCATCTGTATCGACATGCTCATCTTTATGATGCTTCGCGATTTCATCTGAAAGTTCTTGTTTAGAACGCTTCTCTGACATCCGTCTTGCCATTAGCCAATAGAAGAACAGTGGCAAGAAGAATACTGCGAGGAAGGTCGCCGAGAGCATACCACCCATTACGCCAGTACCCACACTGTGTCTTGCTCCTGCGCCAGCTCCTGAACTCATCACCAGTGGAACAACACCGAGTATGAAAGCAAGTGAAGTCATGATAATAGGTCTAAAACGCAGTCTTGCCGCTTCAAGGGCTGCGGTTGCCGGACTCCACCCTTCTTGATACTTCATGAGTGCGTACTCGACAATAAGAATGGCATTTTTACTGGCAAGGCCAAGTAGGGTAACCAAACCGATTTGGAAGTAAACGTCGTTGGTTAGCCCAGCGATCCAGATTGAGACCAATGCACCAAAAGTACCAAACGGCAGCGCTAACATAACTGAGAATGGCAATGACCAGCGCTCATAGAGTGCTGCGAGGATCAAAAATACCATGATCACAGCCATACCTAGAGCAATACCGGTTGTGCCAGAGTTTTGCTTTTCTTGGAATGCAGAACCCGTCCACTCGTACGTCATGTCTGGTGGTAGCACTTTGTTGGCGATACGCTCAAATTCTGCGATAGCTTGACCTGAGCTATAACCAGGTGCAGCTTCGCCCATTAGCTTCACAGCTGATAGGTTATTGTAACGATTCATGGTTTCTGGACCGCGACTATACTCAACATCCGTAAATGCCGAAATTGGTACCATTTCGCCGCGATTGTTTTTCACGTATATACGTCCAACATCTTCCGGTGTCATTCTAAACTCGGCTTCTGCTGACATAATCACCTGCCATGCACGACCAAACTTATTGAAGTCGTTGACGTAGTAGTTACCTAAATTGGCTGCAAGTGCGTTAAACGCAGAATTAATATTAACCCCCATGGCACGCGCTTGTTCACGATCCATATGCACCTTTAGCTGTGGTGCATCAGGACGCCATAGCGTTTGAATGCCAGTAAGGATAGGGCTCTTCTGCGCCTCAGCCATGATCATCTGCATACCTTGCTTCAATTTAGCAGGATCAGAGCCGCCTTTATTTTGCAAGAAGACTTCAAATCCGCCTGTTGTACCCAAGCCGAAAATTGGTGGTGGGTTAAACGCTAGCACTAGTGCTTCATTAATATGCGCAGTTTTCATAAATAACTCACCAACAAGTTCTTTCGCCGACACATCACGTTCATCCCAATGTGTCTGCGTCACGAACATAGTCGCAGCGCTATTTTTGAAGCCACCACCGATGAAATCCATCCCCGTAAACGCCACGACGTTTTCGTTAGCTGGGTTTGATTTTGCAGCAGCAATTACTTCATCTGCCACTTTAGCGGTGCGCTCTAGTGAAGAACCATCAGGCAAGAACACAGCAATCATGTAGTAACCTTGATCTTCATCAGGTACTAAAGAGCTTGGCGTTTTTTGCCATAAGAATACCGTAGCACCAATCATGGCTGCCATTAGTGTTAGGCCCACAAAACCACGGCGGACCATAAAGCTAACCGCGCCAACATAGCGTCCGGTTACACGATGGAACCAGTCATTGAACCACAAGAAAAACTTGGCATCTTGTTTATGCTCGTGCTTAAGCAGCAATACACAAAGTGCTGGTGTCATCGTCAATGCAACCACACCGGATAAACTTACAGAGATGGAGATTGTGATCGCAAATTGGCGGAATAGTTCGCCTGTTAACCCGCCTAGGAAAGCGATAGGTACAAACACTGAACACAATACCAATACAATCGCGACTACGGGGCCGCTTACTTCCTGCATCGCTTTAACCGCTGCTTCTCTAGCCTGCAAGCCTTGCTCATGCATGATCCGCTCGACATTCTCAAGTACTACAATGGCGTCATCTACCACGATACCAATCGATAACACCATGCCGAACAGCGTAAGGGTGTTAATCGAGTAACCGAGCATATAGAGACCTGCAAATGTACCAAGTAACGAGACCGGAACTGCAAGCGTTGGAATTAGCGTTGCGCGCCAGTTTTGCAAGAACAGGTAAACCACTAAGAATACCAAGATCATTGCTTCACCAAGCGTTTTTAACACCTCTCGAATTGAGACTTCTACAAAGCGTGTGGTGTCGTAAGAGTTTACGTGAGCAAGACCAGTAGGGAACTGAGGTTTGATCTGTTCAATTTCAGCCTCTACTGCTTTAGCTACGTCAAGCGCATTCGCGCCCGGTTGCAAGAATACACCGAGTAATACCGCTTCCTTACCGTTAATAGTACCTTGGAAGTTATAGTCTTTTGAGCCAAGCTCTACGCGAGCAACATCCTTAAGGCGCAGTGTTGAGCCATCAGGGTTTGCACGAACGATGATATTTTCGAACTCTTCAGCCGTCGATAAACGTCCTTTTGCAGTAACACTGTAAACTAGCGATTGCGCGTCTTGAGAAGTTGGAGTGGCACCAATACTACCCGCCGCATATTGAGAGTTTTGCTCTCTAATTGCGCCTGAAATTTCATCTGCTGTGACTTGCAGTTGACTCATAATATCCGGACGTAGCCAAATACGCATGGCGTAGTCTTTGGCACCAAAGATTTGCACGTTAGTCGTCCCTGGAATACGCTTGACGCGGTCAAGAATATTCATGGTGACATAGTTAGATGTCCAGAGACTATCTCGAGTTCCATCTGGTGAATAAAACGCATGCACTTGCAAGAAGTTAGAAGAGGTCTTTTGAACCACCACGCCTTGGCGTCTTGTTTCTTCAGGGAGACGAGCTTCTACTTGCTTCACACGGTTATTAACATCGACAGCGGCCTGATCAACATCTGTTCCTATCTCAAAAGTTACTGCAATAGTTGTTACTCCTGAGTTAGTACTGGTTGATGTCATATACATCATACCTTCAACACCGGTAATCGCGTTCTCGATGGGGGTTGCAACAGTTTGTTCCAATACATCTGCTGATGCACCTGGGTATACCGCACGTACTTCAACTTGAGGTGGTGCGATTTCGGGATACTGTGCAACTGGTAAACTGCGCATTGCAGCAAGACCTGCGAGCACTATCACGATAGAAATAACAAAGGCGAAAATAGGCCTGTTAATGAAGTATTTGGAGAACATCAGATTATTCCCCTTGCTCGCTCACAGACACCGGCATGCCAGGAAAAAAGATCCTCGCCATACCTTCAACAATAACGGGTTGTCCTTCTTTTAGGCCTTCGCGAATAACCCACATATTTTCACCATTAAGCTTGACCCATTCACCAACTTTGACAGGTGCGGGCAGAGCGACTGTTGTGCCTTGTTCATTTTTAGTGGCAATATACACAAATTTACCCGTGCCATTATCTAGTACCGCTCTTTGCGGCAGAACAATAGCGTTATTGCGTACTGCACCTGAGAGCTTAACTCGCACAAATTGGCCAGGCCTTAGTTCGCCGTTTTCATTAGGGATACGAGCTTGTAACTCACTGGTACCCGTAAAGCGGTTTACGCGAACGTCGCTAAAGTTTACTTTACCCGCTTGTCCGTAAAGCGAACCATCTTGCAGAATAATTGTGGTATCAAACTCATTATGTTCTGGCAGGGCTAAGGAGCCGTTTTCCACATCTTGGCGCATTGCCAATTGCTCACGCTCGGAAAAGCCAAATCGAGCGCGAATCGTGCTGATATCGGTAAGTTCGGTTAAAAGTACACTTGGACCAGAAACGTAGCTACCTTCTGACATCAGTTCGCGACCGACAATCCCAGATACTGGCGCTTCAACTTTGGCATATTCAAGATCCAGCTTAGCTTCACTCAACGCGACTTTTGCAGATTCTAAATTCGCAACTGCAATATCGTAAGCAGACACTGAATTGTCAAAGTCGCGCTTTGACACTGAGCGTTCGTTCTTTAAACGCTCAAGTCTCTCACTTTCTCGCTTAGTTTGGTCAACGTTTGCTTTCGCTGCCTGAAGTGCTGCTTGCGCTTTATCTACAGCTAATTCAAATGGTTTAAGCTCAATGGTAAATAGCGAATGACCAGCTTTTACAAACTGACCTTCCTCAAAGTTGCGAGATTCGATGATCCCAGAAACCCGAGAACGAATTTCTACTTCTTTATCACCCGCGAGAGTGGCTGGAAGTTCGATATCGAAAGGCACTGATTGAGTAGTAACTTGTTGTACACTCACTTGCGCAGGTGGCATTGCTTGCCCTCCTTGCTGTGGTGCTTCTGAACACGCAGACAAAGTGCCTAACGTGAGCATTAAAAAAGATAGGTGTTTAACACGACTGCGTATTGATGCTGGATACATGAACACTCCAATTCCTATATTATCATTTTATGCTGCCCCGACTTTGACGGGGAACTACCTTGCAATTTGCCTTTTATAACGCACACTCAACTGGATGCAATCAGTCAAGTGAGTTCATTTCATACCTTAACCACACCAAAGTAAAGGCTATTTGTTCGACAATTAAACAAGTAAACGGTAGTGTATACTTAAAGAAATAAAAGGTAAACGGTTGCGTGTACTTTTCTTCGGTTTAGGTATACGATCATGTGTACTTTTTATTAACGACTTTATTGATTAAAATAAAGGGAATGTTGATTTATTACGAAGAAGGCTTATCTAGAGATAGAGAAGTAGTTCTTGGTATGCAACTGACCATGTGAGTAGCAGCTATCGATGGCTCGCTTTTCCCACTATTAATTAAAGACAGAATAAGTAGATGACGCAACTTTCACCAAAACAGCAGTCAATTTTATGTGCGGCGATAGAAGAATTCGCTCAAAAAGGCCTGCAGGCTACGACGATGGAGTCGATCAGTCAATCTGCAGAAGTTTCTAAGCGAACGCTGTACAAACATTACTCAACCAAAGACGAGCTATTTGATGCCGTCGTCGAGTTGTTGATTGAGCGGATAAAACCCATCACTGCGATACAGTTTATTCCAAACTATGACTTTGCAGTTCAGCTGCAACACCTTGCGAAAAGTGCAATGACTTTACTGAACGATGAGGATTATATGCGTTTATCGCGCATTGTGATGATTGAGTCGATGCGCAGCTTTGAGCAAGCACAAAACCTTAATGAGAAGTTTAGTAACTGCGAAGCTGCAATGAACCAGTGGTTTGAAGATGCGGCGAGGTCAGGCTGTTTGGGAAGTTTCAAAGGGGACTTTGCTGCTGCTTATTTCTGGGGAGCACTGAAGAAGCTAGGCTATTGGGAGCGTGCAATAAAATGGCAAGCTCCGCTTCCAGAAGCAGAGCTTGACATATTGGTTGAAAAAGCGGTCGCGCTATTTTGTAACGGTGTTACTCAACCCCAATAAACCCACCGGTTTGATGAGACCACAGTTTGGCGTATATACCATCTAAGGCTAGCAAGGATTGATGGCTTCCTTCTTCTACGATCCGACCTTCATCCATTACGATTAGCCTGTCCATTTGCGCAATTGTAGATAATCTATGGGCAATCGCAATAACGGTTTTATCTTCCATTAATGCATCTAAGCTCTCTTGGATAGCTTGTTCGACCTCTGAATCTAGAGCTGATGTAGCTTCGTCTAAAATTAAAATTGGCGCATTTTTTAATAATACACGGGCTATGGCGATACGTTGTCGTTGGCCACCTGATAATTTCACACCGCGCTCACCCACTTGAGCGTCAAACCCAGTATTACCGTGGCTGTCTTCCAAGTCTTGGATAAAATCATAAGCCTGCGCTTCTTTTGTTGCGGCAATTAGCTCGTCTTCTGATGCATCAGGGCGACCATAAAGAATATTATCACGCACGCTGCGATGGAGCAAAGAAGTATCTTGCGTCACCATGGCGATATGACGTCGTAAGCTTTCCTGTTTTACTTTAGCAATATTTTGACCATCAATTTCGATGCTGCCGTCGTCGGTATCGTAGAATCTCAGTAATAAGTTCACTAAGGTCGACTTGCCCGCACCTGAGCGGCCAACTACGCCAATTTTCTCACCGGGTTTGATATGCAGGTTAAGGTTGTCGATGACATTATGTTGTTTCGCCGCATCTTTACGCTTATAAGCAAAGGTCGTGTTACAAAAGTCGATTTTTCCGGCTTTAAAATCTAACTGCGGCGCTGTTTGTTGATCAACAATATCAAGCGGTCTTGAGAGCGTATTCATGCCGTCTGCAACTGTACCAATATTTTCGAATAGGCCGCTAATTTCCCACATTATCCACTGTGCCATACCATTTAAGCGTAAGGCTAATCCCACAGTAATTGCGATTGCACCAGCGGTTATCGCATTAAAAGACCATAAGTAGATTGAAAGTGCTGCGACGGAAAATACCAAAAGATAATTTAGGGCTTGAATGCTAACGTTTAAGCTAGTTGCTAGGCGCATTTGTTTATATACAGGTTGAATAAACACATCCATGCTGTCTTTGGCATATTCTTCTTCTCGTTTAGTGTAAGAGAAAAGCTTTACAGTTGAAATATTGGTGTAACTATCAACGATCCTTCCTGTCATTTCTGAGCGTGCGTCAGCCTGCTCACTAGAAACACGTTTTAGTTTAGGAACGAAATAGAATTGAAAACAGATATAGCAGCCAAGCCAGACAACCAGCGGGATCATCAAACGTATATCACTGCTTGCGACAAGCGCGAGCATTGCGGTGAAGTACACTAAAATATAAACCAGCACATCGAGTAACTTCATGACTGATTCTCGCACGGCTAGGGCGGTTTGCATCACTTTAGTTGCAATTCGTCCAGCAAACTCGTCTTGATAGAATGTCATAGACTGCTTTAGCAAGTAGCGGTGTGCCTGCCAACGAATAGCCATTGGGTAATTACCCAATAAACTCTGATGTAAAATGGCGCTGTGAAAAAAGACTAATAGTGGCAGCGCCACTAACGTGATCACAGACATTCTAATTAGCTCGGCTTGTTTGGCTTCAAATAGAGTTTGCGGTGTGTAAGTGGAGAGCCAGTCAACTAAATCACCCATAAAGCCAAATAATGTTACTTCCAAAATTGCGAGGATTGCAGCACTTAGCGACATAAATAATAAGGGTAATTCCATTCCCTTAGTATAGAAGCGACAGAAAGCCAACAAACCTTGTGGTGGCTGACCAACTTCTTGCTCGGGAAACGGTTTGGTAAAGCGTTCAAATACTCGATACATGGATGATCCCTAAATTTGTTCAGCAGCTAGTCTACCTTGATAGTATGAAATTCGCGAGTCACAGATTGGTGCTTAAATTGCACGAGTAATTATAATTGTTTTTTATTGAGTCGCTTTTGGGCGATTAGCTCACCTGTAATTGCATTGTAGCTAGTGAGCGTTAACGGGGCTGAGTAATGTTTTAAATGGACTTGCTCAAGCGGTTTTTCTATCGTTATTTTATCAATAGGAACGAGCTTATTAGATTCCTTAGTAAAAAAAGCCAGCTCTAGATAGCAAGGAAAAGTTTGTTTACAGATACTCAGTGGCTGTTTTTTCAGCCTAAAAGTAGATGATATCCAGCTTGGGCGGTTCTCGACATGAATGGTTTTTGGCCAAGTAACGGATAAATCAAAGCGTTCAGGATCAGAAGAGTAGTGTTGTGAAGTACTAGTTACTCGTTCAAGCAATAATGGTCCATCGCCAGTTTCAGAATGAACTTCAGATAGTCTAACTTGGTCTATCGTCAGTGGGTTGACCTGCAACTGCTGTTTTAACTCACTCGCTAATTGTTTTTGCTCGTCCAATTGTGAGAAACCAAGGTGGATCAGTAGCTTTGCATCGGGATTGCTATTAAATACTTTTTCCTGTAATTCTAACGCGGCAACTTTAGCTCTATTGTCTTGCGATTCTCTATCATAGCTAATAATTTCATAGCCAATTGTTTTTGCCTCAAATATTAAGCTGGCGAATGTCGCTTCCATCGTGTAGATACCATGGTCGTATGTGGTAAAGCCATGTTTATTTACCTGCTGCTCAACATCAGTTTGGGAGGACAATGCCTCTAACGCGAGGTAGCGATAACCTTGATCGTATAAAGGTTGAAGCAGGGCGATTGTTAACGCACGATGCTTGGCATTATGGTACGCTTCATTCACCATAGTGATACGAGTTTTCATCGATTTTTGCTTGATGACTTCCAGAGCAGGAACCAAGCGATAGTCATTTAATAACATGTCAGGGCTAATCACACCTGAAATGAGCTTTTCCGCTTCAAAATAGTTACCAACTATAGAATGGTAAGTCGCTGCATATTGAATACTGGCTGAGCTACTGTCTAAACTCCCACGGATAGGTAACTGAGCCTCAAGAGACTGTGTATTTTCGTACACACGTTTGTCTGTGTTGACGGCAAATATTAATGATGCTGGATTGCTATCTGAATTGGCAATTAGTTTTGTACTTAACAGGGAACATGCCAAAAAAATGGCTACCGTTGAACACTTTATACGTAACACCTGAATCCACTCCTTGCGGTTTATTACGGTTATATTAATAGCATAAAAGCGCGCAGGGCTGAATCAAATCAAAGCAAAATTTTTACAACAATTTTATATTTGAATTATTTACATAGTGGAGAGAAGTTGAAGCTAATAAAAAGGCCAGTAGCTAAGTAGCTGCTGGCCCTTGATATGATTATTCTTCTTTGCCGTATGTTTTACGAAGAATATAAACATAGGCATTAATGAAAGCTTGCTCTTGAAACTTTTTCAACCCAGTGTCTTCAAAGTCAACAGGAATTGGGTTTCTTTTTAATTGCTCTTTAACTTCAGTACCAGATAGTAACTGCACGTCCACGCCTGAAATTAACTGGATTGCTGCTTCCATTTTAAAACCTGCCGCACTACCTGCGAACTTACCTTTATGTGGGCGCTGACGAATGGCGATAGAATCTACGCCGTAATCTTCTACTAGTTTTGCAAAGTCGAATTGGAACTTGCGCATTTCATCAAGTTCTGTCCCTTGGTTACTTAACGTAAAGCGGCGCTGACGAATGTCTCTGATATCAAAAACGTCATCTTCTTTCGTTAGCATACAAAGCAGAGCTTCGCTGCCTGAAATTTCAACCCCAAGTGTTCTCATTTTCGTGTCCAGATTATGCAAAAATTGAATTATCTCACAGTGTTATTTCTATTGCTATCGCTGCATGGTCAGAATAGCAAATATCTTCGTCCATACGCTTTGGATCAAGGTGAGCATCGTAACTGTAGTAATGTAACGACTTCACCCTAGGCGCTTCTCGGTTGGGATTGAATTCTTTTGAACAAAGAATGTAATCAAGTACATTACCCTCACCTTGATAGTAATGACTGGCGGGCTTTTCTTTGTGGTTGTTGTCGGCATAAAGAAAACTGTCGAACAACCCGACACTGTCAAAGCCATTACTGGCAAGTACGGGTGGAAAGGCTTGCGTCATAAAAGATAGTGCCGGGCTGTCTAACGCATCATTGAAGTCGCCCATCACCAATGTTGCAGCCTGTTTCTCTCTTTGTGTCTTTAATGCATCGTAATAAATGATGGAAGCTTCGAGTGAACGTGAGATCTGCGACTGCATCGTACCTACGGTTTCGTGGAGCAATGTAAGTAGCGGATCGTCTTGATTGGAATCTCCTAGCATGTGGGCCATTGAATGCACGCGTTGAGACTTAAAGTGGACGGCATAACACGCCAGTAACCCAAAGCCTGGAATATCGAACTTACATTTTATCGGGGTACGATTGAATTTAAATTGATGTTGATTATTAAGGTATTCGAGTAATTCGGGGCAGGGCTCTAACGGTGCAAAAGATTTAAATGGTAGCTTCGATGCGATAGCGACTACTGGTTTAAACAGTACTGATGGATATACGTGATCAGGACTTGGCGCATCGACAGTGGCAAAGTGAACAAGGCCCAAGTCTTCGCACAGCATCTGTAAGCTATCAGGAGAGAAGACCTCTTGAAACACAATGACGTCGGGGTTTATATGCTGAATGAGTCCCGTGATGAACTGAGTTTTGGTTTGCCACTGTGTTTCATTATAGTGCTCATGAAGCTGATAAAAGGAATAAGGTGGTGCTGCAAAATTTAGTAGATTAAAGGTTGCAAACCGATAACGCTTTTTGGCCACGAATAATCCCAAAATAGTTTTTGTAAATTAATAGATTAATTTTAGCTCTAGGCTTGCACTTAGCCAAGTAACACGCGAGAATAGTGGCTCTTATTCGGAAGTCCTCGGATGAGCCGCGATAATTCGCGCAAGACAATGCTTATTCGTAAAAGCGTTGATAGGCACACTTTAAAATTAATTAAATACATGTGATGCATTGTAGGTGTCACCACTGTAAATAGGATTTATCATGCCAGTTATTACTCTCCCTGACGGCAGTCAGCGTATTTTTGAAAACCCTGTCACTACTTTAGAAGTCGCTCAAGACATCGGTCCTGGCCTTGCGAAAGCAACGATTGCTGGCCGTGTAAATGGCGTTCGTGTTGACGCTTGTGACCTCATCGAAAATGATTCAGCACTTGAAATCATCACTGCAAAAGACGACGACGGTCTTGAGATTATTCGTCACTCGTGTGCGCACTTGATTGGTCACGCTGTAAAACAATTGTTCCCAGAAGCTAAAATGGCGATTGGTCCTACCATCGACAACGGTTTTTATTACGATGTTGACCTAGAGCATTCGCTTACTCAAGAAGACCTTGAAGCGATTGAAAAGCGTATGTTGGAGTTGGCAAAGACCGACTACGATGTAGTAAAGAAAAAGGTGAGCTGGCAAGAAGCGCGCGATGCATTTGAAGCACGCGGTGAAACCTATAAGATGGAAATCTTGGACGAGAATATCGCGAAAGATGATCGCCCAGGTTTATATCACCACCAAGAATATGTTGATATGTGTCGTGGTCCGCACGTACCAAATATGAAGTTCTGTCACCACTTTAAGATTATGAAAGTGGCAGGTGCATACTGGCGCGGTAACTCAGAAAATAAGATGTTACAGCGTATCTACGGTACAGCTTGGGCTGACAAGAAGCAGCTAAAGGCTTACCTTAAGCGTTTAGAAGAAGCTGAAAAGCGCGATCACCGCAAAATTGGTAAAGCACTCGATCTGTGGCACTGGCAAGAAGAAGCACCAGGCATGGTATTCTGGCATAATGATGGCTGGAGCATTTATCGCGAGCTTGAAGATTTTGTTCGTGAAAAACTACGCGAATATCAGTACGAAGAAGTAAAAGGTCCGTTGATGATGGACCGTGGCTTGTGGGAAAAATCAGGTCACTGGGATAAGTATTCAGATGCCATGTTCACGACTGAGTCAGAGAAACGTGAGTATGCTATTAAACCAATGAACTGCCCGGGTCACGTGCAGATCTTTAACCAAGGTCTAAAGTCATACCGAGATTTGCCATTACGTATGGCTGAGTTTGGTTGTTGTCACCGGAATGAACCATCAGGCGCATTACATGGCTTGATGCGCGTTCGTGGCTTTACTCAAGATGATGCGCATATCTTCTGTACAGAAGAGCAAATCATGGATGAAGTATCTGCGTGTATCAAAATGGTATACGACACATACTCGACATTTGGCTTTGAAAAGATTGTTGTAAAGCTTTCTACTCGTCCAGAAAAGCGCATTGGTGAAGACGAAATGTGGGACAAAGCGGAAGAAGCATTGGCCGAAGCGTTGAAAGTCAACAACATTGAGTTTGAATATCTGCCGGGTGAAGGGGCGTTTTATGGTCCTAAAATTGAATTTACGCTATACGATTGTTTAGAACGTGCGTGGCAATGTGGTACAGTGCAGTTAGACTTCGCATTACCTGGTCGTTTAGGTGCAACTTATGTTGCGGAAAATAACGAGCGTAAAACGCCGGTTATGATCCACCGTGCTATTCTGGGTTCACTAGAGCGCTTTATTGGTATTCTAACGGAAGAATATGCTGGTCAATTCCCAACTTGGCTTGCGCCGAAACAAGTTGTGATCATGAATATCACGGATAAACAAGCGGATTATGTCCACGAAGTTGTACAAAAGTTGAATAAACTTGGAATAAGAGCTTGTGCCGACTTGAGAAATGAGAAGATTGGTTTTAAAATCCGCGAGCATACTTTAAAACGTATACCTTATTTGCTAGTGGTGGGTGATAAAGAAGTCGAGCAACAAGAAGTTGCAGTAAGAACCCGTACTGGTGAAGATTTAGGTAAATTCTCGATTGATGATTTCATCGCGAAAGTTAGCGAAGAGATTAAAAATCGACTATAAATATAAACTTGCGTGTACTTCACTTTTTCTGGTGCACGCAATTACTTTTGAATTTTTTGGAGGAACGTACCATTAGAGGCGGCAAAAAAGGGCAAAATAACGCTCAGAAAAATCGTATTAACGAAGAGATTACAGCGAAAGAGGTTCGCTTAATTGACGCTGAAGGCGAGCAAGCTGGCATTGTCTCAACAAGAGACGCACAAAACATGGCGGATGAAGCAGGTCTAGATCTAGTTGAGATCAGTCCAAATGCTGAACCACCAGTTTGTAAAGTGATGGACTACGGTAAGTTCCTTTTTGAAAAAGCAAAAATCCAAAAAGAACAAAAGAAAAAGCAAAAGCAAATTCAGGTTAAGGAAGTTAAATTCCGTCCTGGTACTGATATTGGTGATTACCAAGTCAAGCTACGTAGCCTTCGCAAGTTTCTTGAGGGTGGCGATAAAGCTAAAGTCACAATTCGCTTCCGCGGTCGTGAGATGGCGCACCAAGAGATTGGTATTGATCTACTAGAACGTATCAAGACTGAATTGGAAGATATCGCATCAGTTGAGTCTTTCCCGAAAAAAGTAGAAGGTCGTCAGATGATAATGATGATGGCACCTATTGCTAAAAAGTCTTAATCTCGGCATAATACGCATCGAATTTAACGCAGGTCTCAAGTGCTAACGCCACCTGCGTTATCCGGTCTTAAAGTAAGGTATTGATCCTTCACCGGTTTTAGGTAGTAAGCTAGGCCTACAAGTGAGTTTATCTCCGCCTACTTACATTGTGTTAAAGCAATATCATTCGGAGTTATTGCAAATGGCTTATAAGCTAAAATCACACAGAGGTGCTGCTAAGCGCTTCAAAAAGACTGCTTCTGGCGGTTACAAGCGTAAACAGTCGCATCTTCGTCACATTCTGACTAAGAAATCTTCAAAGCGTAAATTACACCTTCGTGCTAAGTCTATGGTTCATAAGAATGACCTAGGCCTAATCGATCGTATGTTACCATTCGCTTAATAGAGGATATCAGAAATGGCAAGAGTTAAACGCGGCGTAGTTGCACGTGCACGTCACAAAAAAGTATTAAAGCAAGCTAAAGGTTACTATGGAGCGCGTTCACGCGTTTACCGCGTAGCTTTCCAAGCGGTAACTAAAGCTGGTCAATATGCTTACCGTGACCGTCGTGCTAAGAAACGTACTTTCCGTCAACTATGGATTGCTCGTATCAACGCAGCTGCACGTCAAAATGGTCTTTCTTACAGCCGTTTCATCAATGGCCTTAAAAAGTCATCGATTGAAATCGATCGTAAGATCCTAGCTGATATCGCAGTATACGACCAAGTAGCTTTCGCAGCACTAGTTGCTAAAGCAAAAGATGGTCTAGCTGCTTAATAAGCGGAACTAGAATTAGTCTTAGGACTAAAGCTGGTATTGAAAAGGAGCCTTTGGCTCCTTTTTTAGTTTTGTATTCGTTATAAATTCTAACGTTAGCGGTTTTTTATTAAGATTTTATCCAGCATCTTACTACTCAATATTCGTTTTAAGTATCCCATCAAATAGGTCGGAAACGTCACGTAATATCTCGGCTTTGCAATCTTCGCACTCAGTGCGTGTTGCAGCGCTTTATAAACAGCTTCTGGTCCTAAGGTAAATTTTTGCGGTGCTTCTTCTGAGCCTAAGCGGTTAAGCTGCGCTTGATATGCTTTGTGATGTACACTATTTTCGTGATCGATATTCGTTAAAAAGGCCAGTTTCGCGTTTTCTCTAAACTTAGATACGATTGGACCTGGCTCGATTAGACTAACTTGAATATTGCTACCGGAAAGCTCCATGCGCAGGGTATCGGTAAGTCCTTCAAGTGCAAACTTACTCGCGTTATAGGCGCCACGATATGGTAGGGCGACCAATCCTAACACGGATGAGTTATGAATAATGCGGCCAGCGCCTTGCTTACGCATTTGCTCAACTGCAAGACAGGTGAGCGTATGCCAGCCGAAAAAGTTAACTTCAAATTGTTGCCGTAACACGTCTGTAGGCAAGTCTTCTACCGCGCCTGGTTGCCCATAGGCTCCGTTATTAAATAGCGCGTCTAGCTGACCATTTGCGACAGTCAAAGCTTGGTTAAAACCATCTCTTATACTTTGCTCACACGCTAAATCTAACAAAATACATTGGATGTCTGTGCCTTCAAATATATTCAAGTCTTTTGCATTTCTAACCGAAGCAATGACTTGATATCCTGCTTTTGACAATTGCACTGCGCAGTAATAACCGATCCCGCTAGAACAACCAGTGATTAAAATTGATTTTTGTACGCTCATTTGATCCCTAAAGTAATGGTTAACTGCGATTAACTGCAAATTTTTGTTGAATCACCGCACATTGTAAGCTGATATCTAAAATATTGATATAATTGGCGGATAAAAGCAGAGGAATAGAGAAATATGATGAGTTCCAGCATTATTATGCTTACTGCAATGCTAGGTTTAGATGGTCATTTACCTCCTTTGATGGAGTGGCAAGGCAAAAGCGAACAACTATTACAACAACAAGGCCCATTGACGACTGATTTTGAGCTAAGCGGTGCGATAGATTCCCCTAATTACGCAGATACAATGGCGTTTGTTGATCGCCTTGTGGCCGCCAATCCTACCCAATTTAAGCTAGAAACAATTGGATTTAGTAATAGCAACCGTGCAATTAAGATGATTGTTGCTACCGAGCAAGGCGGCAATAAGTCAAACGTTATCAATAATGGCAAGCCAACAATTTTGGTGCAAGCTGGGATTCACGCCGGTGAAATTGATGGTAAAGATGCCATGTTTATGTTGCTTCGCGATGTTGCAACTGGTAAGCGCCGTGATATTTTAACGAAAGTAAATTTACTTTTTATTCCTATCTTAAACGTCGATGGGCATGAGAGACGCAGTGAGTTTAACCGCATCAATCAACGCGGGCCGAGCATTATGGGTTTTAGAACTAATGCCAATAACTTAAATCTTAATCGTGATTACACTAAATTGGATACGCCGGGAGTTAAGGCGGTCATGCAGGTGATTAATGACTATAACCCAGATCTCTATATTGATGTCCATGTAACGGATGGTGCAGACTACCAATATGATGTCACTTATGGTTTTAACCCCAGATTTGCAAGTGAATCTCCAGCGATAGCTGAGGTATTAGAGAGTCAGATTTCGCCACAAATTAATGCAGCGCTAGCCGCCCAAGGGCATATCCCTGGTCCGTTAGTATTTGCAATGGATAAGCGAGATTTTAAAAAAGGCTTAGCGGGCTGGGTGGCAACGCCTCGATTTTCGAATGGTTGGGGAGATTTAAAAGGATTACCAACAATATTGGTAGAAAATCACTCATTGAAGCCCTATAAGCAGCGTGTTCTAGGCACTTATGTGTTTATGGATGGTGTTATCAATGGCCTTTCAAGTAATATTCAGGCACTGCGAGAAGCGGTTCAAAAAGAGGCTGAATTCACACCTAAACAACTGGTTGTTGAACGAAGCTACGCAAAAGAGCCTGACTATATTCAATTCAAAGGCATCAAATACAAGCAGTTTGAAAGTGCATTATCTGGACACCTAGAAGCTAAGTATTTAGGTGAGCCACAAGAGTATGATAAGTTGCCTATTTATTGGCAAAAGGAAGTAAAAACAACGGTTAATGTACCTGAACAATTTTACATTCCACCTACATATCCGGAAGTGGTTGAAAAATTAAAACTGCACGGAGTAGCTGTTTCTAAACTACCAGCCGAGTCGATACTGGAAAAAGTAAGTCAAGCTTCAGTAAAAGACTACCAATTTGCTACTGCTCCTTTTGAAGGACGCTTTAGAGTGAGCGCGACTTTTGACATTAAGGAGCTATCAGATAAAGTGGACTTAAGTGGTTGGTATAAAGTCGCAACAGCGCAAAAATCTGGAGAGTTGGCGACCCACTTATTGCACCCGGCGGCACCAGATTCATTCTTTGCTTGGGGAGATTTTAATACTATCTTCCAACGTACAGAATATGTTGAAAATTATGCACTTGAACCTTTTGCGCGAAAAATGCTAAAACAAAATCCAGCGATGGCCTTGGCTTTTGATAAAAAAATACGTGAGGATAAGCAGTTTGCAAACGATCCAAAGGCGAGAATGGAGTGGCTTTATGCACGAACTCCGTTTTATGATAATGCGTATCTTAAATATCCCATTTTGATGTCGTTTGGAGCAAATTAACAATGCAAGTGTTCACTATTCCCGTTACCCCATTTATGCAAAATTGTCGTGTGATTGTGTGCCCAGAGACACAAACCGCGGCAATTGTAGACCCAGGTGGTGAACCGGAAAAAATTATTTCGCAGTTGAACACATTGGGGTTAGTACCAAGCATGATTCTGCTTACTCATGCGCACCTTGATCATGTGGGTGCGAGTACAGCATTAAGTGAGCATTTTAATATCGAGATAATCGGACCTCACCAAGACGACCAATTTTGGTTGGATGCTTTGCCTATGCAATCGCAAATGTTTGGCTTTCCAAATCATGCTGCTTTTTTACCATCACAGTGGTTAAAAGGTGGTGATAACATATGTTTAGGAAATCTAGAGCTCGAAGTCAGACATTGTCCGGGGCATACTCCGGGGCACGTAGTATTTTATGAGCCAAGTTCAAAGCAGGTCTTAGTGGGCGATGTGTTGTTCAAAGGTTCTGTTGGCCGTACTGACTTTCCAAAAGGCGATGCGACTGAGCTAAAACAGTCTATTGAAGATAAGCTGTTTACTTTGCCCGATGAGGTCATAGTACATTCGGGACATGGTGAAAATACCTCAATTGGCTTCGAAAAGGCGACAAATCCTTTTATGAGTGGCCGATTTGGCTAAATTATAGTGGAAGTGGCATAGTAGTGATGTGCATTTTTACCTACTATGCTTCAGGGAATAACAATCAGCATCGGTTAACTGACTGATGTGCTAATTAAACTAGAATTGATATGTCATTAAACCAAGTAGATCGCCAGATTCTGGCATTGTTACAGCAAGACGCAAGTCTTTCTACCGCAGAAATCGCTGATAAAGTGGGGCTATCTCAGTCACCTTGTTGGCGTCGCATCGCTAAATTAGAGCAAGATGGCTACATTAAAGGCAAAGTTGCATTGCTAGATGAGAAAAAGCTCGGGTTTGATATGTTGGTTTATGCGCATGTTAGACTCTCAAATCATGGCCGTAACAATCTCGCTGAATTTGAAAAACTGATCCTAAGCTATGATGAAGTGACAGAATGTTACTCTATGGCAGGTACAATGGACTTTATGCTGCGTATTATTTCGAAAGGCATTGAAGGCTATGAGCAATTTGTTCGCGACAACTTACTTAATTTAGAGTTCGTTCAAGAAGTACACTCAAATGTTACAATGACGTGCGTTAAGCGTAGTACTTCTTTACCTCTTTAATACAACCTGTTGCCCTGCTCCGTTGGGTAGGGCGTCCCGTCATCTTTTCTCCATTGTTCTATACTAAAATAGTGGCTTCTTTACCAAGCCGAGTATAGAAATGAGTTTTCAAAACAAGCTTGTATCTTATTTGTTAAAGGCGCTGCTTTTTGCTAAAATCCGCCGCCTTTGTGTTCATAGTCAATTCACACCAGAGGATATTGATGTTTAATCTTATCAGCAAAGCGCCTAGCTCTGCTAAAAACGATGTACTGTCTGGGCTGACAGTTGCTTTGGCACTTGTGCCAGAGGCTGTGGCTTTCGCTTTTGTCGCACAAGTAGATCCGTTAGTTGGTTTATATGCGGCATTTATTGTCGGTCTTGTGACCTCAATCTTTGGTGGTAGACCGGGTATGATATCCGGCGCAACTGGCGCATTAGCCGTAGTAATGGTGAGTCTCGTCATTGATCATGGTGTTGAGTACCTCTTCGCGACTGTTTTACTTATGGGCTTTTTACAGATCCTAGCAGGTATATTTAGGCTGGGTAAGTTTATCCGCATGGTGCCGCATCCTGTTATGCTAGGCTTTGTGAATGGTTTAGCCATCGTTATCTTTCTTGCACAACTTGGTCAGTTTAAAGTACTTAATGGTGAAGGTGAGTTGACTTGGATGCAAGGAGAAACTCTTTATGTGATGGTGGGTTTGGTAGCATTGACTATGGCCATCATTCACTTTTTGCCGAAGCTAACAACTGCAGTTCCATCTAGCCTTGCGGCAATTTTAGTGGTAACCGGCATTGTTATTGGTTTAGATCTGGATGCTCGTAATGTGCTCGATTATCTGAAAGATATGTCAGGTAACGCAGATGCAACGATTGCCGGTGGTTTTCCTGCTTTCCATATTCCAGAAGTACCTTGGACATTTGAAACATTTAAAATCATTTTCCCGTATGCGCTTATCCTAGCCGCGATTGGTTTGATTGAATCTTTATTAACCCTCACGTTAATCGACGAAATCACCGAAACACGTGGTCACAGTAACCGCGAATGTATTGGCCAAGGCGCAGCGAACGTAACTTGTGGCGTATTCGGTGCGATGGGGGGCTGTGCGATGATTGGGCAATCAATGATCAATATTAATTCTGGTGGTCGTAGCCGTTTGTCAGGTATCACAGCTGCATTATTACTACTTGTATTTATTCTGTTTGCAGCAAGCCTTATCGAGATGATCCCACTTGCTGCGTTAGTCGGTGTGATGTTTATGGTGGTATTAGGAACTTTTGAGTGGTCAAGCTTTAGATTAATTAGAAAGATCCCTAAATCAGATGCTTTTGTAATTGTCTTGGTATCGGGTGTCACCGTTCTCACGGACTTGGCTATAGCGGTTTGCGTTGGTGTCATCGTTTCTGCGCTTGTATTTGCGTGGGAGCATGCGAAACACATATACACTAATAACTATATTGACGAGCAAGGCTCAAAAGTATACGAATTACACGGACCACTATTTTTTGGATCGGTGAAAAATTTTGCCGAACTATTTGATGTTAACAATGACCCGGACGATGTTATTGTTGAGTTTAAACACAGTCGTGTAGCCGATCACAGTGCAATTGAAGCGATAGATGCGTTGGCTGAACGTTATAAAAAGACTGGTAAAACGCTACATCTTCGCCATTTAAGCCATGATTGCAAAGTATTGCTAAGTAAAGCTAAAGATTTAGTTGAACTAGACGGACAAGCAGATCCGACTTATAAAGTGGCATCTGACAAACTAGCTTAATAGCGATAGTTTGAATCGATGAATATAAATTAACGGGTTAATTTATTTCAAAAAAAGGCACTAAGGTGCCTTTTTTATTTGCGGCAAGGTGTGTAAAAACTGAGACCACCGGCAGTGAATAGAGACGACATGCTGAGATATAATCCAGTTAAGATAGAAGAGGTATGATCATTTTGAAGTGGCAATCACTGGTTGATAACAGGCAGAGATTTTTCTGGGTATTACAAATAGCTGGTTGGTTAGGCTACGCGTTAGTTAACTATATTGGCTCAAAAGTCTTTGAAATGCGTGACATTTATGTATTTGTCATCGCGTTAAATGCCTATGCAGGTTGCTTGATGACCGTACCGCTACGCTACCTCTATCGTAAAATTTGGAATGCAACGCCCTTGGTGTTGATATTCGCTGTGTTTACGGCGTCATATGTTACTGGGACATTATGGGCGGTAGTGCAGAAATTCAATCATTGGGAGATATATCGTCACGGGTATCGGCCGGATGAATGGTTTTATTACTTACAGCAGGGATTAGATTCTGTCTATATTATACTTTGCTGGAGCGGGTTGTATTTTGGTATTAAGTATTATCAGTTGTTGCAGAGCGAGCGTCAAAAGGCATTGAAAGCCAATACTATGGCCCATGAAGCGCAATTAAAAATGTTACGCTATCAGCTAAATCCGCATTTTCTATTCAACACTCTTAATGCAATTTCGACGCTTATATTGGTTGAAGAAAACAAAGATGCGAATCAAATGGTTTCAAGGCTCAGTGATTTCTTGCGTCATACATTAAATACAGATCCGATAAAAAAGGTACCGCTTGAGCAAGAGCTACACGCGTTAAAGTTGTACTTAGAAATTGAGAAAGTCCGTTTTGATGAACGCTTATCCATTGAGCTTGATGTGACAGAAGAAGCAGAGCAGGCGTTAGTACCAAGCTTGATTTTACAGCCACTCATTGAAAATAGTATTAAATACGCAATTGCCCATATAGAGCATGGCGGCAAAATTGAAATAAAAGCGCAGGTGTTTGCCAATGAACTACTCTTGGAAGTAGGAGACAATGGTCCTGGCGCCGAGCTAGAAGATGGGCAACTGAAAAGTGCACAGGGAGTGGGTTTAGCGAATACCAAAGACCGTTTAAAAACCTTGTACGAAAATAACTATTCATTTGTGCTCTCGGATAATGAGCCATCAGGGTTGAAGGTAAACATTCGCGTTCCATATGAAAGGGCGAAGAAGTAATGAGCAAAATTAGAACACTAATCGTAGATGATGAGCCGTTAGCGAGAAAAGGACTAGCGGTAAGATTAAGAGATTTTTCTGAAATCGAAGTTGTAGAATTGTGTGGCAGTGGTCAACAAGCAATCGATCTATGCAAATCTGAGGATATAGATCTGGTCTTTCTCGATATTCAAATGCCGAACATGAACGGTTTTGAAGTAGCGAGAGCGTTAAGTGAAAGTGTTAAACCATTGCCTGCTATCGTATTTGTAACTGCGTTTGATCAATATGCTGTAAAGGCATTTGAGATCCATGCGCTTGATTACATCTTAAAACCCGTTGATGACAACAGATTAAAACAGGCGGTGGAGAAAGTGCAAAGCTATTTAAAAACACAACAAGACAATGCGCATAAGAAAAAGCTAGCCAGCTTTGTTGCAGGGATCACTGGTAACAACTGTGAAGAAATCCTAAAAAAACTTGCAACAGGAGATACAATTGAAGATAAAAAATTCCCAGAGTCTTTAGCGGTAAAAGAGCAGGGTGAGATTATTCGAGTATCTACATCGTCAATTCAGTGGATTGATGCAGCTGGTGACTACATGTGCTTACATTGTAGCGATGGTCAGACTCATATTTTACGTAAAACAATGAAAGATCTAGAGCAAGAATTAGATCCAACGTTATTTGTACGTGTTCATCGCTCTGCAATCGTAAATACTAAGCAGATCAGTAAACTAGTTACACAAAGCAGTGGTGAGTATTTATTGGTGCTTGAGAATGGTCAAGAGCTTAAAGTAAGTCGTAGTTACCGTGACAAAGTAAAGGCCGCACTCGCAAGCTAATCCACTGAAAAAGCGAATACAATCGCGAGCTAAAGTGATTTGCACCGTGTTTAGCCTACGGTGACGTAGTGTATTTTATGTGCTTGTACACTTTAGGATATTCTAAGGAGAGATGAACTAGGCAGCAAGGCTACCTAGTTCAATGCTGTTACACAGTGACGATTTTCAGCGTGTTACTGGCGCCGATAGTTTCCATCTTATCACCGTGTGTGATGATCACTGTGTCGCCTTTTTCTAATGAGCCTGCTGCAACTAGCGTATCAAGCGCTTCGCGAACAGTTGAGTCGTCTGAGCATTGTGTCGAGTCAAATCTCACTGGATAAACACCGCGATAGAGCGACGCCTGCCCAAGTGTTGATTGATGACGAGACAGTGCGTAAATAGGTAACCCTGAACTGATACGGGACATTAATTTTGCGGTGTTACCTGATTCAGTTAGCGCAACAATCGCTTTTACTGAGTCCAAATGGTTTGCTGCGTACATTGCTGACAAGGCAATAGTTTCACAGGTATCAGCAAAACGGCTGTCTAAGCGATGTTTAGATATATGGATCTGCGGTTGAGACTCAGCACCTAAACACACACGTGCCATTGCTGCCACCGTTTGCTCTGGATAATCACCAGCAGCGGTTTCTGCTGAAAGCATTACCGCATCTGTGCCATCTAGCACTGCGTTGGCGACATCCATAACTTCAGCACGAGTTGGCATTGGGTTGTCAATCATTGACTCCATCATTTGGGTGGCAGTGATCACCGTACGATTTAGTGAGCGAGCACGGCTGATAATTTGCTTCTGTTTACCAACAAGAGCGGCATCGCCAATTTCTACGCCTAAATCACCACGGGCAACCATCACCGCATCAGAAGCCAGTACAATATCGTCAATCGCTTCTACGGTTTCCACCGCTTCTGCACGTTCGATTTTTGCAAGTAACTGCGCATTAGACCCCGCTTTTTCTGCCAGCCCCCTAACGTAGCGCATGTCGTCACCACTGCGAGGGAACGAAACTGCAATATAGTCCACGCCAATTTCTGTCGCTGTGATCAAATCTTCTCTGTCTTTGTCAGTAAATGCAGGTGCTGTTAAGCCACCGCCTAAACGGTTGATCCCTTTATTGTTCGACAATACACCGCCAACTTTAACACTGGTGTGAACCAAGTGATCTTGTACTTCTTCAACAACAAGCTGAATAAGTCCATCGTTTAATAACAGTAAATCGCCTTGCTTCACGTCATTCGGTAATTCTTTATAGTCGATACCCACGGCTTCAACGTGACCTTGGCCTGGTTCCATTTTTGCGTCGAGCGTGAATTTTGCACCCACTTCTAGGAACACTTTGCCTTCTTTAAATGTTGAAACGCGAATTTTAGGACCCTGTAAATCTGCTAGGATCGCTACATTTACGCCTAAGCGTTTAGCAATTTCGCGAACGGCTTCGGCTCTATTTTTATGATCTTGAGCAACACCGTGTGAAAAGTTTAGTCTGACTACGTTGGTGCCGGCACGAATGATTTTTTCTAGGTTGTTATCTCTATCCGTCGCTGGCCCCAGTGTTGCGACGATTTTTGTGCGTCTAAGCATCAGATTCTCCTGTTAGCTTATCAAGGTAAGCAAAAACTCATGAATGTGTTAAAAATAAATCAAGATTGCTGTTTTTTTATACATGTCACATTGTAAAATCACGATTTAACTAATTAGAGCATAAAGAATTATGTAAAACCCTTTTTAACACTCTAATTAAGTTATATGATCTATATGTCATCATTATGACACCGGTGTCAGTGGCCGTCAATCTCGAATATTTTACCCTACAGCTTAGAGGGTAATTTGAGATTTATCATAAAATTGGTGAATTCGCGCCGCTGTCACTATATTGCTATACAGTGAATTGTGTTAGCTGCCATATTTGGGGGCCGCTCTGATATCAGTGAATTGTGTGTCTCGCTGGTCAATCATGGTCGCTCAGGTATAATGCACATACACGAACGCATAAAGTTTTGATGTTACCGAGGAGGAAACTAAATGCAGGTTGCATTAGTTGGTTTGGGTGTGATGGGTAAAAACCTCGCGCTAAATCTAATTGAGAAGGGGATGACCTTAGTCGCTTACGACAAGAACCCCGAAGTAGGTGCGGAATTATTGAGTTGCGCACAGTCGTTAGGTATGGCGGAGCGCTTACACATAGTGTCTGATCTCGGTGATATGATCAGAAGATTAGAGACTCCTCGCTCGATTTTATTACTCGTTCCAGCAGGTGAACTAGTAGATAAAGTTTGTAGCGATTTGGTTGAAGCTGGAGTTGAGAAAGACGATATCATCGTTGACTGTGGTAACAGTAATTACAAAGATGGTATTGCACGCAAATTGAAGTATCAGAATAAATTTGAGTTTGCCACTATGGGGATCTCTGGCGGTGCCGAAGGTGCACGTCATGGTCCCGCAATGATGGCAAGTGGTTCTGAAGGTGGCTGGGAGCGTATCGAGCCTTGGTTCGAAAAGGTTGCTGCGAGCTACAACAATGAATCATGTTTCGCGCGTGTTGGGCAATCTGCCAGCGGTCACTTTGTTAAAATGGTTCACAACGGTATTGAGTATGCATTGATGCAGCTCATTGCAGAGCTTTATCAATTGCTTCGACTTGGTACCGGTCGCTCTCCTAAAGAAGTGGCTGAGATTTTTGAGTCTTGGTCTGAAGGTAAACTAAATAGTTATCTACTTGCAATTTCTAGCCACATTTTAAGTCTTGAAACAGAGCAAGGTGAGTCTTTAGTCGATCTTATCGACAATAAAGTCGGGGCTAAGGGCACTGGCCTTTGGACGGCGCAAAACGCACTAGAGCTTGGAATTGCCGTACCTTCGCTTGTCGCTGCGGTACAAGCTCGCCACCTCACCAATACCATCGATACTCCAGCTGCAAAAGAAATGACGTATGCGAATAAATCAACGCAAACAATTGATGTTGATTTAGACGAATTAAAAGACGCATTCTATTTTGCAAGTTTGCTATGTTACCGCCAAGGTCTTGCACTGATTAAGGGCGCGTCACGAGCACATCAATGGAAAGTTGATCTTAATAAAACGCTACAAACTTGGCGCGCCGGCTGTATTATCCGAGCTGATTACTTAGATGATATCGCTGAAGGTGTTGAATTTATCGATTCACTAGAGAAACCAGCACTTGCGCTACGTAGTATTACAGGTAAAGCAGTGGCGACTGGTTTGTCTTTCCCTGTGCTTGGCGCGACACAAACTTATATTGCAACATTGAGCACGCCAAGCAATGGGCATTTGGTGCAAGCTCAGCGTGATTACTTTGGTGAGCACGGTATAAAGACACACAGTGGTGAAACTTGTCACCTGACTGATCTTGTCGATATCGAAGCAAAAGTTAGATAATAATCGACGTTCGGAGCAGTTCGAGCTGATTGAAAAGCCGTGGCAACGATACCACGGCTTTTTTATTTTACCGCTATCGAGTTAGCTCACCGCGTAGATTGTCTTGCATCAAATGGCGGATTGTTTCAAGCTCAAGTTGCTGGCTAAACAAATAGTGTAGCTTTGTTAAGCACGCTTCTAGTGTCATATCGTAGCCGCTGATCACACCACAGTTTAATAACGCATTTCCTGTCGCGTAGCCGCCCATATTCACTTTTCCTTGAATACATTGGGTGAGGTTGATAATCACCACTCCGCGATCGCTGATTGCTTTAAGCTCAGTTAAAAAGTGCTCGTCTTGTGGTGCGTTACCAACACCGAAGCTCAATAAGATTAATGCTTTCATCTTGCTACGCATTAGATTCTTAAGGATTTCAGTTGAGATCCCTGGATACAAATGCATTACCGCGATAGGTTGAGGTGAGATCTTGGTGACTTGCAAGCTTTGCTCAACGTAAGGGCTTAGCTTCCCTTCGATCAGCTGAATATTGATCCCTGCTTGTGCCAGTGGCGAAAGGTTTGGAGAAGCGAATGCATCGAAGCCATCAGCATGAGCTTTGATTGCTCTGTTACCGCGGTAAAGTTTATTGTTGAAAAACAAACTCACTTCGGCGATAGGGTAGTTAGCAGCCAAATACATCGCGTTTAACAGATTCACTTGACCATCGGAGCGCAGCTGTGACAAAGGAATTTGAGAGCCTGTTACGATCACAGGTTTAGTTAAGTTCTCAAACATGAAGGATAGCGCAGAAGCAGTATAGGCCATTGTATCTGTGCCATGAAGCACCACAAAGCCATCATAGTCGTGATATTTTGATTGAATATCATCTGCGATAAGTTGCCAGTGATGCGGTGACATATCTGATGAATCAATTAACGGGCAATATTCATGAATATCAAATAGCGGCATTTCATCGCGAGTAAACTCAGCATTATTTTTCACCGTATCTGTTAGATATCCTGCAACCGGAACGTAACCGCGACTGGATTGCTTCATACCAATGGTACCACCGGTATAGGCGATATATATTTTTTTTCTTTTCATAAAAAAGCCCAGAATAAAATCTGGGCTTAGTATAACAATTACAGCACCACAATTGCAGTGCTTAATCGATTTCACTCAGGTGAAACGTTACACACTAAGCAAAGCGTATAGACATGGTTAGGATCGTTAAGCTGCCCTAACATTTGAGTTTGTATTTCGATTGTATTACTAACGCTGTCTAGGGCGTTCAGTGCAGTTTTTGCGAATATCGATTGCTCAGGTACAAGGGCACTAATGGCGCTTTGCACCATTGATGCACCAAATAATTGCTGCATCAGCTTTTCTTGCTCGGTGAGTGTTTGTTCAATAGTGATAACATCATACATCTCTAAATTAGCAAGATTTGCGGCCGCTTCAATGGCATCGTTCTTGTTACCTAACTTATCAACTAAGCCAAAATCAAGCGCCTGAGTTGCTAGCCATACACGTCCTTGCGCAACATCATTAACGGCTGATTTATCAAGATTTCGCTCAGTCGCGACCATGGAAATAAACTTATCATAGGCATCTTCAACCCCCATCTGGATAAGGTTTTTATAGCCTCCGTCTATTCCTCTGAATGGGGATTGACCTTTCAATTCGGTTGTCGCAACACCATCAGAGTAAATTCCTAATGAGTTTGCTGCATTTTCAAAGGTCATGATCATGCCAAAGACACCGATGGAGCCCGTAATTGTACTTGGAGAAGCCCAAATTTCATTAGCTGATGCCGCAATCCAATAACCGCCAGAAGCTGCAACTGAACCCATTGATGCTATCACGGGTTTTCCAGCGGCTTTTAATGCAATAACCTCATTACGAATGGTTTCCGAAGCAAACATGCTACCACCGCCAGAGTCAATTCTTAATACAACTGCTTTTACCTTGTCGTTAAGGCGAGCCTTTTTAAGTAATGCAGCTGTTGAATCACCACCGATAGCACCCGCTTTACGCTTGCCATCAGAGATCTGACCTTTAGCAACAACCACTGCGACTTTTTCAGTAAATGGGTTTTCTGCAAACTCTTTAGGCGGCATTGTCGATAGATATTGATTGAACGAGACCTGTTTAAAAGATTTTCCTTTTGCATCGAGACCAACTTCATCGATCAGTTTTTGTGCAAATGCCTGATTGGTCGTTAATGCATCGACCCATTGGTTGTCGATAGCATATTTTGCTGAATCGCCTTGGGCGGCTTCCATTTTATCGGTTAATGCTGCGAAGGTTTCATCAAAATTAGCTGTATCAAAACCGCGGTTTTCGGCGACTTCTGTTTTGTATTGTGTCCAAAGTGGGGTGATCCATCCAAGGTTTGATTCTTTTGCTTCTGGTGACATGTCGCTGCGAATAAAAGGCTCAACAGCTGATTTGTAAGTGCCAACGCGGAAGATATGTTGCGTAACTTTCAGCTTATCAAGGGCTTCTTTGAAGTACAGCGGATACATACCAAACCCAGTGATATTAACTCCCCCATATGGATGTAAAGAAATTTCATCGGCTATCGAGGCGAGATAATATTGAGCTTGAGTGTAATAAGCGCCGTGAGCGTAGATTTTTTTGCCTGCAGCCTTAAACTGCGAGAGCGCGTCTTTAATATCTCGTAATTTGTCGAGATGGGCGCTATGAAGACGTTGTAAATCAAGGTACATCACTGTGATTCGGTCGTCTTTAGCCGCACTATTGATAACATCGATAATATCATCTAATAGAATTTCACTTGGCTCTTCTGAATCGCCAAAGGCGTCGCTCATTGCTGCGTCAATAGGATCAACATAAGTCAATTGCTCGACTATGATACCGTTCAGGTTTAAGCGTAATACGCTTTTATTTTCGACCTTAACCTGATCTTCGTCCGATACAATGCTTATCACTATGGCGATAAGAATGAACAAAAACAGCAGATTTAGAATCAATCGCCTGGAAAAGTTCAGTGTGGCCCAAATGCCCTTAAAAATATTCGCTATCAATTTCAAAATGATCCCTTATGCTTAACTTCAATACAACTCTATACGTTTATCATATATCAGAGCGAGTTTCATGAATAATAGAAAAACGTAACGAAGTATTTTCATGATTGAAATATCGCCAATGCTGCCAAATTCGTTAATTTCTTTCTTCTTAACACTTGCCAAATAATAAAAAAACGTTAATGTTCACAGGTAAGACCAGTTTTGTGGGGCGGCAAATGTTAGAACAAGAATTACAACTTAAACATACCAGTTTACGAAATCGCTTGGTAATGGGATCAATGCATACCGGGCTTGAAGAGGGGTGGCATAACCGAAAGCGACTCGCTGCATTTTATGAGGAGCGGGCAAAAGGCGGAGTAGGTCTTATTGTAACCGGAGGCTACAGTCCAAACTTGCGCGGTAAGTTGACACCAATTTCTTCTTCTTTTAACTCGTTATACGATGTAATTAAACATAAAGCATACACTGATGTAGTACATAAGCATGGTGGCAAAATTTGTCTACAGTTACTACATGCAGGGCGCTACGCTTATCATCCATTCAACACCGCACCAAGTGCGATTAAAGCGCCGATTAATCCATATAAACCAAAAGCAATGAGCGTAAGTGCTATTAAAGGCACGATTAAAGACTTTGCTCACTCAGCTAAATTGGCCGAAAAAGCAGGCTACGATGGTGTGGAGATCATGGGCTCAGAGGGTTATTTAATCAATGAGTTTATGGCGGGTCATACCAATAAACGCACCGATGAGTATGGTGGTAGCTTAGAAAACAGAATGCGATTGGCAACAGATATTGTAAAAGCGGTTAGAGCAAAAGTGAGCGATAAGTTCATAATCGTGTTTCGTCTGTCGGTCATGGACTTAATCCCAAATGGCTCAACACCAGAAGAAGTAGTGCTGCAAGCCAAAGCTTTGGTCGCAGCCGGTGTAGATATTCTTAACACCGGAATCGGTTGGCACGAAGCGCGTGTTCCAACAATTGCGTCGATGGTGCCTCCTGGTGCCTATCGTGAAGCGTCACATAGATTAAAACAAGCCGTTGATATACCTGTTGTCGCGGTAAATAGGATTAACACCCCAGATCTTGCTAATGACATTTTAGCTAAAGGAGATGCTGACCTTATTTCTATGGCGCGTCCGTTACTGGCTGATCCTGAATTCTTTAATAAATATCAAGAGCAGCGCTCGGAGCAAATCAATATTTGCATCGGCTGTAATCAGGGTTGTTTGGACCATGTATTTAAGGGCAAACGAGCAACATGTTTGGTGAATCCACAAGCGGGATTTGAATTGGATTATCCACTTCAGAGCGCTCAAAGGAAAAAACAAGTACTTGTTGTTGGGGCAGGACCTGCTGGGTTGTCTGTAAGTTACTATCTCGCCAAAAAAGGCCACCAAGTTAAGTTGATTGATAAAGGTAGTGAATTAGGTGGCCAGTTTAATTTAGCGATGCGAATACCTGGTAAAGAAGACTTCCAACATACGCTTAAATACTATGTCAGCGAAATAAATCGCTTAGGTGTTGAGCTTTGCCTAAATACACCATACGAAGAAACAATGGCAAACGCGTTTGATGATGTGGTATTTGCAACGGGTGTAAGCCCGCGTATGTCGAAAATAGAGTGTGCAGATGGGAAACGTGTGTTTGCCTATGACGAAGTGATTAAAGGTGAAGTAGAACTGGGCAATAAAATTGCCATTTTAGGTGCAGGTGGTATTGGCTTTGACATGGTAGCGTTTTTAACAGAACAGCGAGAACAAACTATTCCTGATTTTAAATCACAGTGGGGAATAGAATGTGAAGCGCAACCATCACAAGAGCAAAGGCCAATTTATATGTTAAAACGCTCTGAAGGACGTTTTGGTAAAGACTTAGGTAAGACTACCGGCTGGATCCACAGAGCTGTTGCAAAACATCACAATGTTCAGCAAATTGCGGAATGCGAATATATAAGCTTTGATAATCAAGGTTTGACTGTGAGAGTGGCAGGTGAAGAACAACTGTTAGATGTAGATACGGTCATTGCTTGTATTGGACAAGTTTCCAACGATAGCTTGTTCGATAAAGAGGCACTTCCTGAGAATCAGCACGTTATCGGTGGGGCCAAACTGGCTGCAGCGATTGATGCTAAGCGAGCGATTGCAGAGGCACTTCAGGTAGCAAGAAAGATCTAACGAAATAATCCAACCCAATCTGCGGTCTATACTGATAATTCAAACATCAACTATGGACCGCATATGTTTACCAACCTACTAAAGCCGTATCGGCAACTACAACATTTATCTCAATATTTTTCTGGTCTTGCACCATTGCTTATGCGACTTATTCTCGCGCCTGTTATGATCATTGCAGGTTATAATAAGTTGAATTTGACCAATCCAGACGCGACATTTTTGCAAAGTCTCCTCGCCGATCCGAATATTGTTGCTTGGTTTGGTAATAGTGAATGGGGCTTAGGTCTGCCTTTTCCTGACTTGCTTGCCTTTCTAGCCGCATGGACGGAGTTTTTAGGTGGTTGGTTAATTTTATTCGGCTTGCTTACACGCTTAGTATCAATTCCGCTCATGGTGACTATGGTTGTTGCTGCCACTACGGTTCATTTGGAACATGGCTGGTTTTCGGTTACACCAACAAATCCAGATACTAGCGCGGCTAAAGTATTAGATTGGCTTGGCTTTGACGAAGCAAAAGTAAGCTTAAAAAATAGTGTAGATGCAAAGCAGCGTTTGGATTTAATTAAAGAGATTGTCGAAGAAAATGGCAAACCAAGTTATCTATACGAAAAAGGCAATATTGTGATTTTGAACAATGGAATTGAATTTGCAGCAACTTACTTTGTGTTACTGCTATCGCTATTTTTTACCGGTGGTGGACGTTATGTCAGTGTCGATTATTGGTTGAGACTACGTTTCGAAAGAAAACAACGTGATTTAGTTCCCGAATAAAAAATAGGTTATAGCAAGGATGCAACCATAAACCGTGATGTTGCGTGGTCGAATTTAAGGTAAAATGGTAGACTGTCACCATGTAACGGCAATTTGCTTAATTAGATAGCCTATTTCGAGGCAAGTATTAAGTTAAATTAGTATAATTCACGGCCATTTTGAAGGCACAACACGGGACGAGTTAATGGACGCCATAGAATTACTCTTAACACGCCAGTCAGATAGCAACCTGTCTTTTCCTGGACCCAACCCAGCTCAGCTAGAAATCATTAAAAAAGCGGCACTAAAAGTGCCTGATCACGGTGGTTTAACACCGTTTAAATTTATTATAGTAGAAGAAAAAGGTCGCGAAAAACTGGGCGAGATCTACTACCAAGCGGCGGTAAAAGAGCAACAAGAGCAACGGGTAATAGATAGAGCGAGACAATTGCCAGAGCGTGCCCCTATGTTGATCATCGCTGTATCTCCATATCAAGAACATCCAAAAGTACCTCGTATTGAGCAAATTCAAAGTGCAGGCTGTAGTGTACTTGCTATGCAGCAAGCGGCTTTTGCACAGGGATTGTCGGGTGTATGGCGAACTGGCTACTTTGCCCAGAGCCCTGAAGTGAAAAAGCAACTTGGTCTCAATGAAAAAGATGAAATCGTTGGTTACCTTTATTTAGGCACGCCTACAGTACAGTGTACTAAGCCTACAAGGCACAAACCTGAAGATTTCTTTTGCAGTTTATAAGGATACGTAGTCATGGCATTACATGTAATTGATCACCCGTTAGTTCAGCATAAACTTGGGCTGTTACGCGAGCAGTGCATATCAACTAAAAACTTTCGCGAAATTGTCTCGGAAGTTGGCAACTTACTCACTTACGAAGCAACAAAAGATTTGACGTTGAGCGATCAGGTCATCTCCGCTTGGGACGGTAACGAGTTAACAGTTAAAAGGCTGACGGGCAAAAAGATCACCTTGGTGCCAATTTTAAGAGCTGGTTTGGGAATGCTAGATGGCATATTGCAGTTGATCCCAGCGGCTAAAGTGAGTGTTGTGGGTTTACAGCGTAACGAAGAAACGCTTGAGCCTGTGCCTTATTTCGAGAAATTGGTGGGAAATATTGATGCCAGACTTGCTTTGGTTATTGATCCAATGCTTGCGACTGGTGGCTCACTGATCGCTACTATCGACATGCTAAAAAAAGCAGGTTCAAAAGAGATCAGGGCGATTGTGCTTGTGGCAGCGCCAGAAGGAGTCAAACTGGTGGAAGAAGCACATCCTGATGTTGAAATTTATACCGCTTCACTGGATAGTCATCTAAATGAAAAAGGATATATTGTGCCAGGTCTAGGCGACGCCGGTGACAAAATATTTGGTACGAGAGCCTAAACAGTTATAGTGATCAACAGGTTTTGGTTTTTTGATCTAAAACAATGATACAAAAAAATATCGTAGTAAAAATACGTCTTCCGCTCTATTTTTGTTAAAACAACAAAATAATATTAAGGATAGACCATGTATTTGCTACGTATTTTTTTGTGGCTAAGCTGCATTTCTGTTTCAGCAAACGAGCTCCCCAGTATTAAAAAAATAGAAATATTTGCAACCAACTATCATCTCGATCTCAACATACATACACAAACAAGCCGTTTATCTGGCAGCGCAACGATAACGGTTAAAAACCAAGGAACAACACCAACTAGCGTAATTCCATTAAGACTTTATCGCTTGCTTAGTGTTGTCGATATCACTTCGGAAGCGGGTAAGTCCCTCAACTATACACAGGGAGTAGTAAGTAATATTGATGACTCACTATTTCAGTCTAATTATATTAAATTATCGTTATCTGAGGCGCTCCAACCCGATCAACAAACAACTTTTACTGTTAATTATTCTGGCCATATAAAGGGGTATGTAGAAACTGGGATGGCTTATATTAAAGATGACATCACCCCTTTGTTTTCTATTATTCGTATGGACGCATATGCTTATCCGCTCATCACAGTGCCTGATGATAGGGTCAATCGCGCGTCACGCTTTTGGCAGAAGCTGTATAACTACACCGCTAATATCGAAGTCGATAGTGGCTTAGTGGTAGCAAATGGTGGAATTTTACTAGGCGTAACAGAGACCGATCAAGGAAGAAAGGTTTATTCGTACAAAAACCAGAAACCCTCATGGAGAATGGACTTCATGGTCGCACCATATACCGTGACAAAAGGAGATGGCTTTAAGCTATTTACGTTACCGGGAAATAAATATGCAACTGACTATATGGAAAAGGCAAAACAAACCATAACGTTGTATGAAAGCTGGTTTGGTCAACGTCAAAGCACTGGTGAGTTTAGCTTTATAGAGATCCCAAAGGGGTTTGGTGCTCAAGCTGATGTTACCGCAATTATTCAAGACAGCGAGGGGTTTGTGGAGGTAACTCGTTTGTATCACGAACTGAGTCATCTATGGGACCCACGTTCGAATGAAAGCTACTCACCACGCTGGAATGAAGGTAAGGCTACCTTTTTAGAGTATTTAACGGATTCACGGCTGAATAAAAGGGTGTCTTTAAGCTCGCATATGACAAACGTACTAAAACGAGCAAAAAATCAGTTCGTTAAACAGCCTAAATATTTAACGACTGCGTTTGAAGAGTATGGAAAAGCAGGGCTTAATGCCTATTCGGTAGGGGCGCTATTTTTTGCGCTTTTGCATCATGAGCTAGGAGAGGAAAGGTTTACTCATTTACTACGTACTTTTTATGCAGCACATGTTAAAAGCGGAGCATCAACAGGCGACTTTATTCTTGCACTGCGTGATTTGAAAGATCCTAACATTGATTGGATATTATCTCGTTGGGTGAATAGCCATAGGTTCACGCTTGATATTTTAGACGCTACCAACTTTGAGAACTTCATCACGTTGAGTATAAGAAGTAGTAAAATATAAATAATCCAAATAAAAAAGCTACCCACAAGAGGCAGCTTTTTGGCTTCTATAAAAGAAAGGAATCGGTATTAAAAGTAGCCTCTGATACCAAGCTTGATATTACGACCTGGAAGTGGAGCTTGCTCTTTAATAAACGAGCTATGCACAAAGCCTAGCTCATCTGTTAGGTTATCAAGGTTAACATAACCAACTATGTCACTGCCCATAAACTCAAAGTCATAGTTAAACGACATATCCACTAACGTGTAGCCTTTAGTTTCACTTTCATAGCTTGCGATGTTGTCTTGCTTGAAGTAATGCGTCACCGTGAAATTAGCTGTTAAGTTCTCGTAACTGTGTTTGTAATCAAGACCTAGCTTGTTGCTTGGGATACGTGGTAAATATTCGTCGTTATCTAACTTCGCTGTTAGTGAGTCACCAAACACTTTAACGCGTGCAAAGTTGCTTAATTTGTAATGGGCATCAAACTCAAGACCATATAGTTTGGCGTCACTGCTTTCAAACTTAAACACTGGAACAGCGCCTTCATGTTCATGATCTGCCACTTCTAAACCGTGCTCTGGACTATAGATATAGTCTGTTAATGCCTGATAGTAGAAGTTTTCGATGTCGTTGTAGAAGAAGTTAACGGTATAACCAAAGTCACCTGAGAACTTTCTAAAGCTGATGTCTAAGTTGTTTGATGTTTCTTGTTCAATATCTTGTGGCTCAAAGTGTAAATGATCGCCTTCTAGCTTATAACCAAGTCCTAGTTCATAGGTGCTTGTTGCGATATGAATGCCATTTGAAAGCAACTCGGCGGTTAATGGTGCGCGCTCTGAGCGAGATAGTGAAACGGCAACGTTTTGACCTTCAACAAAGTCGTATACACCGCCAATGGATAAGCTTAGATTAGTCATTTCCAGGTCATAAGAAATAAACCCATTATCTAAGTTTCCACCATGGTCGTGGTCGTGATCATGGTCGTGTTCACCTTCGTGGTCATGATCTTCTTCGTACGCTTTCAGTTGATTACCTTTGCTTGATAACTGGTAGTCTTCAATACGAGCACCTAACTCAAGTGTGAAGTCTCCAAAACGACGTTCTTCAAGGATATAAAGTGCGTGCGTTTTGGTATTGGTCGATGGCGTGAAAGCTTCTGCACCGTTTGCGGCGTAATCGCTGTCGGAGAAATGATAACCAACAGTGCCGTGCCACTCTCCTAAGCGGTGTTCCGCCGTTAAGCGTAACTCAGTTGTATCATTTTCAAATACAGTGCCAATGTTTCCATCTTCAATTTCAGCGTGTTCATAATCTGTGTAACCCACGCGTAGACCAATAGATTCAAGCCAATCACTATGTACTGCATAATTTACAAGCCCTTGCCAACGATCTTGCTTTACTCGAGCAAATACGGATTCTTCTTCGTGGTCATGTCCTTCGTCTTCATGTTCGTGATCATGGTCATGACCAATATGAGAGTGAGCGGGTATGCCATAGTCCGTATCAACACGGCCATAAGAGAAACCAACAGTCAGATGATCGCCAACATAACTTGTACCTAAATTAAATTGCTCGGAGTCGATAAAGGTATTGTCGACGCGATTGGCGTACTCTGTTTCATGTTCTTCTGCTTCGTGGGCATGATCTTCGCCTTCATGTTCATGCTCGTGTTCTTCATGTTCGTCGTGCGGCAGTGCAAAATTTGGGGTTTCATAATCACCACCTTTACGCTTAACGCCATCGAAATGGAAGTTAAAGCCGTCAAAGCCGGATTCTAATAACATCGCAAAGGTATTGGTATTTGAGTTGGTATCATGGCTGTAGTCGGCAGCGCCCTGGAGGCTATCGATTACGTCAGTAGGAATACGATTATCAACGACATTAACCACCCCACCGATTGCACCTGAGCCGTAGAGTAGGGTTGCAGGGCCCCTTAGCACTTCAATTTGCTGCGCGGCTAGCGAATCATTAGTGTTTGCGTGATCCGGACCAACGCGCGAGGCGTCGCTACTGTCTAAACCATTTTGCGTAATTTTTACGCGAGGACCATCTAAACCACGGATAATAGGACTTGAACTAACCGGACCAAAATAGCTGGCATTGATCCCAGGTTGGCCTTTTAGTGTTTCACCTAGCGTTGGTTTTGCATGATTTTTTAACTCATCACCACTTAACACACTGACAGGAGAAGTCATTTCCATGTTATTTTTGTGTAGAGCAGAAGAGTAAACAACAATGCTTTCGACAGATGTTGGTTTTAATTCGACTCGAACAAATCCTTGGGCTTCATCTACATCTACACGCTTATCAAGATAATTAGGCTTAGTAACGTGTAATTGAGAATCAGCATCTATTTCAATGGTAAATTGGCCATTCTTATCTGATTTAACTGACTTGCTTTTGCCATGTAGGTGGATGGTTACATTACTAAGTGGTTGGTTGTTTGCGTCAACAACTTTACCTGTTAGTTGTGCAGCATAAGCTGGCGCTGCACCGATAATTGAAATTAATGCGCTGGCGATAAGAGACTGCTTAAACATATTTTATTACCACGAGTTAGATTATGTATTGAACGAGTGAGCCTATTTGGCAACTAGGGTGATAATATAACACTACAAATATAGTGGATCAATAACGTTATACTATAACTTGGGTGTTGTTGAAATTGGAATTGCAGCTATAGTTAAGGAATAAGTCAAAATGGGCACAACATTATGAACAAGCCATTTGTTTTCAAGGCAAGGATTAAGGTTGCTGACTTATTTCATCATAGCCATCATGAAGAAGTTTTTACTACAGCTATGTTGTCAAAAGAAAGTAGCGAACACTTTGCGATGAAATTGCTCGGGATCTGTGCGCTGTCTTTTGATAAGCCTGCAAAGTGGAGTAAGACGGAGAAAAAGTATTGGCCCGATGTATGGCTCGAAGATGAAAACGAACAAATTGAAGTCGCTTTGTTTATTGGCACTTACGAGGTTGAAGAGATACTTAAGTATGAAAAGCTTTATACTAAGGTCGTGGTGTTGTGTGCCGACGGTGAGCAATGGTTTGAAGAGCGTCGAGTGCAGTTACAGTTTATTGGTTCGCTATCTGTGTTTAGTATTCCCGCTGTTTTTGTGGCTGATTTGTGTGAAATGCTGACACGAAGTTTGCATTGGGATGTGATTCTTGAAAATGGGGCGCTGAGTATTACTGATAACGAGCACTATATTCGTGCTCAAATTACCAAGCTGATTTAACGCAGTGATAAGGGACAACGGCTACGGCTAGAGAACAAAGTATTCTTTTGAATTCATGCTATCTAGGGCAACTCTATTTTAATATGGCTTGTGGGTCTGCTACAGCACAATAAAATTTCTCCATCTCTCACAAAAGCAAGTGGCTCGTTCGCGTATTGTGTTTGCCCTTCGATGAGCTTGGCGCGGCAGGCGCCGCAAAAACCCTCGCGGCATTGATAGGGGACTTCAATATTTGCGGCTTCAAGGGTTTCGAGTATCGAAGACGAAGAAGCCACATATTCCAGTGGCTCCTCAATATTCTCAACCTGAATTAGGAAGGGTGGCTTTTCAACCATTACAGGTCGAAGTCGCCAAAGTCAGAGGCATCGACTTCAGAGTCGATTTGTCCAACAAGGTATGAGCTGATCTCTGCTTCCTGTGGTGCAACCTGAACATTGTCAGACACAAGCCAAGCATTGATCCACGGAATAGGGTTTGATTTAGTTTCGAATTGCGTTGGTAAACCAACTGCTGACATACGAATATTTGTGATGTACTCGACGTATTGACACAAGATATCTTTGTTCAGACCGATCATCGAACCGTCTTTAAATAGATACTCAGCCCATTCTTTTTCCTGCTCAGCGGCCTCAATAAACATCTTAATTGCTTCTTCACGACATTGCGCTGCCACGATAGACATTTCAGGATCATCTTTACCTTCTTGCATGATATTCAGCATGTGCTGTGTACCAGACAGATGTAGCGCTTCATCACGTGCGATTAGCTTGATGATTTTCGCATTACCTTCCATAAGCTCGCGCTCAGCAAAAGCAAACGAACAGGCAAAACTTACGTAGAAACGGATTGCTTCTAAGATGTTTACAGACATGATGCAAAGATATAGGAGCTTTTTAAGTTCAAACAAGTTAATGACGACCGTTGTGCCGTTAATTTCATGTTTGCCTTCGCCGTACTGATTGTAAAGGCTTACTTTTTCAATCAGTTCGTCGTAGTACTTGGTAACTGCATCCGCACGTTCAACAATTTTGTCATTGCCCACGATGTCATCAAAGATCAATTCTGGATTTTGCGTTACATTACGAATAATGTGAGTGTAAGAGCGACTGTGAATAGTTTCACTAAATGCCCAAGTTTCGATCCAGGTTTCAAGCTCAGGAATGGAGACAATCGGTAAAAGCGCAACGTTTGGAGAGCGGCCTTGAACACTGTCTAGCAATGTTTGATATTTTAGGTTGCTCAAAAAGATATGTCTTTCGTGCTCAGGAAGTGCCTGAAAGTCCAACCTATCTTTACTTACGTCTACTTCTTCTGGACGCCAGAAAAACGATAGTTGCTTTTCAATTAGCTTTTCGAAAATAGGAAACTTCTGTTGGTCGTAGCGAGATACATTAACAGTCTGTCCAAAAAACATCGGTTCTTTTAATTGGTCGTTATGATTTCTGCTAAACGTAGAATATGCCATAAATGTGTTACTCAATACCTAAAAAAGCGGGTGAAGACCACCCGCATAAAAGTTATATCTTACAAGCGCCGCCTTCACAACCATCGTCTTCTGCTTCTGGTTTTAACTCATCTTGAGCATCTGAAGCACCGTCACGGGTGTTATGGTAGTAAAGCGTTTTAACACCAAGTTTGTATGCGGTGAGTAAGTCTTTTAGCAATAGCTTCATAGGAACTTTACCCGCTTCAAACTTACTTGGATCATAATTGGTATTTGCAGAGATAGTTTGATCGATGAACTTTTGCATAATACCAACTAATGCAAGGTAACCATCGTTAGATGGAATATCCCAAAGTAGCTCATAGTTATCTTTGAGGCGGTCGTACTCTGGTACTACTTGCTTCAAGATACCATCTTTACTCGCTTTAACACTGATATGACCACGAGGTGGTTCGATACCGTTTGTTGCGTTTGAAATTTGTGATGATGTTTCAGATGGCATCAAGGCAGACAACGTTGAGTTGCGCATACCGTGTTCTTGGATACTTGCTCTTAGTGAATCCCAATCCAGATGCAATGGCTCTTCGCATACTTTATCAAGGTCACGCTTATAAGTATCTATTGGCATAATACCTTGTGAGTACGTCGTTTCGTTAAATTTAGGACAAGCGCCGCGCTCTTTTGCCAATTCATTCGAAGCTTTCATCAGATAGTATTGAATGGCTTCAAATGTTTTATGTGTTAGGCCGTTAGCGCTACCGTCGGAGTACTTAACGCCATTCTTTGCAAGATAATAAGCAAAGTTAATCACACCGATACCTAGTGTACGGCGTCCCATCGTTGCATTGTACGCAGCAGGTACGGGGTAGTCTTGATAGTCTAATAAGTTATCAAGTGCGCGAACCGCAAGCTCTGCTAACTCTTCTAACTCGTCTAGAGACTTGATGGCACCCAAGTTAAATGCGGAAAGCGTACATAGTGCAATTTCACCTTCAGGGTCGTTTACGTGGCTTAGAGGCTTAGTCGGTAGTGCAATTTCAAGACATAGGTTTGACTGGCGGATCGGTGCAACCTTAGAGTCAAACGGACTGTGTGTATTACAGTGATCAACGTTTTGTAGATAAATACGACCAGTGCTCGCACGTTCTTGCGCAAACATTGAGAATAACTCAATCGCTTTAATGCGTTTCTTACGGATAGACTCATCTTGCTCGTACTTAACATACAGTTCTTCGAATTTATCTTGGTCTTCAAAGAATGCGTCGTAAAGACCAGGCACATCTGATGGACTAAATAGCGTGATATAGTCGTCTTTAATTAGGCGGCTATACATGGTTTTGTTGAACTGCACGCCATAATCCAAATGACGCACACGGTTCTCTTCAACACCACGGTTATTTTTTAGTACTAATAGGTTTTCAACTTCAAGATGCCAAAGCGGGTAGAATAGGGTCGCTGCGCCACCACGTACACCACCTTGAGAACAGCTTTTAACAGCCGTTTGGAAGTGCTTATAAAACGGAATACATCCTGTGTGATACGCTTCACCATTTCTGATTGGGCTACCTAGCGCACGAATACGACCAGCGTTAATACCGATACCAGCGCGCTGACTGACGTATTTTACAATCGCAGAAGAAGTTGCGTTGATTGAATCTAGGCTATCAGCACATTCTATAAGTACACATGAGCTAAACTGACGTGTCGGCGTACGAACACCCGCCATAATTGGCGTAGGTAATGAAATTTTGAATGTTGAAACTGCATCGTAGAATCGCTTTATGTAATCTAGACGCGTTTCTTTCGGGTAGTTTGCAAACAGGCTAGCAGCTACAAGAACATATAAGAACTGAGCACTTTCGTAGATCTCACCTGTTACGCGGTTTTGTACAAGGTATTTACCTTCCAACTGCTTAACAGCTGCATAGCTGAAGTTCATATCTCGGCTATGATCGATGTAGTTGTTTAGCTCATCAAACTCTTCTTTTGTGTAATCGGTAAGAAGATGCTGATCATAGCGCTTGTCTTCAACCAGCTTTACCACATGGTCGTGTAAGTGCGGCGGCTCAAAACAGCCATAGGCTTTCTTACGCAAGTGGAAAATAGCCAAACGAGCGGCTAGATACTGATAATCTGGAGACTCTTTTGAGATCAGATCGGCTGCAGCTTTAATAATCGTTTCGTGGATATCACCAGTACGAATACCGTCATAAAACTGGATGTGTGACTTTAATTCAACCTGAGAAACTGAGACGTTATCTAGGCCTTCTGCCGCCCATGTAATGACACGATGGATCTTATCTAGATCTAACGGTTCTTTGCGACCGTTTCTTTTGCATACAGATAGCTGTTGGTTCATGTTATGTGCCTGTATTCCTTAGGAACGCGCTTTAGATATCGCACGAATATAAAATTGTTTAGCAAACCACCACTATATATGGTGCCCTAGTGGCTAGGGATCACAAGATAGTGGGGTTGACGTGAATTTGCAAGAGAACAACTCGGGCAGAATTGTGGATAAGTTTGGGATAATTTACTTATGTAAGTATCCACTAACCTATGACAATCCACTTATCTGCTCACAAAGAAAAATCAACAGAAAGATGACGCTTTTCAGCAAAAATAAAAAAAAATTCTAACTGATTTTTTTCTACACAAATTCGTATCTATTATAGCAAAAACACAATATATGGTGTTTTATTTTTCTATCAACACTAAATATGCGATAGCGTGTCTAATGGGTTAGTAAGATAGAGATCCGCATGCCAAGACTTTGCTTCGGCTTCAGATGGAATGAACCCCCACATTGCTGCTGCACTAATCATTTTTGCAGATTTCGCAGCAATAATATCTCGCTCAGCGTCGCCAACATAAATACACTGCTCAGGTGAGACCCCCAATTTTGATGCCACTAACAGTAAAGGCTCTGGATGAGGCTTGGCCACCGCCAGTGTATCTCCGCATACTACTGTCTCGATCTTTGCAAGTTCAGGGATCTGCTTTAGTAGCGGAAGTGTTAAAAACTCAGGTTTGTTTGTCATGATCCCAACCTGAATCTCTTTTTCTGCAAGTGCCGCTAATAACGCACCAATCTGCGCAAAGCATTGGGAATGTACTGACAGGTTCGCAAGGTAGTAATCGAGTACCCCCTGACGTAATACCTGAGTATCGTAGCGCTGTAATGACTCACCAAACCCTACTTGCAACATCGCTGCTACGCCGTTTGAAATCGCACTGCTATATACCTGTTTGCCGACAGTAGGCATTTTGTTAGCAGTTAAAACGTGGTTTAGTGCAGCTCCCAAGTCATCACTGGTATCCAGCAAGGTGCCGTCTAGATCAAATAGTACCGCTTGGATCATACTAGCTTCTCGAAGTGTAGAATGTAGTTAACCGAAACGTCTTTAGTTAAGGTAAATGTTTTGCCGATAGGGTTGTAGTTAATCCCTGTTGCCGCTCTAACTTTGAGGTCGTACTTTTCAGCCCAAGCTATTAAGGTAGACGGGCGAATAAACTTATCATGCTCATGCGTGCCTTCAGGAACCATTTTAAGCAGTTTTTCAGCAGCGACAATAGCCAGTAAATACGCTTTTGTGGTCTTGTTTAAGGTAGAAAAAAATACATGACCGCCGGGCTTAACTAATTGTGAGACAGAACGAATAATGGATTCTGGATCTGGTACGTGTTCTAACATTTCCATGCAAGTTACTACATCGAATTCGCCATGGTGCAAGGCTGCGAATTCTTCTACTGGCACTTTTTGATAGTCTACTTTAACGCCGACCTCTAGCGCGTGAAGTTTTGCGACATTGAGCGGTTCTTGTCCCATATCGATACCGGTTGCATTTGCGCCCAGCTTAGCCATGCTTTCTGTTAAAATCCCACCACCACAACCGACATCCAATACTGTTTTTGCAAATAGGCCTTCACATTTATCGTTAATAAAGTCCAATCTCAATGGGTTAATATCGTGTAATGGTTTGAATTCTCCCTCTCGGTCCCACCAGCGCTCTGCTATTTCTTCAAATTTAGCGATTTCATTAGGGTCTACATTTTGATGTTCGGTCATAAAAAACTTCCTCGTCGAATTGAGCGCATTATAAAGGGGATTAGATAAAAATAGCACCTGTAAAACGGTAAAAAGTGTGTTAGCATGCTTGACGAATTTTATAATAAACAAAGCCCCCGCTGATACTCTGAGGCAATTCGGCTATTTTTCGAAGCGCGTTTAATTGGCGCTTCAGCAGAAAAAGCAATTTGATATTCAGATAGCATCTCAACACAAGTTGTAGTGTGACACAAAAGGGGTGGACACTGAAGGAAAGTGGAGTCAAATGCCTGATCTCGCCAATGAAATCCTGCCAGTCAATATCGAAGATGAATTAAAAAATTCATACCTAGATTATGCAATGAGTGTAATCGTAGGTCGTGCATTACCTGACGTACGTGACGGCCTAAAGCCAGTTCACCGTCGTGTATTGTTCGCGATGAATGAACTTAAAAATGACTGGAACAAACCATATAAAAAGTCAGCTCGTGTAGTTGGTGACGTAATCGGTAAATACCACCCGCATGGTGATAGCGCGGTTTACGATACTATTGTACGTATGGCTCAGCCTTTCTCTCTACGCTACATGCTCGTAGATGGACAAGGTAACTTTGGTTCTGTCGATGGTGACTCTGCAGCTGCGATGCGTTATACCGAAGTACGTATGGCGAAAGTCGCTCACGAGTTACTTGCTGACCTTGAAAAAGAAACCGTTGATTATGTACCAAACTACGATGGTACAGAGCAAATTCCAGATGTGTTACCAACTAAAGTGCCTAACTTATTGGTGAATGGTTCATCTGGTATCGCGGTTGGTATGGCGACCAATATTCCGCCTCACAACTTAACCGAGGTGATCAATGGCTGTTTGGCTGTGATCCAGAATCCAGACATCACTATTGAAGAGTTAATCGACTATATTCCGGGTCCAGATTTCCCGACAGCCGCCATTATTAGCGGTAAGAATGGCATCGAACAAGCCTATAAAACAGGCCGTGGTAAGATCTACATCCGTGCGAAAGCTGAAATCGAAGTTGATGAGAAGACTGGCAAAGAAACTATCATCGTTCATGAAATTCCTTACCAAGTTAACAAAGCAAGACTAATCGAAAAGATTGCAGAGCTTGTTAAAGATAAAAAGGTTGAAGGGATCAGTGCACTACGCGATGAGTCGGATAAAGACGGTATGCGTATCGTTATTGAGATCAAGCGTGGTGAAGTAGGTGAAGTTGTACTAAACAACCTATACGCTCAAACACAACTACAAACTGTGTTTGGCATCAATATGGTTGCACTAGATAATAACCAGCCTAAGTGTTTCAACCTGAAAGAAATGCTTGATGCGTTTATTATTCACCGTCGTGAAGTCGTAACGCGTCGTACTGTATTTGACCTGCGTAAGGCGAGAGACAGAGCGCATACGCTTGAAGGCCTCGCAATTGCGCTAGCCAATATTGACCCAATCATTGAGCTTATTCGTAAGTCACCAACACCAGCAGAAGCAAAAGCAGCGCTAACCGCACGAGCTTGGGATCTTGGTAACGTTAAATCAATGCTTGAGCGCACTGGCGAAGAAAATGTTGCGCGTCCGGACTGGTTAGCGGAAGAATTAGGGATCCGTGATGGTCAGTACTATTTGTCTGAGCAACAAGCCCAAGCAATTCTAGACTTAAGACTACACAAATTAACGGGTCTTGAGCACGAGAAAATTCTAGCAGAATACAAAGAACTGCTCGATTTAATCGCTGAGCTACTGTACATCCTTTCTACTCCAGAGCGTTTGATGGAAGTGATCCGCGATGAGTTAGTTGAAATCAAAGAAACGTATGGTGATGAGCGTCGCACAGAGATCACTGCTGCTGCGCACGATATTAGTTTAGAAGATTTGATCAACGAAGAAGACGTTGTCGTTACGCTTTCTCACGAAGGTTATGTGAAGTATCAACCTCTAAGCGATTACGAAGCTCAGCGTCGTGGTGGTAAAGGGCGATCTGCAACTAAGATGAAAGATGAAGACTTTATCGAACGTCTACTCGTTGCAAATACTCACGATACAATTCTTTGTTTCTCAACTTCTGGCCGTTTGTATTGGTTGAAAGTTTACCAGCTGCCGCTTGCATCACGTGCTGCGCGCGGTAAGCCAATTGTTAACTTGTTACCACTCGAAGCTGATGAGCGTATTACGACAATTTTACCAGTTCGTGAATACGAAGAAGATAAGTTTATCGTCATGGCGACGGCAAGTGGTATCGTTAAGAAAACACCTCTGACAGCATACAGTCGTCAGCGTGCAAGTGGTATTATTGCTATCAACTTGAACGAAGGCGATAGCCTGATCGGTGCTAACATTACCACAGGTGAAAATGACATCATGCTATTTACTGAGCATGGTAAAGTTGTGCGCTTTAATGAGAAGCAGCGAGATTCAGAAACAGGTGAAGTGAAGCGTGATCCTGAAACTGGCGAAGAAATGTTGGCGTTACGTCCGATGGGTCGCACAGCAACAGGTGTTCGTGGTATCAAGATGCCAGATGACGTGAAAGTGGTATCACTAATCGTACCACAAGGCGATGGTGCAATCTTGACCGTAACTGAAAATGGTTATGGTAAGCGTACGCCGCTTGAAGAGTACCCAGCGAAGAGCCGTGCAACACAAGGTGTTGTGTCAATCAAAGTAACTGAAAGAAATGGTTCTGTGGTCGGCGCGGTTCAAGTTGATGACAACGATGAAATCATGCTGATATCAAACCGTGGTACACTAGTTAGAACGCGTGTAAACGAAGTTTCTACGGTAGGCCGTAACACTCAAGGTGTTATTCTGATCCGTACAATGGAAGAAGAAAAGGTAGTTGGTCTTCAACGCATCGAAGAAATTGAAGTGGACGAGTTGCCTGAGGGTGAAATTGTTGAGGCTGAGGGTGAAGCGACACCAGCAGTTGATTCAGACACAGAAGAATAGCACAATCTTATCTGTAATATAAAAAGCGACTTCGGTCGCTTTTTTTCTTTATGTCAGTTTTTTCAATCTATCCCTCTATGACAATAGCTCGAACCCTGATAAATTAAGGCTACGAACTATCCAGCTTTTGCTTGGGCAACTCACTGTTCATTCAAAAAATATGATAACAATTCGTCTATAATTTGGATGGGCTAGTTTATTAGGAATGAGGAAAAATATGACGGTTTATAATTTTTGCGCGGGTCCTGCGATGTTACCTGTTGAAGTTATGAAGAAAGCGCAAAAAGAATTTTTAGATTGGCAAAATTTAGGCGTGTCGGTGATGGAAGTCAGCCATCGCTCAGCGCCTTATTTGGAGATGGCGAAGCAGTGCGAGGCCAGCTTACGTCGTTTGATGAATATCTCTGATGAATTTGAAGTGTTGTTTATGCATGGCGGTGGTCGTGGTCACTTTGCTGCTGTACCGCTAAATCTACATGTAGATGGTGTACCAGGTGTATATATCGAAAACGGTATCTGGTCTACTGGCGCGACAAAAGAAGGTGGGAAGTTTACGCAAACGCATGCAATTAATATTCGTACTGACGAAAATGGTCAATTCGATATTTTACCTGTCTCTGAGTGGAAGCTACCAGAGAACGCTTCATTTATTCACTATTGTCCAAACGAAACTATCGACGGTATCGAAATATTTGACGTTCCAAAACATTCAAGCGCACCGATTGTAGCGGATATGTCTTCCAATATTTTATCTCGTGAGATTAACGTCAATGACTTTGATTTGATTTATGCTGGTGCGCAAAAAAATATCGGTCCTTCAGGGCTAAGTATCGCTATTGTGCGTAAGACGTTATTGAAGCGTGAAGGGTTGCCAAGACCTGCCATTCTTGATTACGCCATTGAGGCTGATCAGCAAAGCATGTACAACACACCACCGACATTTGCATGGTATCTAGCGTTTGAGGTATTCAAGTATCTTGAAAGCATTGGTGGTGTTAAAGCCATGGAAGCGCACAATCAAGAAAAAGCGGCCATTTTGTACGATTACATCGATGGCTCTGGCTTCTATTCAAACAAAGTTGCAAAACATTGTCGCTCGTTAATGAACGTACCATTTTGGTTAAACGATGACAGCCTAAATGCAAAATTTTTGGCAGAGGCAGAACAAAACGGTTTAATTGCACTTGAGGGCCACCGTTTTGTCGGCGGTATGCGTGCAAGCATCTATAACGCTATGCCAATTGAAGGGATAAAAGCGTTAGTTGCATTTATGGATAAATTCGCACGGGAGAACAGTTGATGGAACAGTTGACCCTCAAGCCTATTACTAAAGTCGGTGGCAGTGTAACGCTACCTGGCTCTAAAAGCTTATCAAATCGTATTTTGTTGCTTGCGGCATTGTGCGAAGGCACGACAAAAGTGACGAACTTATTGGATAGCGATGACATCCGCCATATGTTAGGTGCACTGTCTCAATTAGGCGTTGAAGTGACGCTAGAAGACGACAACACGGTGGCACTTGTCAAAGGAAATGGTGGCAACTTTATTTCCCCCGTTGAGCCGTTATTTTTAGGCAATGCTGGTACTGCGTATCGGCCATTAACTGCTGTGCTTGCTGCTATATCCGGTGATTATGAACTGATTGGTGAGCCGCGAATGGAAGAGCGCCCAATTGGCCATCTTGTTGATGCCATGCAAACGCTTGGTGCAGATATTCAATATCTCAAAAACAAAGACTACCCGCCGTTAAAAATTGCAGGTAAGCAACTTGCTGGTGGAGAAGTTGAGATTGACGGCAGCATCTCAAGCCAGTTTTTGACTGCATTATTGATGGCTGCACCGCTTTTTAGTGGCGATACGAATATTGCGATCAAAGGTGAGCTGGTTTCAAAGCCTTATATTGATATTACCATTGGCGTGATGGCGCACTTTGGGGTTCATGTCGAAAACCATGATTACCAGCGTTTTGTGGTAAAGGCTGGGCAGCAGTATCAATCTCCTGGAACACTTATGGTCGAAGGGGATGCATCATCTGCCTCTTATTTCATTGCTGCAGCGGCAATTGCAGGCGGTGAAATTGAGATCAAGGGAGTGGGTAAACAAAGTGTGCAAGGTGATATCGGCTTTGCCCAAGTGATGGAACAAGTCGGAGCAAACATTGATTGGCATGACGAACGTATTGTTGTGCGAAAAGGTGAGTTAAATGGTGTGGATATCGATGCTAATGCTATCCCCGATGCGGCGATGACGCTTGCAACCGTAGCGCTATTCGCAAAAGGTAAAACCGCAATTCGTAATATCTACAATTGGCGTGTAAAAGAAACCGATAGGTTAGCTGCGATGGCGACTGAGCTAAAGAAAGTAGGTGCAGAAGTGGTAGAAGGGCACGACTTTATCGAAGTTACACCACCGGCTAATTTTAATTTTACGGATGTAGATACATACAATGACCATCGCATTGCGATGTGTTTTTCAATGGTGGCAGTAGGTGGTCAAGCTATAACGATTAATGACCCTAAATGTACGGCAAAAACTTTCCCAACCTATTTTTCAGTGTTAGAAAGCATTAGCCAGTATTAATCTCATCAAAGGTGTTGAAGATGTTCAGCACCTTAAAGCCCTCTCTAAAATAATCAATCATAACAAAGTCAAATACGCGTTTGGTTGGCTGAATTTTATTCAGTCAAAGCTAGTCTGCACCTGACATTTAGCATCTTTCGCTGTACTAATAATTTGAGATATAACAAAAAATGACAGGTAAATAAGGATATATTCAGCAAATTGACGTATACTATGCGCCGTCAAATTCAGGTGAGCATTTTTAGGAGGTCTAAATGCAGGCAGCTATGCCAGTTATCACCGTCGACGGCCCAAGTGGTTCAGGCAAAGGAACTGTTTGTCGCTTGTTAGCTGAAACATTAAATTGGGAAGTGTTGGATAGCGGCGCGATTTATCGCGTGCTTTCGTTAGCTGCATTACACCACCAAATAGCAACTGATAACGAAGAGGGCTTGGTCCCACTTGCAGCTAATTTGGATGTACAATTTTCTATCGATAAAGAAACTAAAAAAAGTAAAATTGTACTTGAAGGTGAAGATGTCACTAATACCATTCGCAATGAAGAAGTCGGCGCAGCAGCGTCAAAAATTGCGGCATTACCACGAGTCAGAGAAGCATTGTTAAGACGTCAACGTGCTTTTAGAACTGAAGTTGGCTTAATTGCAGATGGACGTGATATGGGAACAGTGGTGTTCCCTGATGCAGAGCTTAAAATTTATTTAACTGCAAGCGCTGAAGAACGTGCTCGCAGGCGGTTTGTTGAGTTGAATGAGAAAGGCCATGATGTTACACTAAGTGGTCTGTTAGAAGACATTAAAGCTCGCGATGATCGCGATATGAATCGCAAGGTTGCCCCATTAGTTCCTGCCAGCGATGCGGTAGTTGTTGATACAACTGAGTATAATGCTGAACAGGTATTCGAACAGGTTATGTCTTTTATTCAAGACGCCATTGTGGCAGGTAAGCTTCCAAAAAGTTGTTTACCTAAATAATTTTTAATGACACAGGCAGGAAGCTAGTGTTTATTTAACAACCCCATGCAGCATGGTTGCTAATTGGTAATTTAACTTTATAGAGACGTATTTAGTATGTCAGAAAATTTTGCGCAGTTATTTGAAGAAAGCCTACAGGGTTTTGAAGTTGAGCAAGGCTCAATCGTTAAAGGTACAGTAATCGCTATCGAGAACAATGTTGTTCTTGTTGATGCTGGCCTTAAGTCTGAAAGTGCAATCCCTGCAGAGCAATTCAAAAATGCTGCTGGTGAACTAGAAGTTGCAGTTGGCGACGAAGTAGATGTAGCACTTGACGCTATTGAAGACGGTTTCGGTGAAACTATCCTTTCTCGTGAGAAAGCGAAGCGTCACGAAGCATGGATCCGTCTAGAGAAAGCATGTGAAGAGCACGAAACTGTTGTTGGTATGATCAACGGTAAAGTTAAAGGCGGTTTCACAGTTGAAGTTGATTCAATCCGTGCATTCCTACCTGGTTCACTTGTTGATGTACGTCCAGTTCGCGACACAGCTCACCTTGAAGGTAAAGAGCTAGAGTTCAAAGTTATCAAGCTAGACCAGAAGCGCAACAACGTTGTTGTTTCACGTCGTGCTGTTATTGAATCTGAGAACTCACAAGAGCGTGAAGAGCTTCTTCAAAACCTTGTTGAAGGTCAAGAAGTTAAAGGTATCGTTAAGAACCTTACAGACTACGGTGCATTCGTAGACTTAGGTGGTGTTGACGGTCTTCTACACATCACTGACATGGCTTGGAAGCGTGTTAAGCACCCTTCAGAGATCGTGAACGTAGGTGACGAAATCAACGTTAAAGTACTTAAGTTCGACAAAGAGAAGACTCGTGTTTCTCTAGGTCTTAAGCAACTTGGCGAAGATCCATGGGCTGCTATCGCTGGTCGTTACCCAGAAGGTGCTAAGCTTACTGGTCGTGTAACTAACCTAACTGACTACGGCTGTTTCGTTGAAATCGAAGAAGGCGTTGAAGGTCTAGTACACGTTTCAGAAATGGATTGGACTAACAAGAACATCCACCCTTCAAAAGTAGTTTCACTAGGTGATACTGTTGAAGTTATGGTTCTTGAAATCGACGAAGAGCGTCGTCGTATTTCTCTAGGTCTTAAGCAGTGTAAAGCTAATCCTTGGCAAGAGTTTGCTCGTCTTAACAACAAAGGCGACCAAGTTTCTGGTAAGATCAAGTCTATCACTGACTTCGGTATCTTCATCGGTCTTGACGGCGGTATCGACGGTCTTGTACACCTATCTGACATCTCTTGGAACACTCCAGGCGAAGAAGCTGTACGTGAGTACAAGAAAGGTGACGAAATCACAGCTATCGTTCTACAAGTTGACCCAGAGCGTGAGCGTATCTCTCTAGGCGTTAAGCAAATTGACGCTGATCCATTCACTAACTACCTAGACGCCAACAAAAAAGGTGCTATTGTTAAAGGTAAAGTGACTGAAGTTGATGCTAAAGGCGCAACTGTTGAGCTGATCGAAGGCGTTGAAGGTTACATCCGTGTAGCTGATATCGCACAAGAGCGTGTTGAAGACGCGACAGCTGCTGTTTCTGCAGGCGACGAAATCGAAGCTAAATTTGTAGGTGTTGATCGTAAGAACCGTACTATCAGCCTATCAGTTAAAGCTATCTACGAAGCTGAAGAAAAAGAAGCACTAGAGAAGCTTAAGAAAGATGAGCCAGCGTTCGAAAACGCAATGGCTGCAGCTTTCAAAAATGCTCAAAAAGACTAATTAATCGGTCTTTAAACTAGGAGGGGCGTTTAGCCCTTCCTTTTACACTAAAGGAAACATTATGACAAAGTCTGAATTGATAGAACAACTTGCACTGCAGCACGCTCACGTTCCTGTTAAAGATGTAGAGAATGCGGTAAAAGAAATCCTTGAACAAATGGCTGGCTCATTATCAGACTCGGAGCGTATCGAAATCCGTGGCTTTGGTAGTTTCTCGCTTCACTTCCGTTCTCCTCGCACTGGCCGTAATCCTAAAACGGGTGAGACAGTAGAGCTGGATGGTAAATATGTACCACACTTTAAGCCTGGCAAAGAGCTGCGCGATAGAGTAAACGAAAGCTTAAATAATTAAGTCTAACGGAGCTAAACTTGGTTGCAGTATTGAAAAAAGGATTAGCTGTTGTTGCCATACTGATTGCATTTTTAGTTGGGACACAAAATCCACAAGTTGTTAATGTCAATTTTGTAATTGCAAGTGCAGAGTTACCACTGGCAACCTTAATGAGTATTTGCTTAGCTCTTGGGATAATTATTGGTTTACTTGTAACAGCGTCGGTTTTATCTAAGCTTAAATGGCAAAATCATCGCCTAAAAAAAAGTAATAGTAAGCTTAGCCAAACAGCCGAACGCTAGTTATGATCGAACTGCTGTTTTTATTATTACCTGTAGCCGCCGCTTACGGTTATGTTATGGGTAAAAATAGTGCTAAGAATCAAGCCTTAGAGCAAAGTCGACAAATTACCTCAGAATATAGTAAAGGCCTGAAATTCCTGTTGGATAGGGAAGAAGACCAGGGCCTTGAACATCTCACTAAATTACTAGAAGTCTCGGCAGACTCCGTCGATCATTATTTAACACTTGCATCGCTTTTTAGAAAGCGGGGAGAGTTAGATAGAGCGATAAAAATTCATGAGTTACTACTTAAACAACCTAATCTAGATGAAGAAGTGGTTAAATCCTGCCGCTTAGAGCTTGCTCAAGACTACATCTTAGCAGGTCTGTTGGATAGTGCAGAGGAACACTTAGTCATCCTTGTAAAGCTAGGGTTTAATGATGCTCTCGATCCTATTTTAAACCTATACTCTCAAACTAGAGATTGGCGAAAGGGCGTTCATATGTATGAAGCGCATCCTGAGCTTTTTAAAAAGTCTTCTCATTGCGCCACGATTGCAAACTTTTACTGTGAAGCCGCAAATCAAGAAAAGAATCCGAGTCTATTCGAAAAAGCAACGTTACTTGCGCATGAAACAGTAAGACCCTTGTATGAAATGGGTAAAGATGCATATAAACATGATGATTACGTGAAGTGCATATATTATTGGCGAAAGCTCGTGAGCCAATTTGTATTTATGGCGCCACTTGTAATAGAAGACCTTGAATCCTGTTATGTTAAATTAAATATTCATGATCAATTCTTTGAGTTAGTCTCAGAGTTATTAGAAAAAGGAGGTGTGCTGATCAGAATTAAGTTTTGCCAAGGATTAGTCCAAAAAGGTCATATTTCTGAGGCAATAGAGTTTCTAACTGATAGTTTAAAGCGTGAACCATCAATTAGGGGCTTTAGTTATTTGCTGCAACTCATTAGCGGCAAAGATGCTAAAATAGACCACGTACTACAAGAAATAGATAAATTGGTGAAGTCTTATATTGCAACTAAGCCAAACTATCAATGTGGTCATTGCGGGTTTACAAGTCATACTATGTATTGGTTATGTCCCTCCTGCAAACATTGGGAGTCACTTGCTCCAAGCCGTGGGTTAGACGGTTTTTAAGTTTATAATTTGGCCAAATAGGGTAACTATGTCGACACAAGATTTAAAAAAGGTTTTGATTGCGCTTGATTATGATAATGAAGAAGCTGCATTATCATTTGTTTCTCAGCTCTCACCTGACGAATGCCGATTGAAAGTAGGTAAAGAGATGTTTACCTATTTTGGCCCTCAGTTTGTAAAAAAACTGGTAGATATGAATTTTGATGTATTCTTAGATCTAAAATTTCATGATATTCCAAACACGGTTGCAAAAGCAGTAACTGCTGCGGCTGAGCTAGGGGTGTGGATGGTAAACGTTCACGCCAGTGGTGGTCATGAAATGATGTCAAAAGCAAAAGAAGCGTTGGTAGCTTACGGTGATAAAGCGCCACTACTTATTGCTGTGACCGTACTAACTAGTATGGATCAAGGACAATTATTAAAGCTTGGAATTGAAAAAACGCCCCAAGAGCAAGTGCTATATCTAGCAAAATTAGCGAAAGAATCAGGCCTAGACGGCGTAGTTTGTTCTGCGCAAGAAGCCGAGCTGTTAAAAGCTCAACTCGGTGAAGAATTTAAACTTGTAACACCTGGGATCCGACCTGCAGGCTCTGATGCTGGCGATCAAAAACGCATTATGACACCTGAAAAAGCAGTTAAAGCGGGGAGTGATTACCTCGTGATAGGACGCCCGATCACTAAAGCTGAAGATCCTACTGCTATGCTAAAGGCGATTAACAGTAGCATAGCCGAGATTTAAGTTGCAAAGCCAACGTTATATTCACGTTGGCTTTAATTTATTGTCCAAGTCGTGTATCGCAACTATAAGCGAAGTAAAACTCCTCCGGAAGATATTGAGCATAGACCTTCGTCCTGTTGTGCTTATTGATATACCACTCACCCATGAACGTGTAATTTGGGTCATCGCTAGTTATGAAATTAAACTTCTCTAGCTTTGTTTTATTAGTCGCTCCAACTTTTAGCGTCAGGGAGTTGTCGTTAAGTTTGTAGTTTCCTCTTGCCAGAAAGTCATATCCTATATTACTCTCAGTTTGCTCAGTTGCTCTCGCTATCACTACATTCTTGTTTGTCCGTATACAAATTTCATAAAGAAGGGATTTATAACCATATTGTTCATATACAATTGATAAAATACCTTTTGTTAACTCATTCGTAGAATACGGAAATGCGGTACTAGATGAGTCACTAGTACCAAAAGAATCACTAGTACCAAAAGAATCACTAGTACCAAAAGAATCACTAGTACCAAAAGAATCACTAGTACCAAAAGAGTCACTAGTTCCAAAAGAGTCGCTAGTTCCAAGCGAATCAATCATGGTATTATTGGTTTGGGTTACACTTCCGTGTAACTCTTGACTAATTCCATCACTAATTGTTTCAGCAGCAGATGCAATTGATTGTACAGTGCTTGCTAAAACCACTGTAGTAGGTAAAACAGCAAATAAATTAAATTTCACGATCTGTCCTTACAATACTTAAAATTTCTGTTTTTATCTTTGTTACTATTTCACATAGTATAGGTTTTATATTTAAGAAATAATCCTCCTTTTTATCCTCAGGTATATGATTTGTATGGTTGAATACTCCAAAAATGATGTACTTAAAGCTGCCAGATAAGACGAGCATAACCTCTCTTTCATTTGAATTTGACTCTAAATCACTGATGAAATTAGAAAGTACTGATTTTAATTCATTTAATGTGCGAGTCTTTTTTAAATCCTTGATAAGAAAGTTTAATATTTCACGGCATCTATCTAAATTTTTTTTAAAGGTAAAGCTTATATGATTAAGATTGTTTACTGCTTTCAAGCTGTTTTCAAATAGTGAAAAGGAAAAAGGAATTGAGTTTTGTTTCAATTCCTTTGTTGGTATTGCACCATTTATCAATGCGCCATTACTTATATTCTCAACACTCAGCTCAGGATTAACATGAATTAGCGACTCAACTGCTTTTCTTGATTCATTGAATATTCGAGTTGTTAACACTCTTTCTGTTTGGTTACCTTGCACATAATGTTGTCCAGTGAAGCGACATCGGCTAAGATCATCTCTTTCGTTATAGTATTGAGAGTGCTTACAATGATGCAGTTTCTCATCAACAAAGCCATAATCACACCCAGATAATACAAACTTTTTAACACCCAGACTTACGAGTGCAGACATAGCGGTATTTGTAACGGTTGGATTGCTATAGTAAAGCGGAGTTATAGCATGCTCTTTTGTAATAATCTCTGTTGTAATGTCATTTGCTTTAAAAAAAACTAACCTATTCTTGAATGCGCGTAGAGTTTTATGATAGACGGTGTTTAAAGTTATCAATAGCGTGTTTTTCAATAGGGGACTGTTTAGGTAATTCTCTTTAATATAATAACCATCTTTACTTCTCTCCATTTCTACATGTATATGTGGAACAATGTCTTTTTTAAGTAGGCTCGATAATGATGTTCCACATGATACAATAATCCCATTAAATTTATTTATATCATCAATTATAAGATCTAGCGATGGGCCATTTCCTACAATCAAAGCTTTATGACTTTCTAGAAAAGAAAAATCTGATTTTTTAAAATTTTTTAGACTTTTTATGTTTTGATAGGAATGTTTTAAACTTATCATCTCATCTTCCATAAAGCCCCATAGACTTACGAAGGAGTTTCTCCATTCCTTAAATGAGTCATATATTTTTTCAAATAACTGACAGTTATAATGTCTAAATAAACTGATATCACTAAATATTCCACAACTTCGCTCAGATGAGTAGGATGCTAAACTATCTAAAAAGTCACTATAGCTCTTACATTTAAAGAGCTTTAGATTACCGCCGCGTGCTTTACACTCATTTTTTATCGTTTCAAGATCGATGTTAAACCGGCCTAAGGCTTCAAGTTTTTGATCCTGCTCAATAATTATCACATCTATATAATTTAGCTTGTTAAGTAATGCGGGAACATGATAACCAGCACCTAAGCCCAGAACGACCAGTGTACTGGATGTAGGTTTCGAGTTTGGTTTAAACCCTAATGCTGACGCAATGTCATGTGATTTATTGATAAATTGTTGATGGTAGTATTGTGTTTCAGCGATAGATAAATTTAGAGAAAGATGAGTTGGTCTATTAAAAAAAAGTTCCACTTGCTCAATGCATTGAACTTTAGGGTCAATGCCATAAAATTCTAACTCTATAGACTTAGCATGTAATTTATCTTGAATCTGTGGGAAGTGAGATTTGTTCTGCGAAATTTGAAAACTTGCTTTCATATATTATTCTAGTCCTTGATATCTAATTACTCGATAAGTATTAGAATTGAGTACCTATTTTAGCATCAAACCTGAAAATTATCCTTCAATTAAATAGAGACGTTACCAAGCGAAGAGCAGCCATAGATGAAGGATTGTAATCTATTCTAGAAGTAGCAGATAACCTTGTAGTTTACTCATTATTTAGTGATACGTTAGCTGGGTATTAAGCAATAGTTGGCATTGGTTTGATCAGCCATACTTTTAGCATGGCCAATCGGGGACAATATATTTGTCTTTTACTCTTCGTTATCAGCAGTTTCAAAGTTCAAACTAAATTGGCCACTGCGCTGTACTGAGAAAATAGCCTTTTGCCAATTTTCTTCTTGATTTGATGTTGCATTTTCGAACAAGCTTAGAAAAAGAACAGAGATTTCATCACTTACTGGTATAACGTGTGCTTGTTTTGGTGTGCTGGTGTCATAGTAAAAAGCGGAACACCTAGGCATATTATCGTCATGGTAGTCCAGTACGAGCCGCGCTTCACTCCATGGCTCTTTAATTTGTTGATATAGATACTGGCCCAATTGTTGAGGGACTCGTCGGTTTTCTTCTCGCATTCTAACTCCTTGTTATTTTGGCGGTAAATGTTGGCCTGGTTTTACTGATGGCTTTAGTATGCACTAAAAATTTGGGGACCCCAAAACCCACCAGTATAAATATGATCGACTGACTCGCAGCATTACCCATGATAACCTTAGTGTAAAATAGGCCTGAAAGTATAAACATAAAGATAAAAATGAAAGCACCGATGTTAGTAACACAACGACTTTTACCCATAGTTGAACTAGCTTATGTCTCTGTCTGCTAATCAATACAGCAACGATAAAACTGATCAAAGAAACCAAAAAACGATAAAATGCTGTTCCGTGGTGATCAGGTATTTCCTTATTCATAGATAAGTAAACTTGCTTTGTTCATTTTCTGTCGCTTTAAAGAAGAGTTTCATAAAGTGTTCGGCAACTCAATTACTCCTTGCAATCATAACGACTCAATAAAATCATGGCATTTAAGCCAATAAATTAACCCTTATTTTGCTAAGAGTCGGGTGAAAAAGTGTCGCTTTTTTCTAGCGCTTGTCTGTCTGCTGTAGTGTGGCCAGATCTTTAGTGACTTGCAATTTTATTCGGTCTTATGAATAGCCCACTTTTAATAAAATTGAGTTGATCAAAGATTGTACATTGATTTTTACAAAAAACTGGCATTTTTCTGTTTGTTTTAGTCGTTCGACCCTTGGCTTTAAAGTTAATTGACAAGCATAGGTATTCTCCAAAGTCGTCCGTTACAAATGTCAAAGCGTTCGGCCGTGAAAAAAGTACTCTGTTGACCTGAACAGATTGTTTCAAAAGTTACATCATTCCCAGCCAAAAGTTCGTCAGGAAGATCTGACTTTGATGCTAAAGTGCTATATTCAATAAAACTACCATTAATACAAGTAGTTAATTCAAAACTTGCTACATTGCTTGTTTAGCTAATACCGTAAATTGCGATCTCTGTGTGCACGATATTTAACCTTTGTTTGCTCGCAGGCCATCACAATAGTCTGCTGGTTTTGGTTAATCATATGTAAATGGTTATTTTGCGTGTAATTATCTGTTATTAATATAATTCATATAATAACAGAGGCTATTACATCGTTAGGCTGGAATGCAAGTGTGTTTTTTAAAGTGGTATAATATTAATTTGATATTATGGTTGATCTAAAAAATTCGTTTGTGTATCGTATGCGCCGTTCGAGAATGTACATCAAAAGTCCAGATGTTTAGTGTGGTTTTTGTTTTCAGGGAAGTGTCTATCTCAACAAGTCGTAAGAAAGCTTAATGCAAACTGAATTACTCATTAAGCTTTATGACTTCCTCTCTGAATGCCTATAAAAAGTAAAATCCCTTAAAAAACATATGTTTGCATAATTTTGAAGAAGATTTTCGAATGTTAACTTAGTATTCAGTTACAAACTGCATACTTGGTCTATGTAATTTCTTGTTAAATAGTTAAATCAAATGTATTTTCACTATTGTACTGGAAATTAAAAAGATTAATTGTTTCCAATAATCTAATTTGGATGTCTTATAATTGAGGCGGATATGGCTAGGAATGCTTTATTTATAATGGTTTTGTTTTTAACTGGTTGTATGTCTACTTACGTTAAGTTAGACGTGACGGCTACTGATAACATAAATTTAAACCAGTTTAACGAACCACTACCTGTGGTATTAAAGGTATATCAACTAACTGATATTCAAGCGTTTAAAAATTCGACATTTGAGCAGCTTTGGAAATCAGACAAATCAATTCTGGCTAACACTTTGGTCACGGTGGAAGAGCGCACCGTAAACCCCTCAGATCGTATTAAAATCGAGTTTGAACAAGCTGAATCAGCCAAGTATGTTGCGTTTGTGGCCTTATTTAGAGACCGAACGGGTGGAAACTGGCGCGCATTTTATGACTTAAATGATTGGCCAGTACCCTTATCTACTTCTCTAGATATTGAAATTACCAGTAATTCTCTCCGCTTACCTGAAGTTGAGGAGGATAAGTAATGCAGCGCAACAACGTGTATAAGCCCGTTTGGGCTGAAGGGCTAATGCTCAGTCAGCAGCACTTGCAGCTATTTGATCAATATCAGCAATCTCAACTAGCGAGTGTACAGCAAAGCCTTAGAGAAAACGCATTTGGTTTGGATAGAGTTGTTTTTGATGAATCAGCATTGGCCAAAGGCGTAGTCAAACTGCAAAGTATTGCTGCAATTTTCAAAAGTGGTCGCCATATCCATCATATTTTTGCTGACAACGAAGCACCTATGTTTGAGCTCGAGGATAACAAAAGCGAATACATTATTAGTGTGGCGCTTGCGAATAATCATTCAGTAAGCAATATCCAAGGTTACCCGCAAACTGGGCAGCTCAGTGCTTATGATTGTGATTTTGTTGAAATGCAAGATGCACATGATCCAAACCGAAAAGCAGAAGTAATGGTTGCTAAGCCCAAACTTATGCTGGTTGAGTACAGTGCAAGTAATAGCTTTATTGAGCAACTCCCTTGCATCAAAGTGGTTCGTGGTGAGCATGGGCAGTTTGAAATTGACTCAAGTTATATTCCACCGTTATTAAATATCAAAGCCCTTGGATATTTAGCCGAGCGCGTAAATAAACTCGTCAACATGGTTGAAGCTAAGTACACGGCATTGTTTACCAACCGTGCCAGCATGGGAATTGTAGAAGACTTTGGTCCAACAGAGCTTAAACACTTTTTGTTATTACAAACGTTTAGCTCTGTTTTTCCTGAGATTAAGCAGCTTAGTAATACAGCCAAAATTAGTCCTGATGCTTTATTTATGGCGCTAAATAAACTGATCTGTCAACTGATCAATTTTGAGCCAGAAGCCAGTAAGTTCGAGCTACCAGTTTATGACCATCAAGACCTAACGCGCAGCTTTGGTTTGATTGAATCTCACATTCAGACTCTGATTGGTTCGATAAGCGCAGCACGCTCGTCTGATTTAGTACTCAGTGCTATCTCTCAGTCTATTTTCGAAGTTCAAGACTTAGAAAGCACGACCTTGACTCGCGGTGAATTGTATATTGCAGCTTTCTATGAACATGAATCTACCCAGTGGATTGAGCTATTTGCAGAGCAGGTTAAGCTGGCAGCGCCTAGTCAATTGGAAATCTTAATTGCGTCAGCGCTTGGTGGTGTGAAGTTAACACACTGTCAGCGTCCACCGAATAGAGTATCGGTTAAAGGTGGTTATGAATATTTTAAAGTCGAACCACACGGAGCTGCTTGGGAACAAGTTGTACAGGAATTAGCGTTAAGAATTTTTGTGCCATTTAGCCTTCAAGGCGTGAAACTTGAAGTGGTTTCGGTGGCAAGTAAATAGTTAGTAGGTAAAGGTCATGGAAGCGTCGAAAAATAAATCTGAACTAGTCGCCTGCATTTCTCCGGTACTTGAGGTGCTTACCTCAATTCGCCAGGGTGGGGCTGATCATCAAGGAGTTGATGGTCTACGCAGTAAAGTCATGGATGCTTTTGATGAATACGAAAAAAGTTGTTATGACGCACGGATCAGTGCATCAGACATGCAAGAAGCCAAATTTGCATTAACCGCTTTGGTCGACGAGCAAATCATGACGGCGCAGAAGCCGTATAGTATGGAATGGATGGCGCGACCTTTACAATTAGAGTTGTTTGGCAATATGCGTGCGGGGGAAGCTTTTTTTGAAAAGCTTGAAAATATCCGCCGTGCAGCGGCACAGCAACGCACTTTATTAGAAGTCTATTTTGTTTGTTTACAACTTGGCTTTGAGGGTATCTATAAGATCAAAGGCGTGGAGCAACTCAAAGCGTTGATGCTGGACGTTAGAGCACAATTAGAAGAGCTCACGGGGCCGGCAAAATTACAGCTTTCTGATAATGCAAAACCACAAGAAAGTATGGTAACCAAGGTGGGAAGAAATCTCCCGTACTGGGTTATTTTATCAGTAACGCTCGCCCTACTTGCTAGTATGTATGTTGGTTCAACGTATTTTATTGAGAATCGCGCGAACCAGCAAGTGGTGCAAATTGATAAGCATATTGAAGTCCTAACGCAGTTAGAGAAAACAGGGAAAGCGAGGTAACATCATGTCAGGAGTGAATCGTAGCGGGCTAGTGCACCTAGTCTTAGGATTTTTGTCATCTCGTGCAACGGCTCATTGGGTCGGTATATTCGCAATTTTAACGCTAATTTGGTTTGCAGGTCGGTTTATTGGCCTTGAGGATCAAAATCATCGTTTAATGGTGATGGGTGCTGTATTTGGCTTGTTTTGTCTTACTTTATTAGTTCGTTGGCTGTGGGTGAAGCGTTCTGGCGACAAGCTAGCGAAAGAAATTGCCAACAATCACGCGGGAACAGAAGCCGAAGTCGAAGAAATCAAAGCCAAAATGGAAGAGGCGCTGTCGGCATTAAAAGCGTCTCACCTAGGTGCAGGCTATCGTGGCAACGCTGCGTTGTATGCATTGCCTTGGTACATGATCATTGGTCCGTCTGCTGCAGGTAAGAGCACATTATTTGCAAACTCTGGACTGCACTTCCCTTATTCAAAATCTAATCAACTGCATATCCAAGGTTTTGGTGGTACGCGTAATTGTGACTGGTGGTTTTCAGATCAAGCCGTTTTAATTGATACTGCAGGTCGTTATACCACTGAAGAGTCAGATAATGATCAATGGTTATCATTCTTAAAGCTATTACGCAAATACCGCTCTAAACAGCCAATCAATGGCGTGATGGTTGCGATTAGTGTTGCCGACATCTTGACTTCTGACAGCGAACAGATCCGCGACCACGTTAAACAGATCCGCGCTCGTATTGATGAGTTAATCAACCAACTAGGACTTATCTTTCCAGTATATGTGGTGTTTACCAAGTGTGATTTGATCAGCGGCTTTGAGCCTTTCTTCAATGAATTAAGTGAAGATGAGCGTAAGCAACCCTGGGGCGCGTATTTACTTGAGGAAGATGGCACCAATACCGGTGAAGTGGCAAGCGAGAACTTTTCAAAACATCTTACAGGCTTGTATGAGCGCTTATGTGATCAACGCCTAGTTAAAATGACGCGTGAACGTAACGCCCAACGTAAACAACTGATTTATGATTTTCCCAATCAGTTCAAAGCAGCGTCAGCTAAAGTCGAAGAGTTTATTGACACATTATTTAAAGAAAACCCGTACCAGGAAGTACCGTGGTTTGCTGGTGTGTATTTTACCTCTGGTACGCAAGAAGGTACACCTATTGAGCGCAGCGCAACGAGCAAACTGTCTACATTTAGATCAGTATTGTTTGAGTATCGCCAAGAAAGCATAACTTCTGCGTTCTTTATCAACCAAGTATTCAAAGATGTGTTGTTTAAATTACAAGACCTTACCAGAGGTAACCGTAAAAAGCGCCGCGTACAAAAATGGCTAAAAGGCTTTGCTGTATGCTTGTGTGTAACGTCGGTATTTGCACTTGCGGGCTTATTGGTTAACTCCTATACCCACAATCAGCAGCTTTTAACAACCAGTGATAAATTAACGACTGCTGTTGTTAATACACGTGTAGAAAATCAGCCGCTGGCGGAGCAATTTAACTCAACTTTGTCTCTTTTTGCACACTATCAAGAGCTGATCGGTTATGAGAAAAAGCTGCCTTGGTATTTCTTACTTGGTGTTTACAGTGCTGACAACACCATAAAGCCAATAGAGCAGGTATTACGTCAACGTGTACAAGCGCTCATTGGTGAACCAAGTTCGGAGCTTGTGCAACAAGCACTATTTGAAAGTCACCAAAACTGGATTGCGCTGCTAAGTACAGAAGAGCAAGTTGCTAAACGTATCGAGCCAAAACTACGTGATAAGTACTATCAGGCACTAAAGCTGCAGCTTATGATGAGTAACGAGTTTGAACGTTTAAATAAAGACTATGCCAAGTCTGAATTATTAGACTACACGGCGGATCGCCTAGAGCTAACGCTAAACGAAGACACGCAAGCATTAACAGAGCAACTGTCAGGACTAATCGATTTTTACTTAGCCCAATTAGCGGTTGAGCCTGCACCGCAGCAGCTAGCGATTTGGCAGAGTAATGATTTCTTAGTGAACCAGGCTCGTTCAGACTTAATGAGTGCGCCAGAGCCGATTGCGCTGTATGAGCAGATCAAAGCAAAAGTCACAGTATCAAAAGCCGCATTAACGCTTGATCAAATGATGCAGCAAAACAACAAAACCTTCTTGCAGTCCAAAATCAGTATTCCATACGTTTACACCAAAGAAGCGTGGGAAAACGAAGTATATGACGCCATTAAGGTTAGTGCGAGTAAAGCATTTTCTGGCGACTGGGTTATGGGAACCGAGAACTCAGAAAGCCAAGGCTCTGTTGATGAAGCAAAAGCAAGCGCTTTGGTTAAATCTATTCGTGCGCTGTATTTCAGAGACTATGCCAATGTATGGTTTGAATTTTTAAATTCAGTAGAAATAAGTCCATTCAATACTAGTAACGCGGCGAGTTTAACCCTGGCTCAGCTGTCATCACCAGAAGGTCCATTAGTTGATTTAATGGCCTCAATTGACGACAACGTAAATCTAATTGATTCGCCAAGCAAAGTGATAGAAACGGAAAAGCTAGCTGATCAAGCTAATGCACTACTTGCAAAGTCCAAAAATAACAAGGTTAAAGATGCGAAAATAGAAACCGCTGCGAGAAAGCGTGTGCCTGAACTGTCGAGCCGCTTTGCAGATCTGCGTCGCTACACCGCAAAAGGAGAAGACAACGCACGCTCCGATTATCTTGAGCAATATCTGGGTGCTTTGAGTGCTTTTCATTCGGATATCAAAACAATTGCAGCGAGTAACAATGATGACTATATGGCCATGTCTTTTACTCAAACACTGTTGAACGGTGACAGCAAAAACCATGCACTTCAAAGTGCTTGGGTGGTAGTGGAAAGTCAAGTAAGAGCACTTGACCCTGATACCAAGCAAGCACTTGAAAAACTGCTAAAAGCACCACTTTTGGCGAGTGTGCAGACGGTAATGAATGAAGCAAAAGTACAACTCAATGAGCGTTGGTCTAATCAAGTATTTTTAACATACAAAGAAAATATCCGTGGAAAATACCCGTTCAATACCAGTGGTCCAGATGCTGCGGTTGAAGATATTAGTGAGCTGCTGAACCAAGAGTCGGGTGTGTTTTGGCAGTTTATGGCTGAAAACCTTTCTCCTTACCTGCGTTTAAAGCGTGGTGAGTGGGTAGAGAAAACGTGGAATGGCATTGGCATTGGCTTCAAGCCCGGTGTACTAGACAAGCTAACTAAAGCGAGAAAGGTAACGCGTTCGCTATTTCCTCGAGACGGTTCTGAGGTGGGTATTAGCTTCCAAATGATGCCTGTGGCGCAAAAGGGATTAAAAGAAACGTATATTGGCTTTAGTGACCAAAATTACCGTTATAGAAACGAGCCTGAAGAGTGGCGTCGTTTTAATTGGCCTGCAAGATCTGGAACAGAAAAAGCGGTGGTATATGGTTTAGACAGTGAAGGTCGCAGAATCGAAATCGAGAAATCAGGCCCTTGGGCGTTCCTTAAAGTCTTGAATGAAGCAAATGTGCAGTGGGTTCGTGGCACCGAATTTATGGCAACGTGGCAACTGCAAAGGGAAGCTGAAGACACTGCTGAGCCAATTCAAGTTCAAGTCGCACTTAAGTCGAGCAGAAACAGTGGCATATTCAGTAAATATTTTATGACGTCGTTTGCACTGCCAGAATCTTTATTTGATACCAAAGTGAGCGTGGCTTCTAATGAAAACTTGGTGTTGAGGTAATACGGGCATGTTCGGTTTTTTTAATAATAAGAAAGTCGCCAAAGTACCAACGACTCAGCCATTTGGATTTATGGGTAAAAACCCAATTCAAGCGGACTTTATTAAGTTTAACGTTGACTCAAGAGAAGCAATTACACTTGAACGCTGGCTTCAAGAAGGGTTTGCAGACATGAGTCGCCAAGCTTTGGTAAGCGATGGCGCAGCTCAAAAAGAGCAATCAACGCTATTTTTTATTGCTTCAGGTCAGGACGAAAACTGTTTATTAGGGACATTGCAGCCGAGTGAAGATAAAAGTGGAAGACAGTACCCATTTTGCTCGTTTGTATTATCGAGTAATGCGGATTACAAACAAAACCCGGCGTTTTTGTTTAGCGAATGTGGTAGTGCGTTTAAGTCATTAAGTTTAAACCATGAACTTATCAGAAATTGCAGTAGCGTTGAGCAAATGCGCCATAGTGCGCAGGAGCTTAAGCAGGTAAGCGAGCTGGTTTCGCAACCGATCGATTTCGATAAGGCAATGTCTTCACTACGAGCTTCACCGATACAGCGTGTATGGGATGCGCTTGAACTAGAAGATCTAGATCAGCGAGCACAATTAATCAGTCAAGTGATGTCTGCGCTTAAAATGATCAAAACCCAGGGTTGTTTGCGTTGTCAGTTTGGGTTGAAGTTACCGATGCCACAAGTGGGTGAAGATACTCAGCTGTTAGGTGCATTTTGGCTGCATCTCATTACCAATATGGTGGCCGATCATCACTGGCAGCCTTGGTGTTTTTATAACTATGGTCAATTGAGCCAGAAAGCCTCGCTGGTGGTGTATTGCAGGCCTATGCCGGCCTCGTATTTTGCGTCAGTTTGGCTTGAGCACAATAGCTTGTCGACGACTATTAATCTAACGGGGACTTTGCCACAACACCCAGTAACACCACATATGTATGAATTGGCAAAAGCATCAAATATGAGTGTTTTCGATGCGCTAAGAAGTTGGAGTAAGCTATGAGTCAACCACATAAGTATCAGAGCTGGCAGCAGTGGCGTGAAAACTTATTAGCGCCTCTAGGCGGCATGCCATGCGGTGACGATTTAAAATACGAAGAGTCATTTAAATTACTAAAAGCCTCTTCGTCAGGTGTTGCTGAGCCAGACTTCAAAGCTAACTTTATTTTGGCATCAGAGCTGTTAGAAAAACAAACCAAAGATATTCGCATTGCGTCGTATCTAGCGTTGGCCGCGACGAATGAGTTTGGACTTGAAGGTTTGATCCAATCGTTAGATTTGTTTAATCAGCTTTTGCAGCAGTATCAGGCGCAGATCCACCCAGTGAAAGAACGTGCGAGGGCATCGGTTCATACTTGGTTCTTACAACAACAACAGCGATTACTTGGTGTTGCGACAGCGCATAGCGCGACAATGCCAGAACAATGGCCAGAGTTAAAGCGTGTACTTGAACAATATGCAGCATACTCTGTTGCGATACTTGATGCAGACTCGGGACCACTTGCTGATTTAAAACACTGGTGTGAGCAAGGTTTGGTATCACAACCTGTGATCGCAAAGCCCACTGTGATTGAACAAGAGCCCGTTGAAAAGCAACAGGTGGTCACAGCAGAGCAGCCTCAAGTACAGCAACCTGTAGCGGCAACTTCACAGCCTGCGGCTATTGCCTCCAAGCCCGTTTCTACGGTTGCTATCGCCGCGGAAGCACCACAGTCAGACTCGGCTTATACCGAGCAAGTTCGTAAATTACTGGCTTACGACAAAGAAAGCCAAAATTGGATGCGCGCAATTCGTTTGGCACGTGCAGTGAGGTGGGGGGCGCTTGCGTTACCACCACATGATGGTGAGTTAAAAACACGCTTACCTGCGCCTAGACAAGCGGCATTTGTACCTATCGAAAACGCGCTAGCAGCGCAGAACTTTGTTCAGGCATTAGAAAAAGCAGAAGCCTTATTCATGGAAGGGGCGATGCATTTTAACCTTAATTTACAAAGGCTGACTATTTCTGCACTTGAGGGGCTTAAACTATTTAAAGAAGCTCTATGGATAGAGTTAGAACTCGCGGCAATCGCTGATCAATATCCAACACTCTTAAGTCTTAAATATGAAGATGGAAGTGAATTCTGTTCCTCGGCAAATCGTGAACGAATTGGTGAACATAAATTACTAAGCCAAGGTCAAGATTCAAGCGGCGATGGTAGCCAAAAAATTTGGCTGGACAAATTTAAAGAAGCGCAAGCGCTTGTTGACCAAAACAAGCTTTCGCAAGCACTTCAGCTAATGGAAGGCTTCGCACAGGATAAGTTCGATTTTTCGAAACAAAAGTTATATCAAGCGCGTTTATTGATGCGTAGTGAACGCGCGGATCTTGCCTATCCAATGTTTGAGCAGTTACTTAAAGACATTGAACAGTACCGACTGGATTTATGGCATGAGTCGTTTGCTCTAGAGGTTTGGCGTTATGCTAAGCAATGCAATGAAGTAGTATCCCTAGAGCAAGGGGATGAATTTGACCTACGAGCAACCGCGATAAAGCAGAAAATGCTCGTAACCAAAGTAAGCTCAGCGATTGACTGGGTTTGATTGTTAACCGCTGGGCTTGTAACGGCAGGCGCAACGACTGATTAAATAAGGAAAGACTATGTCTGATACGTTTCAAAAAGAGATCCCAAGGGCGCGGATTAATATAGCGCTTGAGCTGGAAACCGAAGGTGCAACGCAAAAGAGCGAACTACCAATGAAAGTTTTGGTGGTTGGTGATTATTCCAACGGCCAAAACGACAGTGACCTCGCAGAGCGAGAGCGCATTGCTATAAATAAAAATAACTTAGAGCAAGTGCTTAAAGACATGTCACCAAAGGCAAACTTTCAAGTATCGAACAAAATTGCGGGTGATGGTGAAATTGGTATTAACCTGACGTTTGATGATTTTAAGTCATTCGATCCAGAACAAGTTGCAGCCCAAGTGCCAGAGCTTAACAAGATGATGTCAATGCGTAACCTATTACGTGATCTGAAATCTAACTTGCTCGATAACTCAACGCTGAGAAAAGAGCTTGAGCGTATTTTGCAAAATAAACCAGAACTTGATGAGTTAAAAGCACGCCTTAATGAGCTGGCGCCGCTTTTGTCTGAGCAAGAAAAACAACCGCAAGAGTAAGGACACGAACCGATGAATATGCAAGAAACGTTAAACGTTGAAGCGCGCAAAGAAGAGACGTTGACAGCTTCAGCTTATGAAACAATTTGTAATCTTGTGTCTATTGAGCCGGTTTCAAGCGAAATCAGCATAGATAACTTCCGTGATGCTAATAACCTTGCGGAAACCGACACCAATGAGCGCTTAACTGCTGCTATCAATGTCTTTTTAGATATGGCCACTAATGACAGCAAAGAAGTGTCGCGTATCGACAAGTTATTACTTGATGACTACATCGCCAAAGTTGACAAAATTATTTCTGAACAGCTGGACGAAATTTTACATCATCCGCAGTTTCAAAAAGTAGAATCGGCGTGGCGTTCATTGCGTTATTTGGTAAATCGTTGTCCAAATAACTCAAACGTAAAGCTTGAGCTACTTGATGTTGATAAAGAAACGCTACGTGATGACTTCGAAGAAGCACCAGATACCACGCAATCTGCGCTCTATAAGCAAGTATATACGGCTGAGTATGACACACCAGGTGGCGAGCCAATTTCGACTATGGTGTCAAACTTTGAATTTGATTGTTCAGCGCCGGATGTGTCGTTATTGCAAGAAATTTCAAGGGTATCTGCGGCAGCACATTGTCCTTTCTTAGGTAGTGTTGGTGCTAAATTCTTCCTAAAAGACTCGCTTGAAGAAGTGTCAAAAATTCAGGATTTAGGCTCTTATATGGAGCGTGCTGAGTTTTTACGTTGGAAGAACTTCCGTGAATCAGAAGATGCACGTTACATTGGCTTAGCATTTCCGCGCTTCTTGCTGCGCTTACCATACGGCGACTTAAACCCAATTCGCCACTTTAACTATCAAGAAGACGTTAGCAGCGAGCATCACGAACGTTATCTATGGGGTAACGCGACATTTGCGTTCGCGGCAAATATCGTCCGTAGCTTCCACCAAAATGGTTGGGCGGTAAATATTCGTGGTCCACAGTCTGGCGGTCGCGTTGAAAATCTACCTCTGCATTCTTTTGAGGCTGGTCGTGGTCAAGAAACTAAGATCCCAACGGAAGTGCTGATCTCTGAAACTAAAGAGCTTGAGTTTGCAAACCAAGGGTTTATCCCTCTGAGCTATTACAAAAACAGTGACTTTGCGTGTTTCTTCTCTGCAAACAGTGCGCAAAAGCCACAAATTTTTGAGACGCCGGAAGCCACCTCTAACTCGCGGATCAATGCAAGATTACCTTACATCTATTTGGTATCGCGTATTGCACACTATATGAAGGTGATCCAGCGTGAAAATATCGGCTCCAGCAAACCTCGTCATGAGCTAGAACAGCAACTTAATGATTGGTTAGGTGCATTAGTTACTAAGATGAATAATCCAGACGAGTCTCTAATTGCTACGCACCCGTTAAAGGATGCCAACGTGACGGTTTCGGAGATCCCAGGTAACCCAGGTTATTACCGTGTGAATACGTATGTGGTTCCACACTTCCAAGTAGAAGGTATCGACGTACGCCTCGCACTCGTTGGGCAAATGCCTGGCGAAAAATGAAGGCCACCTGAAGAACCTATGAAGCGTATATAGGGCAGTGAAAGCTGCCCATTATTAAGAATGAAGCCTTAATATAATGAGGTTTAGAAATAGCGGTTTGGACTTTTGAGATGTCAGCTGAGCTTGCGTTCAAAAGTAAGAAAAGAAAAAATTTTAAACCGTGTTAGATTGATAAGTTCAACGATTGAAAATTGGTTACTGGTAAAAAATAAAACTTAATATGATTGCTGGTATTAAATGGTGTGTTTATGAATATAAAAGCGAGCCATTTTATTTGGAAGGTTATATTTTTAGTGCAGCTTTCCTTAACACTATTTTCAATATACGAGAATCAATTTTTAATCTTGTCTGAGGTTAGGGTTACACTTGTAGAAGTTGTCGTTCTTATTACTGATGGATTAGTGTTGGTGGCAAACTTACTGTTGATTTTACAAATGCGTATGTTAAGCCAAAGAACATGGTGTTTGATAGTTTTGATATGGTGGTTTGTAAATATTTACAGTTTACTAAATGAATTTTACTTAGGCGGTTATACTTCGTCTGAAATGTTGTTTTTTGGAAATGTAATCTGGTTTTTAATTTTATTTTCTTTGCCTGTAATTAAGTACGGAAGCTTTATAGGAGAACCCATTAAAGCTGAGTAAAGTTAAAGCGATTTATACTTCCATGATGCACTTTAGTGCATGCGTTAAACTGTGGAATTGACGTGCGTCTTAAGATATTTGGTCAAAAGCCAAGTATAAATAAAAGCCACTGATAAAAACGAATAAACGTATCTAAGGCTTAGATAGCCCTATAAAAAAAGCGATAAGGCAATGGATTGTCATGTTTAAACGAAAAATATATAGCTGGTTAATGGTGTTAAGTACAGTTTTAGTGACTAACTTTGCTTATAGTCAAGGGCTGACACCTGAGCTCTTTTTCGCAAAAAAGAAATTACAAGAAGCAACTATCTCTTACACCGCAGAGATGGAAACGTGTTTTGAGCATACTCCACGCGTTCGTCCAAGCGAGTTAAAGATAGACAAACTTGAAACAGAATTAGTTGTAGATGCAGTATATTATTTGCATTACTTTGCGCTTAACCATTGTATGAAAGACGAATATATTCGTTTCTTAAGTGCAGTTAACTACTACAACTCTTTGGTTAATCGTAATGAATGGTTAGAGGTTGATAGCTTTGTTATTTCCGCTTTGGAGGAAGAAGTACGTGGAGAATTCGAATTTAAACAGTTACCCGAAGCGGTTCAGCAGCACTTTTTGCAGCTGGATATACTAAAAACGCCATTTGATGCGGCGACGTTAGTGATGGAATTACGTGGTGACTTATAACATGTAGTGAAAGATTGCCCCAAGTTGGCTGCCACCAACTTGGGACATGTTCCCAAATTGGCATAAAGCGTGGCGCTTTGTTTGGGGATCAAACGTGAAAAACACGCGTTTGATCAATGCCTTTAATAATTAGGAAACATCTTATCTTAAAAGGAGAAATTAAAAATGGCAATTCCAGCGTATATGTGGTTAAAGGACGACCAAGGTAACGACGTTAAAGGTTCAGTAACTGTAGCTGAGCGTGAAGGTTCAATTGAGATTTTGCATTTCGATCACGAATTGCGTATCCCAACTGATAACGACACGGGCGAGCTAACAGGTACTCGTAAGCACGAGCCTTTTGTTATCACAAAAGCTGTGGATGCTGCTACTCCGTACATGTACAAAGCGTGTTCAAACGGTCAAACATTAAAGCAACTTGAGCTTAAATGGTACCGTATTGATGACACGGGTACTGAGCGTGAGTACTTCCGCCATACGCTTGAAGACGTGAAAATCACTTCAATCACGCCAACAATGCACAACGTTAAAGATTTGGATAAAGAGCGTTATCCTCACCTTGAAACAGTGCACATGCGCTACAAGCGCATCACTTGGACGTACCTAGACGGTAACATTGAGTTCTCTGACTCATGGACTGAAGGTCGTTAATTTCGAGTGTTGGAGGCCTGTTGGCCTCCTTTTCAAGCTTATACTAGTTCGTGCAATGAATAGAGAGCGTATTTTTCTATGGCCTTATTTGATTTGCTAGCTCAGCCATCACGCCAAGCCTATAGTGATAACAATTTATCACATCTAAGCGACAGCGTATGTAAACACCTAACGCAACTATTGAATGCGCGTAGGGGAGTGCTTGAGCATTTAGGCGATTATGGTTTACCGGATGTGGAAGATCTATATGAAGGGCTACCTTATTCGCAGCAAACACTTGCCAATGAAGTAAAAAGAACCATAGAAAAGTACGAACCAAGAATTACCAACCTCATCGTTCGACCCATCGACATAAAAGAGGAAAACTGTGTGATTCGATTTGAGATAAGAGCGCAATTAAAAACCGGCGAGATAATCAGATTGAATACTAAGTTTGCGTCAGGTGGTAAAGCAAACGTCAATGCAGGAGGAGCAGACTAATGGATATGCAGCAATATTTTGATGCGCAAATGAGGCTGTTAACACAAGCAGGTAAACAATTTGCTCAGCAGTATCCTGAACATGCCGGTTTTTTAAATATTGACGCATTAAAGGATAGAGATCCTCATGTTGAGCGCTTGCTCGAAGGAGTCGCTTATTTAACGGCATTTACGCAAAAACGATTGGACGAGACGCTACCTGAAGTGTCTGAGCAAGTACTCAGACAGATTTGCCCAATATTATTAAACTACTATCCGTCTACGACGGTGCTAGAGTTTGCGCCAAAACTCACCATGCAAGGGTTGGTGAGTGTGCCAAAAGGCGCGAAAATCTCTTCCCATAAAAGTGACAACGCTCCTGTGGCTTGTCACTTTACTACCACCGCAGAAACGAAAGTGCTGCCGTTTGAGATCTATTCTGTGGACTATCATGAGATCCACACTGGTGCGACGTTAAACTTGCACCTCAAGCGGTTAGGCCAAGGCAGTTTAGATGATTACGATCTCTCTAAATTGCGGGTGTATTTACGTGGTGACACGCCGCTTTGTGCCAGCCTTTATCAAATGATGAAGAACCCAAACGCAGCGATAGAGGTTGAGACTGGAAGGTTGGGAAGTACGACGCAATATACCTTGAACAAGTCAAAAATAGATGCAGCTTTTCATAAAGACAGCACCGGAATGCTGCCGAACAGCGAACAGAGTCATCCCGCTTATGCCTTGCTACTTGATTACTTTAACTCTCGTGAAAAGTTCTATTTTGTTGAACTAACGGGACTGGATACGCTAAATATTGATCCAGACACTAATACTATCAGCATCAAAATAGCCAGTGATATTAAATTACCGCCCGGTAACAAAGTAAACGCAGATAATATTCTGCTTAATTGTGTACCCGCGGTAAATATCTATCCGGTAGATGCCGAGCCTATCCGAGTCAGTGAAAACCAAACCGAATACCAACTACATCCAGTGCAAAATAAGCTTGGAGAGAGCTTTTGTTATAGCGTTAAGTCGGTACAAGGCGCAAGCAGTAGCACTGGGGAAGCCATCGACTTTGTTTCTCGATATAGCACGGTATATGAAGATAACGCCCATTTGTATTCACTGATAAGCCGCGATATTGGCGGGGTATCGCCACAGACGTACATTCAGCTTTCAATGCAAGAAGTGGGTGATATTACTACTTTATCGACTGAGCTGTTGGCACATAACGCGGCGTGGCCAAGGCAAACACTGCAAGAGGGTGATATCAATGCACAAAGCGCTGATGTACCGTCGGTACTTAGCGTTAAAAATGTCGTAAGACCGAGCAAGTTGCTTAATTCTCCTGATCAGGCTTTACATTGGCAGCTCATTAGCTTGTTGAATATGCGTTTCTCTCAACTTGCGGAACCAACCCAGCTGAAAAAGCTATTGGCGCTGTTTGATTGGTCGGAGCGATCTGAAAATCGAAATCGTATCGAGAGCATCCAAGGCGCTGAGTCTAAACCTATCTCATTGCTACAAAAGGGCGTGTTTGTTAAAGGAATAGAGATACATTTAACCCTAAACGAAAAGAGCTTTGTTTGTACAGCCGACGCTTACCATTTTTGCGATGTGTTGCATCAGTTCTTTAAACTATATGCACCAATCAACGAGTGCTTAAAAACCCGAGTAACGCTGCTGCCAAGTTACCACGAGTGGGAGTGGGATGTGACTGCAGGCGATAGTTATCAGGTGTAAATGATGGAGCAGCAAAACCAACCTATTTGGGCAAAACTGCCAGAGCCAATCGCTAAATTGATGGCAACACCTTGGCGTTTTAGTTTGTACAAGGCGCTAACGCTTATTGAACAGCACTGGGCTAGCAATAACGAGTTACAAAGTGGCCACAGTCATCGCGTTGAAATTGCCCCCTATAAGGAACTTGGATTTCCAGCTTCAGATGTTAGACGCTGCGAATTACAAGTAAAGCAACGAGGCAAGCTAAGGCTCGAAACATCATTCCTCGGTTTGTATGGCGTTGATGCTGCGATGCCGCACTACTTGTTAGAACAAGCCGCAGGAGACGAGGAGATAGGAGCTAGAACACGTGCATTTTTAGATCTCTTCAATCATGTACTGTATTGCCAGCTATTTCAAAGTTGGAAAAAGTCTCAGATTAATCTCGCCGGCATTGGCGCGCAGCAATTTGACCAGATAGTTGCTGCGGTATTTGAAAATAATCAGTCAGATAAAAGCAAACTAAACCTCATTAGTGCTAAACAAACCAGTGCTGCTGGGCTTGAACAAGTATTAAAGCAAGCGCTACAAGATGAAAGCTTAACGATTAAAGACAATATCGTTGAATGGGAAGGTATTACTGAAGCGGGCAAGCTAGGGTCAAAACATAGCGGTTTTTCATTGGGTGGCAATGGCGTATTGGGTAAACGCGTACTGGTTACCGGCAATCGTATTTGCATTGAGCTTGGTCCAATGGACGAGGCTGAGGTGCACCTATATGAGCCAGGTGGTGTAAAGGCGAAACGTTTATCACAATTATTAAATTGGCACACCTCCACCAAAATGAACTGGCAGCTGTTAGTACAGATCAATCGCCAAGCACGCGAGGGGACTCGATTAGGGGCTGGCAAGCTTGGGATAAGTTGTGCGATAGGTAAAGTTAACGCACGCGTAGAGAAGAAAATATATTCACAATCACAGTTTTAATGCGAACGGGAATAGCAAGGATTAAAAGATGGACGCAACAGGCATAAAGAATCTCATAGACAAACTCAATCATCACAGCGCGACAGCGTTAGAAGCTGCAGCAGGATTCGCAGCGAGTCGAAAGCATTTTGAAGTGCTACCAGAGCATTACTTATTAAAGTTAATGGAAGAGCACAATGACGGCGATGTTGCGAAGATTTTACCTTTCTTCGAAGTTGATCAAGACGCATTGTGGAATAGCGCGCTAGAATTTATCAATCAACAAGATGCTGGTAACCCGAGCAAGCCGGTTTTCTCCCGTCGCCTCTATGAGTGGTTAGAAAAAGCATGGCTCAGTGCAAATATGCGCCATCAAAATGATTGGATCACAGGAGCTGCGCTGATTGACTCGTTCAAAGACATGGCGATATACAGCCCTGCATTTGGACTGGCGCGCGAGTTCGACAAGATTGATACGCACTTCTTAAAGCAGAACTTAAACAAGATCTGTAAAGGCTCGACTGAGCGTCAAGTATTTAGTAAGCCAAATGCTGATAACACGGTGTCGAATAGCCGTTCACAAGGTGAAAGCGCGCTAGAATCATTTTGTGAAGACCTCACTGAAAAAGCACGTTCTGGTGCAATTGACCCGGTTCTTGGGCGCAACGAAGAAATCCGTCTCGCAATTGATGTGTTGTGTCGTCGCCGCAAAAATAATCCAATCTTTGTCGGTGAGCCCGGTGTTGGTAAAACGGCAGTGGTAGAAGGGCTTGCTCAGCGCGTTGTTGAAGGGCAAGTTCCGCCAGAACTCAAAGAAGTTAAGATCTGCGTACTGGATATGGGGCTGCTACAAGCCGGAGCCGGCGTAAAAGGTGAATTTGAGCGTCGTCTTAAACAAGTCATTGATGAAGTAAAGAGTTCAGCGACCCCTGTTATCTTATTTATTGACGAAGCGCATACCTTGATTGGTGCTGGTGGCGACGCTGGCATGGGAGATGCCGCAAACCTACTAAAACCTGCACTTGCTCGTGGAGAAGTAAGAACACTTGCAGCAACGACATGGAGTGAATATAAAAAATATTTTGAGCGCGATGCTGCGCTTGAACGCCGGTTTCAATTAATTAAAGTCGATGAGCCAACCGAGCAAGCCGCAAAACTTATGCTCACGGGTCTTAAAGAGAAATACGAAAAGCATCACCAAATTCAAATCACAGACAGCGCAATTGAAGCCGCGGTTAGTTTGTCTGCACGATATATTACAGGTAGACAATTACCTGACAAAGCCATTGATGTACTAGATACTGCGGCTGCAATGGTCAGAATGGGACCGGCAACGTCGCCTGTGGTGATTGATAAAGCCAAAGAGCAGATCCGTTACTATCAAAGCAGAATTGAACGCTTGGCAATCGAGTCAAAGCTTGGGATTGCAGATCAAACTTGCATTCAAAGCCTCACCGATGCGCTTACACAAGCCCAAGAGCAGCTTGCTGAGCTTGAGCAAAGCCGTGAGCTGCAAATTGATACTTATAACGCCTTACACGGTGCGAGTGACGAAGAGAAACCTGCGATTAGACAAGCGCTTGCTGCGTTAAATCAAGATGATAATGCGATTTTCTCCGAAGTGACCAGCGATACGGTAGCGCAAGTGATCGCAAGTTGGACTGGGATCCCTGTCGGTAACATGGTGAAAGACGAGCTGGAGAACTTACTTAAGCTTGAGCAATCACTGGCACAAAGCGTTGTGGGTCAAAATGCTGGATTGACTGCGATTGCACAAACTTTACGGGTTGCAAAAGCGGGTGTATCGGCCTCATCTGGCCCATTGGGCGTATTCTTATTAGCGGGTCCTTCAGGGGTTGGTAAAACCGAAACCGCAAAACACATAGCCGAGCTACTATTTGGTGGTGAAAAATTCTTAACCACAATAAACATGAGTGAATATCAAGAAGCACATACGGTATCACAACTCAAAGGCTCACCACCGGGTTATGTGGGTTATGGTGAAGGTGGGGTGTTAACCGAAGCTGTGCGTCAACGTCCATATTCTGTGGTGTTACTTGACGAAGTGGAAAAAGCCCACGCAGATGTCATGAATATGTTCTACCAAGTGTTTGAAATGGGCGTAATGCGTGATGGTGAAGGGCGTGAAATCGATTTTAGAAACACGGTTATCATCATGACTTCTAATTTAGGGGCTGAGCAAATCATCAGTGCTTGTACACCAGAAACCGAGCAGCAGGCCATGCAACAAATGGTGGATGGGATCATTCAGCAAGGCGTACCCGAAGACGAAGAAGCACAAGACAACAACGAACAAGAAACACCGTTTGAGAGACCGAGCTTTCAGCAGCTAGTCAGCTTAATTAAGCCAAACTTGCTCGCGCATTTTGCACCTGCGCTTTTAGCGCGTATGCAGGTTGTGCCTTTCTTCCCGCTAGATACCGATGTGTTAAAACATATCGTGGCACTAAAGCTTGAGAAGGTCGCAGCACGACTTCGTGACAATCACGCAATACAACTGCGCGTAGATCAAACAGCGCTAGATTATCTAGCCGATAAATGCGCTATGTCTGATAGCGGCGCACGATTGGTTAACGCAACAATTGAACAACAAATTTTACCTGGGATCGCTCGCTCAATTTTGGGCTTCATGAGCGAAGAAGATATGCCAGACCTGCTGACGCTGACACTGGATGAAAATGGTGAAATTGAAGCCGTATTCGCCGACTTAAGCTAACGGTAGATACGAGTAAGGAGACAAAAATGGAAATGCTAGCATCACTTGCCGATAAACTGCCTAAGGCAAACGAAAGTCACTTTGCAATCGAAATTGCGGGGCTATCAGGAAGTTTATTTAAAGTATTGAGTTTTGAATCACACAATGACAGCTTATGCAGTGACTATCGCTTCGATATTGAGGTGTTAAGTGAAGAGCTAATTGAGCCTGATCTGGTGATTGGTAAAGATGTTACATTTTCCATTACGTGGGCTATGTCTGACAGAACGGTTTCGGGAATTATTACCGAATATGTTTGCCATGGTCGCAGTCATCAAGGCTACGTGTATACCTTATCTTTTCAATCTCTTTTGGTGTTGCTCAAACATCAACGATCAAATCGTGTTTTTACCGACATGTCTGCGGATGCCATCGTGAAAAGTGTGTTAGACAAGGCAGGATTCCCGTCAGGAAAATTGCAACTAAAGGCATCATCGCCAACCCTTGCTATGACAGTGCAGTATGACGAAAGCGACTTTGACTTTGTGACGCGTCTAATGCGCCGCTACGGTTTTGTTTACGGCAGCACAGAGTCAACGGGCAGTCAAGCCAATCTGTCAGTGTTTGGCAGCAGCAGTGATTTTTCTTCAGAGATGGAAGAGATAACTTTGCCTTACGCGTCACCTACTGGACAGGTTAGGCCGAGCGAGTCTGTTTTTGCCTTTTCTAAAAAGGCGAGCCTACTAAATAGCGGCTTTAGACTGTATGACGAAGACTATGAAAAAGGCTGTGCACTGTCTGTTAATAGCAATAATCAAACAGAGGTGGGCGGCTTTGGTGAAGACAGCATATTTGCTGAAAACTTCATGACAAAAGGAGATGGCGATACGCTTACCAAAGTGCACCAGCAAAGCATTGATTGTCAGCGAAACCTTTTTGTTATCGATACCGACTGTCGAGCGCTTCGTCCGGGTGTCGCTTTAACCATAACCGATCACCTTAATTACAGCGGTCGTTACTTAGTGGTGTCTGTTGCTCATAAAGGCTGCCAAGGCGGAAGCGTCGAATACGGCTCCAAGGTAAAAGGCTTAACCTATAAAAACCAAGCGACGATTATCCCAATTGATGTGCAGTTTAAAGCGCCTGTTATTAAGCGCAAAAAGGTCTTTGCATCGTTTAACGCCACGATTGAACAAGGGGTGGATGACAAAGGGCGCTATATAGTTAAACTGCCGTTTAACCAAGATGGTGAAGGGGAAGAGAGTAAACCGACTCGACTTATGCAGCACTATGGTGGACCTGGCGGGCATGGCATGCACTTTCCTTTAAACAAAGGAACCGAGGTTATGGTGGCGGGCGAAAATGGTGACTTAGACAGACCGGTCATTCTCGGTGCGCTATTTAACGATGAAGCGCTAAGCCCGGTTACTGCTGAGAATGCGACTGAAAATAAATTGGTGACAAAGGCAGAAAACACCTTGTTGATGGATGATAAACAAGGCGAAGAGAAAATCCAATTGTTCACTAAAGCACAAGAAAATATACTCGAATTTAATGCCACCGAAGGCAGCGAATTTATCAAGCTTGAAACCAAAAAAGGTTACATCGATATTAAATCGAAAGAAGCGATGACGCTGCAATCACAAGCAAATATTGTGGCACAAGCCGACAAAGAAATAAGCATTCGCGCAGAAGATGCGGTGTATATCCAAAGTATTGAGTCCAATATTGAGATCAATGCCAAAGAGGCGGTTCAACTCACCGCAGACACCGACATTAAAATTCAGTCTGCTGACAGCAATATTCAATTCGAAGCGCAGCAATCCATCAATCTTGAGGCAGCGCAAGACATCAGTTACTTCAGCGTTGATGGTAATGTTGAGCTTGCGGCGCAAAATGGTAACTTGACCATTAATGCCGATAGAAACATTTCTATCGTTGGCCAAGGTAGCGGCTCAATTCAGCTCTCTCAAGGTGGCGGAAAAATAGAAATCGATGCGGCAGGTAATATTACTATCGATGCGAACAACTTGAACTTAAGCGCCAGCAATATTTCAGTGTCTGGCTCAGCAATTAGCCATAACTAAGCAGGGAGCAAAGTCTATGAAAACCAATGTTGTACAATTTCCTCCGTCGTTAAGCAACATCGTATGGCGTGTATCCGCCATTGATAAATTAGGCAAAGTGTTACAAGTGAAGTGTGACGAATCAAAGGTAGAAATGAAGGTTAAAGGTCAACTAGACAGCGTGACACGCGTAAGTATTGACGATGAAGTGTTGCTTCATAGTGTGGCAATGCCTATCGTTATTGGTCGCTTAGCTGCACCGCAAGATTTTCCGGCAGCGTCGGTAACAAATAACAACGGCACTGTGGTGCTAAATGGCGAGCAAAAAGTCTGTGTCAAAACCAAAAATGGCAGCATTGCGATCAACGGCAATGGTGAGATACAGCTTGAAGGTAAACTGTTAAACGCCGATATTGAGCAAGATCTCAGCCTCCAAGGCTGGCCAATTCGATTAAATTAAGCTGATACGGTGTGACTATGTTTTTAGCTGCAACCAAATTGGCCGTTCACCGTCAACAACTTAAGTCGCTTTGGCGTCATTATCAAAAGTTTAATGCACGACAAGTAGTTGAGACTGGGCGTTTACATGCCCTTGAAAAACAACTATTAAATCATGTGTATACCTTAGCTGCGACGGACGAAGAACACTGGATAAACCGCTCACAACTAGATTGTATCGCGCATGGGTCGATTGATGATGTATTTAAGTTAACTCAAGAGATTGACTCACCTCAGCTGTTATTACTCATTAACCATCTTTTTGGGACAAGAGCGCTTGAAGATCAAGCCAGTGAAATAATCACGGCTATTAATCGCGAGCCTGCGCTTGCCGAGTTACTCATTCATAACTTATCAGCATGGCGCATTGATTTTGGTGATGCACTCAGGCAGAGAATTTTATCAACCGATGAAAATTGGCCTACGAGCCTTATCTATTTAGCATTTAGTACGGCTAACTTGTCGCGCCACCAACTTATGGCTGCACTTGAACATAGCAACCCTGAAATTGCCTACACGGCATTGGTTAATATGTGGCTGTGTAATACAGAGCAGCTTTCAGAGCACTTAGTGAAGCGGTTTGCGATGACAGATGATGCCGTGCTAAAAGCAAAATTATTGCAGCTTGCAGGTTTGCTCGACGAGCCTAAATGGGATGAGCCATGTTTACTTTATTGTCAGCACAATCCAAGCTACATTGCTGAAGTATTTCCGTACTTTTCTCATACCCGTTCGTTACAAAATCTAGTTAAGTTACTCGAAGCCCCCAGTACCGCACGTCCGGCTTACGAGGCGTGGAAACAAATCACCGATCTTGACTTACCTGAAGATTTCGCAATAAGTGATGCGAAAACTGGAATTAAATCTCAAAAATCGCAAAAACTACCCAGTTTTAAGCAAGCAGAGTATGAACGCCAAGCCTTAATAACCGCAAATACCCAACATCAACTCGCGGGGCGTAAAGTCTCCGAGCCTGCAGCTTGGTTACAACAGGGATTGGCTGGCCTTGCGATACAGCGCAAGCTTTCCAAAATTTCCTCGCATGCACTTGGCGCTGCGCTTTTTTACATGCCGATGGCTTATCTTCAATGGCAATCAGTAAAGCAGGAGTTGAACCATGCTAGTGAATGAATCCGAGTGGCAAAGTGGCACGGTTGAGGCTTGGGATGAGGAAAAAGATCCCATCGTAGTCATCGCTGTGAAGCAAAACTTTGAATACGACGTAAAGGGTAATGTGTATCCCGATCCAACTGGAGCGCCTGTTGTACTTGCTGATGACTTCGACGGTGAAGGGCTTGAAGCCTGCTTAACCGCCGTTAGCGAAGTTCAGCCCTATAAAACCGGTTTTGAGGTATATGGCGAATTGACCTGCTTTCCACCAACCGACAAGCAAGCGCGAGTGATTGAAGTTGGACTAAAACTCGGCTGTAACGATAGGGTCTTTGTTGATAAATTACTTCGAGTTACTGGTGAGCGTGTGTGGAAGCGATCGCTATTCGGGCCTGTGGCGAGCGATCCACAAGTATTATCGTCCTGTGTATTAAATTATCAACTTGCCTATGGCGGCACGAGTCTGTCGGATGAAGAACAAGTTTCGACCCAAAACCCTCTTGGTCGTGGTTATAAGCTCAAGAATAAAGAAGCGAAAGGCCAGCCATTGCCACAAGTGGAGTATGCTAATCAGGTATTAAAAAAACCGAGTCACGACACTGCGGTTGCAAGCTTTGCAGCGATCCCACCATTTTGGTCGCCAAGGGGTGACAAACTCCCAGAGGTTGACGAAGCCCAAGCCCTCGCGGGTAAGTTTCCATTTAAAGAAGTAGTCCCTGCTGCGCATTATCAAGTCGCGCCGCAAGACCAACAAACTCCAAACCCGTTTAGTGATGGCTGGTGGATTGAAATGATGGGCTTAACGCCAGACTTACCTTATGGACAAAGCCTAAAGCTAATGCTGCCCAGAATCGTGCCTCGCTGTCGTTTGGTTAATGGCCCAGACGCCGCGCCTATTGATATGCAGTGTGATACGCTGGTAATTGACTCACAAACACAGCAGTTTTCATTAATTTGGCGAGGAAAGGTAAAAAAGAGCCAAACGGGCAGTAACAGCGTGTTCTTAGTCGAAGAGGCACAAACGCAAGGAGTGGCACATGCAGTTTGAATTAATCGCGCTAGAAACCCCCGCCGGTAACCATCCTAGTGCTTTATATACCGCGGTCGCAAATAACATGCGCTTTTGCACGCCAAGTAAAGCCATTGTTAGGTACGATATAAGCCTCGACGCGCCTTACTTGCGCGCACAAATCGAAGAGATCTCGGTCACGTTACGTAAAGACCGCTGTTTAACCATTCTTGAATCTTTATTAAATCAGACAAAACAACGGTTTGATGGCAGTGCCAACACATGGGACGGCACCATTAATCTAATTGCTGGCTACGCAAAAGCAGAAGAGCCATATATAGAAGTGTCTGATGTTAGGACGCTTTGTGACCATCTTGAGCTGAACGTTGACGATATTCAGTTGCATAAAACGCTTGATATTGATTCGCTCTCGCCAAATAGTCTCCATGTATTTGTAGATAGTTGCGTTGGTTATGATGAAGCGTCAAAACCAAACTGGGTAGGAAAGCTACAAGTTGTTGGCGGCCCTGAAGGTGTTGTATTAAGTGAAGGCGGTTGCGCATTGCTTGGTACAAGTGCTAATAAAAATGCATGCCAAACCAAAGCATACCAGGGTGACTTAGGTGAGCTATTAAAAGAGCTGCACGCAGAGGTAAGTGAGCCCTATATTTCGACCCGCTTACTTAGTGAGCAGTGGCAAAGAGAATGGCTTAATGCTAGCCGCGTCTTGTACCAAGAACACGACGCGTTAATAGAGCTAAATAACACAGCAAATACCATTGGTTATATTGGCGCTGGCCATAATGCAATGGGGCTTGCGGTTGCCAGCAGTTATTTACACAACCCGTTAAATAGCCACATTGAAAGAGTGTGGCTGATCACAGAGCAAGAAAAACCACAATTAATCTCAGTAACAAGGAGTGTGTTATGAGCTTTATCGCAGCAGTAAAGGGAAAAGAGCCAGATTCGATTCAGTATGATCAAGATGCCATGTCGGCAACGCTGAGAGTAGGCGGGAGTGTGTCGTGGCGACACAACAATCCAGCATTGTTAAAGCTTACTATCGCAGCGAAAAATAATGGTGCCATTGGCTGTGTAAATGGGATAGCCGTATTTCCTGATAAAGCAAGCGGTGAAAACGCATTTATAGATGAGATTGCGCGCGCTAAATATGGCGATATGATGCTAGGTGAAATGATAACCGAGTTTGCCAGTGACTATATTGTTCCACCGCCTAAGTGGGACGATGAAAAAAACGAGCCGATTTTACCTCATGAAGAACCAGAAACAGGCATGGATATGCATAAGCCAATTGATGACGCCAGAGCGTTTTTAGACTTAGTTGAACGCAAAATAGGATGGCAAGCTGGCAGCGAGGAACAAATCGAAAAAGACGTAGATAGCGAAGCGCAGCAAGTCGGCATCGTAAGCGGCCAAAACGTATTAATCAATGGTCGCACCGCAGTACATAAAGACAGTGGTGGCATGCTAAATACCATAGATGTTTGCTGGACTAAAATTGGTAAAGTTGTCGTGCCAATTCCTTATAGCAATCTCGCCAAATCTAAAGACGCGGCAAGTACGGCAAGCTCCGTAAAAGTCAATGGCAACCCTGCAGCCAACATCAAAAGTAACTTTTCAAAGAGTACAGGTGATCAACCCGGTAAAAAGAAAGGCATTGCCAGCGGCACAATCAAAGGCAAAGCCGAATTCATTCTTGGCTCTTTTGATGTGTATATCGAAGGAAAGCCCGCCGTACGCCAAGGAGATCTTATGATCTCTAACAGTAAAAATACGCCGCCTTCTCCCCTTAATCAACCGGGCGGTGCTACTCCTAGCTCACTGTCAGTGGCAAAAAGAGATGCAACCCCCGATAAATCAGGAAGTAAAAAGTTAAAAGTAAGCGTATCAGGTAAAGAGTATTACAAGGATGGAGTGAAACTAGGATGAGTGATTTTACAGTACCAGACTTAACGAATCTTGAAACCGCTCACAGAGAGCTGGTTTTTGAAGGGCTAGCAAACGACCAAGAGAAAGTGTCTTTGATGGTTGCTGATACTAACCCAGATCTTGGCACCTCGGGATACTACAAAATACCACTTGGTACTTCTTCGGCGAATGACACTGCACAAGATGCAGAAGTGGAGTTGGTCCATATTTATCCGTTGAGAATGGGGATAGAGGGAGAAGATCAGCTAAGAGAAGGATTTATCTATATTTACGTTGACGGACACTTATGGCGAGAGCTGGAAGTACTTCCAAGGGAAAATGGTGAGGGTGTCGCGTTTAAAGATGTCAATTTAGCCTTTCAAAAGGGTCATAGAGTTATTCGTGTTGCTGAATACTCGTATAAAAAAGATAACTATGGCAAAGAGTGTAGTGTAGACAATACAGAATTAGCACTTCAGATGGTCGACAAAGGGGAGCGGAAAGCCACCACAGAAGAATTAAGTACTATCATCGTCCCAAACAAGTTGTATGGCCAACAGTGTAGTGTAGAAATCGCCTATTCAGAAACGCAATGGAGCTGGAAGCAAATTGAAGCATTTGGCGGTATGGCTGAAACGGATCCGCGTTTAAATTATGGACCAAGTGTAAAGCCCGGTCTTAACGGAGACCAAGCGACCAACAGACGTGCCAACAGAATGCAAAAACTCGATAAGTTGGCAAGTTTTAAGCAGGGTTTCGATAATTCGACATTGCCCGAGCACCTAGTTTTACCCGTTCCAGATATGTCTGGTGTGTATGTACCGATACTAACCGACAGTTTAGGGTTAGCCCGTGACACCAGCGCCAGAGTTGCGATATACCGCAAGGAGTTGTTAAGCCTTCCCGTAGAATCAATACAACAAGATCCTGAATTTAAATCAGAGTCAAACACAGAACGTTTTGAACCTAGTCCAAACCAATTGGCAAAGCATTCGTTAGCAACTGCAGTTCAGAGCACCTTCTTTCAATATCCAAATGGAATCAAAAAGAAGAAGGCGCTCGGAGTGGAAGTTGATGAAGACGCCGAAGATCTTGCACAGCAATATCAGGAGTATGTAGAAGATAGCTTCAGCACCACTGAATTTAGAAAATATCTTCACACTGACCGCGCCTTAGAACTTGGTCTATTAATAAACCAATCAAAAGCGAAGCTCTTTGAGATTATTAGCGACGAGCAAAAAAACAATTCTTTTTATTACTCCATTGAAGACTATGCCTACTACGATGATATACGCCGGTGCTTACTATACGCAGTATGCTCCGATGTACTCGGCCCAATAAAGGACTTAACCATTACTCTGATCAGTCATTTTGCGGTGTCAGATGATGATTTCAAAAAGTTAGATGAATTGGATGCGAATGACTTAGGGCAAGAATGTTGGCTAAAAGCGATGGGGACGCATCCGACTGAAAGGCTAAGATTAATTGAGCTGCTCTATCCTAAAAAGATAAAGGATGAGATGACTGCGTATGAGTGCCGTCTTAAAGGTTCAAACGACGAATTTGACACGCGCTTTGATCTTACGCTTATGCAAGATAACTTGCAGCCCTTACATGACCAAGACTCATCATATACAGATGTGGTAAAACAAGTGCTCCGAAGAGCCTCACAGGCGATGTGGGGATTCTTGGTGATTGGTCTCGAGGTGCCAACCGGATTAAATGCAGCACAAGGGCAGGATATCAAATCGGTATACGGTAACCGTAAAGACAAAGCAGAGGCCCTAGCGCTTAAAAAAAATGAATTGGAAAAGAAAAACGCCAAGTTAAAACGCGATATCAAAACCAAGAAAGCAGAAATTAACGCTCGAACCAAAGAACGTAACCGTGCTTTAAGCGTGGCTTCTGTAGAAGGAATGAATCGAAATTCAGCGATAGCAACATTGGATTTAGAAATAAAGAAGCTAGAGCAGGCCTTACGTGATTTTAAAAAAAGTGCTTCTAACACTCAGTATCAGTTGATGAACGCAAGGCGAGAACTGAGCGCATTATCTGGATCTTTTGAAGTTTCTAAATCATTTAGATTTGAGAGCGTGAGTGTTCGCGCAGATGTATTCAGTCGAACCAAACAGTTAATAGATGTGACGACAAATGGCTTGATAAAACAGATAAATCTATCAATTGCAGACTATTTAGATGGCAACTTACCAGATGGCTTTTTACCTCTGGATTTTCAGTCAAAAGCTGAGCGAGCGTCCAAACGGCTAGATGGACTTGCAAAAGCAGCCGAAGCATTTGCTGACAGTCATAAAAAAAATCCTTCACATCCTTTGGTTAAAGCTTCTTTAGGCGAGACGAAGAATCTTCAACAACCAATAGACAAAATCTTATCTTTGGATGGCTCTTTGGATGATATTGAAAAAATACTTGAGCGGCAAAAAATAAAAGCCGAATTTGCGCAAAAACGATTGCGGCAAAAAGTATTGGTGTTGGATACAAGTAAGATAAAAAAACTCAAATACGAAGTCGGAGACATGGGCAAAGCTACTAAAAAACTTAGGGGCGAGATTGATGTCAATAGCTGGAAATTGGAGAGCATTAATAAAGAAGTCGATGCTTTGGAGCGACTATCTATGTTTGGTGCAAAACCTCAAGTATACAATATGTTACTAAATGGGGTATTGCCTATGGTTGCAGTATTAGAAGTAATAAATTTTTACGACACAATAACAAATGCTAAAGCAAGTGGGCTTGCAAAAGCGTCAGCAGTTCTTGATTTTGCCGACATTATGATCAACATCAGTGTTAATTTGGTAGAAAAAAAGGTAGGGTTACCAACCCCTAGGCAAGTCAACGCCATATTACGAAATTCGGCATCGCACGTTTCAGGTATGGTTGTATTAAGAGGAGTACTTGTTTTTACTGCAAATGCGATTTCGTTACTTGCTGCTGTTGTTAGCGCTTATGCTGCTTTTAAAGATGCAATGTCAGAAAAAGAGAGCGGAGATACCGCGTTATATTATGCCAATATGACGATGATGGTGGGTTTTTTGTCACTAACCGCTTCAGCAAGTTTAGTCGCTGCAACACATTTAATTTCCGCTTTAAGTGTTGGCGCAGTCGCAACATTAGGCACTATTGCATCTACGCTAGGATTATTGGGTTTGTTGGTTCTCTTAATTGGTGTTGGTTTATTGCTTATATTTCATGAATCAGAAATTGAGGCATGGCTAAATGCTTGCCCTTGGAGTAAAAAACAGCAGCAAAAATACGTAGATGATACTAATAAATATTCATCAGCCAGAGCATCTACGTGGCAACGTAAAATGGAAAATGCACTGATCGATTTTTATAGTATGTTATATTCTCCGGCAGTTAACATCGAATCATCTTTTATTGAAGTCGTGAAAGTGGAAGTTAGTGCACCTTTAATTAGTAAAAAAGAAGGGTTTTCTGCTCGTTTTTTTTGGTCTAAAAAGGGTGAGGATAAAATACAAGAACTAAATAGTCATCAACTGGCTGAGCTAGGCAGAGGCTGGATTATATACCCTAATCGAACAGGTTTTTACTTTGAGTTTATTGAAAGTAAACTTCGTGAACTACTAAACCTAAAAATTGGAACTACCATTGAGCTTGTTGTTGAGGTAGAAAGCTATCCAAATGGAAAAGGTAATAAAGTGATAGAAAGTGCGACCGAGCTGTATTCTTTACCAACAGTTATTACAAAAAGTGATGACGAGTATGTGATTGATAAAGGTATTAGGTATACTGAGACTTTAGTGCGATTAAATGAATTGAATCCTGAAACAATAACTGAATATTACATTGACTGAATGCAATGCGCTGTTTTTAAAGTAAATATTTAGAAAAATCTTTTAATTAAAATTTAGCTCCTCAACAAGGGTACTGGCATAAAAAGGGCACTAAATATGAAAGAGATAAAGGACATGACTCATGAAGAAGTACGTAATTATTTAGCAAAGAGGGCTAAAGAAAGAGAAGTGCTCTACCAAAAAGGAGCTACTGAAGAAGAGAAGCGAGAAGCAGAACTAGATGCATATGGCGATAGACTAATGGGGTATTGCCTAGGTGATGCATATTATGAAGAACTACCAAAAGATCATCTTCATAACTTAAGCTATAAGGAACGCTTAGCTAAGGCTGAAGAATTAAACGGCTGTAAGTTTAAAGACGCAAAACCCTGTAAAGACGCGTTTGCACCGAGAGACGACTTTAGCGGCTCGAGTTACCCAAGTCAATGTGATGGTCGAATTGTTTCTGTGCCGCGCTCTCCAGGGTTATGGTCTCTAAGACTGCATGGATTGGTATTAGGCCCTATTATTGGAATTTGTCTGTTAGTGGTTAGTATGACAGACGATAGTCTGCCAGTTTGGCATTCATGGCTGGGGCTGTTTTTACTGACTTTATTTCCTTTAATAATGTACAAAATAGGGAATGCAATTCGCATCGTGGATGCAATCGAGTTTAACCGCCATACCGGGCTGGTAAGAACGCCCTACACCTTATTCAGAAAGCCATTTTATATCCCCATAGAAGACCTAGAGTTTGTTGTCGGTCCAGAGATAAAAAATATGCGAGGCAGCGCATCGATGCAAACGGGTTACTTAAGTTGTAGAAAATACCCCGAGCACTATTGGTTTGGAAATCGTATTGGTATTGCAGGGGGCGGCGATACTCACGATTGGTCACAAATGAATAGGTTTATGGATATTACTCAACCAATTGACGAGTACTATCACAGTGCTATGGAGTATACGTTTAAAAAGAATAGGAATGCTCATGGCAACGGCCCATTTCCAGAGGTGATGAAAAAGTACTTTGATGCCGACGACTGCCAAATTAATCGTATGGAAGTGTGGTAGGGCGTTAATCATTACAAGTGCTTTCTAGTAGTCAGCTAAAAGGAGTTGTTGATGAAAAAGATTGAAGAGATGACTCAAGAAGAACGGGATATTTATTTAATAGAAAGGGCTAAAGAAAGAAGCAGAAAATACCGCGAAGAAGCTACCGAAGAAGAAAAAGAAGACTTTGCAAAAACTGACGCATATATAGATAGAGAAACAGGTTACCGTCTTAGCGGTATTTTTTATGAAGAACTACCAAAAGATCATCTTCATAACTTAAGCTATGAGGAACGCTTAGCCAAGGCTGAAGAACTAAACGGCTGTAAGTTTAAAGAAGCAAAACCCTGTAAAGACAGATTTGCGCCGAGAGACGACTTTAGTGGTGTAAGTTACTCGAGTAAATGTGATGGCCAGATTGTTTCTGTACCGCGCTCTCCAGGGCTATGGTCACTTAGATTGCTTTCATTGGTATGGGGTCCTTTGGCTGGAATAAGTTTATTAGTAGTTAGTATGACAGACGACAGTATGCCAGCTGGGTATTCATGGTTGGGGCTGTTTTTACTGACTGCATTCCCTTTAATAATGTACAAATTAGGGAATGCAATTCGTTTTATTGATGCAATAGAGTTTAATCGCCATACCGGACTGGTAAAAACGCCTTACACCTTATTCAGAAAGCCATTTTATATCCCCATAGAAGATCTTGAGTATGTTGTTGGTCCAGAAGTAAAGAACGCACGAGGTAGCGCATCGATGCAAACGGGTTACTTAAGTTGTAGAAAATACCCAGAACATTATTGGTTGGGAAATCGTATTGGTATTGCAGGAGGAGGTGATGTTCACGATTGGTCACAAATGAATAGGTTTATGGATATTACTCAACCGATTGACGAGTACTATCACAAATCTATGGAGATCCAGTTTAAGAATAACAGGAATGCTCACGGCAATGGCCCATTTCCAGAGGTGATGAAAAAGTACTTTGATGCAGATGACTGCCAAATTAATCGCATGGAAGTGTGGTAGGGCGTTAATCATTACAAGTGCTTTCTAGTGGTTGACTAAAAGGAATTGGTGATGAAAAAGATTGAAGATATGACTCAGGAAGAGCTAGATAGCTATTTGGCAAATAAAGCGAAGGAAAGAGTGCGCTATTACCGAGAGGAAGCAACAGAAGAAGAAAAGAAAAAGGATGCTGAAATAGACGCGTATTTTGATAGACAATTAGTTTATCGTCGAAGCGGTATTTTTTATGAAGAGCAACCAAAAGATCATCTCCATAATCAAAGCTATAAGGAACGACTCGTCAAGGCTGAAGAATTAAACGGTTGTAAGTTTAAAGACGCAAAGCCCTGTAAAGACGCATTTGCCCCAAGAGATGATTTTGATGGCCCTAAACGCCTCTTTGGTGCTTGGAATTGTGACGGTGAAAAAGTTGCGGTAGTTCGCCACCCAAGCCTAATACTTTTTAGAATGGTAATAACCATATTGTCCGCAATTGCTGGGTTTATGTTGATTGTACTGACACTGGTTGATGCATTTCCGGTAGACTATTTATACTTGAGTTTGGCAGGTCTTTTCATCACGCCTTTCTTGTTGTTTAAATTTTCTGACGCTTTACGGTTTATTGATAACATAGAGTTTAATCGTCACACTGGGTTGGTGCGAACGCCTTATACCTTATTTAGAAAACCATTTTATATTCCAATAGAAGATCTTGAATATGTGGTGGGCGTTGAGGTGAAAAGCGCAAGAGGAGGTGGCTCGTTCCAAACGGGTTATCTAAGTTGCAGAAAGTATCCAGAAAAGTTTTGGTTTGGCCATGCGATTGGACTTGGAGATGGTGGGAACCTAAACGATTGGGCTCAGATAAATCGGTTTATGGACACTACCCAACCGATAGATAGGTACTACTACGAAATCATGGAGTATCACTATAAGCTCGATAAGAACGCTCACTTTAACGGCCCATTTCCAGAGGTAATGAAAAAGTACTTTGATGCCGATGACTGCCAAGTAAACCGCTGGAAAGTGTGGTAGAGGGTTAGTATTACAAGTGCTTTAAGTAGTTAATCAAAAGGAGTTAATGGTGAAAGAGATAAAGGACATGACTCACGAGGAGATACGTAATTATTTAGCAAAGAGGGCTAAAGAAAGAGAAGTGCTCTACCAAAAAGGAGCTACTGAAGAAGAGAAGCGGGAAGCAGAACTAGAAGCATACAGTGATAGACGAGTAGGTTACTGCCTAAGTGAAGCTTATTATGAAGATCTAACTAAAGACCATCTCCATAACTTAAGCTATGAGGAACGCTTAGCCAAGGCTGAAGAGCTAAACGGCTGTAAGTTTAAAGACGCAAAACCCTGTAAAGACAGATTCGCGCCGAGAGACGACTTTAGTGGCGTAAGTTACCCTAGCCAATGCGATGGTAGGGTTGTTTCCGTACCGCGCTCACCGGGATTATGGTCTATTAGGCTACATGGGTTGGTATTAGGCCCTATCATTGGGATTTGTCTGTTAGGGGTAAGTATGACAGACGACAGTATGCCAGCTTGGCATTCATGGTTGGGGCTGTTTTTACTGACTGCATTCCCTTTAATAATGTACAAAATAGGGAATGCAATTCGTATTGTGGATGCAATCGAGTTTAACCGTCATACCGGACTGGTAAGAACGCCCTACACCTTATTCAGAAAGCCATTTTATATCCCCATAGAAGATCTTGAGTATGTTGTTGGTCCAGAAGTAAAAAATATGCGAGGTAGCGCATCGATGCAAACGGGTTACTTAAGTTGTAGAAAATACCCCGAGCACTATTGGTTTGGAAATCGTATTGGTATTGCAGGGGGCGGCGATACTCACGATTGGTCACAAAAGAATAGGTTTATGGATATTACTCAACCGGTAAACCGATATTACTATAAAGCTATGGAGTATACGTTTAAGAAGAATAGAAATGCTCACGGCAATGGTCCATTTCCAGAGGTGATGAAAAAGTACTTTGATGCCGATGACTACCAAATTAATCGTATGGAAGTGTGGTAATGACGAAAAGTCAAAGTAGGTACAAGCAAGGCGTTAGTAAAGCGGGTATTCATTTTAGGCCGTCTAGAGTGCATGTTAAGTTTTTGTGGCTAGCAGCTGCATGTACTAAATGAGCCAAAATTTAGGAGATTATATAATGGATAAAAAATGGTTGTTACCATCGTTATTGGCATCGAGTAGCCTTTTTTTGGTTGCTTGTGGGGGCGGAAGTGGAAGTGATACCGATCCGCAGCCTGGTGATAACACAGGAACTAAAGGTTCAATAAAAGTCATTGTGCAGGGTTTACCAGCTGGTGCAGATGCGGACTTAACGCTAACAGGCCCTGCTAGCTATAGCGAAGATATTACAAGTACGACAACTCTAAATGCTTTAGCAAATGGGGAGTATAAATTAACGGCTACTTCTCGCTCTGTGAATCAAGCACTCTATCAGCCAAATGAAAACTCGGTTACTGTCGATTTGAGTGGTAATGAAGAAGAAACCATCACCATTACCTACCGTACATCAGTAAGTGCACAGGGAACGGTAACTGGATTTGGCAGTGTGTACGTAAATGGTGTGCGTTATGAGACGACGCCAGATCAGCAAGCCAATCTTAAAGTGGGTATGCAGGTAAATCTGCAAGGTAAGCAAGGCGCAGATGGTGATTTTGCATTAGCTGACTCCATTAGCTATGACGCAACCGCTAAAGGTGTGGTTACGGCAGTCGACTACGCCAAACAAATAATCACTGTTTTGGGTCAAGAATTTAGTGTTGATAAACGTACGAAATTAGAGGTAGCTTTCACAGAAGTAACCACAGGTGATTTCGTGGAGATCAGTGCGTTGCATCAAGGGCAGGGTCAGTATGTTGCTACCCGCATCGATGTGGAAGAACAAAATGGCGAGTTTGAGGTTGAAGGCAGGGTTTCTGAACTAAACCTTGATGCCAAGACATTTAAATTAGGCGCGCTTATTGTTGACTACAGTCAAGCAACAGCGGTTGAAGGCACAATAGAAAATGATGCAATAGTAGAAGTAGAAGCATCAAACTTACCTGTAGAAGGCGTTTTACTTGCTGATAGCGTCGAAGTTGAAAGCGCCAATTCAGCGCCTTCGGGAGCTGTGGCTAAATTCGAAGGAATAGTAACGCAAGTCAGTGACGATGCTTTTGCAATTGGCGGCCATACTTTTACATTGAGCGATGAGACTGACTATAAGAAAGGCTACGATGACGACTTACAAGTCGGTATGCGTGTATTTGTGCTTGCAGTTGCAACTGAAGAAGGTTTAATCGCCAAAAAAGTACGCTTTGATAAGCACTCTGAAATCGAATTAACCGGTGTCATTGACGCAATTGATCTTGAAGCACAAACACTAACGGTATTTGGTAGCAATTATTTTGTAGATAACTATACCCAATTTGAAGATGAGTCAGATGCTGAGGACAAAGAATTAAAACTCGAGAAGCTTAATATTGGCGATGTCGTTGAAATCGAAGCTTTTGGCTTTGAAAGTGCTTATGTCGTGAGAGACTTAGAGCGCATCTCTGCGAGTGATTTTAATGATCAGCAAGAGCATGAAGTTGAAGGAAAAGTTACTGCTGTGAATGCAGCTGAGCAGACAATCACTGTTGGTAAACTGGTCTTTGCTATCAATGGAGCAACCGAACTTGAGCTTGAGAGTGATGTTGATCTAACGGTATTTTTTGAACAAGTGGCAGCAGGTGATATCGCGGAAGTTGACTATGTGATCCAAGGTGATGCACTTATTGCCACGAAAGTTGAGGTTGACGACAAAGACGACGACTTTGATGACCGAACTTTTGAATTATCAGGTAAAGTTTCGGACTTTAACCCTGTCGATGCAACTTTTAGCCTCAATGGTAAAACCGTGTTTTTTGATGAAAACACCGAGTTTAAAAACGGCATATTTGTTAATGACGACTTCGTTGAAGTCAAAGCGATTCAGCGTGCCGACGGCTCAGTTTTTGCGCTTAAAATTGAAATCGAATCTGAAGACGGCATTGAGCTTGAAGTTGAAGGTGACGTCACCAACTTTGTCTCAGCGTCTGAGTTTATGGTGAATGGCATTTCAATTACCACGGATAACAATACTGAGTTTAAAGATGGAAGCAGTGAAAACTTAGCTAATGGCGTCTCTGTTGAGGTCGAAGGGGTGTTAACCCAAGATAACGTACTATTGGCTAAGAAAGTTGAATTTGATGATGACGATGCCGAAGAAGTAGAGATTGCGGGGGTTATTGAAGACTTAGTTAAGGACTCTCCGTTTGATTATCAGTTCAATCTCGGCGCGCAGCGTGTTCAAGTTACCGCAAACACAGAGTTTAAGCATGGTAATTTTGAAAAACTAGATAATGGTTTAGAAGTGGAAGTCGAAGGATACACCATAGATGGCGTGACAGTGGTTGCTAAAGAGCTGAAGTTTCAAGCAATAAAGTACGTAGAAGTTGAGGGGGTAATCACGCAAGTTGATTCAGCAACCATGTTTTATGTGCTAGGCCAAAAAATTAAAGTGTCTGAGCAAACTCAGTTTGAAGATGGTAGTCAGTCTGATATTGCAACGGGTAAAAACGTTGAAGTGGAGGGCTATTTAGTAACCGAGGATGGTGAAACTTATATTCAAGCAGAAAAAGTAGAGTTCGAAGACTAAGTATTACTAAATGTTAAGTAAGCAATTAAAGCCTCCAATGTGGGGGCTTTTTTGTATATTTGTCACTTTAAAGTTAATTCACTTCTCCTGACTTAGTACCGTCATATTTCTAGCACCTAACTGCCATAAAATCTTAGCTTTCCTGACTTTTTTACCTCGTATAGTGACACCCGCCACGTAAAACGCAACGGTTTATACAGACACGCTGTGCTTCTAGGTTCAGCTTCTATGAAGTGGAATAAGAAGAGACGTGATTTGGTATTACTGAAATAACTAAAAGCATGCGCACGGGTATGCAAACAAAGTAAAGAAAGGACTTATGAAAACAAAACTACTTCCAATCGCACTACTGTGCGGTGCCACAAGCATTATTACTGGTTGCTCAGATTCAGATAACGATGTTGATATAAATGTGCCAAAAGGGCCTGATATTCCAAAAGAGGGCACTGCGGTATCTTTACGTTTACTAGAAACCACAGATTTGCATGCAAACGTATTGAACTACAACTACTTTTCAGACAAACAAGATGACAAAGTGGGTCTCGTGAAAACCGCAGCGTTAATCCATCAAGCGCGAAGCCAAGTTAAAAACTCCATGTTGGTAGATAATGGCGACTTGATCCAAGGTAGTCCGCTTGGCGACTATATGGCGAAAATCAAAAACCTCAAAGAAGGTGAAGTTCACCCTGTTTATAAGGCCATGAACACACTAGAGTACGATGTCGCAAACATTGGTAATCATGAGTTTAACTTTGGTCTAGCATTTTTAGAAGAAGCAATCGACGACGCGAACTTTCCCTATATTAGTGCAAACGTATTTAAGGTTGATGGTGACGAAGATGAAACAAATGATGTGCCATTATTTAAGCCTTACCTAATTCAAGAAAAGCAATTCTTTGATGAGAATGACAAGCTTCAGGTGATTAAAGTTGGCTTCATCGGGTTTGTTCCACCGCAAATCATGCAATGGGATAAGGCCAACCTTGAAGGTAAAGTGATCGCCAAAGACATCGTAAAAATGGCAAAACACTACGTACCTAAGATGAAATCTGAAGGCGCGGATATTGTCGTTGCTATTCCGCACTCAGGCCTTGATGTATCTGCCGATAAGCCAATGGCTGAAAACGCATCTTATGCCTTATCTAAGGTGGATGATATAGATGCCATTATGTTTGGTCACGCGCATGCAAACTTCCCAGGTTCGGGTTACGCAGACTTAGCGGCCCATGGTGTTGATAACGACAAAGGCACAATCAATGGTGTTGCGGCTGTAATGCCAGGTTTTTGGGGAAATCATCTTGGTGTGATTGACCTAGATATTCAATTTAAATCAGGTAAATGGGTGGTGGTTGACTCAAAGTCGACGCTGAAAGCTATTTATGAAACGGATGAAAATCGTAACACGGTATCATTGGTGGAGAGCGATGCCGCAATTGAAGCGGCGGTACATCGTGAGCATGCTGAAACTCGCGCATGGGTGAATGAGCCTTTTGCTAAAATCACCAACACAGTGAACAGCTATTTTGCATTAGTGAATGACGATCCATCAATCCAAATCGTGACTGACGCACAAGCATGGTATACGGCAAAAATCGTACAAGGTACCGAGCTTGACGGATTACCTATTTTGTCTGCGGGTGCGCCTTTTAGAGCTGGGCGTGGCGGGCCTGATGACTTTACCGCAATACCTGCAGGTGATATTGCCTATCGCAACGTTGCGGATATGTATATTTATCCTAACGTACTTAAAGTGCTAAAGCTCAAAGGCAGCGAAGTGCGCGAATGGCTTGAAATGTCAGCAGGACAGTTCAATCAAATCACACCAAATACTGAGGGCGTTCAAGCGCTGATCAATCCAGACTTTCCTTCATATAACTATGATGTCCTTGATGGCGTAACGTATCAAATCGATATCACCGAGCCCGCACGCTACGCGGCAAACGGTGAAAAAGTGTCAAACGGTAACCGCATTAAGGCATTAAAGTATCAAGGTGAGTTGGTGAAGGATGACCAAGTGTTCTTGGTTGCAACGAATAACTATCGTGCATCTGGTGGCGGTAATTTCCCAAATATTAAGGGAGATAAAATCGTTGTTGACTCACCAAATGAGAACCGTCAGGTCGTTGCTGACTATATTACTTTTGTTAGCGACCAAAATGGTGCTGCAGGACTTGATCCATCTGCAGATATGAACTGGTCATTTGTACCTGTGGTTGGCGCGAATATTGAGTTCTTTAGTTCAACCAGTGCGGATGCTGAAACCTATAGTCAGCAATTTAATCATATCTTGCCAACGGGTAAGACGAATGACAAAGGATTCGCGTTATACCAATTAGACTTAACGCAGCCTCTAAACTAAATCCGCATGTCAAAAAGTAGGCGAGGGGTTGAGAGCTCGCCTACTTATTTTTCTGCTATAGCGGCTATCCCATGGCAATTCCAACTTTCTTCCCCTATTACGCAGCACATTTTGTGTAGCTCAACTTGTTTAGATAGTAATGATTGCTATTTGTGTTAATGTGATGACATTTTAGCGACTTAATCTTGCATAAAATGGAAGCTAATTTATCTCTGTATAAGTAGCAAGATAGAGATTTAAGACACACTAAGCTAAGTAAAAATCAATACGTATCATTGACGGTCTACGTGTTGAATGAAATAGGTATTACAATTGGAACGAACGACATGAAATGCGCATTAATATTACTCTCCCTGTTATCTTTTAATCTCTATGCTGCAGCGGTCAACGTTGTGGTCACTGATGTAAAGCAACAACAGCTTGAACGAACATTGTCTTTAACGGGCTCAATTAGTGCAGCACAACACGCACAAGTGTCAAGTTTAACCGATGGTGTAGTAACTAAGATTTCAGCTGAAGCCGGTGATATTGTTGAAGCAAATGCTGTACTTTTAAGTCTCGATGCAGCTCTAGTAAAAGCTGAGCTGAAAAGTGTAGAAGCCGCACTTGAGCGCGCCAAGGTCGATCGCAACAATGCGATAAGGTTGGTAAAAGAAGCGCAGTCTCTATCGCAGCAAAAATTATTTGCGCAAACTGAGCTTGCTGACAGACAGGCTAAGTTACAAGTATCAGAAGCCTCTCTTCTAGAAGCACAAGCTAATATCGCATATCAGCGAGAACTTGTTAACCGCCATCAATTAAAAGCGCCTTTTACGGGGGTGATAGCAAGGCGCACAGTTAATTTAGGTGAGTGGGTGACTCGTGGACAAACGGTGTTTGAATTAGTGAGTAGCGATACCCTATGGCTCGATTTGCAAGTACCACAAGAATACTTTCAACTTATTAACCTCGGCCGTGTCGTTAATTTTAGTGTTGCAAGCGCGCCAAGCGTGCAGCATCAAGCTCATGTATTGGCAAAGCTTCCGGTCGTCGATAAAACCAGTCGCTCGTTTCTATTAAGATTGGCAATCCCAAAAGATGCACAGTTGCGTGTGGGCGCATCGGCTACGGCAAAACTGCCGCTAATACGAGCACAAGATCAAAGCGTGATTATTCCTAGCGATGCGATTTTACGTCATCCCGATGGTGGGTTTAGTGTCTTTGTGGCCGTTGACGGTCAAGCAAAGCGGTTAAACGTTCAAATTGGTGAGCGAATTAATGGTCATATTGAAGTTTTATCCGGCTTAGAGATAGGGCAACAAGTGGTGGTTGAAGGCAATGAGTTATTGCAAGAAGGCCAGGCATTAAACATTGTACCGGGTTTATAGGAGCGGGTGATGTTAAAAGCCAGTGTAAATCATGCCATTTTAGTTGCTGTCACAGTATTGATCTGTTCGATATTGGGTATTGTTGCCGCATTTAAAATACCGGTGCAAATGATCCCAGATCTTGAAGTAAGAACCATCACTGTGGTGACTAATTGGCCCGGTGCCACGCCACAAGATGTCGAGAAAGAGATACTGATTGAGCAAGAAAGGTATCTTCGCTCACTTGCGAATCTAAAGCGCATGTCTAGTTATGCAAATACAGGTGAGGCTGAGATAGAGCTTGAGTTTCCATTTGGTGTCGACGTCAACGAAGCGCTCATAAACGTGAGCAACGCGTTATCTCAAGTGCCAAACTACCCTGAAAACGTCGACCAGCCGGTATTATACAGCAGCGCGTTTTCGAGCAATGCCTTTATGTTTTTTAATTTAAAGCCGCAACCGGGAAACCCACTCAACCTTGATATCGATATGCTTCGCGATTACGCCGAAGACTTTATCCGTCCAGAAATGGAGAGAGTCAGTGGAGTATCTCAGGTTGGTGTGCGCGGTGGTGCACTCTATCAGGTGCAAATTTTGGTAGATCAAGAACAATTGGCGAGTCGTGGAATTAGCTTAGTTGACGTTAGAAATGCAATACGCAGTCGCAACCAAGATGCCTCTGCCGGCGATATAGACAGTGGTAAACGACGTTATTTGCTGCGTATGGTCGGCCGCTTTGAGTCAGCTAAAGCGCTAGAAGAGCTGGTAGTCAGTCACCGTGCAGGTATCACAATTAAGCTCAAAGACATCGCACAGGTAAAGCTTGATCATTATGAAGTGCGCGATATTGCTTATAACAATGGCGAACGAACATTAATGCTCTCGGTAAGACGAGAAAGCGGCTCAAACGTGATAGCGATTAAAGAAGAAATGATGGAGGTGGTGGCTCGCATCAATCGTGATATGCTCGCAAGTAATGGATTGCAACTGACGCTATTGAGCGATGATGTTCGTTACGTTAAAGGATCTGTTGAAAATGTTTGGACTAATTTAGCACTGGGTGCGGTGCTTGCGACTCTGGTGATGTTTTGGTTTTTAAAGAGCCCACGCTCGACCTTTATTGGTGTGATGGGCGTACCAATTTGTACCATCGCGGCATTTTTGGGTCTGTTGCTATTTGACAGAACGATCAACGTGATTTCCCTCGCCGGCGTTGCGTTCGCTATTGGCATGACGGTTGATAACACTATCGTTGTACTTGAAAACATAGAGCAAGCCAGACGCCGAGGTCTCGACAAACTTCAAGCAGCTATTACCGGTGTTCAAGAGGTATGGCCTGCGGTGCTCGCTTCAACCCTGACCACAGTGTTGGTATTCGCACCCATATTGTTTATTCAGCAAGAAGCCGGACAGCTTTATTCCGATGTCGCAATAGCGATTTCAGCTGCAATCATCGCTTCTATGTTGGTTGCCTTGTTTGTGGTACCTGCGGCAAATGCAAATTTTGCCTGTAAGGAGATCTCTAGTGGCATGTTGTCCACGCCTAAACTGCCAACGTTTATTCCGGCGATGTTATCAAGTCCGCGAGCTCGCATCGTGTGTATTGTATTGGGCAGTATATTGTTACTCGGTGGTGCATGGTTATTTATGCCTAAAGCTGAATATTTGCCTGAGGGAGAGGAGCCAAAAGCTTTCTCTATGATGATAGCGCCACCGGGCTATAACCTCAGCCATATGCAAAAGATCGGCGATGAACTACTTCCTTATTTAAACAAGCACTTGGAAAATGATGACAGCGATTTTGTATCGGGTAAAACGTCATTGCCACCTTTAAAGTATTATTCGATGTCTGTTGGTGTTGGCAGTATTTGGCTATTGAGTGAACCATATAACAGTGATCATATCGATGAAATGATGGAGGCAATCACGACCAAGTTTAGAGGCTACCCGGGAATGCGTGCATTCTCGTCTAGAGGCTCGATTATCTCAAGTAATGATGGCGGTTCAAGAGCGGTAGCATTGGATATTAGCGGTACAGATCAAACGGCGCTCTATCGGGCGGCAGATGCAGTGTATCGGTTAGCGGGAGAGGTCTTTGATAATCCACAAGTGGATTCAGCACCGTCTTCTCTGACACTCGACCAACCACTAATAGAGATTCAACCAAGGTGGCAACGGTTGGCTGAAGTGGGTATGAGTGCTGAAGAACTCGGCTATACGGTTGCAGCCCTGAGTGACGGCGCTTATGTTGATGAGTTGATCTTAAACGATGACAAAGTAGACGTCTTTTTATTTTCTGAGTCGGGTAATCAGCAAAGTCTTTCGCAATTAGCGCAATCTCCGGTTGTCACGAAAGCTGGGCTGATCCCGCTAAGCGCTTTGGCCGACCTACGAGAAAAAGCAGACAGTGATAGTTTGCGTCGAGTTGATGGTCGAAGAACCGTGACTGTATATATTATTCCACCAAAAAATGTCGCGCTAGAGGAAGCGCAGGAATTAGTAAGAACCGATTTATTACCGCAGCTTCAAAGGCAGGGCGATCTGCTCCCTGGTGTTAATGTAAGTATCGGTGGTGCTGCCGATCAGTTAGACAAAACTAAAGAAGCACTGGGCAGTAACTTTATCGTTGCATTAGCGCTGTGTTACTTATTACTTGTTGCAATCTTCAAGCATTGGGGCTATCCGCTATTTATTATGGCAACAGTGCCGCTTGGCATGGCAGGGGGATTACTTGGACTAATTGCGATTAATGGTATTGGTAGCATAACAGGCACCTTCCACCAGCCTTTTGATATGATCACTATGCTTGGCTTTTTAATCTTGTTAGGGACGGTGGTTAATAACCCTATTCTGATAGTGGATCAAAGCCGCAGAAATCTTGAGAGTACCGCGATGAGTGTATACGACGCGGTGATCTCAGCACTACAAACGCGATTAAAACCGATTGTGATGTCAACGATGACAACCCTATGTGGTCTTGCGCCATTAGTGTTTATTCCAGGAGAAGGATCTGAGCTTTATCGAGGCGTTGGCATGATAGTGCTTTGTGGTATTGCCATGGCAACTATCGTCACGCTCACCATTTTACCCGCGTTATTAGTCTGTTTTTTAAAACGACCAGTAGAAAGCTCAGTGAGCAAACTCTAACCACATATTAGTCACAATGTGGATGTTATGTATGAATGCCTTGCTTGAACGTTTCTGTTCAGCAGGGCATTTTTAATTGCTAAGTGCCATGAAAGCTTGAAATTTACGCTCTTTGCCCACAAAGAAATAAGATGTGTACAGGTTTACATGGCAAATAGAGCACAACATGACAAATAACATACGCTCTGCAATTATCGCGGAGGGCGGAGGTCAAAAAGGCATTTTTACAGCGGGCGTGCTTGATGCTTTTCTTGAGAAAAAATTTACGCCTTTTGATTTAAAAGTCGGTGTTTCAGCGGGCGCACAAAATCTCGCGGCTTACTGCGCTCGCGCAAGCCAATATGCGCAAACCGCTATCGAATCCCTGACAACAGAGCAGCAGTTTTTCCGTCCTGCCCGATTTTTTACCGGTGGGAACGTTATTGACTTGGACTGGTATTTTCAACAAGTAGAGCACAGTGGCAAAGTACGGTTTCCTACCGAGCCTAACTATCTCACACCTGAGAGCAATTTTTATGCGGTTGCAAGTCACCTCGACTCGCTTGAACCACATTATTTGCATACCTGGCACGATAATATGTTTACCCATTTAAAGGCTTCTAGTGCAATCCCTTTTTTATATCGTCCAGGCGTTAAAGTTGCAGGTCACGGTATGATGGATGGTGGCGTGGCCGACCCCTTACCTGTACGCTGGGCACACAGTCAAGGGGCAAAGACGATTTGGGTGATCAGAACCATAGAGGCACATGACGACGGCAAAATGCCAGTGCTTGAGCGCTTAAAGCCAATCATGCGGCGGGTTAATCAATCTCCTCGAATGTTCGAAATGTATCATCACTATCAAAGCCGCTATGCCGATGCGGTTAACTTTATGAATTCACCACCTGAGGATGTTAACGTCATTCAAATAGCGCCCAGTAGACCATTGGAATCCATGATTTTAGGCTCAAGCCCTGAAACCTTAAAATCTGATTATAAATTGGGATTTGAACTGGGATTAAAAGCAGTAGATAAATGGCGTGATATGCTTGAAGTAAGTGTAATGTAACAAGCAAGTCTCAGGTTGAGACTTGCTTGTTATTTGCTTGTGCTTAAGACTTGCGAATTGAAATAGAAGTCGCTTCGATATCAATTCGGCCATCTTTGAATAAACCACCGATGGCTTTTTTAAAGTTAGCTTTAGAGGTAGAGAAAGTACGCTTGATGGCGTCAGGATCTGACTTATCGCCCAGCGGTAAATAACCGCCACTTTCTTCGAGCTTGCTATAAATGATTTCCGCAAGGTCTTTTACTTTACCAATACCTGGCTTTTCTAACACGATATCAATCTTATCTTCGTCATGAACCGCTTTTACAAAGCCTTTCATGCGCTGACCGATATACATGCGCTTAAATACATCATTGAAAAAGACCAATCCAAAATGTTTTTCATTGACGATCACTTTGTAGCCAAGATCGGTTTTTGCCGCGACGATTAGGTCTACTTCTTCGAACTTTTCGTACTCGGCTTTTGATTTACCTAAAAACTTACCCAGCGCACTAGAGGCACAAATGCGTTTACTGGCGTTATCGAGATACAACTTCACTAAATAGCTGTAACCATCGCGCATTTTTGGTTTTTGTTCATTGTATGGGGCAAGCACGTCTTTATCTATGCCCAAATCCATAAAAGCACCAACCTTATTGATCTCTTTTACGCGAAGCAGGGCAAATTCGCCGACTTGTGCAAGTGGCTTTTTGGTTGTTGCCGTTGCGTGTCCCAAGTTATCTAAATAGATAAATACTTCGACAGAATCCCCTTCTTCGGTATGCTTTGGCACTTCTGTTCGAGGAAGAAACACATCACCAAGCTCACCACCGTTTAAATAAGCGCCTTCCGCGGTAAGCTCTTCAATGGTTAACATTTTGATTTGACCTAACATGGTTATTCCTCGTCAGTTTGTGGTTTTGGTTTACGACGCATCGGCATAGTACCGTCAATATCAATCGGTGGCGGGACCACTTTTCTCGGTTGTGATTTTTTCACCGGCTTTTTCTTAGGTTTACTTGTTTGCTTTGGTGTAGACGCAGCAGGGCGATTTTTACTCTGCTGTGGTTTTTGCTTAAGTCCTTTGAATTTACCAACAAGACCAGAGACTTCTTCAAAACGTAGTGGCTCATCAAGGTAGTTTTTGATTGCCACATAGCTATCCCAATCTTTAGGGCCAACAAATGAAATCGCAGTGCCTTTAAACCCAGCACGTCCTGTACGACCGATACGGTGGACATATTCTTCTGCCTGCTTAGGCAAGTCAAAATTCATAACATGGGTAACGGAGAGCAAATCGAGACCACGAGAGGCAACGTCTGTGGTAACCAGCACTTTATAGATCCCACGGCTGAAGCTTTCCATAATGTCTAACCGCTTATTTTGTGGCATATCGCCCGACAACGATACCGCTTTAATCGACATCTCATTTAGCAGTTTGCTTAATCGGTCTGTGTCGCCACGGGTTGCGGTAAAGATAATGCACTGTCCTACGTCATCCTGTGTGATGAAGTGTTTAAGCAGTGCTTCTTTATGATCTAAATGATCGGCAAAATAGAGCGCTTGCTTAATGTCTTCATGCTGCTGATGGGCATTGCTCAACATAATGCGCTTTGGCGATTTAAGTAATTGACGTGACGAAGCTTCTACTTGTGTATGATCTAGCGTAGCTGAAAATAGCAGCGTTTGTCTTTGGCGGTGATCTGCAGAGTCATTAATGACGTCTAACTGTTTTTCAAAGCCAAGGTCAAACATACGATCTGCTTCATCAAAAATAAGCAGCTCAAGACCACCTAAAAATAATGAGCGATTTTCAACGTGATCGGCAATACGACCAGGAGTACCCACCACAAAATGTGGGTCGCGGCGTAGCGCTTTTACCTGATCATTGTAGTTTTCACCACCCAAAATCTTACAGACTTGAATATTAGTGCCAGCACACAGTGCACGACACTCAGAGAACACTTGAGTCGCGAGTTCACGAGTTGGGGCTACGATAACAACGCGAGGATCGCGTTTGCTTAGCGCTTTTTGTTTCATTACACGCTGTACGGCAGGCAGCAAGAAGGCTAGGGTTTTGCCAGAGCCTGTTTTAGACTGCGCAAAAACATCGTGGCCAGCTAGAGCCGTTGGGATGGCATGCGCTTGGATCTCGGTCGGTTCCGTGATCCCTTGGTGAGCCAGTTGTTGTTCTAGGCGCGTATCTATCCCAAGTTCAGTGAATCTCAAGTCAATTTCTCCAAGTCTTGAATTTTAAAAACACGAGATTATACCAAAGCATAGACGCTATCGGATATAGAATTTGTGTTTTTTGCATTTTAATCAAAAATCCGTAAAATACGCGCCTCAGCGCCGGGTTTGCGACTCGGTTTTCGTGCTTTACACATCGTCATGCTTAATGTGTAAGCTAATCAAAGCTTAAATCTAGGAAAATACAATGTCAGAACAATACGTTGTTTGTGCTATGTACAAGTTTGTCTCTTTACCTAACTATCAAGAGATAAGACAGCCACTTCACGATGTGATGGAAGCGAATGAAGTTCGCGGTACGTTATTACTTGCAGAAGAAGGTATCAATGGTACCGTTGCCGGTAAACGTGAAGGCATTGACGCGCTACTGGCATGGTTATACAAACAACCAGGCCTTGATAACATCGTTTATAAAGAGTCGTTCGATGAAACTTGCCCTTTCTACCGCACTAAAGTAAAGCTTAAGAAAGAAATCGTGACCATGGGTGTACAAGGTATAGACCCAAAAGAAGTGGTTGGTACGTACGTAAAACCACAAGATTGGAATGCATTGATTTCAGACCCTGACGTTGTACTCGTTGATACGCGTAACGACTATGAAATCGAGATCGGTACGTTCAAAAATGCCATCGATCCTAAAACCAAGACTTTCCGTGAATTCCCTGAGTGGGCGCAAAATAACTTAAACCCAGAAAAACACAAAAAAGTGGCGATGTTCTGTACTGGCGGGATCCGCTGTGAAAAATCAACAGCGTATATGAAAGAGCAAGGCTTCGAAGAGGTTTACCACTTGGAAGGCGGTATTCTTAAATACTTGGAAGATGTGCCAAAAGAAGAAACCATGTGGGAAGGTGAGTGCTTTGTCTTTGATAACCGTGTTGCTGTTGATCATGACTTGAACAAAGGGTCTTATGATCAATGCCATGCTTGCCGTATGCCAATCACGGAAGCAGAGAAGCAACTTGAAGAATATATGGAAGGGGTGTCTTGTCACCACTGCCATAAAGACCTAACAGAAGAGCAAATTGCACGATTTGCTGAGCGTCAAAAGCAAATTGAGCTGGCTAAACAACGCGGCGAAGGTCATATCGGCCATGAAGCACAGGATGCTATTCGTAAGCGCAAAGAAGAAAAGCTAGCGCAAAAAGAAGCGCAACGTCAAAAGCGCTAAAGGCGCATTGTACTAAGAATACATAATAAAGGGACCGGTTGGTCCCTTTTCTCTGCCAAACCTTTCACTGCCAGCTGTTTGCGCAAGCGCCATTTGCTTTGCAAACTTTTCATATTAAGTGTGTAGCCTTTTCTAATTCCCGTTTTCAAATTCTTCGAAATCTAATTCTGCAATTAAATTAATTCATAATAATCAATGGGATATTCATTATTCTCAGATTGGTGCCTTCCTTGCTTATTCAAAGGCTATCGTTGTAAATCTACAAATTGATTTACGCCGTTAAACTTTTCGAAGGAGCTTTATGATGTCAAACACGGTAACCACAATTAATCCTGCGACAGAGCAACCCGTTAACGAATATACTTTAATGGGTTTGGATGAGGCGCAAAAGGCGGTGGACTTAGCCAATGACTGTTATTCATTTTGGAAGAAAACCACATTCACGCAAAGAGCGCAAAAGCTAAACAGGCTTGCTGATTTAATTGAGCAAAATAAATCCAAGTTAGTTTCACTGATGACCGAGGAAATGGGCAAAGTGACGGAGCAGGGTGAACAGGAAGTTTCCTTGTGTGCTGAAATTTGCCGATATACCGCCGAGCATGGCGAAAAAGAATTACAGGATGAGCATCGGGTATTTGAGCAGGGACATGCCATTATCACTTATCAACCAATAGGCGTGATCTTAGGAATACAACCTTGGAACTTTCCACTTTATCAGGTTATCAGATACAGTGTTTCAAACGTGATGGCGGGCAATACCACGGTCATGAAACATGCCTCAAATGTATTTGGTATGGCTAAATTAATTGAAGAGTTGTATTTAGAGGCAGGCTTTCCAAAAGGTTGCTACCAGTCACTATTAATTGACGGCGAGACAGCAAGCGAGTTGATAAAAAACCCACATATTCGCGGTGTTACATTTACCGGAAGCGATAAAGTAGGTAAACAAGTTGCCAAACAAGCTGCTGAGCTTTCTAAAAAAACTGTCCTAGAGCTTGGCAGTAACGATGCCTTTGTGGTGCTGGCAGATGCTGATATTAACAAAGCGGTGTCGGCGTGTATTCAAGGTCGTATTGTCAACAACGGTGAAACCTGTGTTGCCGCGAAGCGCTTTATTATCGTTGATGAGATTTATGATCAATTTAGAGAGGCTTTTGTGGCTGGCTTTAAGCAGCTTAAGGTGGGAGATCCTACCGCAGCAGACACCGACTTAGGGCCTATGGCGCGCAAAGACTTACGTGATGAATTACACCAACAAGTTGAAGCGTCCGTTGAGGCTGGAGCGACTTGTACGCTCGGTGGAGAAATTCCGAAACAACAAGGCTTTTATTATCCAGTCACCATTTTGGAAGACGTTAAACCCGGTATGCCAGCTTATGATGATGAATTGTTTGGCCCTGTGGCGTCGCTAATTCGTGTGAATGATGAGGCTGAGGCAATGATGGTAGCCAATGATTCACGCTATGGTTTAGGTGGCGGCATTTTTTCAGAAGACACCCAACGTGCAACAGAACTCGCTATTAAGGAGTTTGACACTGGCATGGTGAATATTAATGGCTATTCGCTGGCACAACCAAATTTGCCGTTTGGTGGTGTTAAAGACAGTGGCTATGGTAGAGAGCATGGTGGCTTTGGGATAAAAGAGTTTGTTAACGTGAAAACCGTAATGGTCGCAAGCGCTGAATAACGCAAACCGATCCTAGTTTTTATGCTGGAGCCAGTAATACTGGCTCTTTGCATTTTAAATTGGTTATAATTCGCGTCCATTTTTTACAGCGAGAAAGACACGTGGGCGAAGCGAGCTTAACAACCTTACATTTATTGGCAACTGATCCAAGCGCAGTGGCGCAAGCAGCTGAACTTGCACGTGATGGTCAACTTGTTGCGGTTCCAACAGAAACCGTTTATGGCTTAGCAGCAGATGCAAAGCAACCCGATGCGGTTAAAAAAATCTTTGCAGCAAAAGGACGCCCAGCTGATCACCCGCTAATCGTACACCTCGCTGACAAGTCTTTGGTCACTGAGTGGGTGGAAACATTACCTGACTATTTTGACGCTTTAGCTGATGCGTTTTGGCCGGGACCACTGACGATCGTTGCCAAAAAGCAAGCACATGTGAGCGACATAGTGACAGGCGGCCACCCAACCGTGGGTATACGTGTGCCAAATCATCCTGCAATGCTAGCATTATTACAGCACATTAACTCCGGGCTTGCTGCGCCTTCTGCTAACCCTTATAAAAAAATTAGTCCAACCACCGCCGAACAAGTATTGTTTGGATTGTCGGGAAAGATAGCAGCTGTGTTAGACGGCGGCCCATGTGAAGTGGGACTTGAGTCTACTATTGTCGATATATCTTCAGCCACACCGAGGATCTTGCGAGCAGGCCCTATTACTAAAGCTGCACTTGAAGCGGTGCTCAATATTGAAGTGGATGAGCCTGATGTACACACTGTAGCAGTCCCTGGTAACGTAAAAGCCCATTATCAACCAAGCAAACCGCTCACCCTGTTGTCAACGGAAGAGTTAGTTGCTCGCCTATGCGGCCAGTGCGAAGCGAATACCGGTGTATTGTATTATTCATCGCAAATTGAGCGAATGCTCTCTGAGAATTCAGCAAACAACGAGCTGGTGGATCTCAAACTTGGTGCTGACAAAGCCAAATATGCGCAGGGCCTTTATCACGGGTTACATCAGTTGGATCAATCAAGTGCAACCGAGATTTTGTTGGAAGCACCACCAACTGCGCCCGAGTGGCGCGATGTTAACGATAGACTGATGCGCGCGGCCGCACAATAGTCATGATTTGGCGCGGTAGTTTATCGCGCCTCACTCTCCCTCTCCCTCAATCTTTACATAACTTTACCTTACTTTACATGAGCTTATCTTGCCTTTGAAACGCTGCAAGGCATACTGCATCTCATCGCACTTATACTGTGTGTTATCGAATAGTTTATCTTGATGTGAGTGATTAACTGTTACACTCAAATATAGCTAAGAACAATGGAAATTATTAAGGTTAATATGTGTAAAGTAACGCGCTTGGTGGTTTTTACGGCCACTATGCTGATAACTAATGCCGCTTTGGCGAAACCTTCGCAAGTGATTGCAGAGCCTATTCAATTTGAAAGCAGTAGCCAGCAAATTCAGGCTGTAGGTAATGCTGAAGCTATTCAATCGGTTATTTTGTATCCCGCGATTGGTGATAGGGTGACTGCGGTACATTTTAAACCGGGCGATGAGGTTAAAGCGGGTACTTTGCTATTGGAGCTAGACTCACGCCGCCAAAAAGCGGCGCTTGAAGAAGCTAAAATTCGTCTTGCAGATGCGCAGCGCACCGTCGACCGCCTAACTGATAGTCAAAAGCGCGGTGCCGTCCCAATTAATGAATTAGATAAAGCGGTAACGGACAGAGACTTAGCAAAGGTCGCCTTGATCCAAGCTGAGAATGAATTAGAAGACCGCCAAGTGATCGCCCCTTTTTCTGGCGTAATGGGACTCACCGACGTTGAGGTTGGAGATCGCATTACCACCCAAACCGCGATTGCGAGTATCGATAATTTTGATAAGTTGTATGTTCAATTTGCGGCACCGGAATCGGCGTATGGCATGCTTAAATCGACCGATAGCGTGCTACTGACACCTTGGAATGATAATTCAACACGGATAGACGCAAAGATAGCGCAAATGGACTCTAGAATAGACCCAACAGCCCGCACACTAAAAATCAAAGCCATCTTTGAAAACCGCAATGATCGTTTTTTGCCTGGAATGAGCTTTAGAGTATCGCTAACGGTATTAGGTGAAGAGTTTGCCGTTATTCCTGAAGCTGCATTACTTTGGGGCGCAACAGGTCCTTATGTATGGAAAGAAGTAGATGGTAAAGCTAAGCGTATTGATGTGAAAATCCAACAGCGTTTGCCGGGTAAATTGCTGGTATCAGGCGATTTGGCTGCAAGAGAGTTATTAGTTGTAGAAGGGGTGCAACGTCTTCGTCCTGGGCAAGAAATTGCGGTGACGAATGCACTGGCGAAGGAATAAATCGTGACTAAACCGGAGTTACCACAGTTACAAGATTTACCGTCGATGGCAATTCGCCGTCCGGTATTAATCGTTGTATTAAATTTATTGATTATTATTGCAGGTATTGCTGCTCTTGCCGGCGTTGAAGTTCGTGAACTGCCCGATGTAGATAGGCCGCGTTTAACGGTGTCCGCATCGTTTCCTGGCGGCTCGCCTGAAACTGTCGACACCGAAGTCACGAGTAAGTTAGAAGGCGCAGTCGCGCGCGTCAGTGGTGTAAAGAGCATTCGTGCACAAAGTGAAGAAAATAATGCGAGGATTGTTGTTGAATTTCGTCCGGGCATCAATTTAGATGATGCAGCCAACGAAACACGCGAATCCGTTTCTCGAGTACAAAGAGAGCTACCTGAAGAAGTTGAACGGGTGTCCATTATTAAAGCGGATAATGATGCAGAAGCCGTGGTGTCTTTAACTGTAAGTAGTGCCTCTTTAACACTTGAAGGATTGACCGAGCGAGTAGAAAAAGACTTAGCGCCGCAGTTTTTAACTATTCCAGGCGTGGCCGATGTGCGCCTGAACGGCGATAGAGAGCGGGTGCTGCGCGTAAGACTTGATCCCTTAAAACTGACAAGCTTTAATCTAACCGTTCCAGATGTAGCTGCGGCGCTAAGACAAGCCCCGTTTGATGTGCCCGCCGGCAGTTTAAAGTCGAACGATCAACAGCTGATTGTCCGTGCCGATGCCACTTCTGTAACCGCTGAGCAGGTGAGTGATATCATCATTCGTGGTGAGACTCGGGTGGGGGATATTGCCTCTGTGTATTTTGGACCGGCCGATCCTCGTTCTATGGTGAGACTCGACGGAGAGCCTGTAATTGGGCTTGAGATCATTCGCCAAGCACAGTCCAATACCATTGAAATCTCAGACGAAGTGCTGCAGCTAGTTGATAAGATAAAAGTACGCTTTCCAGATCTGGAGCTATTCGTCACCTCCGATGATGCACAGTTTATTCGCTCATCCGTAGATGAAGTCTTGAGCTCCTTAGTGATAACCATATTGCTGGTGGTATTCACGCTTTGGGTATTTATTGGCTCGTGGCGTGCGACGCTTATTCCAGCTTTTGCGATCCCGGTCGCGCTTATCGGCTCTTTGGCGCTTATCTGGGCGCTTGGCTTCTCTGTTAACATTTTAACCTTGCTAGCACTGGTGTTGGCCACTGGACTTATCGTCGATGATGCGATTGTTGTTAGTGAGAATATTCAGCGTCGTCGTGGCGAAGGGATAGGTCGTCGCGCTGCGGCAGTACTTGGGACAAGAGAAGTCTTCTTTGCTGTAGTTGCGACAACCGCAGTACTTGCTGCGGTATTCGTACCGATCGCCTTTTTACCCTCAACTGCGGGCCGACTGTTCAGGGAGTTTGGTGGCGTGTTAGCTGGTGCCGTGATTATTTCTTCATTTGTGGCACTGTCATTGGTGCCAGCATTAACGTCTAAGTTAAAAGTAAAGCAAGATAGCAAAAAGCACTTGTTTTCGAGTATTGGTGTGAAACTCGCAGAAATGTATCGCGGTACGATCCACTGGGTGCTTGACCATGCATGGCTAACTTTTGGTGTATTTGTGGTTATTGCGAGTTTATCTGGTGCGCTCTATTCGCAATTGGATAATGAACTTTTGCCATCTGAAGACAGAGGTAAAATTCGCATTTTCGCAAGAGGGCCTGACGGTGTTGGTCTTAACTTTATGGATAGACAGGCCAAACAAATGGAAGACATTTTATTACCCTTTGTAGAAAGCGGAGAAATAGAGTCAATCTATACGGTTGTTGGTCAGTGGGATCCCAATATTGTATTTATCACTGTGCCATTAAAGCATTGGGATGAGCGTCATTTCTCGCAACAGGAAATTATCGATAAGATCAGAGGACCGCTTGGTAATATACCCGGTGCGCCTGCGCGTGCCTTTGGAGCAAATAGCTTAAACCTAAGAGGCCAAGGTGGTGGTATCGAGCTTGCGCTACTTGGTAATGACTATTTAGAGATTTTTAAAGCAGCGCAACAATTTGCGGCTTTGGTTGAAAAAGAAATGCCAGACGTGGCTCCGGTACAAATCTCTTATCAACCCTCACAACCTCAGCTGCGCGTAAACATTGACCGCAGAAGAGCAGAAGAGCTTGGCGTTAGTTTGAGTGATATCTCAACGACGCTTAGGGCGGCGATTAATGGCGATGATGTTGCTGATTTGAATGTTGGCGACCAATCCATACCAATTATGCTGCAGGCTCAAAACCATACCATCAGAGATCCAAGTGATTTGGCTAACCTTTATGTTGGCAGCCGCACTGGTGCGTTAGTTCCGCTAAGTAGCCTCGCCGTTATTGTCGAAGAGGGCGTAGCTGCTGAGCTTGAACGCCACGCACAGCGTCGTAGTATCGAGCTGGATATGAAACAGCCAGAAGACATGCCTATGGCAGAAGTGGTTGAAAAATTACGAACGCTGGCAGATCAGAGTTTACCTGACAGCGTGACGCTGGCGTTTAAAGGGGAAGCCTTAACGTTTGAAGAAACGGCCAATGAAGTGTTACTTACTTACGTGCTGGCGTTCTTGATTGTGTTGCTCGTACTTGCTGCGCAATTTGAAAGTGTAAACAGTGCCGTTGTCGTGATGATCACAGTTCCGTTTGGGATCACCTCTGCCATATTGGCGCTGTATCTTACTGGAACTTCGCTAAACATATATTCGCAAATCGGCTTAGTGATGTTGATTGGCTTAATTGCTAAAAATGCCATTTTGTTAGTTGAGTTCGCAGATCAATTACGTGATAAAGGACGGTCAGTAAGACAAGCTGTTGAAGAAGCCGCGGTGATCCGTTTGCGTCCTATCATGATGACCTTGGTATCTACATTACTCGGTGCTTTACCGTTGATTTTATCGGTTGGCGCAGGTGCAGAGTCGAGAAATGCAATCGGCTGGGTTGTATTTGGCGGTTTAGGCTTAGCGGTTTTCTTTACGCTTTACCTCACACCTGTCGTTTATCTCGGTTTAGCGAGATTTACGAAACCGAGGGCGGATGAAACCAAATTATTAGTGGATGAACTTGATAAAGCTGAAAGTTAAATTCCCCCGTTAAAAATAAAGTAAGTTGAGCGCAGCAATAGCTGCGCTTTTTTTATACAACGATTAATGTTGTGGTAACACATTCTTTGATACTTTTTGTTGAACTTTTCATTATTTAAACTGTCACAACCGATGTGGTTGTTTTATAGCCATTATGTTTGCTACTCTAAGACAGTAAATCCTGTTTTCTATAACAATAATAAAAATAACAAGCTAATTGAAAGAAGATGTGTCATGGGTAATTTATTTTTAAAAGAACGGGAAAATTGGACCGCCTGGATTATTTGGAGCTTGATAGGATGCACGGCAACCGTTGCATTATCGAGTTATACCAGTGAGATATGGATGGGGCTATTAGCGCCTATCTTGGTATTAGGATTACTAACAACATGGATGAGTTACACCAAGCGATTTGATTTTTCCAGAGCATTCAAAGTGCTCAGTACCGTAGTGTTGTTTTCATCTATTCCGGTTATCATTGAAAAAGTGCTGCCTGCAAAAAATGCAGTCATTGGCATGATTGATTCAGGGATAATCGTGATAGCAATGGTTATCGCCAGTTGTATTTTTGCTTACATTGCCAAAAGGCCAAAGCAATATTATTGATTATTCGGCTATTATTTGCGCTTTTGAATGCAAAAATTGAAATAGTGCTTTACAACCGATGGATAACTCCATAAAATGCGCGCCAACAACGGAGAGATGGCTGAGTGGTTGAAAGCACCGGTCTTGAAAACCGGCATACGTTAATAGCGTATCTAGGGTTCAAATCCCTATCTCTCCGCCACCTCATTCCCAAAACCGCCTCCAAATGGCGGTTTTTTTCGTTTGGAGGCGTGTATGTCTGCGGCTAGTAACATGGCAATAATAAAACATAGTTCTATTTGGATTGTATTTAGTTATTTTTATCTTAGTGGTCTAAATATGGCGCTAACGTTGTCGATTGATTCGCAACAAGACCCTGATATCACAATGACGCTGCTGCATGTTTTTTTATTCAATTGCCTTGTTGGCCATCTGATCACTAAATATGAAAAATCTTGGCCAGAAATCGCCAGTGTGGTTATTGCATTATTTGGTGTGGTTGGATTTGGACACTACTTTGTTGGTAGCTTGGGAGAGTACAGTGATGAGCTTAATATTGGTCTTGTATTATTGCTGCCATTTGCAACCTTTGTAATGAAAAAACTCAAACAATATGCCGAAGAGAAAGCCGCTAGTTAGCGGTTTTTTTGTGTCCGACGAATAGCTTGACTGCTTGATAATCAAGCAGCTCCGGTATCTTGCCTATTTTGGCTGTGATACAATCTAAGATTCTTGTTAATAAAAAATATGGAAAGACTATGTCTCAATTCAACACAGACGCAGATAAAGCGAGTTACGGTATTGGTTTACAAATGGGGGAGCAACTTAAAGCAAACCCTTTTGAAGGTCTAAACCTTAACTCTGTATTCGAAGGTATGAAAGACGCTTATGCTGGTGACAGCTTCCGCGTTGAGATCCCTGAAATTCAAGCGGCATTTGAGAAGATCAATGCTGAGATCCAACAGCGTCGTGAAGAAGAAGCTAAAGTGTTAGCTGCTGAAGGTGTTGCATTTCTAGAAGAAAATGCGAAACGTGCTGAAGTAACAGTAACTGAGTCAGGTCTTCAGTATGAAGTAGTTGAAACTGGCGAAGGCGATAAGCCTGTTGAAGATTCAAAAGTACGCGTTCATTACCACGGTACTCTAATCAACGGTACGACTTTTGACAGCTCTTACGAGCGCGGCCAACCAGCTGAATTCCCAGTAAATGGCGTGATCAAAGGTTGGACTGAAGCACTTCAAATGATGCCTGCAGGTTCTAAATGGCGTCTATACGTACCGCATGAGCTTGCATACGGCGAGCGTGGTGCAGGTGCTGCAATCGCACCTTTCTCAACGCTAATTTTCGACGTAGAGCTACTAGAAGTTTTATAATAGTATCGTGTGATCAAAAAAGGCCTTCTCAATGAAGGCCTTTTTGCGTTTAGCCAAAGCTGCTGAGAACACAACTTTGGCTGTTCGACAAGACTTTAGTAAGTCGCACTGCCTTTAGTACGAGGGAAGGCAATAACGTCACGTACGTTGCCCATGCCAGTAACATAAGCAACCAAGCGCTCAAAGCCAAGGCCAAAGCCTGAGTGAGGCACTGTTCCATACTTACGTAGGTCACGGTACCAGCTGTAATCTTCTTTGTTTAAGCCCATCTCTTCAAGACGCGCATCTAGCACATCTAAACGCTCTTCACGCTGTGAGCCACCAATGATTTCACCAATACCAGGCGCAACGACGTCCATAGCGGCAACGGTTTTACCGTCTTCGTTTTGGCGCATGTAGAATGCTTTGATATCACGAGGGTAGTTTTTGATAACTACTGGTGCGTTAAAGTGTACTTCAGCAAGGTAACGTTCGTGCTCTGATTGTAAGTCGACGCCCCACTCAACAGGGAATTCAAACTCTTTATCACATGCTTTTAGAATTTCGATAGCGTCTGTGTAATCTACCTGAGCAAAGTCTTTATCGATGAATGATTCTAGGCGAGTAATGGCATCTTTTTCGATGCGCTGTGCGAAAAACTCCATATCATCACGACGTTCATCAAGTACTGCTTTAAACACATACTTCAACATGTCTTCTGCAAGCGCTGCGATGTCGTTAAGGTCGGCGAATGCCACTTCAGGCTCAACCATCCAAAACTCTGCTAAGTGACGAGAAGTGTTTGAGTTTTCAGCACGGAATGTTGGACCAAAAGTATAGATTTTTGAAAGGGCACTCGCGTATGTTTCACCGTTAAGCTGACCAGATACGGTCAAGAATGCTTCTTTACCAAAAAAGTCTTCTGAATAGTCTACATCGCCTTTGTCTGTGCGTGGTAGGTTGTTCATATCAAGTGTAGATACACGGAACATCTCGCCTGCGCCTTCACAGTCACTTGCGGTAATGATAGGCGTGCTGATCCACTGGTAGCCACGCTCATGATAAAAACGGTGAATAGCTTGCGCAAGACAGTTACGTACACGCGTAACCGCGCCCATAACATTAGTGCGAGGGCGAAGGTGCGCATGTTCGCGTAAGTATTCAATACTGTGGCGTTTTGCAGCCATTGGGTATGAATCTGGATTCTCAACCCAGCCTAATACCTCAACGCTGTTCGCTTGGATCTCAAAAGATTGACCTTGACCTTGTGATTGTACAAGCACACCAGTCACCGCTACTGAACACCCAGCAGTAAGACGAGTCACTTCGTCATAATTATTCAGCGAATTAGGGACTACGGCTTGAATAGGGTCAAAACAAGAACCGTCATGAACGGCTAGAAATGAAATACCTGCTTTTGAATCACGTCGTGTACGGATCCAGCCCTTTACTGTTACTTGGCTGTCAACCGCAACGGTGCCTGCTAGTAGCTCCGTTATCGCTGTGTGGCTCATCTTTACTCCAAATGATTTATTTTTTATTTGTAAATTAAAAGACAGAGTGTCTTATCGTCATGTAAGCCGTATCTTACCTGCGATGGACAAATAAAAAAACACTGAAATGCAAAAAACTGGGCTGAAAAGAATGAGTAAAAGCCATGAAAAAACAGTCGGACTGTGGCATTATGAATGTTCGATGATAAAAATAGCTTTATTAATACTAACAGTGACGTTCAAAACTCGATGAAACAAGTTTTTATTTTGAGGGGTCTACCTGGCTCTGGAAAATCGCATTATGCGCAAACGCTAGCCGACGATCTCGTCTCCGGCGATGAAACACAGTATTTTATCTGTTCAACCGATGATTATTTTCTTAATGAAAACGGCGAGTATCATTTTGAAAAACAACGCCTTTCAGAATATCACAATTTAAACTTAGCCCGGTTTATTAATGCCTTAGCTGAAGATATCCCTTTGGTCGTTGTAGACAACACCAATATCAAGAAGTGGGAGTTTGTTGCTTATGCGTCAGCTGCTGTGGCAATGGGTTATCAAGTGAAAGAAGTCATTGTTGGTGAAATTAAAGATAAGTCCCTACAGCATTTATATGCCAAACGTAATAGCCATGGCATTGGCTTGAAAACAATTTCAAAAATGGCCCACCTTTTCGAATGGTGATAAAGCTTAGGGTCGAGCAACCCTAACAACGCTCGTGCATGTTAAACAGGGTAGTATCGTATCCGATCTTACAGTTAAAAAGAGCGGGTTTAGACTTCGCCTTCGAGCAAACAAGAGACGGTCGTCAATGTTAGTTTCATTCTACATAGCGGCCGGTTAGTCAACTCATTCCTGCTCCATTTCGATTCAGCAGTGGAATGTGCGACCAACTTTTTTAGCTTCAGTTGGCCCAATTTTAGTAATGCTAGTGAGTTTCGAAAGGGCTCTGACATTTATATAGTGTCTAACGGGCTAGTTGTACCTGCAAAATGTTGGCCAAGTACATGTGTATAGATTTGTGTGGTACTAACGTCATTGTGGCCCAGTAATTCTTGAACACTTCTTATATCACGACCAGCTTTAAGCAAATGGGTTGCGAAGCTATGCCTAAACGTATGGCAGGTGACGCGTTTATTTATTTGAATATTACGCACGGCATTCTCGAGCGCTTTACGAATAACACTTTGATGTAAATGGTGCCTGCAAAGTGTTCCTGTATAAGGATTGATACAAGTATTGCTGGAAGGGAAAATAAACATCCACCCATGCTGCCTAAACGCGTTGGGATACTTGCGTTCTACTGCATTTGGCAGAGATGGACCTATCCCGTGAAGGTTGTCATCCTGTTGAATTTTAATAGCCATTTCAATATATGTAGTGAGCTTTTTTGAGCATCTATTGCTGAGGATGGTTTGCCTATCTTTATGCCCTTTACCGTCTCTAACGGTCAGCGAAGCTCTATCAATATCAATATCTTGGATACGTAACCTGAGGCATTCTGAAACTCTTAGTCCGCTACCATAGAGTAGTTCTATTATTAGTCTATCACGGCCATCAAGTTCATTTAGTATTAGTGAGATTTCTGATGGGGATAACACTGTAGGTAAATGTCTTTGTTTAGTGGCATAGCAAAAACCTAAATCCCCAAGCTCATGGTGCAAATGCTTCTGATACAAATAGGCTAACGCGTTACGTGCAATTTTTTGTGTGTTGATAGCCACATTTCGTTGGTTGGTAAGGAAGGTTAAAAATTGTGTAACCTCTTCCGTTCCCATTGTTTCAGGGTGACGCTTGTGGTGAAAGTTAATGAATGCCTTAATCCAATATAGGTAGGTTTTTTCTGTTCTAATGCTGTAACCACGCATACGCATTTCTTCCTGAAGACCTTTCAGAAATGGGCTTTTTAGACTCATGATAACTCCTTAGCCCATATTGCTGTGTATGTATACAGTGTTATCTGGAATTCTCGGATATCAAGGGAAATAATGAAAAAATTTTTGCGCGTTTATGCATGAATAAATTAAAAATATTGTTGTTTATCATGAGGTTATATATCTTCGATTTGAAATAATAGGTTTGGGAAACGCGCATGCGCATTTTTCCAGATGGTATATTTAGCAGAATGCTGATAAGTTCTTTGCATACTGATAGTTAACTGTGCGCATTTTCACTGGTCCAACGAGGTAAACGCGCATGTGCACGAATAAAATGTTAAACGCTAACAACCTCTAGGAGAGATAGATGAAGAAAATTGGAATTTTGATAATGGCTGTTTTTCCATTGCTTGGGTGTCAGACTACTGGGCCTAAAACATACACTGGCAATACCCAGTCGATAGCTGCGACAAATTCAAAAAGTTGTAGTTTCGACCAAATCACTGGCAAAGCGTATTTGATTGCTCCTGACTTTAAAAAATATGTAACCAATAGCTTTTTCTACGATTCCGAAAAGGAAACGGTCTGGCAGCTTGATAAAGGCAATTACTCATCCTTGACTTCTCAAAAGTTCAAAATAGTTGACACGGGGCTCGTTACTAAAGAAGACGTCAAGTCACGACAGCCATATCTTTCCAAATACAGATATAGTGAAGATGATATAAAAGGTATACCTTATGTAAGAGATAAAGCATTCTCATCTAAGCTAGTGACAGAAGACTGCTCAATTTATTATCTGAGTGGTGGAACCATTATTAAATCTTTATTATCTAGCATCGTAAATACAGATGGTACAAAAATTAATGAAGATGATGTATTAGCGTTTTATGGAAGTGAACCGTTATCAAAAAAAAGCATGGATGCGGTGATTGAGTATGACCGTTTTGAGAAAAGACTCAAAGTAAAAACGCCATACTATGACGACATGCTTATCAGGGGGTCATTAAACGCCAAGGATCAATCAATATCACTTGTTCAGCTTTATGTGGACCTTACTTTTTTCGATAAATGGGGCTTTATTTCTAATGCCATTGACACAGATGGTGTAAACCATGAGGTGGTAAAGATTTCAACTGACACAGACTGTAGTAACTCTGATATGTTTGGTTGTAAATTAACAGAGACTGTTGGAGTTACAATTAGTGAGGAGTTTTTGAATAAACACAGGGATGGTTTTGAATTAAAACTTTTTGGTACTAAAGAAAAAATCGTCAAAGTGTCAGGCTATATGGTTGAAGGTTTTTTATCTGGAATGAGAAAAGCAAAGGAGCAGCTAAAGTCTGGTGACTTTGGCGTTTAATCGGGTAGCCGAGGGTATCTAGCCCTCAGCCCCCACAACACCCTGCATGCGGGTCCGCACAGGGCGTTTCATCTAACAGATTACCCGTTTGGGTAATGCACTTTTATCCATCCGTCTCTGAGTGAATATAGTCCCTCGTTTTTCAGATAATTTAAGCTTAAAGCCTGTTGAATACCGGGTGTTTTGGAACTGCGCCAAGGCCCTTTACTTGTGATGCCACAGGCAACGGCTGCTTGCACATGAACTCCACGCTTCATCAGGTTTCTCACTTTAGTTCTCGGTTTTCGCCATTGTCGCCAGTAGCACATCCTGATCCTGCGCCTTATCCAGTGGTCTAGGTCAACACATTGCTGGTATGCGTTTGCAATACCAAAATAATTGATCCATCCGCTTAGATATTGGCTTAATTTAAACAACTGATATTGCATGCTCACGCCCCAATTACGGTTAGTTAGAATGCGTACCTGTCGCTTAAATTTATGCAGGGTTTTGTCATGCCATTTGATTGCACCACGTTTAAAGGTAAACCCTAAGAATTTACTTTGTGTGGTTTTAACCACCTGACTTTTATCCGTGTTAACAAGCAATTTGAGTTTAGTTTCAAGGAACCGAGTAACGCTGGCAAGTACACGTTCGCCCGCACGTTTTGATTTTATTAAGATTATAAAATCATCAGCGTAACGGGCAAATTGGTGACCTCGTTGCTCCAATTCTTTGTCTAAATCATCCAACATAATGTTGGATAATAAAGGAGAAAGAGGGCCGCCTTGCGGTACTCCTTCTAAACTCGGAATTAGCGTGCCATTGTCATCAATTCCAGCTCTGAGATAACGGCCAATGAGTTTGATCAAGCGTTTATCTTTGACATGACGTGATAAATTTCGCATCAATAAGTCGTGATTGACTCGGTCAAAGAACTTTGACAAATCGACATCTACCGCAATATTGCGTTTAGATTTAATGATTTGTTGAACTTGCTTCACAGCTTGTTGGCCGTTACGGTTAGGACGAAAACCAAAGCTGTTATCTGAAAATGTGTTATCAATGATGGGCGATAAAACCTGAGTAATGGCTTGCTGGATAACTCGGTCGACCACGGTGGGTATTCCGAGTTGCCGCTTTCCACCATCGGGTTTATCAATTTCAACGCGTTTGACCGGCTGAGGACGATAAGTCCCATTTTCGAGTTGAGCTTTGCACTGTTGCCAGTGTTGTTTTGCCCAGTCGATAAATTGGGCTATTTTCATACCATCCACACCCGCTGCGCCTTTGTTGGCTTTAACCTGCTTCCATGCGCGTTGAAGGTTATCGTTTGATAAAACGTGTCCGAATAAATCAAAGTTGAAGGTTGATTGCACTGCATTACGCTGCATATCAGAACCACAGGGCTGTGGCGTATAGTTATGTAAGTAAGACATGAAGTATTCCTTCGGTTAAATGTTCAGGCCTTCACCGTGTCTCATCCATTACGATGGGTGTTTGGCTACTATGCCGTCTGCTGACTGCTGGATAATCACAAAATAAATTGCTCTAAATTGCGCTGCGTGCGTATCGGTGGGTGTTGCAGTGGTTTCGCTCGTAGACTATTTCGCAACCAAATAGCAACGCCAAGGGGTTGATTGACCAGCCACTTACTGGTATTTTCCGCAGCGATAGCGCAGGCCGCATGTCATCCAGCTCTCCCCGAATAAGAACATTAACTTTCATTGCACAACTGCATCATTTACGGTGGCCGTTAGATCACGTGACTTCGTTATCTTGTGCTAACTCGTCTTCAGCCTACGCCTAGTATGATGTTTTTGTTCATCAGCTCGCAATTTTGCTAGCGGCTTCCTCCATACAAACCCTCGCGGATTTGCACTTGCCATTCGCTAGTAGTTATCTTTTAATAACAATCAGTTATTTAAACGGTGATCTTCCTACAGAGGACTTTCACCTCATTAGTTAATGCCCATGTCGGGCGTACACAAACGCGTCAATTGGGACTGGTTTTCCGCTGGCGCTCCAAACCAGCCCATTACGCGGGCGTTGGTATGACTCCCACTGTCAAGTTAAACACACTGATCCTTGCTTAACTTTAAGCCATAATTTCTTAACTCGAATTAGAGAGAGTTAATGCACTAGGATGAAGCAAGTAATTTCGTCGGTTTTCTTGCTGGTATTCGTTGGTTACTCATTTTCATGAGCAGAGCAGACCTTACTTAACTCGACGTGGCACCTGTTTTCAGTCTATGTTCGTGGTTCAATGCTGCGTTAGCTGCATTGCCATCCTAACGCCGTCGGTGGTTGTGCCACACCCGATGCTTGACCCAATACATTAACTCTAATTCGTTCATTTTAAGCTGGTACTCTGGATAATCTTAATTTGGGATTTACCGGTGAGAGCACAACCTGTTTTGCGATTGCCCAGATATAAGCAATCATTTCACGGGCAATGGCGGTGACAACGAGGTTGTAATGCTTGCCTTTATTTATAAGCTTTTTATAACGTTTACAGAGCCTTAATTGTGCTTTCCATGCAATATCAATAAGTTGCTTTGGTAAGCCTTCTTGTCGTTTTTGTAACTCAGTCGATATGTTGGCTGCATGACGGTAACTGTGAGCACCTTCGACTAATAAGCGCCTTGCACGACCATTGCCACATTTAGTAATTGCGCCAATATGCCTTTTACCACCACTCGAGTGTTCACTCGGAACGAGCCCAAGATAACTCATGAGTTTTCGCGGATGGTCGAAGCGGGTTAAATCACCAAGCTCAGAGACAATACCAGCGGCCACGAGTAAGCGAACGCCGCGCATAGCTTGGATTGCTTTAACTACAGGGTAGTAACGCCATTGATAAACATGATGAGAGAGCTCATTGTCGAGTCGCTCCAATCGTGCAGTTCGCTCGTTTATGGTTTGAATAAACTCTTGTAAAACGATTTGTTGTGCAGGATGTGGCAATACCAGCTCTGTGAGCCAACGTAAGTGTTTGAGAGACCAGTTTGCTGTGCCAGCATAGTTAATGTTGTTGCGAAGAAGCATTGCTTTTAGCTGGTACTTTGCATCTTTTAAATCTTTCATCGCAACTTCTCGAGCACGAGATAAATCACGAATAGCTTCATCTTCCGGCTCAGGTACATAAATAGGGGTTAAGTCTTCAGACTTAAGTAATTTAGCTAGTTTAAGTGCATCACGTTTGTCAGTTTTTACACGCTCGCCAGGTTTTTTAGGAATGAGAGAAGGGGCAACCACATAGCAGCAATGACCAAGACTAGTGATTAACCGATAAATCCAGTAACCGCAGGGGCCAGCCTCATAAACGAAATGGAGCGTAGTGTTAGGGTATTTAGATTCAAATTGTCTGATAAGCTTTTTAATAGTGACTTTAGATGAATAAATACGACCGAAATGAATGGGTTGTGCACCTCGATTGTCTTCAATATAGGCAACTTCAATGAACTCTTTATGAGTATCTAAGCCAATGAAAAGTATGTTATGTTTAGTCATGCTAGCCTCTGCTATTTAGTTATTTGACAAACTAATTATGGCTCTGGCTTTAAGCTAACCCACGAAAATGCGGAGGCTAGCACCGTGTGGGAGTCATTATGTCTATATTCATTCATCGAAGTAGGGAATTATGAATCAGAATCAAATTAATCAAGTACAAGGACATGTTGATAGGTATTTTCAACTTAATATGACAAGCCTGCTGAATGCATCTTTTCCAGAACTAAATGAAAATGAAGTGTGCATTGGACAATATACCCTTAAGGAATTCCTATCACTTAGCAATAAAGTCTTCAATCAATTTAGGGAAGAACTAAAAACTTCATTCTTAAAGTCGCTTCCATTTCAGTATCAATTTCACAACGAATTTGGTGGTGGAGATTTAAACTCAGACTTAGCTAATTTCATTGCTTACAGTGAAACTAATAGGTTTCCAAATGCAGTATCTCACTTATCAAGATTAGTTCATTATCAAGCAGTTAATGGTTTTTGGGAAAAAACAAAAAGAAAGTACTTTAGGCACTCGGAAGAAAACTTGAATTCTGAACGTGAAAGAATTGAGCTTGTTAGCAAACAGTTAGAAAGCTCTCTGAATAAATATAATGAACAGCTGAAAAGTTTGGAGGCTACAAAAGAAGATTTATCTCAATTTACTCAAGTAAAGCAAAAAGAGCTTAGTGAAATTGAATCGCTTTTGGGCGCCTCAAGAAATCATAACTCAGAGATTTCAGAATTACATTCTACAGCTACATCTTTATCAGAAAGAATCCAGTCACTATTAGATAGCTCTGATACCAGAAAGGAAGAAATCGAAGAGATTAATAAAGAAGCAAAAAATGAATTAAACAAAATTGCCAATACTCTTGAAGAACAAATCAAAACGATTAAAAAACAAAACACCTCATTTGATTCATTGGAAAGTTCTTTTGATGAAAAATTAGAACTAGTTAATTCCAAGACCTCACTTTTCGAAGAAAGAAACAAATATTTAGATGACTTAATTGGTCGTGAGGTCGGTGCTTCATTGTTTGAAACCTTTAAACAACGAAAAGGCGAGCTTTCATCTTCTATCACCTTTTGGACTTGGGCTGTTCCTGTAACAGCTTTCGCTACAATTGCATGGATATTTTTCTTGTTCGGAAACGGTGATCTAAATGCATTGGGTTGGCAAGTAGTATTTGTTAATTCTCTTAAAGCATTACCCGCTATAGGTCTATTGTTATTCGCTATTTCTCAATATACAAAAGAGCGAAACTTCCAAGAAGAATACGCTTTTAAGTCTGCGGTTGCATTGACGGTAAATTCATATGCTGATCAATTACAAAAAGAAGAAAATAAAGACCAGTTAATAATGGATTCAGTTAATGCAATTTATAAAACTCCCTTACCAACGAAAATTGCTAAGAATGCAGATAGCAAAGGTTTAGCCGAAACAGCCAAAGAACTAAAAGACCTTGCAAGTACTTTTGTGTCTAAAAAATGAATATAACAAGGCGCTCAAACGGAAAAATTACAGTTGGCTCGCGCTTCGCACAATTTAGCCTAACTGTATTTTTCCGCTTAGCTTAGCGTTAGATGAATAGTAGGTAACGATTTATGTCAGACAACGAATTACCTTTAGAACGTAAGCAAGAAGAGGAAGGTTACAGGCTGCTTTATGATGTTATGAAGCACCTGACAACTATAAGCACGGGTACGCTAGTGATATTAGTTTCCTTTTTAACTAAAGTGTTTTCGCAGCCAGAATGGGTATACCTAATTCCAGTAGTGATGGTGTCATTCCTTATTTCAATCGTCTCCAGTCTATTTTCCATGCTTTATATTAGTGATGCTATTCAAAAAGTTGAGATGAATGAAAATACTAAGACTTATGCTCAGAATTCCTATTTAGTAGCTGGTGGATCATTTATCATGGGCATCATCATGCTAATTGTTTTTGCAACAAAAAATTTGATTTAAAAACATCTAACAAGCGCATGTTGCCAGACTGATTTTCCGCTGTGCTCCAAACCAGCCGCAAATGCGGGCGTTAGCCCATAGAAGTCTTTATGCGAAACTCACCTAATACAGACGTTCTCCCAACTCGTTTTGTCCAAATACGAGTCAGTCGAGTGTCCGTTATCGCAATTAGATTGTAAGCGTCGCTTAAACCCCACCTAGCTACTGAATACGCTCGGCTTATAAAGTACAGCTCTGATCTCAATTCGGAGCTGAATATGCCTAAACATAAAACCGCGGAGCAATGGCTGCAACTTATCGAACAACAGGAACTCAGTGGTTTGTCTGTCTGTGATTTCTGCACGCAGCACAATCTCAGTACCAAGTCTTTTTATAATCGCCGAAGTAAGCTTCGCAATGAAAAATCACCTGAGTCATCTTTTATTGCCGCTAAGCCCGCTGCATCTGAGTCCGTTTCTCTGCCTGAGTTGTTGCAGCTCAAGCACGCTAAGAGTACGGTGTTGTTGCCATCAAATACTGATGCTCTGTGGTTGGCTGCACTGCTCAGGGCGCTGTCATGATCTGCTGGCACAATGGAGCTGTTTACTTGCACCGCCAGCCGGTAGACTTTCGTAAATCCATCAATGGCCTCGCGGCGATTGTTGAGCAAGAAATGGATGAGTCTGTGATGAACGGCCAGGTGTTTGCGTTTTGTAATAAAAACAAGGACAAGCTGAAGGTGCTGTACTGGGATAAAACCGGCTTTGCCTTGTGGTACAAGCGCCTTGAAAAAGACAAGTTTAAATGGCCCGACAAAGAAGACGATGACGTCGTTACACTCAGCGCTGAGCAATGGCAATGGTTGCTATCGGGCTTATCGGTCATCGCACATAAGCCACTCAGCTATGGTTATAACGTATGATCATAACAGGGGTTTTTAGAACACGAATTAATCTAACCTATTAATTTAAAAACAGTTACTTAGCTGATAAAGTAATACACATGCAAAACGAACTTGATGTATTACGTCAGCAGCTCGCAAAGCAAGAAGAGATCATTGCTCAGCTTCAGGCGCGTAATAACTACCTCGAAGAACAATTCAGACTGGCCCAGCAAAAACGCTTCGGTGCCAGCAAAGAGTCACACCCCGCGCAAGCTGACTTGTTCAATGAAGCCGAAACGCTGGTTGAAGAAGCACCTGAGCAAGACGTGGAAACCATCGAATATCAGCGCAAAAAGCCGACACGTCAGCCACTGCCAAAAGAACTGCCCCGTGAGCGGATTGTCCATGACATAGATAATAAACAGTGTGATTGCTGTGGCGGTGAGCTGCACAAAATGGGCGAGGATGTGAGCGAAAAGCTGGAGTTTATCTCGGCTCAGGTCAAAGTCATCGAACACGTCAGACCAAAATATAGCTGTCGACACTGTGAAAAAACGCACACTCAGGTTGAGATAAAACAAGCCCCAGTACCACCGAGTCCAATCCCGAAAGGCATTGCCACAGCCAGCTTACTAAGCCAGATCATCACCAGTAAATATCAATATGGCTTACCGCTGTATCGGCAGGAAAGTCTGTTCAAACAATATGGTATCGCGCTGGGAAGAGGAACTATGGCAGACTGGATGTTACGCTGCGCCAGTTTATTCAAACCGCTCTACGACAGGCTGCACGAAGTGTTGCTACAGCAACCGGTACTGCATGGTGATGAAACCACGGTTAAGGTGGTGAAAGAAGACAAACAGACCAGTTACATGTGGCTGTATTGCAGCGGCATGGACTCGCCTGCGCCAGAGGCAAGCATCCCCAATATCGCTCTGTTCGACTATCAGAATAGTCGTGCGGGTCGCTGTCCTGTGGCGTTTTTACAGGGCTACGACGGCTATCTGCAAGTTGACGGGTATGCGGGTTATGAGCAAACGCAGGCGACACTGGTTGGCTGCTGGGCGCACGCAAGACGCAAGTTCAAAGAAGCCGCAGATGCGCAGGCCAAGGGCAAAACCGGCAAGGCGAACTGGGCACTCAACCAGATCCAAAAACTATATCGAGTTGAAACTGCAAACAAAACAGCAAGCGCAGAGGCGCGGCAGGCTGTACGGGTACAACAAAGCGCACCGCTGCTGGCCCAGTTTAAAACCTGGTTAGATAAATCAGCACAAACGGTGGTACCAAAATCGAAGCTGGGCGAGGCCGTCCACTATACGCTAAGGCAGTGGCCGAAACTCATTCGCTACCTCGATGACGGACACCTAAAGATAGACAACAACCGGGCCGAGCGGGCCATCAAACCGTTCGTCATAGGGCGAAAGAACTGGCTGTTTAGCTTCACCACAAGTGGTGCTGAGAGTAGCGCAACCCTCTATAGCGTGATCGAAACAGCCAGAGCAAACGGCCACACCCCATTCGACTATGTGATGCATTGCTTAAACTAATTAGCTCAGCCACAGTGCGATATCGACAGTTTACTGCCTTGGCATGTTAGCCTCCAGGTGTAGTTCGCCGCACGCTTACATTAGATTAATATATGAAGTTGCTGTTGAACCGCCGAATTTGGCCCTTATTCGACAGTCAGATTTGATTAATTCCTAGCAATCAAACCTGATAGATACAGTTAAGACTTATCCAAATTAATGCTTTTAACAGCCAGTTATCCGCAAAACGCTCTGGCTAGATAAGGAAATAATTTACTGTGATTTTATAAGCAATGAGTTAGCCCAGCCCTTATCCATTAAATGCGCCAGATAAAATAAAAGCCAGCAGTTTGCTAGCTTTTTTGATGTTTTTACATTTACATGGCGTCGTACTCGTCCTGCCAGAAAAACTTCTCTTCGCCAAATGCTGGTTTTAAGTCATCCAGCCAGTGGGCATTTTCGTCGAACTTGGCAAAGAACGGACGCTGCACCCAGTCTTGGTTTCGTGCTTGAATAAAGCGCAGTACAAACACCTTTTCGCCTGCGACTTCGGTTACGCCAGACACTTCAACTTTACCAGGACCCGCACTCATTGATGGTCCTCGAACTGTACGACTCACACCAGAGACTTGCTTATAAGCTTCACGGAATGTTTCCCACGTTTTGTGTAACGGGATTTCAAAGTAACGCTTAGCGCCGGTATCTCGTTCGATAAACATGTAGTAGGGGATCATGCCAAGCTGCGTTTGCTCTTTCCACATGTCAGCCCACATATCAGCGTCTACGTTTATATTATTTAAAAGCGGAAAAACAAATGACACCCATCATAATTAGCATCAAAGCTGAGGAAGTGAAGTAAAAGAGTATCTAAACATTCCAGTCATTTTGGTCAAAAACGTTTATCGATAGGCTAATTCTTATCGCCTCGGCATATCTCTACACTAAAACAGGGTTATCGCGCACGGCAAAGCGCTGAAAATACAGCAGCAAGAAACTCTAGAATTGAAAATGTTCGTTTTACTAAGCCAGCAAGCGCTCGCAGTTTGTTAGGTTTGTCCGTCGTCGTTTTTGCAATGTTTCACAGTAAGCGGTTATTTTTCGCTCTCGACCAACAGCACCGTGGAATACCCGAGAAAATTGCGTAGTAAGTTTTATCCAGTTCTCAGGCTCTATATTTAATCGAGTGAGTATGGGTTGAGACTCAAAGATATAGCCTCGCTTGTTGGCTCGAATGCACTGGCCTGTGAGTTCAACTAATTCGATATAGGGTTTGAGTTCAAAAGGCAGGCCTTTTGGCATATGTTTTCGTGGGCTGCCAGCAAAGCGTAATAGGCTTTTTGGTTGTTTGCCCAGCTTTGCGTGGTCAATGCGCTTTTTGATGCTGGTGTAGTCTGAGGTTTCAGGCGTTGCGGTAATTTTGGCTCTAATGGGGTTTAGGTCTACGTAAGCGAGACAAGCAGCCAATGCAGCCTCGTCTAGTAGTGCTTGGGATTTGAATCGTCCTTCCCAAAACCGGCCTGTACAGTTATCTTCTATATTTGCTCGGCGGGCGATATCTTCGTTGAGTACTCGCATAAACCAGCTAATATCTGCGAGCCTTTCTCTGTATTTGGCGACATGCTCATTGAGTATCAACTGCTCCGACTCATTGAGTGGCTCACCTTCAGTAAACTTTTGGCTTATCCAGTTGCCCTTAAACAACTTGTGCCATCGTATCACAATCGCTTTATCCGACAGGCGCTTAGCTTTTTTATCATCAACATATAAAACAATGTGAGTGTGATTACTCATCACCGCATAAGCACAAATATCAATACAAAACACAGACCCCAACATCAGAAGTTTTTCTTCAACCCAATCTCGGCGGTGTTCGTATGATTTTCCGGTAAATTTATCTTCACCGCACAGAAAGGCGCGCCTTACGCAACGGGAGATACAGTGATAATATTTGGTGTCGGTTAAACTGATTTGTCTTTTACGTGCAGTCGCCATAATTTGTTTTCCTCAATCCTTTGAGTGCAGAATTAAAGCTTAGGCGGTATATTTGGAAGGTGCAAATTAATAGTGGGTGTCAGTGATTTGTTGTGGTGGTGGGTGTCAGTGATTTGTTTCAGCGATTTGTTACTTTGTGAGGTCAAGTGTGAATAAGAAAGAGTGTAGGGAAAGCGGTATTTTATATGCCGTCTTCATTACCGTGTTGTTGTATTTCTTCTTTAAAATTACTTTAATTTTCTCAATGGTGTCAGATAGAGACTTCACTTGCCTAAGCTCTATTTGGAGTAACTCTGATACTGTAATAACACCTTTCTCTGCATTTTTTATTCTGGCGATATTTAGCTGTATTTGGTTTTTTTATTGTGGCATAAAGTACAAACAAAAAGCAGGAAAATCTGTATATTTACTATTAGTCGTCGGAACTATGTTCTATTACTTTTGGTTCAAAGGGTTTTACGGTTTATGGCACCTAATGAGCTACGAGCAAAAAGAAATTACATTACAAGAGTTTTTTGAAAAAACAGGTGGTACAGAAAGGTTAAAGTTGTATGGTAATGGGACTAGTCAAAATGTATTGTGTAAATTGTGATACAACAAAAAAGCAAATTAAAAGTACGGACAAAAAACAGTTGGCTTTGTTCGTATCTCACAAATTTTAGCCAATTATTTTAGCCGTTTATTTGCGGCGTTATATCTCATTGTTGAAAGGGGCTAAGCATGAAGTTTTGGATTTTGGCTGTAGTTGTTTTTGTTGCAACGAGATGTGCATGAATACCGACGTTCCAATCTAAGTACAACTTGACAGAGTATCAACCAAATAGAGTTATAGGCTTGGAAAGTGACAATATCTATCAAGTGAGAAAAGGTATGGTTACTTGGTTTTTTGGAGTTAAAAAAGGTAGCTATATCGCAAAATATCAAGACGAATCAGGTTATTATTTTGAAGGTTCAAACTATTCAGCCTGTATGGGAACGCAAGGTAAAACGGGAGAGTGTACCTCACGCTTGATGGGCGGAATATGGCAATCAAAAACCGACCCAACTGATTTTCGCATGTATTCCATCGATGGTTCGTCAGAGGAAGAGAGCTCTAGTGTTCAAGGATATGCTCTTACTTTAGGCAAGTATGTGATTGAAACTAAATCAGAAGAATTTTCAAAGAAAGTCGGTGGAAGTTTTTAAATTGAGATATAACAATCAAATTATGTCGCCCGTCAGGGTGGGCTGGGACGCAAATACACGGGCGGCTTCGCCATTCTCGCATCCACATCCCATATTTGGGCGTTAGATTTTCATTTAAATTAGGAGAAGTTGTGAGAAACACATATTCGTTTTTAGTTATTCTGTTGTCTATTTTCTCTTCGTTTACATTTGCTGACGAGTTTTATAGTGGCTGGGAGGGTAAATGTTTCGAGGATAAGTACGTGATTCAGCTTTACTTTGGGTGGAGTGAAGAAGGATATGCGCAATATAAAAAGAAAATAAAATCGACTATAAAAGAATGTAAGCTGGGTGAAAAGGTGTACAAAATTTTACATAAACCAGCCGGTTATATTGCGACTGGACGCTGCGGAGCTCATGATCCTGTGTTCTTACTTATAGGAGAGGAGAATAAATTAATATTTGAAGATTTTGCTTGGGATTGCGATTGGTCTGCAGATAGTTATCTATCAAAAGTTGAAATTATAAAAGGCGTTAATAAGCCAATAGTAACTAGAGTAAAAGGTGATCCACGTTAATCTAACAAGGCCAATCATTATAGCGCTCTACGCTAGAGGAAAATAAAGACACCCACGACTATTAATGAATTAAGTTGTACCCCATACAAACTAATTAAACAGTGGACGCAAAGCAGCAGGCTTGCGCTTATTCTTTGCTTAGTTTAGTCTGCTATTTCCCGCTGTTTATTAAGGCGTTATGCATGAACGGAGTGTCAGTAAATATGAAATGGATTATCTTCAGTTCGATCTTAATGATCGTTTCAGGTTGTGCTATTAATCAACCGAGAAGTATTGATCAAGAGCCTAGTATTAGCGAAGTAGTGACCATACAAAAGGAATTTCCACCACAAATTTGGTCTGATCATATATTACTGGATATAAGTGAATCTAAATACGCGGATAAAAGTATAGAAATATTGTCATCACTTGGATTCGTCGGGGTTGTCAAAAGCTCCCACGGGGAGTTTGTGTGTGGGAATTATTCAAATAATAGAGCCGCTATAAAGTGTACTCGGGTAGAAGGTAAGACCTTTGTTTACGCAGTGGTTGCAGGCCCCAAGGTTGAGGTCGTTTAAAAGCTAAGAAATGAGATAATGTGGCAACTCTAAAAAATGCATAACAAATTGGTTAACAGGAACTAACTACGCGGCATAAGCGACCTCATTACCAAAGTGCTAGCCCTTAGAAATTTTTATGCGAAATTTGCCTTGCACAGCCGGCGACCTAAAGCGTTTTTGTCCTAATACGAGTTGGTTGAGTGCCCGTTATCGCAATTGGGTTTAAGATATGAAGTTGCTGTTGAACGGCCAAGTTTGGCCCTTATGCGATAGTCTGATTTGATTAAGCCGTAGCAATCAAACGTGATAGGTATAATTAAGACTTATCCAAATTAATGCTTTTAACAGCCAGTTGTCCGCAAAACGCTCTGGCTAGATAAGGAAATAATTTACTGTGATTTTATAAGCAATGAGTTAGCCCAGCCCCTATCCATTAAATGCGCCAAGTAAAATAAAAGCCAGCAATTTTCTGGCTTTTTTGATGTTTTTACATTTACATGGCGTCGTACTCGTCCTGCCAGAAGAATTTTTCTTCCCCAAATGCAGGTTTTAAGTCATCCAGCCAGTGGGCATTTTCGTCGAATTTGGCAAAGAACGGACGCTGCACCCAGTCTGGGTTTCGTGCTTGAATAAAGCGCAGCACAAACACCTTTTCGCCTGCGACTTCTGTTACGCCAGACACTTCAACTTTTCCAGGACCCGCACTCATTGATGGTCCTCGAACTGTGCGGCTCACACCGGAGACTTGCTTATAAGCTTCACGGAATGTTTCCCACGTTTTGTGTAACGGGATTTCAAAGTAACGCTTAGCGCCGGTATCACGCTCGATAAACATGTAGTAGGGGATCATGCCAAGCTGCGTTTGCTCTTTCCACATATCAGCCCACATATCAGCGTCTACATTTATATTATTTAGAAGTGGTGCTTGTGTTCTGATCTGTGCACCAGTTTTGCGGATAAGTTTAATCGCTTCACGTGTGACTTCAGTACGCAGTTCTTGTTTGTGGTTAACGTGCGCCATGATTGACACATGCTTTCCGGCATCAACCAGCTCTTTTAGTAAGGCTAACAACTCTTGTGCGTCCGGATCGGTGACGTATCTAAATGGCCAAAAAGTGAGAGATTTAGTGCCGATCCTGATGGTGCGAATATGGTCAAACCTTGGCTCTTTTAGTGCCTCAAGGTATTTACGCAATTTAACGGTGCGCATTACCATAGGATCGCCACCAGTCATCAATAGATCGGTCACTTCAGTGTGTTCGGCCAAGTAGTTGTGGAGCAGCTCGGCGTCGTTATTGTTAAATCGGGTAGCCTTGCCAACAAACTGCGCCCAGCGGAAGCAGAAAGTGCAATATGAGTGGCAGTATTGTCCTTGAGACGGGAAAAACAACACTGTTTCTTTATATTTGTGTTGGATCCCGTCTACACGTTCACCTTCATACTCAGGAACATTTTTTTCCATTTGACCCGCAGGGTGCGGGTTTAACTTTTGACGAATTTTGGTTGCGAGGTTAAACACTTCTTCTGGGGTATGTTCGCGACTTAACAAGTCGGCCATTTGCTCGTAAGACTCATCGTCTAGCATGCCACGTTGTGGGAAAGTTAACTGAAAAACGGGGTCGTTAGGCACTTTATCCCAATCGATGAGCTCTTCAATCACAAAGTTATTAACGCGAAAAGGGAATACATTGGCGACGACTTTCATTTGAAAGCGAAGGTGTTCAGGTAGTTTATCCAATTGCTCAATCTTATCGATTTGACGGTGTTGGTAAACAGTAAAACGAGGGGGCTGATAAGCTTCAGCTGGCTGCAATTTGACGGTTTGCTGCATAGATAATATGTCTCTTTTCTCACTTGCTAATGATAAAAGCCACCATGGTAACATGTCATTGATATCATTTCAGGTACAAGGCGAGGAAAGTTCAAAATAACGCAATTTTGCTGACTACGCGCCACCGTTTTAGATTACATTGTTGGAATTAGGTCAAAAAATAGACCTAATTCCAGATTTAATGTGCTTTAGAAATGTTCGCCTTCAATGGCGGCGTAAATCGCGTCAATGAGTGTTTCAATATCTTCATTTGAGGTGATATACGGCGGCATAATATAAATTAGCTTGCCAAAAGGTCTTATCCATACACCTTGTTGAATGAAGAATTTTTGGATTTTTGCAACATCAACAACTCTTTCTACTTCCACCACGCCAATCGCTCCAAGGACTCTGACATCTGTGACTGCACTTTGATTAAGACAGCGCTTGAGTGCGTTAAGCGCGCTCTCGACTCGTTCAATATTGGCTATTGTTTCTTGGCGTTTTAAGATTGTGAGACTAGCTACAGCGGCGGCACACGCCAGCGGATTTCCCATAAAAGTTGGTCCGTGCATTAATACTTTCGCCTCGCCTTGGCTTATACCCAAAGCCACTTCCTCTGTTGTCAAAGTGGCCGCAAGCGTCATGTTTCCGCCAGTAAGCGCTTTGCCAACACACATAATGTCCGGCGCGATATCTGCATGTTCACAGGCAAACATTTTACCTGTACGACCAAACCCAGTCGCAATTTCATCTAAAATTAGTAGCACCTCATACTTATCGCATAGCGCTCGAAGCGCCTTGAGATATTCTGGGTGGTAGAAGTTCATGCCGCCTGCATTTTGCACTATTGGTTCAATGATAAATGCCGCGACCTTTTCATGATGAGCGGCAAATGCTTTTTCTAAGGCGTTAAGTTCATCTTGACTTTGGCAGCCGTAAAACTCACTTCTAGGGGCATCGACAAACACCTGCTCGGGTAAAAAACCTTGGTACATGGCATGCATCGAATTCACAGGATCGCAAACGCTCATCGCCGCGAATGTATCACCGTGATAGCCTTTTTTGGCTGTCATTATTTGGTTTTTTTTCTTTTTGCCTTTACTCAACCAATATTGGATCGCCATTTTGATTGCAACTTCAACACTGACTGAGCCGCCGTCGGCTAGGAATACTCGATTAAGTGGGGCTGGGGTTAGCTCCACGAGTAGTTTGCATAACTCCACGGCAGGCTGATGAGTTAGCCCGCCAAACATGACATGGCTCATCGTGTCCGCTTGATTTTTTATCGCCGTGATTATTTCTGGATGACCATAACCATGCACAGCACTCCACCAGGATGCCATACCGTCAATGAGAGTTTCGCCAGTTTCAAGCTCAATTTTGTTCTCGAATGTTCTTGCGGCTGGATAGACGGGCAGAGGGTCAATCATCGATGTATAGGGGTGCCATATATGCTTGCGATCAAATTCAATATCAATTGTATGTTTATTGCTCATTTGTAAACCTTTTGGGCGCATGTAACGTTGACAATACTAAGCTAAGAAGTAGACTAAGCCAATCACCGTCAGTTTGACTGCGCTAAATTTAATCACTAGAAAATACGCGTGTTGTAAATTTAGGCAAGAATAAAAAGAGAATGAAAATATGGAATTAGGCGCGCTAAGACACGATTGGACACATGAAGAAGTAAAAACACTGTTCACCATGCCTTTTAACGACTTACTTTTTTATGCAGCAAGTATTCACCGCAAAAACTTCAATCCCAATGAAGTTCAAATCTCCACTTTGCTGTCTATCAAAACGGGTGCCTGTCCTGAAGATTGCAAATACTGCCCACAGTCAGGTCATTACAAAACGGATCTTGAACGTGAGCGTTTGATGGAAGTGGAAAAGGTTGTAACTCAAGCTAAGTTGGCGAAAGAAAAGGGCGCGACGCGTTTTTGTATGGGCGCCGCTTGGTCTGATCCAAAAGACAGAGATATGCCTTATATCGCCAAAATGGTGAAAGAAGTTAAAGAGCTAGGCCTAGAAACCTGTATGACTTTGGGTAAATTGGATAATCAAAAAGCGCACACGCTAAGAGAAGCGGGCCTTGATTATTACAACCATAATTTGGACACCTCACCTGAATACTACGAGCAAATTATCACGACAAGAACGTATCAAGACAGACTCGATACCCTTGATCATGTAAGAGATGCAGGAATGAAAGTGTGCTCTGGTGGTATTGTAGGAATGGGAGAGCAGGCATCTGATCGTTATGGCTTGCTGATCCAATTAGCAAACCTGCCAAAACAACCAGAAAGTGTACCGATTAATATGCTTGTTAAAGTGAAGGGCACGCCACTAGAAAATGTTGATGACCTCGATCACTTTGAATTTATCCGTACTATCGCGGTTGCGCGTATCATGATGCCACACAGTTACGTGCGTTTATCTGCAGGTAGAACGGCGATGAATGAACAGATGCAGTCTATGTGTTTCTTCGCTGGCGCTAACTCAATTTTCTATGGTGATAAGCTATTGACCACGGAAAACCCAGAAGCAGACGCCGATATGAATCTCATTAGAAAACTTGGGATGAACCCTGAAAAACGTGAAGATTATTCGGATGAAGCCTATGAGGCATCGTTAAGCTCTGCAATTGCAGACAAAGCGACATCAGAGCTATTTTACGAAGCCAACTAATCAATGTCGTTTGAGTATATTCAATCTGCTTTAGCAGCCCGTCACGCTGAAGGGTTGCTAAGAAAGCGCATTGTGGTTGAAAAGGCCTCTGCAAGTAAAATAAAAATTGCTGATCAGCAATATATTAACTTTGCTAGTAATGATTACCTAGGGCTTGCAGACTCGTTGGAGTTTAACACGCTCGCATGCACTGAAGCCGGAAGCCGAAGTTCGGCGCTTGTTACGGGTTATCTTGATATTCACCGTCAGCTAGAAGATAAGCTTTGCAGCGTTTTGGGTTACGATGCAGCACTGTTATTTCCAAGCGGTTTTGCTGCTAATATCAGTGTGTTAAAGGCATTGTTCACGCCCCAAGAAAAGCAATTAAGCGCTGCGGTGTTCCAAGACAAGCTCAACCACGCCAGCCTGTTGGACGGTGGTTTAGCGGGCAGCGCTAAGTTTGTTCGCTTTAATCACAATGATTTGACGCACTTAAGGTCTCGATTAGAAAAAACCAAAGCCGACAGTAAACTCATCGTGACTGAAGGGGTGTTTTCTATGGATGGAGACAAAGCGCCAGTATCTGAAATCAGTGTGCTGGCTCAGTCTCATTCTGCGTGGTTGATGGTCGACGATGCTCATGCGTTTGGTGTTGTTGGAGCGCAAGGACTTGGCACGATTGAAAGCGGCATTAAACCTGAAATTTTGGTGATCACTTTTGGCAAAGCGATGGGCTGTCAAGGAGCTGCGGTATTAGCGAGTCATGATGTGATAAATTACATGACGCAATTTAATCGTGAGTTTATCTATACAACGGCGTTGTCGCCTATTATGGCAAGCGTTGCACTATGCCAATTGAATAAGTTGCTTGCTGCATCTGAAGCGAGACACAAATTACAAGTAAACATCGACTATTTTAAGTCGTTAGTTGCGCAAACCAACTTATCTCTCATTCCAAGTGATACGGCCATACAGCCTCTTGTGTATGGTAGCAGCGAAAACGTATTAACGGCGCAACATAAGCTAAAGGAAAAGGGGCTTTGGGTTGGCGCTATTAGGCCACCAACTGTGCCGCAAAATACCGCACGATTGCGAATAACAATAACGGCACAGCACAGTCAAGAGGATATAGAAACATTAGTCTCGGCCTTAGTGGAGGGAGCATGAGCAAAGCACAAAAGACGCAAACAGCGAAGTGCTTTTCAAAAGCCGCGCAATCGTACTCTCAACACGCTAACGTGCAAAAACAGGCTGCAGATATACTCTTTTCACGTTTAACACAGCAAAATAGTGAGCTTGGTGCTGTGCGTATGTTTCCTCGGTTGCTCGATTTAGGATGCGGGCCACATGAAAACTTTCATAGATTAAACGCCTTCACGAATCATTATGTTGGAGCGGATCTAAGCTTGGCTATGTTGGCAAGCGCTGAAAATACGACAAATAGTGTTTGCTGTGATATGGATAAACTCGCTATTCAGTCAAATTGTATCGACTTAGTCTTTAGTAATTTTGCAATTCAGTGGTCTAATTCCCCACAAGCGTTGTTTGCGCAATTGTATGAAGTACTAAAAAAAGAAGGACGAGTGTTGCTAAGCTCAGTGCTAGACGGCTCGTTAAACGAAATCGATAACGCATGGCGAGCCATCGATGAGTGTGGCCATATCAATTCATTTTATTCGCTGTCTGCACTTAAATCTTTTGCGCTACAGGCCGGATTCGAAGTGACTTGGGCGGATGAAGCGTTATTGATAGATAGTTATGACACGCCATTAAAGGCGTTGCGCTCGGTAAAAAACATCGGTGCCAACGATGTAAAAACTGCTTCTCGCCGACAAGGTTTGTTAGGCAAATCAGCCTACGCTCAGCTGCTGAGCAGCTACCCTGAGAGTGAAACTGGTTTTGATGTAAGTTATCAAGTCGGATTTTTGGAGTTAAGGAAATGAATCAAGCATATTTTGTAACTGGGACCGACACTGAGGTAGGTAAAACCTATATTTCTACTTTATTACTAAAACTGTTGGCCAAGCACGGTAAAAAAGCTTTTGGCTTTAAGCCGATTGCAGCAGATGCTGAAGAGGCATTTGGTGAACTAGTGAATGTGGATGCTATCAGTTTAATGGAAGCTGCGACGGTTCACGGTACTTACGAGCAAGTTAACCCATTTTGTTTTGCACCACCAATTGCCCCGCATATTGCAGCCAAGCAGGTAAATGTTGACATCACAGTCGATAAGCTACACGAGTGTTTTAGTGAAATTCAGCAACTGGGCGCAGAGTATATATTATGTGAAGGTGCAGGTGGCTGGGCATTGCCCATTAACGACAATGAATATCTGTATGATTGGGTCGTCAGAGCACAACTTCCCGTAATTTTAGTGGTTGGCATGAAGCTAGGCTGTTTGAATCACGCATTCTTAACGGCAGAATCTATCAAGCAAAAAGGACTGAATTTGGTTGGGTGGGTAGCAAATCAGATTGACCCTGAAATGTCTGTATTTGAAGAAAACCTTGAAAGTTTAAAGCTTCGCCTAGACTGTCCGCTGCTTGCAACAGCGCCTTACAGTGAGGGCACACCAAAGCTACAGCTTCGTTCAGCGTTACTAGAGTTGTTTGAGCTTAAATCAGGTACCAGTTAATACTAAATAACCTGAGCTGCGGATAATTAATGCCTTTCTAGCAGCCAGTTTTAGCGCTAACTGCGCTGAATTCACTTCCAATAGCCAGCTATTGGTGCGTAAATTTGCCTTGCCTACAAGGATGTAGGTACCTAGGCGGTAGCAGGACGCGAGAGCGGAGTTATCTCCAAAACTCTCTGGCTAGATAAGAAGATAGTTTAAGGTGATTAAAAAAACAGTGAGTTAGCTCATTCCTTATCCAAACCTCAGGTTTAAACAAAGCGGCTTCTAAAAGTAGTAAGCCGCTTTGAGTCTGTTAGTTACAACCTTTTTGAATGGTTTGTGTTGTCACACTGACCTCAAAGTCATTGTAATCGTTATCGTTTTGGTCTTCCCAACGTTGGTTGGTACCTGAAACTTGGTACTTGGTTGATAGAGCATTACTGTTACCATCAATAGCGAGCACATAGGTAAAGGATTGTCCTTGAAGGATATCATAGCTGCCGGCACTGCCGTATTCATCAAGCAATTTAATATATTGGCCGTTTACTTTGATACCCCAGTCATTATTGAATAACGAGTCTTCTTTGACGAACGCGTAATTGATCCTCGTATAGTTGTCAGGCACACATGCGGTTTCATTGTCGAGTATGTTTCCCGATAGGGTTTCATTGCCTGAGGTATTGCTCACGCCTGTTACGCTCAAAGAGAGTTCCCGATCGCCAGTGTACTCAGTATCGTCTATTGTTGCTATTTGAATGGTAGCAGTTGTGCTGCCAGCCGGTATTTCCAATGAGGTAGGTGGTGCTACGTAGTCATCTGATTGCGTTGTCACATCATTGACCGCCACCGAAAAGCTGACGTCCTGCTCGAAGGCGTTACTTAAGGTAATTTGATAGCTAAGGGTACTTCCCTCATAAACCGCGTTTTCAATACTCGTTAACGTAAAAGACGGTGGCGAAGGAGGGGTTGGTGTACCGCCGCAACCAGAAACGGTATAGCATGTACTGCTGCCATTTGGGTTATATGCAAGGTCATTTACTCTTATTGGTAATGTATTGATATAACAGGTGCTTCCTGTATCAGGGTTTAGTTTATAAATCGCGCTTTTGTTGGTGTGTCCAGCGTCATTAATGATAACGCGACTGATAATAAGCTCTCCATTGCTATTAAGGCTTGCCCCTGTAACGGAAGTTAAGTCGTGATCAGATAATTTAGTCACAGAAAAGTCGTTGGTATTAACTTGGTAAACGGCTGCACTAGTGACTAGGATTAAGCGACCATTATAAAACTCAAGATCGCCGCGGTATTTTCCCGCCAGTGAGGGGAGATCCGAGAGCTTAGTCGCGTCGCCTGTGTTTTTATCTATGCTGTAAATAGAATCGTAACTCGTTCCAATGAGCCTATCGTTTATGCTGTCATATGCCAATCCCACCAAATAAGCCGTTCTACCGACTATGGTATGAGAGGTTCCATCAAAATATGCCAATTGAACATAGCGATGTTTTTTACCTTCAATGGGAATATCTGCGTCAGCTGGTAAGTTTAGATGACTGGTATCAACTTTATAGTCGATTGGCCTTGGTGCGGATGCATAGTACCAACGTGCACTGCTAGTATCAAAGGCGAGTGCAGCCGAACTAAAAGCGGCTAAACTATTGGCGCTGGCTTGTCCTGCACCTTCATCTAGACCAAACAAAATACCAATATCGCCGCGGCCAGCGTTAATACCAAAAACCTGACCTGGGCAACTATCTGCATAGGTGTATGTGGAAAGTAATGTTGAGATTAAACCAAGTGTTGTGAGTGATGCTTTTAACATAGCAGGAACCCTAAAAAGTTTACGTCCTGTAACTTAAAACAACACAAAGCAATGTCTTCGCAATTAAGTCCAACTCAATGCGATGACTTAATCCTTTAAGGCGGGCGCTTCCATTATTGACTTTGCAATCTAGCGCTATAATTGATCATAATTTACACTTTTACAACAGTGAAATAATTAAAAAGTATTAATTATTTGATTCTTGCCTATTTTTAAAGTTTGGTAATAATGACTCAACGATTTCTTTTGCTGAGATGGTATAGCGTACGCCAGAGAACATCACTGATGCGTTTTCATCGATCCCTGTAATGCCCGTTAACGTCCAACCTTCACCTCTCTCTGGGCAGTAAACCTTTGTCGTTGGGGGGATAACGGTAAACTCTTGACTCATATTCATTCTCCAAAAATGCTAAATTATAAAGCAATACAATCGCTTATAATATTGAAGGTGTATTTGCTGCAATCAGTGCTACCATTGCACCAGATACTTAGACCTGAGCATTTTATGGAATTTGAAACACCAAGGCTAGTCATCAGGCCCATAAGGCACAAAGATAATCCGCAGTTATTAGCGCTACTTAATTTACCGCAGGTAAAAGCGCATAACGATTACGGTGATAACCTCACTGAAGTAGATCTTAAATGTATGATCCAAATGGATATTGAGCGTCAATATGAAGGTAGGGGTGGACGTTTTTGCCTTGTGTGTAAAAGCACTAAAGCGGTGATTGGTTGTATTGGTTTCTATCATGAAGGCGGTGATATTGAGGGCCTACATATTGGATATGAATTAATGCCTGATTATTGGGGGAAAGGCGTGATGTTTGAGGCATTATGTTGTCTATTTGCAAACAAAAGCCAAATTGAGTTTGAGCTCAATGTGATTTTGGCGCATGTATCTGCCGATAATAAACGTTCATTAAATCTACTCAAGCGTTTAGGGTTTAGCGCTGTTGGAAGTAATCTGTATAAAATTGAGGTATAAAAAAGGGCAACTTAATCGTTGCCCTAGTACGAATGTGAAAAGAGCTACGAAAGTGCTCTAATTCTTTCATCTAGTGGCGGGTGAGAAGCAAAGAAGTCTGCAATAGATTTACCTGAAGCAATACCAAAAGCCATCATTGAGCCTTCTAATTGCGATTCATGGTTGTGCTTCAAACGCTCTAGTGCTGAACGCATTTTTTGCGCACCGACTAAATCCGCTGCACCTTTATCCGCTGCGAATTCTCGTTTACGACTAAAGTAAGCGACAACAACAGAAGCCAAAATACCAAAGAGGATCTGGAATATCATATCAAAGATAAAATATGTCCAGCTTCCACCTGATTCTTCTTCATCGCCATTCAAGAAGTTATCAACAATACCGGCCAATACTTTAGCGAAGAATATAACAAAGGTATTTACAACACCTTGTATCAAGGTAAGTGTAACCATGTCACCATTCGCCACGTGCGACACTTCATGCGCCAGGACAGCTTCCGCCTGGTCTTGATTCATGTTGTGGAGTAGGCCAGTACTTACAGCAACTAAGCTGTTATTTTTACTCGGCCCGGTTGCAAATGCATTCATTTCAGGGCTGTCGTAAATCGCAACTTCTGGCATTGCTATTCCTGCTTTTTTAGCTTGCTCTGCGACAGTAGAAACTAACCAATGTTCAGTTTCGTTTCGTGGTTGCTCAATAACATGGGCACCTGTAGATTTCTTTGCAATCCACTTAGACATGTAAAGAGATATAAAAGAACCACCGAATCCAAATACGGCAGCAATAACCATTATGCCTGTATAGCTTCGGCTAGAAATACCAAATACAGACATTAGGATAGATAACACGATCCCTAACACAAGCATCACTGCTAAGTTAGTGATAAGGAATAAGATGACGCGTTTCATTTTGACCTCGTTAGACAAAAATAAGGAACTAAGTAACTTTTCCCAAGCACTTGCTTATTACATTAGTCCTACATGCTTTATATGGTCAGAAGCTCAAAAGCACAAGTAAATTCGTATGAATATTTTATAAAAACACATCATACAGATGGTTGGCTAACCAATTTCAATTTCTGAGATAAGGAATGCAACATTTGGTCAACAGAGCTACGTTCATTGCTTAACCCTTCTAATAAGGTCATAAAGTAGCAATCCATCATAACGGTTGCTTTCAATTCATTGTATTCCTGCTCACTGAATAACAAATGTTTAAACAAATTAAGTTGTTCAGTAAAGAATTCGCCATGCCAAATAATCCCACAAAGCAGCTCTTTACTGAAATCTCTATTGCTAAGATAAAAAGCAAATAAATACTTTGCATAGTGGTGTAATTTTAAGCTGGCACTATGCTGCTTATCTGATGTTTTCGCTTCATTAATTAGCTCATCTATTTGATTATGCATTGCGACTTTGAGCATATCGAGCTTAGTGGGAAAGTGAGAGAAAACTGTTCCTGTCGCTACATTTGCAGCTTGGGCAATTTGCCGAGTGGTAGTGTTTTCAAACCCATTGTCCTGAAAGAGCTGCCAACTAACGCGGAGAATTTTATTGTACGTAATTTCTCTTTTTTTCATATGGTTACCTTTCTATCTGCGCCAGGATTGTAGCACAATTTCAGATTATTTAAGAGATAAAGTTTGCAAATAATGAGCGCGCTCATTATTATAATTGAGCGTGCTCATTAAATTTCAATAGGAGTTGTTATGCAATATTTGAGCTTATTCATCGGATACATTCTGTTCGTCCCTTTTATCTTCTTTTACAGCTATATTCTTGGCCCAGCTTTAAAAATGGTGCTGATCCCAGGAGGTCTGGCGGTGTTATGCTTAATTATGGGTCCTAAAACGTTTTTCTCTCACTTTAAGCGTGCGAAAGCATTAAGTATTGAAGAATTGGTGGTGTCTAAATAACTCAGGGTGCCATCGCGTGATAATTGCAATAAGTTGATTCTTCGCATTAAAGACGAACTCAGGTATAATGCCCGCAGCTAAGGTGTGAAGGACCTTAGCCCTGTATCGTTCAAAATTAGTCGAGGAATTATTATGACCGTTGGCATCATTATGGGCTCAAAATCAGACTGGCCTACAATGCAACATGCAGCTGAAATGTTAGATAGATTTGGTATTGATTATGAAACTAAAGTGGTTTCAGCTCACCGTACTCCACAGCTTTTAGCGGATTATGCTTCGACAGCAGCAGAACGTGGGATCAAAGTTATCATTGCCGGTGCTGGCGGTGCAGCACACCTACCGGGTATGGCGGCAGCATTCACAAGTCTGCCTGTACTTGGCGTTCCAGTAAAATCAAAAACACTAAATGGCGTGGACTCATTGCTGTCAATTTGCCAAATGCCTAAAGGTGTTGCGGTAGGTACGTTAGCAATTGGTGACGCTGGTGCTGCAAACGCAGGTTTGCTAGCAGCTCAGATTTTAGGTTGTCAGCAGCCAGAAATTTTTGCAAAAGTAGAAGCGTTCAGAAAAGAACAAACAGAAACTGTACTAGCTAATCCAGATCCTGCGAAATAACATGAATATTCTTGTTTTAGGGGCGGGACAATTAGCCCGTATGATGAGTCTATCGTCAACTCATCTTGATATAAAAGTGTTGGCTTATGATGTTGGCAGCCAAACGGTAATAAACCCCGTTACCTTTGCAACAACACCAGAGTCATTACAACAAGCCATTGACAAGGCTGATGCCATCACTGCCGAATTTGAACATATTCCACATGATGTTTTAGCGCTTTGCGAACAAAGCGGTAAGTTTTATCCTGGCGCAGAAGCGATAGCCACTGGCGGTGACCGCGCGAAAGAAAAAGCGCTACTAGATAAAACATCTGTGCCTTGTGCTCCTTTTAAAATCATTACCGATAAAACGCATTTTCTCACAGCTATTAATGAGTTAGGCATGCCGTTGGTCGTTAAAACTTGTCAGGCAGGCTATGATGGGAAAGGGCAATGGCGAGTAAAATCAGAGTCTGAAATAGACAACACTTGGGCCGAAATGTCGGAGTTTTTGCAAGCAGGCACTGAAGCACAACCACACTCCATCGTTGCTGAAAAAATGATACCGTTTGATCGTGAGGTATCAATTATTGGTGTGCGCGCTAAAAATGGTGAATGTAAAATTTATCCGCTGACTGAAAACCAGCACACCAATGGTGTACTGACTCTATCGATTGCTGGGAAAGAAAAAGCTAATATTCAAGCGCAAGCGGAAGACGCATTTGCAAAACTCGCGAATGCACTTGACTATGTTGGTGTACTTGCTATTGAGTTTTTCGATGTTGAAGGTCAATTATTGGTTAATGAAATAGCTCCTAGGGTACATAATTCAGGACATTGGTCTCAACAAGGCGCCCATGTGAGTCAATTTGAAAACCATATTCGTGCCGTTGCAGGTTTACCTATTGGCGATACAAGATTGCTTCGCCCAACCGCGATGATTAATGTTTTAGGGCAAAGTCACATTCCATCGCAAGTTCTTGCTGTTTCAGGGACAACCAGCCACTGGTATGGTAAAGATGCGAAACCGGGCAGAAAAATGGGGCATATCAACGTTTCAGCTGACTCACTTCATAAGTTAGGTGAAGCGCTAGCAGAGCTTGCTGAAATCTTGCCAGAAGCAGATTACCCTGGGGTCATGGAAACCGCTCAACAATTAATTTTGAATTAGTACTACTGTTTTTAGCGAAAAAGGTCCATTGTTAACTAAAAACCTAAGCTTATGATAATTATTGAGTTAACTCATTATTTATAACAGAGCTCAGGTTGGATATAAAAAATTTAATTTTTTTACTGTTATTTTTGGAACTCTTTTCTGATAGTGCGGTCTACTATTGTGAGGCGCGGATAGGCCTCATTTCATACTCGTTGTCCATCAACGACTATGTGAGCGCAGAGAGTATTTGGCCAGCATCCCTATGCTGGCCTTTTTTTGTCCCACCCATCGTGCTTTTAATCTTAAATCTGTCGATATTCCGCTGGCTTTCTGCTTAAATTAAGCAAATTTAACTATTATAAGAAAGTCACATGTTGAAACTCTCTCTTATCTCGATGGCTGTCGCTTCAGGTTTATTCCTTTCTGGCTGTCAAACCACTGAAGTAAGCCCAAAACCACAACAAGTAGAAGCCAATTCACCAGTCCCACAAGTCGTTGCTACTCCCGTTGATTTCGGTGGTGAGCAGATCACCTTAAAACAAGCAATGGCGCATCCTGATTGGTTGGGAAGACAACCAGAAAGCGCGTACTGGGGAGCTGATAGCAAAACCGTTTTCTATAAGCGTAAGCAAGCTGGTTCAGAGTTAAGAGATCTATTTAAAGTCAGTAGCGCACAAACAAGCGAAGCAGTTTCACTGTCGGATTTGCACGCCGTTGGTGCTGCAAACGCGGTCTATAATGAAGAAAGGACGCTACAATCTTATGAATTTAAGGGCAACATATTCGTTAAAAACCTGAAGTCTGGCGCTTTAACACAAGTTACTCATTCGTCGAACTATGAGTATGCACCGCAATTTTTAAGCGATAACCGATTAGCTTACCGTTCAGGCAATACGCTGTTTGCGTTTGATTTAGCCACTGGCTTAACGAAAGAACTGGTAAAGTTACATTTAGCGGATAAGCCTGAAGGGGTAAAAGAGCCAAGTGGATATATCGCTGAGCAGCAACATAAGCTTATTCAATTCGTCGCGCTAACGCACAAAAACAGCAAAGATCGAGAAGCGAGAAATCAAGAGATAGAAGCGAATAACGCAAGCATTCAAGATAACCAGTTTTATCTTGGTAAAGGAAAAACGCTTATCTCAGTTAGCCTTGCACCTACGGGTGACAAGTTAATCGCTGTGATCACGGACGATAAACCGAGTCGTTCCGACTCTGACATCATGCCTAACTACGTCAGTCAAAGCGGTGACATTGATCCGGTGAAAGCTCGTCGCCGCGTTGCAGACACTAAACCAATAAGTTCTGATGTGATTTTCATTGATTTAGTAAAATCAGAGCAAGTCACGCTAAGCTATGATACTTTGCCGGGCTTTGATGAAGATGTACTAGCCGAGGTGAAACGCGAAAATGCTAAGGCAAAAGGTGAATCATATAAGAGTGAAAAATCCCCACGTGATATCAATCTGATCGACACATGGGGCTGGAGTCAATCTGCTATTCAATGGAATAGTGACGGCTCTCAAGTCGCGGTGATGCTCGGTGCTTGGGATAATAAAGACAGGTGGTTAGCGACGGTTGATTTTGATAAACAACAATTCGTTTCTCAGCACCGCCTACACGATGATGCATGGATCAACTACACCTACAATGATTTTGGCTGGTTAAACAACCAAGACACTTTGTACTATCTTTCAGAGCAAACTGGATATAGTCAGCTTTATGTTAAGCCGCTTAACGGTAAAGCAAAAGCAATGACCGCAGGGAAGTTTGTGGTTTCTGAGCCAACCTTAACCCACGATAATCAATTTGTTTATTACAAAGCCAATAAAGATCACCCCGGTTTATACGAAATTTATCGCGTCAATTTGGCAAGCGGTGAAGACGAGCAGTTAACAGATTTAGATGGCCTGACTGATTACCAGCTAAGCCCAGATGAGCAAAAGCTGTTGTTAACTCACTCAAAAATCATGATGCCTCCAGAACTTTATGTGGCGGATGCAGCGCCAAAAGCAGCGGTGTCACGACTCACTAATACAGTCTCAGATGCGTTTTTAAATAAGAAGCTAATTGCACCTAAGATTGTCGCGGTTCCTTCAAGCCATCAAGGTGAGCCTGTCTACGCAAAAGTATATTACCCGGCAGATTATCAAGAAGGCGAAACGGGTAAAAATCGTAAGGCTGTGATCTTTAACCATGGTGCGGGCTATTTGCAGAACTCACATATGGGCTGGTCTAACTACTTTAGAGAGTTTATGTTCCATTCACTTCTTGCGAGCGAAGGCTATGTCGTCATGGATATGGACTATCGTGGCTCTAAAGGTTACGGGAGAGACTGGAGAACGGCAATCTATCGTCATATGGGTAAACCAGAAATCGAAGATTTGGCAGACGGTGTCGAGTGGATGGTGAACAACGCTAATGTTGACCGTGGTGCTGTAGGTACTTACGGCGGTTCATACGGCGGCTTTATGACATTTATGGCGCTATTTACTCAGCCTGATCTATTCCAAGCAGGCGCGGCTTTACGTCCAGTCACCGATTGGGCCTATTACAACGACCCGTATACCTCAAATATCCTTAATCGCCCAGATGTAGACCCAATTGCATACAAACGCAGTTCGCCTATCTATCATGCTGAAGGTTTGAAAAACAAGCTACTGATCAATGCTCCTATGGTTGATGATAACGTGTTTTTCCAAGACGTTGTACGTTTGGTGCAACGCCTGATTGAGCTAGAAAAGGAAGACTTTGAAACTGCGATTTATCCAGTTGAACCCCATGGCTTTAGACAGCCATCAAGTTGGTTGGATGAATACCGTCGTATATACAAGTTGTTCAAAGAAAACTTGTAATCAAATGAGTGGATAAAAAGCCAGCTTAAGCTGGCTTTTTTGTTTTATAAAATAAATAGATAACAGCTAAAACCACACCACCAACCGCACCAAATAGATGTGCTTCAATGGCGACTCTCGAGTCTATCAGTTTGGCTACATCTGCGCTTGCACCCGCATATTGCTCCCAACATACCTTTGCCCACACACCAATAAACAACAGATATCCAGTTGTTAGCTTGCGCTTAATATCTTCAAGCGCTCCCCATACGATAAGCCCATGTAATAAGCCACTCAAGCCTGTATATACAACAATGTTTGGGGAAAATAGCAAGATCATGAGCCCGGTAAAGAGGCCAAGAAAAAACACATTCAGCCAATATTTTCTTAGTCTTGTATACTCGGCATGTAATAGCCAAATAAATAAGATACCAAGCAGGTTTAGCATCAAGTGATACCAATTACTATGGGTAAACTGGCCGCTCAAAATACGCCATAATTCACCATCAGCAATTGCATTTCTGTCAAAATCTAAGTGTGGGCCAAGCCCGAACAACATTAGTATTGTTGATAATATCGCCAAAGACGCAGGGCCAATGAGATATTCTTTGTTCGTTGGAAGTTCAAACATACGATTTCACGTTATTATTTTTGCATATTGTGCCTAATTGCTTTTATGATGCCAAATATAAGACGTAAGCAAAGTGGGTATTATGAAACATACACTTGCATCACTAACCGTGATTGCCGCATTCAGCTTTTCAACCAACACCTTAGCTGAGCAACAAAAAATCGAAATTAGAGAGCCGGAAGCCGCAACCGGCTTCCAATCTAAAGAAGCACGCACCGCAGAAAAGTACATGGTCGTTGCTGCCAACCCCTATGCGAGTAAAGCAGGTCAATTGATGCTCTCAAAAGGGGGAAGTGCGGTTGATGCCATGATAGCGACTCAACTTGTGCTTACTTTGGTTGAGCCGCAATCTTCGGGCGTGGGTGGCGGGGCGTTTATCCTGCACTACGACAAGAAAACCAATGAATTAATTAGTTTTGATGGTAGAGAAACCGCACCAAAGCTTGCAGGTTCTGATCTATTTTTAGATGATTCGGGTAATGCGGTTAGATGGATTGAGGCGGTTGTGGGCGGTCGCTCTGTTGGTGTGCCTGGTATTCTGCACGCGTTTAAATCAGCACACGACAAATACGGTAAACTGCCGTGGCAAGAATTATTCAAGCCAGCGATTGAATTAGCTCGAGATGGATTTATTGTCTCTCCACGTTTAAACATGCTGCTTGAAAAGAAACTCAATCCTGGTTTGACAAAGCTCAGTCCTGCAAAAGAATATTTCTATCCGGATGGTAAAGCACTACAACCAGGGACCCTTAAAAAGAATCTGCCTTTGGCAAACCTATACTACAAGGTAGCAACACAAGGGATCCAAGCCTTTTATGAAGGGCAAAATGCCACCCAATTAGTGGAAGCTGTGCAAAAGTCTGAAATCGCACCTGGCAAATTGACGCTGAGCGACTTAGAAAATTATAAGAGCAAAACTCGAGACGCTATCTGTACTGAATATCGTGTATATAAAGTTTGCTCTATGGCACCGCCTAGTAGTGGCGGTATTGCCGTTTTGCAAATGATGAAACTGTTGGAACCGTACGACCTAGGTAAGTATAAGGCAAATGATCCAGAAGCTTTGCACCTCTTTACTCAAGCGTCTCGCCTAGCGTTTGCCGATAGAGACTTTTACGTTGCTGATCCTGATTTTGTTGAAGTGCCAGCAAAAGCATTGCTTAACGAACAATATCTACTAGGCCGCAGCAAACTTATCGGCGACATAGATAATCACGACTTTCCAGTAGGCGACCCAACTTCGGGCACACTCGCTTATGCTATGGATGATAGCTATGAATTACCTTCAACGAGCCATGTGTCGATTGTAGATGCAGAGGGTAATGCTATTTCAATGACAAGCTCGATTGAAATGGCATTTGGCTCGACGGTGATGGTCAACGGATATTTACTCAATAACCAATTAACCGACTTTGCGCTTTCTCCAAAAGTAGGGGATAAATGGGTTGCAAACAGGGTAGAAGCAAACAAACGTCCAAGAAGCTCTATGGCACCCGTAATGGTGTTCAATAAAGATGGGTCGCTTAAATTAATAGTCGGTTCGCCTGGTGGCAGCCGTATTATTAACTATGTTGCTCAAACCTTAGTTGGTGTTTTGGACTGGGGATTATCTGTGCAGGCAGCAATTGATTTACCAAAAATCACCAATCGCAATAAGTACACAACGCTTGAAAAAGGCACTGAGCTGACAAAACAAGTACCTTACTTTGAGAAAAAAGGCCATAAAGTACAGATCCGTGACTTAAACTCAGGACTACATGCCATTGAGGTTCGTGGAACACATTTAATTGGTGGCGCAGATCCAAGAAGAGAAGGTGTTGCTCTCGGTGAAAGCAGCGAATAAGCCGTGGTTTCTTAAGTGCTTTTAGGCTATAATTTCGCGTTCCAGAAAAATTGTGTTTAACGTGCTCTGGAGCGCGTTAATAATGGTCTGATGAGCACTAAATTCATTGTAATTTAATCCTTTTCGACAATAATGAACCCTTAGACTAAAAAATTAGTGTCAAGCTTGTAAATATGACTAAACAAACCGATCCAAATTATCTCTACATTCCCTATTCAGGTCCTACATTATTAGAAACGCCACTGCTTAACAAAGGGAGTGCATTCTCTCAACGCGAGCGTGAAAATTTCAACTTAGCAGGACTACTTCCTCCTCGTTATGAAACAATTGAAGAGCAAGTTGAGCGTTGTTATCAGCAATATTCAAGCTTTAGCGACAACCTAAATAAGCACATCTACTTGCGTGCGATTCAGGACAACAACGAAACGCTGTATTACCGTTTAGTACGCGATCATTTGGAAGAAATGATGCCAATCATCTACACCCCAACAGTAGGTGATGCATGTGAGAAGTTTTCTGATATCTATCGTAGTTCTCGTGGTTTGTTTATTTCATATGAAGACCGTTATCAAATCGACGATATTTTACGAAATGCCACTAAAGGCAAAGTAAAAGTTATCGTGGTTACAGATGGTGAACGTATTTTAGGCCTTGGTGACCAAGGTATTGGTGGTATGGGGATTCCTATCGGTAAGCTGGCACTTTACACCGTATGTGGTGGGATCAGCCCAGCTTACACGCTGCCTGTTATGCTTGACGTTGGGACAAACAACGAAAAGCTACTCAATGACCCAATGTACATGGGCGCAAGACACCCGCGTATCGGCCAAGCTGAATATGACGAATTCCTGGATCTATTCATTAAAGCGGTTAAACGCCGTTGGCCTAATGTGCTGTTACAGTTTGAAGATTTCGCACAACCTAACGCAATGCCGTTATTGAAACGTTACCGCGATGAAATCTGTAGCTTTAACGATGATATCCAAGGCACCGCTGCGGTTACTGTAGGTTCGCTATTAGCCGCTTGCCGCGTGAAAGGAGCGAAACTCTCGGAACAAAAAGTAGTTTTTGTTGGCGCAGGCTCTGCTGGCTGTGGTATTGCTGAGCAAATTATTAGCCAAATGATTTCAGAAGGGGTAACCGACGAGCAAGCGAGAAGCCAAGTATTTATGGTGGACCGTTTTGGCCTTCTGACAGAAGGCATGGAAGGGCTAAGAGATTTCCAAGAAGCGCTAGTTCAACAACAAGCAAACCTTGCGGATTGGACATACAGTGGTGAATTTGCATCTTTATTAGATGTAATGCACTGTGCAAAACCAGACATCTTAATTGGTGTATCAGGTCAAGCGGGCCTATTCACAGAGCAAGTGATCCGTGCGATGCATGCAGGGTGCGAGCAGCCGATTATTTTCCCACTAAGTAATCCGTCACGCCAAGTTGAAGCGCATCCAAAAGATGTGATTGAGTGGACTGATGGTCAAGCAATTGTAGCTACTGGAAGCCCATTTGAGCCTGTAGTGTATGGTGAGCAGACAATCATCATACCGCAATGTAATAACAGTTATATCTTCCCAGGGATCGGCCTCGGTGTACTTGCAGCTAAAGCGAACCGTATTACAGATAGCATGTTGATGGTATCTAGCGAAATGCTTGCTGAATCATCACCACGTGCTAATACCGGCAAAGGTAGCCTACTACCAGCACTAACTGAAATTGAGCCGTTGAGTAAGCGTATTGCTTTTGCAGTTGCTAAAAAAGCAATGGAAGAGGGCGTTGCACTTGAAATGGAAGACGATGCAATTTGGGCCGCGATAGAGAAAAACTATTGGCTCCCTAAGTATAGAAATTACAAACGCTGTAGCGTCTAATTGCTTTTACTTAACTAAAACAAAAATCGCCGCCAACTCATATTGGCGGTGATTTTGTTTATCAATCACGCACAAAATTTGGGAGTACCACATATAACCTCTCAAAGTGATAATCGCTCATTTTGTTAAAGTTTGTTACCTTGAAATCCAATTCAGTAGTTGTTAATTGAAATATGCTTGAATATGCAGGTATCACTTTTTAGGAGCAAAAGATGCGAATTTTAACTGGCTTACTGGCATTATGTTTATCTGGATTTAGCTTTGCGGGCGCATTGCCTGACTCGCCGCATTTATATGTTAAAGGCACTTCATTTATTCAAGTACAACCCGATGTTGCAACCATACGTGTCGCCATTACCGAAAAGCAAAAATCGCTACCCACAGCCAAAGAAAACGTCGATAAGATTATGGCTAAGGCTATCGAAATCGCTAAACGCTTCGATATTAAAGAAGACGATATTCATGCGGAGCAACTGAATGTTTACAGACAGACACGCTACAATCGCGAATCAAATGAAGAAGAGTTTGATGGTTTTCGTGTGAGCCGAAGCTTGACTGTAAAACTTAAAGACATCAAAAAATACCCAGAGTTACTTCAAGAGTTTGTAGACAGCGGCATCAATCAGTTCAATAACACAGAATTTGGTGTTGAAAATGAAGGCAAATATCTGCAAAGCCTCAAAAAAGCCGCCATTAAAGATGCAAAGAAAGCAGCTAAAGAACTAGCAGGCGAGTTTGATGTTGAGTTAGCAAAACTGTACTCAGTTTCATTCCAACCAATGCAAACGCCAATTCAGCCCTACGTGCGCTCTGCAGCAATGGCGATGGAAGCAGATCAAGGCGCATACAAAAATGCGTATAACACAGGTGCAATTACATTAAACGCGGAAGTCTATGCTGTTTACTTAATTGAGTAATACTGGCTGTAAACTAATTAAACTTATACACTAAGCCCTCCATTGGAGGGCTTTTTATGATCACTGGTTTATATGCGGCATTACTGGCACTAATCTATATTAAACTTAGTTTTAACATAATATCACTCAGACACAGACATAAAGTATCGCTTGGAGATGGTGGTATCGATGAACTGCAAAGTGCAATTCGGATCCACGGCAACTTTATCGAGTACACACCTTTCGTACTGTTAATGATGTTGTTACTCGAAACTCAGCAAATCAACCCGTATCTACTTCATGCTTTTGGCGTCGCTTTTTTGCTTTCTCGAGTTGCACACTATGTTGCACTCGGTAAAACTAACTTATCGATCAGAAAAGTAGCGATGGCGACAACATATGGAGTAATACTTATTTTAGCGTCATTCAACCTCGTGTATTACTTTATCTAACTATGACAAAACAAAAATTTCTGGTGACGGGTTTACCCCGAACCGGCACAACAAGCCTATGTATTGCTGCATTAGGTGCTGGATACAAAACAGCACACACTGCATACACGAGGCAAGCATTGGACAATGCTGAATTTATTGCTGATACTCCTGTCTTTGCTGACTATGAAAAATTATATGCTTTATATCCTGAAGCCAAAATAATCCAGTTAACACGAGATTTAGAGCAATGGCTTCCCTCAATTAAACGTTTGATGACGGCAATGAAAGAAAATTTACTGTCACAAAGAGGGGGCTTTAACGACACCATTAAGCGTTGTTATTTAGAAACTTTTCCTGATTTTGAAAAACATTTTGAAGATGATGGTTATTGGCGGGGTTGTTATAGTAAGCATCATGATAGGGTACTTAACTTTGCAAAAATGAATCATATTCCTTTTATTATGGTCAACCTAACCGCGACTGATGCCGAACACACGCTTGCCGAATTTATCGGTGTAACTCAAGACAAAGTGATCATCCCGCATGTTAATATCGGCGGTAAAGTAACTGCATGGAAGTGGTTTTCACATCCCAATAAAGTGGGATCAACACGTAATGGCAAAGCAGATAAAGACACGACGCTGTTTAGCATGCAAGTTCGCTCAAGCCCTTGAGTTTGTTATACTCACTACAAATGTATATACAAGATAGAATTATGTTTGAATTAAAATATCACACACCTTTTAGCTGGACTGAAAAAGTCCTAGCCGACTTTGATACCTTTCTTCAAGATCACGCCGCTGCAGAAAAAAAAGCAGCGGGAATGGCGATGGCAATGCTTGGTCATTACCCAGATAGGATCAAGCTGGTAAAAGCAATGGCAGATCTCGCAATAGAAGAAATGATCCATTTTAAACAGGTACTTAAGATCTTAACCGAGCGTGGTACGCTACTAGGTAACGATCAAAAAGACCCCTATATAAAACAAATGCGCGCACTTTTCCGCCAAGGCACAGATGAATATTTAATTGATAGATTGCTGATTGGCGCAGTAATTGAGGCTAGGGGCCATGAGCGTTTTTCTTTAGTTGCAGAAGCGCTTCCTGAAGGCAAAGAGAAAGACTTTTATGTTGCCATTGCTAAGTCAGAAGAAAAGCATAAAAACCTCTTTGTGGAGCTCGGCTATGAGTATTTCGACAAATTAACAATAGATAACCGCCTAGAAGAAATTCTCATCGCAGAAGCAGATATCTGCAAAGGCATTCCATTTAGCGCTGCGCTTCATTAGTATGAAATAACTGGGATTAAATAATAATAACAAGGACATAACAATATGAAATTAAGTGCTTTTTTATGCACCAGCTTCATTCTAACTTCAAATTTTGCAGCAAAAGCTGAGACCTTTAGCGCATTGAATGCTTGGAAAGAACTCGATCATAACTTGCAAACCCATTACGCTTATTTAGAGGACTTTAAAGGTTACCAACAAACTCGGCAGTTATTTGAAAAGAAGTTAAATAACTTAGACTCGAAGCAGGCCTTTATTGACTTAAGCCAAGCATATTTACGCCACTTTACAGATCCGCATCTCAATCTAGGTCCATTAAATGAAGAGGATTACAGTGTCTATCCAACAGGTGCAGATATGTATGTCGAATTCTATGATAACAGTGCACTTATTATTGACGTCAAGCGTAGCAGCGATGCAGATGTTAAAGGATTAAAACCCGGAGATATCGTGGTGAAGATAGATGGAAATACGATAACTCAAGCCATCCAAGACGTAATGCAGGTGCCATTGAGTCAATTAAATAAGGCTCAGAAGAGTTACGCACTGAATGTTGCGTTAGGAGGAAAACGTTATAAAACACGCGAAATTGAATTTAAAAGGGATACAAAGTTAGTCACCGTCGAACTTGCCGCAAGTTACGATGCAATAAATGCGCTAGGCAATGGGCCTAAAGTATCCTACGAAAAAATAGATGAATTTGGTCATATTCGATTTAATAACGCCATGGGTAACACCCAAACCGTTGCTGAGTTTAAGGCTGCATTAAAGTCTCTAGGTGAAGTGAAAGGTTATATTATTGACCTTAGAAATACTCCCAGCGGCGGAAATACAGGCGTAGCAGAACCCATACTTGGACATTTTACTGCTGCGCCAAGCGTATATCAAAAGTACCGTACGCAAACAGGAACTGTACAATTCAACAAATCAGAGTTAAAAGACGCACTCACTAAACCAGCAAAGCAACAGATAAAGGTTCCGTTTGTCGTACTTGCTGGACGCTGGACTGGCAGCATTGGAGAAGGAATGACAATAGGTTTTGATGCTTTGGGTGCGGATGCAATAATTGGTGCACCGATGGCTGATTTACTCGGCGGGATCAAACGTCTCGACCTTGCTCAAAGTGACGCTTGGGTTGAAGTTGGATTTGAACGTTTATATCACGTAAATGGTGGTTTTCGTGAAGACTTCGAACCAAATATAATCGTGGCTGGCGACATGGATAAAAATGGTAAAGACGTAGCATTAGAAACAGCAGTGTCAGTTTTACATTCGAAAACGATTTCAGGTCAAAAAGTATCCCGTAAACATCCAACGAAATTTTGATTGTATAAGAGAGTAAGCTAGTCTCTCTTTTAATTTATCGTATTTAACATAATATAAAACATAAGTTTACCGATTGTCTGGACAGTAGAAGTGGTGCGGTTTTAACATGCTATTTACCCGCAAATTGACGGGGGAAAAATGCTGCTTACGCAACACTTTGCCGCCAAAATTTTGCAGCTTCTTCATCGCCGTTCTTCTCAGCCTTAAAAGCCTGTAAAATTGCCATAGTTTCAAGGGCTTCTGGATGGTCACCCACTAAAAGTAGTTTCAAGGCTGTATATTCTGAAAACTCGTTCTTTCCATTCCTTACGGCACTAACTGACTGTGTGGTTAAGCCTGTTAGCTTAGCGACCATGTAGTCAGATTCAACGTCTATCGCGGCTTTAAACCAATCAAGCAGCTCAATTGAGTTGGTTATTTTCATAAGTTTTCTCATCATCAACAATAATCCCTATTTCTGATTGTAGACGTAGTCAGGCCAGCTTGCACTAGGTAGGCCAGCTTGCGTAGTAAGTCTGGACTGTATAAAGTTCACCTCGTTACTGGTTTTCTCAACTGGAAACAATCCCTTGGCTTTAGCTACTGAGTGTTTACTCGGTAGCTATTTTTCAAAACAAAAATTAAGCCAAGGTGAATATTTACCCATAACCAAGCCAAGGTGATTTTATGTGTTCATTAAGCGCAAGCGCTAAATTCCGTTATCTACGTTCTTTAACTGCTCAACAAAGGGCATTAATTAGAGTTCAACGTGACAGGTACTCAAAGCTGATTAGTGAGTCTGTGGCCAGTAAAAGGTCAGCCTGAACATCCGTGTTTATAGCTAAAGCTATCACGGTAGCTTTAGCTATAAGCACTCGTTAAATAAACGGCTTTAGGGTTTCGTATTTGCTTTGGATCATAGTGTAAGTGGAGCAGTACGCTTTAGCCGTGCGGGTTGAGTGCCCGAATGGGGTTATCACGGGAACATTGTCAATAGCCCCACCTGTACGAAGCGATAGCGCTACGGCTAGGAGAAGCGCCCAAAGGGGATAATAGGAGTTTCGCAAACTCCCGCTCATGACCACTAGGAATACGGCCAAAGCTATGAGAGTGAGCAGGCGGCAACAGGGGAGCGTTAGGTTGAAAGCTCTTGAATAGTCACTCTTGCGGAACGTTTACCACAACGTCCCGCCATCTGAAGCAGGGCTTGGCAAGTAACACTAGCTTTAGCGTTACTTGCCAAGCCTACCTATAGCGTTTCAGATGCAGCGCCGACATTACGATTAGCTTTAGATACCGATTCAGTTCGGTTAGTTCTTTAGCGGTTCGTAAGGGGCTTGCTGCATCTGAAGCGCAGCGAAGATGTAGCAAGGGTGAAGAGCTTCGACCTACGGGAGGCATTATAAACCCAATGAATCGCCCCGCGAGGGGCCATCCTTTTTCTGGGGTGAAAAGGGGGTTATTTTCACCCCATACAACCCCAAGGGCGTAAGTGAGGAGCAAGGCCCTGCAAGGGCTTTCATTATCGCGCCCTTTGGGCGCAAAAAAACATGACCTGTTCATTTCATAGCAAACAAAAAATCTTATAGGGCGGTGCGGTATGTGCGTCAACAAGCCCGCAAGGGCTTTTGTCCACATATCCACGGCTTATTGAGTTGTGCGGTAAGTGTGTCAGCAATCCCGCTAGGGATTCTGTCCACTTATCCACAATTTTCGTTTTTTTCAATAAAATCATAAGGATAGAGTTTTGAGTGATACAAAATCTAAGATATTCAATGAGTTAGAGCGAATAGCTGTACTTGAAAAGCAGGTAGAAAAGGCCAGCCCGCTCAACATCAAAGCGCCAGCAATTGCACTGGCTAAGTCTCAGCGTAAGGTCATCGCGATGCTGTGCAGCGTTGTATTTGAACCTGAGCATCAACAAGGGGGCGCGAATGGCTAATGAAGTTTTGGGCGTTGTTACGTGTCCACATTGCGGCAGTGACGCCACAGTACACCGTCAGGCGAGCCGAAACGCAAAATTGTACTACCGATGCTACGACGGCCCCAAAGGCCCGTGTGGAACCGTGCAGATCACCTTAGAGGGCGGTCAATGGTGGCTCACTAACAATATGCGCCCATTAACTGGCGCTGAGGCTGAAGAAGCCGCCCACGAAGCCGCAGAGCTTGCCAGAGAGGCACAGCTCAAAGCAGCAAAACAAAAATCAGGAATATTTACCGCATTATTTGGAGATGACGACGCATGAGCAACGAAGCAGATCAGCAAGCAATAGACACAATTGCAGAAGAACTAGGCCAACCAGACTTTTCAAGCTTTGAGACAGACAGCCCAGAAATAACGGGCGAGATAATGGCAAGTGAGGGCGGTGGTCAGTCCGTTTCAGTGGGCGCAGGCGATATGACCGTGATTGTCGCAAAGTTTGCCACAGGTTACATGGCAAGGCGTAATGGTGATCACTGGAACTTGCAACCAGAGGAAGCCGAGGAACTGAGCAAAGCAATGGATGCACTTGTGCCAGATATGAATCTATCGCCAACGTGGGCGGCTGTGGCCGTAGTAACAGGCATCTTTGCACCGCGCATTATCACAGATATGCAAATTCAAGAAGAAATCGAAATTAACGGGGGTGAAGATGACCAGAGCAAAGCGGCCAGCTAAGCGACAAGACCCATCATTACCGAATGAAAACATTCTCATCGTTGGTGCTTCTGGTAGCGGTAAATCTGCGTTCCTACGTGAAACGGTGGATTTTAAACAGCGTAGGATTATTGCATGGGACCCTGAAGAAGATTACCCGCTCCCGAGAGTACGCAGCCTAGAGGCATTCTTAAAACTCGCTAAAAAGAGCGGTTTCGGGCCTATACGGTGTGCCTTGACTGTAGCGCCTACAGAGGAAAACTTCGAGCAGTTCTCGGCAATCGCCTTTGCGCTGGCTCATGCTGCTGCACCAATGACGATAATCGCGGATGAAATCGCAGACGTTACACGGGTGAGTAAGGCGAGTTTCCACTGGGGGCAATTATGCCGCAAGGTGCGCAAATATGGCGGGCGGCTATGCGCTATCACCCAGCGTCCACAGGAAGCGGACAAAACGATTATGAACCAAGTGGAATACACATGGTGTGGTGCACTAAAGACAACGGCCAGCGCTAAGTATATGGCCGCTGAAATGGGTATCACATTAGAGAAATTACAGTCAATTCAAAACATCCACCGCAAGCAGGTTCAATATTGGATCCGTAAAGGAACGGATGCGGCCACAATGGAAACTATCAAGTTTTAAGGATAACTATGATTTTATATATATTTGACCTCATGCTCCGCCTGTTCATGGCACCGTTGTTTATTTTTGGCTTTATCTTCGATTTGATAGAGCAACTATTCGGTGAGTTCATGGCAATCATTTTAATTGGGTTTCTTGTACTCTCGCTAATTACTTTAGGGGTTGTTTGGTTTGCTCAGTTCTTTGGTGAGAGTATGTGCCTAGATGTAGGTGAAACGATGGGCTTACAAACGCATTACACATCGTTTCATTGTTTCGTGACCGAAGACGGTAAAACCATACCACTCAGTAACTACAGAATAGACTAAAGCAACTCGGCCAAGGGGTTGTCTTCTAGTTTATCCAGTTTACCAGATAGGTACTTCATCAAAGCGCTTTTCGAAACTTCACCTTTCTTTGAAATCCTGCGCAATCGTAAAATCATCTCTTTTTCTTCGTCAGTGACGCGATAAGGTGTCTTTGTTTCTTCGGAACGTGGCCGACCAGCTCCATCTCGTTTACCACCATGGCCAATAGGTAAGAAATCACTTTCTACTAAGCTAGTATGTTTGATTAGCCCAGTTTTATAGTACGTGTTTTTTAAAATATCTAAGTCTGTTGTTATGGGTAAGCAAGTTACGATAGTCGGCTTTTTCCCATCTGGCGCATATTCAAAGGTGAATGAGCCATCAGTACCTAGTGTAGCGAAAGCATCATTTGCAGAGTTTTTAAACATTGTCGTGCCAGTTGGGAATTGGATCACTTCAATCTCGACCATGACTTTTCCTTGATTAATGTTACACAAATCAAATTCTATCTCAATTTGAATAATGTAACAACAATCAAAATAATTTAGCTAAAGCTACCGACAAAAAAACTTTACCCACCAAAAATAGCTTTAGTTATAGCCCAAACAGCCCATAGCAAAAGGGCATATCTTCGCGCTGTCAATTCAGACAATAACGGAGATAAATACATGTTTAGTAAAAACCGCCTTATCACTATAGGCATGACAATCGCTATTCTCGCGGTCATCAATAAAGCCTCACCGCTTCGCCCAGTTAAACGACTAATCAACTAGGGGGTAGAAGATGCGCGAGATTGTAGCTTTACCAACCATTTCAGGTGTAGCACCTAAAGCCAGTGTGTCTCAGACATTACCAATCGGCATGACCTATGACCGCATTCACATGCAGTATTCAGGGGTAAAACCGTCACAAATTACCAACGTGCGCCTTGAACTCAATGGCCGATTGGTTACGCAGTACAGCACATTGCAAGACCTTATCGAAGAAAACACACGTTTTAAGCGTGAAGTGAAAGCAGGGATTGCAACGTGGCACTTTGTACGCGATGACATGTCCAGTGCGCTTTATCCTGAACTCATAGAGCAACGCTTCTTTGCATTGGGTACAAATGGGCTAAACACCGCACAAATTCGCTTTGACATTGCACAAGAAGCCACAGCGCCAGTTATCGAATGCTTTGCTGAAAAGTCAGCGGCCAACGTGCCAGGTACTTTGATGAAGCGAAGAACGTTCGTGTACAAGCTAAACAATGGCCGTACTGAAATCGACAACCTGCCACGCCCAACGAACGCAAGCATTATGGCGATTGCGATTAAAGCGCCGGGCGTCGAAGGGGTTGAATTTCTGGTCGACAACGTGAAGTGGCGTGAATCAGTGCCGCTAGAGCTGCACAAGCACATCATGCGCCAGAATGGCCGCACACCAATCGCAGACGAGTTTTATCTCGACTTCTGTCTTGAGGGTGACAAGTACAACACCTTGAAATTAGATCCCGCTATTCGAGATATGCGCCTACGTGTGGACTGCACGCAGGAAATACAGGCCGAAGTTGCGGTGTATTACTTTGATGACTTTGCCACAAGTTCATTCTAAGGGGGCTAAATGTCTAACCAAACCATGCTGCCACAAGGTTCACCGCAGCCAACCTCTTGGTTGGGGCAAATCGGTGGATTCCTTAGTGATGCAGTTGGCGCCTACGCCAATTTCGAGGCGGTCAAGGCGCGTAAGAACTCGACAGGTCAGGGGCGGCTGGAACATGCCGCCACACCTGAACTAGAAAATGGTGCAGCCGTTCAGGTCGAGACTCCAAAAACGACACCTAATTCAACTCAGCAAGAGACCCTTGTATTTGGTGTACCGCAAAAGACGCTTTTGCTTGGTTTTGGTGGTCTTCTGGTGGTTGGCTTACTGCTAAGGAAATAAGCGATGCAGACACCAAGAAACGTGAAATATTTTGCCTATGGTGTGGCTGTGGCTGCAGGAGGCGCACTACTGGCCGAAGTAGTACGCAGCCTTTACCGCAAGTACACCGCAGGGGGTGAACAATGATGCCATTACTGGGGGCCGCGATGGGTGGAATGCCAGGCATGACGAATGGGGCGGGCAGTCCCATTAGTTCCAGTGCAAGCTCATCGACAGGTGACCAAACGCAGCGTAACGGGTTCACAGGTGGCGGGGTGTCCTTTGGCACCAATAACAACAATCAGTTGTTGATTATTGGCGGTATTGCCTTAGTGGCGCTGTTCCTTTTGAAGAAATGAACATAGCACCAATTAGCGAGCTGTGGCGGATTAAACGGGCGGCTGGAAGTCCCGCAGATTATGAAGCTATCGCACAAGAGATAAGAGCCAGACACGCAGTTTTTATCCACCACAACGCTTGCTATGCGGTACTACGTAACGACCAAGACGGCCTATGTGTCGTGTGTGCCGAGGGCAGCGCCCTTGGTCAGTTGGCACCTTACATCGTTCAAATTGCCAAAAAGCTCAGCGCCCCCTCAATCGTATTTCATACCAAAAGGCGGGCACTGGCACGCCTACTTAGCGCTTACCACTTTCAATATGAAATGACCGATATCAACGGTTACTTAGTTTACAGGATGGTTCTCAATGGGTAGTAAATCCAAAAGTTCCAGCCGTCAATCCACCAATAACACCAGTGTTTCGTTTGGGGTTCAAGGTGATAACAACGGCTTTATGAATGTTGGGGACGGCAACACATACAACATTCAACAAACAGATCATGGTTTAGTAGACGCAATGTCGAACATCGGTGCAGATATGGCCGATACGTTTCAAACGATGACCGATTATCAAACACAGTTTGCATCTGATGCACTGTCAGACGCATTTAACTTCGGCTCTGATATTAACCGCGATTCGCTAGATTTTGCAGAGAATAACAGCGCTCGCGCCTTTGATTTTGCAGAGGATAATAGCGCTCGCGTTTTTGATTTTGGCTATGACGCAATGAGTCAGGTAGGGACTGCAACGCAAGGCGCTCTTGATTTTGCGGAGAATAACAGCGCTCGCGCCTTTGATTTTGGCTATGACGCAATGAGTCAGGTAGGGACTGCAACACAAGATGCTCTTGATTTTGGATCAGATGCACTAAAGATGGGCGGCAACTTAGCGCTCGACGCGATGCAGTTTACCAGCGACACGGCCAATACAGCCATGTTAGAAAATGGCGACTTAGCCCGCGCGGTCGTCAACTCAGCAAATGACATGCACGCAGCCAATAACGACTTTGCATCAAACCTATTTGGGGATGCGGTTAATGCCGTGAATGACAGCAACGAACGTGTATCAGAAATGGCGTACTTCACTGCGAACGCGACCAGCGATTTAGCCCGTGATGTTGCGGCCAGTAACGCAGACTTAGCAGGGCTTGCCATTGGCAGTACACAAGATGCGCTAAGCGATGCCTATGGCGATGCAGCCGACCAAAGCCGACTGGCGCATAAGCAAGCGCTTCAGTTCGTTGACAATATGAGCCGCAGTGACGGCCAGCAACTCGCATTACAAACCAATAAAACCATGATGTATGTCGTGGTGGGTGTCGTTGGGGTCACCGTTGTCGCCATGATGGCAGGGAGAAAATAAGATGTTAAGCAAACTCAATATTGAAGCCAATTTTCCGACTGAGTTAGTTGGCGAAGGCCAGTTCATCAAAGTGATGAATAGTGAGGCTGAAGTCAGGCTAACGGCCTATAACGCCTATGGTTCCGAAGTGTTTTCCACTGAGGCGCGTGCAGGCTTTGAAATCACGACAAATCAGGTATTTGCTCGTCTTGTATTACAGAGCCAGCAAGCCCAAAAAGTTGAAGTATGGTCGTCTGCCCATCGTTTAAGTTATGACGCATTAAGCACCAAAGCGAGCCGTTCTTTATCTTTCATTGTAGACCACTTTGGCCTGTCACAGCGCTTGTTACCGTTTGACCCGTCACAGTCAAATGCGCGCATATCTTGCGATAACGTTGGCTTTTGGGTTGGTGGTGAAGGGGTTAACGCTGAAACGGGCATGTATATTCCAGCTCAAACGATATACGAACATAACTCAGCTGCACCTTTGTATGCGTTTATTGCGGCAAGGCCCGACCAACGTGTTAGTCCATCAAGCATTTACACTGTGAATATTGATGCCAATCTGACAGCAAGAAGTGCTATTTACCATAATGGCTACATTATCCATGAATCTGCGGGTGGCAGTAGCACATGGTATGCAACCAATGTGGACACTGGCGTTAGTCGGCAATATGTCGAGCCACTAGAAAGCCCCATCTCATACGGCGATTATATTTATGCGCTCAGGGGGTGGGATAAACGGGATTTAATCATTGCTGATACTAATGGCATTCTACAAAAACCCCGAAACCCAAATCACGCTGATTTCACTGCAAATTGTTTGGTAGAAAAACACGGTGTCTTTTATGTGCTTGGTGCAGGTTACGGCACAGCACCGAATAAAATCATCACCTTTGTTGATGGGGTATGGAGTACTAAAACATGCCCAGAAATCCTACTAGACCGTGATATTGAGCGTGCGTATAGCGACCCATACAGCAATGATATTTTGCTGTTTTGTGGTGACTCCCTCTATGTGACCAACGATGAATTTGTGACAGTACGCCGAATAGAGGGCGTGACACTACCCATAGGTATAAAAGAGCCGCCCACATTCACAGATAGCACGATTATGTTTACCACTTCTAGCGGCGCAATTGCCTATATTCGCGATTCGGGCGAGGTCGTGGATATTGGTGCTGCGTTCCCTGAATTTGTTGGCGGTTGCCTGATTGGTCGTCAATGGGTGATTTTGGCAGGTAATAAAATCTATACGACTGATGACGCATTAAAAAGCTATCACGTTGCCTACACACATCCAGAGGCGTTTGCGACGAGCACCACATATTGCAAACCTGTTGGGAATGAATTGCAGATATGGCAAACGGGCGCAACATCAAAGCTATTGCGGATGACACTAGAGCCTGATTTAGATAGCCCAAAAGCGCGCTTTAGGGTGTTCAAGGAGTCGTTTTAATGCAACAGAAAACCCTGTTTTTAGCATTAGGACTGATATTACTAGGAGGATATTTTATGAAGACCGGTTCACCAAAAGGCATACGTAACAACAACCCGCTGAACATCGAAAAAGGCGAAGATTGGATTGGCATGGTGGGCGATGATGGCCGCTTTGTTATCTTCGAAACGGTAGAACATGGACTAAGAGCAGCAGGGCGCATATTGCGCACCTACGCCTTTAGACATGGCCGTACAACCATCAATGGAATTATCTCCCGTTGGGCACCACCGTCAGAGAACAAAACACAGAACTACATCAATTTTGTGTCAAAGCGTGCTGGTATTCCAAGTGACAGGCCACTGGCCCAAGCGGAATACCCGAAAGTCATGGAAGCCATGATAATGATGGAGAACGGCGAACAGCCATACAGCATGGAAACCATTCAACGTGGCTTCGATTGGGGGTTCAATGGGTAATTTCATTTCAAAAAATGTCAGCCTATTTGCCACGCTGTACGGTGTGTGGTGGGTATATAACTACTTCAAAGTAGAGAGTAAACCGTTTACCAAATCTGTCGCCAGCGTACTGGCTGAAGTCCAATTCGCGGCTAATGGCTCTAACTATATTAAGTACCCCAATGCGGGCTTCGTTTTAGACCCAGACAAACTGAACCCAGATTATACCGTTAGGGATAAGACGTGGTTAAAAGCAATGTCGATGACGCATGATGATCACATGGATTATCTAGAAAGACTGTTCGACGGAAACTTACAGCTTAGGCCACGATACCAGCCGCTAATCGGCCAAATCGTAACGGCTCAGGCATTAGATATGATTGATAAAGGATAGGGTATGGATATGTCTACTGTCGTGGTAATCGGTGTGCAAGTAGGTGGTTTCATTGCCACCATTGCCACGCTAAAAAACGACATCAACTGGCTGAAAGTCATTATTAACGCGCAAGACGAGCGCATCAAACAATTGGAGGCAAAGATATGCTAACCACACTAGGAAAATACCTGTTAACGAAGTTGGCCACAGAGGCATTCATCAAACGAGTCTGTTTAGCAACGGCCAAGCACCTAGCGGCCAAGAGCAACAACAAACTGGATGATGAATTAGTAGGGGCTTTGGATGAGGCTTTGAAGTAGTTTGCATTTTGATAGTTGTAACGTAAATCAAAAAAATGGGCTGCAATATCGCAGCCCAAAACACTAAGCCGACTTGTCCTTTTTCTGCTCAAACCTGAGCATGGCGTCCTTGAACCTAAAGCGGTCTGACATTTCTATCAAATCCCGTCCCATTTCCTTGAGTTTATCACGAGCAATGACCAGATCCTTAAGGTGGTCAATTTCAGCTTGTAATGAGGCTGTATGCGCTTCGTGATAGCGTGAAGTCCTTTGTAGAATGTCTATTTTATTTATGTAATCGGGTTCATATCTTGCGCCTCGTGGTGTCCACAAATAACCATCACGACAGATAAAAAAGCCGTCCCATGATTTATGGTTAGATACGCTACCGTTAATACGCATTTCCAAGAGCCGAACCGCACGGGGGCATGGTTTATTTTTGCTGATCCAACGCTCAAGCGTGCGCTCTTTGACCATTAAAAACTCGCATACCTGTTTGCGGTTTAACTTACCGAAGTTCATAAATCCCGCTCTGAAAAGTAACTCTTTAAAGTCAGTCATCATCAATCCTTACTTCCTTTGACGTTGTTTTTGCGTCGAGCGTCCTGCACGGAAGTGGGTTTTTATATGAAATTTTTCGATTAATAAATTTAGAACAATCAATTTTGCTAATGATACAGGAAAACGAGAAAACTTATGAAAATAAGGCTTAGAGAGGGATTTTTGATTGAACCATGAAACACCCGCAAAAGTGTCGCAATTTAGGTTATTTAACATAATATAAATTATAGGATGTTAAATATGTAGTGATTGTAATATCAAGAAAGCTAATTTAATCATCTCCAATATGTCCAATACTAGACGGTATCGGACATTAATAAAAAGTTTACCGTATTTTCTATTGAGCTATGGTTTAGCTTTTTATAGTATGTGGTTGAATTTGTAATTTGAAGTATCGACATATGGAATTTGTAAGACCGCTAGAACCAATCTTGATAATTGATGACGCTGTTGAGATCAGAGATTTTCTGACACAGATTTTGGAGAACTTAGGGTTTGAAGAAGTTTATGGTTGTGAAGACTTTGACTCCGCAAAGCCGCTACTAAAGCATAAGCAGCCCAGTGTTGTCTTTTTAGATATTGAGCTTCCCGATACAGATGGTACCGAGATCCTATCCTACATTAACGAAAACTTTCCAGTGTCTCATGTCATCATGTGCTCTGGCCATAATAGTATGGAGAATGTTCAAAATACTTGGGAACTTGGTGCTAAAGGCTTTATCGCTAAACCTTTCAATGCACACAAAGTGGATTCGGTAATGAAGCGTTTAGAGCTGGTTACATGAATGAAGAAATAAAGAAACTTACCGATGCGCTTTCTACCGTTATTTTAGAAAAGCCTGAACAAGTAAAACTCGCTATCTGCAGTCTTTTGTGCCGAGGTCATCTGCTAATTGAGGATTTGCCTGGTATGGGTAAGACGACGCTGTCTCATTCTCTTGCCGACGTGCTAGGTCTGACATATCGTCGAGTGCAATTTACTAGCGATCTACTCCCAGCTGATATTACAGGTACTTCCATTTTTAACCGTGAAAATCAGTCATTCGAATTCCATCCTGGTCCTATTTTCAGCCAAGTTTTACTGGCCGATGAAATCAACCGCGCAAGTCCAAAGACGCAAAGCGCCTTATTGGAATCCATGGAAGAACACCAAGTAACCATTGATGGCGTGAGCCATGAACTCCCTAGCCCATTTTTTGTGATTGCAACGCAAAATCCTCAGCATCAATCTGGCACGCATCCATTGCCAGAATCGCAACTAGACCGCTTTTTTATGCGTATAAGCTTGGGATACCCTTCGGAAATAGCAGAAGCACAGTTAATTAAATTAGCTGGAAAAGCGAGAAAACTGACTCAAGCACCGCAAGTGATCGATGGCAAAACACTTTTGGCGTATCAGCAAGTTGTGCCCAATATTGTGCTAAGTGACGCCATTATTGATTATATCCTTCGCTTAGTTAACTACACACGCAGCTCAGGTCAATTTAGTGACCCTTTATCGCCAAGAGCTAGTATCGCGCTTGCAGCCGCAAGTCGTGCATATGCGTTTATTAGTGGTCGAGATTTCGTCATACCCGATGATGTTCAAGCCGTTTTCACTTCAGTCTGTGCCCATCGACTTGGCGTCACCACAACTAATGAAGCAGAAGTTCAGACGCAGGTCTTTCAAAACGTACCGGTACATTAAGCATGATTAACCGCTTGAAACGGAAAGTTCAGCAGCATATTTATAAACGACATCAACGTTCAGAAATACGGTTATCTCATAATAATATCTACATACTGCCATCTAAGGATGGCGGTTTTTTTATCGCTGTGGCTTTGCTTAATTTCATATTGGGGATCAACTATCAGAATAATCTGATACTTGCAGTGTCCTACATTATGGCTGTGATGATGATAGCCGCCCTATTTTTAGGTTTTTTCAACCTGAACAATACAAATGTTCGGTATCTGGGTAGTAATGCTAATTTTAGCCCATATAGTTCATCTATTAGACTCAGTATTTCATCTGGCGCAGAGATCCAATCACTCAGACTATCAAGTGAATACAACCAAACGGCAACCCATATTTCGAAAGTAAGTGATGAAAAAGTTATCGAGTTAGCCGCCCCTGAATTACCTCGTGGTATATATGATACTGGGGTAATTAAAATTCTCAGCTACTTCCCATTTGGTCTTATTCGTACCTGGTCGTATATAAAACCACACGATGTTTTCTACGTTTACCCTACTCCATTATCCGTTATAAACACGGAGTTTAGCTACGGCAATGCATCAAATACCAGCCAAGGCATACAACAGAAAGAACGCTCAGCTGAATTTGACCATCTCGCACAATATCAAAAAGGCATGAGCTTGAGTCGTGTTTCTTGGAAGCATTACGCCAAGACGGAACAGATGTTAGTAAAACAAAACGCGCCAGAGTCTGCTGACTTACACCGCGTTATCTTTGACTATTCTAAGCTTTCTGGTAGCAAGGAAGAGCGCCTGAGCAAGCTCTGTAGTATGGTACTTGACGCCGATAAGCAACAAACAAGTTATGCTCTGTTACTTCAACAAAACAGGATCCCCTTCGGTCAAGGTGAAGCTCATAAACAATGTTGTTTGGAGGCGTTAAGTGAATTCTAGCTTTCCAAAATGGTACTACAGCACGTCATTCTTCTTATGGTTGTTGAGCATTATTCTTGTCGATGATTTTGGTATCGGCTTTGTCGGATTATGTACCGTTTTAACACTGTGGCAAGCATCAAGATTAGTGACTAAGCCAAACATGTTAAGCATTCGCTTTATTAACTTGGTCACTTTACTCGGCGCTATTGCGACGGCCTCATTAATAGGTCTAAAAAACAGCGTGAATGTTTTTGTGGCTCTGATGTTGGTTGCATCGCTGCTTAAGCAAATTCACGCTACGCAAGCTCGCCAATTTACACAAATATGTATTTTGAATTTTTTTACTTACCCGTGCTTATTTCTTTTTACACAAAGTATATTTGCTGCATTTTTGGTATTAATTTTGTTGGCAGTTAATTTAGCTATCATGCTTAATCTTGAGCAAAACCTAAGGTTCAAATCTGCGCTTAAGGTAAGTGCAAAGGGATTGGTATTGGTGCTGCCTGTGGCTACTTTATTAGTCGTTTTTTTACCAAAACTCCCAGCATTTTGGCAGTTACCTGCACCGCAGAATCAAGCAAAAACAGGGTTATCTGAGAATGTAGATCCTTTTAATATCGCAAACCTATCCCAATCCAGCGACTTGGTATTTAGGGCATCATTTGAAAACACTCAACAAACTGGACCTTTCTATTGGCGTGCGATTATTCACGATGAATTTGACGGACGACAATGGAAAGTTTCTGAGTATCAAGGTACCAATATTAGAGCATTACCCAATGAAGCGACTGGTAAAGCGACTATTATTGCTCAGCCTAGTCAACTTCCTTGGTTATACGGCCTAGCATACTCGTATTCGAGAAGCGCTAAGTTAAATAGTAACGTATTTGGTACGGTTTATTTAAAAAAACTATCGGCAAAACCTGTCGAGTATCAAATCGATTTCACTGATTTTGAGCCACAAGATTCGTTGAGACCCTGGTATTACAGGCGCAACACCGCATTACCTGACGGCATTAATCAACAGGCAAGACAACTGGCGCGCGATTGGGATAGCCAATCGACAACAACGAGCCAATTCATTGAATTAATGCAGCGCTATTTTTTGCAAAATGGTTTCGTCTATACCTTAACACCAACTACAACCCAATCGGACGATAGAATTGATGACTTTCTATTTAACTCGTTTAATGGATTTTGTGGTCACTATGCCTCCGCAGCTGCATTTTTGCTACGAAGCGCGGATATCCCTGCTCGCTTAGTATCAGGTTATTTGGGCGGTGAAAAAAATGACAATCAAGGCTATTACAGCATTTATCAATATGACGCACATGCTTGGGTTGAGTATTTCACACCAGGAGTTGGCTGGCAGCGCTTAGATCCAACTGCTTGGATTGCTCCAGAAAGAATGACAGGAAGTCTTTCTCAATTAGAGCAATTATCAAGCGAGTTTAAAAGTGGTTTAGGCTACAGCTTAATTGGACTGTCTAATTGGCAGTCTATTAACTGGTTACGATTACAGCTTGAAGAACTAGACTATCAGTGGACTCGTGTCGTTATTAATTTTGATAAAGAAAAACAAGGTGCATTGTTTAAGGAATGGTTCGGTAGCAGTGGCCAACTTTGGGCGGGAATATTCTCACTGTTTATGCTGCTTTTGGTTTCAATCGCATTATTTTACCTCAGTAAGCGGTTCACTCAGCATAAACGCCCTATCGAACTTGTCTATTACAATGCTATAGTGTCCGATTTCAAAGAGCAGCTAAGTGGCACAACGGCGAAGCAGCATATTGCTGAGTTGTCTAAGTTATTTCCTGAATTAGAAGTATCACTTTGGCAGTTTTATCAGTTAATTGAAAAGTCACAGTATCAACAGAAACCACTCACCAAATTTGAGCTTAGTGAGTTGAAGATGTTGTACAAATCAATAAAAAGAAAGGCAAGAAAATAGTATGAATGCTGTTATTTTGGGCGTCTTGCTCATGTTGGGGTTAACCCTATGTAGAATAAATGTGATTGTCGCTATGACCGTCAGTGCAATGGCAGCAGGTTTAGTGGCCGGTTTGGATTTGAAGACAACCTTAAACGCCTTCAATGATGGCTTATCTGGAGGAGCAGAAATAGCTCTGAGCTATGCCATGTTAGGTGGGTTTGCAGTTGCTATTTCAAAGTCTGGCTTGACGCAAATACTCGCGCAAAAGCTTCTTAGATTAGTTAATGCCAATGATAGTGAAGGCTCAACTTTCTTAAGCATGTTTATAATGGTCATTATTTTGGCTTGCTCAATTGCGTCACAAAACCTTGTGCCTGTCCACATTGCGTTTATTCCGATCCTCATTCCGCCGCTATTAGTCGTACTGAACAAGCTGACGATAGACCGCCGTGCGATTGCATGTATTTTAACGTTTGGCTTAGCGACCAGTTATATGGTGTTGCCGTATGGATTCGGTGGCATTTACCTTTACTCTATTTTGCATAAAAACCTAGTAGACAATGGTTTAGAATTGGTTAAGTTTGACGTGCCTTATGCTATGGTGATCCCTGCGCTTGGTATGTTGATAGGACTGTTGGTTGCCGTTTTCATTACTTATCGTAAAAAGCGAGTTTATGAAATGAGTCAACAGCAAAGTACTCAATCAAGCACGGTACCTGAAGGCCAAGAAGCAACTAAAGTGATGATCGTCGGCGGCGCAGCAGTGTTGGCTTCTCTCATTGCGCAAAATATCAGTGGCTCAATGATATTAGGTGGGCTTGTTGGCGTGATGATTTTTAGCCTCTTTGGTATCGTGAAATGGGAACAAAACTCCGATGTTTTCAGCAAAGGCGTAGCGATGATGGCCATGATAGGTTTTATCATGATCTCTGCTCAAGGCTTTGCCTCTGTCATGAAAGCAACGGGCGATGTGACAAGTTTAGTAGCAAGTTGTGCCGATTTTGTTGGCGATAATAAACCACTTGCTGCAGCAATGATTCTACTTGTTGGTTTACTTATTACCATGGGAATTGGCAGTTCATTTTCAACCGTGCCAATCATTGCCACGCTATTTGTACCTTTGTCTCTAGAAGTTGGTTTTTCGGCTATGGCGACCGCAGCCTTGGTGGGAACAGCGGGAGCACTGGGTGATGCGGGCTCCCCAGCGTCAGATTCTACACTTGGACCAACCTCAGGACTTAATGCCGATGGACAGCATGATCATATCTGGGATTCCGTAGTACCAACGTTTATTCACTTCAACATCCCTCTATTATGCTTTGGCTGGATAGCCGCAATGGTGCTATAGACTTCTTATAAATCGGAAGGTACCAAGCCCGTCAGCTTTGGTACCTTTAGCTCATCTCCCTTGTTGCTTTTATGAGACCAATAATTATAAGAGTTTAACCAATTCAATTAAGCGAAACCTCCAATTATTGAAACTTACACCTATGCTGAGTGAGTCGCTCTCTTTTGAACACCTTATATCGCTTGTTTGCGAGTACAAAATGCCCTCTCAAAAGACTTTATTAGCGACTATCAAATTGCAGAAAGTGGTCTACACTCTGATAAAGAATGATAATTAGCTAAGGTACTAACATAGATGATAAACCCGAGTACAGAAAAGCGATATGTTCAGTGATAGAAAAAAGTTATTTTATACAAAAAGCTGGTGATTGCTTTTAGCAAAAAAGTTGAGTTTGAAACGATTAAGGTTTTGGTTGCCTCTGCATTAAATAATTTTAAACTTGAGAAAGCCAAAGCTACAGATGCCCTTTCGACACTAATTGATAATTCTTTTCTGTTAGAAAGATTTAATGCGCTAATACAGGGGTAGCTATGAGTGTACCTATCATATTGGTTGATGATGAAATTGATATTCTAAAGTCACTAAAGCGCACTTTGCGTTTACTACATTATGAAGTTATATATACCGAGGACCCCAAACAAGCGCTAAGTTTGATAAAGGAGCACAAACCTCAAGTACTGATCACTGACTTCAAAATGCCTAGTATGAATGGTCAGGAGCTTATTCAGGAAGCAAAAAAGCATGATCCTAATATAGAATGCATCGTCCTTAGTGGGCAAGCTGACTATAATGATATGAAGTCACTAATCAACGCTAACAATACCTTTAAATTTTTATCCAAGCCTTGGAATAATGAAGAGCTTTACACAACGGTTGAAGCGGCACTCACTAATCATCACAAAAACGAATTAAAAACCCAGATATTGCGCAGCAATAATACGCCTTTAGTGGAAGTTAATAGCATTGGTAATGTTATTGACTGCAATTACGCCTACACAGAATTAGTTTTAAACGAACTAAATAAAGGTAATTTTTTTCAACTGTTTAATTTTGAAAGTGATAAATGTCTTGATGACTTTGCTGAACGCAGAATTGCAACACTAACAAGCTCTAGGGTACTATGCCAAGTTGAGCTCAAGCTAAAAACAGAGTCAAGCTACTTACTTATCATCAAGCCCCTTTCCAACCAGCAGGATCAATACCCTAATTTCTATCAGAGCAAACTTAGCTTTCTAGAGCATATTAATCGCACTGATAATTCTGTCATGATCTGTCTTAAAATTCGTGACTTGCTTGTTAAGAATATTATTTCTAATACCCCGATATATTCAGATACTTTAAAGAAAATAATAGATTATGCGTTACTAAGTGAAACGACTCGTTTTTCTATGCTTGAAATCAGTTTTGATCAAGCAATATTTTGGTTAGATTCAGTACAAAGTGAAATTGAAGTTCATAAATTTTTAGATGAGCTGATCGACTCAATTAAGCAGTTCTTCGTTCGCAAAAATATCCAAATCAAATTTGCCGCCTCTTATACTATGATTGAGCCCAAGCAGCCACTGTCGGAGGCGATAGACCGCCTAGTGATCTATACCCAATTCGTCTGTGAATCTCGGACTGACTTCTACATGCGTTATTCACAATCGCTGCTTTCAGAGAAGCTAAATGAGCATAAAGTGTCTGAAGCATTATTCAACGCTGTCGATAATGGTGAATTTTATCTAAGGTTTCAACCAAAACTCAGTTTAAAAGAACATTCGATCAATAGCTGCGAAGTGTTGATCCGTTGGAAGAACAGCCAGTTTGGCGCTAACTCACCGGATTATTTTATTCCGTTGGCAGAAAAAGACGGACAAATAGTTAAAATAGGAAATTGGGTGCTAGAGCAAACGTGTATCGCACTGTCTGAGTGGCGAAAAGAGGCGCTTAATATTAAAAAAGTTGCAGTGAATATTTCACCTTATCAACTCTCCGACCCTGACTTTGTGCAAACCATGTATTCAATTATCAAAAAGTATTCACTTCAACCAAAGCAATTTGAATTAGAAATCACCGAGAATTTTGTTTTGGAAAACCTCGAGCAAGCTAAGGCTAAATTAATACAGTTAAAAGAAATCGGATTCTCTATTGCTATTGATGATTTTGGCAGAGGGTATTCCTCTTTGGGTTATATTTCAAAGTTGCCAGTAGATGTTATTAAGATTGACAAAAGTCTGATAGAAAATATCGACAGTTCCAAATCGGCTCGTGATCTTGTCCAAAATGTCATTCGATTAGTTCATGACCTTGGATTAAAAGTTGTTGCTGAAGGGATAGAGACCGTCGAGCAGCTTGAAATTTTAGAGCAGTTACAATGTGACGAAGTACAGGGATATCTAATCGGAAAACCTGTTTTGTTTGAGGAGCTTACTCACTATGTCTATTAAAAACCAAGTACCACGGATTGTACTCGTTGATGACGATGAGTTAATGTTGAAGTCGCTCTACCGTCACTTCAATATAAGTATGGAAGGTGCAGATATATTGACCTTCTCATCCCCTAAACAATTTATTGAATCCCTAGATACGTTAACTAGCATCGATATCTTAGTTAGCGACTACCTTATGCCGGCAATTAATGGTGTTGAATTAATCAATATTGTGAGACGTCGCTATCCGCAAGTCCTCACCGTATTGTTAACCGGTGATACTACAGGAAAAGTACTGTGTAAGTCGTCAATTTCCGCGACCTTTATCGTAGCTAAGCCATTTAGAAGAGAAGAATTTGATGATGTTATTACTGCATTTTATCGACTCTGTGAGTTGCCATTAAGTGAGTCTATAAAGCAGGCGTTAAATGAAACTTTCATCCAAAACGAATTGCCTATTTTGCTAAGTAGAATTGAGGATATTGATTTAGATTTTCATAAGCTTGAAGCGATGCTTGAACAAGAAGTCCTCATTCAAGCTAAGTTATTCCACTTATGTAACAGTGCTTATGTCGGGTTATCGACAAAGCAATACTCCTTGTCTACCGCAATAAAGACACTCGGTGTGGACTTAGTTTCCGCAATTATTGTCTCTGCGTGTTATCACAATATGGTCGCAGCCAGATACAATATCGTAAACTGTGAGCAGTTAAGTGATATTAACTTTAGAAAGGTTAAGTTACTAAAAGAATTGGTACAAAAACGACGTGATTCATCAGTTGACACCGAGCGTATTGTTTTTATTCAATCTCTATTATTTCTTGGTGAGTTGGGCTCAGAAATAGTCCAGCTTATAACTGAAAACCAATGCCACTCCCCAGGGGGCTGCTATACAGAGAAATTACATATGGCCCTCTACACCGCTACCTTAATAGGCTACGAGTCAGCCATCACTGATGAACTGTATGCACTCATTGAAGCCTTAGAAACGGGAACCTCAGATAGTAATACCACTACATTGTTGTTGCTTACAGATACAATTACCAATAAGGAAGTGAATCAAGGCGTCATCGACATGTTTTGTGATCAAAAGGGCCTAGATTGGTTGGAGCTTTTCTATGAACTCAGAAGTAAATACTTTAGCTAGTTATAACATACTGATTTTAGACGATGAACTGTCTGTACTTAACGCATTAAAGCGACTTATAAGTCTGCCGCTAGTAGAAGTTGTCTGTTTTGACAATCCGTTTGAAGCACTTGAGTATTTAGACTCGCACCCTGTTCAGGTTATTATCTCCGATTTTAGAATGCCAATTATGAATGGCGGAAATTTTCTAAAACGAGCCAAAGAAATACGCCCAGGTGCAGTAAGCTTGATTCTCAGTGGTTATACTGACTCCGACATACTTATTGATATGATAAATAGCAAGGTTGCACATAAGTTTTTGTGTAAACCATGGGAGAACGACAAATTACTCGCAGAAGTCAACGCAGCAATAGATGTGTACAACCACAACTATTTTAAAACAGTGTTGCAAGAACAACTTAAAAAGCGTGATTGCCCTCGGGTCTTAATCAATAATGAAGGTCTAGTTGTCGAACATAATCTCAGTCACGATATAGAATCTCAGATACTTGCTGAATTTTCGGCATGCTTTAGTGGTAACGGTATCTACCACACCCCTCTTGGTGTTTTAAGATGTGAGATCCGTAGTAATCCAAAAGACGAAGAGTTCTATTTGATCACTATTGAAAAGGTTGATGTTGCAGATGAAATAAACATCTATGAAGTGATCAATGAGCTTCTATTGTGCTACTCGATAAACCCTTTTTTAACTTACTATGCGTTGCCAACCTGCGAGCTCACCTCAGCGAAACTCGCTGCTGCGGCCCATGAAGTTTTTAGAAACTATAAAATACTACCTTCACCTACACATCATTATCTGTTCGTACTGGATAACATTGAAAATTCTTTATTGCCAAGAAAACAAATAGAACTAGAAATTCAGCTGGAAAAGTTACTCAATACTGCACTGCCTCACGAAATACAAAGTAACACGACTCAGCTTACCGAATTTTTAATTAATGGGGAGTGAGCGTGGATACTTTTGCAAAAGTCGAATTAACACAGGATTTAGTCGAATCAAGTTTTCCACTCGCTGACCTCAACACCCTGCTCACTTCTCTATCAAACTATTTTGATGTACCAATTACTTTGGTTACCGTCATTGAAGGTCAATGGCAACACCTAATCGCCAAGCATGGGATTCTTGTTGATAAAACACCAGAACAAGATGCTTTTTGTAAGCGCTTAATCAAGCATAACAAATCACTACTGATTCCAGATACTTCCTTAGATGAAAACTATGCAAATAATCCTCTTGTTACTGGTGAACCTCACATTCGCTCATATTTGGGTGTGCCTTTTCGGATCGATGGCAAACCAATTGGTGGTGTATGTCTAATCGATACCAAACCAAAGAATTATGCCGAGCGAGATATTCATTTGCTCGAGACAATTAGCGGCCTGATCACCACTATTTTGGAGCTACAAAAAAATTACTCGCTGTACCTTGAGGATCAAGAGCTAATCCGCTTTTCACCAATCGTATTAATAAAATGGAAGTACAATAATGGGCTTCACATTCGTACCGTATCTCCTAACATTGAGCGCGTCATTGGTATTGACACTTTTAACTTATGCTCTGGTGAAATACATTTTGAAGATTTACTTACTGAATCAAGCGTTGAGAAGTTTCATTTTAACTTGCAAAACCATTTAGCTGGTTTAGAAGCGTCTGAAATTTTGCTAGAGATGGAACTGGATTCAAAACAGATCTGGATCCGAATGATCACGGTGGCGCATTTTAACCACGAAGGCAGAATGACGAGTATCCAAGCCTTTATTACCGAAAATACCGCACAAAAGTATACTGAAGACAAGCTCAATGAAACAAACCGGCAGATGCGTTTGTTATTAGAAGCTTCAGAACTTGGAACATGGGATTGGAATATTCCAGCAGATATAAACAAAGTAAATAAAAAGTGGTGTGATATGCTTGGGATCGAATTTGAATATGTCGAAACCAGCGTTAATTATTTCCGTCAGCTTATTCACCCAACCGACCGTAGTCATGTAGAAACAAATCTAGCTCAGCACCTACAGGGGCTAACTGATGCCTACACCACTTCTTATAGAATGAAACATGCTGATGGACACTGGGTATGGATTGAAACCTATGGCAAAGTGGTTGAGCGTGATAATAGCGGTAGAGCACTACGTCTTGCTGGAACTCACCGTGATATTACCGACCGAATGGAAGCCCAGCTACAAGAACGCAAGCAAAAGCAGTTGCTGTCGTTTATCAGTAAGGCACAGTCAGCCTATTTAAAGACGGGTGATCTTTCTAAATCATGCCGTGAAATTCTAGAAGAGCTCATTGACATTGCTGATAGTCAATTTGCGTTGATCGGCGAACTTGAACATTCCGCTGGTGTACCTAGGCTTTTTATCCATGCAATTTCGGAGATGCAGTGGAATGATCTAAGCTCTCAACTGGTTCAGCGATATTATGATAATGACCTCTATTTTACTGATTTTAATAATTTATTTGGTTCGGTTATCCTAACGAGAGAGACCGTCATTAGTAATGAACGAGGTAAACATCCTGCATCGAAAGGTACGCCAAAAGGACACCCTAGGATCTCTAAGTTTTTAGGGCTACCGATAAAGCTCAATGGTGAGTTAATCGGTATGATTGGGCTTGCGAATAAGTTTTTTGACTATACCGAAGAAGATGCACAATTCTTACAACCACTAGTCGACTCTCTAGCGGGTTTATACTATGCGGTTAAACTCGATAAAGAGCGCCAGGAAGCGGAAAACAAGCTGCTTGAGCTTGCGATGACCGACACCTTATCGGGCCTGCCCAACCGACGTGCCTTTATGGAAAAAGCCGCCGAAGTTGGTGAGATTTCCTTCCCCTATTTAATTGGTATGGTAGATATCGATAACTTTAAGTCTATTAATGATACCTACGGTCACGATGCTGGTGACAAAGCCATTAAGCTGATTGCTCACACTATAAAGGACGCGCTACGCAGTGATGATTTTACCGCGAGAATGGGAGGTGAGGAGTTTGCATTTGTGTTACTTGATGCTACATACGGATCGTCTAGTTCGCTGATTGAAACCATAAGAAAGTCAATATCTGACTTAGAAATTACCTTGTCAGAAGAAAAAAGCATCCATCTCACGGTTAGTATTGGTGTAAAAGCAGTACTTCCCGAGATGGAAAAAATGTCTATTACTGGACATCTAAACGATGCTGACAAAGCATTGTACGAGGCTAAACACACAGGCAAAAACAAGGTAGTTTGGTTTAAATAATCAATATATTAACTCCACCGCTTTGAACTAACAGATAATGACTAACCAAAAAAGTGACCTATTTTTCTTTAATGAGTTAAGTTCGAGAAGGAAGGTTTGATTACATCTTCCTATATTCTTTAACTGCTGCAGATATCATAAATTTTTAATTTATCAGTATGATGTGTTCTTTATGTAATATTAAATATAGGGCTTAGCCCTATATTTGCTTCATAGATAGATTATTAAAGATAAAACTAGCTATCAAAGCCATTTAGCATCTTGTCACAAACCACAGGAGTTGGCCTATGATTGTCATCCACGGCAACAAAGGTAAAACTGCCTGTAATTGCTAAGTGTTTATCATCTTTGTGCATTCTTTCGAGGTAAATTTCAACATCAACCTTTAAGCTAGTATTACCAACATGCACCACTTTCGATACTAATTCCGCAAAAGTACCTGCCGGAATTGCCTCTTTGAAATCAACTCGGTCTGAAGAGATCGTTACCAAGGGTTTGCGACAAAAACGCGTTGCAGCAATAAAGGCAACTTCGTCCATCCAAGCCAGAGCGTCACCACCAAATAAGGTGTTGTGATGGTTAGTACGGCCCGGGAATACAGTCTTTGTTACGTGTGTGATTGAGCTTTTAATGCGTTGCTCAACGATGGCTTGTCTTTGTTCATCTGTCATTTTTGTACTGCTTTATCCGCTAGTGTATCATTCATAAGTAGAGCTGGGTCGAGTCGCTCCCCGAACCAATTAAAGCGCCAATCCAAATGCGGGCCTGTTACCCTACCCGTTGCGCCAATTTCTGCGATTTTATCGCCTGTTTTTACTGTATCACCAACTTCAACGCCCAGTTTACTCAGGTGGATATACGTAGAAGTAATTCCATGACCGTGGTCAATAATCAAAGTGCCGCCACTGTAGTAAAGATCTGGATTTGCAAACACCACTTTACCCGATACCGGCGCTAAGACTGGTTCACCGGTTTTATTTGCGATATCCAAACCAAAGTGTGGGCGTCTTGGCTCACCATTAAAATATCTTTGACTACCATAAACGCCTGAAATACGGCCCTTCGCAGGTCTAAAAACAGGGTCTTTAAAGAATAATAAATCCGAATTACCTTGCCTTGCTTTTGATACGGCTTGTGCTTCTTCACGTATGCGCTTTAGCACCGACTCTGGTGGCGAAACATACTTCTTAGCAACACCTGTGATCTTGTCTATATCGTAATCTCGTTTCGTGATCACTATCGCTTGGCGATGCTTTTGGCCATCATCAGATTGCCAACTCAAAGTATGGTTAAGTTCTGCGTCACGGCCAAAACCAAACACAAAATAGCCATCTTTAGAGCGCTTTAATTTGGTCTCGTTTAGTTTTATCTCAGTTGCATTTTCAAGCTTGCCGACGACTAAGCCACCTTGTGTAAGGTTACCTTTTAATTCAAGCGCCTCAGCAAATAATGTAGTGCTCGCAAGCAATATGACAATTGCACGTTTAAGCATACGCAATCGCTCCTTTTCCAACCCCTTCGTACGCCCTTACTTCAACCTTATCATGTGGGTTTTGCAGCTTTATTTGGCCAGCAAGATACTCCGCAATACATTCAACTGTTGTATCACAAGGTAATATATCGCAACGTGATTTGCTGACCGCCAACTCAAAATATCCCTGCGACGAGGTATACGCGAACGCATAATCTTTATCTTGAGCGGTTACATACTTAAGCAAACTAGGATCAATTAAATCTTCTTCACTACCAAGATAAATATCTTGCCATTTATCCGCCCATTGTTTTTGTAATCTAGGCATGCTGATATCATTTAGCTTCACACCAATCAATGAGCGGTGACCATGAATAATACGTTGACAGTTACCATCGTGTTTCTTTAAGCCATGGCTATAGTGATAATAGAAGCCTGTAGCGGCCTCTGGGCGCAGTGTTATATCTAAATCTTTCACGTTTTCAGGCATATGCGGCATAATAACAGACTTAAGGTAAGCGATTGCATTGGCTTCATTGATTTCATCCCCTTCCACTACACAGACCGCTTCTTCCGGTGCATTCATGGCTAAGTGATTTCCATCAAATTGCATATCAAATCCAAATCGGCCTTCACTGTGCTTTGCATTACACACAAGCCCGCTGGGTACCGCTAATTTATGGTCCAGCTTTTCATCAATAATACGTTTGATTTGCTTTTTAACTTTTGCAAAGTCTAACACCATAGACTCTTCGTTTAGCTCACCATGCAACATAATATCGGTGATCCAACTTTCACCTACCGCACCACGACGTGGGCAAAGGTACGAAAAATCAATTACGGTCAAAGAGTCAACAAAAAGGAGCATAGATCACCTAAAATAGCCTGCTAAAAAATCATCCCAGATTATAATGATTTTCACATTATAAATCGCCCCTAATTGGAACTGATTTGCATTTAATCTCTTCAATTTTTTGAAATTTAATCAAATAGACATATCTTTAGCTCAAAATTTACAAGTCTCCGTACGCTTTTTAACTGTTCGGAGTTGTTTAGCGTACATCTGTACGCTAAAGTAGCGTCAATTTGCAAGCTAAGAAGAAGATTTATGGAACCGAAGAACAGCTATACAAAAGAAGAACTTATTTTATGTGGTCGCGGAGAAATGTTTGGTGAAGGCAACTGCCGCCTACCTAGCGACAACATGTTAATGATGGATCGCATCGTTCAAATTAATGATGACGGTGGTGAGCATGGTAAAGGTCAAATTATTGCTGAACTCGACATCAATCCTGATCTGTGGTTCTTCGATTGCCACTTTAAAGGTGATCCAGTAATGCCTGGTTGTTTAGGTCTGGATGCAATGTGGCAATTAGTTGGCTTCTTCCTTGGCTGGTCTGGTGGTCCTGGTCTTGGCCGTGCACTCGGTGTGGGCGAAGTAAAGTTTACGGGTCAAATCTTACCAACTGCTAAAAAAGTGACTTATCGCATTGAAATGAAGCGCGTTATCAAACGTAAGCTATTTATGGGTCTAGCAGATGGTATCGTCGAAGTTGATGGTCGTGTGATCTATGAAGCAAAAGATTTGAAAGTAGGTCTTTTCCAAGATACCAGCGCATTTTAACTTTTTAGCTATTATCGTTTAATAGCTTTAAAAACACACAAAGCCCCATTTGGGGCTTTGCTCTCCTAAAATTCGGTATCAGGTTTTAAAGATGTTGCGATTATCCATCGCTTCTCGCCATCCGCCTAACCATTCTGATCTGTGTTCTACTTGTTGATAGGGACAATTTTCTTTCGACCGACCGGCTAATCCTGCCTTAAATCCTTGTGAATGTGCTCTTTCTAAACGGTCTCTTTTCTGTCTCTTCATAGGTAATATCCTCACCTTTTTCTCGTTCAGCATTAGCGTTTCTAATACTGCGTAGTTCAAACTTAAGCGAACGTCACTCAAAACGAAGATAGTGACTTACGATGTAATGACAATTCGTACTAACAATTTAAATTAAAGATTTTATTGAGAAAAGTTAAACACGAGCGACATCGTATATTATACAGATGCGCTACTTACCGATGAGATTTGGCCAAACCCATACCTTCAATAAATCACATCTCAGCGAGTCATGCAACGATCAGAAATGTAATTCTTGTACAGCTGAGCACAAAAAGCATAATTATTTTACTTTTATATAGATATCTAGATATTCAAGACTTAAATTATTGGTTGATGATCTTGTTTTTCTATATTTCTCTGTAAAAAAACATTCATAATATAGTAATAAAAAGAGGCTGGACGAATCCAACCTCTTTTCAATAACTTGAGTTTTTAAATCGAGCAAAGCTCAATTAAGCAGTACTATCTTAGCTTGCTTTAATAACCTCTACACCACCCATATATGGTTTTAGTGCATCAGGCACAATAATTGATCCATCTGCCTGCTGGTAGTTTTCTAAAATCGCAACTAGAGTACGACCTACCGCTAAACCAGAACCATTAAGAGTATGAAGTAGTTCTGGCTTCTTCTCACCACTACGGCGGAAACGCGCTTGCATACGGCGCGCTTGGAAGTCCCACATGTTTGAACAGGAAGAAATTTCTCTGTAGGTATTTTGCGCTGGTAACCAAACTTCCAAATCGTACGTTTTCGTCGCACCGAAACCCATGTCTCCAGTACAAAGCACCACTTTTCTGTAAGGTAAGCCAAGTCGCTGTAAAATTTGTTCAGCGTGACCTGTTAACTCTTCAAGCGCTGCCATAGAATCTTCAGGTTTTACAAGCTGGACAAGTTCAACTTTATCAAACTGGTGTTGACGGATAAGTCCGCGCGTATCACGACCGTAGCTACCTGCTTCGCTTCTAAAACAAGGCGTGTGCGCCGTCATCTTAATCGGCAGCTCTTTTTCGTCATAAATAACGTCACGAGCGCAGTTCGTTAACGGTACTTCTGCTGTTGGAATTAGACTAAAGCCATCTTGGTCTTCAGATAATGCTTCTGTATGGAATAAATCTTCTGCAAACTTAGGAAGTTGACCCGTGCCAAACAAGCTCGCTTTATTTACAAGATATGGTACATACATTTCTGTATAACCATTTTGCTCAGTGTGAGTATTCAGCATCAGTTGGACAAGTGCTCTATGCATACGTGCTACGCCACCGCGCATCACTGTAAAGCGAGAACCACTTAGCTTAACACCAGTTTCGAAATCGAGGCCCTTATCAAGCGCTTCACCAAGGTCAACATGATCTTTAACTTCAAAATCAAACTGCTTTGGTTCACCCCAAGTGCTTATTTCAACATTTTCTGATTCATCAGCACCTGCTGGTACCTCTTCAGCAGGAAGGTTTGGCAACGACATTGCGTAGTCATTAAGTTCAGCAAGAATTTTATCCTGCTCTTCTTTTGCCGCACTTAATTGGTCGCCCAAGTTTGCAACAGCATCTAGTAAAGGTTGAACGTCTTCCCCTTTCGCTTTAGCTTGACCAATCGCTTTGGAGGAACTGTTACGCTCACTCTGTAATTCCTGAGTTTTGGTTTGTAGCGCTTTGCGCTTTTCTTCTAATTCGGTGATCTTAGCAACATCGAGTTCAAAACCACGCTTTTTCAAACGCGCAGCGGCTTCCTCGATGTCTTGACGAAAGTATTTAGAATCTAACATTGTTTTTTTAACCTTTTTGCATGATGAGGCAGAGACCAACCCAGGCCATAAAGATACACGCCACCACGTTTAATGTGACGTTAAACGCCATTTTCATATATTGCCCTTGTTGAAGTAACAACAAGGAATCCATTGAGAATGTAGAAAAAGTAGTCAGCGCACCTAAAAAGCCAATACCTATCAACGTTTTAGATGGAGAAGCTGAAATAACTTCTTTTTCAATTAAACCGTAAAGCACACCCATCAATAATGAACCAAGAATATTAACGATCAACGTCCCAAAAGGGAATCCCTTACCTAAGAGTTTTATCGACATATCGCTGATAAAAAAGCGTAACATTGCACCAAACGCTCCACCTAGCGCGATTGTGAGATAATTTATCAGCATCGCTACTTGTACCTCTTGGTGCTACTTTGTGCATTTTGCGCCTGTAGATAGTTAAGCTTGTCAGCTATTTGTTTCTCAAGTCCCCTGTCTGTCGGATGATAATATTGTCGCTCTTGAATGGCTTCTGGAAAGTAATTTTCTCCAGCTGCAAACGCGCCGGGTTCATTATGTGCATAACGGTATTCTTCGCCAAAACCCAGCTCTTTCATTAGTTTTGTCGGTGCATTTCTGAGATGTTCAGGTACGGGGTAATTCGGATCACTTGCAGCATCGCGTTTAGCTTGATTGAACGCCATGTAGACCGCATTACTTTTCGGCGCACTTGCAAGATAAAGCGTTGCCTGTGCTATCGCACGCTCTCCTTCGCTTGGCCCAACACGATGAAATATATCCCAAGCATTTAACGCAACTTGCATCGCTCTTGGGTCTGCATTGCCGATATCTTCGGTGGCGATCGCCAGTAATCGCCGTGCAACATAGAGCGGATCGCCTCCGCCTGCTAATATTTTGCAATACCAATAAAGTGCTGCATCTGGTGCGCTGCCGCGAACTGACTTATGAAACGCTGAGATTAGATCGTAGTATAAGTCGCCCTTATTGTCATAACTTGATAATTGGCTGGGCAACACTTGTTTTAGTACAAGTTCATTCACCAAATGAGTGTTTGAGTTTGGCTCAAAACTTAAGTCAACCGCCTGTTCTAGTAGATTAAGCGCCTTTCTCGCATCTCCCGAAGCGGCTTTGGCGATAAGTTCAAGTGCGCTGTCATCAATGTTGATGGTTAATTTCGACAGTTGTTCATCACGTGACAACGCGTCTTTAAGTACTTGACCTAATTCATCCTCTACAAGTGATTGCAGAGTATAAACACGCGCGCGAGACAAGATCGCATTATTTAGTGCAAAAGATGGGTTTTCAGTGGTCGCGCCAATAAAAATAAAGGTGCCATCTTCAATATGAGGTAAAAAACCGTCTTGCTGGGATTTATTAAAGCGATGTACTTCATCAACAAATAACAGCGTACGTCTACCAAACTGAGCTAATCGATTTTTAGCATCGACGACTGCTTCACGAACCTCTTTAATTCCCGCGCTAACAGCGGAAAGCTTAATAAGCTCTGCATCCGCATAGTTGGCAATGATCTCAGCAAGGGTGGTTTTACCCACTCCGGGTGGCCCCCAAAGGATTAGGCTATGACAGCGTCCAGATTCAATTGCACGATAAAGTACAGAACCCTTAGACAAAATATGGCTCTGCCCAACATAATGCTCTAACGAGGTTGGCCGCATTCTTGCGGCCAACGGTCGTACATCTGGTGTGAAATCAAACCCTAAACTAGTCACTGCCTCTTTGGTCGTCTACGACCACTCCTTGTGGAATTGTAAACTCAAACAAACTCTCTTTTACTGGCGCATTGACTTTGCTTTCCTTAAAGCTAAAAGTAGATACTTGACCTGAAATATCATTCACTTTCAATAGCGCTAAGCCGTCGTTTTTATCATCAAAACGCAGTGTTAATTGCTCTACCTGCGAGTCTACTTTGTTTTTTGGCGTGATCAGATATTCTTGACCATTAAGTGCTACATTGTACTTCAACCATTGACTGTCCTCTTGGGTCGTAAGTAGCACAAATGGCGTAGTATCAATAAGTTTAGTCGTATCTAGGATGGTCACTTGCTCAGCAAACGTATCGTAGTAATAGGTTGTTGCTCCGCTTGATACAAATAAAGTGTCATCCGGCATCTCTTGTTGCCAGCGGATTTTTAATGGCTGCGCTAAGGTTATCGCCCCTTCACCGGTTTGCAACTCATTGCCATCTTGATCTTTAACGATTTGCTCAAACTTACCTTGAAAACTGGTTAATTCAGCCAGTCTTCCTTTTAGACTTTGCATCGCAGCCTCATCAGCCCACACAGGCTGAATAAAAAGGTTTGATAGTACCGTTAGCAATGCAATTTGCTTAAATTTTTTCATTAATTGGCTCCACCTTTTACCAATACATCTCGTGCACCATTGTGACCAGGAGCGCTTACCACTCCCGACATTTCCATTTGCTCAACTAATCGAGCGGCACGGTTATAACCAACTCTTAACTTACGTTGTACACTCGAAACAGACACTTTGCCTGTTTCAATAACAAACCCAACGGCTTCATCATAAAGTGGGTCAGACTCTTCATCCCCACCTTCCGGTGCTTCGCCTGGTAGTAAAATATCCTCAGTTGCTTCACCGCATAGAATTTCTTCTACGTAGTTTGGTTTACCTCTTGCTTTCCAGTCACTCACTACCGCATGCACTTCATGATCGTCAACAAACGCGCCATGTACACGAACCGGAACACTCGTTCCTGGCGGCAGATAGAGCATGTCACCCATACCCAACAGGTTTTCTGCGCCTTGTTGGTCTAGGATTGTACGTGAATCAATCTTACTTGATACTTGGAACGCCATTCGCGTTGGTATATTCGCTTTGATCAAACCCGTAATGACATCCACTGATGGGCGCTGTGTTGCCAGCACTAAATGTATGCCTGCCGCTCGTGCTTTTTGTGCAATACGTGCAATTAACTCTTCTACTTTTTTACCAACAATCATCATCATGTCGGCAAATTCATCTATAACGACCACGATACTCGGTAATTTATCTAGCTCTTGTGGTTCATCCGCCATACCGTCTGTATCTTTAAAGAGTGGATCTAAAATTGGGTGACCCGCTTCTTTAGCGTCTTTAATCTTTTGATTGTAGCCTTTAAGGTTACGGACACCGAGTGCAGACATCAGCTTGTAACGGCGTTCCATTTCCCCCACACACCAACGTAGCGCGTTTGCTGCCTCTTTCATATCGGTAACCACTTCACACAATAAGTGCGGGATACCTTCGTAGACTGAAAGTTCGAGCATTTTCGGATCTATCATGATCATTCGCACATCTTCTGGTGGCGACTTATATAACAAGCTTAAGATCATGACATTAACGCCCACTGACTTACCAGAGCCTGTTGTTCCAGCCACCAGCAGGTGCGGCATTTTGGCTAAATCAGCAACGACCGGCTGGCCTGCGATATCTTTACCAAGCACCATAGTCAAAGGAGATGGATTTTGTTCAAACTTAGGAGCATCTATCACTTCGGACAAACGTACGATTTCGCGGTGTTTGTTAGGCAACTCTAAACCCACATACGTCTTGCCTGGGATAACCTCAACTACACGCACACTAACTGCAGATAATGAACGTGCCAAGTCCTTTGCTAAGCCGGTGATCTTGGCCACTTTAATGCCCGGCGCGAGATCTAACTCAAAACGCGTAACGACAGGGCCTGGATACACACCTACTACTTGAGCCTGAACATTGAAATCTAATAGCTTGGTTTCAACTAACCGCGAGACCTGATCTAGCTCTTCTTGCGAAATTGGATTTTTAGCCTTGTCTGGCCTATCCAACAGATCTAATGAAGGCAATGGATCCGCAGGTGGTTGAGCTTCTAGAAGCGCTTCAAATTGCTCTTTAGCGCTTGGTGGAGGCTGATAACCATTGGCCGTCTTTTCAGGTGCTTTAGGCTTAAGAGGCCTTGCCGGAGAAACCACTTTGGTTTCATGCACTGGTGCTTCATCCAAGGCATTTAAAGCCGCGACAGTATCCAGTGGCTCATCTTCTATTGCAGAAAAGTTGATTTCTTGCTCTAGAATATCATCTAGCTCATCGAACACCGACGGCTCTTTCTTCTCTTGTAGATCAGAGTGCGGTGCAGACGAAGTTTGAGGTGTAGATTCAGTACTCGTTTTGCGGAACAATTTATCTTTTAATTTGCCTAGTCCACTGGGTTCTTCTTCAGCATCGAAATCTATATTAGTTTCTGTATCAGTTTGTTGCTGGAGAGCCTGCTCGAGATCATCTTTTCGCTCGGTAGCTGTTATTGGAGTCTCAGTTTCTAGTTTATCCGTGCTGATGCCAGCGGTCTCAGGTTTCTGTGAAATTGGCTGCGTTTGCTCTATATTGCGCTCAGCTGTCAGTCTATCACGTAACCATCTACAGCCGGCAAGGACCTTTTCACCCAAATAATCTACGAATTCAACCCAAGACACACCGGTAAGTAATGTCATTCCTGCAAAGAAAAAGCACAGTAACAGTATAGAGGTACCAGTAAAGTTAAAGGCAGGCATCATGGCCCCTGCAACAACATCGCCAACTACCCCACCAGATGAGAAATTATAGATATCATCAAAGTTGATACTGCTGATTGCACTTGCAGAGGTGATAAACAGTGTTGCGCCAATAAGACGTAAGCCAAGTGTGGTGTAGTCTAATTGCAGTAGCTTATGCGGCTTTTTAAATAGTAAGTAACCAAGAAACTGCAGCGCCGCTGGGATCAAAAACGCCAGCCAACCGAAACTCAGTAGCATAATGTCCGCCAGCCAAGCTCCGGCAGCACCAGTTATGTTGTTTACTTTTATGTACTCACCGGATTGAGTCCAAGCAGGATCGGCTGGGTCGAAACTTATCAACGCACACAACATAAATATTGCTGCAGCCGTGCTTACAATCAAACCTGTCTCTAAGAGGCGTTGCACACCATTTAAGCGCATTGTAATTAAACCTTTTTTCTGTTTCTTTTCCGGGCAATTAAAGCCCAAAACGTCAGCAAATTAGTGATTTGCGTTAGTATTGCTGTATATACTTACACCTTACCAAGAAATACCTCAAGGTGCACAAGGTTTTATTACTTCTCCCTCTTCTCCTTTTACTTCTTCCATGACCACAAAAGTTCGACTTTCACTGATGTTTGGCAGTTTAAGTAAAATTTCTCCTAACACTCCGCGATATTCGGACATATCGGTCACTCGTGTTTTCAATAAATAGTCGAAACTACCGGACACAAGATGACATTCAATAATTTCGTCATGCTGCTTTACTGCTTGATTAAATCTATCGAATACATCAGGCGAATTTTTATTCACTGTAACTTCAACAAACACCAAAAGCCCCTGTCCAAGCTTAGCAGGATCGACTACGGCTTTATAACCGCGAATAAATCCTTCTCGCTCCAGCTTTTTAACGCGCTCTAAGCAAGGCGTCGCGCTTAATCCGATGCGTTTCGCTAATTCAACATTAGAAATTCTGCCATCTTTCTGAAGTTCTACTAAAATCTTTCTGTCGATCCTGTCTAGTTGTTGATACATAGTGTAGTTTTTTATCCTGAACGATTCGTTAATTTAGAGTATATCACTACACTTAGATATTAAAACAGTGAGACACACTGGCTATAGGTAAATATAATAGTCAAAAATTTTACCCCGTTCTTATTTTGAGGCGAATATTATGATTATTGGTGTACCTAAAGAGATAAAAAACCACGAATACCGCGTTGGTATGGTTCCTGCGAGCGTTCGTGAACTAATCAATCACGGTCACGAAGTCGTTGTTGAGACAAATGCTGGTATTGGCATTGGTTTTACTGACGAAGATTATGTTCAAGTTGGTGCTAAAGTTTTAGACACGGCGGCAGACGTTTTTGCTACTGCTGATATGATTGTTAAAGTAAAAGAGCCTCAAGCTGTTGAGCGCGCGATGCTACGTGAAGACCAAATTCTATTCACTTACCTTCACCTAGCACCAGACCTTCCACAAACAGAAGATCTTGTAAAAAGTGGTGCTATCTGTATCGCGTACGAAACAGTAACTGATGCACGTGGTGGTCTTCCACTGCTAGCACCAATGTCAGAAGTTGCTGGTCGAATGTCAATTCAAGCTGGTGCTCAAGCGCTTGAAAAGTCACGTGAAGGCCGTGGTATGCTGCTAGGTGGTGTGCCGGGCGTTGAACCAGCTAAAGTTGTTGTGATCGGCGGTGGTATGGTTGGCCGTAACGCAGCGCAAATGGCTGTAGGTCTAGGCGCAGACGTAACTATTCTTGACCGTAGCATTGATGTGCTACGCTCTTTGAATGCACAGTTCGGTAGCCAAGCTAAAGTTATTTACTCAACGGCTGATGCACTTGAAAAACACGTACTTGAAGCAGACCTTGTGATTGGTGGTGTACTAATTCCTGGTGCAGCAGCTCCTAAGCTTGTAACTGCAGAACACATCAAAGCGATGAAGCCTGGTGCTGCTATCGTTGACGTTGCAATCGACCAAGGTGGCTGTATCGCGACTTCTAAAGCGACTACGCACGCAGATCCAACATACATTGTTGACGACGTAGTTCACTACTGTGTAGCGAACATGCCAGGTGCTGTACCTCGTACTTCAACGTTTGCACTTAACAATGCAACGCTTCCGTACATCATCAAGCTTGCAAACCTAGGCTACAAACAAGCACTATTAAATGACAAACACTTCATGGACGGCTTAAACGTTCTGAAAGGTCAGATAACGTGTAAAGAAGTGGCAGAAGGTTTCAACATGGAATATGTTGACCCGCGCGCAGCACTAGAAAATGCTTAATTTTGAATTTAAGTAGTAAAAAGGGCTTCACTTGAAGCCCTTTTTGTTTTGCTGTTACATCAATTCGTTTAAAAGACTAAATGGTATTAGTTTATCTCGAAATTCACTTCGATATCTTGAGTTAACGTAACGTCTTTTGTTTGATACAAGCCAAAATCTGCATCTATCGTTTCGGCATCATCTAAATGGCCTAAGCACGAATACCCTACTTTGTAATCTCCCGAACCAATAAATGCTATCTCATATTCACTCTCGGCATCTAAGTTTGCGGTTGCTACTGGCGCTGAATCTTCATCACTGATGTCGCCTGGCACTGCAACATCCGCTTTATAAAGATACACAACATGTTTGTACTCTCCGACTAGAGGAGCTAGATCTGCATTATCTGCTACACATGCATTTTTTACAGACTCGCTAACCATGCCCTCAATCTCAAAACTGGTTAATAGATTCTCCAAACGGACAGCTGTTGGTTTTAGATAAACCGTGTCATCATTTGTGCGCTTCAACAGCGCCTTATTCAAGTCAAACTCCAATACGATCTGGTTCTCACCTTCATTTAGCGAGAAATTATTGAGTTGGATTTCACCTACACCATCGTTACCTTTACGGGTTACGGCTAATGGTGCTTGACTACCATCTAAAAAACGCACGCTAGAAGTGAAATCAAAATTCGACCCAACACTGCCGTTTACAACATCGGCTCTGATCCACTCATAATCCCCAGCATCGATCTCTTGGTCGTTTACAACTAAATAGATATCATCACCCGTATACTCAAGCAGATTGATCTTCATTGGATTACCCTGTGCATCCAAGGTATCAAATGTCACATCTTCTTTTCCAGATGCTCTAAATGTCAGCCGTTGAATAACAAGGTTGACCTCAGCAAGATTATTCACAGCAGCATCTGAGACACCAACACTTACAGTGGTTTTTTGAGTTGGTTGTGAGGTGTTGTTGTCGTTTGAGTCAGAACCTGAACCGCCACCGCATGCAGCGAGTATCATCGCCGAGGCAATTGCTGTTAAAACTGGTTTGTGCATGATGTTTTCTCCTCTTCTAAGCATTAAAGAATAGGAATTGCGCCATGAATAAATAATTAATATAAACGCAACAATTTGAAATAGCTTCAAATGCAGCGCAGAAGGTTTGGCATTTTCTTATTAAATGTCATAAGTTTAATGTATCAAACTTATTGGAGTGTGGCCGTGAAGTTTAAACACAAAGTCGTATCCGTCTCTGCGCTTGTGCTGCTAATAGCATTACTGATCTTATCTGTTATTCAATATATTTCTGTGCAATCAGCAATCAAAGCGCAAGCAGAACAAAGTGTGGATGAAATAATTCAGGGGATTGGTAACACTGTCACTGCGCAAATGAAAGGAGCAACCGATCTCGCCGCGCTTGCTACCAATCTCGTTGCTTCCACTGACACCTTAGACGCAGCCTTTCCTATTCTCTCGCAGCCACAGCTCACAACCTCTTTCCTACTGATAGGTTATGGAGAAGAGCAAACCGGAAAATATGTCGCAAGCGATCCAAATTGGAACCCCGGTGCGAACTGGGACCCGAGAAAACGGCCTTGGTATACCGACGCAAAAACTGCACGAAAGCTAATTATCACAGCGCCTTACGCTGATGCGGTAAGTAACGAAATCGTGGTATCAATCGGTGCACCTGTGTTTAAACAAGGCCAATTCAACGGCGCGATTTTTTACGACGTTAGTTTGGCAAAACTCGGCGAAATGATTAACTCGTTTAACCTGCTAGACGCGGGTTTTGCCTTTATGGTGAGTAAAGACGGGTCGACTATCTCACACCCAGATGTAAAACTAAATGGTAAGTCTTCTCGTACATTTCTCGGTGACATTAGTATATCGGAAAATATTCAATACGTTGAAGTGAACGGCGAAGACAAATTAGTACAGTTTAAAGAGGTCGAAGGCTTAGATTGGTATTTAGGGGTGATGCTGGATGAAGACACCGTTTTTGCCGCACTTTCACGACTGCAAAGAGATGCAGCCATATTTGCCTTTATTTCTGTGGCACTCGCGACTGTACTACTTTCTTTTGTGATTAGCTTATTATTAAAGCCACTTGATGAAATCAACACCGCCATGGCTGCTATCGCACGCGGTAATGCGGACTTAACCGTACGATTAAATACCGAGCATGAACCCGAATTTGCAGCACTGGCGCAAAATTTTAATGCCTTTACCAGTAGCTTACAGTCTCTAATAGCGAATATTCAGGGTCTAGGCCATGAAGTTTTAAACGATGCTCAACAAACATCTCAGGTTGCAAATAAAGCCAAACTTTCCATTCAAGAGCAATTAGCCAGTATCAAAGTCCTTGATGAAGCAACAACACACATGTCTGCAACTGAGCATCAAGTAACTCAATCTGCCCATGAGGCCGCTGAAGCAATTAAAACCACCGATCAAGTTGCGCGCCAAGGAGAAAAAATCGTTGCAGAAACAACCGAGACAATTCAAGAGCTATCTAATCAGATCAGTTCGGCAATGACCGTAGTTACGGAGTTAGAAAGCTCGTCTACCGCTATTGAGCAAATATTATCGGTTATCAACAGCATTGCTGAGCAAACCAACCTCCTAGCGCTCAATGCTGCCATTGAAGCCGCAAGGGCCGGTGAGTCTGGCCGCGGCTTTGCCGTCGTTGCAGACGAAGTAAGATCGCTTGCACAAAGAACACAAGAAGCCACAACTGAAATCCGTGGAATGATAAGTCAACTACAGTCAGGTTCAGAAAGCGCGGTTACTGTAATGAAGCAAAGCCAACATTATGTTGATAAAACGGTTGAAAAGGCAGAGCAAACTAGAGCGGCACTTGAAGATATGCGTAGTGCCATTCGCCATATTGTTGATTTGAACTCACGTATTGCTGATATGCTGAATGAGCAAAATGATATTGTAAATAACGTGAATGGCAGTAGCTCATCAATTCGCGGTATTTCCGAGTCGGTGTATAGCGAAGCTAAGAGCGTTGATGCCACCATGCAGTCTCAAGTAGAAAAGATAACAACCCAAGAACAACTCCTTGAGCAATTCAAAGTTTGATTATCGGTAAACTAAACCGTTACTATAGAGACAGTTGTAAAGCGGCGCGATGCCAAGAGATAAAACATGAAAGCGAATTTGCAGGAATTATTTGAACAGTATTTTCAGATAGCTGAACAGGTTCAGATCAACCTCTACCCGGTTGATGACAATATGGTTCCAGAAAACGAATATCAATTAGAAGCTGCAATTCCGCCGCTATTTAAGCTCGCGAACGAAATTAATGAGTTAGATCTTAATGCCCTGCGACCACTTCGTAATCTGGGTGATATTGCCAATGAGTTAGCAGCTTATTTGCAGGCGCAATCACGTAAGATTGATTTAATTATCAGCCATATTCTCGCAACCGAAGAACCTGATGACAGTCATCTATTTTGTGACAGCTACGGCGGTGGTGGCCTGACCGCGACGTTAGAAGCAGATTATGAGGTCGGACAATCGTTACGAACTAAAATATTTTTGCGCAATGAAGCCAGTGCTATCTTTTGTTACTCACAAGTCATTGCCAAGCAAGATGGTAAATTCACCCTCGCCTTTACCGCTATTAGAGAAGCGGATCAAGAGTTGCTCGTACGGGCGAGCTTACACGCCCAGACCAGACAACTTAAGCTGAAGCAGCAAAAAGACCAATAAGGCATTTAACGCATTAAGTGCCTTCTTTAAATGCTCAATTATCTTCACAAAACTTACTGACACACCTGAGGTTAATGATAAACTATAGGCTTATTATTATATGGTGATGATTTAATGAGTTTTACTTTACTCCCAGAGTGGGCACCACAAGATGCAATCATGCTTACTTGGCCGCATTCTGATACCGATTGGAGCGACATTCTCAGTGACGTTGAACCTGTGTACGTTGCACTTTGCCAACATATTACCCAAGTTCAAGAAGTCGTTATCGTGGCGCATAATGAAGCGCTAAAACAGCATATCGAGAACCTACTCGGCGCAGCTGAGGTTAGCTTAAGCAAGTGTCACTTTGTTGTTACGCCTTGCAATGACACATGGGCCCGTGACCATGGTCCACTTACGACGCAAACAAGTACAGGAAATCTATGTATTAAGGATTTCACCTTTACGGGTTGGGGTAATAAGTTTGCTGCGGATTTAGACAATAAGATCAATCAACAGCTTGCAAAACAGGTCCTCAACCCAAACTGTACCTTTGAAAAAGTTGACGTGGTACTTGAAGGCGGCGGTATTGAGATCAACGAGTCCAATGTCTTATTGACCACTTCAGAGTGTCTGTTGAACCCAAATCGCAATCCACATCTAAGTAAAACCGAATTAGAACTATTGTTGCAAAAAGAGTTGGGGGCTGAGTCATTCCTGTGGGTAGATCATGGATACTTAGCCGGTGATGATACTGACAGTCATATCGACACTTTAGTGCGTTTTGCACCAGATAACACCTTGGTATATGTAAAGTGCGACGACAAGTCAGACGAGCATTATGATGCCCTCAATAAAATGGAGCAGCAGCTACGCACATTTCGCACCCCAAATGGCGATCCATACCGTTTGATTAGTTTACCTTGGCCGAGTGCTAAGTTTGATAACCAGGGTGAGAGATTACCTGCCACCTATGCAAACTATCTGATCTTGAATAAAACGGTGTTAGTACCTATCTATGGCGACGACAAAGATCAAGAAGCGCTGGACAAAGTCTCTCTTGCTCACCCAGAAAGAACGGTAATTGGCGTAAACTGCCTACCAATCATCCATCAATTCGGTAGCCTGCACTGTATTACGATGCAGTTACCAAAAGGTTTTTTAAGGTAAGTACCATGACTGAAAAAAACATCAAAGTTGGTATTGTTCAACATAGCAACTCTAGAGATCTCGTAAACAACTTTGCGAAAACCTGTGACGGTATCCGAGAAGCAGCAAGCAAGGGGGCTAAGCTTATCGTGTTACAAGAGTTGCACCGCAGCTTGTATTTTTGCCAGACAGAAGACACCGAACTCTTCGACTTAGCGGAAACCATTCCTGGCCCAAGCACAGACTCACTAAGCGCACTTGCAAAAGAGCTTAATGTAGTCATCGTTGCATCGCTATTTGAAAAGCGTGCAACAGGCCTTTATCACAACACCGCTGTTGTACTTGAGTCTGATGGTACGATCGCCGGCAAATACCGTAAAATGCACATTCCTGATGACCCAGGTTTTTATGAAAAGTTTTACTTCACACCCGGCGACATGGGCTTTACTCCAATTCAGACTTCTGTAGGCAAATTAGGCGTACTGGTGTGTTGGGATCAATGGTTCCCAGAAGGTGCGCGTCTGATGGCAATGGCGGGCGCTGAGTTTTTAATTTACCCAACGGCAATTGGCTGGGATCCTCGCGATGACAAAGCAGAGCAAATTCGTCAACGAGATGCTTGGATAATTGCACAGCGTGCACATGCAGTGTCGAACGGAGTACCTGTGATTAGCGTTAACCGTGTTGGCCATGAATCAGACCCTTCAGGTCAAAGTGAAGGTATTCAATTCTGGGGCAATTCTTTTGTTACCGGTCCGCAAGGTGAAATGTTATTGCATGCATCTGAAGAAGCTGAGGAAGTCTCGGTTGTTGATGTTGATATTGCACGCAGTGAATCTGTTCGTCGCATCTGGCCGTATTTAAGAGACAGACGAATCGATCACTATCAGGATCTTTGCAAAATTTATCGCGATTAATAAATAGGAGTAATCAATGGCGAATGTGCAATGGAACAATTTACCTTGGGTAAAATCAAACAAGGATAAAATTTCGTGGGGTAATTTGGTTGGCAGTAGCTTATCACTGTGTTTGAGTGAGCACATCCAACAATATGACAACTTAGTTGTACTCGTCACCCCCGACACGCCCTCTGCACTTCGCCTTGAGCATGAACTGGCGTATCTTTTAAAAGATACACCAGTCATGATGTTTCCTGATTGGGAAACATTACCCTATGATCACTTTTCACCACATCAAGACATTATCTCCCAGCGTCTTGCGACGCTAAATACACTCAAACAGGAAAAGCAATCCGTACTCATCATTCCTGTTTCAACCCTGATGCTACGTACCGCACCACCTAGCTTTATTCACGGCATGAGTCTTCAGGTAAAAAAAGGTGACACAGTAGACGCACAAAGCTTGCGTGATACCCTAACTCAAGCGGGTTATCGTCATGTTCAGCAGGTAATGGAGCATGGTGAGTTTGCCGTTCGAGGCTCCATTATCGATTTATACCCCATGGGTAGCCCACTCCCCTTTAGACTAGATTTCTTTGATGATGAGTTAGATTCCATTCGTCATTTTGATATCGAAAGCCAACGCTCAAATGATGAGATTGATGCTATCGATTTATTACCGGCGCACGAATTCCCAACCAATGCAGAAGACATTGAACGCTTTAGAATTAATTATCGCGAAGCGTTCGGCGCAAGTAGTGAAAAAGACAGCATCTATATGCAAGTTAGTAAAGGAAACTGGCCTGCGGGTATAGAGTACTATTTGCCGCTCTTTTTTGATTCATTGGCGACAGTGTTTGACTATTTGCCTGAAGATACCGTATTTATGCCTTTTGGCGACATTGAATCTGCGGCGCAAACCTTTTGGCAAGACGTATCTAAACGCTACGAAAGTCGCCGGGTTGACCCTCTTCGCCCGCTACTTTCACCAGCCAAGCTATATCAGCCAATTGAGACCTTATTTGAAGGCCTTAATGGCTTCTCTCGAATAAAGCTTAGTCAAGCGATGCTAGGAACCAAAGCGGGCAATAACAATGTCGCAGCTGAATTAATCAACGATGTTCGCATTGAGCATAAACAAGCTAATCCATATCAAAAAATCCTCGATTACATCGCTGCTGAGAAAAAGCAAAAGTCGCGCGTGTTATTCAGTGTTGAATCAGAGGGCCGGCGAGAGTCACTGCTTACCTTATTAAAACCAACTGGGCTAAAGCTTAAGCCTTATAAGCGCATTGCAGAGTTTGTATCTAGCGACTCAGATGTTGGTGTGGTCGTCACTCCACTTGCTACCAGTGTGAAACTACTGGATAAACAATCGCTGTCTATCATCACCGAACAAGAGCTATTAGGTGTTAAGATCTCCCAAAAGCGCCGTCGAAAACATAAATACGAACAAGGGCAAGATGCGCTGATCCGAAACCTCGCTGAGTTAAAAGAAGGTCAACCTATTGTTCATTTAGATCATGGTGTAGGCCGCTATTTAGGGCTGGAAACCATAGATGCTGCGGGTATTGCTACCGAGTTTGTGACTATCATCTATGCCAATGACGCTAAACTTTATGTGCCAGTTTCTTCGCTCCATATGCTCAGTCGTTACTCTGGAGGTGAAGAAGCTTCTGCTCCTCTTCATAAACTGGGCAATGACGCGTGGGAAAAAGCAAAACGTAAAGCGGCTGAAAAAGTCAGAGATGTCGCTGCTGAACTCCTAGACATATACGCAAAACGCCAAAGTAAACCAGGTTATGCATTTAAGCTAGATGCGAGCGCCTATCGAGACTTTTCTGATAGCTTTCCATTTGAAGAAACAGACGATCAACGCAATGCAATCACAGCCGTACTTGCAGACATGCAATCAAGCCTAGCGATGGACAGACTCGTTTGTGGTGATGTTGGCTTTGGTAAAACCGAAGTGGCCATGCGTGCAGCATTTGTTGCCGTCAACGATAGCAAACAAGTGGCTGTCTTAGTACCAACTACGCTCCTTGCCCAACAACACTTTGAGAACTTTAAAGACCGTTTTGCCGATCTGCCTGTTGAAGTCGGTGTGCTTTCGCGCTTTAACTCAGCGAAAGAACAAAAAGAGACGTTACAAAAACTTGAAGAAGGCAAAATTGATATTGTGATAGGCACCCATAAGCTTATTCAAGAAAACATCAAGTTCGCCGATTTGGGTCTGTTGATTGTTGACGAAGAACACCGTTTTGGTGTGAGACAAAAAGAGAAGATTAAGCAGCTTAGAGCGGATGTCGACATTCTTACCCTGACCGCTACCCCAATCCCGCGTACGCTGAATATGGCGATGAGTGGTATGCGTGATCTTTCTATTATCGCGACACCTCCAGCCAAGCGATTAGCGGTAAAGACCTTTGTGCGAGAGCGCAACGACGAGCTTATCCGCGAAGCAATTTTGCGTGAAATCAAGCGCGGTGGACAGGTTTACTTCCTCCACAATAGCGTCGAGACAATAGACAAGGTCACCGCTGATATCTCAGCGCTCGTGCCAGAAGCCAACGTCACCACTGCTCACGGGCAAATGCGTGAAAAAGAACTTGAGCACTTGATGGGTGAATTCTATCACCAAAAGTATAACGTGCTTGTGTGTACAACCATTATTGAAACCGGTATCGATATTCCCTCTGCTAATACCATCATAATGGATAGAGCCGATAAACTCGGATTGGCACAGTTACATCAGCTTCGCGGCCGTGTAGGACGAAGCCATCACCAAGCATACGCATACCTTCTCACGAAGAATAGCCAAGCCTTAACTAAAGACGCAGTCAAGCGCTTACAGGCCATTGAGCAACTCGAAGACTTAGGCGCAGGTTTTGCCCTCGCCACCCACGATTTAGAGATCAGAGGTGCAGGTGAGCTGTTGGGAGATGATCAAAGCGGTCAAATTCAAACTGTAGGCTTTACGCTGTATATGGAAATGCTGGAACAAGCAGTCGAAGCCTTGAAAAATGGTAAAGAACCAACACTCGACAATCTACTTCAGCAGCAAAGCGAGGTTGACCTTAAATTCCCAGCACTGCTACCGGATGATTACATTCATGATGTAAATATTCGTCTTAGCATGTATAAACGCATCGCAAGCACTAAATCACTGGCTGAACTCGATGAGCTGCAAATCGAATTAATCGACCGCTTTGGACTGCTTCCAGATGCGGCGAAAAACCTTTTTGCGGTGCAGTCTGTTAAGCTAAAGGCAACTCAATTGGGCATTAACAAGGTCGAGGCAAACCCTAAGGGTGGCTTCTTTGAGTTCAGTAGTCATACAAAAGTTAACCCAACATTCATCATAGGATTGATACAAAGTAGCCCGTCAACCTATAGAATGGAAGGCGCGAATAAACTTAAGTTCCTGATCGAAGAAAAAAATGGCCAAGAGAGATTGAAACTGGTTAATGCGATGATTGATGACTTTGAGAAAAAGGCTGTAGCATGAAAACAATAAAAAATCTGGCCATCCTAGCGGCTTTGATAAGTAGCACGTCTGCACATGCCACCCGTTGGTTTGAAGTAGAAATGATAGCATTTGAGCAAGAGCCTAGTTTCTCTTTGCGAGAAGACTTTAGTATTGAACCTGAACCGCTCAATCGGAAAAACATCAAGTCACTCTTATTTGACGGTTTTAATACCACCGGCTATAAACTATGCTTGGAAGGCAGTGAGCAGTTTGCTGAGCAAGATTTTATTCGCGGATTAACATCGGGTGCGCACTCTAGCTCTTGCAACCCAGATGCAAACTATGTTGAAAAATTTGACACTTTGCCTCTTTCACCGCAAGTTGAACCACAAGAACATATGGACTCAATTTATTTGTTGAATGAGTCACAGTTTAATTTTTCTAATAAAATTAATGAGTTAAAACGTAAAGGACTCAAGCCTCTTTTACACACTGGCTGGCGATTCCCAGAACAAAGTAATAAGCGTGCTCCCAACATCGAAATTATTGGCGGCAAACAGTTTGCGTCACCATCAAGTTATAGCGTAACTGAAAATGACGATCAGTTTTCGTCATTGTCAAATCGCTTTAATATTCAAGAATCAAAAGAGCAAGTACATTGGCAACTTGAAGGCTTGATTAAAATTCACGTGAGGCATTACCTTTACGTGACCACAGATTTAGATTTAAAGTACGAAGACGGCAACGACATTCGTACCGCTCGTATGTCACAATATACGCGCGTGTATAGCGGCGACATACATTACTTAGATCACCCTAAACTTGGGGTCATCTTTCAAATAAGAAAATACAAACATTAGACGGACAACCCTATGAAAAAATTACTAACTGCTGCTGCGCTACTCACCCTAGCCGGCTGTTCAAAAGTAAGTCTAGAAAACTACAACAAGATTGAAGTTGGTATGGATAAAGCTGAAGTTGAGAACATTCTTGGCTCTGCTGATAAATGTGAAGAGAAAACGCTACATACCAATTGCATTTGGGGTAACGAAAACAAGCATATAAAAGTAACGCTACTTTCTGACAAAGTCACTCTATATTCAAAGAAAGGGTTAGAATAACCTCAATAAATGCCTTTTCAGTGTTTAAGAGGAGGCATTTATTCACCGCTATTGGTATTATTCAAAATATCACCCTACTCCCTCTCCACAAAATATTACAACTCAATCTAATTAAAGTAATCGCGTATTCCGAACAATTCAGCTCGAAACTTTCAAAACCTTTCTATAATACCAATTGAATTAATTCTCTAATCAATTTGAAGGGTGAAATAGCATATTAGCTTCGTTAAAAATTTCTCATTTAGAACAACTAAATAGCAAAATTTTTGCCTTGCCTATATGGGAGATAGGTACCTTAGCGGTAGCAGGCCGCGAGAGCGGTGCTACTAAAGCTATTTCCCCGCTTAAAGATAGATCATTTACTTAATACAACTGGTATAAGTCCGAGCGGGCTTAAAATTGGACCAAAGCCATCAAAGCTTTTAAATACAGATAGGTACATAACCCAATTGGCATGAGAAACGAAAAAGGGCCGTAAAGGCCCTTTACAACAAGTAGAAACTAGCAAAAACAAGGGTTAGCGCATTGCCATCATCATTTTAGCCGGTTCCTCTAGGAAGGTTTTCCATAAATTATTGAAACGTGCGATCGTGCCACCATCAATAATACGATGGTCGCCAGACCAACTTACTTGCATGATAGAGCGCGCAACCACATTACCTTGTGCATCAAAGCGTGGTAACTGCTGAACCTTGCCAAGTGCAACGATAGCAACTTCAGGTTTATTGATAATCGGTGTCGCAACCGTACCACCAATAGCCCCTATGTTTGAGATTGAGATAGTACCGCCTTTCAGTGAATCAGGAGATACGCGCCCTTCCCTAGCGGCTTCTGTCAGTTCAGTAACAGATTGGGCAACTTCAACAATCGATTTGCTTTGGCATGATTTAATATTTGGTACAAGAAGACCCAGCTTGCTGTCCACCGCCATACCAATATTATGGTCGTCAAAATAAGTGATTTCCGTACAGTCATCATTTACTTTTGCATTAAGAATTGGGAACTCGTTGATTGCAAGTGACAACGCCTTAATAAAAAATGGCATCATCGTCAACTTCACGCCTTGTTTAGCATATTGCTCTTTCAAAGCTCCACGAAGCGCAATTAAATCGGTTAAGTCAATCTCATCACAGTAAGTGAAATGTGGGATCGTCGATACAGAGGCCACCATTTGTTTGGCCATCGCCGCTTTCATACCACGTAAAGGCTCAACTCTTTTCCCACCTTCTGAGATAGGAGTTGGCTTTTGCGTTTGAGACTGTACCGTTGTGCTAGCTTCATTCGAGGTCGAAGAGTCACTTACACCGTGCTCAAGGAAATGTTCGATGTCCTCTTTATACACACGACCATTTTTACCAGAACCAGGGACTTCAGAAAGATCAACACCAACTTCGCGCGCCTTACGGCGCACTGCTGGAGAGGCGATTGCTTTACCATTTTTCGGCAAACTTCGCGTGGCCTCATTGCTCGCAGTAGTTGTGTGTGCTGTACTTTCTTTAGGTTTGTGAACATCAGCGATTGGATCGTCTGATTTTCCAGCGTGAGAGGACGCCAACTTCATTTGAAATAGCGGACTATGCACCTGTGCTATCTCGCCTTTTTGATAATAGAGTTTCTCAACAATACCATCGTACTTAGCTGGAATTTGCACTAGAGCCTTGTCAGTCATTACATCACAAACGGCCTGATCTTCTTTGATTTCATCGCCTTCAGCGACAAGCCATTCAACGATTTCACACTCAACAATGCCTTCACCGATGTCTGGTAAAATAAAATCTTCAAGTACTGCATTGGTTGAAGTAGTTGGCGAGGATTGAGCTTCCGGTTGTTCTGACTGAGTAGCTTGCTCGCCGGCAACATCCATCGCAAACAAAGGTTCATGGACCTTTGCAATTTCACCTTTTTCGTAATGCAGCTTGGTGATCACACCATCATGTACCGCAGGGATCTGCACTAGCGCCTTATCCGTCATTACGTCACAAATAGGTTGATCTTCTTTTACTTCGTCACCAACAGCCACCAACCACTCGACGATTTCGCACTCTACGATGCCTTCACCAATATCTGGTAAGATAAATTCTTTAGCCATAACTTATCCTCAAAATTCCATAGAACGTTTGATAGCGGCGAACACTTTCAGTGCATCTGGCACATATTCTTTTTCAAGTGCTAAAGGATATGGCGTGTCTAATCCACAAACTCGCTCAATTGGAGATTCTAAATGCAGGAAACACTCTTTTTGTATGGTTGCTGCGATCTCAGCACCAAAACCATTTGTGATTGGCGCTTCGTGGCTCACGACCAAACGACCCGTTTTAACCACTGACTTGGCTACCGTGTCCATATCCCAAGGAAGAATACTTCTTAAGTCGATTATTTCGCAGCTAATACCTGCTTCTTCAGCTTTTTGCGCCGCTTGTTCGATGATTTCCATCTGCGCGCCCCAAGCCAATAGCGTTATATCGGTACCTTCTTTAATCACTTCGGCTTTACCAAGCTCGATGCTGTAATCTTCTTCTGGTACTTCACCAACAGAAGCGCGATATAAGCGCTTAGGTTCAAAGAAAATAACCGGGTTATCGTCTTTAATGGCAGCACGTAGTAGGCCTTTTGCTTGATACGGGTTACGCGGTACTACAATTTTAAGACCAGGTGTATGCGCAAAGTAAGCTTCTGGTGATTGTGAATGATATAGACCACCTGCAATACCACCACCGTATGGCGTACGAATTGTTAAGTTACCCACGTCAAACTCATTACCCGAGCGATAACGGAACTTGGCCGACTCGTTCACGATTTGGTCAAATGCTGGGAAGATATAATCCGCAAATTGAATTTCAGCTAGCGCAGGGGCACCAAACGCTGCAAGACCATTGGCAAAACCCAAAATACCTTGCTCGGTCAATGGCGTATTAAAAACACGGTGTTTACCATATTTTTCTTGAAGGCCTGACGTTGCACGGAATACACCACCAAAGTAGCCGACATCTTCACCAAAAATACAAGCCTGCGGATGCTCCGCCATCGTGATATCTAGCGCCGAATTAATGGCGTGTAGCATGTTCATTTTAGCCATTATTTAATTCTCCCTGCTGTGACTGGGTATGCGTCTGGATAAGCTTTAATATGCGCTTTCAATTCATCATATTGCTTCTGCAGCGATGGAATTGGCGTGTCATAAACATCTGAGACCAGATCTTCTAATGCAGGCTTCTGTACTTTCTCTGCGACCTTCAATGCAGCCAAGATATCTTCACGGATTTTCTCTTTTTCCGCATCATCTTGGGCTTCATCTAGCCAACCTTGTTTTAGAAGCCATTGCTTAAATCGATTTACTGGACAACTATTCTTAAATTCAGCTTCTTCATCTTTGGTACGGTAACCAGATGGGTCATCGGAAGTTGAATGTGCACCCAAACGATATGCGATAGACTCAATCATCACAGGCTCACCGTTTTCAACTGCGATTTTACGCGCGGCTTGTGTCGCGGCGTAAACGGCAAGCGCATCGGCACCATCCACACGGATGGTCTTAATACCATAGCCCACACCGCGAGCGGCAATACCATCACCTTTGAACTGTTCATCCGCAGGTGTTGAAATCGCATAACCATTATTACGTGCATAGAAGATAACCGGTGAACCATGTACCGCGGCCATGTTTAGACCAGCGTGGAAGTCACCTTCTGAGGCAGCACCTTCGCCAAAATAGCAAATCGTGACGTTATCGATTTCAGACGTTAGCTCGCCGGTTTCTTTATCAATGTGTTTTAACTTTTGGCCGTAGGCATAGCCCGTTGCTTGAGGAATTTGCGTTCCTAGCGGCGACGAAATAGTCAGGTAATGTAATTCTTTAGAACCATAATGCACAGGCATTTGGCGGCCTTTACCTAAGTCCTTCTCATTCGAGAATAACTGATTCATGAATTGCTCAAGCGAAAAACCACGATAGTGAATTGCGGCTTGCTCACGGTACTGAGCCATGATCATGTCATCTTCTTTAAGCGCTGCGGCACTTGCCGTAACAGCAGCTTCTTCGCCAAGACATTGCATGTAAAAGCTAATGCGTCCTTGACGCTGAGCACCTTGCATACGCTCGTCAAGTAAACGGATAAACCGCATTGTTGAATAAATTCTTAATGCCGTTTCTTTGTCAATATCTGGTGCTGTTGCACCGTCTAAAACATCGCCTTGGTCACTTAAAATCTGTAATGTAGGGATATTGAGTGCATGACCATCTATAAATTCCAGCGCGTGGCTGATATTTAAGGATATATTATTGGGGTTAGTCATAACCTACCTTCTCTTGTTGTCATAACAAACTTACGGAGTTCAACCCGACTTCCTCATACGAGATCTGGCTTCAGATTGCGTAAGACGAAAAGAGTCTTAACTCACCTCGCATTTATGATTGTGTTAATTGGTCTTGATCACATTTGTGGTTAGTATGAATAACTGGTCTAACAACTTATCAAAGACTGAATAATATTTGCGATTTAAGTAAGTAAATTAAATTAAAGCGTTTCAACTTTACGTTAACGTAAACGGTTATTCAACTAATCCTAGATGAATAACCGTGAAAATGCATCAATGTTTTTGGAAAGATTTTGATACGAAGGCAAGTAGAATTTTACATCTATGATTTATATAAAGTTTTCATCAACCTCTAACGGGATAACCGTTAGTAATGCACGTTGCCCCAAAGCAACATTGGCATTTGGGAAGATAATAGCTTCGCCCTCAACTTCAGCGAAATACTGCTTATCTCCGTCTGTCGCTAGTAATTCACCTTTTGCAAAGCCTGTAAAATTCTCAGCAGAATCAGGGAATGGGAAAGAGAATTCTGCTTGAGTACGATTGATGGTGCGATAAACCGTAAACGGCTCGAAGTCATTTGCATTAAATTCTTTATATTCTACTTCTTCTTGGCTAATTAATGCTTTTAGCGTTTCTTTGGTTTTTGCAAAGCTCGCCATGTTATTTTCACCAAACGGCTTAACCTGTCCAAGTTCGATAGTAAAAGCGTCGGCCCCAAACTGGTAAGAAGAAAAGTAACTAAATGTCGTCGCAGCCGAGCGCATCATTAATACGGTATTGACACCGCATGACAATAAAAATTGCAGCTGCGATTTCTTCCATGGCTTACCATGTAAAAATGGATAGACTGCAAACTTCTCGTTTTTAGATCCCCGAATAGCAGTGTGAAGGTCGTAATGACAACGATAGCGCTCACCGTCATCTTGTTCAAAGAAAGCCCTAACATAACCTTCTAGCTTTTGAGCTCTGACCTTTTCAGGATTATCTGTTTCTTGATTATGTGCACCGTTAAATAGGCGGTTTAGATTTTCATCGACAAAACGCTTGCCAATATTAATGGATTTCGGGTTGCCAAAAATAAACAACACCCGTTGTGCCAACGCCAGTTTACCAGTAATAATATGTTGGATAAGCTCGTCACATATTTCAATTGGTGCGGTTTCATTACCGTGCACAGCGCTCGATAGCACAATATCTTTCGTTGTTTCACCTGCGGGCGTAAACTGGATCACACCAGTATCATGGACTTCCACCAAGGTACCGTTGTCTAAAGTGAAGTTCACGGGTTCAAGTGTAAATTCGTTATTTCTTGTGATAGTAAGAAAGTCACCGCTTTGTTTTAATTCTGCTAAGTACGTCATAATTCCAAATTGATATTGTTGAATAATCCGCATTGGGATACAAAAAAGCCATACGAGGAGTATGGCTTGTAGAAGCTTTTTGTTAACTAATCACTGAGTCAACCAATGTCTTTGCCTCATGTTCAAGTTCAGCTAAATGCGCTTCACCTTTAAATGATTCAAGATAAATTTTGTAGATATCTTCAGTGCCCGATGGACGCGCCGCAAACCAACCGTTTTCGGTAACGACTTTAAGGCCACCGATAGCCGCGCCGTTACCAGGGGCATTGGTTAATATCTGAGTAATTTTATCACCTGCTAGGGTGTCCGCCTTAATGTTGTCCGCACTCAATGCCTTGAGCTTTGCTTTTTGCTCAGTACTTGCGGGTGCATCGATACGTTTGTATACAGGTGCGCCAAATGCTTGTTCAAAAGCGCGATAATGCTGAGATGGCGATTTACCGGTAACAGCTTGGATTTCAGCGGCAAGTAACCCCATGATAAAACCGTCTTTATCTGTACACCATGTAGTGCCATCTTTTCTTAAAAACGCAGCGCCAGCACTCTCTTCACCACCAAACGCGAGTTCTCCAGCCGCTAAACCGTCTACAAACCATTTAAAGCCAACTGGCACTTCGTAAACTTCTCGACCATTTGCGCCACACACTTTGTCAATCATGGCACTAGATACCAAAGTTTTACCGATTTTTACTGAGCTCTTCCAGCCTCGGTGTTTAATGAGGTAATCAATTGCAACCGCTAAAAAGTGATTAGGATTCATCAGGCCATCAGGCGTGACAATGCCATGTCTGTCGAAGTCTGGGTCATTACCAATACCGATATCGTAGTCGTCTTTTAGTGCTATCAAATTAGCCATCGCAAAAGGCGATGAACAATCCATCCGCACCTTGCCGTCTTTATCTAGTGGCATAAAAGAAAAACTCGGGTCTACAACGTCATTTACAACCGTGAGCTTCAAGTCATAGTGTTTGGCGATCACCGGCCAGAAATTAACACCTGAACCACCAAGAGGATCCACACCAATATTAACTCCGGCTCGAGCAATAGCTTCCATATCAATTATATTACCCAAGTCTTCGACATATGGCGTGATCAGATCTTCATACTTGATAAATCCAGATCTTCTCGCTTTTGCAAACGGGAATAACTCAACTTCAACCAAATCTTCAAGTAGTAGCTGATTAGCTCTATCTTCAATCCACTTGGTAACATCAGTATCGGCAGGTCCACCATTTGGTGGGTTATATTTGAACCCGCCATCTTCTGGCGGGTTATGTGATGGCGTCACCACAATACCATCTGCAAGTTCGTGTGGATTGGTTAAATTGTGCGAGACAATCGCATGACTGATCACTGGGGTTGGAGTGTAGTCATCATTTTGTTGTGTGATAACTTGCACTTCGTTGGCAACCAAAACCTCAATAGCCGAGTTAAAAGCGGCCTCCGACAACGCATGAGTGTCTTTACCAAGAAAAAGCGGACCGTAAATATTATTGTTTTTACGGTAGTCACAAATCGCTTGAGTGATGGCCAGAATATGCGACTCATTAAACTTAAAATTAAGTGAGCAACCTCGGTGACCACTTGTGCCAAAGGCGACACAATGCTCTGGATGTGCTTCTAAATCAGGCTCATTTAAATAGTACGATGAAACCAATTTTGGTACATTTACCAATAATTCTTTCGATACCTTGTTGCCAGCTTGTGGATGGATCGCCATAAGATTTCCTTACTTATAGGTAGTCTCTAATTTTCTCGGCAGCTTCATCTGTGTAACCTAACACCTTAGCTACTTCATGAAGCATCATTTTCTTTCTAGTCGTATTTGAATTTGTCATCACCCAATATTCGCTGTCTGCGATATTTTTCGGGTTCATACTGCTGCCACTTTCGAGTAGTGCATTTTTACTCGTAGCAAAATAAATTCTATCGCGACCCTTAATTTCAAGCACATTATTAAATTCGGATTTATGTGTACGATGGAGCGCGGATAGGATAAACAAAAAGCGCCCGACTACGCCCTTTTGCATTGCGAGCTCTTCTTTATTAAGAATATTAAAGACATTCGCTGCTGGCTTTACCGTTTGGTTTGGTGTTTTTGTTTGCGACTCAGCGGCCAATTCTTGTACTTGTTTTTCTTCCTGCTGTACGACGGGTTTAGATTCTGTCCCAGGAGTAAGTTTTAATAAACGACGCAAAATCTCAGAAGCACTTTCTCCAATACTTTGTGTGTTACTTGCAATGTATTGATATAGCTCGTCATCTATTTCTATCTTTTTCATGCGTTTCCTGTCATCTATGCTAATTAGGAGCAACTCATTTCAATTGCCACTTAGTATATCCAAATTTAACTTATTACTCTATGGCTTTGCATTTTTACTCTTCGATGTCACAATTAGCGCCAAATTTGGAGGATTTATGCAGTTAAACTATCAACAAATTGGCGACCAAGCCAAACCTAGTGTATTTGTTATGCACGGACTATTTGGTTCTTTGGAAAATGTAAATGTGGTGGCAAAAGCACTTGCCGAACATTTCAATGTGATTAATGTCGATTTGAGAAATCACGGTCGCTCTTTTCATGATGGGCAAATGTCCTATCCAATAATGGCAAATGACGTCAAGGCGCTAATGGAAGAGTTAGAGCTGGATAAAGTAAACCTCGTTGGCCATTCGATGGGTGGTAAAGTGGTAATGCAATTTGCCCAATTATTCCCTGAAAGCGTCAACAAACTTGTCGTATTAGATATTGCACCTGTTGATTATCACTCTAGGCATGATGCAATAATTACTGCGCTGAACGAAGTACAAGAAAGTGATGTATCCAGTCGTAGTGAAGCAGATGCCATCATGTCGCAGTATATTGAAACAGTCGGCGTGCGTCAGTTTTTGCTCAAAAGTTTAGCAAAAAATGAACAAGGCAAACTTGCTTGGCGTTTTAATTTAGACGTAATTACTGAAAAATACGATACAATTACATCAAACATTAATGAAACTCATTCCTGTTTGTGCGATACTTTGTTTATTAAAGGGAATAATTCTGACTACATCCTGCCTGAGCATAGGGATGCAATAGCTCGCTCTTTTCCAAATGCGCGAGCAAAAATAATTCAAGGTGCAGGCCATTGGCTACACGCAGAAAAACCTGAAGCAGTAAATCGCTCAATTATTGATTTTCTTCAATAAAACGAATCGAATTACCGTTATAAACTTAATTTATGCATTTAGGTTGTGATATAGTAGCCGCCGTTTAAGTATTGAGTAGAGCTCAGATGGTCAGTCAATTTATAAATGAATTTGAAACGCTAGGGCTATGGTTTGCACTAGCTGGTATATTCTTTTTCATCGGTATGGCTATTCAGGACGTACTGAAAAAAGGTGATGTACCAAAGTTCGGACGCTACATCGTATGGCTAGTGTTATTTCTAGGCTGTTCTGGATTTATTGCTAAAGGCTTGATCCAGGTGTTTTGGCAAGGCGCAGGTGTTGGATAATGGCCAAGGCTGAAACAGATAGAACCACTATCGACCTATTTGAAAATGAAAAACGTCCCGGACGTCCCAAGACAAATCCACTGCCACGAGAAGTGCAGTTAAAGGTTAACAAGCGCAATCAAATCAAAAGAGATCGTGCTCGTGGCCTGAAAAGAGTAGAATTTAAGGTTTCATCAGAGTTGTATCAAGCGCTAAGTGATATGGCAGAGTCGCAAAACATTAGTCGAAGTGCACTCATCGAGACCATCTTACAAGAAAAGTTAGCGGTTAATAGATAGAAGGTAAGCAATTAATGGCAAGCGTAGGTATTTTTTTCGGCAGTGATACTGGTAACACAGAACACGTTGCTAAAATGATTCAAAAAGAGCTGGGTAAAAAGCTCGTAGACGTAAAAGATATTGCTAAAAGCAGTAAGGAAGAGATTGCCGAATTTGATTTACTACTATTCGGTATTCCAACTTGGTATTACGGCGAAGCACAGTGTGATTGGGATGATTTTTTCCCTGAGCTTGAAGAAGTCGATTTCGAAGGTAAGTTAGTTGCAATTTTTGGCTGTGGCGATCAGGAAGATTACGCAGAGTATTTCCTTGACGCGATGGGCATGGTTAATGACATAGTTACCGAGCGCGGAGCAATTGTGGTTGGTCATTGGTCTACCGATGGTTATGATTTTGAAGCGTCAAAAGCTGTCGTTGAAGACGGTAAGTTTGTTGGTCTTGGTATTGATGAAGACCGTCAGCCTGAACTAACAGAGCAACGTGTTAAACAATGGTGTGCACAAGTATATGATGAAATGTGCTTAAGCGAGCTGGAAGATTAATTCCATTTGCTTTGCACTTGCTGCCCGAGCAAGTTATTCTTAGGTATAGCGTCGTGAATATTGACCTAAGACAAATTATAACTAACAGATTGAGACAGATTTAATGACTGATCACAACTTAGAGCTTAAAAAGGCTGGTTTAAAAGTAACGCTTCCACGCATCAAAATTTTAGAGATCCTTCAGTCTCCTGATAATCAGCACATCAGCGCAGAAGATGTGTACAAGATCTTATTAGACAAAGGTGAAGAAATTGGCCTAGCTACGGTATATCGCGTACTAAACCAATTTGATGATGCTGGTATTGTAACACGTCACCACTTTGAAGGCGGTAAATCTGTTTTCGAGCTGTCTGGCAGCACTCACCATGATCACTTGGTATGTTTGAAATGCGGCAAAGTTGTCGAATTCGAGGATGACGTTATTGAAACACGCCAAGAAGAAATTGCTAGCAGCAATGGTATCAAACTGACTAACCATTCACTATACCTTTATGGTGAGTGTGAAGATAAAGAAGCGTGCAAAAAGTACGCTGAGGAAAATGGTAATTAACCTACCCTTTTCGCCTATTTAAGCATTATTAAGCCAGCACAAGTTGCTGGCTTTTTTGTAGAGTAGCTCAGCATTCCACAATTGTCCTAAAGCCACCATAGATAAGCCTTTTGCCATCAAACGGCATTGGATTAGCTTCTTGATCGCAAATAGGATCTTTAAATACTTCTGCCATTCCAGCATCACGGACTTCTTTTGAAGGCCAAGTGATCCAGGAAAACACCACAGTTTCATCAGGCTTACACTTTACAGCCAGTGGAAAAGAGGTAAGCGTTCCATCAGGAACATCATCCCCCCAGGCCTCGACAACGCGCTCTGCTCCAAATTTTTTAAACACTTTTGCCGCTTTACTGGCGTGCGCTTGATATTCTTCACGTTTATTGGTGGGTACAGCACATAAAAAACCATCGATATAACTCATTTTTGACCTCTCTATTATCCTCGTCTTTGTGCTTCATAGCTGACATTATTCTCGTCTTGCAACTCGCGAACAGGCCGAATTTCAATGCTGCCATAACGCGCTGGCGGAATTTTGCTAGCCGCTTGGATGGCCTCATTTAGATCTTTAACATCAAGTAAATAAAAGCCCGCAAGCTGCTCTTTAGTCTCTGCGAATGGACCATCGGTAATATCGACTTTACCCGCTCGTATCCGTAGTGTTGTCGCACTTTGAGTTGAGAGTAAGGCGTTACCGCCTATCATCTGCTTGCGCTCTTTTAATGATTCTCCACACGCGATGCATTCACGATTCAGTGCGTCCCATTCATCTTGTGAGAGCTTTTCCATTGATTGTTCATCGTAATAAACCAAAGCTACATATTTCATAGTATGTCCAGCTCCTTATTAATTGGTATCTGAATAGCTAGCGTCTTATGCTGCTCGCTTTTAACTTAGCTATTTCGTGATCAAGGTTAATTAGCAGCGTTACTGGGTAACATCACCATCCACGCCACACCGAATTTATCAACGACCTGACCATACAGGGGGGACCAAAATGTTTCTTGTAATGGCATTTTGACCGTACCACCATCGGCTAGCGCATTAAATGCTCGGTGAGCTTCTTGTTCAGAATCAATTGTTATAGACAGACTAAATCCTGCAAACGGTGCATCACCACCACAGCCGTCAGATGCAAAAATATTCATATCGCCAATACTAAACTCACAGTGCATTACTTTATCTGAGAAGTTTTCTGGTATCGCACCATCAGGAATAGGATCTGGACTTTCGTTAAAACGCATAAGCAGACCGACTTTGGCACATAGATGCTGTTGATAGTATTCAAGTGCCTCTTCGGTACGCCCTGCAAAGAATAAATAATTGCAAACATGCGCGGTTTGCATCGCAATCTTTTGTCTTAATTGTTCTTCGTCTTCTAGGATTTCGCCGCAGGGGTCGATACCTGCAAAATCAGCCATTTCATAAAACGGTCTAACTTCAATATCAGATTCCTCATTCATAGGATTAGGGCAGCGCTTAACCCATTCTAGCGCCTCTTCCATTGATGTTACTTCCCATACCCAATAACCTGCAATTAACTCATTAGTCTCTGCAAAAGGCCCTTTAGTTACAATGCGCTCTTCGCCTTTAAAACGAACGCGAACTCCCTCTTTACTCGGCTTCAAACCGTCACCAGAAGTCATTATTCCAGCATCAACTAATGCATTATTGAATTCTCCCATCGCAGCCATTAATTCCGCGGTTGGTAGCCCCCCTGCTTCAGACCCTTCACTTGCTTTTACAATCACCATTACTTTCATCGTCAATTCTCCTGATATCTTTCATAAATAGAGCTGAATAACCAAAGATTACCTGCGGTTTTGATAAATAAAGTGCTCTATACACTCTAGTCGAATGCACTCTCTAGAGATCGACAAAGTAAGGAGAATTTTCTTAATTAATTTTCACCGAGCTTGAGAAGCTTTTGTTTGAGAACCCTTTGCTCTGGTAATTGCGTTGTTAAATTGAGAGCCGTTTTAAATGCATTAATCGCACTAGCCGTTCTGCCAGCACGAGATAATAGTTCGCCATAAGCCGCATGAGCCAAGTGATACCTTTGCATTTCTTTGTGCTCAAATAGCCGCTCTATCACGGTAATACCCGCATCTGGTCCCTCTTTCATAGCGATTGCAACCGCTTGGTTGAGCTCGATAACAGGAGACGGGCTCACTTGGTGTAGCTGAGCGTATAATTCAACAATCTGTGACCAATCTGTCGCCTCTGCGGTTGTCGCCACAGCATGAGTCGCAGAGATAGCCGCCTGAATGGTGTAAAAGCCATATTCACCGGCGCGCATTATTTCAGCGATCAACTGCGTACCTTCTGCAATCATACCTTTACTCCAAAGGCTTCGGTCTTGATCTTCCAGTAAAATGATGTCACCGCTAGCATTGGTGCGCGCCGCCTTTCTAGCATCATTCAAGAGCATCAAGGCGAGTAGCCCCGCCACTTCTGGATCTGGCGTTAGAGAATAAAGTAAACGAGTTAAGCGGATGGCCTCCGAAGTCAGTTCACTGCGTATTGCAAGTTCGCCTTGTGTTGCAGAATACCCTTCATTAAAGACCAGATAGATAACCGTGAGCACCGCATCAAGTCGGTTGTTAAAGTCAGTGTCGTCTGGCAGCTCGAACGGAATACGGGCATCACGGATCTTCGCTTTGCCGCGCACAATTCGTTGTGCCATTGTTGTGTTAGACACCAAAAATGCACTGGCAATTTCCTCTGTTGTTAGTCCACAGACCTCCCGCAGAGTAAGCGCAACTTGTACTTTAGGATCAATCGCTGGATGGCAACAAGTAAAAATTAACCGCAGTTGGTCGTCTTCAATTACATTGGCGTTTTGCTCTTGGGCTTGACCTGCGATATCAGAAAGCTCATCCACTTCAGTAGCAACTTCTAGCTTTTCTCTTTGACGTTGCTGTTTGCGTATTGCATCAATGGCTTTAAAACGACCAGTAGAAATCAGCCAAGGGACTGGGTTTTCTGGCATGCCTTGAGTAGGCCAGTGTTTTAACGCCATATTAAACGCGTCTTGCAATGCTTCTTCTGCTAACTCAAAGTCACCTAGAAGGCGGATCAGTGTGGCATAAATTTTCCGGCTTTCTTGCTTGTACAGCACTTCTATAGACTTACGAATAGCATTGCTATCGCAAGCGAGTTGATTGCTCATCACTTTCTTTCGTCAGCTAGGTTATAACCATTTGAATTGGTATAGTCACTATTTCATAAATCAGTAAGAGCCTCAACTTGACACCATCAACTCTGAAAGGCTCAACAGATTGGTTTTAGCCTGGGCAGATCCACCTTCTTTTTCCTATACTCTGCGCGCTATGCAATTAAAGCAACCGGGGCTTGCATTGTGAATATGCACATATTCGATTTTATGGTCATCCAATATGGTATGGAGGCAGTCTTTAACTTCCATTCCTTTTACGATTTGCGCCTCAATCATTACACCCAAACTGTCGTAGGCCCTGATGGACAGTGATCTGGTTTGCAAGATTTCTGGCACTTCATTTACTTTAGGCTCTGCCAGTACTGCATTTTCCCTCACAAAGATAGGCCCAGAAGAGCGATATGGCGATAAAGTAGTATGGTGCTGATATTGTAATAACAACACCACCTCCCCAATCTCGGCTTCTTGTAGGGAAACACGACAAGGATAGCCGGGTTTAGCGTCAACCATGAGCTTCTTGGCATGTAATGCCGCTAGTTCTTCATCACTTAAAGAAAATAAATGCTTAAATTGTTTGTAATCAATCGCGTTAATTTGAAATTGTGTTGTCATGTTTACCACTCCTGCTTTCACTATAATTAGTGTAAAGAATTAGTAGTTAATGACTGGCCAGAAGTGGTACTAACACCTAAGTAGCACCTAAGTGTTAACAACAAATGTTTTGGGGTTTTTGGGAAAGAAAAAGTCAGGCTGACGATCGCATAGAGCAAACTCACGTGTATTTTTATAGGGCAGCTTCATAAACCCTGCTACGCCATAATCTTGAATACTAACCGCATATTGCATGATCCGAGTCAGTAGCGCCTTAAATTGCGCCTCTTTATTAGCATCAAGTAGCCGATAGTAATAATGAATTTTCATCCTATCTTGCAACGATTCAAAAATGATGCAACCTGTATGATGGATCTGGTTTAACTCGAACACGCATTGAATTATCTGTCTTGGCAGCTGCAGTTGCTCGTCTGGATCTTTACCGTCTTCAAAGTATGAATGCGGGCGTGTAATTTCATTGCTCGAAATATCGCTAATGCTAAACTCTAGTTCTGGCAGATGGTCAAATTGGAATGCACCAGTGCCGTCACGAGTCAATTGAATAGTTTGTCGCGCGTCGAACAAACAACATTTAAACAAACCTTTTTGTTTTATTCCCTGCGCGAGCATTACGGTAGCGTTTAACGCGTCTTTAAATGCAAGACTCAATGTTTCGTCATGTAAAATAAGACTCGACTCAACAAATAACTGCACGTCTTTCCAGTGAAAACTGAGACCACCAACCACTGGGTATTTTGCCAGTCTGCTAATTGAGGCCAAAAAGGCTTTCTCAGTATCGCCGGTATCGAACAAAAACTCTTTATAATATCTATCTAATTGCGCGTCGTTTACGTCTCTTAGATTGTGTTTATCATCAGCACGACGCAAAAACTGCTTGCGTGAGCTGTAGACGACCGTTTCAGGCTTAACTGAGGTTTCATAGGTCCAAAAAGGAATGCGGGATTTTTTCTCTGACAGCGTTAAATCAGGTAAATACATTTTTGCCATTGCAGGCATATTACGAACAAAGTAATCCCCTGCGCTATCTCTCGTTGCTTTGTCTTTGCTAAGCATGCCATCTAGCACTTGCGCAAATACTTTTGGCAGCCCCAAAGCGCTAGCAGGGATGACCTGAGCACCAAAGCGACATGATTGTGCGCTAGCCAGTGCATAAATCGTCGATGCAACGCCTTGCTCATCAAAACGAGGAGAAGATTGTGCACCCGACATTTGTTCATCACCAATAAAATACACATCTCCCATCCGAGCGTTGGTCGTACTTACATCAGATGACATTAAATCCATGATATTGCTAGCGATAGGCTCGCCATGTACGTCCACCTGAGCATAGACTGAGCTTCCCCAATCAACCAAAGAGAAACCATCGGAAGCTTCATCCCAAACGATATTAGATGGCTTAATATCTCCATGAACTATGGGCTGCGGAGACATACCGTTGCGACGCTCGCGCAAATCAACCAATACATTTCTGAGTTTTAACGCGAGGCTTACCAACTCATGCGCTTTAAAACGGCCCTTTTTGAGTGAGATCTTTTCTAAATCTTCACCTGGGGCACGCTCCATCATCAAAATGCCTTGCTTTTTTACTCGCTCGAAGGCATAGAAGTTTGGCACCATCGGGTTGTCAATTTGCGACAACATATAGCCTTCATCTTCAAGCCTATCACGCACACTTTGGGCAAGCGTGATCCGAGAAAATTTAAACACCCAGTCTTTACCCATATCACTTGTACCAGCAAATACGAAACCAAATGCACCAGAGCCAATTACCTCAACATGTTTATAGCCAAGTTGGCTCAATTGTTTTTTACAGATATTCAGCCATTGACGGTGCTTTTTTGCATCATGATGAGACAGTAAGTAGATGGACTGCTGTTCGTTGATATAGAAGTGTTGGATGGATTTTTCAGACATAATTTTACGCAGAAAAAGCAATAAAAAAGGTCGACATAAGCCGACCTCATTGAGTGTTAACCTTGCTGTTCTATCTTAGCCCACGAATCACGTAGACCAACAGTTTGGTTAAACATTAGCGCTTCTGACTTGTTATCCCGACAGAAGTAACCTAAACGCTCAAACTGATAACCTTGTTCAGGCTTAGCGTTTGCAAGCGCAGGCTCAAGTTTTGCATTTGCAATGGTTACCAAAGAGTCTGGGTTTAATACTTCCGTGAAATCTTCAGCAGCCGCAGGGTTTGGTACCGTAAATAGGCGGTCATACTGACGCACTGGCGCTTCAATACAATGTGAAGCAGATACCCAGTGAATTACGCCTTTCACCTTGCGACCATCTTCTGGGTTTTTACCCAAAGTATCAGGGTCGTAACTACAGTAGATTGTCGTAATATTACCGTTTTCGTCTTCTTCAATGCGCTCAGCTTTAATCACATAGGCATTACGAAGACGCACTTCTTTACCTAGCACCAAACGCTTGAACTTTTTATTCGCTTCTACACGGAAATCTTCTTGTTCAATGTAGACTTCGCGCGTAAACGGTAGCTCACGCTCGCCCATGTCTAAAGTTGGGTGATTAGGCGCTTGTAGCATTTCAACTTTATCTGCATCAAAGTTTTCAATGATTAGCTTAACCGGGTCAAGTACCGCCATGGCGCGTGGTGCATTTTCGTTTAAGTCGTCACGGATACACGCTTCTAGCATGCCCATTTCAACCATGTTGTCCATTTTGGTTACGCCAATGCGCTTACAAAATTCGCGAATTGCAGCTGGTGTATAACCACGACGACGAAGCCCTGCAATTGTCGGCATGCGCGGGTCATCCCACCCTTCAACATGGTTATTAACAACCAAGTCATTAAGCTTACGCTTTGACATTACCGTGTATTCAAGATTTAAACGAGAAAACTCGATTTGCTGTGGATGACACTCGATGCTGATGTTATCTAGCACCCAGTCGTACAAACGGCGGTTATCTTGGAATTCTAATGTACAAAGTGAATGTGTGATCCCTTCAAGCGCATCGGAAATACAGTGCGTAAAGTCATACATCGGATAGATGCACCACTTATCACCAGTTTGATGATGGTGTGCAAAACGTACACGATAGATGATAGGGTCGCGAAGCACCATAAATGAGCTTGCCATGTCAATCTTAGCGCGAAGTACACATTCACCTTCTTTAAACTCGCCATTTCTCATTTTTTCGAATAAGGCTAAGTTCTCTTCAGGTGAAGTATCACGATAAGGGCTGTTTTTGCCAGGCTCAGTCAACGTACCGCGATACTCGCGCGCTTGCTCTGGAGATAAAAAACAGACATACGCTTTACCGTTTTCAATTAGCTCTACGGCATAACTATACAACTTGTCAAAGTAGTTTGATGAATAGCAAATTTCGCCATCCCATTCGAAACCTAGCCACTGTACGTCTTCTTGGATCGACTTAACGTAGTTTATGTCTTCTTTTTCTGGGTTGGTATCGTCAAAACGTAAGTTGCACTTACCTTGATAGTCCTGGGCAATACCAAAATTTAAGCAAATTGATTTAGCATGGCCAATATGTAAAAAGCCATTTGGCTCAGGTGGAAAACGTGTGTGCGTAGACGCATGTTTGCCACTGGCAAGATCCGCATCGATAATGTTGCGAATAAAGTTTGATGGGCGATTTTCAGTTTCCGCCATAGGAAATCTTTCCTCTGAATTATGCTCTTAGTTAACCTCGGCATTATTACAAAAACTCAGCAGAACTTACAGCAATTATCTGCGCTGTATCAGGATTTATTCATTTGGTTAAATGTTCATCAGTTTTTTGTGACAAATTTTGTTCTAGCGCAATATTTCCGTCACAACTTCATCCTATAGTTTCGCCATCTCAGTGTTTATAACGCTAATAACGCTTAAGTCTCGCTACCGAGGAAAGGACAAAGTAATGGCTTCAATGAATTTGAATCGTGTTTATATATCAACTAAGGCTAGAAACAATCACTATATTCTTGCTGAGTTTAAACCAGATGATGCATTCTATGCATGTTTTGACTCCAGTAGCGCCTGTTACGAGCGTTTGTCTCGTCAGCTGTTCGCGCTTTGCGACGAATATGAATTGCATAATGTGCATGTCATCGCAAACGACAAATTACCTGTAGTGCGTTACCACGATGAAGCCTATACCATGCAAACGGAAAAGCAGATTTTGTTTTTCTATAACCCTAAGTTCCACGAAGCGCATCAGACTTATCTCAATGACGGATACCAAGCACGTAAAATTCGCTTATTATTTTTAGCCACGGGAAATGAATTACGCGCCAATGCGGCGACTTTTCACAGCAAAGTGAAAAAGGTACTTGATGCACTTAAAGAAGGCTTTTCTCCGGTAGAACCTCAATTTAGAGTGCGAGATCACCAACATTTAACTTATGACCTTTTTGCCAAAGCGAAAGGTGACAAAGAGTCGTATGGCTATAAGTTACGGGCGCTTTACCCTCGTTATCAAGCCAGAAACTGCACGTTACCAGAAGAATATAGCGAAATGACCTATGCAACCTTTAACATTCCAGTGTCACGAGCAATAAAAACAGAGTTCCAAAGCCAAATGCGCCCGGGTGACTACGGACAATTCTATCGCACACTGGAAGATGCATTTCTGTCTTCTTGCAATGATAAACAGCTCAATATGGTAGCCATGGTAGCCGATGGCCGTTTACCTATTGTCAGAAGCGCCAAAATCGATAAGTCTGATACTAACCGAGAACTACAAAAGCTGAGTTTTGATACCGGCTCCGGTGACAATCAAATTTACTCGCTGTTTAACGAAGCAAACCTAGTGGATACCATTCGCTTTGTCATCGTCGCCAATGACAAAGACAAAAAAGACATGGGCTATGGTCGTTTTATGAATCACGTAGAAACGGCGATTAAGCGCTTTGTTGCACAACTTCCCGTTAATATTGAAAAGCAAGATATCAACGTTCGCTTCTTCCAGCATATTAGTTACGACTATTAATAGATAAAAGGGAGCGTGTTCTATTAGGGTGTACTTTTATCACCCTAAGGCAAAGGAATATGCTCCAATTTATCACCGGGGATCATATCGAACCTACCCTCACGCCAATCTTGCTTCGCTTGTTCAATACGGGATTTACTAAAAGAAACAAAGTTCCAATCAATATAAGGGGCTTTTTTAAACGCCTCTCCACCGAGCAATACCACTCTGCTATTCTCATTGAAATGTAATTGCGCGTCGTCGTCTTCAAGCAATACAAATGAGCCTGCACAATATGAGTTATTAGACACCACCACTTCGCCGTAAATCACATATACACCAACTTCTTGTGTCTGATCAGGCCTTTCAATATGTCCGCCAGCTTTTGCCATCACATCAACATAAAACATAGGTGAAAATGTTGGGACAGGAGAATGCAAACCATACGCACTGCCGATAATGACCCTAGCCATCACCCCTTCTAGTTGCCTAGTCGGCAAATCAAAACGGTTTATATGTGAGAAACTGGGCTCAACTTCAGCATTTTCTTCCGGTAGCACCACCCAGCATTGCAAACCATGAATAGCATGTGGTTGCGCTTTAGTTTCAAACGATTCTCTCTCCGAGTGCACAATACCGCGCCCTGCCACCATCCAATTCACATCCCCTGGATGGATCTCAAGTTGATTACCAAGAGAATCTCGATGGAGCAAGTTACCTTCAAACAAATAAGTGAGGGTTGCAAGCCCAATATGCGGATGCGGCCTGACATCTATACCATCACCAATACTGAATTTGCCGGGTCCCATTTGATCAAAAAAGATAAATGGACCTACCATACGTTTCGCACGCTGTGGAAGTACGCGGTTTACTGAGAGACCACCGATGTCATGTGCTTTGCCATTTAGTTGAATTGCCATTACTTTGCTCCATCATGTTTTGTTTTATTATGGAGCTCAGTAACCAGAAGTAAAATGCGCAATTAAAGATACAAGCATTCTAGAAAATAGAATCACACCGCTTTGTGCCAAGTGAGGCCTGAATATGGTTGCTGCTGCAAACTTTTTAACCGACTTTGCAAACTACCACTATGGATCTCGAGTTTGTGATGATCGGGGTCATAAATATAGAGCGAGTCTCCTTCGCTGCTATTTTGCTGCCATACGCCAACCCCGTATTCCAATACTGTTTTAGAAAAAGTTGTAAAGTCTTCGGCAGCAATATTGAACGCTATATGACTGTAATCTGAGCTTGGAGATATCTCACCTAAAGATAAGCAAAGCCATACGTCACCAAGCGTTAAATATGCCCCTTTGTCCCAAGTTACCCAAAGCTCGAATCCTAACAAGCCGCAGTAAAAATTCAGTGATATGTTTAGGTTAGATACTGCTATTGTAATGTGATTTATACCTGTAAGCATTTCTCGTCCAGCTAGACACGAAAAAAGCCGCGACCAAAGGTACAACGGCTTTAACAACCAGAATTATTTTTCTTGATGTAGGCTAGCTACAAAAAGAAGCGTTACAATGCCTGTTCAAGCTCTGGTAACGCATCAAATAGATCCGCAACAAGGCCATAATCAGCCACTTGGAAAATCGGGGCCTCTGGATCTCTGTTGATAGCAACAATGACCTTAGAATCTTTCATACCTGCAAGGTGTTGAATAGCGCCGCTGATCCCAACTGCAATATATAAGTTAGGCGCCACAATCTTACCGGTTTGGCCAACTTGCATATCATTAGGCACAAAGCCCGCGTCAACAGCAGCACGCGATGCACCAATTGCAGCCCCTAGTTTGTCAGCAATACCATTTAGCAAGGCAAAATTTTCACCGTTTTGCATACCACGGCCGCCTGAAATAACAACCGGTGCCGCAGTTAATTCAGGGCGCTCAGATTCAGTTTGTTCAATGCTCACAAACTCACTCACTTGAGAGGCTATACTTTGCGAGCGATCCTCAATGTCACATGCTGCTTGAGTCTCTACGGCATCAAATGCTGATGCACGCACAGTGATAACTTTTTGAGAGTCTAATGATTTTACAGTCGCAATTGCATTACCCGCATAAATTGGACGCTTAAAGGTGTCTGCATCAATCACATCGATAATTTCTGAGATCTGTGATTTGTCGAGTAACGCCGCGACACGTGGCGCGATATTTTTACCTGTGGTAGACGCTGAAAACAAAATGTGTGAAAAGTCACTTGCTAATTCAACAACTAGCTCAGATGTGTTTTCTGCCAATTGATGTTCGAATGAAGCATCGTCAACAGCAACCACCTTTTGTACGCCAGCGATCTGTGCAGAGTGATTGGCAGCCTCAGCAATGTTGTGACCTGCAATTAATACGGTAATGTCGCTTGCGATTTTTGTTGCAGCAGCAACCACCTTAGCGGTTTCAGGTTTCAATACACCATTTTCGTGCTCAGCAATAACTAATACGCTCATGAGATCACCTTTGCTTCTGTTTTTAACTTGTTTACTAACTCTTCAACGCTCTCAACCACCACGCCACCAGAGCGCTTAGCTGGCTCTTCAACTTTCACCAATTCAATACGAGGTGCTAAATTGACACCTAGCGAATCCGCTGCGATCACATCTAGTGGTTTACGCTTAGCTTTCATGATATTTGGCAGTGAAGCATAACGAGGTTCATTCAAACGCAAATCCGTTGTCACGACCGCTGGAAGTGATAGCGACACCGTTTGCAGACCGCCATCAACTTCACGCGTCACTTGCACTTTATCGCCTTCAACCACAACTTTAGAGGCAAAAGTGCCTTGAGCACGCTTAGTTAACGCTGCTAGCATTTGTCCTGTTTGGTTATTATCAGAATCGATAGACTGTTTACCTAGAATCACCAGCTCTGGACTTTCTTGTTCCACTACCTTAGCCAGTAGTTTTGCGATGTGCAGAGATTCAAGCTTTGCGCCTGTCTCAATGTGAACTGCTTTATCTGCACCCAGTGCAAGCGCCGTTCTTAACTGCTCTTGACAAGCTTTATCGCCAATTGATACGGCAATAACTTCCGTTGCAGTGCCCGCTTCTTTTAAACGAACCGCCTCTTCTACTGCAATTTCACAAAATGGATTGATCGCCATTTTTACGTTGCTCAAATCAACATCACTGTTGTCAGGTTTGACTCTTGCCTTTACGTTGTAATCAATCACGCGTTTGATTGGCACAAGTACTTTCATGGTTACTCCATCATCTGGTTATTCTCTAAGCTGACGTCTACGTCAACAAATTATTTTATTGGTTTCAGACTACTTCCTGTTGACGTAAACGTCAACCTCAAATAACCTTAGTTTAACGAAAATCAAACTAAAGCCTCTCTTTAGTTAATCTACCGTCAAATAGTGTGAGGTTAATAATGGTCGAACGTGAAACCATGGAGTTTGATGTTGTGATAGTTGGTGCAGGTCCTGCGGGCCTGTCTTGCGCTATCCGACTCGCTCAACAGGCTCAAGAAAAACAACAAGAATTAATGATCTGTGTAGTCGAAAAAGGCTCAGAAGTAGGTGCACATATCTTGTCTGGTGCAGTATTCGAAACCAAAGCACTAGACGAACTTATCCCTGATTGGGCTGCAAAAGGCGCTCCCGTGACAACGAAAGTGACGGGTGACGACATTTATTTATTCAAAAACGAAACCAATGCCACCAAACTGCCTCATCTAGTGGTACCAAAAACATTTAAAAATGACGGCAACTATATTGTTTCAATGGGGAATGTTTGCCGTTGGCTCGCTGAACAAGCAGAACAACTTGGTGTTGAAATTTTCCCAGGCTTTAGCGCCCACTCTTTAATAATAGAAGAGCAACAAGTTAAAGGTGTTATTACCGGTGATATGGGCCTAGATAGAGATGGCCAGCCTAAAGACAGCTACATGCCTGGAATGGAGCTTAGAGCGAAATATACCGTATTTGCTGAAGGTTGCCGTGGCCACTTAGGTAAGCAACTTATAGCTGAATTTAAACTGGATAAAGGCGCTTCCCCTCAACACTATGGGATCGGCTTTAAGGAAATTTGGCAAGTAGACCCAAGCAAGCATAAAGAAGGTCTTGTTGTACACGGCACAGGTTGGCCACTCGACAATGATACCCATGGCGGCTCATTTATGTATCATGCTGAGAACAATCAAGTCGTGGTCGGGTTAATCATCGACTTAAATTACACGAATCCACACCTAAGCCCATTTGATGAGTTTCAGCGTATGAAGCATCACCACACCTTTGCGAGTGTACTTGAAGGTGGTGAGCGCATTGCCTATGGTGCTCGAGCAATCGCCAAGGGTGGCTTTCACAGCCTACCTAAAATGCATTTCCCAGGTGGATTACTGATTGGCTGTGACGCAGGTACCCTCAACTTTGCCAAAATTAAAGGCAACCATACAGCAATGAAGTCCGGTATGCTTGCAGCCGATGCCATCATTGAGGCACTCGGCCAAGAAAGCGCTCCGTCAGACTTGGTAAGCTTTGCCGACAAGTTTAAGGCAAGTTGGCTTTATGATGAGCTTTATCAATCTCGTAACTTTGGTCCAGCAATGCATAAGTTAGGTCGTATTATGGGTGGCGCCTACAATATGATCGACCAAAACATTTTCTCAGGTTCGCTACCATTTACTATTAAGGACGAACATCAGGATCACGCACAGCTTAAGCTTGCGTCTGAATCGCAAACTATAAGTTACCCAAAGCCGGATGGTAAATTAAGTTTTGACAAACTTTCTTCCGTATTTTTATCGAATACCAATCATGAAGAAGTACAACCATGTCATTTACAGTTAAAAGATTCTGATATACCAATCAAAGTGAATTTAGCTAAGTTTGATGAGCCTGCACAGCGCTACTGCCCCGCAGGCGTGTATGAAGTAAACGAAAACGAGCAAGGAGAGAAGCAGTTTGTCATCAATTCGCAAAACTGTATTCATTGCAAAACCTGCGATATTAAAGATCCGAGCCAAAATATTACCTGGGTCACACCAGAAGGTGCTGGTGGTCCGAACTATCCAAACATGTAATACCAATAAATCCTAAATTGCGGGGGCGAAATGCCCCTTTCTTTCCTATACTTAGCGTATATTTTTAAAAATAGAGCTGAGTCTATGCCTCAACAGTCCGTCACCTTTCGATTTTTAGCTGAGCCCACCGACGTTAACTTTGGCGGTAAAGTACACGGTGGTATGGTCATGAAATGGATTGATCAAGCCGGGTATGCTTGTGCTGCTGGTTGGAGTGGCAGCTACTGCGTTACCGTTTCGGTAGCAGGCATGCGTTTCCACCGTCCTATTCTCGTCGGCCAGATTGTTGAGGTTTCCGCGCGTATTGCTCATACAGGGAACACCAGTATGCAAATTTTTATTCAGGTGCGCTGTGGCGATCCAAAAACGCAGCGACTTGTCGAAACTAATCACTGTATTATCAGCTTTATTGCCATGGACCAAGCTGGGTATCCAATTCAAATTCCTCAGTTTAAAGCGAAAACCGAGGAGGAGAAAAAACTAGAAGCTTATGCGGTGAAGATGAAAGAAATAGCGATCCAAACCGAATCGCTATTGGAAGAGACCTTGTCTGATAGTAAATAAATTGAGCGTTGAACTACTGAAAAGTCTAATACCTAGAAGTTCGACTACGATTGAACTTCTATCAGTTTAAAGGAGCTATTCGGCTCACCAAAAACCACGACATTACACTCTCCCCAACTTTTCGGTATATTCCACTGCATATTTTCAGCAAATTTAAATTGTGAAAACTGATTGTCACATCGTACTTCAAGGGTGTGAAGATTTCCCTTCACTTCTGCAATCGAAAAGCTAGGTCTAACCAGCGCATGTGTCCAGACATCATCCTGTTTGACCTCAGCTGCGATAACAAGCATTTTATCTTTATCCGAGATTAAGGTATTAATGCCATCGACTATTGGTTGCACTGCCGATTTATACGGTTCCAGTCCTTCCATTTCCATCAACGTCTTATAATTATTTAAAGCACCTTTGTACTCTTGTAGTTGTGCTTGGAGATTGATTGCATTGACGAGCGCGCTGGCATAAAGTTCTGATTTAACGATATCTTTACCGTGCCAGATAATCCCTTTATGCGCTTCGAGTTCCTCTTTACGCTCTTTTGTTAGTACAAAATACCGCGCTTTTAATAAGTTGAAATATGCTTCTTCATAACGATTCCAGCGTCCTTTATCGGCAAGTTTTTCTATCAAGATATTCGCTTCTGACAAGTTCCCATCTTCAAGCACAGCATTTATTTTGCGGTAACTTCTGACGAAGCTTTTTGAAGCGGCCTCAGTTGCTTCGGACATATTAAACGAGAACATCACACTATTTTTACACTGCTTAATCGGCTTCCCATCTTTTGTTGCTGGAGAATATTGCCAATCTTTGATTGCCTTGAGTGCAGCGCGCTCGAATCCTGATTGACCAGAGGATTCTTCTACAATCGGCGACGCGACTGATCCATCTTCATTCACTACATAACTAAGGATAACCCAACCTTCCCCACCTTTTAAGGCAACATTACGTGGATATCTAGGCGGTTCTCTTTCAAGTGGAGTGGCATTAACAATAGTGGATAAATGCAAATTTGATTCGCTCTGTGCTGCGATACTAAAGTTGCTGAAACTCAGTACGATTGAACTAGCGACTAACGATTTAACCCAATTTTCCATATACAAAAACTATCCATTCATTATTTAGATAACTTCAATATAACACAGAGTTTACCTGCCAAACAACGGACCCAGAATGGGTTCTATTCTTTTTTGAAGGATTACTCTGAAAGTGGCTAGATTTTGGAGGTAATTCGGTCAGCTTTTTCTATCAAAGTACATTACTAATTCAAACTTTAATTTTAATAGCAATTTCACAATAGATTTCTTGCAAGAGAAAATATAACTTTTTCACTAGCCGCTAGCGCGTCGCGTTTGCTTAAGTTGCCTTCTTTTAATAATTGTAAGCATACTTTTTCAGCTTCTTGACTGAGAAGTACATCCATCTTCGTAGGACTTACCACCCCTTCAGTTAAATCATTTATTATTGCTTGCAACGTCACTCTACGCTCCGATATCGCGCGGATCAAAATAGGTTTTAGAGGGGATGATTTGCAGAGCGCTTCTTGACAGCTTTGATCAACCTTTCTATTGAACTCCATTATCTATACTCATCTTTTCGGCGATTAAATGCTTGTAATTTTTCTCGTAAGCCTTGGATTGGTTTTATTTCTTCTACCAATTGCTTATATTCGGACGCTCTAGTACCAATAATTTGTCCGTTATCTGTGCGTAAACTCGAACATAAACCATTTTGGGGCGAAAAAGTGTGCCGATTCATGTTGCGACTCCCACCAAAAATTCCGTTATGTACGAGGTTATGCGAAAAAGCTGAATAAATAAATTACATCACATTACAGTAGCTAATTATGAACAGGATTTTGTGAAAGTCAGGATCAATAGTAAACTTCGCTCATCTTAATTCAGACAGAGACCATAGTGGAACAAATCACTATCGAGCCCATCGGCTTTATCCAATCTCCTTATAAACAGAAGTTCGCTATTCCAAGGCAACCAAGGCTTGTTCCTGAAGCAAAAGCTAAGCTTAGATTTGTTGGCGAATTTAACCGCGAAGAGTTTGTTCGTGGTATTGAAGAATTTACGCATATCTGGTTGTTATTTCGCTTTCATGAAACCGCTGATAAAGGTTACTCTGCGCTTGTACGCCCGCCAAGACTCGGTGGTAATGAGCGCAAGGGCGTGTTTGCGACTAGAGCGACTTTTCGACCCAACGGGATTGGCATGAGTGCGGTAAAGCTCGAGGGCGTAGAATATAAAAATGGCCAGCTTGATCTGTTACTCTCTGGTGTAGATTTATTGGACGGTACACCAATCATTGATATTAAGCCGTACCTTCGCTATTCAGATGCTTTGGTGGATGCCACAGCTGGCTTTGCTGATACTCGGCCAGAAACCCAAATGTCTGTTAGCTTTTCAGACGAGGCTATTGTTTTTATTGAAAAACAGAAAAACTATCCCGAACTTCGACAGTTCATTACCAATGTACTGAAGCAAGACCCCCGCCCGGCTTATAAAAAGAAACGCACATCGCAGCAAGACTATGGTATGAGTTTGTATGATTTTAATATCCGCTGGACAGTAGATGGTGAGCATAACCATGTCACTGAAATTTCGTTAGCAAAATAGCAAATTCAGCGGCTTGCCAATAAACTTATAAATTATGAAGATGTTTAGGTATTAAAGCTTTTTAAGCGGCTACTGCACTGCTAGAATAGCCGCCAATAAGAGAACAATAAGTAACTTATACTGGAATAAGAATGCGTACGAGTGAATATATATTGGCGACTCAAAAAGAGACGCCGTCTGATGCAGAGGTGGTAAGCCACCAGCTAATGCTTAGAGCGGGTATGATCCGTAAATTGGCTTCAGGTCTTTATACTTGGCTACCATCAGGCCTAAAAGTTTTCCGCAAAGTAGAGAGAATTGTCCGTGAAGAAATGGACAAAGCGGGAGCGATTGAGCTGCTAATGCCAGTGATCCAGCCTGCAGAGCTATGGGAAGAGTCAGGCCGTTGGGAACAGTTTGGTCCTGAACTACTTCGTATTAATGACCGTCATGGCCGTCCATTTGCACTTGGTCCAACGCATGAAGAAGTGATCACTGATCTTGTACGACGCGAAATCAACAGCTATAAGCAACTGCCAATCACACTGTATCAAGTCAGTACTAAAGTACGTGACGAAGTTCGTCCACGTTTTGGTGTGATGCGCGCACGTGAGTTCACCATGAAAGACGCCTATTCATTCCACATGACTGATGAGTGTCTTGAAAAAACGTACCACAAAATGTTCCAAGCTTACTGTAACATTTTTGATCGTTTAGGCGTTGACTACCGTCCAGTTATTGCAGACAGTGGTTCAATTGGCGGTAACCTATCCCACGAGTTCCATGTACTTGCAGAGTCTGGTGAAGATGCGATCGCATTCAGTGATGAAAGTGACTACGCTGCAAACATTGAAAAGGCAGAAGCGCTTGCACCAAATGAAACTCGCCCTGCGCCAAGTAAAGAACTTAATACGTTTGACACACCAGAAGCTTTCACCATCGCTGAACTAAAAGCAAAACATGGTGTTAAACCACACCGCGGTGTTAAAACACTCATCGTGTATGGCGCACCAGACGAAGACGGTAAACGTGGTCTTGTCGCGCTTATCGTTCGTGGCGACCATGACCTAAATGAGCTGAAAGCTGAGAAATTAGCACAAGTGGATTCACCGCTTGAGATGGCGAGCGAAGAAGACATTGTTAACGCTATTGGTGCAAAGCCAGGGTCTTTGGGACCTGTTGGTCTTTCAATGCCTATTATTGTCGATCGTAGCGCAGCTATCATGGCTGATTTTGTTGCTGGTGCAAACAAAGATGGTGTCCATTACAGTGGCATTAACTGGGACAGAGACGTAAGCGCTTATACTGTTGAAGATATCCGTAACGTGGTTGAAGGCGATCCAAGCCCTTGTGGTAAAGGTAAAATCCTTATCAAACGTGGTATCGAAGTAGGTCACGTGTTCCAACTTGGTACTAAGTACTCTGAAGCAATGAAAGCTGGTGTACTTGGCGAAGAAGGGAAAAACCAAACATTAACCATGGGTTGTTATGGTATTGGCGTTTCTCGTATCGTTGCCGCAGCAATCGAACAAAATAACGATGATTACGGTATCAAATGGCCTGTTGCTATTGCGCCATTTGAGTTGGCAATCGTGCCAATGAATATGCATAAGTCTCACCGTATTCCAGAGATCGCAGAAAAGTTCTATGCAGATCTACAAAATGCAGGAATTGATGTGTTATTTGACGACCGTAAAGAGCGTCCGGGCGTTATGTTTAACGATATGGAACTTATCGGTATTCCATACACCCTAGTGATTGGTGAGCGTAACCTTGATGAAAATAAGGTTGAGCTGAAAAATCGTCAAACGGGCGAAAAACTGATGCTGGATATTGGATCTGCGGTTGAAACAATCGTTAATGCAATTAAAAGCAAATAAGCCTACTTAAAATTACATAATAAAAGAGCATACATCTGTATGCTCTTTTGTCATATTAGCTTCTCCTAACTGCCCCGCCACTGTCATCTTTGCCTCTTAGCATTGTCATTATTACGCTAAAGAGCCAAGCCATGAAAACAACATACTATCCGAGTATTTGGATCTCAGACGTACACTTGGGCTACAAGGACTGTAAAGCGAAGTTCTTGCTAGATTTTCTCAACAAAACTGAATGTGATGTACTCTATCTGGTTGGTGATATCGTTGATCTATGGTCAATGAAACGCCAATTTTTTTGGGATCCATCCCACTATCAGGTATTAGAATGCATACAAAAAAAAGCGGGATCTGGTACACGCGTTATCTACATACCGGGTAATCACGACGAAACCTTCAGAAACTATGTTGGGCAAACGCTTTTTAAAGTCGAAGTACATAAAACCTTTATTCATACTACTTCCGCAGGTAAGCGGTTTTTATTACTGCACGGTGATGATTTTGACTCGGCAACAAGATACAACAAATTGATCAGTATTATTGGGGATGCCGCTTATGATTTTCTACTCTTCTTAAATCGCTGGACCAATCGCGTACGACGTTTATATGGTGGTCATTATTGGTCGCTTGCATCTTGGCTGAAAAAGCGTGTGCATAAAGCCAGAGAGGCCATTGCTGCATTCGAGAATGCAGCAATTCATGAAGCGAGAAAACAAGGTGTCGACGGCATTATCTGCGGGCATATCCACCAACCGGAGATCCGTGTCGTAGATGGTATTGTGTACTGCAACGATGGTGATTGGATAGAAAACTGCACGGCATTGGTTGAAAACCAAGAAGGTCGTATCGAATTGCTGCATTGGTCAGATGTACAGTCCGTTCTTAACGTAGTTGAAATTGAAAACATTGAAACCGACAATGTTGAAGCCGCTTAATTAGCGGCTTCAGTTCTTCCAATTACTCTTCTTTTAATAACTTATGCAGTAAATCAATACGCTTGTTAATACGTTTGTTTTGCGCGTACGACTCTGCGCTTGCGCTCATCATTAAAATCCAAAAGATGTATAATACCAATTGAATTAATTCTCTAATCAATTTGAAGGGTGAAATAGCATATTAGCTTCGTTAAAAATTTCTCATTTAGAACAACTAAATAGCAAAATTTTTGCCTTGCCTATATGGAGATAGGTACCTTAGCGGTAGCAGGACGCGAGAGCGGTGCTACTAAAGCTATTTCCCCGCTTCAAGATAGATCATTTACTTAATACAACTGGTATAAAACGGGTTGTTCAATAATTTCTGGATAGCGATAAATTAAAAACACTATTGCCTCTAGCATACCGATATTCAGGTAGAATCGCCGCTTTTGTCAAGTGTGTTATATCACAAATGTGGTCATTGCCCAGACAATAATACCGATAATAAACACTAGACTGCCATATTGAAAGTGCCTCACCATTGGGAACACCGCTTTATCCGTGCGCTCAATAGACAAAGGATATTGCCAATGCGTTAACGCAAGTAAAAGTGGCTCGGCTTCTACGCTCATGCCAGAGAGTGAAACCGTCGCGCCATACTCAGTATCAAAGACCAAATCAACAACGTGATTACGACGAGTCGACGCGGTTAACATATCCAAGTCGCTGACTATAAACGTATTCCAGTGTACCTTTATATCGTTAACTTCATCCTTTGTTACCTCTCGTGCTTGTTTATCTGTAAACAGTAACGCAGGTAAAAACAAGCTATCTTCCTCAACCTTAATTTCGTTACAGGGTGAGTGATAGACAAAATAGTGTTTATTACTAATAAGTAAAGACGTCAACCAATAGCTCAAGTACGTGAGCACCAAAAATACCAAACCAGCTATGTAATTTTGTGACGAGTAAAGAATAAAGCAGGTCATTAGAGCAAAAGCCCCTACCACCATCCAAGCAATATGCTGCTTATGCTTAGGCGTCGGTAGTGCACATCGTAATACAGAGAATCGCGCTTCAATATCGCGATTGCGATTCATAAACAAAGGAAATAATCTTGCAAGGCTAGTTGGAGTTGAGCGCGTAGCTGATCTTCTATTTGCATCCGCGCCTGCCGTTGGTTGAACGTTATGGTCAAGATCTGATGCAGACAAAAGCGCGGTGAGTTTATCAGCTTGCCGCAAACACGAAAATGAATAGACCGCAGGTTCTTCACTTTCTGAAAGATAACTTATACCAATATAATTGAGTTGCTTGTTACCACCCGAAGATACATCAGTCACTGTTGAAAGCGGTATCACACACTCGTCTATTCGCCGAATATTTATATTCAATAACGATAGTTGTTTAGTGATTACAAACTGCTTTTGTGCAGGGTCAAACATTAAACGATTACGGTATGAAAATAGTAACAAAGAAATCACTAAGTAGATCAGAGCTTCCAAAAAGCTTGACCCGACTAAGTGAAAAACCGACGATAACAAGAATAAAATGGCAATGCCGTTAGTTACTGATTCACTGACTGACTTAAGTACTGAGGTTGATGTCATCCTACATTCCTTGAGTGACTAAAATTGAAACCTACGACTTCCGCAAGCTATCCAAATAAACAGCAGGCTAAATTACAGAAAGTTAAGCGCTGAATAGAGCGTTTATCGTACAGAAAAACGCCATAATTCTCAATGACTCACACCTAGCTCAAACTTTACCTAAACAATACGGTTTCTTTATTAAACCATTTAACGCAGCACACGAGTAACCCCGCCGCTAAAACGGCAGAAGCACCAAAAATTAACGCAACGTAGCCATAATCAACGGTGCCTTTGATGATTTCTTTTATCGCTAATGCGACATTGGTAATTGGGATCAATGCGGTTTTTGCGGTTAGTTCCATATTTGGCATTAAGGACATAACAATCGGTATGAAGATCCCCATGCTGAGTGGTCCCATGTAGTTTTGTGCTTCTTTAAAGGTTCTGGCGTAAATTGAAATGGCAAGTGTTAGCGATGAAAGCATCACAGCAACAGGGAGCAACAACGCAAAAATCAACACAAAGTCTAATAATGCAACCGACGAGAAGGCGTTTTTAATTACGTCTAGCTCGACAAAGCTACTGGCAACCCCTATCCACAGCGCCATGCTGGAGACCGTGATAAGCGCGCAGAATATCGAACTGCTCAATACAGTTAAAAACTTACCTAGCACCAGCTCTGTGCGAGAGATTGGTGTTAATAGCAGCGTCTCTAAGGTGCCACGCTCTTTCTCTCCAGCGCCTAAATCAATAGCTGGATAGCTTGCCCCCATCAATACCAGCGGAATCAACATATAAGGGATAAATGCACCTAACTTCTCGCCTAAATTTTCGCGTTTGTCAGCAGTATCCACTTTAGCAATCGATATGGGTTGGAGCACTGCCGCTTGCTCCGCTTGCGACAACCCCAGTGAGGTTAACTTCGCCGCTCTGAGTTCATCAGAAAACTTCTTAGCAAGTTTAGACAAGCGGTCGTAAATAAAGTTGATAGATTGCGCATCGTTAAACACGATTTTCCATTCACTTTTTACGCCAGACTCCAGATTTTCAACCGGATCGGATGGAATAAAAACCCCAACATCGATCACGCCACTTCGTACCGCATCACTCAGCGCTTCGACACTATCAAGCTTGAGCTCACCAGTATATTTCTTAAAACTTTTATGATAAAAAACCTGCTCAGAGAACTTTTCAGCATAGGCTTCATTTGCGATGTAATACGTATGAACTTCTTGCTCCGCTTCCATAGCGGCTTGTGATGCCATAAAGCCTACTAACGCCATAATCACTGGAAATACCAACATCGGCAGTGCAATCACAAAGAATAGTGTTTTGCGGTCGCGCAGCAGCTCTCTAATTTCTTTTAAAAATACCTCAAACATGCTGTGCTCCCGTCAACAAGTTCAAAAATGCCTGATTTAGCTCTTCACTTTGCCCTTTCGTTTTGAAATCAGCCAAGCTGCCATCAAAGCAGGTGATCCCTTTATCAATAACAGACACTCTATCGCACAATAACGCGACTTCATCTAAGTGGTGGGTAGAAAATATAACGGGTGTACCACGCGCTTTGAGGTCGCGAATAAAAGAGATAACTGTTTGTGTAGTCATAATATCAAGGCCGGTCGTAGGCTCATCTAGTACCACCACTTTAGGGCTATGTACCACCGCCCGTGCAATATTGGTCTTTTGTTTCATACCGGTCGATAGGTGTTCAGCCCTTTTATCTAGAAAGGTTTCCATCTCTAGGCGCTGAAATAGCTCATCGCATTTCGCTTTTAATGCTTTTCCTTTTAAACCATGAAGTCGTGCAAAATATTCAACATTTTCTTTGGCGGTAAGACGTCCATATAAACCAGTTGACCCTGATAAAAAACCGATGGCTTTGCGTGCAACAACAGGCTTTTTCACAATATCCTGACCATCCACTAAGATAGTACCGGCATCCGGCGTCAGCGCTGTTGAGAGCATACGCAAAGTGGTGGTTTTTCCCGCCCCATTGGGGCCCAGCAATCCAAGTACTTCGCCTTGTCCACAGTGCAGGTTAACCTCTTCTACACTGTGAAAAAAGCCATCACGCTCGCGAGGATCCGTCTGACTCTTTTTCTTTTTGTGTTCGCGAGTCAAGGCGAAGCGTTTTTTTAATCCATTGATAGCTATCATGCTATTTCCTTCTTTTCGGCCTGAAATAGTCCGTATTTTGATAAAATTCTAAATCTTGTGGCTCATGCCAGTTTGGGATCCCAAGCAGCGGAATGGGTGACATTTTGGTATTGTCTTCAAGCAGCCCATCATTGATCAGTGCGACCAATTTATCATCTAAGCAACGATATTGTTCGCTTAGTGAAAGTTGCCAAAATGCAGCATCAACATTGATACATACCAGTTTTCCCGTTAGCCCAATAAAGGGATTGGTTAGCATCTCGTAGTTTGCATGGCCAAATACAAAAGGCTTTAGGTTTTGCTGCCATTCTGAGCGATTATCGTAAAATACATTCTGCCATTGGTGTGATTTAAAGGCATCACGCCATTTATCATCATCGATTGCCAACACCAAACCACACTCATCAAAAAGTGTTAACGCATTGCGCTTTTTACTTCGCTGCTTTAAACCAAACTGTGCTATTTCTTCGATATGTAGGGCATTTAACAAAGCTTTTGTTTTAGGGAATAAACACCAAATCAACGCGCCAAATAAATCGTGCCAATTTTGACTACGCGTCGGTACCTGATGGGTTTCAAAGATAATCTCTTCATAGTATTTATCGCCAAAATCTATCGTTTCATCGGCCACAAAGCGGGTATCATACTGTTGCAAGCTAATGCTGTTTACGTGCGAAGACAACCACTGGGGGCTTGGCCAGTCTTGTTGGCTTTTTAAGTCAAAAAGCTGATTTAAATGGGAAAATGGCTCAGCATGTAAACATGCGACCTGCCACGCCTCAGGCGCTGTAAACTTTTTCATTTGATTGAGATACTTATCATGCAATTAGCCGACTATTTTACTGAAGCGCCTGATACTTGGCAAAAGCCAATTGTAAATGAGCGTAACAGGCTAAATCGTATGCTAAAATTAAGGTAATTATTAAAAATTGTGCTGTGTTCTGTTCCAACTACGGATTTTCATTCATTTCGATCTCCTCTAGCCGTCTTGTCCCGCTCGAACTTTTACGCATTTTATGTTACTACTTATGGGTTCCTAACAAGTAAAAGAAAGGCAATTATGAAACTTAAACTGACGCTCAGCGCTCTATCTATGGCGGTGTTGGCGGGCTGTGTTAGCACTAGCAATAGCCCCCAAGACATCGATACTGCATACAATAGTATTAATGATGCTCAACTCAGAGCCCATATTAAAACCCTTGCCTCTGATGAGTTTGGCGGCCGTGCTCCGTCAACAAAAGGTGAAGAGCTAACGCTTGCCTATTTAACCAAACATTTTAAAGCGCTTGGCTATCAGCCAGGCAATGGCAACAGCTTCTTACAAGAAGTGCCGCTGGTTTCGCTTGAAGCCGATCCTGATATGACGTTAACTATCGGTGGCAAAAACTACGAATATAAAAAAGACATGGTGATGGGCTCGGCCCGTATCAGTGAACTCGAATCAATCAAAGATTCAGAGCTGGTTTTTGTTGGCTATGGCGTAAATGCTCCAGAGTACGACTGGAATGACTACGAAGGCCTAGACGTTAAAGGCAAGACAGTGGTGATGCTAGTAAACGATCCAGGTTTTGCTAATCCTGATTCGGGTAAATTTACCGGTGAAGCTATGACCTATTATGGTCGTTGGACGTACAAGTACGAAGAAGCTTCACGCCAAGGCGCAGCAGGTGCGATCATTATTCACGAAACAGCGCCAGCTTCTTATCCGTGGAGCGTAGTAGAAAATTCTTGGAGTGGCCCACAGTTTGGCTTCCAAAAAGAAAATAACAATATGGATCGCGTCGCGGTTGAAGGTTGGGTAACGGTAGACGTTGCTAAAGAGCTGTTTCAAAAGGCTGGACTTGATTTTGACACCGCAAAGAAAAAGGCAGCAGCTGGCGCATACCACGTTGATATGGGCAACCTAAGCGCATCAGTTACCGTCAAAAACACCATCAAAAAATCGACTTCGTATAACTTTATCGCCACCCTGCCAGGTAGCAAAAAGTCTGACGAGCACATCATCTACTCGGCTCACTGGGATCATTTAGGTACCGATCCAAACCGTAAAGGTGACCAGATCTATAACGGTGCGCATGATAATGCCAGCGGTACAGGCGGTATGATTGAGGTAGCCGAAGCCTTTACTAAACTGCCTACTCGCCCTAGCCGCTCAATTACGTTTTTGGCTGTGACGGCTGAAGAGCAAGGTCTGTTAGGCTCTAAATTTTATGCTGCAAACCCTGTTATTCCAGCAGAGAAAACCGTTGCTAACATCAATATGGATAGCCTAAATTTATTGGGTAAAGTAAAAGACATCAGCGTAGTTGGTATTGGCAAATCAGAACTCGATGAAATGCTAGAAACTGCAGCAAAAGCGCAAGATCGCGTCGTTTCAGGGGATCCACGTCCTGCCGCTGGTGGTTACTATCGCTCTGATCACTTCGCATTTGCGAACATGGGTGTGCCTGCCATGTACGCCGGTGGTGGAACCGAAGCACGTGACGAAGAGACTGAAACCTACCGTAAACGTATGGGCTTAGTATTGCGCGGTTGTTATCATCAGCCTTGCGATCGTTACCGTGAAGAGTGGGATTTAAGCGGAGCGATACAGGATCTACAGCTGTTCTTTAAAGTTGGCTATGATGTCTCTGAGCAAGACGCTTGGCCGAAATGGAAAGCAACCGCAGAGTTCCAAAGAAAATAATGTAAATGATATTGATTTTCATTTAAAATGAAATTAAAGTGCAACTTAGACAATACACGGGTTGCACTTTATGTTTTCATCTCTACTTCGATACTCTCAACCAGCACATGGCGCTAAGGTGAGTTTATTGTTCAACAAACGGCTAATTTTACCCCTCGTTATTATTGTACTTTTAGCATTTGAAACGGCGAGACCAATTGTGGTCAGCGCGCTGAGCGATGCATTCTTTCAAGTCAGCGTCTTTGTTGCCGCTACTCTACTCGTGTACTACTTTCTTGTTGATAAAATTCCACAGCTTAATCTCAGTTATCTGAGTACCAAATCCCCTATTCTCGAAATAACCATGGCGTCAATATTGGGCGCACTGCCTGGCTGTGGTGGTGCGATTATCGTGGTCACCCAATTTACCAAAAAACAAGCAAGCTTTGCTTCAGTTGTCGCTGTGCTTACTGCGACGATGGGAGACGCTGCGTTTTTACTGCTCGCCAAAGAGCCGCTGATAGGCCTCACTATCATCGCGATGGGCGTTGGTGTGGGTATCGTGAGTGGGCTATGTGTGCACTTAATTCATAAACCCAACTTTTGTGTCCCGCAGACCATCAATGAAGTCGAAGAAGAAACCTTACACGCGAGCCGTGCGTTTAGTTTAAGCCGTAAGGTGTGGAAGCTATGCTTACTGCCTAGCCTTGCAATTGCGCTCGCGATTGCTTTTAACGTCGATTTAGCACCTTTTGATACAGAAATCGCTTGGCTTGGTGCTGCATTATGTCTTTTCGCTGTTTGCGTGTGGGCACTTAATTCAAAAGGCGTAAGCTATAAAGATATCACCTGTGAAGAAGGTGAATGCGACCCACCGTCAAAACTCACCAGAGTGCTACAGGACACGCACTTTGTGACAGCTTGGGTGGTTGCAAGCTTTTTGCTTTACGAGCTATCTACCGCGTATTTAGGCCTTGATCTCGCGGTTTGGTTTAAAGACTATGCGCTGTATGCACCACTGGTGGCCATTCTTGTCGGGTTATTACCAGGCTGTGGACCCCAAATTGTTGTTACAACGCTGTACCTGCAAGGTGTCGTGCCATTTAGTGCCCTGGCGGCCAATGCCGTTGCTAACGATGGCGATGCGTTATTTCCAGCGATAGCTCTGGCACCAAGGGCGGCGCTATTTGCCACTATCTACTCTGCAGTGCCTGCATTTATCGTGGGCTACGGCCTCTACTACATTAATTTGGCTTAATACTTGAGTATATCGACGTAGTGATCTGACACAGGCTCAGTGCGCTAACTCATACACGGTCTGGCAGTTTAAGGTTATGAGTTCAACCAAATCTGACCGTCCGTAACTAATTAATCGCCGAAAAGAGCGAATAGCGGGCGGTCAAATAAACTTATTTTTGGACAAAAACGTTTTAGGTCGTCGGCTGTATTAGACAAATTTCGCTTAAAGGTTTCTATGGGCTAACGCCGCATTAAGGTATGAGTAACGCTTGGCTATACTTGAGCGAAGCCAAAATGCCAAGTGTTGCGGATCACTATTCAGTCCTTTTGTTAGCACTATAAGTACTCTTGACCAACACTTTGCAGCACAGAAAGCATTGCCAACACTTCAGATGCTACATAGCTACCATTATTGCCTTCGAAACCATAGCGCCATGAAACGAAATGTTTACTGTTTGTTTCAAAGAAACTTTCAGCAGATAACCCCATCTCTAGAGCATCGAACTTGCTCACTATTTTCTCTTTGTACTCACAAGGTAAACCACCAAACAAATTCTGTAAGTTATGACCTTGTTGGCTAACGTTGCCTATGACTCTTTCGTATTGAACAACCCCTTCACAGTACACAGAAGGTTTTTTAAAAACTGTCTTTCCATCAAAACATTTCAAATATAGTTCAAGCGCGAAACTAGCATTTACTATAAAAGGCGCACCGCGATATTTCATTAACTCTGATTCATGTAATACGTCTGCCGCAATATGAAATGCTTCTGCCTGATAATAAATTTTAGGCTCTACTTGCCTTACCACTTTCATCGTAACCTCATATAGTGCTAACTCCTCAATCAGTCGACGCGTTAGCGGTCGGCTGCACTGATTTGTTTGGGTTTACAAGCTTGCTCTTTAACCAATTATTTATATCGCTTACTATCTTTTCGCGCATGCTTTCGCCATTAATATTCGCGAACCCATGATCGAGCGCTTCATATCTTCGGTATTCAATGTTTTGCTTTTTAATCTCTCTAAGGTTAGTGATCATTTCATCGACTTTGTCGGGTGATACAGATAAATCTCCACCCCCTTGAAGAATAAGCAAAGGTGTGTTCACCTTTTTTAGAACGTCAAATTGATCAATAGATAGCATCTGTTGCCACCACTTGTAACCATGTCCACTTACTTCGAGCTTATCTGGTTTGTTGTTAAGAATGTGATTTGAGAACTCTTTAAAACCAATGATACTTGCTTCCGCTTCTATACTATTTGCAGCGGTCGCAGAAATATTGTGTGTGACATCATCAATGAACTTTCTCCCCCCTCCATTGAAAGAGATTGTTGCAGTTATACCGTCAATTGTCGCTGATACTAAATTCGCTATAATTGCACCTTCACTACCACCTAGAACAACAAGATTAGAGTATTTATTTTTTTTCCGTATAAAGTCTAAAACTTTCATAACGTCAGCCACACGCTGATCCGGACTGTCGTTTTGAATGTATTGTGCTGGACAGTCTTTACGTTCAGCATCTTCGCTATAGGTCAGCGCGCTATCAATGCCGTATTTTTCAATTAAGAGGACGTCTGCCTCTGGCCAAACATTCTGATAATCTGTAAATATTGTTTCGATTTTTAGAACGCTGTTGCAATCAGATCCCTGAAGAATCAACAGCAACGTATCACTCTGTGACTGAGGGAGCGATCGAAGGAGGTAATAAGATACATTAGTGCCATCGTCTCTACTTACGGTATGAGTGCTGATGTTTTTCGCATTCAAAGAAAAAGTCAAAAATAGTAACGCTAAATATACTCCAGTTTTCATTTGCTACCCTAACGCCCCAAGCAGGGCTACTTTTAAGCTGGCTAAAATTAGGAGCGAAGCGACGGGAGCCAGCTTAAAATTGTCCCGTTGACTTGGCTTGTTATGTACCAAAACCTGATTTGTTGATAACGACTTTTTTGAAGCTATTACCTTCATACTTATACGCTGATAACACTAAGACATCACTGTTTAAAATAGAACCTTTAGACCACAACAAAAATGAATCTGCTGACACAACGCTGTATTGATACTCAATTACCCAAGGGTCTTGAGGTAATCGTTTTATGTAAATAATAGTGCCGTCAATTAAATTTCCAAGATGTTCTGGTAGACGGTTATTGTCTTTATAATAAAGTGAAATTGCAGTTTGTAATATCTCAATATCAAGTTCTGCTTCGTCGTTTTGGTTGAGAGGTGGGCAATCAACCATACTGGGAGCAAATAGACCTACAAGGATTAAGAAACCAAGAATTACGCAACTAAATTTGAAATATTTCATCGGCACACCTTGATACATAACGCCGCAAATAAACGGCAAAAATTAGTTGGCTAAAATTTATGAGGAACAAGCACAGCTAAGCTATTTGTGTCCGCCCTTTAAGCACTTTGTTATGTGCGCTTGTATGCATCTTCATGTGAGATGCCAAGATTTACTAATAAATCTTCAAAATAGCCAACATCTTCTAACTCGCGATTATCTTCATAAGCTAAGCACAAAATAATTCTCATCTTTGCTACTTCTGGGACAGATATGTTGTAACCATCGTTACTATCAACCCAAGACCACAAATCCTCTTTTAACTGCTCAAGGTTAAGATTTTTATGTTCAATCCAATAACCTTTTAGTTGTGAAAATGCACTTTTTGCCAAAGGAATTTCCGGTACACCAAGCTTCTCTACCCAAGAAACCATATGGGCTGCATACTTATAATTTTCGTTCAAGATAGGAAACTCCCCTGAGCACATAGACATAATGACTCCCACACGGTGCTAGCCTCCGCATTTCGTGGGTTAGCTTAAAGCCAGAGCCATAATTAGTTTGTCAAATAACTAAATAGCAGAGGCTAGCATGACTAAACATAACATACTTTTCATTGGCTTAGATACTCATAAAGAGTTCATTGAAGTTGCCTATATTGAAGACAATCGAGGTGCACAACCCATTCATTTCGGTCGTATTTATTCATCTAAAGTCACTATTAAAAAGCTTATCAGACAATTTGAATCTAAATACCCTAACACTACGCTCCATTTCGTTTATGAGGCTGGCCCCTGCGGTTACTGGATTTATCGGTTAATCACTAGTCTTGGTCATTGCTGCTATGTGGTTGCCCCTTCTCTCATTCCTAAAAAACCTGGCGAGCGTGTAAAAACTGACAAACGTGATGCACTTAAACTAGCTAAATTACTTAAGTCTGAAGACTTAACCCCTATTTATGTACCTGAGCCGGAAGATGAAGCTATTCGTGATTTATCTCGTGCTCGAGAAGTTGCGATGAAAGATTTAAAAGATGCAAAGTACCAGCTAAAAGCAATGCTTCTTCGCAACAACATTAACTATGCTGGCACAGCAAACTGGTCTCTCAAACACTTACGTTGGCTCACAGAGCTGGTATTGCCACATCCTGCACAACAAATCGTTTTACAAGAGTTTATTCAAACCATAAACGAGCGAACTGCACGATTGGAGCGACTCGACAATGAGCTCTCTCATCATGTTTATCAATGGCGTTACTACCCTGTAGTTAAAGCAATCCAAGCTATGCGCGGCGTTCGCTTACTCGTGGCCGCTGGTATTGTCTCTGAGCTTGGTGATTTAACCCGCTTCGACCATCCGCGAAAACTCATGAGTTATCTTGGGCTCGTTCCGAGTGAACACTCGAGTGGTGGTAAAAGGCATATTGGCGCAATTACTAAATGTGGCAATGGTCGTGCAAGGCGCTTATTAGTCGAAGGTGCTCACAGTTACCGTCATGCAGCCAACATATCGACTGAGTTACAAAAACGACAAGAAGGCTTACCAAAGCAACTTATTGATATTGCATGGAAAGCACAATTAAGGCTCTGTAAACGTTATAAAAAGCTTATAAATAAAGGCAAGCATTACAACCTCGTTGTCACCGCCATTGCCCGTGAAATGATTGCTTATATCTGGGCAATCGCAAAACAGGTTGTGCTCTCACCGGTAAATCCCAAATTAAGATTATCCAGAGTACCAGCTTAAAATGAACGAATTAGAGTTAATGTATTGGGTCAAGCATCGGGTGTGGCACAACCACCGACGGCGTTAGGATGGCAATGCAGCTAACGCAGCATTGAACCACGAACATAGACTGAAAACAGGTGCCACGTCGAGTTAAGTAAGGTCTGCTCTGCTCATGAAAATGAGTAACCAACGAATACCAGCAAGAAAACCGACGAAATTACTTGCTTCATCCTAATGCATTAACTCTCTCTAATTCGAGTTAAGAAATTATGGCTTAAAGTTAAGCAAGGATCAGTGTGTTTAACTTGACAGTGGGAGTCATACCAACGCCCTGTTAAGGGGTGAGCAACGCAATACCGAAGCTCCCGCATACCACCTTAAACACCAAAACCAACGCATAGTGAAAATGCCACGCGTTGCGAATCACTCTTAAACAGTTTGTTATATTTTATTTTCTACATAGCTTGGAACATCAACTTTTTGCCCACCTTGAGAAAAGTGATGATCAAATGCATAAGCTAATTTCTCCAGCGGAGCATCCTTATAGCCAACACTTTGAACCTCGGCTATGTAGCGTTGCAAAAAGCCTGGAGCGCCAAGAGTTTTCCATTGAGCAACATGCACCAACTCGTGAAAGTGCAGTCGTAGGTCCTGAGCGAAAGTCGGTAAAATATAATAAGTGTTCTTATATGTAATACCTTGAATTTCCATATCAAGAAAGTCACCTAAACCCGCTTCACGTAATTCTGGGAAATCTGGCTTTGGGATACTATCAACGATCACAAAATATGAGTCAGCTAGAAATTCTTCGGAGTAGAAGCCGGCGAACTGACGCGCAAACAACGTACAAATTTTTCGTTGGCTAGAAAACCTTTCGTTCGTTAAATCAATCCATTCTTCGATTCTGTTTAGCATGATGAACTCCAGTAAAATATAACGCCGCATTAAGGTGTGAGCGACGCTTGGCTATACTTGAGCGAAGCGAAAATGCCAAGCCTTGCGAATCGCTCTTAAATGCTTTGTTATGCTCGTTTACTTTTCAGGAACTTTTAGCTGCATAGCTTCGAGCATTTTTTCATATCTAGCACTATATTCAGGGCGTTCTGGTATAAAACTTAATTCTTCATCATCCGCTGATAATCCCAACTCTTTCACTTTTAGATCGTCAAATATCGAGAAATCATAGTCTTTAAAAAGCTTACGTTCATTCAAAAACATACAATCGGTCTCAAAGAATCTAGATTTTTCTTTTGGCATATTATCTATTATTGAAGGTGTGATAAACCACCCATCCGATATTGAAATTAGTGATTCAACATACTTTACGACATTATACTTTGAAGAAAAATAATTATTAACCTTCTCAGTTCTCTCACTATCTGCCAACAGTAAGTTGGGAATAAGTCCAATAATAACGGTACTGTTCTGATAAGGTACTACCATCGAATAGAACTTTACTCTGGTATTACCTACACCGGCATGTTGAATAGCGCTTAAGGCTACTGGTATTTTAAAGTCCAACTTATAATAAAATATTGTATGATCGAAACGTTCATTTGTAATCACTTGCAGCTCATTTAACGGAATGGCTTTATCGTCTATTGTGTCATTAATAGATTTTATCTTGTAAATTAACTCTTCATCTTTTCTTAATTCATAGTCAAATAATTCTGAAATTTGGAATTTTAGTTTCCGCTGTGCAGCCTCTAATATTCTAGGGTCGTCAAGCATAGGTATTATTTTTTCAAACTCACTGCCTTTCAAGGCAAGCTCTACATCGCTCCTAGGTATCATTTTATGTGCATTGAGATCATTTAACTTATACATATCAATAAGAGCTGTCTTTTCTTGATTATGCGAAACACATAACGTTCTATAAATTTGAAGCAAAACATCTCTTGTACTTGAAATTTCGTAATCATCTAGCCTTTTAAAGGTTTCCTCATGTTTATCACAAAAACAATGATGCCTTGTTGCTTTATTAGTACTAATTCTATCTATAAGCGGTTTTTTCGTATCCCTGCTATCTCGTTTTGGAATAAATGAATATAGGTGATAGTTTTCTGCGATCGACTCGAGAGAAATATTTCTAGATACTGCATGAGATTTAACATTTTCCTCAAAGCAATTTGGGTACACACACGTTCTTGTATCAAAGTAAATCATCAAAGACCTCAATATATTTTAAGACGAAGAGCATAACGCCCCACTCACCGGAATTTTAGGAACGAAGCGAGTAAAATTTCCGAGTGCAGTGGCTTGTTAGGCCTCATTGCTCAAATAATGGATAAATGAATATGGAGATTCACTTAATTTTTTCTTACTTTCATTTCGAACTTTTGCAGCATTTGAACCCAAACTAGACAGAGCCGCTACTCCAAGAGCAGCGGTTAGAGCTAAAGGCATACCAGAAGATACAGCTCCAACAAAGCCACCAAAAGTTGTCCACACAACTCTATCCTCAGTTAGTTTTTTTGTAAGTTCTTTAAAGCTACTTTTGTTGATATTTACAAGACTACTCACTTCTTTTTCCGCCTTAAACAAAGAGGCCTCAATGGCGCTTTTGAGCATTTTTTCTGATGGCGACTCTGTCACAATAGAGTGCGCTTCGTGGACAACTGTTTTTCTCAAAACAGCCAATTCACCCGCTCTCTCATCCATCATTTTGTTTACAACTTTAATTCCATTTGAGTCTAGTTTCGGAGTGTAAGGAGACAACAATTTATCAAACAATGTAGATGCTAAACTTTCTGCTCTAAATGGCAGGGTATCTTCTACAGGCGCAGCAACCTCATCACCTACAATAGCCAATATATTTAGCATATCCTTAGAGTCGGTAAGCCAGCTTCCCCTCCCAGTTTTCGGAAGGGTATATCGATTCAATGCGCATTCAGCGAGTATTAAATTTTCTCCCCCTAGTTTAGAAGCGCGATTAGCCAAGCTCTCTAAAACCAAGTCTGGATCATTCTCGTGAATTATCATTAATTCATATATGCGGAAAATAAAATCTGTGATTGCCGCAGAATGTATATGAGCATTTTCCAAAGACGTCGCTGCAAGATGCAAGCACTTCTCGTGATAAGGTTCCCAAACTTCGTAATGCTCAGGTGTTCCAGGATAAATTGTCATAGCACGAGATATCTTGTCACCAAGAGGTGACAGGTGTTTCATCTCATTTACTGCAACCTCTTGCACGATATCAAAATGATAGAAAACGTAATTAAAGAGATTCGATAGAGGGTGGTTTGTCTGGTCAGCTCTTCCACCAACTGTGATAAAGGCGTCGATCGGGTCGCCCATTGGCCATGCAGCTAAAGATACAGCTAAATTCTCATGAAATAAAAGCGAAGTTGAGAAATTTCTAACTTTTGGCCCTATATGATATGGGTAAATCATTGGTGGAAGACTATTTACATCATTTTCCATTTCAATATGTTCCTTGAGGCCTAACGCCCTGTTAAGGGGTGAGCAACGCAATACCGAAGCCGCTGCATACCACCTTAATCACTTAAACCAACGCACAGTAAAAATGCCACGCGTTGCGAATCCCTCTTGAACAGTTTGTTATGTGCGTGCTAACTGAGGTACTTTTGCCAATGTTGCTGACCTTTCAAAACTACTCTGTAATCTTTGTAGTCCAATGAACTGTAGAGCTTTTTAGCTGCAACATTATCATCACCGACTTCTAGTGTGATTTTGAGGTAGTCATTATCACGACAATACTGTTCGATACCATTCAATTGCACCTTGCCAACACCTTTACCACGAAAGCTGTCCGACACCATAAAATCATGGATATTCATCACTCTTTGCGCACGATAAGTTGAGAATTATTCAAAGCAAACCGCAAAGCCAGCAGGCTTATTGTCGACAAAACTGATAAACCCGTGGAAATAAGGCAACGTAAATAGCCGAGCAATTACTGAGAGATCTAGTTCAATTGAGAATCCAGATAGATACTCTTTGAACAGAGTCTCGAATATACTTTTGTCCTCAATGCTTTCTGTTTCGATACGCCTGATTGTGATTTCCATATTCATTTCCATCAAAGCACATAACAATTTAATATCGACCCAATGGGTCGTTTATCTACCTAGTCATGGGTCATTATTCTCATTGTACCAGTTTTATCACAATAACTAACTTGTTACTACAGATATAGTTTTAATCATTATGAAACTATGAAAAGGATAAAAACGACCCAGTGGGTCGTTTTCTTGACTATAGGAGAAATACGCCAATACTGTATATAAACACAGTTTATTTTTAGAGCTAATTCAATGAGAACTCGTTCACCATTTCTAAATCACATCGCCGAGTTTATGCTGACTAAGCAATATTCGCTCAGAACAGTTGATACATATCTTAAGTGGACTTCTTCCTATATTCATCTTCATGATAAGCGTCACCCAGCTTCAATGGGCGATAACGAGGTTGTCGAATATTTCGACTACCTTGTACTTAAATGTAATGTGCCGCCTAAAACACAAGCGACAGCGTTAAATGCATTATCTTTTCTGTAATAAGCAAATAATTAAACAGGATTTGTGTCCTAATTTAACGTTTGTCAGAAGCAAGCGCCAATCTAAGTTGCCAATTGTTATGACCCCCGATGAGGTTAAACGCCTCATGTCGTTTTTAAGTAAACGATATTATTTAATTTCAGGTTTAATGTATGGTAGCGGCTTACGTGTAATGGAAGCTGTTCAACTACGAGTTCAGGATATTGACTTTGACTACAAGTGCATTCGGATCTGGAATGGAAAAGGGAATAAACATCGGGTAGTTACACTTGCCACTGAACTTATACCTTTGCTAAGAAATCAAATTGCTCAGGTTAATGAATACTTAAAATTAGATCCCCAGAACGAATATTATGCTGGTGTTTGGATGCCAAACGCACTAGCAAGAAAATATCCTAGCGCCAATAAGTCAATTGCTTGGCAGTATCCATTTCCCTCATATAAGTTAAGTGCTGATCCTGAAACTGGCGAGATCCGCTGGCATCACTTCCATCAAACAGGAGTACGTAAAGCGGTAAAAGAGGCAGCCAAAGAAAGCAAAAATAACAAAACCTATAACGCCCCACACTTTTAGACATTCATTTGCTACTCATTTACTACAAAGTGGTGCAGATATTAGAACCGTACAAGCTCAACTTGATCATTCCGATGTGAAGACAACGCAAATATATACTCATGTTTTACAGCAAGGCGCAAACGGTGTTGTTAGCCCTTTGAGCAAAATTTTCTAGCTTGTTTTGGGGCAGAAACATGTTAGTACCGCAGTCCGCACCTGACCAATAGCTGAAGTGTCCGTACTCATAGCGCTTTATATTTGCACTCTATCAGGTCAAAAATTAGCGCTTATTCACTTAATTGTGTTCACTTAATTGAATAAGTCACTTTACTCACTTGGATGATAATGGCGAATACCATTGTCATCCACCATGCGTAACAGCTATCGTGGTTTTGAAACGCTTTGTAAAACACCTCGTCATATAGCAGCTTTTCGCTTTTCGTTTCGCCACCAACTCCTTGATAACTGACCAACATGTGACATTCGTGACAAATAAGCGGATTCACCAAGCGCTTATCAGCAGCTTTGACGACTGCGGTTACTTCATACACTTTACCGTGCTCTTTAGTTTTGAACCAAGTCATACACTAATTTCGCTCCAATTAAATCACTCAGTGCTGTTCCTACAGACTTAAACAAAGTAATTTCATTCTCGTTACTTCGACCTAGGTTATTTTTAGTCATTTCGCTAAGCTCTGCAACCACCTTATCGGGGCTAAATTTACCTTCACTGATCGGTAACAACAATTCGCCCGCCTCGTTCAATACATTGGCGCGACTATCTACAAAAACGCGACTCTTAGTTACCGTTGTGGTATCAATTTCTCGACAATCTTTATGGTGATTGCCAATGCAATCTATATGCGTACCATCGCTCAACCACTCTCCATTGAACAAAGGCGTATGACTGCCTGTTGCACAGCTGATCACATCTGCCGAAGCGATAACAGACGCAGTTGCCTCTTGATGCAATGAAAATTCCATTCCCGGATGCTGCGAGGACAATAGATCCAGCAACAGGCGTCCTTTTTCAGCATTGCGTGCAATTATTGAAATTTTAATGTAATTTCTAACACTTAAATGCGCATTAATCATGTAACTAGCTAAATTGCCTGAACCGAAGAAAACCAAATGTTTGGCATGTGTAGGTGCTAAATACTCTGCGGCTAATGCTGACACAGCAGAGGTTCTCCACAACGTCACTTCTGTGCCGTCCACAAGCGCGAGCGGCTCACCGAACTGCCTAGAAAACAGCATGATTTTTGAGTAAAGGCTAGCTTTATCGTGCTGGTTGTTATCTGGGAAATAGGTAAAGGCCTTTACGCCAATCACATCTGCATTCCAAGCAGGTAAAACAGCAAAAGCGTCATGATTGCAATGACTGTTATCTAGCTCAAAAACTTGCCGTGTTGGTGTACCTGCTGGTTGCGCAAAACCCTGTTTAAGCGCCTGAATTAAGCTTGGGTAGTTGAGGCTATCCGCAACCTCTTGGCGAGTAATAATTTGCATCATCATTCCTTAGTTTGTTAGCTGAAATACTTGTGGCGCGTGGGTTAAGCATTCAAAACCATTTTCAGTCACCAATACATCTTCTTCCAAGCGCACACCACCATAATTTGGAATGTAAATACCCGGCTCTATGGTTATGATATTGCCAGCTTCTAATTGGTGATCGACCCCAGGTTTAATAAACGGCTGCTCGTGTAGAAATAGCCCCACACCGTGACCAAGTCCCTCACCTGCGTATTGTGAAAAGTCACTATGACTCAACACATCGTGTGATGCGTTATTTAAATCTATGCAGTTAACGCCCGCTTTTATTAGCGCCAACGCAGCTCGCTGCGCATGTTGAACCGTGTCATAAATGGATTGTTGTTGCTTCATCGGCTCCCCCAACACGTAACTTCGCGTCATATCAGAGCGATAGCCGCCTATCACCGCACCAAAGTCGATAAGTACCAAGTCCCCTTGGTTGAGCTTTGTCTGTCCTGGGTTTCCGTGCGGTAAGGAAGAACGTGCACCAAATAATAGGATTGTGTCAAAAGAGAGTCCTTCGGAGCCTAGCTTTTGCATCTGATACTCAAGCTCAATTGCCGCTTCTCGCTCAGTAATCCCTACCTTTAACAAAGGCAGTGTATGGGCAAGCGCCGAGTCAGCTATCTCGGCGGCGCGTTTAATACAGTTAATTTCATAACCATCTTTAACTTGTCTTAGTGATTCCACCCACAGCGGCGCGGCAACAAGCGTGGTATTTTTTGCACTGATATTTAATGAGACATAATCTGCGTGACTAATTTGATGCGCTTCAAATGCAAGCTGTCGCGGTCCATCCAATAATCTAAAAATACAATCAGGTAACGTTTCTTTATCACGATTTCTTAAAATAACTTCGACTCCCACCGCTTCATTGCTAGCACGCTCAAAGTAACGATAATCGGTAATGAGTCTGTGTTGCCCATTTGAAGACATCAACAATGTTGCAGCATGGCCAGTAAAGCCAGTTAAATATACAATATTCTCGTAGCCATAAATAATGATAGCGTCACTTTGGTGTTGTTGTAATTTATTGACTAAGCGTTGCTGTCTGGCTGCGTAATCTACATTCATCGTAGTAAAAATCCTCTTACTAATGGATCGTGGTCGTCTAAAATAAATTGGTGTCGGCCTGTAATATAGGCTGTGCCCGAAACTATTGGGATTAACGATTTACTGTCATCAGTAAGTTGATAACAAACATCTAAGCCCAGGCCTAATATACCTTCAATAAAGATACGTTGATTTGCAGAGAGCTCATCTCTGGCGGCAAGAATTGCAGCTCTACCACTAACTCCTGTCCCTGTTGGACTGCGATCTAATTCGCCATCGGCAAAAATGCACACATGCTTACTGTGGGCAGAGTCCGATTTTTGAGAATTGGAATAAAAAATCACTCCATATAAAAACGCAAGGCGCGCATCGTCACACACTAAGCTAATCTGTGTTGCAATTTCTTGTTTAAGCGTTAAACCTAACTGCTGAATGTAAGCTGCATTTTCTGACGTAAGAGCTAAATCGATTGTATCAGCGTCAATATAGGCATAAAACGCACCACCAAATGCGATATCCACTGAGATTAAACCAAATTCAGATGTCTTGACTTGCTTATCGAGTGTCACTACCTCTGCTGGTACATTGGCAAATTCAGCTTGGCCGTCTCTTAGCCATGCAGTAATTAACCCTGCTGGCGCATCTATCAACAACTGCTTCTTTACAGGATTGTGCTGTAAAAATAGTGTGGTTAAAGCAATAATCGCATGACCACACATTGTTGAGTACCCTTCATTATGAAGAAATAACACGCCAAAATCGCTTTCTGGTAACTGCTTTTCAACGATAAGTGCACCATACATATCAGTATGACCCCTAGGCTCATACATCAGCGCGGTGCGATAGTGATCAAGATTTTCTACACAGTATTGCCGTTTATCTAAAATAGTGCTGCCTTGAGGTTCAGGGAATCCATCGACAATCACCCGCAACGGTTCGCCGGCGGTATGCATATCAACCGTCTCTATTACTTTCGCGTGGCTCAGTATCTGTTCAAAATCTATTGTTAACGTCATCATACTCTCCGTGACATGAAATAAGCCAAACGTTTTGTTTGGCTTAAACCAAGAGTTAGGTACATGACACCTATCCTTGGCTCTCTCCAGGGAAATTAAAACGTAAACCTTGCAAGCAACGACGCGTAACGTTCAGTTTGTCGTAACGTCGTGATGCCGTAGTCAGGGTTAACGATTAAACCATTTTCACCGTCTAAAGAACGTTGTTCATTGATCCCAAGCGCTTTATCACTGTTTAGTAGGTTATAAACAGTTCCTTTAAGCAATAGGTCATGCCCCATAATATCTGTAGAATAACTGAGCGATAGGTCTACCGTGGTTGCCCAAGGCAGATTATCAATGCTACCGCGAGGAGCTGGATTGCCGTTTTCGTCATAATGTGAAACATGACCGTAATCTTTACTTACGCACGCGTCCCAAGGGCTTCCTGCGGCACAGCTATCTACACCGACTGGGTGCTTAGAAAAATAGTTAGTCGGGCGGCCTGATGACGTTCTTGCAACCAGCCCCAGAGTTAGCTCATCTGTGATATCGTAAGAGCCTGATACTTTTATTGAATGGCGATGGTCGTTAGGCAAATTACCATAGCCGTGATCCATCAGATCCGCGTAATCATAAGAAGTTGTCCAACCAGGATCAGCCTGATCGTTGTCGGTTTTCACTAAACCTTCTGTATTACCATAGCTGTGTGACCAAGTATAAGAAGAATTAATCCGCAACTTATCAGTAATATTTCCCTCTAAGGTAAATTCAAGTGCCAGATATTTACGTACAGCTTGTTGCAGGGCAAGCTCTTCTGCACTAAGTGTCACTTCATCGACTTGGCCATCGCCATCGAAGTCATAACTCATGGTGATCGCTTCACCAGGGTTATTCAGCACATAGTAAGACCCTTGACCGACATTGTCTTGGATACCGAGTTCGGCCAATTTCTTCGCAAGTACGGGGCCAACATCCGTATCTTCAACACTACGTCCAAGATCTCGATAAATAGCTCTAACCCCAAATGCCATATCGTCAAAAATGGTGGTCTGGTACCCTAAGGTCAGTTCGTCAGAATACATCGGCTTAAGTGTTGAAGAAGCAATCAAGCCAGGCTCTGTAATTCCGCGTTGACGCCAGCGTCTATCTCGAAGCATCTCCCCTCGACTTGGCGAGCCATCATTTAATAAAATGGGATAGCCATCACTGTCTACTTGATCTAGATCGAAATACTCAAACCACTCTACTGAAGCTGAACCTTGAGTGATATTCATGTTGGCAGACACAGGTTGAAAGTATCGCCCGTAAGTGAAGAAAACTTTGGATTCACCATCACCATTTAAGTCGTAAATAGCCTGAAACCTTGGCGCGAGTTGGTTATCCATATCAACAAATGCTCTGCCATCAGTGACGGTATTTTCAAACTGGCTATAACGCAGTCCCAGGTTTAACACGAGTTGGTCGGTGACTTGCCAAGAATCATTGACGTAGACAGCAAGCGAGTTAACCTCAGAGTCAACCGTCCTAGTCCTCACTCGGCGTTCAATATAATCCTGACCTAGCGCAGCACCAGAGATGCTCCCTTCACCAGCGGTTTTGATTGTCCACCAGCCTTCTGCGTCTCCAAGGCCATTTTGACCTTCAAAGTGATCTACCGTAACTTTAGTGTAATCAACACCAAACAAAATGGAGTGATAGTCTAGATCGATATTGAAATCTACTCTCGCTTGGTCACGAACAAACTCTTGCTCAGAAATACTGCTAGCTGTGTGGCTCGATAATGTGACAAAACTTTCCCTTTCATCCCAAACACCTGGCACAGTTGAAGCAACGATGTTTTCTACATTTTCAGTGACTCGACCAACCACAGCCGATACCGAGAAAAAGTCTGAAAAGTAACCGCTGTAATTGATACTGTAAACCTTGCCGCCATCTTCACCGGGAGCAGCTACACCTTGTTTATCACCAATCGTATCGCTTTCCCAATCATAAGCATAGGTCTGCCTCGTCCATTCTCTTTTGTTATTCATGGCTGAAAATCCGATTGAGTGGTCTTCGTTGATGAACCAATCAAGTTTTGCAAACCAACGGTCTTCATCTCGGCTTCTGTCATTGAAGGTCGTTTGCCCAGCCCAGCGATTAACCTCCCGTCGAGGCGCATATAGACCATAATAAAACAAACTGTCCTCAATGATTGCACCACTCGCCCAGACTTGTAATTCTCTAAAGGAGTCGTAATCTTGCTCTGTATTTAAGTTAATTGTCCCGTTATCCAAATAATTAGAATCATGATAACTATGACTAGAAGAAGGGTCTATCCTCACCTCCGCCCCTAAGTTAAATTCATTATCACCAGATTTAGAAATTGCGTTAACAATACCGCCAAGCGCGCCACCAAATTCAGGGCTAATTCCCCCCGTTTTGATTTGAGTTTGTGAAATGGCTTCCCAAGGCAAGCGAATTGAGCCTAAACCAGTTTGGATACTCGTGACATTTAAGCCATTAAAGTAATAACCATTTTCTGCTGACGAAGATCCACCAAAACTTGATGCCCCCTTAAATGAATCTCCACCAGGTTCAGCGGTGCCTGGTGCGAGTAACGCAATACTTTCAAAGCCAGTGTTGACCGGCATGACTTTGAGCTCTGCGTCTGTAAAGGTTACGCCAGCCGTTGACGAGGCCATATCAACACGTCGGATAGCCGTACCTGTTACCGCTATCCGCTCTATATCCTGCCCTTGTTGTAATAGTTGAGCGTCTAAGATCAGCGCCTGTCCAATATTAAGCTCAACGTCCTCTTCAATAACGGTTTCAAATCCTGCTTTATTAATTGACACGCTGTAACGACCAACAGGCAGATTACGTAAAATGTATTCGCCCTTGCCATTAGTTTGCACAGCAAACTTCAGCCCCTTAGTTTTGTGTGTAAAGGTCAATTGAGCCTGCGATAACTCAATACCTTGACCATTGACGATGCTCCCTTTCACAGTGCTATTGCCATCTGCTGCAAATGCTGTAGCAGTCCCCAACGCTAAAGCAAGTGCTGATGCTGTGAGTGATTTACACAGTGTTTGCGCTGTTTTTTTGTTATTACGCATATTGTTGTCCTTTTGTTCCCATTGATTTGAGTGGTTTTTTGGTAACGAACAAACAATACACAATAGATATATTGTATACAATATTAATTATGCAATAATTACACACAATGATGGTAACATTATGATTTAGATAGAGATTATTTATTAATTTTTTATTGCTACTCTTTGGCGATACTGCTTTTTACTCAACAAGTAATGACTTGAAAAGTTGAGAGCTTCTCATTTAACCCATTGAATTAATTTATATATTTAAAACTTAATCTAGTTTGATTAGTGTCCATACCAGTAAAATTAGATCCACTTTAACTCGGCTGCTAGTCAGAGCGCTTTACTCAGCCTTCAACTTACTCGTTTTATACTTCATATAAATTCGCCCTAGCCCAATCAAGTTACTCACCAAAAAAGTACTTTCTAACACAATCGCCATGGGTGAACCGACATAACAATTATGTATCAACCAGCACAAAGTACCTAACATCATCACACACCGAAATGCCACCTGCTCGCGAATAAATGCACCAAATGTCAATAAAACACTACCAAAAACAGCATAAAGTTCGTAATTTGCATTTAAGTGTACTAAAGGTGGCACGGTATTGAGTAGTAGAAAACCGATAAGTAAGCGCTTTGACTGCGACTTGATAAACACTAGATATCTAAGGCTCGCAACCGCCATAAGCAATGCGCCAGCAATAGCATCGAGTAGATAGAAATGAATTGCAGTAAGTGCAGTCGACACGCTTAGTGCCAATAGCACCTGCTGTCGCTTCATAAATTGAAATGACGCGAGATCGAGTAAAGCAGCAAGGGCAACCAAAAACTGAGATAATAAGAACATGACAAACTCCTAAAAGAAGCATTGTCACAAGCAATTCGCTAGCAGTAATTCACCTAAGTTAATTTTCAGTCGTTAATTTCTTTAACGGTACTTTTATCGTAATTTCGACACCTTGCAATTTCGCCGTTTTACAGCGGATCTCGCCCTTTAGAAGTTGCGTTACTAAATTATAAACAATATGCATACCTAATCCACATCCGCCTTGATTACGCTTTGTCGTAACAAATGGTTCAAATAACGTTTTTTGCATTGCTTCGTCCATACCGACACCATTGTCGCGGTATACGATAGACCAGTAGCTATCTGTAGCCTCGACTAACACGTTAACAGTGCCAGATGCACTTCCCTCAAACCCATGGATAATAGAATTGTTAAATAGGTTTGCCATTATTTGATAAACTGCCCCCGGATAGGTAGAGAGATTGACTTTAGCATTACCCTCGATAGACAAATATACTTCTTTATTTTTAGCCAATGGTTTTAACGACTCGAATACATCATTGATATATTCGAGTAGGTTAATATCGCGTTCGGTCTCGCTTGATTGATCCACCGCGACTTGCTTAAAATTACTGATAAGACTTTCTGCTCTTTGTAAATTGCGACTGATCAGTAGGTACCCTTCCTGCTGTGCATCGATGGAAGTGACTAAGTCTTTTTGCTTAAGTGTCTTATTCTCAAGTTTTTCTACCAGCTGAGATAAACAATCTTCATTGTGCGAAAGTGCTGTGATAGCAATACCTAACGGTGTGTTGATTTCATGTGCAACCCCTGCAACCACAACACCCAACGAGGCCATTTTTTCACTTTCAATCAAGTCTTCTTGTGCTTGCTTTAACTCAAACATTGCTTTCTCGAGTTTCTGGTTCTTTTTATAAAGCTCATCGGTACGCATCGCGACTTTTATCTCAAGTTGCTCATTTAGCGACTGCAAAGCTTGTTGATGTGCTTTCAGATCAGCAATATCTTTCAATGCCCCCGCTATCCGTATTGCTCTGCCGTTATCGTCTCGTGCCACCACCTTTCCTCTATCTAATACCCAGATCCACTTTCCTTGTTGATCTTTGACGCGAATAGACAATTCATACACGTCTTCACTACCGTCGACACAGGACTGGAGGCACTCCTCAAGTAACACACAATCCTTAGGATGTACAAACTGGTCAAGCTCATTGAGAATAAGTTTATCTTGGAGTTCATTAAAGTCGATCCTTGGATTCACGCTGTAACGATAAATTTTACCGGACTCAACATGCCAATCCCAAAGTTCATCACCACTTGCCCACAACGACAACTCTAACCGCTCTTGGAGCGCGGACATTTTCTGATTATCCCGCAGCACTTGCTGGTAGCGTTGTTGTCTCGCTCTAACAAATGCAGCGATAATAAGCACAATGATGAATGTATAGAGAGCCTTTGAGTACGTATTCCACCAAATTGGAGCATCGATATGAATACTAAACTCATGAACTGGAGACTGCATATTAAAACGGTTAACGGTATAGGTTTCTACTCGATAGGTGCCTGGCTCAAGCTGGAGTAAATTTATTTGCCTTGTTCCATTTGCAAGTTTTAACCATTTATCGCTTAGCCCTTTAACACGATAATAAAAATTCAGCTTTTCAGAGCCAAAGTCTAAACTAGAGTATTGTAACGATATGATATTTTGGTCATAGCGCAGTCGCAATGACCCCGCCAGCTCTGGCGCAACAGTAAGGATCCCATCGAGACTTGGCTTCAATGGTTCACCCAATAATTCGATTGTAGAGACCAAAATAGGCCGTGCGGTGTTTGAAATTGATACATTCTGAGGAAAAAACTGATTAAACCCTTTAGCACCTCCCATAAAGATTCTGCCATCAGGGGCTTTCCAAGCAGCATTATAGTTAAATTCATGCGCTTGCACACCGTCAATAGGTAGGAAGTTGTCAATGGTAAAATCCATTACATTTACGCGCGACAGCCCACCACTGGTGCCAAGCCACATGTACTCGTAGTCATCGTAAACCAGCCCCCATACGGCTTGGTTTCCTAGTCCCTCTTGTTCACCAATAGTTCGAATAACTTTCATTTGTTTATCAACTAAACTAATCCCCGCTTCACTCGCAACCCAGATACGTTGCCACGGATCTTCATCTATCATAAAAACCAAGTTCGACTTTAAGCCATCTTGCGTGGTGAGGTTATGAAGCTGACCTTTACTAAACTTAAATAGGCCCTCACCTATCGATCCGAACCATAAGTCCTGCCCGACCACTTTAAACGAAGACACATGCGAAGGCGCATTTGGACGGTTTTCAAAAAACTGCACTAACACTTTCGACTCTTCGTCGTACCTCATTAGACCTAGCGTCCTTGAACTTACTAAAATCTGAGATTGATACTCGATGACATCATTAAAACTAAGTTCTGGTCCATTATCGGAGTCTGGCATTAAATGACTATATTCCCCTTCAGTTAGGGCATACCTGACAACACCGTCTCCTCTCGTTGTCACCCACAAAGTATGATCGTAAATTTTTACCTGAGTGATAAAACTTCCTTTAATGGCGGACAAACTTGGAAAAATCCGATGCGCTTCAATAAAGCTTGAATTTTGATAAATATACAAGCCAGATGACGTGCCTATCCAAAAGCGCTCACTACTATCTAACGCGAAATTTCTGACATCAGGATGCCCCAAAGGGGCATGTGGAAAGTTTTGTTCTCCAACATGGCCAAACGACTCGCTCAGTTGGCTAAAAAAGTGTAACCCTTGAGATTCTGTACCAATCCACAAATCGCCATTTCTATCTCGTTGAACACTTAGCACGTTATTGTCTTGCAGTCCGTCATATTGCTCTGCACGACGATACCAATGACGTTTAATATTGCCTTGCAAGTCTAGAATAAATACGCCTGTATTAGCTGCGACGAGTATTTCATTCGCCCTTACTTTAATTTGATGAATGCTAAGATTTACTTTCGCGCTGACCGACTTTTGCCATTGCACTTTATTAAACTGAGTGTCAAAACTAATGATTTTATCATCCGCATCAACAACGAATACTCGTCCGTGAGACAGCGCCAGTGTTTTAAACTCTCCCTCCAGCAATACATTCGCACCGACCTTGTCTTTTGGCTGACTGACTAAGCCATCCGCATTGAGGTAAATAAACGCCTCCCTCGTTTCTTGAACCTCACGAACAAATGCTCCAATTAAATAAAGCTTTTCAGGCTTCAAGGTTTGGTAGTTAACTCGGTAAGCATCGCCTTCCTCTGTTGACACAGTGACTGATTCACCATAACAGGCCACTTTCTTGACCCTATCAGAACTAACTGCCTCATTTTGTGCAGCTAAAATAGAGCGAAAGGTCCCCGCTTCAGTATCGTAAATGCTAAGTCCTGTGCTTGTTCCAATCCAGATATATTTGCCACTGTGGCATAGTGAGGTAATAAAACCACCGGAGAGATGATGTTTGGAGTTCTGTTTTACTTCAAATTGAACAAAGTCGTGACCATCAAAACGATTTAGGCCGGACTGAGTACCAACCCAAATATACCCGAGTTGATCTTGCGTAATGGCAGTGATGGTGACTTGACTGAGACCAGAATTATAGTCATAGCGTCGCATAATCTGCGCCGTATCACTAAACTCGGGAAAATTGGCGACACAAGGAAAGCTCGGTGACAACAATAACAACAACACACAAAACCATTTCAGTGTGCTGCATGGTACAACGAACAGGTACATGTGCTTGAGTGGTGTCATATAGTCGAGATGTTAGCCCGCATTATATTAACTATAGCAAAAGTGAAAAAGAACAATGATTTTTTGGTGGATTTGGTACTTAACGCTAGCCGCTAGGTTCAGGAAAGCAAAGCTTCAACTAGCTACGCTTAGCTATAAATCGCAGAAAACGATTCATTCAACACTCAAATCTTACAACTCAAAATGACTGTGGATCCCAGTACCGTGCAGTAGTTCATACTTCTCTAGCAAGCCGTTTTCAAGCGTTACTAAGCTAATCGCAGAATCAGACACCAAGTAACCATGTTTTTTTAGCGATGAAGGATGCTTACTTACAGATAGCTGCCAACGTTTTGTAAAGAGATTCAAAGGACTATATTTGGCATACAAAATCGTGTCCATCTTATCTAAAATATTGATAAGCGGCTTTGGAAATTCATTTTTTATCCCTGATGCTGTTAACTGCCAAATGCGGTTATCATGACGACCAAAACGAGCCTGAACCGAAAAGCAAAACGAATAATGCACATCGCCGGAGAGTATAATGGTTTCTTTGGGTGTATCTGGACGCTTAAAAATTTCAATGAGTTTTTTCGCGGCCCCTTCATGCGCCATCCAATTTTCCACATCTACCATTAACGGCTCACCACACGCATTAAATACAGCTTGTATGGTTTCGATTGCCTTTACCCCAAATACTGGCGCAGGACTGACCATCAATACTGCACTGTGGTCGATAAGCGTGTCTTGTAGCTCCATCAACATTTCCCAGTCGAGTAAACCACTCGGTTCATTGAAATCTTGTTCATTACGCCAGCGATGTGTACGGGTATCTAGCACCACCACTTTTGGAAACGTATCTAAACAATAATGCCAATGTGTGAATCGGCGAACTTGTTTGTCAAACGCCGAAAAGTGCCATTCGTTGTCAATCAAGCTTGAATTAAAACCTGATGTCAGCGCCCCGCTATACTCAAACGCATCATTACCAATGCCTTGAAACAGCCAATAGCTAATAATGCCATTACTGATTATACGGCGACTCACTTTATGGTTTGCAATTGCCTGTTCCCATTTAGCCGTCAAATTCCAATCATCGGTTACATCATGGTCATCAAACATCATTAAAATGGGCACGTTCGCACACAACCGCTCAGCACTAGGCAATGTTTCAACAAAGCCTTTTAGCGCGTCAAGTTCAGACTCAAATATTCGCCTAACTTTGTCGTTGCCACCGTCATAATGAAGCGCATCAAAGTTAACCAATTGCCAAGCAAGATGAGAGAAGTTTAACAGGTAACAGGCGACAAACTCTTCGAAGAAAATGAGGTGATTAAAGGCCTTAACACTAGAAAAGTGCGGTTCATCCTTTCGAAACCAATAGCCCGGTGAAAACTTTGAGCGCTCCTGCCATGGCGTCTTCGGTAGATATAAGTGACGATGGTAAAGTTGAGCTTGCTGATCAGCAGGTAGGTGCATTGGCAAGTTGGTTTCTCTGAACAAACCTAACCTTGCTATAAGTTGGTGAATAGCCAACAACATGGCGCCGGCAACATCATCTGCGTAGATCTGATCACCAGAAAAAATACACAAATCAGCACCTACCTCACCAAGCTCGCGCTGCTGCTCCTGCCACTGATCCGCAGTATGTAAACTGTCTTTAGCGTGATGATGCGGGTTACGGCATGAGCCATGTAGTATTTGGTTGAGCACAGCAGGTATCGCAAAGCTGAGCTCTTCTCCGTAACGCAGATAATCTGGCTTATACGCGGCACCGTTAATAAGCACTTGATACTCGAGCAGCTGCGCTGTTGGCAGAGCCTTCTCGCTGCATATCAGCAAAAAATGCAAAAAGCAGGCTGCACCGAGCTGAAATGTCTCAACCTCACATCGACTTTGATGGGCCAATAACGAAGCCGAGATATCCACGGCTTCACAAGTAACTACCTGAATACAAATTTTATTCTGCTCAGCTCGGCGAACCAGCGGGCCCATCAACACCTGAGGTAGCTGATTAAGTTGTGCTACCATCTTGGCGTTTCACCAAATTAAATAAAGAGTAAAAGTTATTCGTGGTTTGCTCTGCAAGCGCTTTGTAGCTCACCCCTTTTAAGTCAGCAATATAATATGCAACGTCTTGTACATAAGCAGGTTGGTTAGTTTTACCACGATGTGGTACAGGTGCAAGGTAAGGTGAGTCGGTTTCAATAAGCAATCGGTCCATAGGGATTTGCTTAACAACTTCCTGAAGCGCCGTCGCATTTTTAAACGTCACAATACCAGAGATTGAAATGTAAAAACCAAGGTCTAATGCCTGCTTTGCCATCGGCCAATCTTCGGTAAAACAGTGCAGCACACCACCGCAATTTTGCGCATTGTGGGCACGCATGATGTCTATCGTGTCTGCTTTTGCATCACGAGTATGAATGATCAGTGGTTTTTGCAACTGGTTAGCCACATCGATATGTCCAGCAAAGCTTTCTTGCTGTACCTGGTGCGTATCTTTTGAATAATAATAATCTAATCCAGTTTCACCAATAGCAACGACCTTATCATTACTTGCTAGTTGCACTAGCCTTTCAACATCCAGTTTATCTTTTTGATCCAATGGATGTACCCCACAAGATGCAGAAACATCATCAAAATGGGCTATTTTTTCTAACATCGATGGAAATTGGTCTAGTGTCACGCTAACGCATAAAAAGTGTTCTACTTGTTTTTGTCTCGCGTTACTGAGTACTTCTTCAAGGCTTAGGCCTAACTTTTCAAAATCAAGTCTATCTAAATGACAGTGAGAGTCTACAATCATACTGGCTCTACATGGTGTAAGTTGGTTTATCTGAATGCAAAGTCGCACCCAAAAGCTTATTTATTTTATCGTTCAGAGCTGGCGCGTCTACAAACGCAACACCAACACCCGAAGGATTAGAATTTTGTGCACCTTGCGGTGTTAACCAAGCAACCACTACGTTGACTTCGTCCGCTTCTAGAGCGTCAGGCAAGGTGACTCTGAGCTTTAATTCTTGCCCCATATCAAAATGGGCATTGGACTTGATAAATATGCCACCGGATTTCAGAAATGGCATATAACAACGATATAGCTCATCTAAATCTTCAAAATCCGCAAGTAACTCTTGCATGCGCCACCTCTTTATAGCTGTTTTTGTAAGGCAAAAAGTAAATTAGAAATACTAAGGTTTTGATTTAACCCTAACACATTTTTCTGTTCGTACATAAACCGATGTATCAAGCTCACTAAGTCTTGATACTGGGTAAAACTCAAGCCATTTCCTTGTGTCATCGCCCCTTTAAGGCGATTAAGCAAAAAACGGGCAAATACATCGCTCATTGCGCTTTGCTTTAATAAAATCTTTTCAACCATTTGCGCACTTTCTGCTGTTAATTGATTCGCCGCGTGATAAAGCGCAGTCACATCCTCAAGCACACCTTCTTGTTGCCACGCTTCGATAATAAAGGGCTGAAGAGAAAATTCATCAAACCAAGGAAAATCACAAGCGACATTTTTAGCAGCCAGCCACTGTGCAGCCTCTGCTTGATTGGGAGAGTGAATTGCCACTTTATTACAACGGCTCAAAATGGTGGCAGGTAACTTACTGTCGTCATCACTGGTAACGACCAAATAACGATTAGCATTTGGCTCTTCAAGTGTTTTTAACAGCGCATTAGCGGCTGAACGGGTCATCAGATGCGCTTGTTCAATCAACGCGACTTTATTACCGCCTTGCTGCGCAGAATGGTTCAAAAAATGCGTAATTTCTCGAATTTCATCTACCCCGATTGATTTTCCCTCAGGCACGACACTCAGTCTATCTGGGTGATTACCAGCTAAGTTCAAGTTACACGACTTACATTGCCCACAGGCAGTAAGATTTTGCGGATGTAAGCACAAAAGTGCATCTGCCAAGTGCGCCGCAAGCAGAGACTTTCCCACTCCTTTTTTACCCGATAGCAACTGAGCATGGTGCAAACGACCATTTTGCTGTGCCCGAGCAAGATAACTCAAAGCGCTGCTGTGCCAACTTGGAAGCAAATTATTCATTGCCATCCACTGTAAAGTGTTTGGCTATCAAGCTATCAAGCAGTTCAATACTTTGCTCAAGTACCTGTGCTTTACTTTGACTGGCATCAATTACAGTGAATCGTTCAGGGTCACTTTTCGCTTGAACGAGATAGCCCTCACGTGCGCGCTGCAAAAATTGTTGCTTTTCATCCTCAAGCCTATCTAGCCCCTCACCTCTTGATTTGACTCGCTTTAAGCCCTCTTCGGGATCCAAGTCCAAAATCAAATTCATGTCTGGACGAAAGCCGCCGAGCGCAAGCTGATTAATGGTTGTGATGGTGGCAAGATCTAGCCCTCTTGCATAGTGTTGAAAACTAAAAGTTGCAGCGTCAAATCGATCAGAAATAACGACTTTGCCTTGCTCGAGTGCTGGAATAATTTTTTCACGAACATGCTGAGCACGCGCGGCCCCAAACAACATAAGCTCCGTCATGTCTGTCATTTCGGGGGTTGAGGGATCTAGAATGATTTCTCTGATCTTCTCTGAGATCTCTGTTCCACCGGGTTCACGAGTCATCACAACTTCAATACCGCGTTGTTTTAAATGCGCTTCCAATCCGGCTATAACCGTCGTTTTTCCAGCGCCATTGCTGCCATCGCAGACCAGCATAAACCCTTTTTTCATAGCAAGGATGTACTCATCGTTCTTATTTGGCTGTTATTTTATCGTGTTTTAGTGAATTATTCACGACTGAAATAGAGTTGAATGGCCCAATAAATGGAATTTGTCATTCTGAAAAGAATTTAAATCAGAGAAATTTGGTCTACAATAACAAGCACATCCGATTAGTTTATGTAAGATACGCCTAATGCCGAGCAACATTAAAATGTCTTTCAGGCCCGAAAAGGAAGCGTATTGATATGCTAGGTAAAATGCTTTGCTTGGTGTTCATGTTACTTCTTTTGGTTTATAACCCAGTAAACGCCCGTGCAAATGAACGGCCAGAGATAGATGTTGCGGTTGGACTTGAGAACTTTGATTTTCAGCCATTATTTGAAGAGTTCAGTGAAAAAACGGGTATTAAAGTTAACATTCTTGCCTTTAACAACAATCAGTTGAAAAGTGAGTTATTGTTGTATGCAGATGCCTTACAGTTACCAGATGCTGTTATTATTCCCAGCGATTATATGGGATTGACGGAACTGCAATTTTCTCAGGTACCAAAGTCTTGGTTAAGCAATAAGCTCACACAGAAAGTCATTGAAAACAGCAAGGTCAATGGCGAGCTTAAGGGTGTACCAATTATGTACGGTAACCACCTAATACTCTATTACAACCGCGCACTTGCGCCACATCCAATTACCGACTTACAAAGCTACACCCAACAAACTGTTGCAGACAAACCTACGCTCGGCTGGAATTTTTATGAAATGTATTGGTTTGTGACCTTTGCGAATGCACTTCAGCCTAACCTCATCCAGGCAGGCGTACCACAGCTTGACACCAAAGCGATGCGCCTCGCAATTTCCAATTATCAATCACTTCTCAACAGTGACGTCATAGACGCTGACTGTGCTTACCAATGCTTAATGAGTCGGTTTAAGACTGGCAAGCTCGATTATTTTGTGAATGGAATTTGGGCATATCGTCAACTTAAAGACAAGCTTAAAGACGATTTAGCCATCGCGCCTTTACCAAGATGGGGTAATCATCAACTAATGTCTCTCGCATCGTCTCATGTACTGGCTTTTCCTGCCAATGGCATAGACTCTAGAAAAGGTCCGTATCTAAAGCAGCTTGTTGACTTTATGCAAAGCCAAAAGATACAAGATAAACTGTGGGATGAACTCAATGCGCTGCCGGCAAACGGTGAAAGTTTGGCTGAACTTACAAAACGCGGCGACAAGGCACTTTCTCAACTGATCGCTTCTTTACAACAAACCTATCCACAACCCAATGAACCAATTATGGCCTATATTTGGGAAGCCATGTTAAAGGGACTAACACGCTATTTAGGTGGTGTGTATAGTGTCGAAGAAACGACGCAATATATGCAATTTATTGTCACAAAGTCGGGACAGAATGAAAGCAAATCGCAGCATCGTTGATGAAATAAAAAGAAAAATTACGGCATTATTCTCTCTCTTCCTCATTGTACTGGTTGCGATGGTTGGTTTTTCCCTGATGCAACAAAAGGCAACCTTAGAACAAGAAGACGTGAAACGCACTGGCGCAAGTCTTATCAACGACTTTAAAGCACAAGTCAATGAGCTGATCTATCAAGTTGCACCGTTAAGTGAAGACCATATTTTATCTACCTTACCGAACGATCTACTGTTTACTCAACACGCGGTTAAGGCGCTAACTAACTTAGTCGACAATACCGACATGGTGAAGTCTGCGTTTATCAACGACGGCTCAGTGTTTACCGTCGAGGGATATCCTTTTGATACCCTACGTTGGAACAATTCCGTATTTAGCGAGCATACAAACAAGGTTCTCTCGCAGCAGCGACGCACATTGAAAATCGACAAACTGGTTGTCCCTGTTGAAAGCCTTGAAAAGAAACCGTCGGATCAGGCCAAGCTATTTCTCGCCATTCCCCTTAGACAAAAATTATCGTCGTTAATGCGTCCTTATAAATATACAGGTGTGCTTTTCCTTGAAGTCGATCTCGGACCATTTTTAGATTCCAATCAGGAAAAAGGCTCTATCTGGTTCACCAGTCAAGACCTTGTACTTGAGGGTACACATTCATCAGATGCCACTGAAGGTGTATACCGCAGTGCTGTTTATTCACTAAAAGACGATTTTGTTGAACTTGATTTACAGCTACAACGAGAAGCCGAAGTATATAGTAACGATATTTTACGCGCGGTGTTATACATCGTGTTTATCGGGTTGATGCTAGTGGTATTACTTACCTGGTATTTACGCCGATTAGCAAAACGGTTGACCAATCCGATGCAAGCACTTGAACGTCATTGTGAACGACTGAAACGAGGGCATTACGTTTCTGCGAAAAGCGATTTTGAATTTAGAGAATTAAGAACACTTCAAATGACCCTTAACCAACTTGCGAAGCAAATCAAAGAGCAGATCAGCTCGCTTGAAAGTGAAAAAGTAAAAGCACAAAGTTCAGAGCGGGCAAAAAGTCACTTTTTGGCGAACATGAGCCACGAATTAAGAACCCCACTTAACGGCATCTATGGGGTATTTCAGTTAATGAAGCACCATAAAAGTGCAGCAGATTCCAAGGAACTAATTGCACAAGGCATGACGTCCACAGAAACATTACTTAGCCTACTCAACGACTTACTTGATTTCTCTAAAATTGAAGCTGGTGAACTAAAAATGGAGTCAGCAACGGTGGATATTAGAAATATTGTCACTGAAGTAAAGCAAGAGTTTGCCCATGCTGCAAGCACCAAGCAAATTGACCTGATTATTCAGACTGAGGACCTAGCAAACCCTTACCGATTTGGAGATTCACTGCGACTAAAGCAAATACTACGAAATTTAATATCCAATGCCGTTAAATTTACCAGTGACGGCGCGGTAACCGTTATACTTCAAGATGGCGGTAAACACCTCTCCATACGTGTAATCGATACCGGCGCAGGTATTTCTGAAATTGCGCTCAAGAAGTTATTTACTCGCTTTCAGCAAGCGGATTCATCGACCACCAGAAAATATGGTGGTACTGGGCTTGGACTTGCAATTGTTAAACAACTCGCCGAGCTAATGGATGGTCGTGTTACGGTTACGAGTAAAGAAGGCGTTGGCAGTGAGTTTAAAGTTGAGCTCGTACTCGAGATTTGCGAAGCACCTGAACAATCTATCATGCAAGACTTGCATGCTATACCCGCCTTGAAAGATAAAAACCTGCTACTCGCTGAAGATAATCCCCTAAATCAAAAAATATTTAGTGCCATGATTAAACCAACTGAAGCGAATCTTGTCATAGCTCAGGATGGTGAAGAAGCGATAGAGCTTTATCACGAATTGAAACCTGATATCTTTTTTGTCGATATTCAGATGCCAAAAAAAGATGGCCTAAAAGTATGCTCAGAAGTCAGAGAACAAGATAAAACAACTCCGCTTATTGCCGTCACAGCCAATGTAATGTCGGGAGATTTAGAAAATTATCAGCAACTTGGATTTGATAATTGCGTCGCAAAACCGATAGATATGAAAAAACTTTATGAAGTGATAAATACGATTGTGAGTTAACGGTCAATTTCGCCCCATTTTAGTTGGCTAGATGTAATAAGCTAAATTGAAGAAAGCTCACTTAGTTACAATTGAATAACATCGTAAAATTCTTATAATCCTTGTCTGAAACTAAAAAGCGCAGACATTCACCTCAGGTAAACTTCTTCTAGTGCAACATTCAATTAGCATTCAAGTCTTTATACCATCTGCATTTTTACGTGCACTAGTTTCATCGAATGTAATTTCATAGGAGTCAAAAGGAATGACAACCATTGTCTATAACGCGAAAACAGCAGAAATAGCCTGTGATAGTAGAACCACTACCGACAAGATCATCGTTACCGATAACGCTCAAAAGTGGTTTGATTATCACGGCTGGAGAGTGTTTTGCACCGGGCAAACATGCGATATATACAATTTGCAGCACAACTTTTCAAATAATCAGTTTGATACGATTGAGAGTCTGGAATTCATTAAATATCACCCCAAAAAAGGCGTTTGGTATGGTTGTGTAAAAAGGGGCACCTATAAATCCGAACCCTTAGCGCAATCTTATGCCATCGGCTCGGGCCAGCAAGCAGCGATGTTTGGTTTACTCAACGGCTATAATACAGTGGAAATCGTTGAACAAGTTAAACGTGTTGATTTTAGAACGGGTGGTGATATTCACTGCTTTAAAGTCACCGACCCTTTAGAAAACACATAAGCCAGCGTCAAAATACACTGGCTCTAACCCACTTAAGTGAGTTAACCTGAGCTTCGGATAATTAATGCCTTTCTAGCAGCCAGTTTTAACGCTAACTGCGTTGAATTCACTTCCAATAGCCAGCTATTGGTACGTAAATTCGCCTTGTTATCCTCAAAACTCTCTGGCTAGGTAAGAAGATAGTTTAAGGTGATTAAAAAACAGTTAGTTAGTTCATTCCTTATCCAAACCTCAGGCTAGTTAAATAACTGAAAGCTCAACCGCAATATTGCCACGAGTAGCATTTGAATATGGGCAAACTTCGTGAGCTTTTTCAACGAGTGACTGCGCCGTGTCTTTGTCTAAGTCGCCAACCGATACCGCCAATTTCACCGCTATCCCGAAGCCACCTTCAATTGGCCCAATAGACACTTCAGAGTTAATATGTGTGTCTTCTGGCAGCTTCACCTTTGCTTTGCCTGCCACCAATTTTAATGCGCCAATAAAACACGCCGCATAACCTGCTGCAAACAATTGCTCTGGATTAGTCCCTTGCCCATCATCACCACCTAAGCCTTTTGGTGTCGAAAGCGCAACATCAAGACGACCATCGTCAGATTTTGCCACACCTTCTCGACCACCTGTGGCAGTCGCTTTCGCCGTATATGCAATACTTTGTAGTTCTTTCATTTCGTTCTCCTAAGTTGATGCTTGTAGAGTATTCACCTACACCCTAACGCAGCGAGGCTTTACTCTAGATGAAGTAAAATCAATTCAACATTTATTTTGCACACAAAATAATAGAGTCAATTTTTTAGAATTGCAAATACTTTGCATGCAAATTAAAATATAGCTTAGCTACTTTGTAGGAATATGTGATGAACTACCCACAACTAAAACTAGACGCTCAAATCTGCCACCGCCTCTACATGGCTTCCAATGGTATTGCCCGTGCTTACCGAGCATCTTTACAAAAACTCGACCTAACCTATCCTCAATATGTGGTCATGATGGCACTTTGGGAGAAAGATGAAATCAGCATTGCAGAATTACTAGAGAAAACTGCCATCGATGGCGGTGCTATGACGCAAATCTTAAAGAAAATGACTGACAAAGCCCTGCTTTGTATCGTTAAAGACGAAAAAGATAAGCGCAAACGAGTGGTAAAACTACAAAGTAAGGGTCATGATCTGCAACATCAAGCTGCCACTATTCCCGAGCAGATCCGCTGTAAGTTTCCAAGTATCGACGAGCAAAAAGCACATGCACTTATTGGGTTACTAGATTCGATCAATGGTGATTTGGCTTAAAGTAGAAATTAAACGATAGTCATTGTAGCGCATGTTCTAAATGTGCCAAAAACGCTGATATTTTTTTAGCCAGATGCTTACGGCCAGCATAAAACGCATAAAGCACAAGGTCTTCTGGTTGCTGCTCTAGCTTAAGTGGTACTAACTCGCCTGACTTGATTTCTGCTTTACAGGAGTTCAGTGGTAAGATGGCAAATCCAACTCCAGATAGGGCGGCAGACTTGGCCATAAACCCACTGTTTACCCTGAAGTTCGATTTAACATTCACTGTCGTCAATCTTCCTTCCTTAGTGGTAAATATCCAAGGAGTACCGTTTACGGCGGTAAGGGTTGAAATACAAGGGAGAGATTGTAAATCTGCTAATCTATACGGCGAAGTATGCTTTTCTAGCAAGCTGGGAGATGCCACCACGACACTTGGTAATCGAGCCAGCTCTTTAACCACCCAATTGCTATCCTCAAGCTTGCCACGATGAAAGTAGAGCACGACATCAAAGCCATCTAAGAGGTTTTCTCTTGGACTCAGACTGGTATCACAACTTATTGATATTAATGGATGCGCAGCGCAAAAGGTTACCACTGCTTGACCAAGTATGGGGATGTCTGGCATTAAGATACGCAAATGACCCATTGGCGTAGAGGCATGTTTATTGACCTCTTGCAACGCATCCAATAGCGAATCGATTAACGGCTTGGTACTCACATAAAGCTGTTCACCCGCCTCTGTTACTGAGATCCGCCTTGTCGTTCGTTCCAACAATCTTGCATCAAGCTTTTCTTCAAGTAGTGCAATATGACGACTTACGTTGGAGGTCGGGATATCCAAAAACTCCGCCGCTTGTTTGAAGCTTAAGCATTCATAAACACAGTGGAAACTGTTAAGCCACCGAGGGTCAATCTGATCAATCATTTCGTTAGCCCAGAATATGGGTTTATCAATTCAATAACTGACACTTTATTACCTAATTAAGGCTAATACAATCAAGACTTCTTTGTTTATATCAATTAAGGATGTCTATGTTTTCAGCTTCAATAACCACCTTAGCAAGCCCAAAAGCTAAATTTGGGTTATGTTTTGTCATCCACTTTTTAATCGCATTAGATGCATTAATCATCGTGCCCTTTAGTGCAGAAATGGCGCTAAGTTCAGGTACCAACCCATCAAATTCAGGACTACTCGTTTCAGCTTATGCAATTGCCGCTGCTTTCACTTGTTTATGGGTGCGTGGTACCGGCAACCTTTCAAAGGAGAAATACAAGGTCTTCATTTTTCTGTCGGCAACCACATTGTTAACCTTGCTTACTTCAGCACTCGAGAGTTTTTATATCTTGCTTTTCGTACGTGCATTGACTGGCATCTGTGGCGGCGCATTGGTAGTACTCAATCTCAACTTGGTGATCCAGCTAAGCCATGAAAACGACAAGAAAAAAGACACCGCGATACTGCTGAGTGCTTTTCCACTCGCCTTGGCAATTGGGATCCCTGCTCTATTATTTATCACTGCAAATCAAGGCTGGCAGTTGGGGTTTATGATACTAGGAAGTGGCTTAGCCATTACAGCGCTATTATTTACATTTATATTCCTCTCAAACATAAAGCAAGCTTCGAAAAGCAGCGCTAGCAACCCAATGCCAAGCAACACATTTAACCCGACCAAAACCCTTAAATACGCTCTGTTCATCGCATTTTTTGTGGTGTTAAGTACATTTGCAATTTCAACTCAATTTCCGGTGATGCTAATTACCAACTTAAGCATCTCAAGCTCGATGCTAAGTGCATGCTATTTGTTAAGTGGTGTCTGTTCGTTTGTTGCAGTTCAGCTATACGCTCGACAAAAGCTAAACAATCACACAACCTCATACTTAATTTACTTTCTTAGTGGCTTGATGATATTGGCGACCTTGTTTGGCTTTACGATAAGCTCAGTTATTTTTGCAGCCGGACTTTTTACCCTGTTTGTGATTGCAAGCGCTACCCGCTCTATGATCTTAGTGACAGAACTTATAACCTCACTTCACGCAGAAGAGCGCAGTACCTTTATCAGTCTGCAAAATGCGATACAGCACTTTGCGATAGCCTCTGGCGGCACTATTGCAAGTTTGCTAGTCACGCCCCGCGAAAACCACACACTTAATTTTAATGTTTTGATTGTTGTCTCAACCCTATTGGTAGTCATAACGGTTGTTATGTGGAAAAACTTTCAAAGAAAGCGCTTTTAATCGCGATTTAGTAATTGAGCAACAGATAATTGGGCAGTTTGATTGTCAATAAGTGACGCAGCTTTCCCAATTACCGCTCTGATCCGTTTTAATAAGGCAATCCACTATGGTTATGCCTTACTCTAAGCGCGCCTCTATGCGATAATGCCTGTCTATCGTTAATCATATGTATCCGCATCGCGGCAAACAGCTTAGTTATCACGGTATACACACTTGTGTGAACTGATATACACATTAACTTACACAGTAGTCATACCATCACGACAAATATGATTAACCAAAACAAACAAAAACAGTAGAATAACTTTTTGATTTTATGACAAATGCAAACCAATCAGATACACCAAATAATGCCCAGAACATCCCAACTATTTTCTGGCACGACTACGAGAGCTGGGGTGCGACGCCGCAAAAAGACAGGCCAAGCCAGTTTGCTGGGATCAGAACGGATCTGGATCTCAATATTATTGGTGAGCCACTGATTGAGTATTGTCAACCAGCGCCTGACTATCTCCCGCATCCTCAGGCGTGTTTGGTTACAGGGATCACACCACAGTTAGCACTAAAAAAAGGCCTGACCGAGGCCGAGTTTATGGCAAAGATCCACGCGGAATTTGCCAAACCACAAACCTGCGTTGCTGGATATAACAGTATTCGATTTGATGATGAGCTAACCCGTTATAGCCTTTATCGTAACTTTTATGACCCCTATGAGCGTGAATGGCAAAATGGTAATAGCCGCTGGGACATCATAGATCTGGTAAGAGCCTGTTATGCGCTTCGCCCCGAAGGCATTGAATGGCCAACCAGAGAAGATGGCAATCCGAGTTTTAAACTCGAACACTTAACTGTCGCCAATGGCATTGAGCACGGTGCAGCCCACGATGCCTTGAGTGACGTTACCGCAACGATTGCGCTGGCTAAACTGATTAAAACCAAACAGCCAAAACTGTATGAGTTCTACTTTAATCACAGACATAAAAAAGCGGTGTCGAGCCTAATCGACGTTTTCAATATGCAGCCTTTAGTACACGTTTCTTCTATGTTTCCAGCACAACAAGGTTGCACCACTTGGATCGCACCGATGAGCTTTCACCCAATCAATAGTAATGCTGTGATCTGCTTTGATTTAACACAGTCGCCGGAGGTATTGAATGACCTTGACGTTGAGTCGCTCAAACAAAGGCTTTATACAAAACGCAGTGAATTGGGTGAAGATGAGCTACCAGTTGGATTAAAACTAGTACATATCAATAAATGCCCGTTGGTTGCGCCAGCTAAGACCCTCTTGCCCGAAAACGCAGCAAGGCTTGGAATTGACCGCGAGCAATGCCTGGAAAACTTAAAGTACCTTAAAGCACATCCAGAGCTAAGAGATAAGGTTGCAGAAGTCTTTAGCGATGAAAAGGGATTCGAGAAACCAAGTAATCCGGATTATCAACTCTACGATGGTTTCACTAGCAAAGCCGATAAAGCCAAATTTGCAATCATTCGCAATGCATCGCCCGAAGAGTTGGCAACCATTGAACTGGATTTTGAAGACAGTAAATTTAACACGTTGCTGTTTCGCTATCGGGCAAGAAATTGGCCGCAGTCGCTCTCACCTGCAGAGCTTGATAAATGGCGTAAATATTGCCAAAACAAGTTGATGCATAATGAAGATAACCCTTCAATTTCAGCCGAAGATTTTATGCTGGAGCTTGAAAATTTAGTCGCAGAAAATGAAGGTAATGAGCGCAATATGCAGATCTTAAAAGCCCTTTATCATTACGCTCAAAGTTTGTAATTAGCGGGTTTTCGGTCATAGAGTGTCGGCCTAAAGGCCGACCTACGGTTTTAGGTGTTACCCATTTCCCAATACTTTGGCAGGATCCGTTTTGGTGGCTTGCCAAGCGGGATATAAGCTTGCGACGACTGCCATAACAAAAGTCGCTGGAGCTTGAAGATTTAGTCGCAAAGAATGAAGGTAATGAGCGCAATATGCAGATCTTAAAAGCCCTTTATCATTACGCTCAAAGTTTGTAATTAGCGGGTTTTCGGTCTTAGAGTGTCGACCTAAAGGCCGACCTACGGTGCGTGTGTCATGGAAAATGAGATAAGACCATGCAATGATGAATGGGCGTATCGGCTCATAGGTGTCGGCCTAAAGGCCGACCTACGGTTTTAGGTGTTACCCATTTCCCAGGACCTTGGCAGGATCCGTTTTGGTGGCTTGCCAAGCGGGATATAAGCTTGCGACGACTGCCATAACAAAAGTCGTGACTAAACTGATATAAATGTCTGTCCAAATTATTTTGCTCGGTAAGTATTCAATAAAGTAGACGCCTTCAAGCGGATTGCTATCACTCATATTGATCCAAGCTTTAAAAATATCGGGAATATTAATAGCAATAAAAATGCCGATCCCAGTGCCTAGCAATGCACCAATCCCTGCATACGTCACACCTTGTAGCGCAAAAGTCGAAAAAATCGTACTGTCCTGTGCGCCCATGGTTTTCAAAATAGCGATATCCGCCCGCTTTTCTTTTACTTCCATCACCATAGAAGAGACGATATTAAAGCTCGCTACAGCGATGATCAGAAATACCACGAGATAGACGATAGTGCGCACCATCTGAATATCTTGATACAGTCCGCCTTGCGTGCGAAACCAAGACGATACGTACACTAAATCAGGTAATGCCCTACCCGCTGATGTCGCGATTTGTTGTGCCTGAAACACATCACTCACCTTGGCACGCAAATCCGTTACTTGATCTTCTCTAAAATCCATCGCCTCTTGCAGTGCGTTAAGTGGCACTAAGGCTAATGTTTGGTCAAGTGGCCCGCCCATATCGATAAGCCCCACCACCGTCGCCGTTAATCGCTTTGGCGCAGCGAGTGGATTATCCGAATGTTTGTTAGCAATCAAGAGTTGGATATTATCGCCAGCCACGACACCAAGCTTGTCAGCTATTCCTTTGCCGATGATCACTTCACCCGGTTTTAGTGCTTTTAATTCTGCGCCTTTTATAAAATCACCTATGCTCGACACCGTACGATGCCTATTTGGTGCAATCCCTTTTAACTGCGCCGCTTTTAAGGTGCCTTTGTATTGCAGCATGGCTGTTAAGTTAATTTCGGCCGTCGCACTTACGACGCCACGCTGACTCTCCAAGATCTCTACTTTTTGCTGCCACGCTTGAATAGGGTCGTAAGGTGCTTGATAACTCACTTGCGGCACCACCGACAACAGCCGCTGCTCTAATTGTTCTTCAAAACCATTAATCACAGAAAGTGCGACTATCAATACTGCCATACCCAGCATTACACCAAGCGTAGAAGCACGGGTTAAAAAACCAATAAAACCAAGCTGACGTTTAGACTCTCTAAAGCGTTTGCTTAAAAAATAACTAAGCATGCTGATACACACCTACTTTGCCATCGTCCAGTTGCACCGCACGACCAAGCTTATCTGCCAACTCTAAGTCGTGTGTTACAACAACAAAGCTGGTTTTTAGTTGCTGATTGAGTTCAGCTAGGAGGTCATAGATCCTTAGCGCATTATGCTTATCAAGATTGCCGGTTGGTTCATCAGCTAGCACCAAATCAGGTTCTGTTACTAACGCTCTCGCTATCGCAACACGCTGTCTCTCCCCCCCAGAAAGCTCTGAAGGCTTATGATCAGCACGGTGACTCAAGCCCACTTTATCGAGCATGTGTAATGCTTTTTCGCGGGCTTGCTTTGCTTTATTACCGGCAATTAATAATGGCATCGCCACGTTTTCAACCGCACTAAACTCCATCAACAAATGATGAAACTGATAGATAAAACCCAAATGCTTATTTCTAAATTCCGCCTGCTTTTTACGTGACAGCTTGCCAACTTCCACACCTTTGATTTTTACACTGCCGGTGGACGCTTTATCCAAGGTGCCTAGAATATGCAGTAAAGTACTTTTACCTGAGCCTGAGCTACCCACAATCGCAAGCATCTCCCCTTGGGTTACAGATAAATCAACGCCTTTTAATACCGTTACCTCGGCTTTACCATCTTGGTAGCTTTTGACCAAATCTTGGCAGTCAATGACTAAATCACTCATATCTTAATACCTCTGCTGGCAGCACACTCGACGCGCGTTTAGCTGGATACAAGGTTGCTAAAAAGCTTAGCAATATGCTGCCCACTGCCATAATCGTTAAATCTGTTAGTTCTATTTTGACCGGAAGTTCAGCGCCACCAAGCAACTGAAGGCCTGCGAGGTGTAGTACCTCATTAATATTGTTCGAAAGCAATAATCCACCAACAACACCAATGAGTGTGCCAAAAACGCCGTTATACATCCCTTGCGCCATAAACACTTTTGCTATCATTTGGGGTGTAAAACCAAGCGTTTGCAAAATAGCTACTTCCCCTTGCTTCTCACTCACCATCATAGATAGCGCTGAAATGATATTAAATACAGCCACTATCACAATAAGGCCAAGTAATAGTGACATAATGCGCTTTTCCATAGCGACCGCCGCAAACAATGTGCCTTGCTGAGTTTGCCAATCTTGCGTCTCGAGCCCCAGCAACAAGCTGTCCGCTTGCTGATAAAAATCTGGTAGGCTAAAAGCATCATATAAATGAATGTTAAGGTCGTATTGCTCTGGCTTCTTACGCATTAACCGCTGCAAGCTTTTCCCATCGGCAAATGCCAAATAAGTGTCAGCTTCGCTTTGGCCATCATATATCGCAGCTACGGTGAATAAGCGCTGCGTCGGCGTGCGGCCAAGCGGTGTGTAGGTGGTGAATTCAGGCATGATCACGCGAAGTTGTTGACCAACGCTTACGCCAAGTTTATTGGCTAAATAGCGACTCAGCGCCACTTGGTATTTTTGCTCATACAATCGAGTTAAGCTACCTGCGCGTATGGCGTCATCTAACGCTGTTTCATACCCTTGAAATAGTCCTTGAAGTTGCACACCCACCAAATCTTGATTGGTTTGTAGAATTACGTCACTTGCAACATATGGCGAAACTTGCTTAACCAATGGATGATTTTCAATGGCTTGTAATTTATTTTGATCAAGTTGCTCATTTTCCTTAATTTGCACATGCGGGATCAAATCAAGCATGGCGGCTTTTAACGTTTGCTCAAAGCCATTCATCACTGAGCTGACGGTGATCAAACTCATTAAGCCAAGGGCGATACCCGCAATTGAGAAAAATGAGATAAACGATATAAATGCATTGCCTTTCGCAGCACGGCTATATCTTAACCCAACAAAGAGGCTAACTGGTTGAAACATAATCTATCTCGTAAAAAACTGCTGCACGGATATTAACATACTCAAAACCAGATTGATGGCAGGATTGCTATAAAAAGTGTGACAAACTATAAATTTGTTGACGTTTAGGTGCGTATTGCTGATCCCGTCAAAACTTTACTGTTCGCCATACTTAGCGATTACCTTTTGCGGATCTGATATGGCACGTTTCTACGTTTGACTATTGTTGATTTCACCACCGATGTGTGGGTATCACCCAGCGTGGAGACCTTATCCAAAATTTCGTCTAGCTTAGGCATACTCTCAAAACACAACCTCACATAAAAACAATCCTCTCCCGTCACTTTGTCACATTCAATCACTTCAGGAATGTTTTGGATCATCGCTTCGAGTTGTTTTAGTTTACCGGGATGCTGACGAATACGCACAATGGCAGCCAGCGGGTAATCAAAGCTTTCTGGGTCTAATTCAATACTGTATTTACTAATTACCCCATACTCTTCCATACGTTTCATGCGCTCATTCACACTCGGTGAAGACATATTCACAGCACGAGCCATTTCAGCAACAGACACTCGGCTGTTGTTTTCTAACAGCGCTATAAGCTTGCTATCTATCGCATCAAGCGACCATTTTTCGTTATTAATTAATTTTCGCATTTTTGCCTTTCATTTTTAGGAAATTAGAAAAATTAGCCTTTTATTGCATATTAGTAATACGGCAAACCCTAAGTAATATGCAAGTATAGAATTGAATATGACAAGGTGTGAACAATGTTTGGCTCAGATAAAGAGAAAGGTTCAATAGAGATGATAATAGCTATGGTGCTATCTGGCACCATAGGATACTTTGTCGTCAGTGCACAACAATCCTATTGGAATGTGGTATTTTTACGTTGTGTTATTGGCGCGTTGTGCCTTCTTGGATACGTGCTCGTAACAAAGCAACTAACAAAAGAGGTGTTTAAAGGTCCCGTGTTTATGACCATCTTGCTCGGCGGTATTGCGCTGGTCGGAAACTGGGTGCTGTTATTCGCCTCGTTTGACTATATTCCTTTTTCAATTTCAATCATCGCATATCATCTACAACCTTTGATGTTGGTATTATTAAGCGCGGTGCTTTATCGTCAGTACCCAAGTAAAGCAATCCTTTTATGGTTGGCCATCGCCGTGGTGGGGTTATGGTTGGTTGTGGGGATCCCGTATCAAGAAATAGTCGCGGTGATTTTTGCACAAGAGAGCAATCAAGCCGTTTTTGGTCTGCTACTGGCACTCGGAGCTGCATTTCTATATACCATCACAACGCTGATGACAAAAAAGGTGAGTCAAGTGCCATCCGGTGTAGTTGCTGTGGTCCAAATCTTTTTTGGCGGTTTATTTTTGTTGCCTTGGGTCGACTTTGCACACTTCCCAGAGACTTCATCGAGCTGGGGCAATATCTTATTCTTAGGCGTCGTCAACACAGGGTTTATGTATGTGATCATGTATGATGCGTTTCAACGCTTAAGCACCACATTAATTGCTATTCTTTCTTTTATCTATCCGGTCGTGGCGCTGTTTGTAGATTTTATTGCATTCGAGCACACGATTTCGATGCTACAAACGCTTGGGATTGTTTTAATCTTAACGGCCGTCAGCGCTGTAAAGTTCGATTGGAAGTTAGGTAAGTTATTTAACCTGAGGTTTGGATAAGGAGTGTTCCAACTCATTGTTGCTAAAGCACAACTTAGTTTTTCCTTGTCTAGCCAGAGAGTTTTAGGGAAAACACCGCTTCCGCGTCCTGCTCTCGCTAAGGTACCTACATCCTGTAGGCAAGGCGAATTTACGCACCAATAGCTGGCTATTGGAAGTGAATTCAACGCAGTTAGCGCTAAAACTGGCTGCTAGAAAGGCATTAATTATCCGCAGCTCAGGTTATTTAGCACGCCAAAGCAAAAAGTCAGTTAATTTAGCTAATTTGAACTTCAAGGAAGCACCTGTGATAAAAGCAGAGTAAAGTGCAGGTACTTTGCTCTGCTGCTGTTGACTAGCTTACTGCTCTAGGTAACAAATAACCGCTGCTTGCTTAGGGTTGCTTTGTGTATCTTCAATCAGATAGCTCGCTTTTTTACTGTTTTGGCATAAACACATGTCGTAATGACTGATCATGTAAGCATTACCAACAGCATCCTCATCCGTTTTTTGGATGCTACAGGTAGGCTCTCTCCAAATTGGATCCCAGCCGCTTTGGCCAATAGCAACAATTTTAATGTTTTGTTGAGTAACGAGTGCTTTCGCCTCTTCTACTTCTTGAGCAGATACAGACAATGCGGTGAATGCAACAAGTGCGGTGATTAGCTTTTTCATTTTATTCATCCTTAAGTATTAAGTGAAGCCGCAAAGCCTAACCTAAGGCCTTACGTTCGCCGCTATTCTATTCTGAAAAAGCTATAGGTCAAGAATATAATAATTAAAGTTTCATTAACGATTAAATTTCATCCACTATAATTTCCATATATGAAACAATCAATTAGAATCATCACAAGGTTGGCTCTTTGGTAACTTCAATTTGTTTAATGGCCAAACCTTGAATTTCCATTACTTTAAACTTAAAACCGTCAACTTCTAACGACTCGCCTTCAGCAGGAAAATGCTTTAATCTGTGGATCACAAAGCCAGCTAAAGTTTCTATGGCTTCAATCGGTTCAAACTCGTACTCAACCACCGAAGTTTGAAAGTCCTTAATCGACATATCGCCCTGCACTAACCATCGGGTGTTATCCTTTTGCCGAAATTGGGCCTCTATTGCCTGGTCGTCTTTCAGTGCAATTAAATTCAAGATGCTGGATAACGTTACCATCCCAACCACAGTCGAAAACTCATTGATCACCACCGCGCAATTGCTTTCATGACTCTTAAGTCCATCCAACGCATCGGAGAGGCTTAGGGTATCAAGCAAAATTACCGGCTTATGGAATTCTTGATGTTGACCATCCAGCAACGGCTTTTTAGCCAAAATATTGCTAAGCAGCTGCTTGGCTTCAGGCGCAGCGATCACTTTGTCTAGTGAGCCATCACACAGTAAATATTGTTGAAAACTATGCACTTGAATTAACGCACTCAGGTTTTCTTCTGATTCTTGAACGTCTAACCATACGATTGCATCGCGGTTGATCATCGCTTGGGTAATATTAGTCTGGTTAAGATCAAGCACATTGCCAATGATATTGTATTCGTGCTCGCATAGTTCACCCTGCTCAGCACTTTGATCAACCACCGCATAAATATCATCACGCGTTACCTGTTCATCACGTTCATTTGGTAAATTGAATAGCTTTATTATCCAATCGGCAAACACGTTAAAAAGCCAGATAATCGGTTTAAAAACCCAAACACTGGCAAGCATAAGATGAATAAATCGCATCGCGATGGTTTCAGGGATGACCATGGCTATTCGTTTTGGCAATAAATCAGCAAACAATACAAATAACGATGTGATCAGTAAAAATGACACCACTGTGGATATTTGCAATAATATCGAGGCATAAGCTGTAACTTCTGCATCCATAAAGCTTGCAATCCAATTTAGTAGTTGCAAAATATAGGGGGTAAAAACCGACTCACCTATCATACCCGCTACAATAGCCAAGGCATTGAGTACCACCTGCACTGCCGCAAAAAATTGATGCGCATTGGCCTGCAAGTACAATACTTTCTTGGCTCTTATGTCACCAAGATCAAATAAGGTTTGTAATTTAACTTTGCGTGCCGCTGCCAATGATATTTCACACAGCGCGAAAACTGCACTCAAGCTAATGAGTAACAACACCCAAAAAAAGTCCACAAATACACCTAAAAAAGAAAGCGAGAATTCGACGCGATGTATACGCCTATTTTATGACTTTAGCAATGTTATTCGCTTTATAATTTTGAATTTTTATTGTTTGCTACTACTTGATTGATGGTAAGGTAAGGCAATCATAAAAAAGTACGTCAAGGAAGAAAAATGACAAAACGCATAAACATACTCAAATTAGCACTCGTCTCAGCTATATTGATATTCTTTTCAGGTGGTTGTTCAACCTACCATGAAGTTACTAAAACTAGCCACTATACAGATAAGATTTCAACCTTTCTAAAAACGGAAGATGGCAAACACATTATCTTTGTAGGCAGAGATCATCACTATATACTGCGCACAGATCCCACATTGGCCAAATTACTTGGTGGTCCGTTTCAGGCATACATCTCTCTTGAAAAAAGTAACTTTCACATTAGCTCATTGCGAGGCGTGGAGGGCACTGTTGATATAAAATTAAGTCCAAGAGCACCAAGCGAAATAAGAGCTAAATCGAAAATTTATGGTTTTAAATCTGGCCGTGTTTCTGTAAAGCTGGTTGGTGACAGGTATGACAATGGCGAACTCGACTTTACGCACTTCGAAAAATTTAGTTATCCGCTCGCAATTAATTTTGATGTTGAAAAGAGTTTTTCTGAGAAAGCCTCCAAAGCGTTAACCACACCTCTTAAAGCCGCAGCAGAAGGTGTCTACATCTTACTCGCAGTTCCTGTCATCGCAATCATATGTCTCGGTGAAGAAAGGTGCTTCAAGCACTAGATGATAAAGAAGTAGTGCAACTCAATGTTGCACTACTCTGCTTATATCAACGAACAATAGGTACATTTATAAAGCTGTTTATATACCATTTCACCTCTAATGGTGTTTTAGCGTCACTAATATTTTCATCACTCACATCCTTTCCTGTCCCATAGTTAATTTGTGCATAAGGGTTTTTATTCACGTTTAACGTGACCATTAACCGACTGCCCTTGCGCAACTTTTTACTTATAAACCGAGTTCTGTTAAACGCAATAGACTCAACTTTCCCAGGAGTTAGCAAGACTCTGTTGGTAATATCTTTCGCAAAACTAGCCCTACCAAGATAATAGGATAGATGAAATAGCTGACCATCAGGCATCACCTCATAGAGCACAACGCCAACATCCATATCCCTTTTATTGATACTTGCTTTAATTTCGCCACTAAAATTACCAGAGACCTCCACACTTTCTTCGAATGGTTTACTAATAAAAGTATATCCACTCGCAATATCAGGCTTTTTACCGATAATTGGATAAGGATAGTAATCATTATTGGTTGTCGTTCTATCTGCAAAGTTTACTTCTTGAGTTAAGAATACTTTATCATCTGGTTTTTCCGAGACCAGTTCATATTTATCGTTAACTTTCTGATTACTAAGATATAAAGTTAAAGTTTCCGTGCTTAGAGCCGAGAGAGATGGTGCATGTTTCCACTTATTGGCGCCCATAACTTGATAATTTATTTTATCTTTAACTAAGTCAGGTTTGTCAGCGCCATAAAAAACATGATCCATCCACTGATAGGTCACTTCAGCAGTATCAAATTGTGCCACAGGATCTATTTTGTATCCCCGTAGTGACTCAGATTTTTTTGATGCCTGAGCACCAAAGTGATCATAAGGACCAATTAACAAATAGTGCTCTGCATTAGGTTTATACTTATAGTGATCTCTAAGGAAGTTGATAGCTGATTTTTGCCCATCATCATAATATCCTGTGATAGTTAAAACAGGTATGTTGATCTTAGAAAACTCGTCTTTGTAAGGTAGCATGTTGCGCCAATATTCATCATAACTTGGATGCATCAACCATTTTTGATACCACTTATTTGGCAAACCATCGATGCTATCTACTTGGCGATATGCTTTGCCACTTTTAAACCACTTATCGTTGAGAGATCCCCAACGCTCACGATCAGCATAAATCTCTTTATCTAGTGTTTTGTTATTTGTTGTGTAAAAAGCCCAAGCGTAATTAACCAGCAAAAATATGTTGTTTTCAACAGGTAAGCCATTCCCCGGATTGTTAGCCACATAAGGGACAATGGTTTTTAATGCAGGGTGGGTATATTTGGCAGCGGCCCATTGAGTGAAGCCATCATAACTGCCGCCAAACATACCTACTCGTCCATCAACCCAAGTCTGCTTACTCAACCAATCGATAACGGTGTTAGCATCTTGTCCGTCGTATTCATAAGGTACAGGAGTTTGTGGACTGTAGGCTTTACCTCTGGTGTAAGCAACCATGCCAACGTATCCATGCGCTGCTGACGCTCTCGCTCTACCAAGGTCTTTATTTTTATTTACGTAAATAGTGAAGTTCAGCAAAGCTGGCAATGCTTTTTTAGCCGTTTTAGAGCGAACTAAGATTGCGGAAATATGCGCCCCGTCAGGTGTCTTTATTAAAACCTTGTCGTCAATAATATAGCGTTTGCTATCATCTTCAGAAATTAAGCTAGAGATGATAGGTTGCCAAAGTTCAGCGCCTTTGGATTCTTGATAGTGCTTGATCAAGATGATCGCATCCGAGAGTGAAATGCTGCTCTGCCCTGCGTGTGTATTTAATACACTTCTTAGCGCTTCATGTGGTGTAAACCTGTCATTATGAAAATAATTGATAACTTTACTAGCGTCGACATTGTCTAGTGCAGCAAAAATATCTCTAAATGAAGCAGAAAAGGCCTGCTCCTCGGTAAGGTTAGATTGATGACTAAGGAGCTTTGCCTGTGCAACAATCCTAAGAGGAAGTTCTTCTATTTGACTATCATCGATATTTTTCTTTTTAATCTGCTTAAGTATGCTACTTGCGTCTTCGTATTGCTGTGCAGCTAACTGCAAATTGAGTAAAGTATTTAAATTGACTTTCGGTGTAGACGCAACATATGCAGCTAAGCTCGATTTCGCGAGTTCTGTTATTGCAACTCGTTGGATCTCTCCTTCATCTCTTATCTCGCTGGGTAATACAAGATTTTTTGAGTAGGCCGATACACTCAGCAACATACTCAGCAAAACGCTAATAATCACTCTCAAAACTTCACTTTCCTTTTATTTGTTAATTTTATTACCAGTTTTCTGTTGGCCCAGCTCTAGATTAAACTGGCCCTCTTAATATGTTGAAGGCCAACTGGACCATCGAAGTATTTTTCATTTTTGTCTTCAAATCCACCTGTTAGGTAACGAGCAATTACTGAAGGGCTTCTACTAGGGCCTGTTGACCTTTGCTGTTTGATTTTTGTTCTCCTGAGTGTGTTTTGATCGCGACGCTCGACTTGCCGCCTAGTAATCTAAGCAAAAGTTGAGCAACAATGAACAAAGCGCACTCATGGGAACCCAAAGGGCAGCGCTTGATTGGCATTTCTACTGTGTTGCCCCACAAGGATGTGGGGTAAGGTGACTTTGCAGGAGCACAAAGTCTTTATCGCCTAACTTACATAGAATAACTATGCTACGTAGGCTCTGACTTGTATGAATACTAATCAAACTGCTGCAAAAACAAACTTGAAAGATCAACAAGCCCTAGTTACGGTTAAATACATTGACTCAAATCTAGGAAAACCAGCCCACTGTAAACGGGACTAATGTGCTTACAGCTAATATCCTCCAGACCTTGTCAATGCCTATCTATTACAAATGTCCTTAAGTTCAAACCGTTTTTTGGACAAACCGGATATGTGTTCAAGTATGCAATATCAAATTTAAAATAACCGATAATGTCATTAGCCGGCTCCATGAGATGCAAATGGATTGACGCTCTTTGCTCTTCTAATAAATGACTCAACGGTACCGGCATTCTGCAAGACGCATTCACTTCACTGTTTCTTCACAAATTGCAGTGAATAGCACCAAGGTCATCACGACTAAATCCTTCGTCGTGTATGAAAGTTATACCATAGCATAACATTCCTCTCCGTTCCCAATAAAGCAACGGATGATTTAACAGCAATCACAAGCAAATTAAACGTAGGATATGTACAGCGCGTGGAAATTCCCCTTGCATATTTTGACTATAAGCGTTGACGAACACCAATTAAATATCTATAAAAATCAAAATATTAATTATTACGACATCAACAGTGACTAAAGTTGGAGGGCAGAAGCCAACGCATTTAGTTTTTTGATTGGTGTTTTTCGATACTCCGAGCAATTGCTGCGGCTCGGCGTTTGCACATCGCTTTCTCTTCGCCGTACAAATCAGCACACCGAGCTGTACTTTGGACTCCCTTAATACGTTTAATAATCTCAGCATCATATTCGGCCCCATTTGCAATAAGTGAAGGACTTTTTACTGTTCCTGACGCAGGAGTAAAAAGCGCTAAACTCATGCCGAGTAAAGTACAGCCGTTTAATAAAGCAGAACCCAACAATATCAAGCAAACAAGCACGTTTCTGTATTTCATAAAATCCTTTGAATTTAGGTCGACTAATATGTACATATTAGGCTGAGCCTAAAGTACTTCACAATTAAACGAAAGTAAAAATGTGTACTTTCATAAGCGAAGTAAATTAACAAATTCAATAATTTTTACTAACTAGCTTGAACTCAGGGTAAGATATGAGTTAATCAACTAAAATACCTACGCTCAACAGATGTAATATCACGCTAGCCAAAAGTTATTTTTTAATACCAGACAAATTTGTGCGTCAATAGCTGGCCTATTGCAAACAAATTTGACGCAGTAGTAAGGGATAAAAGCTACAAGAAAACAAGTTATTATCCCGAGTTCACGGTATTTAAAGGGTGCTAACATCTACCGTCAATGTGGCTAGATGATTGGCTAAATCAGGATCATCGCTGTCAGACTTTGTTCCACCTAAATGTATTGCGAAAAAGCGTTCCATGGCGATGATGGAAGCTAGTTTATTATTGTGTTGAATAAAACCATGCCCTTCATTTTTCGCTAAGATGTATTCAACAGGAAGTTGAGCATTGAATAATGCTTTGGCTATTAATTCAGACTGTTCCTGTGGCACTCTTGGATCATTTGCTCCTTGAATTAACATAATTGGCGCTTTAATGTTGTCGATAAAGTTGATGGGAGAGCGTGCGGCCATGTCCTTTCTATCAGCCTCAATTGCCGGATCACCAATTGCAGCGTAGAAGTTACCTAAATATGGTCTATATGCCTCAGGGAATGACGCCATAAATACATTAAGATCAGAAGGCCCTACATATGAAATAACGGCTTTATATAAATCTGGTGTAAACGTCGCTCCCGCTAATGCAGCAAAACCACCATACGACGCTCCCATAATACCAACACGATTTTTATCTGTGATGCCTTGAGCAACAAGATAATGCACGCCATCAGTAATATCTTGCTGCATTGAACCTATGCCCCATTGTTTGTTACCTGCGCTAGTAAAATGTTTACCAAACCCTGTTGAGCCTCTGAAATTAGGTTGTAGAACGGCATAACCTCTGTTGGCAAAGTAATGTGCAATAGGAACAAAGTAACCACTGCTAAATTCCCACTTATCTCTTACCCAAGGGCCGCCATGTGGCAATACAATTGTGGGAAGTGTGGTGTTAGCATATTTAGGCAATGTTAAATATGCTTGGATTTTTGTACCATCTGTTGCTGTATAGTTGATTGACTGTCTTGTGCCTAGCAGCTCAGGGTCAAACGAAGGTTCTGAATTTAGCAGGCCAATAAGCTGATCAGTATTTGGGTTAAATACAAATTGTTCGTCTGGCTTATTGGCATACTTTGTGGTGATATGCCAATGTCCAGTTTTACCTTCTATTTGTTCAACATGTATGTCTGCGTCTGTTCCGAAATGTGAAGTAATACGAGATAGTATAGATGCTGCACTTTCAGTGAGCGGGTAGTTTCTTAGCCTCGAATCATAATATGCCGCGATAAGAGGTTGTCCATCATCTTGTAAAATAACATGATATAAGTCTGAGTTATTGAGCGGATCACTATGTAGCGTGTGTAATATATTTGTACCGAGATCAAGCTCAATAAGTTCTTGCTTATCTCGCCCTTGAATGCTGCCTGACAGTACTGCGGTGTGCTTTGACTCGTTATAGCCAATAACTTCAACTTGTTCACCAGGTTGTGTGCGCAAAACCTGTTGCCATGATTGCTCTTCTTTTTTGTATAAAGTCATAGAGCTATCATTGTTTAAAACGACACCCACCATAATTTCTCCAGCGCGATTCAGTATCGCCTTGCTAAATTTCAGCTCATTGGGATCGATCAGTGTCATAGTTTGGGTTTTTGTGTCTAGCTGGTACAGGCTGTATGTATCACTTTGTAGCAGGTTTGCAAATACAGCCAGCTTGTTTGAATTATCGTGGAGCTGCTTTGCAAGAATGTAATTTACATCTTCTTTGTTCGTTAGGTTTTTAATTCTTATACTATTTTTAAGATTATTAGGATTGAACTGAAGCGTGAAGATTTGTTTGTTTTCATTGCCCTCGTGATCTTTGCTGAATATGATCTCATTCGTGTGATAAGACCATACGAAATTATCAACAGAATCTGTTAGGTAGGTGATTGGTTTAGCATCAGAGAGACCCCCCCCTTTGCGTACTAGATGAATATTATTCGCACCATTGTGCGGTTGAAGAAATGCAATCCATTCACCATCAGGTGATAGCGATACACTTTCCATTGTTTGCTCACTGAATAGATCTTTTAACGCGATTAACTGAGTTTGCGTTTGAGCAACGGTATGTGTGGTTTTTTGTGTAAATGAACCAACTTGGCAACCACTTAGGGATAGCCCAGCAAGGACAAGTGAGCTGATAATTGTCGTTTTTACTTTTATTAAATTGTATTTCATATTAGCTACTCCATTTTTCTGTAATTATCATTACATGATTTTTAATTATTGTAAAACGATAATTCATTGTTGTTTTTTGATGTTTTTTTTCTGTGTGGTATAGTACACCCTGAGCATGAGAAATGAGGAGCTGACATGTCTATCACTTTGGATATGATTCAAAGAAGAAGTAAATTTATCCGCGTGGGAGTACTATCTACTACAGCCATAGTACTGATATTTCTGGCCTACGAGTTGGTATTCAATCATCGTGTCAGTTACTATGACAATGCTCTGTTTGATGAGTTATGGCAGTCTGATAAGGTTAATAATGTTGGTCTGTTTCTAGCTACGACTCCAATATTGTTCCTTGCATTGGCGGGGGTCCATTTCATTACTCGATTGCTAAAGTATTTTGAGCAAGGACACTTTTTTACTCGAGAGTGTTTGTCTTGCTTTATCTATTTCATCATTACTGAAGTGTTGTCGATATTTTTCGTCAGTGCACTGAGCGTTATCTTTGCATACTGGCATGATGCTTACTTTGAACACACAACCCTTGTCCTGTCATTACAATTTGGTGAGTTGGTTACGCTTAGTATCTTAGCGACCGTTGCTTATCTGCTGCGCGCAGCGCAAGAGATCAGTGATGAAAACAAGGAGTTTATTTAGCGATGGAAATTGTTGTGAACTTAGATGTAGTCATGGCCATGAGAAAAGTCTCATCCAAAGAGCTGGCAAAAGAAATCGGCATCACAGAAGCGAACTTATCGCTGTTAAAGCGCGGTAAAGTCAAAGGCGTTAGGTTTGAAACACTAGCCCAAATTTGCAATTATTTGGACTGCCAACCGGGCGATATTCTGGAGTTTAAACCTTAACCTGTTTATGTGTTTGCATTCGCTATTTTGAATACCAGCATTCGAAGTGCATCTAGCTAAATGGATAAGTAAATAACTCCAGCTCGGGATAAGAATTTAAAAGCAAGGTCAAATAAAAAGAGAAAGTGCATACCAGATGAGTATGGCTGAAATAATGACTATCATCATTCTATTTTATATGTCAAATCAGCGCGATTTTAAAAACTTTTATAAAGGCTACCTCATGCGGTTACTCCCCTTTCAAGTTATTTCAAAACCCTAAAATCAACAGATAGTGATATTTGCTTCATTGACTCAACGAGTATCAAAGTTTGTCATAATTCGAAAATACCAAGACACAAAACGTTTGCTGGTGTAGCTGAGCGGGGTTCGAGGAACAATAGGATGGTATTTTGGATTCAAACTACACCTAGTTATCAATCATAAAGGTAAAATAATTGCCGTCAAAGTAACACCTGCAAATAAGCATGATACAGCACCTGTCGAAGAACTTACTCAAAATCTAACCGGCGCTTTATATGGAGACAATGGTATACCAGTAGTAAGTTAAAGCAGTCACTATCGGAAGGGGGACTCAAACTGGTCATCAATGTGCGCAGTAATATGAAGACCAGAGCTATTTCTGCGTGGCGCAAGGTTATGATGCTATCAAAGCGCTTTATTATTGAAACCGTGAATGACCAGCTAAAGAATATTTGTCAGTTAGAGCATTCAAGACATAGAAGCTTGTATGGGATGATATTAACAGTCTTAGGTGCGCTGATTGCATACAGCCATAAAGAAAAAAAGCCATCTATTTCTGTTGATGAACAGATGGCTTAAACCGATCTCGGGTTAATTAACTGTTGTTGAATCCCAGTGTTGAAATAAAGGCAGCTTTAGGCGTAATACCTAAAGCGCCTCTCTCGCTTTAAACTCAAGTACTTGGGCATTGATACAATAGCGGTCTTGACCTTTTGGCCCTTCATTTTTAAATACATGACCTAAATGAATACCACTGCTTTTTGAGCGTATTTCGGTTCTTACCATTCCGTGGCTTAAATCTTTGTGATAGGTCACGCTGTCTTTTACTGGGTGGGTAAACGACAGCCACCCAGTGCCTGAGTTAAACCTATCTCGGGTATCGAAAAGAGCTTTACCACTCAATTTATCAATAAATACGCCATCTGGTGTGTTTTTAAAGATATCGTATTGCTTGCAAAATGGTCGCTCTGTGCCTTTTTGAAAGGCAATGTCAAAGGCTTCCGAGCGGCCCAGCTTAAAAGCACCGAGTGCCTTGTAAAATTCTTCTCTCGCCATAAAACCTTGAAAGCCAAGGGACTCAACACCATCTTCAATAAATAAGATTGTTGGCGTTGCCCAAGTCGCGGTTTTTATCATTAGTCCTTCGAGTTGATCTGCATAGCGAAAATGAAGTGGAATATCACCTTGATAGTCATTTAACACCTCTTTTTTTAACTTTTCGCAGTAAGGGCAATAGCTCTTAGCGTCTACAATAACAATATGCTTACCTTGGGTAAGCGAAGTGTTATCAGTTTTATCTTTCACCACCTTATCAAAAGTCACTCCCGTGCTATGATCTGGGCAATATCCATTGGGATTCTTGGCTAAATAGTTTTGATGATACTCTTCCGCTGGATAAAATTTTCTAAGTGGCTTAATTGTGGTATGAATATCGCCATAACCTTGCTCAGATAATAAATGTTGATACTGCGCTTTTAATAAGTGAGCTTTGTCACTTTGCTGATCATCAGTATAGAGAATGATCGAGCGATACTGCGTTCCAACATCATTACCCTGACGATTTTTTTGGGTTGGATCATGACTTTCAAAGTAGTATTTTAGCAGCGCATCGGTGGTGATAAGATTTGCGTTGTAAGTTACCTTAACCACCTCTGCATAGTTATCTTCATCGAAACGTCGACTCGGTTTAATGATTTCTCTATAGCTTGGCTTAAACCCTTTACCGTCCGCATAGCCCGACTCAGCATCTATCACGCCCGTCATTTTTTCATAGCGCTTTTCAGGACCCCAGAAACAACCTGAGCCCAACACTAACGTTTTAATATGATTACTTGCGCCATCGACTTTAGGCTTCGGCATATCTGTACCCGCGATCGCAGACAAGCCTACTCCTAACATCATGATAAGCCCTATCGACGCGGCTACCTGTAATGTTTTCATCGTTACTCTCTCAATGCTGTATGTCGCAACAAGTAAGCATTCCACTTTATACTTGTTGAACTTAATATGATTTATTGCGTATTGAATGAGACCGTCGAAGGTTAATTATCATTTCATACAAAGTCGTTCATGATAGTGAAACCGTATTGTCCGCGACACAATAAAAGTAAAGGAATAAATGTGAGTAAAATAAGTGAAAATATCTATCAAAAGCTAACCAATGACGATGAGGCGCGTGCCTGTAGAGCAATTGATGATAAGGCATGTAGAGAAGTTCCTGGTAACTACGTGCTTATTTTATTGAGCCAGCTTTTTAGCAAATTGGGAGATGCTTTGCTCAATCCTAAAATCACGTTACCTTGGCTGATGCAATCACTCGGTGCTCCCGCTTATTTGATATCGGCTCTCGTTCCCATTCGTGAATCAGGCTCACTGATCCCACAATTATTTATCGGCCAATGGGTGCGCAAGCATGCGAAACGTAAACTTCTATGGTCTCTCGGCGCACTTATTCAAGCTACTTGTGTACTACTTATGGCATTACTTGCATGGAACCAAACTGAAAATCAATTCTACGCTTGGTTAGTACTTGGATTACTGGCAATTTTTAGCATCGCTCGCAGCTTAAGCTCGGTGTCATCAAAAGATGTCATCGGTAAAACTATCCCCAAACAAAAGCGTGGCCAGCTTAGCGGCCAAGCCGCCTCTGTCAGTGGACTTATAACCGTTACATTTGGTGTTGGGCTTTTTATCGCTGCCACTCAAGTAAACAACATCAACTTTGTGGTCACACTAATACTAGCTGCAATCTTTTGGCTGATTGGCGCGTTAACGTTCTCAAAAATTAAAGAATATGAAGGCGCAACCGAAGGTGGTGAAAACGGATTAGAGAAAGTAAAACAAGATTTCGCGCTGTTAAAAACCGATCCGATACTTAAAAAGTTTATTCTAGCTCGTGGTTTGCTGTTAAGTTCTGCGCTTATTCCGCCTTATTTCACGGTAATAGCACAACAGAATATCGGCAACGGTGCATGGGTGTTGGCCGTTTTATTAGCAGTGTCCGGACTTGCCAGTTTAGTCAGTGGCGCTTTTTGGGGTCGCCTTGCCGATCAATCAAGTAAACACGTGATGATGTATGGAGCAACAATCACCGTTGCTATCACTGCAGTGCTACTAACAACATCTTTATTTTATTCTTCGCTGCTCGAAAAGATGTGGTTTATTCCGCTTTGCTATTTTGTCATTGCTATCGCCCACCAAGGCGTGCGTGTGGGTCGAAAAACCTACGTGGTCGATATGGCAGAAGGAAACAAGCGCACCAGTTACGTCACGCTCAGTAACACAATTATTGGCATTGTACTTTTATTAACAAGTGCTCTTGGTGTCGTTGCCTCGGTATTTTCAATTAATGTGTTACTTACACTCTACATTATGATCACGATATTAGGCATCGTGCTGACAAGCCGCTTACCTAATGTCACTGAACGGTAAAACCTGTTACTTCACCGACAAATTGTGTCTAAATTTCTCCAAATGAGGTAAAAACGCCACAATTTTAGTTATCTGAGGATAAAATTATGTCATTGACTACGCGTTTTTCTGCTTTAGCGCTGGCGGTTGCCAGTATGACTTCTGCAAATGCCGCTGACTTTGAGTTCAATACCAAGCTTGCAGACGCTGATGCACTAGTAATTTTTCAAGCTGGTGAAAACCAAAGTAACCTAAAGTTCCTAGATAAAGACACTCGTAAACAGTTGGAGCGCGCAATTGCTGCTGAAGACTTTAATGGCGCGTATGGCAAAACAGTTGAAGTATTAGCACCTGTAGACTCTGATTATAAGCGTATCTTCATTGTTGGTTTAGGTGACGCAGGTGAACTCAACGCCAGCAAAATGACCAAACTTGGTGGTAACCTACACGCTAAATTCGAAGGTAAAAAGCTGGAGAATGTTGCAGTTGCATTCGAAGGCGTTGAAGGAGCGCTTTCAAATGCAGAACTGGCAGCACAATTTGCACACGGTGCAAACCTTCGTGACCACACCTTCGAAGTATACAAAAAAGAGCCAAACACTTTTAACGTAAGCTATCACTTCGACGTTGCCGATAAACAAGCAACACAGGCTCAGTATAAAGCACTGCAACACATTCAAGCTGGCGTGTTTTTAGCACGTGACTTGACCTCTGAAGTCGCAACAGAAATGACCCCGGTTGACTTTGCAAAAGCGGCAAAAGAACTTGAACAATATGGCGTTGAAGTAGAAGTACTAGCACCAGCTGAACTCAAAGAACTTGGTATGGGTGCGCTTGAGGGCGTTGGCCGTGGTAGTGAACACGGCTCTCGCTTAGTTGTTGCACATTATAAAGGTAACAGCGAGACACCAATTGCCCTGATCGGTAAAGGTATTACTTTTGATTCGGGTGGTTATAGCATCAAAACCGGCGCTTCGATCGCACGCATGAAATCTGACATGGCAGGTGCGGCTGCCGTGCTTGGTACAGTAAAAGCAATGGCGCTAAGCAAAGCAGACGTAAACGTGGTAGCAGTCATGGGTATGGCGGCAAATATGGTGTCTCAGTATGCAATTGCGCCGGGTGATGTGCTACGTACTGCAGAAGGTATTAGCGTAGAGGTTGTAAACACAGATGCTGAAGGTCGTTTGGTGCTGTCTGATGCAATGTGGTACGCACGTAAACATTACAGCCCTGAGATCATGATTGACGTCGCGACATTAACTGGCTCTAAAATTCGTGCTGTTGGTAACGAGTATTCAGCAATTTTCTCTGAAGATGATAGCTTAATTACAGAATTTACCAACGCCGGTAAAGTTGTGAACGAGAACGTATGGCGTCTACCGCTTGGCTATAAGGACAAACTAAAATCTGACATCGCCGATTTCCAAAACGTAGGTTCTGGTGGTCCTGGTGCAACAACTGCTGCGACTTTCCTACAACAATTTGCAGGTGACACCCGTTGGGTTCATATCGATATTGCAGGTAACGCACTTTCAAGCTCCGCTAAAGACGAAGTTCCAACCGGTGGTACAGGCTATGGCGTTCGCCTTCTAAGTCAATGGCTATTAACTGCTAAATAAATCCTCAGATTTGAAGCCGTGTTTAGGCACGGCTTTTTAGCTGCAACAAAACGGCAACTTGTAGCAATAATTTCGTTTCAATTGCGAGGTGTGTTATAAGAAACATAACGTTTACCAAAGCAACCAATTGTTATTGTCTATGTCTGATGTGAGTTGTTATTTATTAGGTGAGCAAGCAATTGTTGTAAATGCAACGTGTTTGCCTAAAAACAAAAGTCCAATTAATCAACGATTGTTCGCCCTCAAGAAATGGCTAGATAGTAGCGGTGATTTTGTTGATGTGGTGCCTGCCAAATCTTCCGTTACTGCCTATTTAAAAGACCCCCGCAAAGCCGATGCCTGGCAACACAAAATCCAAGCACATTGGCAAGACCTAGAAGTAGCAGAGGTAAAGCCAACACACCATCATATTGAGGTGTTTTATGGCAAAGAATTCGGACAAGATTTTGAACGCATAGCGGACGAATTACAACTGACGCCAAAACAGCTTATAGAGCTGCACTCAAGCGTTGATTATCAAGTGCAATTTATTGGCTTCTTACCTGGTTTTGCTTACTTGTCAGGGTTACCTACCGCACTTCAACTACCCAGAAAATCCACACCAATTACCAAGGTCCCCAAAGGCAGTATTGCCATCGCAGACAGCTACAGTGCAATTTACCCGAGTCAATCTCCTGGTGGCTGGCATTTGCTTGGACAAACCAACACTACCCTATTTGACCCAAATTCTGCATCAGCAAGCTTGCTGCAACCGGGCGATATCGTGCGTTTTGTGGAGAAATCATGCTAGAAGTTATTAAATCTGGGCCACTTTCAACTATTCAAGACATTGGTCGCCAAGGACTTCGCCACTTAGGAGTAAGTCAAGCAGGTGTCATTGACCCTGTTGCGCTTAAACTTGCAAATACACTCTTGTCAAATAACGACGATACTGCAGCTATTGAAGTGACCATTGGCTTATGCGAATTTCTCTTCCATGCCCCCACTAACTTTGTTATCGCAGGGGCAGATCTCAATGCTGCTTTAAATGACGAAGCAGTATACCCTTGCTGGCGCTACAGTGCTAAGGCCGGAGATAAGCTGACATTTAAGCAAAATCGCGACGGTTTACGCGCGTATTTGGTGGTCGAAGGTGGATTTACCAACATAGACAAGCTGCTTGGGAGTTATTCAACCGACCTCATGGCTGGCTTTGGGGGAATAAACGGCCGAGCTCTTAAACAAGGGGACAAACTGAGCTACACGCCGAGCACAGCTAAAAGCTCCGTGGGTGGCCTGCAGCCCAGCTATGAAAAGCTCATTCATTTCATCCCAGGCCCACACCTCGAGATAATTTCCAACCAGACACTGAGTGTATTAAACGACACTATTTGGAAAGTAAATCCAAGCAGTAATCGTATGGGTATTCGCCTAAGTGGCCATAGCAGCCTTGTGCATGCACATAATATTGCAACCCAAGCCGTCCACCCTGGCGTTATTCAGCTGCCCCCCAGTGGCGAGCCCATTATCCTATTGAATGACTGCCAAACTACAGGCGGTTATCCAATAATTGGCTCTATTATTCGAGCCGATATGCGCCATTTGAGCCAATTGGGCGCGGGCGATTGTATCCATTTAAAATCAACATCCGTTACAGATGCGGCGAAGGAATCTCACCGAGTACAGGCGCATCTCAATCAGCTAAGGTTAGCGCTTAAAAATAAAGAACAATAAAATGACTGAGCTAAATCTCCTTCCCCTTTCTGGCATTGCCGTGATTGTCATTGGCTTTGCTCTGAGATTTAATCCCTTATTGGTTGTCACCTCCGCTGGCCTAGTTACTGGTTTTGCCGTTGGGATCGACTTTGTCGACTTAATTGTCACCTTTGGCGAAAAGTTTATGAACTCTCGCCAGCTTGCAAGCTTTTTACTTATCTTACCCGTGATTGCAATTTTAGAACGTTACGGCTTACAGCAAAGAGCTAAAGCTTGGGTTGCGGGTATAAAAGGGGCAACCACTTCTCGAATTCTAAGTATGTATTTTGTAGTCCGTGAGTGCTCCGCAGCGCTGGGATTAATCAATTTAGCGGGTCAAGCACAAACCGTCAGACCACTACTCGCTCCGATGGCAATAGGCGCTGCAGCAAATCAATACGGCGACCTACCACAAGATGTAAAAGACATGATAGGCGCACATGCTGCCGCCTGCGATAACATCGCGGTCTTCTTTGGGGAGGATATTTTTATCGCTTTTGGTGCTGTACTACTCATGGATGCTTTTTTAAAAGAAAACGGCATTGCCGGAATTGAACCGCTGCATATCGGACTTTGGGCAATACCGACTGCAATTGCCGCGCTCATTGTTCATCTCTTCCGTTTAGCACGATTTGAAGCAAAAATTCGAGCAGAAATTGCGCGCTGTCAGCAGCAACAAAGCGAAGAAGAACAAACACCTAGCAACACAAATTCGGCGCTTAAGGAGGAGTCATTATGAGCTTAATGAACACTTCTGACGCGCAATCTAGTCTACTTTCAATTGACAATATCTATTTATTGATTGGTTTTATCGTGATGTTTCTGGTGGTAAAAACGCTACAAGATAAGGCACACCCTAAGCGTCTCACTACGGCACTTTTTTGGTTCTTATTTGGCTCTGTTTTTATCTTTGGTGATGCTTCTATCGCATTGATTGGTGAGCGAAATACTTATTTATGGATCGGCATCAACGTGGTGATCATCGCACTGCTTGCGGGTATGAATATGGTTTCTATGGGAAATTATGACATGCCGTGCGAACGAGCCAAAACAGAAGATGCAAATCGGTTTGGTAATAAATTGTTTGTTCCTGCTGTACTTATTCCAATCGTTACTGTTATCTGTACTATCATCTTAAGTGAGATCCAGCTCGGCGATTTTTATCTATTCGATCAGGAGCACGTAACGCTTTCAGCACTGACACTCGCTTGCACCATCGCATTGCTGGTGAGCTGGAAAATAACCAAAGGCAGTCCATTACAAGCACTTTCTGAGTCTCGTCGCTTAGTTGATTCAATAGGCTGGGCAGCAATATTGCCACAGATGCTAGCAATGCTTGGCGGTGTATTTATCGTCGCAAACACTGGCACTGCTATCCAAGACTTAGTGACATTGTTTATTTCGCCAGATAACCGCTTTATGCTCGTTGTGCTGTATTGTGTTGGCATGGCACTATTTACCATGATTATGGGAAACGCTTTTGCCGCATTTCCAGTAATGACGGCAGGTATTGCACTGCCATTTTTGATCCAAGGACATGGCGCTGATCCTGCACCACTTGTCGCGATTGGCATGTACTCGGGTTACTGTGGAACACTGATGACACCGATGGCCGCTAACTTCAACATTGTGCCAGCGGCACTGTTAGATTTAAAAGATAAGTACCAAGTCATTAAAGTGCAAATACCAACCGCTATAACGTTATTGGTAATTAATATTTTTCTTATGTACGGAGTCGTTTTTTAATGTCCAGTTACAGTAAACCTTGTGTCCTAGTGACTGGGTTCACCCCATTTGGTGGTGAGTCCATCAACCCCTCATGGCAATTAGCGCAGTTGTTAGAGGGGGAAACCGTTGAAGGCCACCTGATCCACACGAAAGAGTTACCTTGTGAATTTGACAAAAGTATTGAGTCTTTAACGCAAGCGATAGATAAGTATCACCCAAGCATCGTGATCTGTTTAGGCCAGGCTGGTGGACGCTGTGATATCTCTATCGAACGGGTCGCGATTAACATCAACGATGCCAGAATAGCTGACAACGCAGGAAACCAGCCGATAGACATACCAGTCGTTACACACGGTCCCGATGCATATTTTGCCTCTTTACCAATAAAAAGTATGCTAAGTAGTGCACTTCAAGCAGGGATCCCTGCAAGCATTTCTAATACGGCAGGCACTTACGTATGCAACCATGTGATGTATGGATTACTGCACTATCTTAGCACACATGACTTAGCTTGCCGTGGTGGCTTTGTGCATATCCCATACTTACCCTCCCAAGCAGCGCACCACCCTGGTGCACCCAGTATGGACATTGACACCCTAGTTAAAGGAATAAAAATCCTATTAACCAGCGCCATTACACAAAAGCAAGATATTAAGCTCGTCGCTGGGACGACACACTAATAAGCGACGCCCCAAAATGGTGCAAACCTGCACCATTTCATCTCACAAAAAATTCACATTTTCTCTATTTCATTGTGTGACTTATCAAATTATTTTTGGTAGAACTTAAACTATCTCATGGTAACTATGCTTCCATGAGCAATAATAATTTGTTGATATTATCAACACATCAATAGGAATGAGGAAATATGTGTTCAATTTTCGGCGTACTTGACATCAAGACCGATCCCCTTGCACTTCGCGAGCAAGCCATCGAAATGTCAAAAAAACTAAGACACCGTGGCCCCGACTGGTCAGGGGTATATTCAAGTGAAAAAGCCATTTTAGTTCATGAGCGTTTGGCAATTGTTGGCGTTTCTAGCGGCGCACAACCATTATTTAACCCTGAAAAAACACATATTTTGGCGGTGAATGGTGAAATTTATAATCATAAAGAGCTTGCAAAAGCACTGACCGTTCCATTTGACTTTCAAACAGAGTCAGACTGTGAAGTGATCTTGGCACTATACAAGCAAAAAGGCCCCGAGTTTTTAGATGATCTTAATGGAATTTTCGCATTTTGTTTGTACGATGAAACGGAAGATGCCTTTTTAATTGGTCGAGACCACATCGGTATTATTCCACTTTACACTGGCCGTGATCAAAGCGGTAACCTCTATGTCGCAAGCGAAATGAAGGCGCTCACACCCATTTGTACGCAAATTGAAGAGTTTCCTCCCGGCCATTATTGGTATTCAAAAGAAGGGGGTCCAAGAGAATATTACCAACGCGACTGGCAAGCGTTTAGTGCTGTAAAAGACAATGAGGCAAATCCCGAAGCAGTTAAAGACGGGCTAGAAGCCGCAGTAAAGCGCCAATTGATGTGCGATGTGCCCTATGGCGTATTGCTGTCTGGTGGTCTAGATTCTTCTGTGATTTCCGCTATCACACAAAAGTTTGCTGCAAAGCGTATCGAAGATGATGATGCTTCCGATGCTTGGTGGCCAAAACTTCACTCCTTTTCCATTGGTTTGGAAGGCTCTCCCGATCTCGCTGCAGCACAAAAAGTAGCGGATAGAATCGGCACAATTCACCATCCTATTCACTTTACCGTACAACAAGGGATCGATGCCCTTAAAGAAGTGGTCTATCACCTAGAGACCTACGATGTCACAACCATTCGCGCTTCTACTCCTATGTACCTTATGGCACGCTACATTAAAGCAATGGGCATTAAAATGGTGCTATCGGGTGAAGGGGCTGATGAACTATTTGGCGGCTATTTGTATTTCCACAAAGCACCAAATGCTGAGGAGTTTCACAACGAGCTAAACCGAAAGGTCTCGAAACTGCATATGTTTGATTGCTTACGTGCAAATAAGTCGATGGCAGCGTGGGGGGTTGAAGCACGTGTTCCCTTCTTAGATAAAGAATTTGTCGATATTGCCATGCGTACTAACCCGGACTACAAAATGTGTAAAGATGGCCGTATCGAAAAACACATTATCCGTGAGGCGTTTGATGGCTATTTACCCGATGACGTATTGTGGCGCCAAAAAGAGCAGTTTTCTGATGGCGTAGGCTATAGCTGGATCGATTCACTAAAAGAATATGTCAGTCAGCAAGTGAGCGATTCGGATCTTGAAAACGCCCACTACCGCTATCCAATCAATACACCGGATAGCAAAGAAGCCTATTATTATCGCACCATTTTTGAGTCGCATTTCCCAGGAGAAGCGGCAGCTAAGTGTGTTCCTTACGGCAAGTCTGTGGCCTGTTCAACACCCGAAGCGCTTGCTTGGGACGAGTCGTTCCAGCGTAATGCCGATCCATCAGGTCGCGCAGCAAGCTCACACAACGAAGCGTATAATCAAAAATAAGAAAGTAAAAAAGGGACGTTCGTCCCTTTTTTAAAATTATCAGTGCTTGCGTTAAATAAAACGCTTAATAATAAAGTCGACTTTCACACGCTTAGCCTGACCAAGAAGCTTTTTCACAGGTGCTGGGTAATCCCCCAACGTTTCGAGGTCATCGTGGCTTTCAATGCGACGGCAATGTTTTAAGATCTCTTGCTTTTCTAACTCGATTTGAGGCAGCAATGCTTTGTCGGGATCTTCGATTAGAATGCCATTTTCAATATCTAACCCCCACGCCCTTGGGTTGAGGTTATGACCACTCATTAAATGCGTATCGCCATCTTTGCTCACTCCTTTCAAGTGGAACGAGTTGTTGCCATCTTGCCACAGATATACATCCAACAATCCGGCAGTGATGAAGCGGCGTTGCGATTTGATAAATTTATACAAAATGGTTTCGTACAAATAAGGAAGCGCACCAATTCGGCTAAATGGCTGTTCTGGACTGATATAGAAATCATTCGCCGTTTTATCCCCCACCACTATTGTCACCTTTTTACCAGTTTTCAGTAATCGACGTAACGAGCGAAGTAGAGGAGCCGGAAAATTGAAGTAAGGTGTGTAAAGAACTAACTCTTGTTCTGTGGTATCGAAAAGCGCCTTAATAAGGCGATTTAGCTTATTAGTTCTACGTCCAAACCCTAAATATGGACGAACTGTTAAACCATCCCGACTGTTCGCCTTTGAAATATCATAACTGGCCTTTTTCAACTGTTTCATCAGCTGCTTTTGCGCAGTGCGAATGTCAAGTAAAGTAGGTAATGGGCGAATGTCGAGTCTAGGTACTGCGTCGGACGCTATCAATACTTGATCGGTAAAGTGGCAAAAGCTATCCGCAAGCTGCACTTGTTTAATCACAAAATAGCGGTCTAGGCGGTATTTTTCATCATGATGCAAGTAGACATTATTTAAACTAGCACCGCTATAAAGCAGGATATCGTCAATAACAAAGCCTTTTAAATGCAACACGCCAAAAAGCTCTTTTGCTTTTACCGGTACACCGTACACTTCAACTTGAGTACCTAGCTGCTCTTTTAAATCACAATATAGCTTGGCATTGCCTTCTGACTTTTCAGCGCCAATGAGGCCCCGTTGCGCACGGTGAAAATCCACCAACACTTTTACCGTTAAGTCTGGATTTTGCTGCGCAGCCTCGTGCAATGCGTGCAATATCTCGCGACCCGCCTCATCATCTTGTAAGTAAAGTGCGGTGATGTAAATACGCGTTTTTGCCTGTGAAATAAGTTGTAAAAGCGTCTGATGATATTGCTTAGCATCAGTTAACACCTCACAATCTTGTGCACTTAACCCAAAGCCTGGGGTATTCTGCCAAAATGCCATATGTACCTTTTCAATTAGGCTATCAACTATTGATAGCAAAACAAAATTCTCTAAAACATACCAAAAAAAAAACCTGAGGTCATGAAATACTGCCGTTTTTTGCCAGTACTGAACAAGATTGCTTAATGTGTAGTCGATTTAGAACAAAACAGTACAAATTTTTTGACAACTTGCCAATTTACACCAAATCAGATTACGGTTTTTTATTTACTTCCCTATTGAATTACATAGAATCGAACAAACTTTTGCTTAATAGCATTTTTTAGAATTGAGTTAGGAAAATTACATGAGCGATGCAAAACACTGCAAACTGTTGATTTTAGGTTCGGGTCCTGCGGGCTACACTGCCGCGGTATACGCAGCACGAGCAAATTTAAACCCAGTATTAATCACAGGTATGCAGCAAGGTGGTCAGCTGACTACAACAACTGAAGTCGAGAACTGGCCTGGTGATGCACATGGTTTAACGGGTCCAGCACTTATGGACCGTATGAAAGAACATGCAGAACGCTTTGAAACTGAGATCATTTTCGATCACATCAACAAAGTTGACGTGACGAAGCGCCCGTTCACACTCACTGGCGATCAAGGCACTTATACGTGTGATGCGTTAATCATCGCAACAGGTGCATCAGCTAAATACCTTGGTCTTGAGTCTGAAACAGCGTTCCAAGGCCGCGGCGTGTCGGCTTGTGCGACTTGCGATGGATTCTTCTATCGTGGTCAAAAGGTTGCGGTTGTTGGTGGTGGTAATACCGCGGTTGAAGAAGCACTTTATCTATCAAACATCGCAGAAGAAGTACATGTTATTCACCGCCGCGACTCTTTCCGCAGTGAGAAAATTCTTGCTGATCGCCTAATGGATAAAGCAGCGAATGGTAATGTTGTGTTACACCTAAACCGCACACTTGATGAAGTGCTAGGTGATGATATGGGTGTTACTGGTATTCGTATCAAAGATACTGATTCAGAAGCGACAGAGCAGCTTGATCTTGCTGGTGTTTTCATCGCAATTGGTCACAAGCCAAACACAGATATGTTTGAGGGCCAGCTAGAGATGAAAGATGGTTATTTGGTTGTACAGTCTGGTCTAAATGGTAACGCAACACAGACTAGTGTTGAAGGTGTGTTTGCAGCAGGTGATGTGTCTGACCACATTTACCGTCAGGCAATTACCTCTGCAGGTACAGGCTGTATGGCAGCACTAGATGCAGAGCGCTTCCTAGACAGCCAAAAATAATAGATAAATGGGTCGGTCTAGGCTGGCCCTCTTCCCTCCTTGCTTTAATTTGCTATATTGAAATAAATAACAATCCTGTAGTTTGTTCAATGATCCAACAACTGTTCCACCTCGCCCACGATGACTTTCGTTTTCCGCCAAATCACTATGCCTTGTCTGAACCAGATGGACTGCTTGCCATTGGTGGTTGTTTACAAGTAGAACGTCTGAAAAACGCTTATGCCAATGGGATCTTTCCTTGGTTTAATGAGGGTGAACCAATTATGTGGTGGAGCCCAAGCGAGCGCGGCATTTTGGAGCTTAAAGATTTTCATTGTGGTAAAACGCTAAGAAAAGCCCAACGTAAACTTAATCCGACCGTCACTATCAATACCGCCTTTTCACAAGTGATTGAAGCTTGTAGAAATCAACGAATGGCGGCTGAAGGAACTTGGATCACAAATGCGATGTTGGCTGCGTATCAGCAAGCGCACACTCAGGGGTTAGCACATAGTGTGGAAATATGGGAGCGAGACAAGCTCGTTGGCGGGCTCTATGGCATCATGCAGTCTGGTGTATTTTGTGGTGAATCTATGTTCCACACCTTACCTAATACATCCAAAATGGCGATGTGGGCACTGGTAAATTGGCTCAAAGCCCATCAGGCACATTTTATTGATTGCCAACTCGAAAACCCTTATTTGACAAGTTTGGGGTTAAAAGTTGTACCAAGGCGCGAGTTTTTGACTAGACTTAAATTGGCGGATCGATTTGAGATCCCATCATCAATGTGGCAGCCTCAGGAGTTGAAAGCTATCTATGAATGAACACTTTCCTTCTAAAATCGGACTGAGCCAACAATTTAGTTGTAGTTATTTACCTGAGCAGAAGGAACAGTTACTGGTTATTCTAGACCCAAATTGTTACAGCCCAGATAGATTTGAACAATTGTTAGCATTAGGGTTTCGCCGCAGTGGAGACCAGATTTATCGTCCACACTGTCCCGCATGCTCAGCTTGTCAATCTGTAAGAGTATTAACTCAAGAATTTAAACCGAGTAGGTCTCAAAAACGCAAACGCAATAAATTAAAGCAAGATTATCAACTAATTATTAGCCATCAGGAGCGTCCTGAATACTATCCGCTATACGAAAAATATATCAGTCTACGCCACAGCGATGGCTCTATGTACCCACCTAACCGTCTCCAGTACGAAAGCTTCTTATTTTGTCGTTGGATGAACATTGTCTTTATCGAGCTATGGCACAAAGATAAGTTAATTGCAGTAGCCGTCACTGATTCAATGCCTTATTCATTGTCTGCTATTTATACCTTTTTCGATCCTGAGTATGAATCACTAAGTATCGGTACTATCATGATAATGGCTCAGCTAGAACAGGCAGCGAAACAGAATAAACCATACTTGTACTTGGGTTATCAAATCGACGAATGCAAGAAAATGCGTTACAAAACCCAATTTGTGCCAGCACAAAAACTAGTTAAAGATATTTGGCAAAATATTGATCCGGATGCTCCACAACCTTGTGCTTAGTATCTAGTTTTCCTGCATACGTTAGCTCAAATGTAGGAATCCCCCCCTTTTTAACACCACAATAATCCCATAGCGTGGACAAAAAACATGCGTTACTAGCAGGCTTTCCTATGCTAGAATGACGCCCTCGCCTATCAATAAGGCTCCAGATTTTGAAATGCGTTAGGAATAGAAAGCAAAAAACTTTGGTAAAACTGGCTTAATAAACGACCAAATTAACAAAAAATCAGCTTGTAACTTTACTTATTCCCCGCTTTTGGGCAAAATCTGCATCGTTTAATTTAACCAAGAGGTGATACGCTACACATGGCGAAAGAAGACGTAATTGAAATGCAAGGCACGGTCCTTGATACGCTACCAAACACAATGTTCCGTGTTGAACTAGAAAATGGTCACGTGGTTGTTGCACATATTTCTGGAAAAATGCGCAAAAACTACATCCGTATTTTGACTGGTGACAAAGTTACTGTCGAAATGACGCCTTACGACCTATCAAAGGGACGTATTGTCTTCCGTGCTCGTTAATCTGCGTGTGTAGATTTATACTAAGTTGATGCCGTAAACTCGTTGATACCCAAGCGACTTCAACATGCTGATGTTACTTAGGTATACCAAGTTCATTCAAGCAATTAGTATACACGAACGACTAGCACTGAATTTAAGCGATGATAATACCGCATCTAATTCAGTGATAACAAAAAGCCCAGTGAAGCTGGGCTTTTTGTCGTTTAAAGCTATGTATCTAACCCCACCGTTCAAAGGGAGCACCATGGTCTTCCATGCTCGTTAATCTGCGTGTGTAGATTTATACTAAGTTGATGCCGTAAACTCGTTGATACCCAAGCGACCTCAGCATGCTGATGTTACTTAGGTATACCAAGTTCATTCAAGCAATTAGTATACACGAACGACTAGCACTGAATTTAAGCGATGGTAATACCGCATCTAATTCAGTGATAACAAAAAGCCCAGCGAAGCTGGGCTTTTATCAAATACTTCAAAAGTTTTATGCTGATACCGCTTCCGTTTGGTAATCAAAGGACAACTTGTTGTCTTTAACCGTGACTTTGACCGTACCACCATCAGACAAATGACCAAATAAGATTTCGTTGGCAAGTGGCTTTTTCAGGTTATCCTGAATAACCCTCGCCATTGGACGAGCTCCCATGGCTTTGTCATAACCAAGATCCGCAAGCCAATCTCGTGCTTGCGCCGTAAGCTCAAGGTTGACCGATTTCTTATCAAGCTGTGCTTGCAATTCAACAATGAATTTATCAACAACTTGCAAGATAACTTCTTTCTCTAGGTGGTTGAACCAAATGATGTTATCCAGGCGGTTTCTAAACTCTGGCGTAAACACCTTATTGATTTCTACCATTGCATCGTGAGAATAGTCTTGCTGCTGGAACCCAATAGATTGACGAACAGTCTCTTGAACACCTGCGTTTGTTGTCATTACTAACACAATATTTCTGAAGTCAGCTTTGCGACCATTATTATCTGTCAGCGTACCATGATCCATAACTTGCAATAGAATGTTATAAATGTCCGAATGCGCCTTCTCAATTTCATCTAACAAGACTACAGCGTGAGGATGCTTGATTGCGGCTTCAGTCAACAGTCCCCCCTGCTCAAAACCAACATATCCCGGAGGAGCGCCGATTAGGCGGCTAACTGCGTGGCGCTCAGAGTACTCAGACATGTCGAAGCGGATAAACTCTATGCCCATGCATTTAGCAAGCTGTTTAGTCACTTCAGTTTTACCAACCCCTGTGGGGCCAGCAAACAAGAATGAACCAACAGGCTTGTCCTCGTTAGCAAGACCAGAACGCGATAGACGAATTGCTGATGTTAACGCGTCAATCGACTCATCTTGACCAAACACCAACATCTTCAAGTTGCGATCAAGGTTTTTAAGCGTTTCTTTATCACTAGATGACACGCTTTGTTGCGGAATACGAGCCATTTTAGAGACGATAGCTTCAATATCCGACACATTAATCGTTTTCTTGCGTCTCGAAGTTGGTTGCAGTCTTTGACTTGCGCCCGCTTCATCAATGACGTCGATAGCTTTGTCTGGCAAATGGCGTTCATTGATATATTTAGCACTGAGTTCAGCTGCCGCTTTCAACGCTTTTTGTGTATAACGAATACCGTGATGTTCTTCATAACGCTCTTTCAAACCATGTAAAATTTTAGTGGTATCTTCGACACTAGGTTCGACCACATCAATCTTTTGGAAGCGACGCACTAATGCCCTGTCTTTCTCAAAAATATTTTTGAATTCAGAGTATGTTGTCGAGCCCATACAGCGAAGCTGTCCACTCGATAACAGCGGCTTGATTAAGTTAGACGCATCCATCACACCACCTGAGGCAGCCCCAGCGCCGATAATGGTATGGATCTCATCAATAAATAAAATCGCATGAGGTTTTGATTGAAGCTCTTTCAGTAGTGCTTTAAAACGTTTCTCAAAGTCACCGCGATATTTTGTACCAGCTAGTAATGCTCCCATATCTAGTGAGTACACTACCGCGTCTGCAATTACATCGGGTACCTGATTATTAACGATCCTATACGCTAAACCTTCAGCGATTGCCGTTTTACCAACACCGGCTTCACCAACGAGCAATGGGTTGTTTTTCTTACGACGACACAGCACCTGAACCGTACGCTCGACTTCCTCATCGCGACCGACCAGCGGGTCTATGCGACCAGACTCGGCTTGCACATTTAAGTTGGAAGTAAAGTTTTCTAGCTTAGTTTTCTCTTCCTGTTGTATCTCATTGTTGTCATCCTGCATTTCTTCATGATCTTCTTGCTCATGCTCATCTTCAATTTTTGAAATGCCATGACTAATGAAGTTAACGATATCTAGGCGACTAACGTCAGCTTTTTTAAGTAAATAAACCGCTTGGCTCTCTTGCTCAGAAAAAATCGCAACTAGCACGTTTACCCCAGTTACTTCTGAGCGGCCTGACGATTGAACATGGAATACCGCACGCTGCAACACGCGCTGAAAACCAAGTGTTGGTTGTGTTTCTCTGTCTTCCTCTAAATCTGGAATAACAGGCGTAGTTTCATCAATAAACTCTGATAACTCGCGCTTCAAGGTGTTCATATCGACACCACAGGCATCAAGCGCCTCACTAGCAGAGGGGTTATCGATCAATGCAAGTAATAAATGCTCAACCGTCATAAACTCGTGACGGCGAGAACGGGCCTCGCGAAACGCGGCGTTAAGAGTAAGTTCTAAGTCTTTGTTTAGCATTGGCAACCCCCAACAAGAAATTTATAGGTCATTCCTGCTCACAACTACAGAGCAGTGGGTGCTCGTTGTCACGAGCATATCGGTTTACCTGCTCAGCCTTGGTATGGGCTATATCAGCAGGGTATACTCCACATACCGCTTTTCCCTTGTGATGTACTTCTAGCATCACTTCAGTTGCTCTCTCGCTATCCATATTGAAGAATGTCGTCAATACCTCGACAACAAAATCCATGGGCGTGTAATCATCATTATTCAAAATCACTTTATATTTTCGCGGCGGTTGAAGCTGCTGCTTCTGTTCTTCGCGAACGGCGTCCAATACACCCGAATCTTTTGTCCCACTCATAATAAATATAGTCTTGTCTTATATACTCAAGCAAATAGATTTGAGAAATAAATAAAATGTTAAAAAAAAGAGCAAAAAACTTGACTGTTTGCTCATATAAACTACAGTCTTACATGACTGTCTAATCTATGGGCAGTTTAGCAAAATTAAAAGAGTAGATTAACTTAAATTTAGTCAACTTATAGAAGGATGTAGAAGTATGGCTTGCGGAAAAGTCAAATGGTTCAATAACGCCAAAGGGTTTGGTTTCATCGTAGAAGACGGCAGTGACGAAGATATCTTTGCTCATTACTCAACGATTGTAATGGATGGATACAAGACGCTTAAAGCTGGTCAGGATGTATCATTCGAGCTACAGCAAGGCCCCAAGGGTCTACACGCGACTAACATCGCTCCAATCACGGAAGATGTTGTTTAAGTGTTAAGTAGCTTTTGGCTAAAGCGGGTTACTTGAGTGCTCGCTTATTCCTCTCCTCAAACCACTCCACCAAATCTAAAAGAAATTTTCAGCCTTTTCTTATCACATTTGTTATAACTTTTCACTTTTGCACTTTAAATTTAATAATTAGCCCCCATATGCAAACACTGTTAGACTAAAGCACGCTTGCAAAGTCAATTTCAGGTTGGTTAGATATTGCTACTTTGATGCATTTCAATGCTGAACAAATACCAGTTATTGTGATAAGCCAAAAGTATAAATACCTAACAAACTTGCTAATGCTGCGCTACCTAGGCATAGATTCTAACGAGGATTGCCGAGGTTTTTTTGCATCTTTCACTAATCGCTTAGTGAACTGGTCCAGTTTAAACCAGCTACAACGACACGTTGTTGAGTGTGAAAATTGCGTTGCTTAGTCCTATTAGCAATTGTTGAACGGCGTAACAGCCCACAACTATCTAGGAATGATGATGACATCGAAAATTATCTACACCAAAACAGATGAAGCCCCGGCTCTCGCAACTTACTCGCTATTGCCAATCATCCAAGCATTCACTAAGCCTGCAAATATCGAAGTTGAAACTCGCGATATTTCGCTTGCAGGCCGTATTATTGCGACTTTTCCTGAGTACCTAAAAGAAGAACAACGTATCGGTGATGCACTTGCTGAGCTAGGTGCACTTGCTAAAACGCCTGAAGCTAACATCATCAAGTTACCTAATATCAGTGCGTCAATTCCACAGCTTCGTGCAGCGATTAAAGAATTGCAAGCTAAAGGCTACGCGCTGCCAGAGTATCCTTCTGAAGCCAAAACAGACGAAGAAGCCGATGTTAAAGCACGTTATGACAAAATCAAAGGTAGTGCAGTAAACCCTGTACTTCGTGAAGGTAACTCAGACCGCCGTGCTCCAACTTCAGTCAAAGGCTACGCTCGTAAAAACCCGCATTCAATGGGCGCTTGGTCTAAAGACTCTCAGTCTTATGTTGCATCAATGACTGACGGTGATTTCTTCGGTTCTGAACAGTCGGTAACAGTTGCTGAAGCGACTGATGTTCGAATTGAACACGTAGCGAGCAATGGTGACATCACCGTACTAAAACAAAGCACGCCACTACTTGCTGGCGAAATCATTGATGCCTCTCGTATGAGTGTACAAGCACTACGTGAATTCTTAGCAGCACAAGTACAAGAAGCAAAAGATAAAGGCGTATTATTCTCACTACACATGAAAGCAACCATGATGAAGGTATCAGATCCAATCATCTTTGGTCATGCAGTAAAAGTATTCTACAAAGACGTATTCGAAAAGCATGCTGCGACATTTGCTGAAATCGGTGTTGATGCAAGCAATGGTGTTGGCGACGTGTACTCAAAAATTGAGTCGTTGGACGATGCAAAGCGCAAAGAAATCGAAGCAGACCTTGCAGCAGTTTACGAGACAGCACCTGATATCGCGATGGTAGACTCAGACCGTGGTATTACAAACCTGCATGTACCTAGTGACGTGATCATCGATGCATCAATGCCTGCGGCAATTCGTTCAAGCGGCCAGATGTGGAACGCTGAAGGCAAACAACAAGATACTGCTTTTGTGATCCCTGATCGTTGTTACTCAGGTGTGTACAGTGCGACGATTGATTTCTGTAAGGAAAATGGCGCATTTGATCCACGTACGATGGGTACCATCCCTAACGTCGGCCTGATGGCACAAAAAGCGGAAGAGTACGGTTCACACGACAAAACGTTTGAAGCACCATCAGCTGGCACAATTCGTGTTGTAGATATTGCAGGTAACACCTTACTTGAACACACAGTAGAAGAAGGCGACATCTGGCGCATGTGTCAGGTGAAAGATGCACCAATCAAAGACTGGGTAAAATTGGCGGTTAACCGCGCTCGTGCGACAAATACACCAGCAGTTTTTTGGTTAAATGAAGCGCGTGCTCACGACGCTGAACTTATCAAAAAGGTAAACGCTTATCTGCCTGAACATGATACTGATGGCCTTGAAATTTTAATCAAAGCACCAGTAGATGCAACGCTATACTCACTAGAGCGCATGAAAAAAGGCGAAGATACTATTTCAGTAACGGGTAACGTATTACGTGACTATCTGACTGACCTATTCCCAATTTTAGAGCTTGGTACCAGTGCAAAAATGCTATCTATCGTTCCACTAATGAATGGTGGTGGCTTATTTGAAACTGGTGCGGGTGGTTCTGCGCCTAAACACGTACAACAGTTCGAAAAAGAAAACCACTTGCGTTGGGATTCGCTAGGCGAATTCCTTGCACTTGCTGCTTCTTTTGAGCATTTAAGCCAAACAACAGGTAATGCTAAGGCACAAGTACTTGCAGATACACTAGATGCAGCAACGGCTAAATTCTTAGATGAAAATAAGTCGCCTTCGCGTAAAGTGAAAGAGCTTGATAACCGTGGTAGTCATTTCTACCTTGCAATGTACTGGGCTCAGGAGCTGGCTGCGCAAGACAAAGATGCAGAGCTTAAAGCTAAGTTTGAAAATGTTGCTGCAGAACTGACAGCTAAAGAAGCAGATATTGTTGCTGCACTTAATGAAGCACAAGGCCAAGCAATGGATGTTGGTGGTTATTACCAGCCAGAAGACGACAAAGCGTTCACAGCTATGCGCCCTTCTGTGGTATTTAACGATGTACTAGCGTCACTGTAATCTTCGGATAACAGTCAAAAAGCGGCCTAAGGGTCGCTTTTTTGCTTTCAGGCGACACTCGAGATCAATTGCGCTAAAATATCGTTTTTCGTGAACCTTAGGAATGTGGCGATGAGCACAAGTAGTAGAGCCAACACAAATAACAAAAGAAAATCACACGCAAATAGGCCCGCATTCTCTAGACATACCACAGCACGAAAAAAGCCAATAACTAACCGGCAGTCAAAACCCGCCCTACCACCAGATCAAGTAAAAGTCGTTTTATTTAATAAGCCCTTTGATGTTTTGTGTCAGTTTACTGATGATCAAAACCGTCAAACATTAGCTGATTTTATTGATATCAAAGATGTCTATGCTGCAGGCCGCTTGGATAGAGATAGCGAAGGGCTATTACTACTGACCAACTGCGGTAAATTACAAAACACCCTGACTTCTCCTAAAAAATCGACATATAAAACCTACTGGGTTCAAGTCGAAGGAGAACCAAGTAGCGAAAGCCTAAATGCGCTTAGAAATGGTGTAAAACTAAAAGATGGTCCAACTTTACCTGCCAAAGTAGAAGTTATGACTGAGCCCAATGTCTGGTCACGTAATCCGCCGATTAGAGAGCGCAAAAATATTCCAACAACCTGGCTTTCTATTTCCATCAAAGAAGGGCGTAATAGACAAGTCCGTCGTATGACGGCGCATATTGGTCATCCCACGCTTAGACTGATTCGCGCACAAATAGGCAAATATAGTCTGGGCGATCTTAAAAACGGTGAATATCGAGTGCTTTAGCATTTTCTACTAGGACTTTTCTCCTGCGCTCTAACACCTCACGGGCGTGCAATTTAAAGAGATTTGAGTATAATAAGCGCTTTCTATCTGAGCATTAAGATTAATAGCGAAATTATGAGCGATAATAGTCACATTAAAGTCATTGTCGGAATGTCCGGCGGTGTAGATTCTTCTGTATCTGCCTACCTTTTAAAACAACAAGGCTACCACGTAGAAGGCTTGTTTATGAAGAACTGGGAAGAAGATGACAATGATGAGTATTGTGCAGCAGCTGAAGATCTGAAAGATGCTCAGGCAGTGTGTGATAAGCTAGGTATTGAGCTACACACCGTAAACTTTGCTGCTGAATACTGGGACAATGTGTTTGAACACTTCCTTGAAGAATACAAGGCTGGCCGTACACCAAACCCAGACATCATGTGCAACAAAGAAATCAAATTTAAAGCTTTTTTACAGTTTGCAGCAGAAGCGTTAGGCGCGGACTATATCGCAACTGGCCACTATGTTCGTCGAGCGGAGCGTGACGGTAAATTCGTTATGCTTCGTGGAGATGACGAGAACAAAGATCAAAGCTACTTCCTTTACACATTAAGCCATGAACATATTGCGCAAACACTCTTCCCTGTAGGTGAAATTGAAAAGCCAGAGGTGCGTAAAATCGCAGAGGAACAAGGCTTAATCACGCATGATAAGAAGGATTCAACCGGGATCTGCTTTATCGGTGAGCGCAAATTTAAAGACTTCCTTGCCAAGTTTTTACCCGCACAGCCTGGTGTGATTGAAGATTGTGAAGGTAATCATGTTGGTGAACATGAAGGCTTGATGTACCACACGCTCGGTCAACGTAAGGGCCTTTTAATTGGTGGCTCTAAAGAAGGCAACGGTGAACCTTGGTATGTGGTAGATAAAGATATCGAACGTAATGTACTGGTTGTTGGTCAAGGTAAAAACCACCCTCGCCTATTCAGCAATGGTCTAAACGCAAATCAGCTACATTGGGTTGACCGCGTAGGTCCACAAGGCACAACTCGCTGCACGGTAAAAACACGTTATCGCCAAACCGACATCCCTTGTACGTTATTAGTTGGCCAAGATGGTATGGCACGCGTGCTATTCGATGAACCACAAAAAGCCGTAACTCCTGGACAATCTGCGGTATTCTACGCAAATGATGTGTGCCTTGGCGGCGGTATTATCGAGTCGGTGATTAAATAATGCAAAACCAATACGTAATGCCTCTGGCGGCAATGTGTCAGATCAGTAAACTGGTACAAAAATGTGCGCGTTACGGCACCTTCAACGAGAATGAAGTTGAGGGCTTTTTAAAAAGCATTATTAACACTTCTCCTGAACGTCCTGAGGACGTTTACCCAGACAAATTTGCCATCAAAACAGGCTGCCGAACGCTGATCGAACAACTTTCGGCAGGCGGCGAAAAAGACGTTGAAATGGTTAAATATGTTGGCGCGATGATGCAATTAGAGCGGGTGCTAAGTAACGATAGTAAATCTCTTGATTTATTGGCGCAAAAAATTCAGCAAGTTGAGCGCCAGTTATTACACTTTGATATCTGTGAAAGCCAAGTTGTTGCAGCACTTGCCGACATTTACGGTCAAGTTATCAGCCCTCTTGGCCCTAAGATCCAAGTATTCGGTAAGCCTGAATTGTTAAAACAAACAACAACACAACAAAAAATTCGGGCGCTATTACTTGCCGGGATCCGTAGTGCAGTTTTGTGGCGTCAGCTCGGCGGTAAACGTCGTCAATTCTTTTTTGCGAAAAAGAAAATCATTACTGCTGCAAAAAGTTATATGTAATACCAATTTGTCTTAATACTTGCTCAATTTGAAGGAGCAAATCTGACGCTAACAGCGTTAAAAACTTTTTATTTAGAACACTAAATAAAAAATTTTCGCCTTGCCTACATGGATGCAGGTACTTTGGCGTGAGCAGGATGCGGAAGCGGTGTTATCAACTAGATTTTATCGCCTAAAAGTAGATCACTTAATTAATCAAGTTGGTATAAAATTCGTAGTGGTTCTAATGCCACTATCTAAGTATCGTTCAAAAACAAATAGTTAGGAGTTATTATGGAGCTTTCAGCGTTAACCGCTATCTCTCCAGTGGATGGTCGCTATGGTAGCAAGACCAAAGAACTGAGAAGCATCTTCAGTGAATTTGGCTTGATCAAATACCGCGTCATCGTAGAAGTTCGTTGGCTACAAGCGCTAGCGAGCAGTGACGCCATTACAGAAGTACCTGCTTTCAGCGATGAAGCCAACGCACTTCTTGACAGCATTGTTGAAAACTTCAGCGAAGCAGACGCAGCACGCGTAAAAGAGATTGAGCGCACCACTAACCACGACGTTAAAGCTGTAGAATACCTTCTTAAAGAAAAAGTAGCTGACAATGCCGAGCTAAACGCAGTCAATGAATTTATTCATTTTGCATGTACCTCTGAGGACATCAATAACCTTTCTCATGGCCTAATGCTCACCGAAGCGCGTGACACGGTATTACTGCCATACTGTGACGAGCTACTGAGCGCAATCAAAGACAAAGCGATTGAGTATAAGTCAATTCCAATGATGACTCGTACACACGGCCAACCTGCTTCACCATCAACCATGGGTAAAGAGTTTGCAAACGTGTATGTTCGCCTGCAACGTCAACGTCAGCAAATCGCTAACGTACAAATGCTTGGTAAAATCAATGGTGCCGTTGGCAACTATAATGCTCACCTAAGCGCTTATCCAGATTACGATTGGCATGCACACAGTGAACGTTTTGTATCAAGCCTAGGTTTGACTTGGAACCCATTCACAACGCAAATCGAACCGCATGACTATATCGCTGAGCTATTTGATGCGATTGCACGCTTCAATACTATCTTAATTGATTTTGACCGTGACGTTTGGGGTTATATCGCGCTAAACCACTTCAAGCAAAAAACCATTGCTGGTGAGATTGGTTCTTCAACAATGCCTCACAAAGTTAACCCTATCGACTTTGAAAACTCTGAAGGTAACCTTGGCATTGCTAACGCTATCTTTGCCCATCTTGCACAAAAGCTACCTGTTTCACGCTGGCAACGTGACCTAACTGACTCAACCGTTTTACGTAATTTAGGTGTTGGTATGGGTTATGCGCTTATCGCGTATCAAGCTACGCTTAAAGGTGTCAGCAAGTTAGAAGTTAATGCTGAGCGTTTACTTGCTGAGCTAGATGATAACTGGGAACTACTAGCAGAGCCAATCCAAACGGTAATGCGTAAGTACGGTATCGAAAAGCCATATGAAAAGCTAAAAGATCTTACTCGTGGTAAACGCGTAAACAAAGAAATCATGGCTGAGTTCATCGATAACTTAGACTTGCCAAATGAAGTAAAAGCACAAATGAAAGAAATGACGCCAGCAAACTATATCGGTCGTGCTGAAGCGTTCATTGAAGAACTAAACTAAGTATAAAGCGACACCAGCTTTTTACTACTTGGTATAGAATAAGCGAAAGAGTGCACTCTTTCGCTTTTTTATTACTGGAATTTCCCTATGTATCAACTGCAAATTAATGACCTTACCTTCGAACAATTTCTTGCCCAGTATTGGCAAAAAAAGCCATTACTCATCAAACAAGGATTCCGAGACTTTGAAGACCCAATTGAGCCAGAAGAACTTGCCGGCCTTGCAACTGAAGAATGCATAGAATCTCGAATTGTTACTAATCATAATGATAACTGGGAAGCCCATCACGGCCCTTTTGAACAATTTGATTTACTCACCGATAGTAACAGCACGCTATTGGTTCAAGCCGTTGATCACTGGCACCCACAAGCCGCGGAGTTAATAGAAGCATTTAGATTCATACCAAATTGGCGCATAGACGATTTGATGGTTAGCTTTTCGACTCCTGGTGGCGGTGTCGGTCCACACCTAGATCAATATGATGTCTTTATAATTCAAGGGCAAGGTAAACGTCACTGGAGAGTTGGTGAACGCGATAATGGCCTAAAGCAATTTGCACGCAATAAGAGTTTACTACAAGTAGAGCAATTCGAAGCAGTTATTGATGCGGTTCTTGAACCCGGTGATATCTTATATATTCCACCAGCTTGTCCTCACGAAGGTTACGCGGTTGAAGATGCTTTAAACTATTCGGTTGGTTTTAGAGCGCCTGATCAAAAAGATTTGCTTTCTAGCTTTGCTGACCACATCATTGATGTGGAAGCTGGAAAACGCCGTTTTAGCGACCCAGAATTACAACTCAGAGCGTCTATAGGCGAAGTGACCTGCGACGACCAACAGCAAATTAAGTCTCTTCTCAGCGCTTTAATTGAAGATAAGGCGCTATACAGCCAATGGCTTGGAAAAACACTCAGCGAACCAAAACATGAAATGGATCTAGCGCCATTAGACCCCGCTATTGACTCCCAAGCGCTTTTTGAAATTGCCAGAGAAAACCCATTGATTTATCGCGCAGGTGGGGTACGTGCCATTTACCAAATCGTTGACGATCATATTTTGTTCAGTGTTAATGGTGAAAACTATGAATTAGACCATCATTGTTTAGATGCCGTAAAGCAGCTAACCGATCAAGTTGTGTTCGAGTTTAATGCAATAATTCCTGCATTAAATAGTTTGGAATTTAAACAAACGTTAACTAAACTGATAAATGATGGGACCTACTTCATTGAAGACAGCGATCCAGCCGATGCTGACTTTGATGAGGGCTGGGAGTAGTGCCTGTTAGAACAAGATAGTCGCGTTCACAAAAATAACAATATGCCGCGAAAGCTTTGTGATTCAGGGCTTTCGCAAGCTCTAGCTTGTCGCTAAACAGGGAATGCAGGTGCAATCTGTAGATGGGGGCAGTATGAGTTACAAGATCAGAAGAGTGAATTGGCAAACCAAAAAATTGGAGCTTAAGGCAATACGCGAGCGCGTATTTGTGTATGAACTTCATATTCCCAAAGAAGTTGAGTTTGATCAGCAAGATATAACTGCCGAGCACTTAATCATTATTGATGATTTGGATGGACCCGTGGGCACAGGGAGACTTTGTGAAGACGGACTATTAAGTCGCATTGCTATATTCAAATCTCACCGTAATCGTGCTGCCTATGCTTCATTGATCGGGGGACTTGTCGATATCGCAAAAGACAAAGGCTTTGAGACCGTCTTTATTCAATGTATTTTGGATGAGGTGCCTGAATTTTTACAGTCAGGGTTTTCTGCACACGGGCATGTATTCATGGAAGCAGGCATTCCGAGACAGCGCTTGAAATGCCCTATTCAATCACTTAAAACCGACCCATTTACGATGCTTCATTAGCCCAAAGCTCATCTTTAGAGAAAAGCTCGTATAATCCGTGAGCTCGATTCACTAAGAGATTAGCAAACTGGGCTTGTGTCTTGTCTACTGGTTTTGCAGAAATGATCTCTTCCGCTTTCATTTGCCAGTGGAACGAAAAGTAACGCAAAGCTTCACGCGGTGTCGCTGCGGCAGATGCCTCAATATGGTCCGTCGGTAAGTTACCTGTGATAACCCAATACTTCTTGCCGTTTTGACCTTTAATTTTCCAAAGTGCAACCATTGGCTCAATATAGCGACACTCTTTTTCAAGAATACTTTGCGGTAACACCCCTTTATCCGCAAGATGTTTTTGTGCAGCTTGCACGCAACTACGTTGCCATTGTATTGACCTTTGGTGTTGTTGTTCTGGTGTTAACGCCTCTTGCTGCGGTCGGTTTTGTTCTTCACTCATTGTTCACCCTTTTCTTCTTTTTAGATTACCGAATAGCATTTTACTCTATCGTTATTTTCGCGATGCGTTATATAGCAAATTATTCAGCAAATCGGTTTTGATTCTTATACACCAAGCACTCAAACGCTTGCGAAGTTACCTGATACTAAGCTTTTGCAGTCATCACGGCAATAAGAACTAAGGAACTTTGCGTTTATATGATTAATTACTGAGCTGTAAGTTTCGAGAAAGTTTCTTTTTCTATTCTAGCCACATCAACATGATTACTTAAACTCAAGGAATACTGACTATGGCTAGATTACTATTAACGATCACTACTTCTTTTTCATTCTTTTGTTGTTCGTCAGCGTTTGCTGAACAGCAACCCCAATCAGAAGCGCTAAAATGGGGGATCGGCGGCGTTATTATTGCTCAGGACCAAGGTTATATAGATATTGGAAATGAAACAGAGTTTGTACCGGCCATCGCCATACAATATGGCGACTTCAACCTACTAGGGCCAAGAGCAACCTATAAACTATATCAAGCCGAACAATTTGAAATCAGTGTGGGTGCTCAATTACGGTTAGATGGATTCGAGGCAGCTGATAGCAAGTTCTTTACTGGCATGGAAGACAGAGATATGAGTTTCGATGCTGGATTTGATGCAGAATATGATACTAGCTTTGGTGAATTTGGATTCGAGTTCATGCATGACGTGAGTAGTACACACAAAGGCTATGAAGCCAGCGTAAGCTATGGTGTACCATTTAGATTTGCTGACGGCAGAGTATACCCGTATATCGCTGCGAACTTTCAAAGTGAAGACCTTGTTGATTATTACTATGGTGTCAGAGTAAACGAAGCATTAAGTTCTCGACCCTATTACCTTGGTGAATCCAGCACTGCACTCGAAGTCGGTATTCAAAGCGATTGGTATTTTGGTAAACATCATATGCTTAAAGCTGATGTTAGTTACACCAGTTACGGTGATGAAATAAAAGATTCTCCCCTTATCGATGCCTCTGGTAACGTACAAGTTTTGCTTGGGTATGTGTATGTTTTTTAGACTAGCAATAATAACGATCACCTTAACGCTTCAGGGCTGCAGTGATCCTTCAAACCTAGAGACTACTGCAGAAAAACGCTCAACGACGCTTATTTCAGTACCTGTAGAGTTAGCTACAACTATTCCGACGAAGCATTTTTATAGTCGTATCACAGGTAGTGATGTTGTCTATGTTGCTTCACTATCACAAGGGAGAATTGAGTCTTTATATACCTACTCAGGTCAATTAGTTAAAAAAGGAGACGTGCTAGCGTCACTCTATTCTCCAAGACTTAGCGCCCAACTGCGTGAAAAACAAGCGTTACTAGTCAGTTCTAAACGTACAGAGCAAAAGACACAGCTTGATTTCGAGCGAGCTAAAAAGCTCTTTACGGAGAAGCTTATAGCAAATTCTGCGCTTGAGTCCGCAAGGCTTGCGTTTAATATTGCAACCCAGCAAGTCCAAGCAACACAAGCTCAGGTTGAAGAGGCAAAAAATGCACTGAATGAGAACAAAATATTCGCTCGAAAGGAAGGTATCGTCACCAATATTTACGCTCGTTCAGGTGATGTCGTCTCTGCGGGACAGCCAATTTTCCAACTCCAGACATTATCTACGCTAAAGGCTGAATTTCAGCTCCCTGAACAAGAATTTATTGCTTTACAACTTAACCAAACCGTTCGCATAGCCATTCCTTCGCCAAGCAAAAGTCTAAGCGGTAAAATTATAGAGAAAGGTTTACCCTCTAATGCCGTTGGTAAGCTTTTTAAACTTATCGTCGATTTGGAAGTGAGTGACTCTGAACTAGTTGGCCTGCATAGTCGTCTTGAGCTCCCTATCACCAATACACCACTCTATAAAGTGCCAAGCAACGCAATCCACTATGATGCCTTGGGGCAAGCCTATGTGCTGGTTACTGAACCCAAGGTCCAAAGACGCGATGTGACTATTTTTGACAATGATGATAACCAAGTCATAGTCACAGCACCAAAACTGATGGGTAAAAACGTGCTCATCACATCGGAGGCCAAGTTAAATTTTAACTTGGCGCTATTGGAAGGTGAGTCTCATGAACAAAAGTAGAAGCTTATTAGTCCTATTCTCGCACTTTGTATTTAACCGACTTCAGCAGCGCTTATTTACAAGCATTACTGGCAGACCTATCAATAGGTTACAGGAGGAAGTTTATGGATAAGCTTCTCCCATCTAATTATCTCACTCCACGTCTAGTACTCGGGCTAAATCTGCTGCTTGTATTCACAGGTATTGTAGGCTGGTTTAAAGCAAAAAGTCAGGAGGACCCCAGCTTCCTCTATCGAAATGGCTTTATTCAAATTGTAAATCCAAGTGCTAGTGTCACTCAACTCAATGATGTCGTTGTTAAGCCACTTGAGCGACGTTTAGCAAAAATTGATGAGATTAATACCATACACGCACGGATAAAAACAGGAAGTGCCGTTATCGATATCGAGCTTAAAGAGCAAGTGTATAATACCGCTTTAGTTTGGCAACGCATCAAAGATGAAGTAGCACCACTGGGTGCAAGCTTAGCTGATAGCCAATTCTATGTAGTAGATCGAGCACAAGATACTCAAGGGATAGTCTTAACCGTGCGCACGGGAAAAGGATTAACAGCAGATAGGAAGCTCGCCCTCGAAGTACGTGATGAGCTTGAGTATCTCGACGTTGTGAGAAGTGCCTCGCTAGTAGGCGACCCCGGGCTTGAATTGGCTATTTTCTATTCTCAAGAGCGAATGCTCGCTTTTGGCCTCTCGCCAGCAGAGATTGCAAAACAGCTACGGGATGCCAATCAGCAAGATAGCCTTGGCGTATTGTCGCAAAATCTAAGTGCGCTATCGCTATTGCCTGTCAATCACCTGCGTAACGACGCTCAATTAAAAGACGTACAAATAACAACGCCTGACGGGTCAAAAATCCCACTCAGCACTATCGCTGATATTGGCTACCGGACTGCCCCAACTTCAAGCGAGCAATTTTGGCAAAATGGTCAACGAGTCATCGGTATTGCATTATCTCTACCGCCCAACAAACATAATATCGCTAACGCAGGGGATACTATCAAACAAGCTATTGCCGACATTAATGCACGATTTACAGATGCTCCCATTAAAATTGAGATTTTCCAGCCCGACTGGTCTCAAAAACGCCGTGAAGGATTAGTAAATTCTCTAATTCAAAGCTGTATCGTTATTTGCGTTGTTTTATTACTATTCCTTTCGGTACAAAGTGCGATTGTTATCAGTTTAACCGTACCCGCTATCGTGTTTTCTTCACTTGCGTTATTTATTACTTTCGATGGCGTTATTCACCAAATGACCATTGCCGGCTTGGTACTCTCATTAGGCTTGATGGTTGATAATTGCATTATCGTAGCTGAACGCTTGAGCTATTTACGCAGCAAAGGGTTTACGATGAGATCTTCCTTGGCGCACTCTGTGAACGAATTGAAAAAACCGCTTGCCGCGGCAACAATGACTACTATCGCAGCCTTCGTTCCCATGCTGTTGGCAAAAGGCAGTGTCGCTGATTTCATTGCTACTATTCCAGTGCTCGTTATCATCTGCATCTTATTGAGTTATGTTGCAGCACTACTACTGCTTCCTGTACTGTTTGTTTATTTCCCTATTTCCATCCCTTGGCTAGAAATGTGGCAGGAAACCGTTACTCAGAAGCTTTCAACATTTGGCTATCAGCTAGCTCATAAAACATTACAACATCCCGTATACACGATTGTGGCCGCTACTGCCATACTATGCACTTTACTTTCGCTACCTAATGCCAACGGCAAGTTCTTCCCAAATGCTAACCGCAATCAGATTTATATTGACGTCCAATTGCCGTTAGCTAGCCACATAGAAGCTACAACCAAGACAGCAAATCAAATCGCCGAGTATGCCCTTCAGTATCCTGCAGTCAGCGAAGCGATGGTATTTAGCGGCTTTTCAGGTCCAAGGTTCTACTATAACCTTGCACAAAAACCAAATGAATCCCATATTGCTCGAGTTGTATTAACGCTGCAGGATGATGTTAACCCGCCTGAATTTTCACGCTTCATCGATGGTTATTTAAACAAGCAATTTCCTGAGATCTTAATCAACGCCCGTGAGCTCGGGCAAGGTCCTCCTATTGAGAGCCCGATTGAGTTGAGGTTGAGTGGCAATGACCGTAATGCTCTATTCGCAAGCGCTGAAGCTATGCTTATGCACCTCAGACAGCAACCTAAAATCACCTCCCCATATCGTAATTATAGTTTGGCGCTCCTACCATTAACTTAGAAGCCCAGCAACTTACCTTATCAGCCTTGGGTTTAGCACGTAGCGATATTGCCGAATATATCGCATGGCGTAGCTCTGGACTAAAAGTAACAACGCTTGATTATAATTTCGAACCGATAGATTTGATGATTGTTGACACTACTTCTAATCAAAGTAGTACTGATATTTTAAATACTCAAATCATGCTACCCAACCAATTAAGCATCCCCCTATTTGCGGTGTTGAATGCCGAGGTTATTGGCACACCACCATTTATTGAAAGGCGCGATGGCAAGTTTGTAATGTCTATAAAAGCGGATGTCGCTATGGGAAGTGACGAAGAAGAAATCCTCGAAGCGCTACAACCGGCGTTGCTAACAATCGCGCAACAACATCATGTAACGTTAATGTTTGGTGGGGAATTGAAAGAATCAGAACAGGCTAATGGCGCTTTACTACAAACACTTCCATTTGGAGTCGCATTGTTATTTGGGGCATTAATGTTGCAATTTAATTCATATCGTTTAGCAATATTGGTGATGTTTACTATTCCCCTCGGCGTTGTAGGAGCGCCGGCTATGTTATCTATCGTCGGAGTACCCTTTGGCTTTATGTCAATATTAGGTGTACTAGCGCTTATGGGTATTGTGGTGAACAGCGCAATTTTGCTGATTGAGCATACACTAGAGTATTTAAATCAAGGCACAGAGCTATCGCAGGCAATTTGTTTATCGGTACAAACGCGTCTTCGTCCTGTTATAGTAACTACATTAACAACCATAGTTGGCATGTTGCCGCTAACTTCCAGTGCAAGCCCTTTGTGGCCACCATTCGCCTTTACAGTAATTGGAGGTTTGCTGACTTCAACTTTGCTTACGATGCTGATATTGCCGCTTATACTGAAGTTTTTACTATCAAGTAAACGTTTTCAAAAACCACTACTAGAAACAGAAAATATGGAAATATTGATTCAATGAGAGTGCTAATCACTGAAGACAATCAGCAGCTTGCGACATTTATACAGCAAGCAATTACTCAAGATGGTCACGCCGCTGATATTGCTGCAACTGCTGCACAAAATGAACAGTTAATACAAAGCTGGCAGTATGATGCCCTCATACTAGATTTAGGCTTGCCAGATAAAGATGGTTTAGAGGTTATTCGCTTAATTCGAAAACAACAAAATGCATTACCAATTTTAATCCTCACCGCGCGTGGCAGTGTCGATGATCGCATCAAAGGACTTGATTTGGGTGCGGATGACTACCTGAATAAACCCTTCGCGATTGACGAGCTTAAGGCAAGACTGCGAGCATTGCTGCGTCGCCCGAGTACCTACACCGGAAATCTATTAACACATAACAATCTTGCTGTTGACACAAAGGCACGTCGTGTCACCGTTGGCTGTGAAAATTTAGCGATGGGGAAAACGGAAGTTGCCATTTTAGAATATATGATCCGAAATGCAGGTTTAACCGTGGGCAAAGATGCACTTTACGATGCTATCTATGCCATGGGTTTCGAAGTAACGGATAATGCAATCCAAGTTGCAGTGCACAGGATCCGCAAAAAACTAGAATCGTCCAATGCACAAACAACGATCAAAACACTGCGCGGTATAGGATATATTTTGACATGAAGCAACTTTCTCTCGCGAAAAAGATATTTCTGCATTTTTTTATAATTGGATCTGCTGTATTCAGCTTGATTGGGTTTGCCTTGTACCTTTTTTCAACCAACTTTGCCAATATGGCTGTTGAAGAAAGTATGGTTGGTATGAGTGAAGATATTCAAGAGCAACTCTACTTTGATAAGAACAATAAATTAATATATCAATCTGATGTTGTAGCTGAGAAATGGGGTTACGATGCTTTATACAACAACCTAGTATTTAGAGTCACACACGCCCAAACTGGTGCCGTCTTGCTGCAGTCCACAGCCAATGAGAGTAGCTCTGCAGCCTTGCAAGCATTGATTGCTACTAAAGACATCCCTGTCGGATATTCGCATCTTAGTGGCATAGACCGTTACCGTCTTCACGCTAACATCGATAATACTTCTGTCAATATCGATTTGGGCAGAAATGATCTGATTGGTGAGCTTGCCAACGAAGCGGTTATGCCCGCTCTGAGTCAAGTCTCTATTTTTATCATTAGCGCAGCATTTTTAGTATTTATGGTTGTTGGATATCTGTCTATTCGCTCTATTGTCCGACCCGTGAAAAGCGTTGCAGAACAACTCCAACGGATTAGACCTGAACAGCTTAATTTTAGGCTAAGTGAGCAAGGTCTCCCTGTTGAAATCGTTCCCATTGTGCATTCGTTGAATCAAGCGATGGCAAGAGTCGAAACAGGTTTTGATGAACAAAAGCGATTTGTTGCTAACGCAGCCCATGAGTTAAAAACCCCGCTTGCAATTCTCAATACCCGTGTTGAACTCGCCCAGTTAGATAAACACACCCACTCTGGTATTTTGGCGGATGTAAGTTATATGACACGTGTTGTACAGCAATTGTTAGACCTGTCTCGTGCACAGAGCCTTAACGCTTACGAAAGGCATTCACTCAGTATTGTACCGTTAGCAAAAGAAGCCTGTATGATGCTGGCGCCGTTATCTGTCACCATGGATAAACAGCTAGAACTGGAAATTGATGATACTGGAGAAGTAATTACAGGCGATCAGTCCTCCATCCATATCATGATAAAAAACCTCATCGAAAATGCCCTACGCCACAGTACTGAGCAAGCTCAGATTAAAGTAAAGGCCTCTGGAAAATGTATCGAAGTTATGGATAGCGGCCCTGGGATCGATATCCAAAATTATGAAAAAATCTTCGAGCGTTTTTGGCGTAAAGAGCAGTCGTCAATGACTGGCAGTGGCCTCGGTCTCGCTATTGTAAAAGAGGTAGTCGATTTACATCACGCCACATTAGATGTTACATGTCAAAATTATATGGGTGGTGCGACATTTTCTGTCACATTTAAATGACCAGCTCCAAATAGCGTCGTATTTATTGTCAAGATTTTAATCGGTAGATTGAAACCGCAAATCAATAACCAAAGAAAACCAAAGCTTTGTGGTTTTGAACTGCTGTATCGAAAATGAAGTTTACCGTTTCTATATAGGAAGTTTCTTTAGTGTATGGTTCGTCACTGCCAAGAAAGACCTGTCGACCCTGCTCTAACTCTTCAAGAGGGACGCTGTAGAATTCAGGCCAGTCATCGTTTTTGGGAATAGGAATAAATGCTTTATGATTAGATGGCGTCACATCTTCCATTATATCTAGAAAATCATCATGGCGAACCATCTCACCAAATTCTTGGCACAGCATTTCGTATAAATAGCCATAAATAAAGTTATCTTCGTCGTCCTCATCTGTACTCGTTCCATTTATAATATTCGCCATGCAAGCGGTATATCCCTTAACATCCAGCTCTTCTTGCCCTGCAATTTCATCTCGATATTTGGATAAAAACCTATCCAAAAATTGCTGATCTTTATTTCCCCACACTGCTTTTAATTCTTCTGCGTCAACTTGATACGCCACGACGTTATAACTCATTAAAAAACTCCTTTTTAGTCGAACGACTTCTTGATACTACGTCAGCAATACTAAACCAGTAAAAAGTAACCAACTAACATAATAGATATTATGCCGGCAGCCACCGCAAACACCCCTCCAAAACTAGGGCTTACAGCTTCACTTTCGTTGTACTTCTCTGCTATAGGCTCAGTAATAGCAGACTCTGATTGATAAACCGAGCTAACACCATTATGTCGATTTGATAAATCGACATAACTATTGTCAGTATGAGCTCCAAGAGAGGGAGATTCATTTTTAAGGTCCGTATCAATAACCGCGCTATCGGTTGCTTCGACTTCCGCTACGTCTTCCAACGTAAATACTTTGCCAGAGCTAGCATCTTCTTCTTGACTGTCTTTGCTACAATCTTCTTTTACATGGTCAATCACTGCAGGCTCTGATCGTAAAACCGTTGAAGCTGGACTAACACGGTCATTTGTTAAATCAACATAGCTATCGCCAGTTTGAGTACTAAGAGGGGGAGATTCATTTTTAAGGTCCGTATCAATAACCGTGCTATCGGTTGCTTCGACTTCCGCTACGTCTTCCTGAGCTTCTAAATTATCGCATGTAGCCTGATGAGAGGATGCATTGAGTTCAACCAGTGTAGAGGGTTCATTGTCCAAAACTGGGTCTAACAGCACTTGAGCCATCAAAGCATCAATATTATCCTCTGGTAGCTCAGGCTCGAGCTCAGACGCGACATACTCGGGGTGATACAAAGTGACAATTGTTTCGTCAGGTGTAACTGTTTGTTCAAGCTTTTTGACAAAGTCGCATACTACACCATCGTGGGGAGCACTTACTTCAAGAACAGCCTTATCGGTATAAACATCACAAAGTTTATCGCCACAAACAACCTCATCTCCTTCTTTGACATAGATTTCAATAATTGTCGCACTATCTACAAAGTCAGGTAATGCATCAATCTGCACATCAATATTGCCTTTACCTTTGAACTCATGCTCGGCGGTGATGTCTTCATTACTGAGTAACTGATGAGTACTCTTCAGTTTAGGTGCAACCAAGTGGTTTAATTTTGCATCTGGAGTGATTGACATGATAAGTGCATCAGCTTCCAAAATATCTCCCTCATTCACCACAATTTTGCTTACATGACTTGCATCGGGAGCGCGCAGCTCCAACAGGACCTTGGCAGTTTCGATATCACATAAGATCTGATCCTTCGCAACTTGATTTCCTTCGGATACGTAGAGTTTTGTAATTTTTGCAGTGTCTATTAACTCAGGCAACACGGGTACTTTCAGTTCAATCGCCATAATTTCCCTATTACGTTTTAGTATAAAAGATGAGTTTCGAACACTCAGATGAAAAGGTTTGAGAACGCGTCGAATCTATTAAATCACCGTATTATAAAATGGGAACATATTCAAGATCCTCACTACTCTAGAGGAAAAGATATAGTGAACTGGCTACCTACGCCTTCTTGGCTATGGACCTCGATTTTTCCTTTATGCTCTTTCACAATTGCTTGAGTAACGGCAAGCCCCATGCCCGTCCCCTCGCCTACAGGTTTGGTCGTAAAGAACGGATCGAAAAGCCTAGGGAGCACATCTGCGTCAATACCAACTCCATTGTCGCTAATGCTTAAGATAATATCTTGATCTTTACCTAGTGCTAGCAACACTTCGATTGATTTGTGCGACTTGTGGCTCATGTCCACTGCATACTTCGCATTCACTAACAGGTTGATGATAGCTTGCTTTAACGCCCCCTCTTTGCAAGAGATATTTGGGACATCTTCAATCGCTACGGTTAGCTCGTATCCCTTAAGTTGGCCATGAAGTAAACGAAGCGTGTCTTCAATTATCTTTTTTAACGAAGCACTACTAAAGCTGTCATTATTTGAGCGGGAGAAATTCATTAAATCGTTTACTATGGCTTTAATTCGTTCACAGCCATGCAATGTATCATGAATGAGCTCAGGTAGATCATCTGCAATTTCGTCAAGGCGTTGTTTCAAATATATATCGACGAGGCGAGTTTCTAATTCACCACCTCTCAAATCATTCTGTTCAAGTAATTTAACAGTCTCAAGCAACTGTAATATCGGCGAGATATAAAAATTAAGTGACTCTAGGTTACCCGCCACATATGCCAATGGGTTATTTAATTCGTGTGCTACACCTGCTGACAATGTCCCTAATGTAGCCATTCGCTCATTGTTTATTAATACCGCTTGTTGATTCTTAAGCTGTTCTAGTTGACGTTCAAGCGTTTGGTTAGCCAAATATAAGGCACGCGTTTTCTCTTCCAGTAAGGACTCAACTTCATCACGTGCACGGCGCTCTCTTAAGTACGCCTTTTTATAATCGGTATCTTCAGACATCAACTAATCCAAATGAAGAATAAGTATGCAGTGGCTTGAACCCTTGTGCATACACTGCGGATGTTCAATTTTCAACTTTCGGCTATAAAACTGAGCAGCGCCATGAAGTAGGCCTTCCGCACAGAAACATAACTTACGACTTGAGCAATATTCTAGCACTATGGTTTTATCGTCTTTTACCATTGCGGAAATAGAAGGTAAGTTAGGTTCGTTATAAAGCTTTTTTACCTCCATATGTATCACACTATCGATAGATAAAACTAGTTCTTCAAATGATGTAAATTTTGATGAGATACCTTTATGCTTTTCCGCCAAAAATCCAAAAAGTGACTGTCCAAAAATGGCCAATACATCTGTTAATGGTTTTTCCAACTTATCAGCAACACCTTGTGCTAACGCAAACAACTCTGCATCAGGATAGGATGTAGGAGAAACATAAACCCTCCCCTCAGGGGCATGTGCTTCGAGTAGCTCATCCCAAGCTTGCATGCCGATCGCTTCTACAACTAATTCTTCTAAACCTCTAAATATCACGCCGCGCATTAAACGCTCCTAATTTTAGCCTGCGACGCTGTGATTTCACTACGAGTTATAGCAAGCTTTTGAAATACTTAACTTGTTCTGATATTAGCTAAGTGTAGAACAATTTTTGCAAAGTGATAGACATTCTATTGAGTGCGTGGAGCTTGAACATCAGACTCTGATTCTTCAACTTCATCTAGCTCGAGCAATTCAAGCATGCTCATATCGAGAAAATTATCTAGCTCCTCATTATGCGCAAATACCTTTTCTTTTATGCCTTGATAGTAGTCATTTACAATTCCAGCTAAATTACGCTCCATCCAGGTCTCGACTGAGTCCGAGCGCTTAAAAGTATCAGGATTTTCTTCAACATCTTCTAAAATGGATAGCCACATAGTTAGCTGGGTTCTAACAGGCGCGTCTTTGGATTGCTCCATGACATCATTCATCCAACCAAGCCCCTGATTTTCATAGGCTTTTATCAGCTGATTGTATAACCTACTTTTTTCGTTATCGTCAGCTGGTGCGCCCTTAAATTTAACGTAGTCTCTATTGTCAGTTCTAAAGTACTCTGTATTCTCATTTTCGTAATTCAGTTTACTCAATCTTGCAAACAGGTTATCCGGCTCACGCGTATCCACTTCGTTTAACATTTCTATAAAAGTAGTTCGGTCATTTGCCTTAACCAAGGTTGCCATATCGAGCATGCCACGACTCGTATCAAAATCAGAATTTGCTAAATGCGCGTTCAGATCTAAAAGATCACCGTCTGAAAATTTGTTATCAATGACAAATTTTGCATAGTCATTTAATAATTGGTTGTTCATGTCACCATACGCATTTACATCTTCAAAAAAGCCTAAACCTCTTACATTTAAATCGAAATCAGCATGGCCGTCTTTATCAAGCAGATAAGCAGGTAAATTTGGCTCCGCGAACACTTTATTGTTAGCTTGCTCCATCAGCTTCGACATGGTCTTCACCGTATCTTGTAATGCCTCATCTGACATATTGCTAAGCTTATTTATCAGCTTGGTAGAATAATCATCCTTTTTTTGATCAAGCAAGTTGATGGACAACGACTCGACAATAAAGTCGGTGAGCTGACCAAGCTCCTCATCAGTTAACCTGTTAGCAACGTCAAGAAGTGCTTCTGTTGGTTTAAAGTGGGAAAACTTTATTTTTTGTTCTTCGTCTAAGCGATCGAAAATAGCTAGAAATTCGTCAATTTTCTCTCTTCCTTCAAAATCACCATAGGTATCTTTATAAATATGGCCATTTTCATCCGTTCCCATATGCTCTCGATGAATCCCATAGCGCTTAAGCCCAATCATACTGAGGTCTAGGTTGAGAAAAAATTCTTTACTGTATGTGACTGGTGATTGTGTGTAGGAAAAATCAATAGTTAATTCATTGTCTGAACTAAGTAACTGATTGGGATCATCATCGCCCCTATTTGCTGCGACCTCTGTTACTTTTTCATGTAGTTTTTCTGACGAAGTTGAATTTATAAAACTACCGTTATTTATTTGATATTGTGACCTTATATTCATAACCTATATCCTTGTTACAAATTCAATTTACCGCGGAGTTATTAAACATTATCGACCTACATAAAGTAAACTTTACCCAATTTTGCTCCTTATTTGAGCTTTATCTAGTGTAGCTCGCCAAAATATCAAATCCACTGACGCTATCTTCAAAGTATCGCGCTTTTACCTGTACATATTCAGTATCACTGAAGAAGGACTCCATTGAAGCTTGATCAGGAAAATATATGGTAAAAAGTCTATTAGCTTGACACTGCCCCTCAGTTTGCAGGGTTGCTGCAATATGAAAATCGTTACTAAATCCACCACCATATTGTCTTAAAATAGGCTTCATCGCTTCACGATATTTGGCATACCGCTCACTGTTATGAATTTCCATCGCCACTAACATCTCATACATAATTTAGCCCTTTTAGAGTAGTTATCATCTTAACATTGCTCATAAAGCTCTAGCGGTAAGCCATCAGGATCGCTGAAAAAGGTAAATCGTTTGCCTGTATATTCATCTATTCGAACAGGCTCTACAGCAACTTGATTTTGCACGAGGTGTGCAATACAAGCATCCATATCTGATACGCTAAATGCCAAATGTCTCAGCCCTTGCGCTTCTGGATGTGATGGTCGTTTTGGAGGGTTTGGAAAAGAAAACAACTCAATCTGACTCCCATCAGGCAATGCAAGATCTAATTTATAGGACGCTCTATCTTTTCGATAGTTTTCACAGAGTACATGCAAACCAAGTACTTCGGTATAAAACACTTTTGATCTTTGGTAGTCAGAACAAATAACAGCGACGTGATGTATTCCAGATAACTTCAAGTGCTTCTCCTCAAGCATTTAGGGTCTTTTAAATAAAAAAGCGGCAATTTGCATTGCCGCTTCACACACTCAAGTAGGAACTTGGACTACATATTGTAAAACCAAGCCTATTTTTTTCATTACAAGCGAATGCCGCCGTCAATCTCAACGACACGTCCCGTAAAGAAATCATTTTCAATGATATATTTTGCTGTATGGGCAATTTCTTGCGCTTCACCAAGACGCCCTACCGGCTTCATTTTCACTAGGCGCTCTTTGGCTTCAGGCTTCATTGCATCGGTCATTTTTGTACGGATAACACCCGGTGCAATTGCGCCCACGCGAATACCAAAACGACCTAATTCTTTAGCCCAGCTGGTAGTCATCGCAACGACACCTGACTTTGCTGCTGAATAATTGGTTTGTCCCATATTACCAGCGCGTGCAACGCTAGACATATTAATGATCACGCCACCATTACCTGCTTCTACCATTTTGACAGCAGCTTCGCGGCCACACAGGAAAACACCTGTGAGGTTGACATCAATAACGGATTGAAATTGCGATAGCGACATTTTGTCGATGACTTGCCCATCTTTTGCTTTGAGTAGCAAACCGTCACGCAAAATACCTGCATTATTTATCAATACCGAAATATCGCCGAAGTCATTTACGATGGCATTAAACACATTTTCGACGTCTGATTCTTGACTAACATTAGCGACATACGTGTTAACTTGTGTGCCGAATTGAGCAAGTTCGTGCTTCGCTTCTGCTAAAACGTCTTCTTGCATATCAATCAGGGCAAGTTTTGCCCCATGCTTTGCCATTTCAGTCGCCATGGCAAGACCTAAGCCTTGCGCACCACCAGTGATCACAACTGTTTTATTGTTAATATCCATAGTGTCCTATTTCTCTGAATAAAGCTTAAAAATCGCACTAAAGTCTTCACTGCCTTTGCCTTGATTTTGCATCAAGTTATACAAATTCTTTGCAAGCGCCCCCATGGGCGTCGCAGAATTTGTTTGCTGCGCAGATTGCATCGCAAGGCCAAGATCTTTAGCCATTAAATCAACCATAAAGCCCGGCTTATAACCGTTCGAAGAAGGCACATTTTCTAGTACATCAGGACATGGGTTGTATAGCTCTAGCGTCCAGTTACGACCAGAGCTGTTTAGCATAATTTCGCTCAATACTTTAGGATCTAAGCCATGATCTACACCCATTTGCAGCGCTTCACTTGTGCCCGCCATAAGTATTGATAACAGCATATTGTTACATATCTTAGCGACTTGCCCTGCACCAATATCTCCAGCATGAAAAATGTTCTTACCCATATTGGTCAGTACCACATGGGCACGTTCAAAGTCTGCTTTATTACCGCCGACAATAAAAGTTAAGGTACCGGCCGCTGCACCTGCAACACCGCCAGACACAGGCGCATCGACAAATGAAATACCCGACTCTGCCAACTTGTTGCCAACAAACTGAGCAGATTCAGCATCGATGGTCGAGCAATCAATTACTTGTGTGTTTTTAGACAAATAATTAATTAACCCATCATCGCCTGTATACACAGCTCGAACATGCTTGCCTGCAGGCAGCATACTGATCACATAATCGGCTTCGCGACATACATCGCTCACAACCGTCGCTTTCGTTGCACCACTAGCTTCAAGCGTCGCAACAACCTCTGGGTTCAAATCGAATACACATACTTGGTGGCCAGCCTTTAACAGGTTAATCGCCATTGGACCACCCATGTTACCTAAGCCAATAAATCCTACTTGTGCCATTTAAGTCACTCCTTATAAGTCACGCAAAGGATGATCGTTTTCATCCCATCGAGGTGTGAAAAAACGTTCTATTGCGTCATTTGGAATCTCAGCAACCGATTTAAACCGCCAATTTGGTTTGCCATCTTTATCGATAAGCAGCGCACGAACACCTTCTTGAAACTCACCAAACTCGCCAGCCGTTACCGACATACCTAACTCCTGCTTAAAGCAGTCTTTGAGTGTTTTACCTTCACTTCTAGTAAGCTGCGCTTTAACCAATGCTGCGCTCAATGGTGAACCATGTTTTAACGCAGCCTGTGCCTTGCTTAGCCATTTGTTGTCAGTGCTATCCAACGCTAAAATAAACTCAACCTGCTCTGATAAAGTATCTTTCTCATCAAGCGCTTCGAATACCTTGATAAGCGGTTTAATTTCGCTTTTTGGCGGCGCATGAGAGGCTTCATCTAGTGACAACAACAACTGCGTGAGCTTTTCATGATTTAATACATTGGTTTTGCCCCAGTTCACTTCAACTAGGTTTTGTAATAGTAAGCTCAGCTTTTCTGAGTCCATAAAGTGGTCGGCGAGCCCAACCAGCTTGGCATCCGCAGCGTTAATGTTTGCAGCGGTGAGCCCCAAGAATAGCCCAACGCCTTTTGGCATCTTATTGAGGAAATAGCTCCCTCCCACATCAGGGTATAAGCCAATGGTGATTTCCGGCATAGCAATGCGCGACGTTTCGGTCATCACTTTATGGCTTGCACCAGCCGTTAAGCCCAGTCCACCACCCATGATGATGCCATTACCCCAAAGTAGGATTGGTTTATCATAGTTATGGATTTGATAATCTAACCGATATTCTTCACTAAAAAAGGTTTCAATTAATGCATTACTCGTATCAGACGACATTTCGCGATATAAACTCACGACATCGCCGCCGGCACAAAACGCCTTCTCTCCAGCACCTTTTAGCATAACCATTGCTATTTGCGGGTCGTTTGCCCAAGCGTCAAGTTGTGGCGCGAGCAAACGGATCATATCGAGGTTTAAGGCATTTAACGCTTTTGGTGCATTTAATGTCGCCAGCGCTATTTTCATCCCGTTATGGCACGTTGCCTGTTCGAATATAACCGGCGCCTCTTCGTGATTTATTAGCTCAAATTCAGTCATTAGCCATTTACCCAATTCGCTTTACGCTTCTCTAGAAACGCGTTTACGCCTTCTTTTTGATCTTGCGTATCGAATAGTGTTACAAAGAGTTCGCGTTCCAGCGGCAATGCGCTATTGATTGTGCCAGTGCGACCTTTTTGAATGAGGGCCTTACAAGCTGTGACCGCAACTGGACTTTGATCTTCCACTTTCTTAGCAAGTTCAAGCGCAGCCTCCAGTGCTTTACCCTGCTCGACCACTTCTTCAACTAAGCCAATTTGCTGTGCTTTATCAGCTTTTAAGCGTTCACCGCATAAAATCATACGTTTTGCCCAGCCTTCGCCCACAAGCCAAGACAAATTTTGTGTGCCGCCAGCACAAGGTAACAATCCGACTTTCGCCTCAGGAAGTGCCATTTGGGCTTGAGCTTCGGCAATACGGATATCGCATGCTAGTGCGACTTCTAAGCCGCCACCCATTGCAAAACCATTGATAGCAGCAATTGATACGCCTCTAAAGTCGCTGAGTGTTTCAAACGCTTCGCCAAATACTCGAGACATATCCGCAGCGACCCCTTTGTCGCCGTCGGCAAATACGTTTAGATCCGCACCGGCTGAAAAGAACTTTTCGCCTTCACCAGTGATCACTAAAGAATAGATTTCTTTATCTGCGTTCAATTCGATTACTAGATTTTTAAGTGCAGTTAGTGTGCCTTTTGTCCACGTATTCGCAGGTGGATTTGACATAGTAACAACGGCAGTATGGCCTTGTTTTTCGAGTTTTAATTGTGCAGTCATGATGCTCTCCTTATAGGACGCTTGCCGCGCCTTCAGCTAAGATCCGACGTGCAATAATTACACGCATGATTTCGTTTGTACCTTCAAGGATCTGATGTACACGTACGTCACGTAGATGGCGCTCCAGTGGATACTCTTTGATATACCCGTAACCACCATGAATTTGCAGTGCATCATCACACACCTTAGTACCTACATCAGTGGCAAAGCGCTTTGCCATAGCGCAATAAGTGGTCTTTTCTGGGTCGTTGCTATCCAGTTTAAATGCCGCAAGTCGAACCATTTGGCGCGCAGCCACAAGTTCTGTATTCATATCTGCAATTTTAAATTGAAGTGCTTGGAACGCCGCTAAAGGTTTGCCAAACTGAGAACGCTCTTGCATATACTGCTTGGCGGTATTGAGCGCCTGCTGAGCTGTACCAATCGAGCAAGTTGCAATATTAATACGACCACCATCAAGGCCTTGCATCGCAAATTTGAAGCCTTCTCCTTCTTGGCCTAGCAGGTTTGCGGCTGGGATACGAACATTTTCAAGCGTGATAAGGCGCGTAGGTTGAGCGTTCCACCCCATTTTTTCTTCTGCTTTGCCATAAATAACGCCGTCAGCATCGGCAGGTACAACAAATGCCGAAATACCTTTTGGACCGTCTTCACCGGTTCTTGCCATTACCACCAATACGTCGGTTTCACCGGCCCCTGAGATAAACATCTTAGAGCCAGACAAAACGTACTCGTCGCCTTCTTTTATTGCTTTTGTTTTCAGCGATGCAGCATCAGAGCCAGAGCCTGGCTCAGTTAGACAGTAAGAAGCCAGTAGCTCACCTGTTACTAACTGATCCATATATTTTGCTTTGGTTTCTTCCGTTGCAAAGCTCGCTATCATCCACGTTGCCATGTTATGAATAGTCAACATGGCGGTTGTTGCTGTACAACCCATAGAAAGTTGCTCAAAAATAATACTTGAGTCAAGGCGAGATAAACCCAGACCACCTGCCTCTTCTGGCGTATATAGACCGCAAAAGCCAAGCTCACCTGCTTTTTGAATTACGTCTTTTGGAAAAATGTGCTCTTGATCCCATTTTGCAGCATGTGGAGCAAGCTCGCTCATTGCAAATTGGTGCGCCATATCGGCAAATGCTTGTTGATCTTCGTTTAGGTTAAAGTCCACGCTAGACCTCTCTTGCTGTTCTGACACCCTGAATGTGTGTCTGTAATTCTTATCGTTTTGGTAAAAAATAGCGTGCTCCCCCTGCAGAGCACACTATGCAATATGAGTTATCTAAGGTTGATACTCATATTTGGACCACTGACAGCCTCATCGTCAAACCAGCGTGAGGTAATTGTTTTGGTTTCTGTATAGAAACGCACGCCTTGCTTACCATAGGTATGTTGGTCGCCGTAGAATGAGTTCTTCCAACCGGTAAATGAGAAGAACGGCAAAGGCACTGGAATAGGAATATTAATCCCTACCTGACCCACTTCGATTTCACGCTGGAACTTGCGTGCTGCGCCACCGCTTGCGGTGAATAATGAGGTGCCGTTACCGTATGGGTTGTTATTAATAAGCGTAATTGCTTCATCTAAACTATCGACAAATACACAACAAAGGACTGGGCCAAAGATTTCTTCTTTGTAGATATCCATGTCAGTTGTGACGTTTGAAAACAGCGTTGGACCTACCCAGTTACCATTTTCATAACCCTCAACGGTAAACTCAGAGCCATCTAGCAAACACGTTGCGCCTTGCTGCTTACCACTGTCAATCAGCGATAGAATACGCGCTTTAGCTTGCGGCGTCGTTTGCGGACCATAAGCAGCTTCTGGGTCATCCCACACGCCAGGACGAACCTTCGCCATAGCGTCTTTTAGTTCATCGACCCACTGTTGTGATTGGCCAACAAACACGGCAACTGAGATCCCCATACAGCGCTGACCACCCGCGCCGACCGAAGAGCCAACCAGGTTATTTATCACTTGTTCTTTTTTCGCATCTGGCATGATAACCATGTGGTTTTTTGCACCAACACACGCTTGAACGCGTTTGAGATTTTGCGTACCTTTGCTGTAAATGTACTGACCAACACCACAAGAACCCACGAAAGAAATCGCGCGAATTTCCGGCGCTTCAAGGATTTGGTCGACCTGACCCTTACTACCGTGTACTACCTGTAGTACGCCTTTTGGCGCACCGGCTTCTTCAAACAGTTCAACCAAGCGCATTGGCGTTAGTGGATCTTGCTCTGATGGCTTAAGTACAAAGGTGTTACCGCATACAATTGCCATTGGGAACATCCACAGTGGGATCATCGCTGGGAAGTTAAATGGCGTAATACCCGCACAAACGCCTAGCGGTTGGGTATATGAATAGGTGTCGATATTTCGGGCAACGTTTTCTACCGTCTCGCCCATCATCATTGAAGGGGCATTACATGCTTGCTCAACCACTTCAATACCACGCCATACATCACCTTTCGCATCTTCAAAAGTTTTACCTAGTTCATGGCAAATGATGGTTGCGATTTCTTCTTGATGCTCTTTAAGAAGCGCTGCATAACGCATCATAATTCGCGCACGCTCAGTTACCGGAACATTACGCCACGTTTTAAATGCTTCTTGAGCTGAATGAATTGCAGCCTGAACTTCTTCGTTAGTAGCACAAGGTACTTTTGCTAATACTTCTTGATTAGCCGGATTAACAACGTCTAACCATTTGTCAGACTGAGACTGTGAAAATTCACCGTTGATGTATAAAGGTACTTGGTGCATGAAGCACTCCTCCCCATAAAACGAGTTTATGCGCTGCGTGAATGATTAGAATTATGGAAAACGCAGCGCCCCTTGAACGAAATAAATTGCAGTAACTTACACTTCTACCGCGAGTGCTACAGCTTCACCACCACCGATACATAGTGACGCAACGCCTTTTGATAAGCCGCGGTTTTTTAGTGCATGTATGAGTGTAACTAGGATGCGAGCACCGCTTGCACCGATTGGGTGACCTAGTGCACAAGCACCACCGTTGACGTTGACTTTGTTGCTATCTAACTGCATTTCGTTGATAGCCAACATAGTCACCATCGCAAACGCTTCGTTGATTTCCCAAAGATCAACATCTGCTGTCGACCAACCTGCTTTTTCAAGCAGCTTATTCATCGCACCGACTGGTGCCACGGTAAATTCAGCAGGCGCTTGTGAGTGAGTTGCATGGGCAACAATCTTACAAAGTGGTGTCAAACCGTGCTTTTTCGCTTCTGATTCACTCATTAAAATCAGCGCTGCTGCACCGTCAGAAATAGACGAGGAGTTGGCGGCTGTGATAGTACCGTCTTTTTTAAATGCTGGACGAAGTGATGGAATTTTGTCTGGACGCGCGTTACCAGGTTGCTCGTCAGTATTAACCTCAACATCGCCCTTACGTGTACTCATTACATGAGGGGCAATTTCATTGCCAAAGCTGCCATTTTCGATTGCGGCGTTTGCTTTACTTAGTGAGCCAAGTGCAAATTCATCCATGTGCTCGCGAGTAATGCCATATTCATCGGCAGTAGCCTGTGCGAAGCAACCCATCGCTTTGTTGTCATAAGCATCTTCTAAACCATCAGCCATCATATGGTCTTTGATTTCGCCATGACCCATGCGCATTCCGCCACGGGCTTTTGGAATAAAGTAAGGTGAGTTAGTCATGCTTTCCATGCCGCCAGCGATAGCAGAATTAATGCTACCTGAGCGGATGAGATCATGCGCGAACATCGCTGCTTTTAGACCCGAGCCGCACACCTTGTTAATTGTCGTCGCTCCCGTCGAGCGTGCAAGCCCCGCGTGTAGCATCGCTTGACGCGCTGGCGCTTGACCAAGGCCTGCAGGTAAGACACAGCCCATGATAACTTCGTCTATACTCGCGTCACTAAGACCTGTTTCATTCATTACTGCTTTAATTGCAGTCGCACCTAAGTCTGTCGCGGTTGCGTCAGATAGGCTTCCCATAAAGCCACCCATTGGTGTACGCTTAGCAGCGACGATGACAACAGCTTCGTTACTCATTGCAAAACTCCTGTTTACAAGCCAATCTTGGACTTGTTAAAAATTAACTCTGTATTCGAGCATACATAATATTTACGTTTACGCCAACGTAAATCTAAAATCAAGCCAAACGAGATCAGTGAAAGTGTAAAGCTAACTTGCACAAATTTGTTTCCAAGGCTTATTTTCTCTAGCTGTAATGAAGATTTGATGACAATTCGAACGGACAGAATATTCCTTTTATAAGACTAAAGAAGGATCTGCTATTCTTACTTTACCTTTACGTAAACTTCACTTATATTGGTCTAATCAGTGACGTTGTAAGTGTAAATAAAAATGCAAGAAATTAATGAACCTACCTATTCAATCAGCGAGTTAGCTAAAGAATTTGATATTACTACTCGCAGTATTCGTTTTTACGAAGACCAAGGACTCCTTTCTCCTAGGCGTCAAGGACAAACGCGTATTTACTCAAAACGTGACAAAGTTCGATTAAAACTGATCCTTCGCGGAAAACGTCTTGGTTTTACACTTGCTGAAACTGGCCGACTATTTGAGCTTTACGACGCCGACAAATCAAGCGAAAAGCAACTTAAAACCATGTTGCAACTCATTGAAGAGAAAAAAGCCGATTTAAGCCAACAAATGGACGACATTAAAGTTGTCTTAATGGAACTAGTGACGGCTGAGCGCCGTTGTCGCGACACCCTACACGAGCTCGAAAAATAAACTCTCACAACAGGATGAATACCGATGAGCACAGTATCTTTATATAAAGAATTAAACTTTGGACTAGGCGAAACAGCAGACATGATCCGTGATCATGTGAATAGCTTTGCGACCAGTGAAATTGCCCCACTGGCTGAAAAAACAGATCAAGAAAATGCATTTCCAAACGAAATGTGGCCAAAGTTTGGCGAAATGGGCCTACTTGGGATCACCGTTGCTGAAGAATTTGGCGGCTCAAACATGGGTTATCTTGAACACGTTATTGCAATGGAAGAGATAAGCCGTGCGAGTGCATCAATTGGCTTAAGCTACGGCGCGCATTCAAACCTATGTGTGAACCAAATTAACCGTAACGGCAACCAAGCCCAAAAAGAAAAGTATCTACCAAAACTTATCAGCGGTGAACACATCGGTGCGCTAGCGATGAGTGAGCCCAATGCTGGCTCTGACGTGGTTTCAATGAAACTGCGTGCTGAAAAGCAAGGTGACAAGTTCATCCTAAACGGTAATAAAATGTGGATCACCAACGGTCCAGATGCCGACGTTTTTGTGATTTACGCAAAAACCGATATCAATGCAGGCCCTCGCGGGATCACCGCCTTTATCGTCGAAAAAATCTTCCCTGGTTTTTCAACGGCACAAAAGCTAGACAAACTTGGAATGCGTGGTTCAAACACCTGTGAGCTGGTATTCGAAAACTGCGAAGTACCTGCAGAAAACATCCTTGGCGAATACAATGAAGGCGTTAAGGTACTCATGAGTGGCCTAGACTACGAGCGTGTGGTATTGGCAGGCGGTCCGCTTGGTATTATGCAGGCTTGTATGGATGTGGTAGTACCTTATATTCACGAGCGTAAACAATTTAACCAATCTATCGGTGAATTCCAGCTGGTGCAGGGCAAAGTTGCTGACATGTACACGCAAATGAACGCCGCACGCTCATACGTTTATACCGTGGCGAAAGCCTGTGACCGTGGCGAAACCACACGTAAAGATGCTGCTGGAGCGATTTTATATGCCGCAGAACTTGCAACCAAACTTGCACTTGATGCCATTCAGCTACTAGGCGGAAACGGTTATATCAATGAATATCCTACAGGTCGACTACTTCGCGATGCCAAGCTGTATGAAATTGGCGCTGGTACGTCGGAGATCCGCCGTATGCTTATCGGACGTGAGCTATTCAACGAAAGTCGCTAGGAGTGCTACATGACGGTACTAAATTCTGCGGTTAATCCGCATGATCCCCAGTTTAAGGCAAACAGCGATGCGATGGCATCGCTGGTTGCTGATCTTAAAGATAAAGTCGCCACACTAAGCCAAGGTGGTGGTGAAGCGCTCATCGCTCGTCACCAAAGTCGCGGTAAATTATTTGTACGTGACCGAATTGAAAGCTTGCTTGACGAGGGCTCGCCGTTTTTAGAAATTGGCCAATTCGCCGCGTTTGGGGTTTACGAGCAAGATATTCCTTGTGCTGGTGTAGTCGCCGGGATCGGACGCGTTAAAGGCGTTGAATGCATGATTGTGGCAAATGATGCGACGGTAAAAGGGGGAACCTATTTCCCTATTACTGTAAAAAAACACCTAAGAGCGCAAGAAATCGCTGAGCGCTGCCATCTTCCTTGCATCTATTTGGTGGATTCTGGCGGTGCAAACTTGCCAGAGCAAGATGAAGTGTTCCCAGATAAATTGCATTTTGGTCGGATTTTCTACAATCAAGCTCGTATGTCTGCAAAGGGGATCCCACAAATAGCTGTGGTCATGGGGTTATGCACCGCCGGTGGCGCATATGTACCAGCGATGGCTGATGAAAGTATTATCGTCAAAGAACAAGGCACCATTTTCTTGGCAGGGCCACCGCTTGTTAAAGCGGCCACGGGTGAAGAAGTGAGTGCAGAAGACTTAGGCGGCGCAGATGTTCACTGTAAAGTCTCAGGTGTAGCCGATCACTATGCAGAAAATGACGAGCATGCGCTTTCTATCGCAAGACAGTGCGTGTCACGCCTTAACCATCAGCGCCCTACTCGCCCACTCCTTCAAGATGCCAAACCACCACGGTATGACATCAGTGAGGTGTATGGCATTGTCGGTACGGATCTGAAAAAGCCATTTGATGTGCGCGAAGTCATTGCCCGTATCGTGGACGATTCTCAGTTTGATGAATTTAAACGCTACTTCGGCGAAACGCTCGTGACTGGTTTTGCTGAAATTTATGGTCACCCTGTAGGGATCGTAGCAAACAACGGTATTCTCTTTTCCGAATCCGCGCAAAAAGGCGCACACTTTATTCAACTCTGTGCACAGCGTAATATTCCGCTGCTGTTTTTGCAGAATATTACTGGATTTATGGTTGGCCAAAAATACGAAGCGGAAGGTATCGCCAAGCACGGTGCAAAAATGGTAACAGCCGTTTCCTGTGCTGATGTGCCTAAGTTTACAGTATTGATTGGCGGCTCATATGGTGCTGGTAACTATGGCATGTGTGGTAGAGCCTACGAGCCAACCATGATGTGGATGTGGCCAAACGCACGGATCTCCGTAATGGGTGGTGAGCAAGCTGCGGGCGTATTAACGCAGGTTAAACAAGATGGTTTAGCACGTAAGGGCCTTAGCATGAGCGATGCCGAAGTGAGTGAATTTAAAAAACCAATCATCGAGCAGTATGAAAAGCAAGGACATCCATACTATGCCAGCGCAAGGCTTTGGGACGATGGCGTTATCGACCCTGCGGATACGCGCACAGTACTTGGTCTTGCCTTAGAGGCTGCGAGCAATGCGCCGCAAAAAGAGTCTAAATTTGGCGTCTTCAGAATGTAAGGAGCACTTATGCCTGTCACTTTAAATATAACAAAAAGCAAAGTGGCGATTTTAGAGCTAAGTCGCCCAGAAAAACATAATGCCTTCAATGCGGAGGTGATTGCCGATCTCATCAAGAATATCGAATATGCCAGCGGCCTTGATGTCAGAGCGCTGGTATTAAAAACCGAAGGTAAACACTTTTCAGCGGGGGCTGATCTGGCGTGGATGAAATCCATGGCAGACAACGACTATGACGAAAACGTCGCTGATTCTTTAGAACTTGCTAAATTAATGCAAGTGCTGGCCACTTGCCCTCACCCAACGCTGTGTTTGGTGCAAGGCGCTGCTTTTGGCGGTGCGCTTGGGTTAATCGCCTGTTGTGATATCGCCATTGCAGAGCACAACTCTAAATTTTGTTTAAGTGAAGTCAAGCTTGGTCTTATTCCGGCTGTGATTAGTCCTTATGTCATTAAAGCCATCGGGGAGCGCCAAGCGCGACGCTATTTTTTAACAGCCGAAGTATTCGATGGTGAAAAGGCGCTAGAAATGGGTTTAATTCACGAATTGAGCGATGATTTAGCAAAAAGCGAAGCGGGTTTTCTCGGTACCTTGCTTAACAATGGCCCTGCTGCTGTGAAAAGTGCCAAAGCACTGATCAGCGAAGTTGCTGGTAAAGAGATAAATGAAGCGTTGATCGCCCATACCGCAAAGCGTATCGCTGAAATTAGAGTAAGTGACGAAGGCCAAGAAGGTCTTAGCGCCTTTTTCGATAAACGAGCACCACGCTGGCAAACCGCCGCAAGCGAATAGGAGTCAACATGCTAACTAAAATTCTAGTCGCAAACCGTGGTGAAATTGCCTGCCGCGTGATGCGCACCGCAAAGAAATTAGGCCTAACCACAGTGTCAGTTTATTCTGATGCAGATGCCAATGCGATGCATGTGAAAACAGCTGACGAAGCCTATCATATCGGTCCGGCACCAAGTAAAGAGTCTTATTTGGTTGCGGACAGAATTCTTGAGGTCGCCAAAGCGGCGGGCGTCGATTGCATCCACCCAGGTTATGGTTTTTTGTCTGAAAATGAAGTATTCGCAAAAGCGTGCGAAGCGTCAAACATTGCGTTTATTGGTCCGCTGGCAAGCTCTATTGAAGCGATGGGTTCTAAGACCCGAGCCAAGGAAATCATGCATGACGCTAATGTGCCTCTAGTTCCTGGGTATTATGGTGACAAACAAGAAGATGACTTCTTGCAAGCCGAAGCTGAAAAAATCGGCTTTCCAGTACTTATCAAAGCCGCTTACGGCGGTGGTGGTAAAGGCATGCGGGTAGTACGAGAAAGCAGCGAGTTTTTATCGGCACTACATGGCGCTAAACGTGAAGCTGCAGCGAGTTTTGGCAATGATTTAGTACTGCTTGAGCGTTTTGTTGATAAGCCTCGTCACGTTGAAGTACAAGTTTTTGCCGATAGTCACGGTAACTGTGTTTACCTCGGCGATAGAGACTGTTCACTACAGCGTCGTCACCAAAAAGTGATTGAAGAAGCGCCCGCGCCTGGTTTGAGTGATGCTATGCGCAAAGCCATGGGTGAAGCAGCAGTACGCTGCGCGCAGGCTATTAATTATCGCGGCGCAGGTACAGTGGAGTTCTTATTATGTGGCGACGAGTTCTTTTTTATGGAGATGAATACTCGCCTGCAAGTAGAGCACCCAGTGACAGAAATGGTGACTGGCCTCGATTTAGTCGAGTGGCAACTGATGGTTGCTGCGGGTGAACCGCTACCGCTTACTCAACAGCAGGTTTCGTTGTCTGGTCATAGTTTTGAAGCGCGCATTTACGCAGAAGACCCTGAAGAGAACTTTATGCCGTTTTCTGGTGTACTTTCACACCTTAGCTTTCCTGAAGCCAAAGATGGCGTAAGAATTGACACTGGCGTGCAGCAAGGCGATGAGATCAGTCCATTTTACGACCCTATGATCGCAAAGCTTATTGTTCATGGCAAAAATCGTGAACAAGCGTTACTCAAATTGAGATCGAGTTTAGAGCAAGTACATCTGTGTGGTTTAAAATCCAATATTGCATTTTTGCATCACTTAGCAGGCCACCCTACTTTTACAGCAGGTGCGCCTGATACCCACTTTATCGACACGCAAACTGAGGTACTAACTCAATCGAATACGCCGCTGGATAAAATGGTGTTATTAGCAAGTGCGGCCTATCTTAGCCACCAACAACCATGTAAAAACACGGTATGGGGAAACTTAGGCTTTAGGCTTAACCAAACCGCGAAAGTGGATTTACCATTTGCAGATCATGTCGCCTGTGCCTATCAATCTCAAGGTGGTTGGAAGGTTTCGTTTAACGAGCAAATCCACCAAATTGAATGTGAATTAAATGGACACCAGTTAACAGTGGTGATTGATGGTGCACGATTACAGGCCAGCGCCATTGTGACCGAAACCGCGATCACTATTATGCATGGCCCGTATCAACATACCGTTGAACTCAAGTCAAAGCATTACATTAGCGATCATGAGCACGAAGCCGCACCGCTGGCAGCGCCATTGAACGGCACCGTGGTTAAGCATTTGTTAGCCGTCGGTACTCAAGTCAATAAAGGCGATGCCGTTGTGATAATCGAAGCCATGAAGATGGAATATACGCTCAATGCACCATTTGATGGCACGCTCACTTCATACTGCTTTGCAGAAGGCGAGCTGGTCAGTCATGGCGATATGCTGGCGATTGTTGAGGAGCAAGACTAATGTCTCAGTATCCGGCTAAGGTCAAAATTGTAGAAGTTGGCGCACGGGACGGCTTACAAAATGAGGCCAGTGTTGCCACAGAAGCTAAAATCTCGCTGGTTAACGCATTAAAAGACGCTGGCCTCAAGCACATAGAAGCAGGCGCGTTTGTGTCGCCCAAATGGGTGCCACAAATGGCCGATTCTGCTGCGGTGATCCAAGGCTTTGAGCGTAGTGAAGGCGTTGAAATAAGCGCCCTAACGCCAAACCTTAAAGGCGCAGAGCTTGCACTAGGAAATCAGGTCGACGAATTTGCCATTTTTACTGCCGCCAGTGAGGCATTTACGCAAAAAAACATCAACTGCACGATTGAACAAAGTATTGAACGCTTTCGTCCCGTTGTTGAAATTGCACAAAAAAACAACATAAAAGTAAGAGGTTATGTTAGCTGCGTGGTTGGTTGCCCATATCAAGGTGAAGTACAACCAGAGCAAGTTTTAGCGGTATGTAAACAATTGTTGTCACTTGGTTGTTATGAAATCAGCCTAGGCGACACCATAGGTGTTGGTACGCCTAAAAAAGTCCAGCAGCTGCTCACCTTGTTATTGCAACATATCCCTGCTGATAAGCTTGCGGTGCATTTCCATGATACCTACGGACAAGCATTAACGAATATTCACACGGCCCTGCAAATGGGGATCGCAACTGTTGATAGCGCCGTTGCAGGTCTCGGTGGTTGCCCCTACGCCAAAGGCGCGTCAGGAAATGTTGCCACTGAGGATGTAGTTTACTTACTGCAAGGGCTTGGCATTGAGTGTGGAATTGATTTAGAAAGGCTAGCAAAAGCAGGATGGGCAATTTGTGATGCGCTAGGCAAGACACCAAGCAGTAAAGTGTCGTTAGCACTCAAGCAAACTTGTCAATCTTAAAACAATAACATTATTAGGAGTGGGCTTATGGCCGGTTTCGATAAAGTCGTATCAAGCTACAGCGAAGCGATGACAGGTCTTAAAGACGGCGATACCATCATCGCAGGTGGCTTTGGTTTGTGTGGTATTCCAGAAGGCTTAATTGCAGAAATTAAGCGCCTGCAAACAAAAGAGCTTACCGTGGTTTCAAACAACTGTGGGGTCGACGACTTTGGTTTAGGTATTTTGCTTAAAGATCGTCAAATTAAGAAGATCATCGCCTCTTATGTTGGTGAAAATGCGCTGTTTGAACAGCAACTTCTCGATGGCATTATTGACGTTGAATTAACACCACAAGGTACGCTTGCAGAGAAGATGCGCGCTGGTGGTGCTGGGATCCCAGCTTTTTACACAGCAACAGGGTACGGTACTCCCGTTGCTGAAGGTAAAGAAGTAAAAGAATTTGATGGCCGACCATATATTTTGGAAGAGTCAATTACTGGTGAATTTGCCATTGTTAAGGCTTGGAAAGCAGATCGCTATGGCAACTTGGTGTTCCGCCATACTGCAATGAACTTTAACCCAATGGCGGCGACAGCCGGAAAAATCACCGTAGCGGAAGTTGAAGAAATCGTAGAACCGGGTGAACTTGAGCCGAGTCAAATCCACACCCCAGGTATTTATGTCAATCGCGTGATCAAAGGTGACTTTGAAAAACGTATTGAACGTGTCACAACGCGCAAATAGGAGGCAATCATGGGTTTAAATCGTGAACAAATTGCGATGCGCGTGGCGCAAGAGCTTGAAGACGGTTACTACGTAAATTTAGGCATAGGTATTCCAACCTTAGTAGCTAACTACGTGCCAAAAGGCATCGAAGTGATGCTGCAATCGGAAAATGGCTTGTTAGGTATGGGTCCCTACCCAACCGAAGACCAAGTTGACGCCGATATGATCAACGCGGGTAAAGAAACCGTGACAGCAGCAACAGGTGCAGCAATTTTTAATAGTGCGGAAAGCTTTGCCATGATCCGTGGTGGTCATGTAGACTTAACGGTACTAGGTGCATTTGAAGTTGATCAGCAAGGCAATATCGCGTCTTGGATGATCCCGAAAAAATTAATCAAAGGCATGGGTGGTGCAATGGACTTAGTTGCTGGTGCACGCAACATCATAGTGACCATGACCCATGCTAGCAAACACGGTGATTCTAAATTGCTTGAATCATGCACATTGCCGCTAACCGGCGTAAATTGTGTAAAGAAAATCGTAACCGATTTAGCTGTGTTAGAAGTAAAAGACGGCGCATTCCATTTGCTAGAACGCGCCCCGGGTGTTAGTGTTGATGAAATAATCAGCAAAACTGCGGGCAAGCTTATCGTCGACGGTGAGATCCCTGAAATGCAGTTTGAGGCATCGTAAGACACACCCTAACTTACAAATGTACCGACCTCATTCCCAGTGCCAAAGGCGCTGAGTTACCCAAAACCCCTCGCAAGAGGGGTTTTTTTCACATGCCATCAAAGAAAAACTTGCCACTTTACATCACTCTATATGTCTAGTTGATGAATGTGATGATTTTTAAATAAAAAATTCAGTAGCCATTTACTTTTTAATCTCACCCCCTAAACTATTACAAATAGGTTTAGCTGGCATTGGATTTTCATATGCCAGTAAGACTTAAAATAAAAAGTTGCTGCTTTGAAGCATCGACTGAATATCAAGTTGATACAATATATTGATACCATAGCTGAGTAGCATAACGGTTCGGTTGGTTTATCTTAATTACAAGTATTGAGGCAGTATACTGTCGCTGTAACTAACATAAACCCATCATCGTATTTAGGTAGCCATACGCCTGATGTGATAAAAACACATAAGTCGAATGAATACGCTGAATAATCTAAACTAGACTAAGTAGTTTTTGTGACTTACTAATAACTACTTAAAGCAAATTGCTAGCATATTTTATGGCTGATAAAGCCATTCTAAACAGCTAATGATTAGCTTTAAAAGCCAGATTAAATTTTTCACTGTTGCATAGTTAGTTTATGTCGAATTGTTATCACCACTTGCCTAGCGATAAATTCAGTGTATCAGCTTGGTGTCGTATCACGATGAGAACAATAAGAGGATATCATGGGCAATCACCACGATAAGTACAGCATCGATAATACAGACTACACCGTTGGACAAGACAATGTTCAAAAGTGGGGGTTTGACGTACATAACCCGGTTTTTGGTGTGAGTGCGGGGTTAATACTGGCGTTTTTAGTCGCCGTGTTATTAGTTGATGCAAACACAGCTAAGACCACCTTAGACGGCATAAAGTGGGACATCATAGGTAACTTTGATGCTCTGTTTATGTGGTCTGGTAATTTCTTTGTCCTATTTTGTTTGGTGCTCGTTTTATCGCCTTACGGTAAAATTCGACTAGGTGGTGAAAATGCCAAACCAAGCTACACTCGGGCATCATGGCTGGCAATGCTATTTGCAGCGGGTATGGGTATAGGTCTGATGTTTTGGGGCGTTGCTGAGCCCGTCGCATATTACACAGGTTGGTATGAAACACCATTGAATGTTACCGCAAACACGCCTGAAGCGGCAGAGCTTGCAATGGGTGCCACCATGTACCATTGGGGGCTGCATCCTTGGGCTATTTACGCCGTTGTTGCGCTTTCACTAGCTTTCTTTGCCTACAATAAAGGCTTACCACTGTCGATACGCTCGATCTTTTATCCGATTTTGGGAGACAGAGCTTGGGGTTGGCCAGGCCATATCATCGATATTCTGGCCGTTCTTGCTACCTTGTTTGGTCTTGCGACATCACTTGGTTTAGGTGCACAACAAGCTGGTGCTGGGATCCAACATGTGTTTGGCATAGAAGCTGGCCTCGGTCTAGAAATTGCCGTAATAGCGGGAGTTACCGCTCTTGCGATTATTTCGGTCGTTCGCGGTATTGATGGTGGTGTAAAGCTGCTCAGTAACGTTAATATGTTAATTGCATTTGTATTATTACTGTTTGTTGGTATCGCAGGCTTTGCGATTGCCATGGGTAATATTCCAACAACTTTAATGGCTTACGTTGAAAACATTATTCCGCTGAGTAATCCTCATGGTCGTGACGACGAAGCATGGTTCCAAGGTTGGACCGTATTCTATTGGGCATGGTGGATATCTTGGTCACCGTTTGTTGGTATGTTTATCGCACGGGTTTCTGAGGGTCGCACCATACGCGAATTTATCACCGCAGTATTATTAATCCCGACATTGGTAACCGTGATCTGGATGTCAATCTACGGTGGCCTTGCTATCGATCAGGTAAAAAATGGCATTGGTGCTCTAGGAACTGATGGCTTGACTGAAGTGCCACTGGCAATGTTTCAAATGTTCGAAAACCTACCTATGAGTGATTTACTCTCGTTCACGGCGATTTTACTTGTACTAGTTTTCTTCATCACTTCGTCGGACTCTGGCTCTTTGGTTATCGATAGTATTACCGCTGGTGGTAAAATAGATGCCCCAGTACCACAACGTATATTCTGGGCGAGTATTGAGGGTGCTATTGCGGCAGCGCTACTGTGGATCGGCGGTAAAGAAGCGATTGAAGCGCTGCAAGCGGGCGCCATTTCAACAGGTTTACCGTTTACCTTTGTATTACTGTTGATGTGTGTAAGTTTGATCCTTGGGCTTAGAACAGAGCCTAAAAGCTAACGGTCGCTAATCTCATTACAGGCGGAGCTTGATGTATGCTCCGCCTTTTTGTTATTTAGGGTTAGCTCCACCAGCGCTTCACCATGTCTGATGGGCCTAAATAATATTGAGCTTGAGCTTGAAATAGCTCCGCTGTTGCTAACGCATCGGACAAGGCATGATGTGGCTGATAATAGGGAAGCCCATAACGCTTTCTGCAATCAGCCAAGCGTACTGAAGGAATAGGTTTTCGTTTGAGCTTATCAAGCCAGCTTCTGGCGTTGTTTATCGCTGACTTTTCAATTTCCATTGTATCAATCACTGGAAACTCAATCCCCTCACCCAATCTTGCTTTTAGCGCAGAATTAAAAAATGACTTTTCGACAAACTGATAGTGCACCACAATGACTTTACCATGCAACGAAGCAAACACTTCCTCAAGAATATCTTGAAGATCTGGCGCGCTTTCGACTTGTGAATGTGTGATGCGGTGCAGTACCACAGACTCCTCAGCCAGCGGACTGGTTGGCTTGACAAGCCAATGCTTCGCTTGAGCCAAGCGGATCCGTCGTAAATCAAATGGCACCACGCCAACACTCACAATATCATCGATGTTTGGGTCGAGCCCTGTCGTTTCAAAATCAAGGGCAACAAACTCGCACTGGCTCAATTGCTGGTAAGGATCTACCACTCCTTGCTGATAAAATGCTTGAATTCTTGGGTCTTGCGACGTTTTTGCCAAATGCTGAAAGCGATTTGGCCATGACATAATCTCGCCTTGCATGTTACACCGCTACTTCATCATGGATTTGTTTTGATAGCGAAACTTTAAAAAGCTCTGTGCTTTGTCTAACACGCCAAAAGCTTCTTTAAGGTTACGCTGTTCAAAATCAGAGAGTGTTTCTGGTGGCAAGCTGTTATCAGGCTTTTCGCCCTGCTCAATTTGCCATGCTTGGTGACGAATACGCATAATGGCGATGTATTCAAGCGCAGCTTGTAGATCTAGCACCTTGCCCTTTGGCAGTATATTTGCTTCATCAATATCTTCTAATCGTTCAAAGGAGTTTTGTTTTTTAGAGCCAACACCAAGGGCATGTACTCGAACCAAGTCTGAAAGCGGCGCTGTGCCACGGCGCTTTATATTCATCGATCGCCTATGTTCACCATCTTGCTCAAGGACAAATCCATTAAAAAAGCCCAAAGGCGGTGTTCTTCTTAGCGCATTATGCGCCATCGCGGCCAAAAATTTAGGGGTGTTTTTGGCCTTTTTACTGATAAAAGCAGTGAGTTTCTCAGCCCATTTTGTTTCACCCCATACGCCCTCTAAATCAAAGAAAATCGAGCTATTAAGCAATGCCTCAGGCCGTGGATTTTCTATCCAGTCTTCAAATTGTGCTAACCACTGACTGTAAGTTAAGCGCCAAGTCGGGTTGCTTGCCATGATCCCACCATCACAATATTTATAGCCGCAATTGGCTAGACCATCACACACAAACTTAGCCAACTTTTCGAAGTAAGTGCCATGTTCTGCGGGTTGATAACTGTCATCCAAGATCAGTGCATTATCCTGATCGGTCACAATTAATTGTTCGTCCCGAGCCATTGAACCGAGCGCAATAAAACAATAAGGGATTGGTGGTGGGCCTAATTTTGCTTCCGCAAGTTCGAGTAACTTATGTTTAAACGTTTTACCTATAATCGACATCGCAGACCCAATCATGTGTGAGTTAGCGTCTTCATTCACCATACGAGTAAAAATTGCAGGAAGCTGTTTGGCATAACTACTTAGGTCTTCAACACTTTGCTGGTCCATCAGCCCCCTAACAAACAATAGACTGCTTTGAGACTCATAGCGCAAAATGTCGGATAGCGCGACTACCCCTATCGGCTTACGCTTATGTACAACAGGCAAGTGATGTACGTTGTCTCTTAGCATCAGCATCATGGCTTCGAAGACATAGGCATTGGAGTCAACAATAATAAGATCAGTCGACATAATCTCAGAGACCGGCGTTTGATAATTCAGCCCCTCTGCGACTACTTTTGTGCGAAGATCTCTGTCACTGATAAGGCCAACCACCTGACCATCATCTTCATCTGGATCTTCGACAACAGGTTTCTCGGGATCATAAATAAGTAGTGATGACACATGCTCTTTTGCCATCACTTGAGCTGCCTGCTGTACCGTGGCATTACGTTCAACATATACCACATCGCGTAGCAATAGTTTACGCACTTTGGCCGTGGTTAAATCATTGCTATCGGCTTGCTCAGAAACTGTGATTTTTAGTCTGGCATTATCGTCTGCTTCAAAATAATCAGCAAACGCTTCATAAACGTCGCAATACTCATCAAAGATGCCTACAGGAATGCAATACACCAGCGTATCTTCAAGGCTTTGAGCACCAAAACGAACTTTACGGTTCATCAATAAACCGCGCTGGCCAAAGATCCCCCCTGTGGAAATACGATTATATAACTCACCTGAGCGCCGATAGAGCTCAACAGCACCAGAGCGGATCACATATAGGTAAGTGATCTGCTCCCCATATTCCAAAATGCCACTGCCCGCTCGGTAATAACCTACTTCAACTTGGCTTGCGAGTTTATATAGTGCCTCTTGAGGCAAATCCGAAAATGGCGGGTAAGCTACTAAAAAATTGGCAATTTCCTGATGTTCAACTTCCATGGTTTGCCTAGATATAAAAAGAAATTTAACCCTATTGTGGGCAACAAGGGATAAATTTGCAATGAAAGCTGGTTTAACTAGAACAACTAAATAAAGGCGAAAACTAAATAAAGGCTGCCGTCATTACTTTTGCCACTATCTACCATCACGCCCAGACAACTCTATCACGTGTAGTCGAGTCTCAGACAAAGTGAGCAATTTCATTGAAATAGGCTAATTTAAATTTTCTATCAATTTATTTTACGATGGCCGCATGCTAAATAAGTACAAACGTCTTATTTGACTGATGCCACTTTAAAAACCAGCGAAACCGCCTCATACTAGTTATCTATAACTATTCGCAACAGGAACCGCACTTATGACTTATGAAGTCAATTTCGACGGCTTAGTAGGGCCAACACATAATTATGCCGGATTATCTTATGGTAATGTCGCGTCACTTTCTAACGCTACCAGTGTTTCTAATCCAAAAGAAGCGGCATTGCAAGGTCTTGAAAAGATGAAAGCAATGCATGATATCGGCCTAAAACAAGGGGTATTTGCACCTCATGCTCGCCCAAGTTTAGCCCCACTGCGCCGCGTTGGCTTTTCAGGCACGGATGCACAAGTCCTGGAAAAAGCCTATAAATACGATCCTATATTGCTTCGAGCTTGTTACTCAGCCTCTGCGATGTGGACGGCAAATGCGGCGACGGTATCGCCTTCTGTTGATTCCAGCGATGGCAAAGTTCATTTCACAAGTGCCAATTTAAACTGCAAATTCCACCGTTCAATAGAACCAGAAACCACCACGAACTTACTCCGTGCTATGTTCGCCAATGCGCAATATTTTGCACATCACCAGCATTTGCCTGAGCAACCTTTTTTTGGCGATGAAGGTGCTGCGAACCACACTCGCCTCGCCGATAGCCATGGCAGTAAAGGTCTACAATTATTTGTGTACGGTTCAAGTGGCTTTAACAGCGATATAAAGGGTCCTACTAAATATCCTGCTCGGCAAACATTAGAAGCAAGTCAAGCGATTGCAAGGCTACATAAATTGGATGATAAGCAAGCAATTTTTATCCAGCAAAACCCAAATGTGATTGATCAAGGCGTGTTCCATAATGATGTCATTGCGGTGGGCAATGAAAATGTATTGTTTTGTCATGATCAAGCTTTTATTGATCAAACCACTAGTCTAACTAAAATTAGACAAGCGTATATCGGTGAAAAGCCTTTGCATATTGTCGAAGTTCCGACGCATGCTGTGAGTGTTGAAGACGCAGTAAAAAGTTACTTATTTAACTCTCAATTGATCACCTTGCCATCAGGCGAGATGATGTTGGTAGCACCGGAAGAATGTGCGAAGAATGATAACGTAGCAGCGTATATCGAATATATGCTCGGTGCAAAAAATCCGATTTCGCAAGTACGCTTTTTTGACTTACGCCAAAGCATGCAAAATGGTGGTGGACCTGCGTGTTTGCGATTACGTGTAGCCCTCAATGAAGCTGAGCTAAAAGCGGTAAATCCAGAAGTGATGATGAGTGAAGATAAATTTATTCAACTAAGCGCGTGGGTCAATAAACATTATCGCGATAAAGTCACAGAGCAAGACTTAGCTGATCCGAGCCTACTGCAAGAGTCCTATGCTGCACTGGATGAACTCACGCAATTGCTCAATCTTGGTAGCGTATACGACTTCCAACGCGCCTAATTTCAAGTTTTGCTTGTCGAACTGCAATTAATCCAAGATTTGGATAATTAGCAAAGGGAGTGCTTTCACTCCCTTACTTTTTAGCAAGTACATTAACCGCCCAGGTCTCAAACATACCATCGCTATTTAGCGTTACTAAAGTGTCTGGGTTTGGGACATACATATCGACTACCGTCGCCCCTTCTCTTGCTGTATGAATAGACCAAGTACCAAGTTCTTCTCCGCTTTCATAGCGCCAGATGGAGAGGTGAGACTTTGACGATGATGTCGCAAGTAAGCCCGAGCCAGAAATAAATTTGGCCTTTCTAAACATCTTAAAGCGGGCCATATATTTTAGCTCACTGAGCTGCTTTCCAGACTCAAAATCCAGCACATGTTGCGCATTCAACCCATCTGAGACAAATAAATACTGCCCATCAGGGCTTACTGTTAAACTAGTAACTCGATGACTAAATTGATGCTCATACAAAGGTTCTGGTGATGCAAATTGCCAAAGGGCAACCAGCCCATCTTGCGCGCCTGTAACAAAATAGTCGCCACTATCGTCAAACGCCAAATGCTCAATTGGTCGGGTATGAGGCATAAAGCGATTGTTTAACTTAGTGAATAGGTCCGCCATATTGAGTGAGCCATCGTCCATCGCAACGAGCAAACGCTGATTGTTATGAGAAAGTGCTAAAGCAGAAATCGAAGCTAGTGGACTCACCCCAGCAAAGGGTACGTTCGTTATCAGCTTTTGCTTTGGAACAGACCAAATTGAGATAAGGTTTTCACCCGCCACGATGAGCATCTCCTTATCATCAGACAACAAAATTGCTTTGACTGGCGTTTTTATTTTGTCTTTAGGTACTGAGAAGATGACTGACTGATTGGTATTGTCATATATATGGATTTCAGAATTGCTGTCTAATGTTACACTCCACTTTCCATCTTTAGAAAAATGCCCAAGTATTATGCCGTTTTGTGTTAGCTGGCTTGTAACCCCTTTACTGATTTCAGGCTGCGATCCACACCCAACCAAAAATAAAGCTAACCAAGCTAGTGATATTAAACGAGACATCTTAAACCCTTAGCACATAATACATTTATTTCATTTACTGGCTTTACATATCGGCTGTAAGCAGACAAACTTAACTCATTGTGAATAATTTTAAACTGCATATGATGTATTTTAGCATGACGAAGTCACTTTTTAAGCAAGCTTTCGTTGTCTTAGCTGCGATGGTTTTACTTTCCGCATGTGGCTCAGAGGATAATGTCAGAGGTGACAAGGACACTCCCGGATATGCCGCAACAATGTACTTTGACGCACTCTATAATCAAAAAGATTTAGACGCTGCAATGAAAATCGCCACGCCCCGTCACGCGCGTATCATGCGCTCCTACGGTACCGCCTCTCAATTCGCCAGAAATTTAGTGAATATGCAGTACGATGAAGTCACTATAGAAGTTGACATGACTAATCAAAGTCTGCGCGAACAGTATGGCGACAGCGCAAAAATTAATTTAATTTTTACAGGTCAACTCCACGGTGAGCAAGTAGATGACATGCGCAGTGTCAGTATGGTGCGCAAAAAAGGCAAATGGTACGTAGATAAGGTACTAGCCGATCCCTTTGCACGTTAACTAAAGAATAAGAAAGAAAAGCCCCGCTGTCGGGGCTTTTTAACAAATTAGCTGATATCCCTCTGCCACAACGAACTAGCTGGGCGTTTTTGCATCAACAGCAATCGCTTTTGCAACTAACGTTTCAATACAAAAGATGGTTTCAGAACTCTTATCATCAATCACCTTGTCGTCCATTGCGATACTGAGCTTTTCATTCAATGTCTTACCCACCAGTTTCATACTATTTTGCTTACACCACTTACGATATTTTGCCATTAATGGAGCATGCGCTTTTTCCAGTAAATAAGCATGTTCAACCGTATCTACCGCCGAGTGTTTTACCACGGCACATAGATGTGAGATACGCTCACGGGTCGAGTTGTGTTCAGAAACATTGCTACACACCTGCACCGCTAATTTATCGCTCGGTGCTTTGACCCACTTACCAACAGGAAACGCCAAACGTTTTAATAAAAATGCCAGTGGCGCTACAGTAAAGTTATCACAAAATGCATAAATAGCCTTACTAGCTTCGTTAAGACAGTGATCTAAGGCAAACTTTACCAGCGGTAAATCCCCTTGCTGACGGCCATCATCTTCGTATTTTTTTAACACACACGAGGCGATATAAAGAAAGCTCAAGACATCCCCTAGTTTTGCAGAGAGCATTTCTCTACGTTTTAGTGAACCACCTAGCTTTAACATGGCAATATCGCTATACACAGAGAGCGCTTGACTCAACCACGTTAGGCGTCGGTAATAAAGCGCCACATCACCACTAACTGGCGCACGTTCAAAACGTGCAAGTGTGAAGCCATTAAAAAATGCCTTAAGCCCATTCACAGAGGTATGCTGCAAGTGTTTGCAAAGCACTTCATCAAACTCTTTCAATGCGATTACTTGATCGTCTTGCTTTACGATACTCATTTCTTTGATGATGAAAGGATGGCAACGCGTTGCACCTTGACCAAAAATCATCAAGCTTCGAGTTAAAATATTGGCGCCCTCAACGGTAATAGAAATCGGCATTCCCATATAGTTGTGGGCAAGATAATTCATTTCCCCCATTTGAATAGCCTTACCGCCATGAATATCCATCGCATCATTTAATGCCACCCTTGCATGTTCCGTGAGGTGATACTTGGCAATTGCAGTGACTACCGAAGGACTTTGCTTTAAATCAATTGCCAATGCAGTAGTTTGTCTCACCGCTTCAATTAGATAGCTATAACCGTAAATTCTGGCTAACGCGCTTTGCACACCCTCAAAGGCAGAGATAGGTACACCAAATTGACGACGGACACCGGCGTAAGCCGAAGTCGTTCTGGCACTTAATTGTGCAGTTCCCGCGCTCAGCGCAGGCAAAGATATCCCCCGCCCAGCACTTAAACACGACACCAGCATGCGCCACCCTTTCCCAATACCTGCCTCCTCGCCTATCACCCAGGCCATTGGAATAAAAACATCTTCGCCACTGGTTGTGCCATTCATAAATGCTTGCCCCAACGGGTTATGTCTGTCTCCAGTTTTTACACCTTCATGTGCAGTCGAAATAAGAGCACAAGTGATCCCAAGCTCTACTTTGTTTGAAAGCAATTGTTCTGGGTCGTAAACCTTAAACGCAAGTCCGAGTACATCAGCGACAGGCGCCAACGTGATATATCGTTTTTGCCAAGTTACCGCAAGTCCAATTTGCTTTTCTCCCTCAAATTCACGCTCACACACAATAGCAAAGTCTTGAATGCTGCCTGCATCCGATCCCGCCTCTGGAGAGGTCAATGCAAAACAAGGTAGCGCCTCACCCGAAGCCAGCTTTGGCAGCCAAGTATTCTGCTGCTCATTGGTGCCATAATGAAGCAGTAATTCCGCAGGGCCTAAACTATTCGGCACCATCACGGTCACTGCAGTAGACAAGCTACGACTGGCTATTTTTGCAACAATGGTGGAGTTTGCCTGAGCACTAAACTCCCGGCCACCAAAGGCCTTTGGAATAATAAAAGCAAAAAAGCCCTTTTCTTTCAAAAATTGCCAAACTTCTGCAGGCAAGTCTTGAGCCTCAGATATTTTTTCTTCATCAAGCATCTTTAACAGCGTATGTAGTTCGTTATCTATAAACGCCTGTTCTTCATCGCTCAGCTTTGGCTTATCATTACTCAACCACTTTCGCCAATTCGGCTTACCCGAAAACAACGCACCATCCCACCAGATACTCCCCGCTTCCATCGCTTCTCGCTCAGTTTGGGAGAGTTCAGGTAATGACGTCTTGAAGTAGTTAAAGAGCGGTTTAGTGATCAACTTAACCCTGATATCACGGACACAAAATACTACCACTATGGCCAATATCACCAATAAAACTAAAGTCATATGCACTCCTTTTTGCAGGCTTCAAATGCGGCCTTTTGATACAATTGACTGCCTTAATTATGGTTAATAATCACACTAACTCAACTTTTATCTGTACTCGCATCTCATTGTTTGTCCATCGCAAAATTGTCGTTTTTAAGTCGTCCTGCTATTATTCCTGCCACCACAGCAAAAAATGATGCTTTGCTGCGCGTAAAAGCCGCGCCCACTACGAATTAGTTGTTCATACGACTAATACTAATTGGATTAATTTTAACAATTAACCCAATTAGTGTAGCTGGCTATAGATACTGAAATGCCGTCTAGTGTTAAGTCGGCTCGTGTATTAATTAAAACAACAAGTGAACCCTATGAAACCAAGATTTAAGTTAAGTGTTGGCGCACTCATCGTTGCCAGTACTTTTGCACTCTCTGCCTGCAAATCCACTGAAACTACAAATAAAGCGTTATCAGAAGCCGATGCAGTTGCATTTTTAGATAAGGCGTCAGAACAGCTGGTTGACCTTAACTTCCGCTCGAGCCGCTCAGCTTGGATTTACGCGAATTTTATTACTCATGATACCGCTTCACTTGCTGCGGATGTGAATGAGGAATACACCGCTGCGCTTGTAGAACTTGCAAACCAAGCAGCACAATTTGATGGCTTAGCGCTAAGCAAAGATACCCGCCGCAAACTTGACAAATTGAAGCTAAACCTAACACTACCTGCACCAAAAGATGCTGACAAAACAGCGGAACTTGCAAAGCTCACTGCAGAGCTTGATGGTATGTACGGAAAAGGCAAATACTGTAAAGATGATGGCGCTTGCCTAAGCCTTGGCGACATGACTGCTAAGATGGCGAATAGTCGCGACTATGAAGAGCTTTTAGACATCTGGCAAGGTTGGCGTGAAGTGTCGAAGCCGATGCGTCCACTCTATGAGAAGCAAGTGGTGCTTACCAACGAAGGCGCTAATGAGCTAGGCTACGCAGACACAGGTGCCATGTGGCGTAGTAAGTACGACATGCCAGCGGATGACTTTGCAAAAGAACTTGACCGTACTTGGAACCAAGTAAAGCCGCTATACGATTCCTTGCACTGTCATGTAAGAGCCAAGCTTGGTGAGAAATATGGCGAAGATAAAGTGCCTCAAGACCAACCAATTCCTGCACACTTGCTTGGCAATATGTGGGCACAGAGCTGGGGCAATATCTATGACCTAGTCGCGCCAGAAAACGCAGATCCGGGTTATGATGTAACGGCGCTACTGGCTAAACACAATTACGACGAAATCAAAATGGTAAAAGGTGCAGAAAAGTTCTTCACCTCTATGGGTTTTGCCCCATTACCTGAAACTTTCTACGAACGTTCTTTATTTATTAAACCACAAGACCGCGACGTACAATGTCATGCATCAGCTTGGAACTTAGATGCCAAAGACGACCTACGCATCAAAATGTGTATCCAACGTACAGGTGAAGAGTTCTCTGTTATCCACCACGAACTAGGCCATAATTTCTATCAACGCGCTTACAATCAGCAGCCTGTATATTACCAAGAAAGCGCCAACGATGGCTTCCACGAAGCTATCGGCGACACTATCGCGCTATCTGTAACACCTGGCTACTTAAAGCAAATTGGCTTGTTGGATAACGTACCGGATGAGTCAAAAGATATCGGGCTATTGATGAAGATGGCACTCGATAAAGTTGCATTCATTCCATTTGGTCTACTCGTCGACCAATGGCGCTGGAAAGTATTCTCTGGTGAGATTTCCCCAGCAGAGTACAACCAAGCGTGGTGGGAATTAAGAGAGAAGTATCAAGGTGTTAAAGCACCAGTTTCACGTACCGAAAGTGACTTTGATCCAGGTGCAAAATACCACGTACCAGGTAATGTACCTTACACTCGTTACTTCTTAGCGCATATTTTACAGTTCCAGTTCCACAAATCACTTTGTGAAATTGCTGGCAGCAAAGAAGCCATTCACCGCTGTTCTGTTTACAACTCGAAAGCGGCTGGTGAGCGTTTAAATGCGATGCTTGAAATGGGTAGCAGCAAACCTTGGCAACAAGCACTTAAAACGCTAACAGGTAAAGATGAAATGGATGCAACAGCAGTACTTGACTACTTTGCACCATTGCAAAAATACCTAGATGAGCAAAATAAAGGCCGTAATTGCGGCTGGTAATTGCTAGCAAATACAGACTAAGAAACGGGCACACTTAATCGTGCCCGTTTTTATTGGTTTAATTTTGTTACAGTTCAGTAACTTCCTTTTTTAGCGCCAATCATATACGCTCAAATCAAAGTCAGCCTACCGCTCTAGTAGTGAAAGTCTGTGTTGTCACTTGCAAGGATCCTTATGAATATAAAAAGAATTGGCTTAATAGCCATCTTTGAATTGCAACGCTTGTTTGCAACGAAGCGCGGATGGATAGCCATCGCCGCATTTGTTTTGGTTTGGTATGCCATTTTGCGCTACGCCATTGCAGAAGCGGTATCCATTGTCAGCGACCCCAACTTCAAAAATATGATCCAGAGTTTTTCCGGCGCCGTTGGTATGCATCGTATTGCCCAGTGGCCCGAAATGGAACTTGCATTGTACTTAGTTTGGTCAATCTTCTTGTTTCCTCTTTTTGTGATCTTTTCAAGTGCAGATCAAACCGTAGAAGATAGAACTCGCGGTACATTGAGATTTCTAACCCTGCGCACATCTCGGGCTGAAATTGTTGTTGGCCGCTTTGTTGGGCAGGTATTCAATACATTGTTGCTCATAGCCATTTCTGCTCTCGGCGCTTGGATATTGATGGTGGTGCGCGACCCAAGCTTATGGCTCATAGGGCTTACCCGAGCGACATTAATTGTTTTAGAGCTAACGCTTATTACTGCACCATTTATTGCCCTGATGTCTGTAGCTAATCACTTTGCTAACTCAAGCAAAATGAGCATGATTTACGCGATTTTGACCTACTTAACACTCGCCACTTTGGTCGCTTTTGCACTTGAGTACAGCCCTTACGCAGAATACCTTTTTTATCTATTTCCTGGGTTCCAAGGCTCAGAAACCATCGCACAGAATATCAACCTCACTCGCTTTGCCACACCGGTGCTGCATAGCTTCGTATTGATTGCAATTAGCTGTGAACTATTAAGAAGGCGTGCGCTATGAGTTGCATTATTGAAGTTAATAATTTAGTGAAAGAATATGGACGAAAGCGCGCACTAGACAATGTCTCTTTTATCCTAAACGCGGGTTCACCCATTGCGCTTGTCGGCCCAAATGGTGCGGGTAAAACCACTCTTTTTAGCACGCTTTGCGGGTATCTAAATGCCGATGCTGGCAGTGTTCAAATTTTAGGCCACAAGCCTGGCAGCGCTGCACTTTTTGGTCGCCTTGCCGCACTTCCACAGGATGCTCAGCTCGACCCAAGGTTTTCTGTCAGTAATCAGCTACGTTTATATGGACAGCTTCAAGGTTTAGATGCGAAAGCGGCCGAAAGTGAAACACACAGAGTGCTTGAGCTTGTCGACCTCAAAGACTGCTATCACGCCAAGCCTCATGAGTTATCTCATGGCATGCGAAAACGTATCTGTATTGCCCAAACGCTACTTTCACAACCTGAAATTGTACTGCTTGACGAAGCCACGGCTGGATTAGATCCCGTGAATGCTCGTGAGATCAGAAATCTCGTGAAAAGGCTTCAATCTGAAACGACCTTTATTTTGAGTTCACACGATTTAGTAGAACTCGATGATTTATGCGATCAGGTATTACATTTGCAGCATGGTAAATTAACCGCTGTTGACCGTATTCAAGAAGCAGAGCTTGCCACGCTGACTGTAAAACTTAAAGAGTCTGGCACCAGTAGTCATATAGCGCTTTTGAAAACCTTACAAGGTGTTGAAGAGGTGACAGTAAATGCCAGTGGCGCCCTGCTTATTGAGTATCGTAGCGGCCAACAGGTTGATATTGATGTGCTCCGACTTTGCCGTGAACAGGGTTGGCGTTACAAGTCGTTAGTTAACGGTAAAACACTAGAAGATGAACTGTTCGGCTAGCACACGGTTAGTTTAGTTAACCCGCCCTAGCATGTAGGTTGACACTTTTTGAGATTAAAGCGCTCGATGAATTTCATCGGGCGTTTTTTATTTTTGGGCCGAGTGTAGCCTTCGTTGATTATAGATATCGGTGGATTGTTTAGAGCCAAATCGCTCATCTCAAATCATCTCATGACAAATCGGCTCAAATCGCTGACACCCACCTCTAATTTGTGAAAGCGTTTGTATGGTTATAGATTACCCGTGGTGTCGACGGATGTGCGTAACTAAGCCCGCTTGATTAAACTCAAGTGATACAATATTAGTTTTACTATACTCAATAGTTTTATCTAAATGAACAGGTTTTACTTTACCTGATTCGGTCATTTTTACAAAGACGACATTAGCACCAACCATTATCTCATTTATTTCTATCGAACTATGGATGACTTTATCTTTTAGTTTATTAATCATATCCTCTCGGAGTTTAGATTTATCTTTATAAGTAAATTTAAATTTGACGTGTTCATCGATAAAGTCATCAGAAAGCAATGAGATATAGTTTTCTATCTCTTTAATTGTTGTATTAGGTTGTTGACGCGCGTTTTTTGCCGCTACAAATACTTTTGCTTTCTCAATTAGTTGCTCTGATGTGAAATTATCATTTGCACTACTAGAAAATGAAAAAAGAAAACAAAATAACACTAATATAAATTTATTCACGGTTTTTTCCTTCCTGCTATGCCTAGACATAATGAATCCTATACGATGCTAGCCTCCGCTTCTTCGTGAGTTAGCTTAAAGCCAGTACCATACTTGGCTTGTCCAATAACTAAACAGTATAGGCTAACATGAATGAACAAACATAACATACTTTTCATTAACCAAATCGCTGACACCCACCACTAATTTGCATCCTCTAAATATACCGCCTAAGCTCTAATTCTGCACTCAAAGGATTGAGGAAAACAAACTATGGCTACTGCCCGTAAAAAGCAAATCAGTTTAACCGACACCAAATATTATCACTGTATCTCCCGTTGTGTAAGGCGCGCGTTTCTGTGCGGTGAAGATAAATTTTCTGGAAAATCATACGAGCACCGCCGGGATTGGGTTGAAGAAAAGCTCTTGATGCTGGGCTCCGTGTTTTGTATTGATGTCTGTGCTTATGCCGTGATGAGTAATCACACCCACATTGTTTTATATGTTGATGATAAAAAGGCTAAGCGCCTGTCGGATAAAGCGATTGTGATGCGATGGCACAAGTTATTTAAAGGCAATTGGATAAGCCAAAAGTTTATTGAAGATGAGCCACTGAGTGAGTCGGAGCAATTGATACTAGATGAGCTGGTTGATAAGTACAGAGAAAGACTCGCTGATATTAGTTGGTTTATGCGGGTACTTAACGAAGACATCGCCCGCCGAGCAAATAAAGAAGATAATTGTACGGGCCGGTTTTGGGAAGGACGATTCAAATCCCAAGCACTATTGGATGAAGCTGCACTGGCTGCCTGCCTCGCTTACGTAGACCTAAACCCCATTAGTAACCAAATCGCTGACACCCACCACTAATTTGCATCCTCTAAATATACCGCCTAAGCTTTAATTCTGCACTCAAAGGATTGAGGAAAACAAACTATGGCAACTGCCCGTAAAAAGCAAATCAGTTTAACCGACACCAAATATTATCACTGTATCTCCCGCTGCGTAAGACGCGCGTTTCTGTGCGGTGAAGATAAATTTACGGGAAAATCATATGAACACCGCCGTGATTGGGTTGAAGAAAAGCTCTTGATGTTGGGGGATGTGTTTTGTATTGATGTCTGTGCTTATGCGGTGATGAGTAATCACACTCACATTGTTTTATATGTTGATGATAAAAAGGCTAAGCGTCTGTCGGATAAAGCAGTTGTGATACGGTGGTGCAAGTTGTTTAAAGGTAATTGGATAAGCCGTAAATTTACTGAAGGTGAGCCACTCAATGAGTCGGAGCAATTGATGCTAGATGAGCTGGTTGATAAGTACAGGGGAAGACTAGCGGATATTAGTTGGTTTATGCGAGTACTTAACGAAGACATCGCCCGCCGAGCAAATAAAGAAGATAATTGTACGGGCAGGTTTTGGGAAGGACGATTTAAATCCCAAGCATTGCTGGATGAAGCTGCACTGGCTGCCTGCCTCGCTTACGTAGACCTAAACCCAATTCGAGCCAAAATTGCCACAACGCCTGAAACCTCAGACTACACCAGCATCAAAAAACGCATCGACCATGCAAAACTGGGTAAACAACCAAAAAGCCTATTACGCTTTGCTGGCAGCCCACGAAAACACATGCCTAAAGGCCTGCCTTTTGAGCTCAAGTCTTATATCGAATTGGTTGAACTCACAGGCCAATATATTCGCGCCGACAAGCGAGGCTATATTTTTGAGTCACAACCCATACTCACTCGACTAAATATCGAACCGGAGAACTGGATAAAACTCACTACGCAATTTTCACGGGTATTCCACGGTGCAGTTGGTCGAGAGCGAACAATAACCGCTTACTGTGAAACACTGCAAAAACGACGACGGACAAACCTAACAAACTGCGAGCGCTTGCTGGCTTAGTAAAACGAACACTATCAATTCGAAAATCAATAACTGTTGTATTTACAGCGCTTTGCCATGCGCGATAACTCGGTTTTGATGTAGAGATACGCTTGGGCGCTAAAAATTGGTCTATAACTAAACGTTTTTGACCAAAATTATTGGAGTGTTTACATGCTTTTTTACTTCCCCAGCTTGAATATCAATAGTGATGGGTGTCGCTTATTTTGGCTTATTTTCGCCATTCTCATATTTCACAGTGCATATAGACATAATGACTCCCACACGGTGCTAGCCTCCGCATTTTCGTGGGTTAGCTTAAAGCCAGAGCCATAATTAGTTTGTCAAATAACTAAATAGCAGAGGCTAGCATGACTAAACATAACATACTTTTCATTGGCTTAGATACTCATAAAGAGTTCATTGAAGTTGCCTATATTGAAGACAGTCGAGGCGCACAACCCATTCATTTCGGTCGTATTTCTTCAGCTAAAGTCACTATTAAAAAGTTTATCAGGCAATTTGAATCTAAATACCCTAACACTACGCTCCATTTCGTTTATGAAGCTGGTCCCTGTGGTTACTGGATTTACCGCTTAATTACTTCTCTTGGACATTGCTGTTACGTAGTTGCCCCATCGCTTATTCCTAAAAAAACCTGGCGAGCGTATAAAAACTGACAAACGTGATGCACTTAAACTAGCTAAATTACTTAAGTCTGAAGACTTAACCCCTATTTATGTACCTGAGCCGGAAGATGAAGCTATTCGTGATTTATCTCATGCTCGAGAAGTTGCGATGAAAGATTTAAAAGATGCAAAGTACCAACTAAAAGCAATGTTTCTTCGCAACAACATTAATTATGCTGGCACAGCAAACTGGTCTCTCAAACACTTACGTTGGCTCACAGAGCTGGTATTGCCACATCCTGCACAACAAATCGTTTTACAAGAGTTTATTCAAACCATAAACGAGCGAACTGCACGATTGGAGCGACTCGACAATGAGCTCTCTCATCATGTTTATCAATGGCGTTACTACCCTGTAGTTAAAGCAATCCAAGCTATGCGCGGCGTTCGCTTACTCGTGGCCGCTGGTATTGTCTCTGAGCTTGGTGATTTAACCCGCTTCGACCATCCGCGAAAACTCATGAGTTATCTTGGGCTCGTTCCGAGTGAACACTCGAGTGGTGGTAAAAGGCATATTGGCGCAATTACTAAATGTGGCAATGGTCGTGCAAGGCGCTTATTAGTCGAAGGTGCTCACAGTTACCGTCATGCAGCCAACATATCGACTGAGTTACAAAAACGACAAGAAGGCTTACCAAAGCAACTTATTGATATTGCATGGAAAGCACAATTAAGGCTCTGTAAACGTTATAAAAAGCTTATAAATAAAGGCAAGCATTACAACCTCGTTGTCACCGCCATTGCCCGTGAAATGATTGCTTATATCTGGGCAATCGCAAAACAGGTTGTGCTCTCACCGGTAAATCCCAAATTAAGATTATCCAGAGTACCAGCTTAAAATGAACGAATTAGAGTTAATGTATTGGGTCAAGCATCGGGTGTGGCACAACCACCGACGGCGTTAGGATGGCAATGCAGCTAACGCAGCATTGAACCACGAACATAGACTGAAAACAGGTGCCACGTCGAGTTAAGTAAGGTCTGCTCTGCTCATGAAAATGAGTAACCAACGAATACCAGCAAGAAAACCGACGAAATTACTTGCTTCATCCTATGCATTAACTCTCTCTAATTCGAGTTAAGAAATTATGGCTTAAAGTTAGGCAAGGATCAGTGTGTTTAACTTGACAGTGGGAGTCCTACCAACGCCCTGTTAAGGTGTGAACAACGCAATACCGAAGCCGCCGCATATCACCTTAAACACTAAACGCAACGCATAGTAAAAATGCCACGCGTTGCGAATCACTCTTAAACAGTTTGTTATGCCGTTTGAGTTTCGTTGATCGCCTTTTGCAATGCACCAGAAAATTCTTTGATTTCATCAATGGCATGGGTGAAGTCTTGAGCACTTAGACTAATTGTACTGCCATCGATAGTTTTGCCATTCCTGTGAACAATATCGTGTCTTAACTTTGTTATTTTAACTACATTGCTAATATCTATATCTAGTTTACGATTTAAGACTTGCTCGTACATTTCCACGACGTTTGGGATGTTGTGATACAAAACATCACCAACATACTTTAATACTAAAGACCTTACATCTAGATCAGTATCAGCTAAATCTGTTAGTTTTACGCTTTTTAATATTTTAAATTTGCGAAGAGTATTTTTTAAGCACTGTTCATCTTGCGATACAAGCGACTTTAAGGTGTCGCCCAAAAACGTCTCAAGTAAAGTGACGGCATATGCATAAGACATTTTAACCACTATGTTTGTATGAAGTACAAAAGCTATATTTTGACGATTGTTGAAGTTACTATCCGCCATAACTTTCAATGCATCGAGCTCATTGATAAACGATTGATGTATATCGGATGAACCGTTTTCTTTTAGCCATTTCAGCTCTGCCTGCCACTCAGCTTCTTCCCGCAAATGTTCTTGGTAGTTAGAGTATTCCTCTGCTAATTCTTGGTATTCTTCCGAATCTTCACCAAGCGAATCATCACTCAATCTTTCCCTTATCCAATCGTCAATATATTTCTCTTGCATCTCGAACAAGTAATCTTTTATCGTGCTCATCTCAAATACCTTTGTAGCCACGTCTCTTCTGCGGCTTAACGCCGCATTAAGGTGTGAGCAACGCAACCACGAAACCTAAGCTTACCACCGTAAACACCAAACCCAACGATGGAAAAACAATGATGGGTGATGAGATGGACGCTCCCAAATCGGCGTCAATGCGCCAAACTGATAGTTGCAAACACAGTTATTAGGAGAGTCCATCATGAATAACGTTAGCACGCTTTCAATTGATCTAGCAAAAAATGTATTCCAACTTTTATCGTTTGATAAGCAAGGTAATAAATGTTTTTCCAGAAGGTTAGATAGAGCAAAGCTCTTGCAAACATTGACCCAATTACCTGCTTGTAATGTTGTTATGGAATCATGCTCAACGTCTCATTATTGGGGGCGCTGCTGCTTACAAGCTGGGCACCAAGTTCAGCTTATCCCTGCGCAACATGTTACCCCTTTTGTCCGTGGCAATAAAAACGATAAAAATGATTGTATGGCGATTTATGAAGCGAGCCTTCGACCTAACATTCGCTTTGTTCCTGTAAAAACAGAGCATCAACAAGCAATCCTAGCACTACATCGTTATCGGGAACGGCTCATACATAATCGAACTGCCTGCATCAACCAAACATGTGGTTTGTTACTTGAATTTGGCATCGTCATCAAGAAGAGCTTAAAGTCTTTTCGTGCAACCATTGCTGATCTGCTCAACCGTAATTTACATGGAGCTTTAAATCTACTCCTCAGAGACGTTTATGAAGAAATGCAAAAGTTAGACGCCAATATTAAAAATGTAGAGGCACAATTTAAGCAGTTTAATGAACAGAGCCAAGCTGCTCAAATTATCCAATCCATCCCCGGAATTGGGATTATCAACGCATCGGCATTGAGTGCCACAATAGATAAAGGGCAAGCATTTTCTAATAAAAAGGAGTTGGCTGTGTGGCTTGGGATCACACCACGTCAATATGCTTCGGGTGAAACCAAGAAGATGGGAGGGATCACCAAACGAGGTGATCGTTATCTAAGAAAACAACTCATTCATGGTGCCCGTACAGTGGTCAATCATGCGCACAAAAAGCAGGATGATTTAAACAAATGGATCAACGCATTGGTAGAACGTCGCGGTAAAAATAAAGCGGTGGTGGCCACGGCCCACCGATTGGCTCGCTTAATGTGGATATTGCTACAAAGAAATGAACCTTATAAAGCCCAATATACACAAAGTGAGGCGCAATCATGACTCAAATTATGGCTATTAAGGAGCCCGGTCGTGACAAGGGCCTCGAGCCCGAGTGGGTGTTTATGAGCCCTTGATAGCCATATTCTCATTGCTGTAAACATAACGATGAACAAAAGGTCAAACCTACCTAGTTAAACCCGTTATAGGCAAGGCATTCAATGCCGCGTGGGTGTATTCTACTTTTTGGGTGGCTAGGTTCGAAACTCATTAGGGGCGCTGAAAGTCAGTTAAGCCCGAATATATGTCAGAGCAGCACCTTATTTAGGGTGACTCAAAGTGACTGTTTATCAATACATACAAATAGTAAATGAGAGATAAATAAAAGAAGCAACAAGGCTGTTAAAACAACCTTGTTGGATGAGTATTACTTGACAGCAGCAGAGCGTCCATATATGTCATCAATGATTCACTTCATCAATGATTCACTTTGTTAGGGCTCTATTTTAAAGGTAGCTAAAACCTGTTTGAAACCACCATTAACTTTTCCAAGGTCTTCTTTAGCCACCTGATTAGTCAAATATGCAACTTTTTCATGCGAAGGAAAAGAGTAAGACTCTGACACATGAGGTACATCAATATTAACAACCGAGATATTAAATTCATATTTCAATCCATGAAACTCAGTTCCATTTATAGATGTCTTAACTTCTTTTATTTCATTATCACTATCTAGCTCCAATATACTGGGGATTTCTTTAATGAGAGCTTCAACATCCAGCTCAACGAACTCTTTAAGTTCGAATGACTGCTCTGTAGGATATACTTCAATTTTAATGATTGCGTCTCCAGGAGACTCAACAAAAACAAACCTAACATCTTCGCTCACAAAGTCTTCAGTGACCTCCCAATTTGCAGGGTAAGAAAATGAAAGCCCATCTTTTTCGTATTTTAATTGGTTGTTCATATCAGCAGGTTTTTCTGAACATGCTGATATAAAAAATAATAAAACTAGTATATTTAGATACTTCATAGTTGATTGAAACTTCTAGAGCCCTAACACTTTAGTATTTATGCGACACGCAGTTTGTGTTGCATAATCGCTTGTTGGACTGAGCTGCTACCTGCTCGGTGTGACAGAGTTGGTGTTGTTTATGCTATAGCTTACTTAGAAAAAATAGGCTTTTGGAGACTCTCACTTTCCTAGCTAGTGAATCAGTTTAGCTAGTGTTTGGTAAGCTTTCCCTGCATCGCTCAGCGCTTATTATGTCTTCATTACACCTAAATTTGGCTTAATAAGCAATTATATTTTTTACGCATTCAGAGGCCGCTAGCCTGAGCAATTAGATAGGTTAACTAATTGATTTTAATCAGCTATCGAGCTGCTAACTCGTTCGCTCTACTTTGGCCGTTGTTGCATCTAACTTGAATACGCCAATTAGCCGCAAGGTACCTGCCTTACAATGCTGACAAGGCCAATACGGTATCAGTGTCACGCTTTCTGTCTTTGGCCGCTTTGCTCTGTATGTGCATGACGCCTGCGACCTTATCAGCGCTAACTTTCGCTTGCGACATGCACTGGTTAAAAAACCATAATGCCGAATATGCATAAACCCCTTCGGTAGTAAATGCTGCAAATAACACCGTAAGAATTCTTAATCATAAAATGATGACACGCATAATTGTAGTTTTCTGCAATCATTAAAGCAGGACACTAACTATGAAAAAATCACGTTTTACCGAATCAGAGATCATTGAGGTGTTAATATAGGCTGTTTAACCTAATTTTATACTTGATACCAATCAACATATCTGTGCATCTATCCTGATATGCTATTACTAATTACTCACTGATGTGCAAATCACCCCGCTTCAAGGAAAAGGAATGAAAACCACCTACTCCATTAGTTATTTTTTACAAAAGAAAATGCTATGGCTACAAATTGTTGTGGCTTTGGTACTGGGTATTACCGTGGGTATTTTACTATCCCCCAAAGGGGTCGGGCTGGTTAGTGCTGAGCTATCACTACAAATAGCACAATGGGTTGCACTACCCGGCAATCTATTTTTAGCTTTGATCCAGATGGTTGTGATCCCTCTGGTACTTTCATCTATCATTCTTGGCATTGCAGGTAACAAGGACACCGCATTTTTGAAGCAAGTTGGACTTAGGATCTTCCCCTATTTCGTCATGACCACCTTTATTGCTGTTATCATTGGTTTGGTCGTTGCTTCCTACGTTGAGCCTGGGAAATACGTGGATAGTCAGCTGCTTGATAACCTCAATAGCCAACATACCACAACTGTTACAGCTACAGTTGAATTAAAAAGCATTCCTGAGCGCATGGTGGCAATTATTCCGTCAAATATTACTCAATCTACTCTAGATAAAGATATGTTTGCTATTGTGATGTATGCCATTTTTATTGGTATTGCTATCACCACACTTAGTCAAAAGCAAAAATCCCTGCTTCTTGAGCTCACCACAACAGCACAAACGCTATCTTTACAGATTGTTAATTGGGCTATGCTGCTGGCTCCGTTTGCGGTATTTGGATTACTTTGTGACATTACTATTCGAATTGGTGTTGATGCCCTGCTAGGTGTCTCAGCTTACGTTGCGACTGTGTTGCTAGGGTTATTACTGCTTATGTTTGTCTACCTGTTTTTAGCCAGCAGCGCTGGAAAGATCAGTCCTTGGCGCTTTTTATCGGCAATTAAAAGCGCACAATTATTAGCCTTTTCAACCTCTAGCTCAGCTGCAGTAATGCCCCTCTCAATGCGCACAGCTGAGCAGTCGCTATCCGTAAAAAAACCCATTGTCCAGTTTATTATTCCTCTAGGTGCCACTATCAACATGGACGGCACAGCGCTATATCAAGTGATTGCAGCACTATTTTTAACTCAAGTTTTTGGCATTACCCTCACCGATAGTCAAATCATGTTACTGATACTCACCACTGTTGGTGCATCCATTGGCTCCCCAAGTACCCCTGGTGTCGGTATTGTAATTTTGGCTTCAGTGTTAACTAGTTTTGGGATCCCCGCTGCAGGTATTGCGCTTATCTTAGGTGTAGATAGGATATTAGATATGTGTCGAACCGTACTTAATGTTACTGGAGACCTAACTGCATGTGTTGTAATGGAGCGTCTGATAAAACTCGATAAACCAGTTCAATGACAATATGAGAGCTTCGCTGTTGGCCTTGCCAGTAAACTTGATTGTAATTGTAGTAAGTAAATGAGCCAGATACTATTGATGAAGGTTTTATCGAATCTAGCAGCAATATGGCAAACTACGTACCACGTAACTCAATGTTTTGTTCGTCGATGTATTTCTGCGCTGATAGATGATAACCAGCTACCACCCACCAGCGCAGGAGTAAAAATTACGCGGAGTACTTTGATAGGTTCAGTTTAGACAATGCTTTGATGCTAAAACGCTCAACAGCATTGCCCAGTTGCAAACCAAACTTCTCAGCAACGCCTTTTTTAGTCTTATAAGCCACCTTATAAAGTTGGTGACTTTCATTTAGGGACATGAGTAAATCGTCACTGGTTGAGATTTCATCGACTAGTTTAAGCTCTAAGGCTTGTGTACCAAACCAATGTTCTCCAGTCGCTACTTTCTCAATATCAAGCTCGGTGCGATTATCAGAGACAAAGTGTTTGAACAGACCATGCGTTTCTTCAATCTCCTCCTTAAACTTTTCTCTTCCTTTATCCGTATTCTCACCAAACAGGGTGAGTGTACGCTTATACTCACCAGCGGTTACCATTTCAAAATCAACGTTATTCTTTTTTAATAAACGATTAAAGTTGGGGATCTGCGCAATTACGCCGATTGAACCAATAATTGCAAATGGTGCTGCAATAATCTTATCTGCGACACAGGCCATCATATATCCGCCACTTGCAGCAACCTTGTCCACACAGACCGTCAGTGGAATACCCGCTTGCTTGATGCGCGAAAGTTGCGATGCACCAAGTCCATAACCGTGTACGACACCACCGCCACTTTCAACTGAGACAATGACTTGATCCGTGGCCTTGTCAGCGATCATAAGAATGGCATTTATCTCTTCGCGTAGATCTGAGACTTCATGAGCATCCATACTGCCGTTGAATTCGATATAGAATACATTCTTGGTGTCTTCCTTGTTTTTACCTTTGCTTTTTTGCTCCTTAGACTGTGCTTTATTTCGTGCCTTTAACGCCTTTTTATCTAAGGTTTGTTCTAAAAACTGTTCTTTGGACTGCGCCAGACTGTCGCTTAAATCGGTAACTTCAATTTCGCCCTTTTTCGATTTTGGTTTTGAGCTTGCTCCCACCATCAAAATAATGACTACTGCGATACCAAAGATAATGGTTACTGTCTTGGCTAGAAATAACCCATATTCAAAAAAAAATGCCAAGTCGTTCTCCTCATTTAGCTCATAAAGGGGACCATTTTTTCAATATAAAATGGACATAAAAAAGGCCGCTAGCTGCGGCCTTTTATAGTCTCGAAAAATGTCTTAGTTTGCAACAACATCTGGGTTAGATACTTGTAAAACCAAGCCCTTTGACTTCAAGAAGCTTGCAACTTGTGTTTGCATTTCAATTGACGCCGCTGCGTGTCCTGCTGCTGTGCCACCGGCTTTTTCATCAAAGCCTGTCGTTAAGATTGAACTGTGATGGCCCTGAGAGAACTTCACCACATAACTTCCAGGTGTTCCGTCTTGACTCATTTGCGTTTCACTTGCTGGCATTAAGCCCATGAAACCAGCAAGTGGTAAGCTACCTGACAAGAAGCTACGCTCTGTTGTTGGAGGAATAACCAGGTCAGCTGCATTGCCACCAACACCACCCGTAACAACACTCATATATACTGGCGTTTGTAGCACTTTCACGGAAGCTGCATAGTTTAGTGGATCTGCACTATCTAATGCGGTTTGTGCTGCAAAACCGAATTGCGTCACCGTACCATCAATCAGTGCTAATGTCGCGGTGTCTCCAGCCGCTTCTAAATTCGCTCTAAACGTTCCATATGCACAAGAAATATATTTGCTTTGATCCGCAGCAAACGTACCACAGTCAGCAACTGCGCCTTCTTGCAGATAGGCATTAAACGCTTGCGATGCGAGATTACCTGCAGAACTCAACACGGAGCCTTGTACAAACGGACCAAATGATTTTGACTCAATCAAGAAGTTAGCAATGCCCGAACCACCACTTGCAAGTGCTGCTGACTCAACTTTAAAGAAGCCATCAATTGCTGGATTTAATGGCGCATTGGTTTGAGCGAGGAAGCTTGGGCCTACAACTGAACCAAGTGAGTGACCTAGGTAACTAACTTGCTGGGTATTGAAGTTAACTTGGCCACCAGATGCTTGATTAATAAAGTTTAAGCCTAAACGTAACCCCATTAAATCTGCAGCTGATTGCTTTAAGTTATCACGCGCAACTAACAACGATGTTAGATTCATGTAAGAAAGTACACTACCCGTCGACGCATTAAACTCGTCGTTGCCATCACCGTCAATATCAATGCCGCGCTCGCCGTGCATCGGGTGGTCGATTGCTACCGTCGCAAAGCCTGCTTGCGTAAGAGACAAGGTTAAGCCAAGCATATCTTCTTTCTTGCTGGTGATCCCATGTTGGAGAATAACCACTGGCCATCCGCTTTCTGGACGCGCCGCATCGTTAGCAGGAAATGTAATTTGCACAGGCACATTAGCAAGCCATTGCTGCTTAGGAATTGGGTTATATTGGGTAATAAAACGCTGTTTATCCACGCCAATACTTCTAAATTTCGGCACACCTTCAGGCACAGGGAAGCTCTCACAAAGCTTATCATCTCCTTCTGTTACTTGGGGTAATTGGCCACCTTGTGCAACATACCCACCCAGTGTAACTGGGCTGTCGCATAACGCTTGCCAGTAGGTATCTGCTAATGCTTCAATGCCACCTGTTTTTGGCTTCGCTAAATACTGAGGAAGTTGAATAACACCACGCATTAATTTAATTTGTTGGAAAGCAGGCAATAAAGCCGCTGGCACTTTACCTTCCAGTGCGTCAGCAACCGTCATCGGTGCCTGACCAGGAACTGCGATTACTGGTGGAGCGTTCTTTGCGAGTGATTGTGCAAGTAAAGCTTTAGTCGCAGCTAAACCAGCACCAGCTGATTGTGTAGTCATAGCTGCAGTGTAAATAATTTCGGTACCATCTACCCCAGCTTTGGTAACCGCTTCCTCATAACTTTGTATTACTGCTTGCAAGGATTTTTGCGCATCGGTCACCAGTGGTGCGTTTTGACGCAATAAGCTATACGTCGATGATGGGTCAACACTTTGTCCGCTGGAGTCCTTCAAAGTGCGGGTTAAAACAGTAATATAAGTCGTACTTGGTTTAAGCGGCTTGACAGGAACCACTACAATGCCATTTCCAGCTCCATTCGTCATCGCTACGAAATCGCCTTGGGGACCAAACTCCAATTCAGCAACAAATTTACATGCTATCCCTGACGGTAGCTGCGCACACTGTTCGTCAGTTTGTAATGGTCCACCCATTTCAACTTCAAAAATTCGTACGGCGCCGGGAGTCATGACGCTTTGCGCATCTAATGTCAACCCATTCGGTGTCGTCATGTCGATAACATAGGGCATTTGTGTTGACCAACCATCTAAGGCACCAACCACAATACTTGGGTTTGCATAGCTTGCACGTGTCACCAGAGGATTACCTTCACCATCCTTCATTCCTAACATTTCGTCAGGTAAGTTTAGAGTTCCGTCTTGAGTGCCGGATAAAAGGATATCGTTTGGAACTGAGATCACACCGCCTGATGGATCAAATTTAACAGAAATCGTTGGAGAAACGGGTGTAGTATCATTTTTTACATCTTCTAACGTTTCACCGCCTCCACAGCCAGCAAGAGCTGCTGATACTGCGAGTGAGAGTAGCATTTTTTTCATTTTATAGGCTCCGACATAATCTTATTATTATTGTGATAATTCTCGTTAAATCTATGTAATTGCATTTTTAATAAGACATTAGACCAGTTAAACTTAACTCAAACTTTGTTATTTCGCCAGCCATATTTACAATAAATTCGCTAACTTGCTACTGCATTGTGATAAAATGACCCAAACATCTTAATTGGAGTCCAGAATGCAGACTTATCAAGCTCCTGAAAACGCACTTGCGAATAAAACGATATTAGTAACAGGTGCTGGCGACGGCATCGGCCGTGTTGCGGCGATTAATTACGCCAAATATGGTGCAACGGTTATTTTATTGGGCAAAACCACCAGTAAACTAGAAGCCGTTTATGATGAAATTGTTAACGCCGGTTACCCACAGCCTGCAATTGTACCTTTAGATTTACGTGGTGCAACCAAACAACACTTCCGAGACTTGGCTGCCACTATCGAGCAGCAATTTGGTAAGCTTGACGGCTTGCTAAATAATGCGTCTATTTTAGGCTCTTTAGGTCCAATGGAACACTTTTGCGTTTCAACCTTCGAAAACATAATGAAGGTAAACGTAACAGCCCAAGCGGTGATCACTAAATCATTATTCCCAGTAATGAGAAAAGCACCTAACGCTTCTATCGTCTTTACTTCATCGGGTGTAGGACGTAAAGGTCGTGAGTTTTGGGGAGCGTATGCAATTTCTAAATTCGCAACCGAAGGTATGATGCAAACTTGGGCCGAAGAAGTGGGTAAAACCAATATTCGCATCAACTGCATTAATCCAGGTGCGACAAGAACAAGTATGCGTGCATCAGCATTCCCAGGTGAAGATAAAGATAAACTAAAAACACCTGAAGAATTAATGCCAACATACCTGTACTTGATGTCTGATGACTCAATCGGGGTTAATGGCCAATCTTTAGATGCCCAAACCTACTAACTAGTATTTTAAAGGCTGCAAATCCACAATTGCAGCCTTCTATATTACCTAAGTTTATCTCTCGGCAAGGTTTCAAACGCCAGCACTTGCTCTAATTTTTCATCCCACTTCGCTTTACTCGCGATAAATAGATGTGCAGTTGGCGTAAGACTCGGCGCATCATCTAAGCTACCAGCTGGTACCACTAAACCAACAGGCTGCTGGTTTGGTAATGCAGAGCCACAACGAGCACAAAAGGCTTTAACGTGCTTAGTATTCGGTAAAGTAAAGCGGGTTATTAACTTTTCGCCCGCAAGCCAAGTTAGCACTGCATTTTGAAAAAATAGATTCGCAGCATGTGCGGAACCAGTGTCTTTTTGACAATACTCACAATGACATAGATAAAAGCCCTGCGCGTTGCCCTCTACAAGATATTTAACCTGACCACACAGACAACTACCAGCAAACGTCTCTTTCATTTGAATTTCCTTATCAAATACAAAAACACCAGCTAGGCTGGTGTGGTGTTTTAGAAAAGCTTAAATTACTTTCTTCTCGGGGTTTTGACCCTTTGATTATGCTTTTTCACTGCTTTGCGGATCTTATTAATTTTCGCGCGCTTGTCTTTACGCTTTTCTGGCATGACCGACAACTTAGTTTGCTGCTCGGCTCTCATACTCACCGATTTGCGTAAGTAGTTAACATCTTCTAATTTTAATTCTTCCCATCCACCTTGTGGCAAACGCTTGTTAAGCTCTAATTTACCATAACGGATACGGATCAAGCGCGACACTTCAACACCTTGTGACTGCCAAAGACGCCTGACTTCACGATTACGCCCTTCCGTCAGTGTTACGTTGAACCACTTATTCAGACCTTCACCACCAAGTGGCTTAATCTTAAGGAATTTTGCGGGACCGTCTTCTAGCTCAACGCCTTTGGTTAATGTACGCAACGTTTGGTTTGTTACTTCACCAAATACCCGAGCAGAATATTCACGTTCGACTTCGTATTTTGGATGCATCAAGCGATTAGCTAGCTCACCATCATTGGTAAAAAGCAATAGGCCTGATGTATTGATATCTAATCGCCCAATTGCTATCCAACGGTCACCATCTAACTTAGGTAGCCTATCGAATACAGTGCGACGACCTTGAGGGTCGCGACGAGTACATAGCTCACCTTCAGGCTTATGGTACATAAGTACGCGACAGATGCGCTCTTCTTGCTGTTCTATTTTAACAATATGTCCATCTACACGGATCACCGAAGTCTCTTCCACTCGGTCTCCTAGCTTGGCAACTTTTCCATCTACACTTACGCGGTTAGACTCAATATACTTTTCCATTTCGCGTCTTGAGCCAACGCCAGCTCTTGCCAATACTTTTTGTAGTTTTTCACTCATTCAGATGGTTCTCTCACAGAAGGATCGTTTAATAACTGTTCTATTTTCTCATTATGTTGATCAGGTAACCGAGGTAATTCCCCAAGACCAGATAATGAGAAGTAATCTAAAAATTGTTTTGTCGTTGCATACAATGCTGGTTTGCCCGGTACCTCTTTATAACCCACCACTTTTATCCACTCGCGATCTATCAAGCTTTTGATAATATTAGAACTCACGGTGACCCCGCGCACTTGCTCTATTTCGCCTCGAGTGATTGGTTGTCGGTAAGCAATCAATGCCAAAGTCTCAAGTGTAGCACGTGAGTATTTTGGTGCTTTTTCCTGCCACAGTTTACTTAGCCAAGGGCTCAAGCTCGGGCAAGCTTGAAACCGGTATCCGGTACCAACTTCAACCAGCCTTACGCCGCGAGTTTGATAATGATTTACCAGTGTTTCCAGTGCCTGATCAATACGCGGTGATGACACACTGATATCTTCCAGCACGGTTTCTTTTAAGCGCTTTTTAGATAACGGCTTATCAGAAACGAAAATTGCTGCTTCAACCAATTCAACCAGTTGTTCATCGCTAACGCGTCTTTTCATATTTTATGCTTGAAGATAAAAATGCGGAGTATAGCAGAGGCTGCAGCCATCCCCTAGCCTTTTAAATGCAGGTAAATCGACGCTGCCGTTGCTGACTGAATATAGTCAACCAATTGCTCCTTAATGAGTTCGAGCATGGCAATAAAAGTAACCACCACACCACTGCGCCCTTCGTCCAAGGTAAAAAATCGCGCAAATTCTACCGGCTTATTCTGTTCTCGTAGCAATTGCAATATAAAGCTCATACGCTCTCGGGTTGAAAGTACTTCAGCGGATATATGATGGTGCTCAAAGGTCTTGGCTCGGGCCATCACTTCCGACAGCGCCAAAAGTAATTCCCTCAGTTCAATGTCTGGGAATTCTGGCTCAGAGTCGGTACTACTGTCTACCAATGCATGAGCGACAAAGATATCACGCTCAACACGAGGGATCTCATCTAAGTTTTCAGCGGCTTGCTTAAATTGCTCGTATTCCTGCAAGCGTCTCACCAGCTCAGCTCTGGGATCTTCCTCTTCCTCTAACTCTTCGTGTTTTGGTAGTAGCATTCTTGATTTTATTTGTGCCAGCAAAGCTGCCATCACCAAGTATTCACCCGCAAGTTCGAGCTGCATGTCCTTCATCATTTCAACGTACTGAACATACTGCTGAGTAATACTAAAAATCGGTAATTCTAGAATATCTAATTTATGTCTTTTAATAAGATAAAGCAGTAAGTCCAACGGGCCTTCAAAGGTCTCTAAGATAACTTCTAGGGCTTCGGGGGGAATATAAAGATCTTCCGGCTTTTCAATTACCGCTTCACCGTGTAAAAAAGCTAGCGGTAATTTCTGTTGGAGTGCTTCTGTCATCTCAACATGCGTTATTCAAAAGGCGACGTATCACCACAGCCACGACGCAAAATTTCAATGGTATCTTCAGACATATCAATAACGGTGGTTGCTTGCTCGATTAAATAGCCACCATGAATGATCAAGTCTACGTGCTTCTCAAGACGCATGCGGATATCATCGGGGTCAGACTCAGTAAACTGCTCTCCTGGCAAAATCAAAGAGCATGACATCAAAGGTTCACCTAGTGCTTCCAACAATGCGCAGGTAATTGGGTTATCAGTAACACGGATCCCGATGGTTTTTTTCTTCTCATTGAGCAAACGGCGAGGAACTTCTTTCGTCCCTTTAAAGATAAACGTGTACGGGCCGGGCGTATTATTTTTAATCATCCTAAACATTTGATTATCGACACGAGCATAGGTCGAAAGCTCCGACAAATCACGACATAAAAGAGTAAAGTTATGATGCTTTTCGATGCCGCGGATCCGCTCTATCCGCTCCTTAGCTTGCTTATTACCGAGGTTGCAACCAATGGCATAGCCGGAGTCGGTTGGAAACACCACCACGCCACCTTGCTCAATAATATCAGCCGCTTGGCGAATTAAACGCGTTTGCGGGTTATCTGGGTGAATATGAAAAAATTGACTCATAAGCTTATTCCTCTTTGCCTCCCCAATGACGCCAAACTCCTTGACAATCTTTAGGTAAATACAAGTTACGACCAAGGTCGACCCAAGGCATTGGGAAGTGGAAATCTGACCCTTGGCTTGCTAACAATTCAAACTCTTGACTTAGTCGCCCCAAAAATTGGCGCTCAGTAGGCGCTTGCTGTGGCTGTGCAACTTCCATTGCAGCTCCCCCAACCGCTTTAAATTCAGCAATTAACTTTCTTAGCCACTTATTCGACATTTTATACCGAGCAGGATGCGCCAACACACTTACACCACCCGCGGCATGAATAGCCGCAACCGCCGTGTGTATATCGCACCATTGACTTGGCACATACCCAGTCTTGCCACGTGCTAAAAATTTATTGAAAACGCTTTGTACACTTTTAGCCACACCTCGCTCAACCAGCACTTGAGCAAAATGCGCTCTGGTGATCTGCGCAGTTTGGGCAAGTGCAAGGGCATCTTCGTAGACATGCTCATAGCCCTTTTTGGCTAATCGCTCGCCGATCTCTTTTGCTCTGGCTTCTCGCTTTTGCTGCTGTTCGTGCAGCAACTTTGTTAATGCTTCATGCTCAGGATCAAAATTTAATCCAACGATATGGATCTCAAAGCTTTCCCACTTTGTGGAAATTTCAACGCCATTAATAAGTTCTAACGTGAGATTATTTTGGTTAATGTAGTCACGGGCAGGCTGGATCGCATCTATCGTGTCATGATCGGTAATTGCAAGAATATCAACGCCTTTTTCCGTTGCTCGCTCAAGCAATTCATCAACAGCTAAGCGGCCATCGGAAAAAGTAGTATGGCTGTGGAGGTCATATTTAATCAAAATGTATTAACTATCTCTATGAATTATCAACGTTTTGATTATATCACAAGTTAACTGATACGACCTTAGGTTATTTTCTGATATTTGTCCTTGACACTTGTAGCAAGAATAGGGTTTACTGTAGCTAATTTAGATTAAACAACGAAATATTCACAAATGAACAAACAAATTCAAAAAAACATTTGGTGGTGGCACTCGAACTAAGCGGGTGTGTTTCGTTATATCTACGATTTATCAACCCGCGCAATGTCGCGGGTTTTTTTATACTTTTTAGAGGCTTTTATGAACAACAATATCACAGTAAACACAATTTGGTGGTGGTGGATGCCCTAGCGGGACGGTATTGTTGTGTCTGAACAATAACCCCCGCAGAGCTCAGCTTTCGGGGGTTTTTTATTTTCTAAACAGAATATCTAGAAATTAAGAGGAATGAGGTTTGATTTTTAGTCATATAACGACCACACCAGGTGAGGTCACCAGTATAAGACAAAGGCGCGATTATATTGCCAGCCCACTGTCTTTATACGCAGGTTTAAACAAAACAAACTCGTTACTGCTCGAATCAGCAGAAATAGAGTCTAAAGACAATGTGAAAAGTATCGTGCTTGTGGATAGTGCGATTCGATTCGAATGTAACGGCGCCCAAGTCATTGCCAAAGCCTTGTCTAACAATGGTGCTCAGTTGCTACCGTACCTTGCGCAAAAGGTCACAAATTGTGACGTGATCCTCAATGATAATACTTTGACGCTCACGTACAACGCATTGGAAAGTAACATTGATGAGCATACAAAACTAAAAGCGGATAACGCCTTTAGTGCGCTCAGAACCTGTATCAATGAAATTAAACGTAACTCAGATACGCCGTTTTCCGTCTTTTTAGGTGGAGTATTCGCCTATGATATGGTGGCAAACTTTGAGCAACTTCCTGAAGTACCAGATGGAGACAACGACTGTCCTGACTATGTTTTCTATCTCGCTGAAACCTTAGTTGTGATCGATCATCAAGCACGAGCTACTGAGCTCATTGGTAATGTTTTCAATGGCCCTGAGGTTCACGCCAATTGTTTTGAAGTAGGCAAACAACTAGAAGAGCTAAACAGTCAATGTGACCAAATCACTGAATTTCAGTTTGAGCCACAAAGTGGCGGCGCAGACGTCAAAGTCAATGTGAGTGACGACGAATATTGTCAACACGTTGAAAAGTTGAAAACCAACATTATCAACGGTGACATTTTCCAAGTCGTTCCCTCTCGCACTTTTTCACTTCCTTGCCACAACTCACTCGCCGCCTATAAACAGCTTAAACTACAAAACCCTAGTCCTTACATGTTTTATATGAAGGATGAACGCTTTGTGTTATTTGGCGCATCTCCAGAGTCGGCACTCAAATATTGTGAGCAGAGTAACCAAGTTGAAGTCTATCCCATCGCGGGAACGAGACCACGAGGTAAGTTTGCTGATGGTAGTATCAATCCAGATTTAGATAGCCGTATTGAACTTGAGCTGCGCAACGATCAAAAAGAGCGTGCAGAGCACCTTATGCTTGTTGACCTCGCGCGTAACGATGTCGCACGGATCAGTATTGCAGGTACTCGACACGCAAAAGAATTATTGAAAGTGGACCGCTACTCACAAGTCATGCATTTAGTATCGCGCGTCGTAGGCCAATTAAAGCCGGATTTAGATGCCCTCCACGCCTATCAGGCTTGTATGAATATGGGCACTCTCGTCGGCGCACCAAAAGTTAAAGCCGCAGAACTTGTTCGCCATACAGAAAAGCAGCGTCGTGGTAGTTACGGCGGCGCGGTAGGTTATTTGATGGGCAATGGTGCGATGGACAGCTGCATCGTAATTCGCTCCGCGTTTGTAAAAGATAACGTTGCTTACGTGCAAGCGGGTGCAGGTGTCGTGTTTGATTCAAATCCACAAAGTGAAGCAAATGAAACCAAAGCTAAAGCCATGGCAGTGATTAAAGCAGTACAGTCCACGTATGAAGGAGCAAACCATGACTAAGGTATACTTTTTAGATAATTTTGATTCTTTCAGTTATAACCTTGTGGATGAGCTTAGCCTGCTAGGACTCGACTTGGTCGTTTATCGTAACAACATCTCTGCCGAAACCATTTTCAACAAAATGTGTGCAGAAGTTGATCCTGTGATCTTAGTTTTATCACCTGGACCTGGCGCGCCATCGGAAGCAGGCTGTTTGCTCGCGTTAATTGAGCTATGTAAAGGTAAATTCCCCATGCTTGGAATTTGCCTCGGTCAACAAGCCCTAACTCAGAGTTATGGTGGTGAAGTTGGTAAAGCAGGTGAGACGGTACATGGTAAATCTTCTATTATTGAAGCGGATGAGCATCCGGTATTTGCCGGACTTGGAACACAATTCCCCGTGGCGCGTTATCACTCTCTAATGGCAACAAGCGTACCACCAGCACTGCAAGTGATCGCGAGATATCAGGCCATTCCGATGGCTATCTATCACAGTGAACACAAAGTGATTGGCTATCAATTTCACCCAGAATCAATATTGACCCCCAATGGCGCTCAGCTATTACAACAAAGTATCGCGTACCTTAGCGCTTAGGAGATCACGATGGAAAAGTTACAACCTCTATTACAGCAACAAGATTTATCGTTTGACGCCGCCAAATCCTTGTTTAGCGATATTATGGCTGGACAACTGAGTGACATCGAACTTACCGCAGCGCTGCTTGCGCTAAAGTTTAAAGGTGAAACAGCGGCGGAAATAGCCGGAGCAGCTCAGGCTATGCGTGATCATGCCACCGCATTTGACAAGCAAGATCTACTCGCAGCAGACAGCTGTGGTACGGGTGGCGATGGCACAAATACCATCAACGTGAGTACCACCGCCGCCATTGTTGCCGCAGCATGTGGCATTAATATGGTCAAACACGGTAATCGCAGCGTAAGCAGTAAATCAGGTTCCGCGGATTTACTAAAAGCACTTGGGATCAACATTGATATGACTCCCGCACTTGCAGAAAAGTGCTTAGCAGAGACCGGCTTTACCTTTTTGTTTGCACCGCATTACCACGCAGGTGTAAAACATGCTATGCCAGTTCGCACACAACTAAAAACGCGCACGATATTTAATATTCTGGGGCCATTGGCAAACCCAGCCAAGCCAGAAGTACAATTACTCGGCGTTTACGACCCTGCCCTTGTTTTACCCATGGCAGAAACGCTAAACCACTTAGGTACGAAACGAGCGATGGTAGTTCACGGTAGTGGCACAGATGAAATTGCTCTACACGGCGAAACGCTAGTCGCAGAAGTAAAGCATGGTGAAGTGACGCAATACACCGTTACCCCAAACGATTTTGGACTAGAAAACTATTCACTTGAATCTATTGCTGGTGATACGCCAGAATATAACGCGAAAGCGAGCCTTGCGATTTTAAATGGTGAAGGCGAAGCTGCACACAATGCAGCTATCATTGCAAACGTTGCAGCTTTGCTGGTATTAACCGATAAGGCGTCAAATTTTAAAACCGCAAGCCAACAAGTACGCGAAGTGCTTGCAAGCAAGAAAGCCATGACAACCTTGGCTAACATTGTAGAGGTGAGTAATGGCTAATGTATTAGAAAAAATTGTTGCCGATAAAGTCGAAGAATTAAAAGCGCGTAAGGCGCAGCGTCCGTTAAGTGACTTTATCGACGAAGTAACCCCCACCACGCTTAACTTCACCGCTGCGTTGGCGCAAGCTGGGACACAATTTATTTTAGAGTGCAAAAAGGCGTCACCTTCAAAAGGCCTTATTCGCTCACATTTTGATTTGACTGAAATTACCAGTGTTTATCGTAAGTACGCGACATGTATTAGCGTGCTAACCGACGAAAAATACTTTCAAGGCAGTTATGAATACCTTGCCACGGTGAGAAAGCTGGTTGATCAGCCTCTGATCTGTAAAGACTTCTTTATTGATGAATACCAAGTTTACCTCGCCCGCTTACACGGTGGCGATGCCATTCTTTTGATGTTGTCTGTATTAAACGACGAAGAATATGTGGCACTAGCGAACGTGGCCAAATCACTTAATATGTCGATTTTAACGGAAGTAAGCACCGAAACAGAAGTGACACGAGCGCTTGCGTTAGATGCTGAGCTTATCGGTATTAACAATCGTGATCTCAGAGATTTATCAACGGATTTAGCAACTACAGAGAAACTAAGAAAGTTAATCCCCGAAGACAAAGTAGTGATTTCAGAGTCTGGTATTTACACACACCGTGATGTGAAACGCTTGTCACCAATTTGTGATGGCTTTTTGGTTGGTAGCTCATTGATGGCAGAGCAAGATTTAGAACTTGCTTGCAGACGCTTGATTTTGGGCGAAAACAAAGTGTGTGGTCTTACTCGAAGCCAAGATGCGCAAGCCGCTTATGAAGCGGGCGCGGTGTACGGTGGCCTTATCTTTTATCCAAAGTCTCCTCGCTATGTCGACATTGATTGTGCGAAGGCCGTCGCTGATAGTGCGCCGCTCAAGTACGTTGGTGTATTCGTTAACGCACCGCTTGAGCAAGTTACAGAGTATGCGCAAATTTTAAAGCTTAGTGCAGTGCAATTACATGGCAACGAAGATGAGCTGTACATCGATACGCTACGTAAACAACTACCTGTTACCTGTCAAATTTGGAAAGCACAGGGTGTGGACACAGCACTGCCAAGCCCCTTCGCTGGCGTAGACAAGCAATTGTACGATACCAAAACCGACACCGCATTTGGTGGCACGGGGCAAGTGTTTGATTGGCAGCTATTAAATCGTAGTTCAAGCAATTATATGTTGGCTGGCGGCCTAAACCCCGACAACATTCACGGTGCCGTCAATATAGGTGCCGATGGTTTTGACCTAAATTCAGGCGTTGAGCAATCGCCTGGTAAAAAATGCGCTCAAAAAATCGCTAACGCGTTTACACAAATTCGAAAATATTGAGGTGGACATGAGTAATTCAGCTTATTTTGGTGACTTCGGAGGCATGTTTGTGCCCGAGTTACTCGTACCTGCATTAAAGCAGTTAGAACAGGAATTTTATAAGTCACAAAAAGACCCAGAATTTCAACAGGAGTTTTATCAACTTTTGAATGAATTTGCAGGTCGCCCGACCCCGCTGACTAAGACACGCAACTTAGTTAAAAACCCTAAGGTCAAACTATACTTAAAGCGTGAAGATTTACTTCACGGTGGTGCACATAAGACCAACCAAGTGTTAGGTCAAGCGCTCTTAACTAAACGTATGGGTAAAAAAGAAGTCATTGCTGAAACCGGTGCTGGACAACATGGTGTTGCAACCGCCCTAGCCTGCTCCTTACTCGGCTTGAAGTGCCGGGTATACATGGGAGCTAAAGATGTTGAGCGTCAGCAACCAAACGTATTTAGAATGCGTTTGATGGGTGCCGAAGTTATCCCAGTTACTGCGGGCTCGGGCACATTAAAAGACGCGGTAAATGAAGCATTAAGAGACTGGTCTGCAAACTACAAAACGGCACATTATTTACTCGGAACGGCTGCAGGTCCTCACCCCTTCCCGACGATTGTCCGTGAGTTCCAAAAAATGATTGGCGAAGAGGCGAAACAGCAAGTACTAAAAGCGGAAGGTCGTTTGCCTGATGCGGTTATCGCTTGTGTGGGCGGCGGCTCAAATGCTATTGGTATGTTCGCAGACTTTATTGACGAAAAAGACGTGAAATTAATTGGTGTGGAACCGGCAGGTAAAGGCTTGGATACTGATGAGCACGGCGCGGCACTATGTAAAGGTACTAAGGGTATTTTACACGGCGCCTATACCTACATCATGCAGAACCAAGATGGCCAAATTGAAGAATCTTATTCTGTGTCAGCGGGCCTCGACTACCCAGCAGTTGGTCCTCAACACGCATTTTTACATGAAACAGGCAGAGCACAATACGTCGGTATTAGTGATACAGAAGCCTTAGCTGCTTTCCAAGCGCTAGCTAAACACGAAGGTATTATTCCAGCCTTAGAATCGAGCCATGCTCTGGCATACGCACTAAAATATGCAGAAGCGCAAACCGAAGAAACGGTGATTGTTGTTAACTTAAGTGGTCGCGGAGACAAAGACTTAGCTCACGTCCACCAGGTACTATCTGAGCGAGGTGAACTATGAGACGTTATGACGCGATGTTCGCGCACTTAAATGAAAAAAACCAAGGTGCATTTGTTCCTTTCGTGACGATTGGCGATCCCGATAAAACACTCAGTATTGAGATCATCAAAAGCCTGATTGACGGTGGTGCTGATGCATTGGAGCTAGGTATTCCATTTTCTGATCCCATCGCCGATGGCCCTGTTATCCAAGCAGCCAATATCCGTGCTCTAGAGCAAAATGTTAATACGCAAGACTGTCTTGAGATCATCGCTGAAATTCGTCGTTACAACAGTGATATTCCAATTGGTTTGTTGCTTTACTCAAACTTGATTTTTGCTCGTGGTATTGAGCGGTTTTATCAAGATGCCAAAACTGCGGGTGTGGATTCTATCTTAGTTGCTGATGTGCCACTGCACGAAGCCAAACCGTTTAGGCTCACTGCAATGGCAAATGACATCGCGCCTATTTTCATTGCCACACCGAATGCCTGCGATGATACGTTACGAGAATGCGCCACCCGTGGCCGTGGCTATACTTATTTACTTTCACGTGCAGGCGTGACTGGTACAGAAACGTCAGCACAAATGCCGGCAACAGAGATGATCACCAAACTTATCGAGTATCATGCTGCGCCGCCACTGCTAGGGTTTGGTATTTCTGAGCCGGAGCATGTAAAGCATGCAATTAAATCAGGTGCAGCAGGTGCAATTAGTGGCTCTGCGGTGGTGAAAATCATCGAAAAACACTTGGATGACCCTAGCACCATGTGCTTTGAGCTAAAAACCTTTGTTGAGCGAATGAAAGCTGCAACACAAAAGTAAACGCTAGCAAAAAAGGGAGTATAGTGTCGATATACTCCCTTTGGTTACATGAGATCCTTTAAAGCACCAGTTAAACCAACTACAACCCTCTCACTCTTTTAGCTTGAGCAGCCTTGGAATACTTCATTAGAACGCTCATTAAGTCTCGAGTTAGATACTCAGATAAGCCATTTTTCTTTGCGGTTTCAAGAGCCCGCTCCAATACAAGATGCTCACGCTGAAGGTCCTCAACTGGCAGGTGAAAAATGGCCTTCAAGTCACCGACTTCTGACACTTTACTAAATCGCTCTGCAATCAAGCGAATTAATTGCTCATCGATTTGATTAATGCCACTGCGAAGCTCTGCAAGTGCACTGGAATAATCACCATCATAACTATGCTTCATAGGAAGCTTAGTTCCACTTTCATATGAAATTGCCATGTTAATTTCCTTCTGAAGTCATATCGCTTACTTTGCCAACTAACTCTGGCGCGATTTCAGCCATGCAATACTCAGCTACTGCAGCAATGGTCCATGCAGGCGTGCAAGCGCCTGTACTGCCAGGGATCAATGAGCCATCAATGACATATAGTCCTTCAACCACATCACCGTTCGCGCTTTTAACTCTTCCATAATTATCACACGCTTTACCAATTACACAGCCCCCTAGCGGGTGTGGTGTCATACCATAGGCAACATCAAAATGTTCGTTTTCGGCTGAAGCGTTACTTGTTAATGTACGTTTAGTGTTAGTGCTGCAGCGCAGCGGTCCCTGGTACCCTTTGAACTGAGCAAGCTTGCGATCGAGTTGTGCTTTGTCACTACCCTCAATATTTACTTCTTTCCAAGCGGTAAGTGCATTAATAGCGGTATTGATCGAATCTCCCATTCCGCCTTCATATTTACCATTCATTTCTATCGTTTGAGGATAAGAGAGCTGATAAGAGCCGTCACTTTGCTTGACAAACTGACCAGGGGCAGTGTCTTGGCAAACTCCCATCATCAAAGTATTTTGAATAGAGACGCTTTCTTCATACCAAACGGGATACACAACCATCTTACTAAATGGAGACCCACTGTTATCATCTAGATATTGTTTTGGATCCTTACCAAAACGGAAATCACATTCAGCAGAGCCAGGACCACCATTGGCAGGGCGAACTGGCTCATTACAAAGCTGTGTCGCAAATAAGTCGCCATTTTGACCCCAGAATTTACCTACATAGGGGCTTAAACTAGGCAAGCCGGTAACGTTTAGATCGGTACAATTCGGTGAATTTGATGATTCGAGTAATAGCCTAGCGGTATGCATGGAACCCGCAGCCATAATGACATTGTCAGCCTCATATATTATTTGCTGACCGGCATTGACGTTAGTCTCATCAATTTTATTTACGATAACTCGATACACCGCCTTCTTATCTTTTGTCGGTGGTATTAAATTAATACTGATCACTTCGCTGAGACATTGAATATCAAGCTGTTCTGTTGCCTTTGCTTCTGCTAGGTAATTTCTATCTAAACTATTTTTTATGCCAAAGAGTGTTCTCTCTTCACCCTCTTCCACTTCTGAATAACTGTTCATGCCATACCACATTTCACCGATTGTCGCAGAAGGTAGCATGTTGCAAGATATCTCATTTGCTACCACTGACCAGTCAAGCGCTAAGGTACTAAACTTTTGCTCAATTGCCGTGATACCGTATTGTTCTGAAAATTTACATGGATCCGTTTTTAATGCTGACTGTAGTTTTTGCGCTTGGGATAAGAATACTCGTGTAGAAAGATAATCAGGTGATGCCGCTACTGATATCTGCGCTCGATTATGGTGTTCGGCAAGTTCAACAATCTCTTTTTTAGTAATAGAGTCACTGATCTCACAGCTTTTAACATTAAGGAACTGTAAAGTAGTATCCGTATTTTTACAATTATCCACCATGGTGGTCGGCTGCATGATCTTTTCGACTGTATTGTAGTGATCTACCAGCTGACAATAGTCTAACAGCCTAGTGTCGTGATGTTCAGGATCTCTAAAAGCCAAGTTAAAAGCATCTGCCGATGGCTTTTGGAAAATGGTGTTATATACCTGTGATGTCCCCCCAAGACCTGCGCCCACCCAAACCGTCATGTTTTCCGCTTCTATAGTCTCGACTAACCCCGGATATTTAGTGATCGGTCGCTTAGCAAATACACCATCATTAAAGTTTAACGGTTTGTCATTTAGACTCGGATCTCCAACAGGCGTTCCAAAAGGCTCCTCCATTGCCATCCAAGCAGAGCGCTCATCAGGCTGACGATAATTACAAAATGGTGGGGTTGGTGTTTGCACCGTCTTAGGTTGATCCTCGCGAGTTAAATTCCCCCACCAGTCTTTACCGCGCTCTAACAGCAGTACCGGTTTATCTTTCGTCGAAGTTTGTTTAAACTGCTCGCATAACCTCAATGCAGCAACACTTCCGCCAAAACCTGAACCGACAATGATGGTATTAAACTTGGTTTGTTTTTTTGCTAATTCTGAATTATTCATCATATTTTCCTTTTCATATCTAGGCGACATGGCCGCCAACTGAGTTTGAATGACAACAAAACTGCATGGTTTGTTTAATTGCTTGCCCTATAAATGGAATATCCTCTTGTTCACATACCACGGCGATGCGAACATATTGTTGAAGCGCCTCAACAGTCAAATCACTCACCGCCAAGTAATGTCCCGGCAAAACTTTTATAGCGAACTCTTGATACAAACGCTGACAGAATTTCTCGGCTGGACAACCAACATCAAGCCAAATATAAAACCCGCCCGCTGGCATCTGATAACAAGATAAATCACTAAACTGTTTTGAAAATTCGTCAAACTTACGACCGTAAACTTGTCGATTACTGAGGACATGTTGCTCGTCAGACCAAGCAGCTTGTGAACCTTTTAACTGAATAGACGAGAGTGAAACGCCATGATAATTTCGATACGATTGTAAGGACTTAATCAAGTGCGTATCGCCAGCAATAAAACCAGAACGTAACCCGGGTAATCCTGAGCGTTTAGACAGACTATGAATAGCAAGGCAATTTTCAAATTTGGAGTTGCCCATTTTTGCGCACGCTTCCAGTAACCCTGTCGGTGCAAATGGTTCACTATATATTTCGCTATAGCATTCATCTGCAACAAGTATGAATTGATACTCTTTTGCCAATTCAATTAATCGAGTCCACTGCAAAAGTGAAAGCACTTCTCCCGTCGGGTTGCTTGGCGAACAGACAAACATGAGATCTATTTCAGCCCAGCAGGCATAAACGTCTAACTCACTAGTAGTTAACTCGCTTAACTGTGTTTGCGAAATAGTCTGTACTTTTGCGCCAACATTCTCAGCACTCGCAAGATATATCGGATAGCCTGGATCTGGCATAGCCACTGTAATTGGTTGACCATGTTGTAGTTGATGGTTGAACAAAGCAATAGGAAGCATAAAGATCCCTTCTCTACTACCTGCCAATATCGTAATTTGGTCTTTGGCTGAAAAGCATTGGAGATCAAGTTTATATCGTCTACTCAGCCATCTAGCTATCGTCTCTTGTAGCTCGAATTGCAAAGCAGGTTTAGGGTACTGGGTCAGTGCTTCAAAACCATCGGGGATCTGTGATAAAACATCTTGCGCAAGGGGAACATTTGGCTCCCCAATGCTCAAATCAATGACATTCCCCTCTGTTTCAATGCCATTGAGTAGCATCCCAAGCCTTGCTTGCGGATATAAACGTTCGGAAAAATGCATCTGCGGTCTCCCTACATCACAATCGTTTTATGTGCACTAACAAGCTCAGCAATCTCGTGTTTCGCGTCCAAAATCAGAGGTTGTTGACTCAGTACGATGTCACACATTCTCTGTGCTACTCTTTCACACTCATGCTCAGTGAAGCCCAGTCTTGTGATTTCAGCAGTCCCCACCCGCATAAATCCGTCACAAAATATGCCATGCTCTTTGAGTTTGTCTCTGTGTTTTACGCCAGATGCTTTATCCAATAGAGGCAAGACTTGATGACAGTAGGTCGAATGGTTAAAGTTGGGGTTACATTCACCCCTCAATGTAAACCCTCTCTTTTTAAATATATCTGCGAAGGTGCGTGCATTCGCCACAACTTGAGCCGCATATTGTTGCCATGGCACCTCATCCAAAGTGAGTCCTAAGGCCGCAATCCTTGCTAGGTGAGGATTGCAGATCATAGTCGGTCCATTCAAGGGCGTGAAGTTAGAGACAATTTCTATCCGTCTATGTAACGGTTCAGAATTGGTGACAATCATTCCCCCTTGTGGACCTGGGAAAGTCTTATGTGTTGAGCCAAATAAAATATCAGCTCCTTCTTTAAGCGGATCTTGATATTGGCCACCTGCTATCAATCCTAAGCTGTGTGAGCCATCGTAAGCCACAATGCCACCATAGCTATGGACTATCTCACTAAGCTCTCGTACTGGCATCGGCACCATAAAAATGGATGCGCCCAACACAACGAGTTTAGGCTGTTCTTTTAGAAGTAATTCAATACATGCTGATTTATCAAGTTGCCACTGCGCATCATCAAATACCAAAGGTAATGAATGTCTGTGAAACACTTCATATTGGAAAGGGTATCCACCACCGGGAAAAAACGGTGGTACACGTGCCACCTTATCCCCAGGCTCCGTAAGTGCAAATATCACAGCCATGAGACTATTACTTCCTGAAGTTGGAGAAATATTTGCGTATTGTGCAGAAAAAACAGATTTGGTTTTTTCTATTGCGAGTTGCGTTATCTCTTGTGAGATATCCGTCCCAGCATAAAAAGGAGCCGCGTAACGTGATGCTAAATCATTTGACAATAATTTTGCGACCGGTTCAGACAAACGATTTTCACTTACAATCAAGTTGATAGCTTGGCGGCGGCATTGCTGATGAGCCTCAGCTAGTTCAATAATGGTATTCATCCTCATTCCCATTTTAGCCTATAGAATGAGTTACATGATAGTTACCATGTGCACCAAAAGTTAATTACAGGTAATTACAAGGTATTACACAAAGAGGCTTTTGTTGATAAGAATACAATTATTTAGTTTTGATACATTCGTCCCGAAGATAAAAATTGACGATTACACAAAATGATGAGAACAAGAGGTGGTTGTATATTTTTGCAGAAACTACACTGTTGCAGCGGTTCAACTCGCTGCAACAAGCTGGGATCGATTTACAATAATTTATCTTTAAGTGCTTTAGCAGGCTTAAACAATACCTTGTTTTGTCCCTCAATGGTGATGGTCTCACCTGTTTGAGGATTACGCCCTTGCTTTGGAGGATGATAACTTAACGCGAATGTCCCAAGTCCATTGATTTGCATCTGATCACCTTCTGACAAGCGCTTTTTAGTGGCCTGTAAAATGACATTTAACACCGCCTGTGAATCTTTCTTCGTTAATCCACTAATTTCCGCCATTTTTGTAACTAAATCGCTCTTATTCATGCAAATACCTCTGAACCATTGAATGAGCGCTGCAGGCTATGGGTTTCATCAAAGAAAGTCAATGTTGATGTTCTCTCCGTATCTTGGTAAAACCCTTACAACCAACTTTGTTAGGATAAAAAATGTCATTTTTAATTGAGTACTTACCGCTCATCTTATTTTTTGCGGTTTATAAGTTTGTCGATATTTTTTGGGCAACGGGAGTGCTAATCATCGCCTCTCTTATACAGGTCGCACACCAATATATCACTAAGCGCGAAGTCGCAAAACGTCATTGGATTTTTCTCGCGATTGCATTGATCCTTGGTGGGATGACGATTTTCTTCCATGATGAGCAGTTTATAAAATGGAAAGCCACTATTATTTATGCCATTTTAGGTGCGGCACTACTCATATCTAGGTACCTGTTTAATAAAAACTTAGTAAAAGATGCACTCGAAGGCGTGTTAAAGTCAGTTGCTGAGAAGGAAAAAAGCGAGATTGATATTGATTTACCAGCCAAAGACTGTGACCAATTAAATCTATTTTGGGCGGTATTACTTTTCTTCATCGCTGGCCTAAACCTTTACGTTGCGTACCACTTCTCTCTTGATTTTTGGGTGAACTTTAAAGTCTTTGGTCTAATTGGGATCACCTTCGTTGCACTGCTCTTTACCATGTTTAAAATTCAAAAATATTTACCTGAAGAGTAACCATTCAAGGTTCATCTGCAGCTGCTATAGTTAACGAGTGAGAGCTAACTATAGCGGCTAGTAGCCATCAAATATTTTGGGGAACCAACCTTGAACGCAAGCCAATACCGGTGGTGTGAACTCGTATTTGTATTCTTTATCCTGCCCATTATCGCTTATCAATTCCGTGATCACCTCAACAATTGGCTTTTTCCAGCACTGATCATTTTAATGGCAGTCTGTACCCATTTATTACTAACCGATCCCCATTTCAAACGCTTCAGGTTAACCAGCTTGGGAGAGTTTTCGTCAGTCAAAAAACGGTTATTTACTACCTTTTTCGCGGGCGCGATGTTTTCAGCTATGCTCTATGGTTTGGTTAGTCAAGGAAATTGGTTTTCCCTGCCGCTCAATTCGCCCAGCGACTGGTTATTATTATTAATTGCTTACCCTATTCTTTCCGTATTACCACAAGAGTTAATTTTTAGGAGCTACTTCTTTCATCGCTATAAAAGGATTTTACCGAATAAAAATAACCGAGTTTTGCTAAGTGCATTGGTGTTTGCACTCGCTCACTGCGTGTATGACAACTGGATAGCCGTAGCGTTATCTTTTGTTGGAGGACTACTATTTTCTTATACCTACGCGCACAGCCGCTCACTTGCGGTATGTGTGTTAGAGCATAGCCTATGGGGACTTTGGATGTTTACAATAGGAATTGGGCAGTACTTAGACTCCGGCGTAAAATTTTAGTGGCTTAGTAAAGAATAACATCGGCGTACAATACGCCGATGCCTTCATTTTCAGGATGAGCCCCCCTTAGCTAGAAGCCAAAGATACTAAATGCAAAATATTTGGTTGCAACCGTGTTGATGAAAATAGCTAACAAGATCACAGGGATGAACGTAGATAGAGAGAAGTTGATATATTTCTCGGTAAAGCTGCCTATATATCCCTCTGAGCCTTGCGCAAGCTCCTCATTCAAACCAGATTTTTTCCAGCGATAAGTAACGAATAGGCACAGCAACAGGCCGTTCAGCGGTAAAATCGTATCGTAAAACACGTCGTAGATTAGGTCAAAGAAGCTCTTCTGTGCATCGCCATAGTTTATGAAGCTTGTAAGCCAGTCCACCATTCCAAAAGACATAGTAGATAGCACAGTTAGAATACCTGTAGTTAGTGCCAAAATGATCAATGCTTTCTTACGTGAAATACGCTTTTCTTCCATCAAAGTCGCGGTAGGCACTTCGACAATAGAAACGAGCGACGTTATCGCAGCAAAGAAAACTAGTAAAAAGAATATTCCTGCAACGATTGAAGCACCAACATAGCCAATATCATCTTGTAACGCCAATAACAATTTAGGTAAGTAGTCAAAAATCATAGATACTGAAGAGTCAGATAACTTACTTGGATCTGTATTTGGGTTAAAACTAAAAATAGCTGGCAGTACCATCAGACCTGCGATGAATGCTACTAATGAGTCCGTGATTGCGACCATTTTAGAGCTGCCAACAATATCGTCTTTTTTAGAAATATAGGAAGCATAAGTAATCAATATACCCATACCCAAAGATAGCGAAAAGAAAGCCTGTGACAATGCGCCATTCAACACACTCGCACTCATCTTTTCGAAGTCAGGAACGATATAATAACGAACACCTGCCATCGCATTATCAAGGGTAAGTACATATACGACAAGACCAATCAACATGACGAATAACGCAGGCATGAGCAACTTAGCCGCTTTTTCAATGCCTTCTTTCACCCCCCCAACCAATATAAGATTAACGATGACACCCACTATCAACATATAGATAAATACATTGGTATCGTTGATAAAAGTACCAAAGTACTTCGGGGAGGCGAGTACATCTAAGTTACCTAAAGCTGTTTGCGCTAAAAAGCCAAAAATCCAAACGGTAATAACCATATAGAAGACGGCAATCATAAATGGCGTGAGTACCGCCAAGAACCCTGCTATCGACCACTTTTTATCATGATTAGATAACAGTTTATATGCGCCAAACGGGTCTTTTTGGGCTTTCCTACCCATCGCCATCTCGGCCATCATGACAGGTAAGCAGATAAACACCACAAATAGTGCATAGATTAGTAAAAAAGCCCCACCACCATTTTTTGCGGCAGAAACAGGAAAGCCGACGAGGTTACCGATACCAACAGCAGAGCCTGCTGCGGCAAGGATAAAACCTAATCGGGAGCTAAAATGCTCACGGTTTGCACTCATTGCAATCAACCTTATTATTATTTTCTACAAATATCGAAGGACTCTACCAGTCAAGTTGAGTGTTTTTCAAGTTTAAATGACTAATCACTGAAAAACACTGCGTACATTTACTTTTGCATTAAGGCCGTTTTATCATAGTATTGTTAAACGGCCCTGAAAAGCTGACAAAATACGTAAAGATAAATAATAATAACCTAGAAACTAATCCGGAACTAATACTTATGCTTTATATGATCTATTCAACCGACGCTGAAAATTCACTACAAAAACGCTTAGCTGCGCGCCCAGCGCACTTAGCCCGTTTGGAAGAGTTGAAACAACAGGGTCGGTTGTTTGCAGCAGGACCATTACCGGCGATTGACTCGGAAAATCCTGGTGAAGCGGGTTTTACCGGTTCTTTGGTTATTGCTGAATTTGAGAGCTTAGAAAGCGCTCAGCAATGGGCTAGCATAGATCCATACATCGACGCAGGCGTCTATACTGCAAGTATTGTCAAACCATACAAACGAGTTCTGCCATAAAAGTTTGCTAAACGTTAAGTTCAGCAAAGGTTAATTACAAAAGCACTAAATTTGTTTGAGATTTATGAAGTTTAGACACTTAGTATCTATGAAACTGTGGAGCTTAAAATGCGATTGCAACTCACTCTCTTAGCGTTAATTTTGGCGTTCGCTTCGAGTGTAGCAGACGCCAATAGCCGCAATGATAAGAATATAAAAACAATTACAAAAAAAGAAGCTGTTTCTCTAGCACTTGATAAGTACGCGGGGAAAACGCTTAAGATTTCTGAAGAAAATCAGTTTTTTGTGGTAAGAATTCTCCAACCAGACGGTCGAATTGTTGACTTAAAAGTGAACAAAAAGACAGGTGAAGTAAATAAGGACTAAGAATGCGTATTTTAGTTATCGAAGACGATATTCAGCTAGCAGAAAACCTGCGAAATGCATTAGAGAAAGAAAAATATAGCGTTGATTTGTGTCATGATGGTGAGTCTGGATTATTTCACCTAGAAGAATACCCGTTAGATATGGCGGTTGTCGATCTTGGCTTGCCAAAGCTTGATGGTATCGAAATCATTCGTCGCGCTCGTGCAAACGGTATAAAGATCCCTATTTTGATTTTAACCGCTCGTGACCGCTGGCAAGACAAGGTAGAAGGTCTTGATGCAGGAGCTGATGATTACCTTACTAAGCCGTTTCATGTTGAAGAGTTGATTGCGCGCTGTAATGCACTTATTAGACGTAGTGCGGGACAAGCAAACCCTGAGATTTGTATTGGTCCTATTAAAATCCATACTCGTTCGCAACAAGTTTGGGTTAACGACACCGAGCTATCACTAACAGCCTACGAATATAAAGTTTTAGAATACTTAATGGTTAATCCTCAAAAAGTCATTTCTAAATCTGAGCTCACCGAGCATATTTATGATCAGGACTTTGACTTAGACTCTAATGTCATTGAAGTGTTTGTTTTAAGGCTTCGTAAGAAGCTTGACCCTGATGGCACTCTGAACCCTGTTGAAACCCTTAGAGGACGTGGATATAGGTTCAAAAATCAGTGGTAAACAGCTCTCAAATTTCGCTTAAAATAAGACAAGGATTTATCCTTGTCTTTGTGCTTATAATTGCGCTTCCTGCGCTCTTTTTCTCTGTGGGCAGGGCTTACTATTCTTCGTTAGTCGATGCGACCGAAAAAACATTAGAAGCTCACCTCTACTCACTTATCTCAGAAGTCGAATTTGTTTCAAACGGCCTTGAAATGCCCCGAAGCATTTTAGCCCCTGAATTAAATAGACTTAACTCTGATACTTATGCGCTGGTTTACCAAGATAGTTCTTTAGTTTGGTACTCTGAATCTGCAGTGAACTTGTCAATTTCACCTGATTTTTCAGGAAACCAAGCAGGCGCATCCGAGTTTGAACGAGTTGAATATAATGGCGTACTATTCTGGCAACTCAGTCTTACCGTCATTCTCGGTAATGCGGAGCAATCTCAACAAGCTCGCTTTGTTCTTTTAAAGAAAAATGATGCGCTGATGGAGTTGATGTCTGGGTTTAGAAATACCCTAGTCAATTGGATGCTGGTCATGGGTGTAGTGATAGCCGGCTTGATGGCATTTGGCTTTGTCTGGAATGCCCGACCACTGCAACGATTGGATAAAGAAATCAAAGAGATAGAAGCAGGTGAGCGCGATAAGATCACAGGCCTTTACCCAGTCGAGCTATTGACGATTAAATCCGACTTAAACTTACTTTTGGAATCTCAAAAGCGCCAGAAAGAGAGGTACAGAGCCTCACTTAGCGACCTTGCACATGCGTTGAAAACCCCTCTCGCGGTGATTAAATCAAGTCCGCTTGCAAAAGATGCTGATGCACAGGAACAGTTAGACAGAATTAATGTGATGATCGAACATCAATTGAAACGTGCTGCTACTGGAGCGTCCGATACTTGGAAGAAACAAACATCTGTAAAACCTGTACTAGACTCTATATTAAATGCCATGACTAAGGTATATCACGATAAACACATTCAATTTTCGTCAGAATGTGCAGAGGAAGTTGCATTTTTAGGTGATAAAACAGATTTAATGGAAATTCTTGGCAATATTATAGATAACGCTTGTAAAGCCTGTAATTCCTTGGTCGATATAAATGTAAGTGCACCTAAAAAACGCCTACTTATAATCGAAGTAGAGGATGATGGTCCTGGCATTCCTGAACATCGCCGATCAGAGCTATTAACTCGAGGTACTAGATTAGACACTTATGAGGCTGGTCACGGTGTGGGAATGGCAATCGTTTCTGATTTAGTGAAGTCTTATCATGGCTTAATGCAGATTGGGACTTCCAAACACGGCGGTGCGAAATTTACGATAGAGTTTAACCATGAAAAAAATAATTAGCATCTTGTTGGTATTAGGACTACCTTTTTCTTCTTTTGCAGAGGAAGACTTCGAGCTAAAGGACTGTAAAAAACATGAATCAAGTCATCCAGAAAAAGCAAAGAAATTCTTGATGTGTCTTGATAGCAATATCAACCTACTTGAACGCCATCGTCAAACTTGGATCACTAAGCTCTTGCTCGACACCAAGAAGTATCAATCTGACACTGGCAATACCCAGATATTGCCAATTATGGAGCGTGCTCTTCGCAACCAGGAAGAATATATGGAGGACAGTTGTCGGTGGCGATATCTACTGGATATGCCAAACGCAACGCGTTCTGCTACTGCTTATAAAAATTGTAAAATTGCATTTCTAAAAGCACACATCATCGAACTTAAAAGCAGTAAAGTATTGAAAGAAGATTTAAATATCTAACGACATTGTTGATCAAAACAGTACTAGGCTACCTTAGCATCCTGAACTTCGGTTAATTGCAGCCAAAATCCTGTTAGTCAAAAATAGCAACATTCTCGGAAAAGGAGCTGTTTGTAGCTCCTTTTTTCTTTTCCAAGCCTCAGTGTTATTAAGATGTTTTATTAACTGGCTGTTCTGAACCGAGAAGGATTGCCAACCACTTGCCCTCTTCGCTCGTTTCAAGAGCGATTTTCACAACCATGGTAAGCGGCACGGAAAGCAGCATTCCTGCGGTTCCGAGTAACCATCCCCAAAAGATTAACGAGAGAAACACGACTAAAGTGGATAAACCTAATCCACGACCCATAAACCTCGGCTCAATAATATTACCCATCAAGGTATTAATACAAATATATCCAACAGCGACAATACCACTCACCAACGGTCCATGTGTCACTAAAGCCAGTAAAACAGGTGGTACCGCTGCGATGATTGAACCTATATTTGGGATATAGTTGAGTAAAAACGCAACAACCCCCCAAAGCACGAAGTAATCAACATCTAATGCCCATAAAAAAACTGCTGCTACAACACCAGTAGCTAATGAAACAAGTGTTTTAATCGCCAAATAACTATTAATAGAATCTAAAAACCTATCTATTTGCTGCATTTTCATTTCTGGGTCGTCTAGTGCGAGGTGTACTTTGTGACTCAAAGAAGGTGCCTCAAAAAGCATAAACACGACGATAAGCAAAATTAAAAAGCTGTTAGCCATCACACCGCCAAAGCCAGTCAACATATTGGTGGCTAAATCGATTAGCTTATTTGGGTCTAGCATGCTAATGAGTTGTTGTTTATCCAATAAGATATTATAGTCTGCCGCCGTGCTGACTAACCAAACGAACTTTTCTTGTAAATCTTCTTTATACGTAGGTAGTTGTTTGGAGAAATCATTGACAGACTGCCCGACAAGCCCACCGATACTCGCACCAATTAAGAGCACTAGTGCGATTACAATCAAAATAGCCAAACCTTTTGGTATCTTAAAGCGGGCCAAAAACTTGAGCATGGGATTACAGATAATCGCAATGAATGCAGCTAATATAAATGGAACGACAATCTCAGTTGCAAGCTTGATACCTCCTAACACTAAAAATAGCGAGGCCAAAACTACCAGCGTTTTATTAATTCCAGTCAGTGAAGACACAGTTCACTCCTTTTGCTTTTTTACCATTTTAAAACAAACCACCTATAATGAAAACGAGTGATCTAACTCCTTGCTAAAACGTAAGTTTATTTGATTACAATAAAGAGTATACAGAATGAATATATTCATAACAGGTGCAACGGGTTTAATTGGTAAAAAGCTGTGTCAGTTTTTAATACACAAACACAATCTCACGGCTCTAACTCGTTCCCCCTCCAAGTCCGCAACACTATTGCCCAACGGAGTTAACTGTGTCACAAATACCGATGATATTGACTTTAATAAGCTTGATGCGGTCATCAATCTTGCGGGTGAACCAATAGCCGATGGTCGATGGAGTAATAAAAAAAAGCAAGAAATTTACAATAGCCGGATAAAAATCACAGAGCAAATTGTCGCTGCGATAAACACAGCGACATCACCGCCAAAAGTGTTTATTTCAGGTAGTGCCATTGGTTTTTATGGACGTCAGCCAGATGATTTAGCTATCACTGAAGATTTTAAGGATTGTCACGATGAATTTTCGCATAGACTGTGTCGAGATTGGGAAAATACGGCTTTTAGAGCCGAATCTTCCCAAACTCGAGTCTGTATATTAAGAACTGGTATCGTACTTTCAAAGTCAGGAGGGGCTCTGGCAAAGATGTTACCACCCTTCCGACTTGGATTTGGCGGACCTATTGGTTCAGGAGATCAAGTGATGTCTTGGATCCATATCGATGATATGATTCAGTCCATACTCTATATTCTTAAACATGATGAAATCTATGGTGCTATTAACGCAACAGCACCTAACCCAGTCTCAAATAAGCAGCTTTCTCAAGCCTTGGCACGTTCTATCTCGCGCCCTTGTCTATTTACAGTGCCACCATTTGCCCTCAAATTGGCTTATGGTGAAATGTCTGAATTGCTGTTGTATGGACAACGCGTAGTACCAAAAAAGCTACTCGATACCGGTTATCGATTCCGCCACGACGATATTGAAGATGCCTTGAACGCACTTAACTTATAATGTAAGTGCAACCCCCTCTTCTGTCGTGATATAGAGCTTTTCTCGTGTTAAGACTTTATCCAGATAATGCTTGGTTTCATCGTAAGGTAAACCCTTTTCTAGCGCTGCTAGAACGTTATCTGGCGATAGTGAATTAATCACCTTTGCTGCTTTCGTGATTGACCTCGAGTCATCAGCGTTAAACACGCGAGCAACGTTGCCAGCTCCCGTATTATAAGCCGCAATCATGCAATATTTACGACTTAGTGGGTTCTGTATTTTACTCAAATAGCGTTTATCGAGGATATTAAGGTAAGCCGTACCCGCTTCAATATTATTATCCGTCACATATAAATAAGGGGCTGACATTGGTTCATCACGATTATAAAGCATGCGGTTTACATCAACACCGGCACTCGTTGGTACTATTTGCATCAAACCAAACGCAGGAATGTGTGATTTTGCCATAGGGTTAAAGTGGCTTTCGGTATGCATAACCGCAAAAATTAGGCTTGGCTCAATGTCAAAGCGCTTCGCTTGTGAGTTCACTTGGCTCGCATAACGTTCCGCTCGATGTTTAGAAAATTCAGCCTGTTTGGGTAATTTAATAGCGATTTCAGATACTACAGTAGGTTCTTTTTTTTCGGTATTACTTGCAGTTTCTAATAACTTTTTCAGGCGCTTTTGTTTTAGTAATTCAAGCTTCTTTTGTTGTTCTTGCTGTTTAGCCTCTGCTAATTTTGTGTCTTCGCCGTCAATGATGGCCTCATCCGTCTGGCGTTCTATGTAACGTTGCTGTTGCTCAAATTGACTATCTATTTGTTTTTTCGCAGCAATCAATGCTTTTGCACGAGCAGCGTTATCAATTTCGCGTTTCTTTGTTTCACTTTGGTCTATTGCAAGCGTATCAGGGTTAAATACATCAATTACTGCTCGGTCTTTCGCAATAAATTCCTTATAGAGAGCTAGAAGTTGAGCCTGAGATACTGGTTCATCTGCTGCATGCCGAACGCTGACCACCAGTTCGTTGGCTTCAAAGTCGACAACCATTCTGGATGATAAATCATCACTGTAGGTGACAAATGCAGCTTGATCAGAAACCGTTATATCTCCCCACTGTTGGATGACGTTATCACGAAAGGCATCGTACTCATCAAAATGCTCTTCGACATAATCAGCAAACTCACTTAATTGCTGGCGTTTATATTGCTCAAACTCGCTCAGTTCTTCGTCACTAGGCTCTGACGCTTGCCAACGTGACATTTTCGCAGACAGCTCTTCAAAAAGCTGGGCTTGACTTGCCATTGCTCCTGGGAGCGCACTTAACGCCATGACTATAAATGAGTATACTGATTTACGCATAAAGCATTCCTTTTAAAATTAAAGCGTGAAATTCACACTTTAATTAGTTAGCCTTGCTATTTCCTTCTCAAGATCCTTTTCCGCTTTGTAAGCTTTAAACTCTTGATATAAGAACTTTTCATCCTGAGGATTTATACTGCGCTTACTTTCTTTGATCAAATCTTTGAAAAGCTCTTTGGTCTGTTCAGGTGATAGCGTCGTCAACGCACAAAAATAATCTTCGCCAGAAATATCAATAACATCTGCTTTAACAATACGAGAACCATTTAATGTTTGTTTGGTCAATTGTTTGGACACAGAACTAAAAGTTGCACCTACGGTGGTATCCCCATTTACATCGCTACGATTCGAAAACGTCTTGTCGAGGCCTTCAACGCGAGTTTCAATTTGCTGGGCTAGCGCAAGACGTGCATTTGCAACCGCCATTTTTTGATCGATTGAAATGTTGCCCGAGTATTTCACACAATCAGCTGCCGCTATTCCGTCTTCGATTGTTGGATTGAGAACCCATTCTGGAATATTAACTCTTGGGCTCGAAGCCGCATCGTCTTTACTTGAACTACAAGCCGATAGCATCCCTATAACGGCCACTGATATGAGTAGTTGTTTTGCTTTCATGTTGGGTTCCTTAATTGCCCTATTTACGGAATAAAATCTATCAAAAAAGTAATTGATTAACAGTAATAAATTGTAAAAACGATTTTTAACAATTTAGTACTTTCAATTCAATTTTTTACTATTTAGCTTATTAGTATATGATTGAACATAAACAACACTGCCACTATAAGAACAAGTATGCAAGGAATGCGATTCCAACTTTATTCACATAAACCAATGTTAAAGCTCTTAATTTTTACAGGTTGCTTGATTCTAAGCGGCTGCAATCTTACGCCAAAAGCCAACAAGCAGGCCATAGAATATGCAGCACAAGGAGATTTTATTGCGGCTCAACAACGCATTGATTATGCCTATAAAAACTCATCTCGTGACGAGCTATTATATTACCTTGAATCGGGCATGTTAGCTCATTTACAACACCATTATGAATTAAGTAATCAACACCTCTCCCACGCAAAAGAAATCATAGAAGCTGCTTACACTGTAAGCATCAGCGACCAACTTTTTTCTGCTTTTACTGGCGCGAGTTACAAAAAATACACTGGCCGCACTTTTCATAAGCCCATGATCCACACGTTAATGGCACTTAATTATGTGTCGCTGGCAAACGCATCTGCTGTAAATCGTGTTGCTTTATATGACTCTGCACTTATAGAGATGCGACAGCTTGACCTATACCTTGCTCAATTACAGCAACGAACAGGTGGTTACATCGACCAACAAAAAACTGGAAATGAAATTGAACAAGTTTTTAAAGCCATTTTTAAGCAACCATTTATAAGCGGTGAACTCGAGTATAAAGACGATGCATTTGCACAGTATTTAAGCGGGATTTTATATGAGCAACAAGGCGAGTTAGATAGTGCTCGGATCCAATATGAGCGAGCAGCAAGCGCGTACCAAAATGGCTTCAGCAAACAGTATAAATTAGGTCAATATGCCAGCCAACAAGCTCAAAAAGATCTGCATAGAATGGTTGCTGATGAAGAAGAAAACTACTTTACATTAGTGCAAAGTCTCGGTGTATCGCCTCAACGTAAAGAATTTAATCTTTACCTAAGTACGGATGAAAAAGCAAAAGCTATTGTCATCACTCCGATCTACTGGGGTACACGAGAGGAACGTCAAGCGCAATTTGCTTGGTTTAATTTAATGTTTGCTGATACCAGTTTATTTGATCTCATCCAAAACTACGCAACTGGAGACTTTAGTGATGTGATATTAGGCTCGGTCACTAAACGCCTACCTCTCGGTGATAAATTATGGCAAAAAGCCGTTGAGGAAGGAGTCATTGATGCACTCAAGTATGGCAGTAGAATATCGGTTACCTATTTACAACCTCATAAGAACAATATCCAACATGTTGCGCTTTTCGCTAACGGACAAAAACTTACAGAATTACACCCCTTTTATTCGGTAAACTTACTCACACTGTATGACGCGCTAGGTAATGCCAATATGGAAATTTACACCGCTATTTCTCGAGAAGTGTTAAAAGCAGTCACAGCAAGTCAGGCTATAAAGCAAGTTGGCATCCAGCAGAACACGCTTTTGGCAGGGCTTGCTCAATTGACAACTTCTGTCACCAATGCCATTACAGCAGCGGCAGATACTAGACAATGGCAATCACTGCCGCGAGAGATTCGAATTGCGCGGGTGAAATTACCTAAAGATACCAGTCATCTTCAATTACAAACCCAATTGAGAACTGGTAGAGTGATCATGCAAGATATTCCGCTGGGTCGAAGTGCGCCTTTGATCAGCCACATTCGTACTTTCACCAGTGTAGCTGAACCGGAAAAACAACATTATTTATCATCTTTAACTAACATGGACTGAATACATGAAGCCTAAATTTGCAGTTAAATTAGTTGTCCCGATGCTCATCGTGTCTAGCGCAGCGATGACAGGTTGTTCCTCAACAACCAAAGTGAGTCGTGTGGACACCAATGAAGAAATAGCGCTTTCAGATAAATGGAATGCCAAAGACTCTCAGTTAGTTGCTGAAGCAATGATAAGCGATATGCTCGGTTTCCCTTGGGTACGTGAACACCGTGCCAAAGAAGGCACTCGACCCGCTATCATTATTCAATCTGTTCGTAACAAGTCGCATCAGCATATTGCAGTTGACACCTTTTTGAATGACCTCAAGCGCGCCATATTGCGAAGCGGGCAAGCTGACTTCGTCGCAAACCGCTATGTACGGGATGAAATTCGTGAGGAAAGACGAGACCAAGAGCTCAATTCAAGCCTAGAAACTCGTAATGAGATCGGTCAAGAACAAGGTGCTGATTATGCACTATCCGGCACAATTAACTCATTTGTTGATGAACAAGGTGGCAGTCGAGTCACTTTCTATCAAGTAGACCTTCGACTAATAGACATGACGACTAACCGAGAGGTGTGGAATGGACAGAAGAAAATTCAAAAACTTCAAGAGCGCAGCGGGTATGGTTTCTAAGCGCCTAGCGTTATCTTTGTGTATTCTACTTGGCTTATCTGCTTGTCAGTCTACAAAGCAGGCTATTGCAAAGGAAGATAGCTTACCCAATTGGACCATACAGCAGCCGAGTTCCGATTACCTTGTTTATGGCGTTGGTTCAGCGAGTCATATTGTAGATAGGACAGAAGCCAAGCTTGCTGCCCAAGAGGCAGCAAGATTGGCGATTGCCAAACAGTTAAATGTAGAAATAGAAGGAACGACACAAGTTGCTCAAAGCCAGGCTAATGGCGATTTTTCGTATCGAGTGGATGAGATTTTATATTCTCGAGTCCCAAGCATACAATTACAGGGGATCAATATTGAGCAGGAGTTTTACTCCTCAGAGCAAAAAACGGCCTATGCCCTTGCCTCGTTTAACAAGGTTGAGTCAAGAATGCACGCTGAGCTTGATATTAGACAGCTTGATGAAGAGATCAGTAACGCGACGATTTCGGCACTGACCAATTCAGAAAAATTAAAAGAAGCGATGGCAATTAAACGACTAATTGCCAAAAGGCGTAAAGCAAACGAATATCACAGGCAATTAGGCGGCGGCAGTATTGTCATACCAACTTCTGTGAGTGACAAAAACAAAATGCTGAATGATTTTATTCAGTCATTAACTTTTAGTATTTCATCAAAGCTTTGGGGGCAGGAGTCTATCCGCAACCAGTTAGCCGAAAGCTTGACTAAGCAAGGTCTTACTGTTGTGGGTGAAAAACAAAGTGCAGACTTTCAAATTGACTTTAGCGTAGATTTCGAAGACGTAAAGAAAAACAGCACTTATTATGTTTTTGCCAACTCGAACTTAACACTCATGGAAAACGATAAAGAAAAGGCGCATGTATCTGCACAAATAAAAGCAGCGTCTAGTTTTGAAAACATGGCTAAGTCCAATGCTGAAGCAAAGTCAGCGAAAATGCTAAGCAAAAAGCTGGCAATGTTAATTATTGATAGCAAAATCTAAAGAAAGGCCCTTTTAAAGGGCCTTTCTTCTCTTTCTAAAATGATTTCACCACTTTAACGCTGCCATCTGCGGCTCCTGAAGATACAAAGCCAATTAAATTAGGGTTACTCGCAACGAGTTTAAGTACCTCAGCATCATCCGCAGCTTCTTTTGGCGGTGTCCCTTTTCCAGTAAATACTAATTTTGACCAATAAGCTTTAAGCTGACTCGATGACTTGTTAAGCACCTTTTCATTAAACTCATCTGTTACCGCCGAGCCATCAGCCTGCGTTATCGGAAGTGCTTTAGAGCCATCGGAGAATGACTTTGATTTACCGATAAAAATTTGCTTAATTTCGTTTTCATCAAGTGTAGAAGTATTGGCTGGATTGACAATGACATCCACGGCGAGGCAACTAAACGAGCTGCAAAGTAGAGTAAGTAAAAATAATTTTTTCATGCTTCTCTCCTTAAAATACCATGTCGATGCCAATTGTAATGGCTTTACTATCACCCGCGACCGCTAGACCAACGGAGTTATCCTCCACCTCATCGTACTGAATCTTAAAAGCGGCGGAGGAATGGAAATCCCAACGTACTCCAAACGAAGTGGTTTCATGGCTTTCAGCATCCTCGCCCTCCCCTTCAAAATCTGCGTAGGATACGAATGGCGTGATATTGTCAAAGCGGTAACCCAATGTCAGCATCTTAGTGTCTAGATCGCCATCCAAATCCAACCGATTTAGCTCTGATAAAATAAAGAAATTTCCCCAGTCTGCATTTACTGCCAAACCGTAAAACTTACCATCTCGTTCATCACTCCCCTCCCATAAGACGGGCTCTCCTGAACGATATCTCTGGTTGGTATAACGCATGTGAGTTAAACGCACTTCAAGCCAATCATTACTGGTTTGAATTACACCACCTAAGATGTCTTTCCAGATTTCTCTAGTTGGCTCTTGAAAGAAAAACTCACTCAACAGCTTATTGTCATCATCGTCTTCTTTACCAGCGTATATATTCCCGCTTAATGACCAGTCGCCTACACTGCCGCTGTAGAGCATATTGATGCCATTGTAATTAAAGATTTGCCAGGTGTAATTGTCCGCGGGTGCACGCATCCAGATATAGGCGTAACCCACATCATAAAAGTCGGAATAGTAAAATAGCGGTAAGCGCTTTTTACCTGCTTGAAAAGTCCAATTCTCATTAATCTCATAGGACAAATAAGCCCATTCAAACTTTGCATCAAAATCATCTGCGCCGCGCGCAACAATCTGGCCAGTAACGCTTAAGCCTTCGGTTAGATCAGCACTAAATTGAAGACCCATCAGTGTTTCAGGTTCAAATGAGATATCCTCGTCGTAAACACTGACGATAGGATAATCGGCAAGAAATATTGGATCGTTTATTCCGAATTGTGGAACACCGCTTCCACTCAGCACCTTACCTGCATTGATACTTGCGAATCCGGAAAAGTTAACCTCTGCATGCCCTGAAAAACAGGCAAGGCAAAGGGTACAACCTAAAGCTAGTTTCATCTTCATTATGATTCATCCCAATTGCTTGTTCTACAAGTACTACATTGCAAGTATAGTTAAATTTAAAAAAATGCTAGCAAAAGCAGCAAATTGATAAAAATATTTGCAGAAAAAGGGATGAAATGGGAACAAAAAAGCAGCTTTCGCTGCTTTTTATAAACTAAGATTCGTCATTATTATAATAACGTTCAATTTGGTCCTTCAAGTTAGGCGGCACACCTTTAATCGTGAGCGTATCGCTCGTAGCGTCATAAATAACCCGCTCCCCCAAATGCTTACGCTCAAAGCCAACGCTTACTCCACCGCCAAGCCCGGAGAATTTCACCATACTCGTTACCGTCTTTTTATCGACAGGAAAACTTTCTTCTAGCTCGTAGCCCTGCTCTTTATAAAAATCTTCAAACTTTACGTCTGAAGACTTAGAAAGCGTCTCAGACAGTGTATTGACATCCGCGTCCTCGCCGCTTGAAACACAGTCGTTACAGTAATCAAAAATCTCCTTGCGAATGTCGTCCTTTTCAGACTTTTCATATTGCTGTGTAGACAAATAATCCTCAACCGCGTGTAACATAGTTTGCGATTGCTGTTTAGGGTCTATCCCCTCTTCACAACCAAGAAAATCTAAAAAGAAATCAGCAACTTTTCGACCCGCGCGCCCTTTAATGAAGGAAATATAACGGTTTTCTTCTGCGGCCGTATCCCATGCATCTAAATCGATTCTCGCAGCCAATTGCATACGTGAAATATCTAAGTGTTTTGCTGCGGATAAGTCTAAGTCTGAGGTAATTGTATAATGTTCTTTAATATTAATCAGTGCAATCATAATAAAATTGCTGGCAACATACTGATAATGACAAAACACTAAATACCCAGTTTCATGAAATGCATATTTATTAAGCTCTTCTTTAAGCACATTGGTTGCTTCTTGGGTTAAATTCCAAAAGTTAAGCTCATTATTTCTATAACTCTGCATCGCAGACGCGACCACACTGCTTTTTTCGCCGCTAAAAGCACAGAACCCTTTACCCGGTTTGCCATTGTAGGCATGATGCAATTGTTCAATGAAAACATTAACTTTGTCATTGATTTGCATTTCATCATCACGTAGATGTATTTCGGTATCTTCGTCTTGTTTGTCTACATAGTGAACAACTAGTTTTTTTACCTCAACGCTCATCTTTGTTTTTCACGCCTCTAATGTTAAAATGTAAAAATTATTGCTTTTATAAATTGAACCAACTGATGCCTATCCAATCAAAGTATTCCAATAAACAAGTAGAAGAAATTGTTGACCAATTAGTTAATGTATTAAGCTCGCAAAACGCACCAGTTGATCTCAGCTTAATGTGTTTGGGTAATTCTATCACGCACATTCTAAAAGAACATGTTCCAGAGAGTAAGAGACAATCTGTTGCCGAAAATTTTGCCAAAGCACTTACACAATCAGTAAAGTAACGGAATGAATCTTACACCGCACAGCCCTTTTTCATCAAAAGCAAGTCAATTACTCAGCTGGGGACACTGGTTTACCTTTGCCAACATTGGCTTGGTTTTATTGATTAGCTCAGTTTATTTGTTCGCCGACAAAGCGCCAAGTACCTTTGTCGGTTGGTTTTATATGCTGATCACGTGGATAAGCCATACCAGCTTTATCACTTTTTGTGCGTTTGTATTAACTATCTTTCCGCTTAGTTTAATATTCCCTTACCCGCGACATATTCGCGGGATGGCTGCAATTATTGCCTCGGTTGGTATTGTTGTACTAACAGTAGATGCCTTTGTTTACCTACAACTTGGCTACCATATAAACCCAGCTTCGCTTTCCGATATTTTTGTTTTATTGTGGGAAACCTTAGTCGGATCATCCCTAGTTAATCTCATCATTACCATTGCAATACTTGGACTGGTGCTCACTTTTGAACTACTCGCAGGCAATTATGCTTGGCGTCATTTGGCTGAGCTTAAGTCCTATAAATTTCCTCGTTATGCAACGGGCACCATTGTAACCTGCTTTGCGCTAAGCCACAGCCTGCACATTTGGGCTGATGCGAATGCCTTTTTCGATATCACTAAGCAAGATAATGTATTACCCCTCTCTTATCCTACAACCGCAAAGAGCTTACTCGCCAGACACGATTTACTTGATATCGAGCAGTATGAGGAAGCGCACTCACTAAGCATTGGTGATACGCATTCAAAATACAAAGCCCCTGTAATTTCGGCGGTATGCAAAGAAAAGAAAGATACTGGTGAGCAACCTATCTATATTTATGCGTATACAGATCAGGCACTGTTCCAAAAAACAGCAACAGCACTTCAGAGCAACGGTAAAAATAACGTGTTCCGAATGGATTCTGTTTTACGTGCAGGAAATAGCAGCGATGCGCTATTCAGCCTGATATACGGTCTACCGAGTTATTATAAAGAGTCTGTCATGCTGCAGCAGCAAGTTCCGATATGGTCAATTAATAATGACTTAATGAGTGTTAATGCTAGCGGCGAGTTCTCTTTTGTTCCTTCTCATCAAGCAAGTAAATTAACAATCGTTGAAGTAAGCGACGAAATTGACATTGATAGTTCAAAGCCGTTCGTAGTAATTGATATTAGTGCACAGCAAGCGACGGTATTAACCAGTTCTGCGGTAACGAATATTGAACTGTTTGCTCAGGCTTCTGGTCTTGTGCAGCCCAATGACATCACCTACACCCTGTTAAGCTCTTATCTAGGCTGCGACTCCCTTGCTCAACAAAGTATGCTGGCATCGAACATTAAAACTCGCTCTCATGCAGAAGGCGTTAACTTTACGCAGGGTGTCTTAGTTGCCTTCAAAAAAGACAAAATCACCTTAGTCAATCAAGATGGTAGCTTCAAGCAGATGTCAGCGAAGGAGGGCTTTGTTTTGAACGGTAATTTAGATATTCCATTTTTAATCCAAAGTATTAAGACATTAAAAAAATTCACGGCTCCTGAAGCACAGTAACCTTGAACAAAGCTAGATCTCATCTATGTTTAACTAGATATTGACTGTTACTGCAAGGATGCCAGATGCAATTGTATCTTAAATTACTTACACTGATTTTTATCTGCTCACCTAGTTTCGCAACAACAACGGTGCACTACTACAAATGTACCACCGACAGAGGCATCGTTTTTAGCCAATTCCCCTGCTCGGCTAATGCGGCCCAGCATACGATAACCACATCCGATCCTAAAGCCTCGGCTCCCTCAGAACAGCATTATAAAACGCTAAATAATTTGGAACGTAACCAAATTGCAAAAAGAACAAAGCGTGCACTTAGAGCCAAGCACCATGAAAAAGCCATGCTCAACCGTAAAAGAGATACCGCGGTTAGAGAGCAACAAGATAAGTTAACTAAGCTGATGAACGAAGACAGGCGCAAAAAGGTCGTCAGGCAAGTTAAAAAAGAAATAAAAGCCATTAATAAGGCACATGCTAAAGCGATAAAGAGCCTAGAAAAAGAGATTTCAAAATTAGAAAAGCAGCTAAAAGCATACGAGTAATATCACCACATTGATTGCTTTGGAGGATCACGCTTTATCAATAAGTACGCCAAGTTTGATAATAAGAATTAAGCGAATTGGTAGAACTGGTATTACCAGATGACTTTTTCTACATTACCTTGTAAAGTGAAACCACTCAGCGTGGATAATTTATGAGGGATGTAGATGCAAGCACAGCAATTGGCGGAGCGAATTTTATCAGGTTTCCAAAACCACTATCACGCATTTGTGGAAATTACCAAATTGGCACCTATCGCTTTTGCTTCGCAAAATTGGGGAGAGATAGAAAGAATAAGTAAAGCGAGGATCAGCCAATACGACAGTAAAGTTGATGAGACCGCACAGAAGTTGATACAACTCTATGGCTCGACGCAACTGAATGAATCGCTATGGTATCAAGTAAAACAGGCTTACCTTGAACGCCTCACCTTTCACCCTCAACCAGAGCTTGCTGAAACTTTCTATAATTCAGTTTTTTGTCGTCTTTTTCATCGCCGATATTACAATAGTGACTTCATTTTTGTTGAAACCCAACTTGCTAACGCCACATCGCTCCCTGTAGAAGCTGAGTATCGAAGTTATTTCCCAGTCGTCAATGGTCTGAAGCCAACCATCAAAAAAATCATCGAACACATTGACTTTCATTGTGAATTTGAAGATTTAGATAGAGATATTCGACTACTCGTTAAGGCGTTTCTTAAACAAGCACCTAACACGCATCATCAGGCGCACTTAATGCGCTTCGATATCCTCAGCGCACCTTTCTATCGTAATAAAGGTGCCTATATTGTCGGCCGAGTGGTATCTAAATCTGGTGTACAGCCGTTTATCATCTCGGTATTACACGCACAAACAGGGGGCTTACTGATCGATGCGCTACTTACCAACAGCTCACAAATGCGGGTGATTTTTGGTTTTGCGCGTGCTTACTTTTTAGTAGAGACCCATGCCCCATCTGCGTTAGTTAAGTTTTTAAATCAACTCATGCCAAATAAAACAAAGGCTGAGCTTTATAATGCCATCGGCTTTCATAAACAGGGAAAAACCGAATTTTATCGTGAGTTTTTACACCACTTAGCGAATTCTGAAGAACAGTTTGAAGTCGCACCAGGTACACCCGGTATGGTGATGATGGTATTCACTCTGCCAAGTTTTCCCTATGTTTTTAAAGTGATCCGTGACCAATTTCCAGAAAGTAAGCCATTTACAAAAGCAACCGTTTTAGAGCGCTACCAACTCGTAAAACGCCACGATCGTGTAGGTAGAATGGCAGATACGATTGAATATTCCGATGTGGTGATCCCACTTGCACGTATTTCTCCAGCTCTTTATCAGCTATTACTAGACTCTATCTCTCAAAGTATACGTATTGAGGGGGACAATATGGTGATAAAACACTTGTATATTGAGCGCCGTATGACACCGCTCAACCTCTTTGTACAGCAAGCCGATGAAGAAACGTGCGAGCAAGTTATTAGAGATTACGGCTATGCGCTTAAAGAAATGCTCGCTGTAAACATTTTTCCAGGTGACATGCTGTTAAAAAATTTTGGCGTGAGCAAACATCATAGAGTTATTTTCTATGACTATGATGAAGTACAATATCTCACGGAAATGAACTTTAGAGCACTGCCAAAACAAGGGCTTGATAATATGTATGACTCTGCGGATATTTCCAGCGCGCCACAAGACGTCTTTCCTGAACAGTTGTGTACATTTGTTCTGACAAATCCTACACTAAAGGAAATGTTTCTGCGCCATCATGCTGATTTGGCTGAGGTGTTGTTTTGGCAGCAAGCACAACGAGATATTCGTGAGAGAGTCGTAAGACATATTTACCCTTATCCACGTGAAAATCGTTTTCTCCAAGATGCCAAAAAAGAAGAATAATATAAAGGAAAACTGAGTGAACATTAGTAAAATTGACCTTAACCTGCTGGTTTACCTCGATACCTTGCTTCGAGAATGCAACGTAACACGTGCCGCAAATCAATTAAGTATTACCCAGCCAGCAATGAGTAATGGTCTTAAGCGCCTCAGAAACCTCTTTAATGACCCTATTTTAGTACGTACCAGCGAAGGCATGGTGCCGACAGAGCGCGCACTTGAGCTGCAGCCTGTGATCCGTGGCATACTTATGACTTTAGAGGAAACCTTAGCCCCTAACAGAGAGTTTGAGGCAGCGAGTAGTAATCGAGTATTTCGAATTATGGCCAGTGACTATGCCGCGAGTACACTTGCACCGAAACTCCTGAATAAACTCCATGAAGAAGCCCCAGATACGACCCTTGATATTCTCACGCCGAGTGATGTTACATTCCATGATGTGGAAAATGGCAAGGTAGACATGGCAATTAACCGCTTCGAAAACTTACCGCAATCGTTCCACCACAAACGAATTTGGAAGGATAGTTTTTGCTGCCTCGTAAAATCCGACAACCCAGTTATTACCAACTTTACGCTTGATGCCTATTTAAAGTCTCGCCATATTTGGGTAAGCAAAACAGGATTTGGTGTTGGGGTCGGAATGGATCCCGCAGATGTACAGAAGCTTGGCTGGGTTGACGAGGCGCTTGCACACTTTGGAAAACACCGAAACATCGCGACTTTTACGCGTAATTATCACGTTGCAATTCACTTAGCAAAAGAGCAGAACTTAATTGCAACATTGCCATCGAAAGCCGCGAATATCTATCGTGATGATCCGACTTTAGCCGTGCTAGAGCCACCTTTCCCAATTCCACCGTTTGAGTTAGATATGATTTGGAGCCCGTTATTACACCGTGATGCAAGTCATATTTGGTTGAGACAAAAAATTGCAGAGGTAGCTGAAGAGCTTACATAACGACATAACAGGCCTCGGATTCGGACAAATAATGAGCCGCTTTAGCTCAGTGCGCTTTTTGAAATTGGTATCGCCAGCTAATTGAACTATCCTTTTATTTATAAGCATAAAGGGTGCAATAGAGCATGGCGAAATTCTCTTATAGAGCAACAGTTGATAGTAAAGAGAAACTTATCCACGCAGCCGCATACGGGGAATGCGTGGAAGCCAATATCATCGAGATGTATAAAAACTTAGGACTTGCACTTAAGTCGAATCAGCTAAAGGGTCTGGTTATCGACGTATCTCAATTACATATCACTTACGACTACCCAAGCGTACTAAGCGTTTTACAAAAGCTCAATCAATTTGTTGATGGGATCACCCTAGCCCGAGTTATTTCTCCCTCAGACACCAAAAGTGGATTAATTGAAGCATTTGCTGACAAGCACGGCTTAGCGATTAAGAACTTCGAGAACTACAACGATGCGGTGGCTTGGGTACTTACCATGAATGCAAAAAATAGTTGAGCAAGCATTCAGAGTCAGGTCATGAAAGCAGTGATATTATCTGATGTTGGCCTATAACAAATGGCCTACCATAAGTAATACCAATTGAATTAATTCTCTAATCAATTTGAAGGGTGAAATAGCATATTAGCTTCGTTAAAAATTCTCATTTAGAACAACTAAATAGCAAAATTTTGCCTTGCTACTAAAGCTATTTCCCCGCTTCAAGATAGATCATTTACTTAATACAACTGGTATAATTTGTGAACAACCTTTATTTCATAATAGGAAACTATGGAACAATATATCTCAACGTTCATTTTTTTCTTTGCGGTCATCGACCCCATTGGCACCATTCCGGTATTTATCGCAACCACTACTGGCTTTGATATTGCTACAAAACGAAAAATAGCGGTTAAGGCAACACTGGTTGCTGCCATTGTGTTACTGTTTTTTATTATTGCTGGCGAAATTATTTTAAATGCCATTGGTATTCCTTTACCTGCATTTGCGATTGCTGGCGGCATCGTACTTTTCATCTTTGCCATGACAATGATTTTTGGCGAGGGTAAGCCAAGTGAAGAGATTAAGTTAGACAGTAAAGCATCAGACACCGCTATTTTCCCTTTAGCAATGCCTTCGATCGCAAGCCCAGGGGCAATGTTGGCTGCCGTTTTGCTTACTAAAAACAGCGAAAACAATGTATTTGAACAACTCCAAACATCGCTTATTATGCTCAGCGTATTGGCTATCGTGTTGCTATTTTTACTGGTTGCGACAAAAATTCACCAATGGATTGGTGATAGTGGCGCAAGTATCGTCAGCCGAGTAATGGGACTTATTTTAGCTTCCGTTGCGGTATCTAGCGTATTGGCGGGTATTAAAGAATATTTTATGTTGTAATAGAGAGTAACGAGAGAGCTAGCCCTCTCTTCAACGCCAGCTATCTTTCAAAGTCACTGTTTCAAAATAAATTTCTTCACCGCTTTATTGTGCTCAGACAATGTTTTCGAAAAGTGGTGCCCACCATCTCCTGACGCAACAAAATAAAAATAATCGGTTGTTGCGGGATTAAGTGCCGCATGGATAGCAGCACGAGACGGCATTGCAATGGGGGTCGGTGGTAAGCCATCAATCCGATAGGTATTATATGGCGTCTTTTTACGGATATCTTCACGTTTAATGTCACCATCAAAGTGCTCACCAATACCATAAATAATGGTTGGATCTGTCTGTAAACGCATGCCCTTACGTAAGCGATTGATAAAAACGGAGGCTACTTTATCTCTTTCTGCGACTACGCCCGTTTCTTTCTCAATAATCGAAGCCAAGATCAAGGCTTCATAAGGCGTGTTTAAAGGAAGATCTGGCATCCTGTTTTGCCACTCCTGCTCAAGCACACTCTGCATTTTGGTATGGGCGCGTTTAAGTAAGCGCAGCGCTGAGTCATTTCCATGGTAATGGTAGGTGTCGGGGTACAACCACCCTTCAGCTGAACTTTGCGCTATATTCAGTTGTGCTGCCAGCTTATCAATGTCTTGCGTTAAGTAAGGGGCACTAAGGAGCTTGTTTTTGACTTCCCAAATGGGCATCCCTTCAATGATTGTAAAGCTAAAGTTGTGTTGCTCTCCACGACTAATTTTGCTGATGGCATCCAGCACAGTTAGCCCTTTAAGATCGTAAAAGCCCGCTTGTAACGCGAATAACTTAGGCTCTAACTTACTATAAAGTTGATAAGGAAAGCAGTTAGATAATGCCCCGCTACGCTGCCATAGCTGACAGAGCTGATTAAATGTTTGCCCAGCCTTTATCTCAACTAATGACTCAGAGATATTAAGTGGTTCAAATTTAACCTTATTTATTTGCTGAGATAACCACCAGGACGCTGCTGCTATCAAAAATGCGACTATGATAAACAGTTTTTTCATTTATATTACTTCCCTAAAAATCGCCTTTTCAATTCATGTAAGTAGGCGATATCGAAATGTTTATTCTCAATTCTTACTACAGGTACCAACTGCATTAAACTATTACAAATAAATACGCCATCAGCTGCTTTTAACTCGTCAAAAGCAATTTTTTTGACCCTAATATCATGCCTACTTTCAAGTGCGGTTAAGAATACGCCTTTAATGCCTGAGCCACTAAGATCTGGTGTATACAGCTTGTTTTCTTTAATCATGATGATATTTGCCGCTGACGCTTCAATCACCATATCATTGATATCCATCACAATAACATCGTCGCAAACCAATGTCTGTGCATCTTGTTTAATAAGTACTTGTTCTAACCGATTCAGTGTCTTTAATCCAGCTAGTAATGGCTGAATACCCAGTTTAACTCGGCTTAATGCGACCTCAATCCCATTTTGCTGCCATGTTTTATAGTGTGAAGGAAAAGGTAAGACCTGAATACTCACACTTGGCTGAGGCGTCTCAGGAGCTTGGTAACCGCGGCCCCCGCACCCTCGAGTGATAAGGATCTTTAGCACCGCTTCCGCTTTATCTTTAACTTGCTCTTGAGCTAAAGACTCAATTTTATCTAATCGTAACTCGGGAAAGTCCAAGCGCTGCTGACACAATGTCAATCGCGCCTTGTGAAGTGGCCACAAGTCAATATTTCCATCACGGACTAACGCAGTGGTAAAAAAACCGTCTCCATAGGCCAATCCTCTGTCAGTGTTAGAAAAAAGCTGCTGATTATCCACATCGCTTTCCTTTTAAGGGTATTCACAACATAAAAAAGCTCGGCATTGCCGAGCTTTTTTATCATAACCTACTTTGCTATTAGATTACTAAGGCTGATCTACACCTTTTTAAATAGCAATGAACCGTTTGTTCCACCGAAGCCAAAAGAATTACACAAAGTGTACTCTAGCTTGGCATCACGGGCAGTATGAGGCACGTAGTCTAAATCACAACCTTCATCTGGGTTATCTAAGTTAATGGTCGGCGTTACTTTTTGGTCTTGCAGTGCAAGAATCGAAATAATTGATTCAACTGAGCCCGCAGCACCAAGTAAGTGGCCCATCATTGATTTAGACGAGCTCACCATTACATCTTTTGCCGCAGAACCAAATACCGACTTTACAGCATGCGTCTCTGCAACGTCACCCGCCGGAGTGGAAGTACCGTGTGCATTGATATAGCCAACCTGCTCTGCATTGATCCCTGCGTCATTCAATGCATTAACCATGGCTTGTGCAGCGCCAGCACCATCTTCTGGTGGCGACGTCATATGATATGCATCGCCACTCATACCAAAGCCAACCAGTTCAGCGTAAATCTTCGCACCACGAGCTTTCGCATGCTCATACTCTTCCAGTACGATCACACCGGCTCCATCAGCTAGCACAAAACCATCACGGTCTTTATCCCAAGGGCGAGAAGCCGCTTGCGGATCATCGTTACGCGTAGAAAGCGCACGAGCTGCACTAAAACCGCCCATACCAATTGGGGTTGACGCTTTTTCAGCACCGCCAGCTACCATCGCATCCGCATCGCCATATGCAATCATACGGGCCGCATGGCCGATATTATGAAGGCCAGTTGTACATGCAGTAACAATCGAAATATTTGGACCTCTTAAGCCATGCATGATAGACAAGTGGCCAGAAATCATATTGATAATGGTAGAAGGTACGTAAAACGGAGAAAGCTTGCGTGGGCCACTATTTAATAGTTTAACGTGGTTTTCTTCAATTAGCGTCAAACCACCTATACCAGAGCCAATGGCTACACCAACTCTTGCGGCATTCTCTTCGTTAACTTCAAGACCTGAGTCTTTTATAGCCTGTACACCTGCAGCGATACCATACTGGATGAAAACATCCATTTTTTTAGCATCTTTAGGGGAAATATACTCAGTGACATCAAAGTCGTTAACTAAACCAGCAAACTTAGTTCCGAAACCTTCTGTGTCAAAATGCGTGATATTGCGAATGCCACTACGGCCTTCTAATAAGCCCTGCCAGGTAGATGCAACATCATTACCCAGCGGCGTCAACATACCTAAGCCAGTTACTACGACTCGACGTTTAGCCACGGTGTCCTCCAAAAAGGGATTATTATAATAATTGGGGGGTCTAGAAAGAGTTAGGGCAGCGAGTGCTGCCCTAATAGAAAAGCTAGTTACTCAGCGTGAGCAGTAACGTAGTCGATAGCTGCCTGAACAGTAGTGATTTTCTCAGCTTCTTCATCAGGGATCTCTGTATCGAACTCTTCTTCTAGCGCCATTACAAGCTCAACAGTGTCTAGAGAATCAGCACCTAAATCATCAACGAAAGACGCTTCTGATTTAACTTCTTCTTCTTTAACACCTAGTTGTTCAACAATAATTTTCTTTACGCGTTCTTGGATGTCGCTCATTCTTCTTTCCTTTATTTAAACGCTACTGCGTTAATTTTCAGATTGCGGCGCAGTTTACGACGCATCATTCTGGGATTCAAGGATTGACCCGTACTTTTTTTTCTGGTCAAACCTGTTACAAAGCTTTGAATCTTTTTATCGCCTATTTTCGCGACGATTTCAAGTACGTTGTCGACAAGATCACAAAAATTTCAATTGATTTGTGATCTTAGCGGGTTAAACCATGTACATCGCACCATTTACGTGCAAAGTTTCGCCAGAAACATAAGCTGCCGCATCTGACGCTAAATAAACCACAGCTGCAGCGATTTCTTCTGGTTGGCCTAAACGACCTGCTGGTACATTCGCCAAAGTCGCTGCTTTTTGCTCATCAGTTAGCTCATCCGTCATATCTGTCTGAATGAAGCCCGGTGCTACAGTATTTACCGTAATACCACGAGATGCAACCTCACGCGCCAATGATTTTGTAAAACCAATTACACCCGCTTTTGCAGCAGCATAGTTAGCTTGACCCGCATTACCCATAGTGCCCACTACCGAGCCAATGTTAATGATACGGCCATTTTTCTTCTTCATCATTGGACGAAGTACGGCTTTTGATAAGCGGAAAATAGATGATAAATTAGTATCGATGATGTCATCCCATTCTTGATCTTTCATGCGCATCAGCAAGTTATCGCGAGTGATACCAGCGTTGTTTACCAACACATCGATATCACCTAATTCTGCTTTGATTGCATCTAAAGTTGCTGCGATTGAGTCGACATCTGTCACGTTTAGCGCATAACCTTTACCATTTTCGCCTAGATACTCAGAGATACGCTCTGCACCAGACTCACTCGTTGCAGTGCCTGCAACTTTTGCGCCTTGCGCAACCAAAGCGTTAGCAATTGATTTACCAATGCCACGGCTAGCACCTGTTACTAGTACTACCTTACCTTCTAAAGAAAATAAATTACTCATATAACTCTCATTATTATTCTGCTGCTGCAATGGCAGCTAAATCATTTACTGACACGCACGACACTGAGCGGTCGATACGTTTGACAAGACCCGAAATCACTTTACCAGGGCCGAACTCAAAAGTTGTTGTAACACCTTCTTTCGCAACCGCTTGTACGGTTTCAGTCCATCTCACAGGACTGTAAAGCTGACGAATAAGCGCATCTTTTATTGCTGCTGCATCTTTAGCAACAGTAACATCAACATTGTTGATCACATCAAACTTTGGCTCTGAAAATACAAGTGCTTCAAGGTCTTTGGCTAATTTATCAGCGGCAGGTTTCATTAATGCGCAATGAGATGGAACGCTGACAGCAAGCGGTAATGCACGCTTAGCTCCTGCTTCTTTACACGCTTGAGAAGCTCTATTTACTGCTTCAACGTGACCCGCAATGACTACTTGACCAGGTGAATTATAGTTTACCGGGGAAACAACGTCACCCTGTGCAGATTCGGCACAAACTTTAGCAATTACCTCATCATCTAAACCTATAATTGCTGCCATAGAACCCGTACCAGCGGGAACGGCTTCTTGCATGTATAAACCACGTTTTTCAACTAACTTAACCGCATCTGCAAGTGTTAATACTTCTGCACATACTAATGCAGAGTATTCACCTAAACTATGGCCTGCTAGTGTCAATTCAGCTTCAACACCTTTCTCTTGCCATGCTCTAAAGATAGCAACACTTGCGGTTAATAATGCCGGCTGAGTACGGTGCGTTTGGTTTAATTCTTCTTCAGGACCGTTTAGCACAAGTTCGGCTAGATCGTAGCCTAATGCTTCTGACGCTTCAGCGAAAGTCGCTTTAACGATATCAGAAGATGCTAATAATTCAGATAACATGCCCACGCTTTGTGAGCCCTGTCCTGGGAAAAATAATGCGATTTTTTGTGACATATTGTGCTCTTATTTTCTCTGTTGTCGCCACGTCCTCATGTCACTTAGCAGTGTTAGGGATGCGGACCTGACGGTTGTTTTTCTGTGTCGACCTGAGCAAACACCGCTTGGATCTTTTCAGGGATCTTACGTTGTACTTCTTGCGCAGCTTCTTCAATCGCGGCTAAAAATGCCTTCGTTGTGGCATTTCCGTGACTTTTCACAACAATACCGCGCAATCCTACCAGACTTGCGCCGTTATACTGGTCGGGGTTCACCCTTCTATACAATTTTTTTATAACGGGTCGAAGTAAAAAGGCCAACGCTTTATAAAAAAAGTGCTTTTTTAACGCTTTGCTAAACTTATGCATGATGAGTTTGGCAATCCCTTCACAGGTTTTCAAGGCGACGTTGCCGACAAACCCCTCACACACTATCACATCGGCTTTGCCAGAGAACATATCGCTCCCCTCACAATAGCCTTGATAATTAATAACAGATGAGGATTTCATTAATTTTGCAGCTTGCTTGATACCATCATGGCCTTTGATTTCTTCAGAGCCAATATTTAGCAAACACACTTTAGGTGAAGGAATATTTAATGCTTCTCCCGCAACGATTGAGCCCATAATACCAAACTGATAGAGGGTTTCAGGATCACAATGCACATTCGCACCAAGATCAAGCAAATAAACGGGTTGTTTTTTCTCTGTTGGAACGGCTGAAATTAATGCGGGGCGCTTAATACCAGGCAACATTTTTAACACATAGTGGGCCATAAAAAAGAGCGCACCTGTATTTCCTGAGCTAACACAAGCCTGCGCTTCACCAGATTTCACCAAATCAAGCGCAACACGCATTGAAGACTGTTTTTTATTTCTCAGTGCTGAGGCAGGTTCACAGCTGTTAGTGACGACCTCTTTACAGTGTTTAATTTTGAGTCTTGGATGGTCTAGCATACTCGCTTTAGTTAAAGCGCTTTCGATAACTTGCTGATTACCACACAGAATTAGATTTAGATTTGGGTGCTTAAGCACGGCAGCGATAGCTGCGGGGATAGATGAACGGGGGCCGTAATCGCCCCCCATCATATCTAACGCGATGGTTAGATCGGTTAGCATAAAGTAATCTCTTACTTAGAAATTACTTTAACGCCTTTGTAGTAACCGTCAGCAGTCACGTGGTGACGACGATGAGTCTCGCCAGAAACCTGATCTACAGTTAGAGCTGGTCCACTGATCGCATCGTGTGAACGACGCATACCACGACGTGCGCGTGACTTCTTGCTTTTTTGTACCGCCATTAGCCTTCTCCTAAGAATCTTTCTTAAGTTGTTTCAAAATTTCAAATGGATTTGGTTTGCTATCTTCTGCTTCAATTTCACCAAAGCTCTTTGGCTTATCAGAATAAGAACACAGTGCTTCATCATGCGTCGGGACTATCGGAATCGCGAGTAATAGCTCATCTTCGACGATTTGTCTTAGATTAACTTCACCCTCATCATCCAGTTCCAACACATCATAACGCTCGGGAAGATCATCCGACTCTGCACCTAATCCGACTGGCGAATACGCAAAGTCTTGTTCCAAATCCAACCCTAATTCATCATTACAACGCTGACATACAACAGTTAGATGGGCTCGGACTTTGCCTTGCACAACAACCAAACCTTGTTCGTCGATGTTGAAATGAATATCTACCGCTATTTCACTATTTTGATCACGCACAACTTGCTGCAATCGAGAAAGTTCTTCAAGCATTACAACACCGTCATAGGATGCTCGACGTTGCGCTGCTCTGCATGGATCAATAGTGATGGGAATTTTCACCTTTTGCATAGGGGCTGCATCATATAGATAGTTACTGTGTTAGTCAAAGTAAAAATACACTTTCCCTTTGTTTTTCGCGTTATTGCGCATTATCCTATTGGCAATGTTGTCACAAAGATAAAAATCTCATGAAAACGCCTCTTATTCTAGCCTCAAGTTCACCATTTAGGCAGTCAATTTTGAAAAAATTAATGCTTCCTTTTGCATCTTTTTCACCGGACGTAGACGAGCAAGCACTCGAAGGTGAATCAGCACAGCAACTTGTAGCGAGATTGAGCGAATTAAAAGCCAAAGCAGCAATAGCAAAATATCAAAAAGGTGTGGTAATTGGCTCAGACCAAGTTGCACTATTCAACGGTGAGGTCCTAGGAAAGCCGCATAATAAAGAAAACGCGATTAAACAACTAAGTCTATTTAGCAATAATCGCGTGACTTTTTTGACTGGTTTAACCGTTTTCGACATTGAAAGCGGCAAAACGGTCACTGAAGTGGTGCCGTTCCACGTTTATTTTCGCCGACTTACCCAAACACAGATCAGTAACTATTGTGATGCGGAAACACCTTATAACTGTGCTGGAAGCTTTAAAAGCGAGGGATTAGGGATCTGTCTGTTTGATAAGCTTGAAGGAGAAGACCCCAATACTTTAATTGGTCTTCCCCTTATTCAACTCACTAAAACATTACTCGAGTTTGGTATTGATGTACTCGCTGAGCAATCAGACTAACAAAAGGTCAGATAAGTCTTGATAGTTATCGCAAATATGCGCAGCCGATGTTTGCGATAACTCGTCTCTAGAAGCCACTCCTAAAGTGACGCCGATCGCATCAACGCCCGCATTGCTTGCCAGGTCCATATCAATAATAGAGTCGCCTACCATCACAGTATCTTCTGCATCGACGCCAAGTTCTGTCAATATTTGTAATAACATATCTGGATGTGGTTTAGACTCGGCTTCGCAAGCCGTGCGTGTCGTAACAAAATAATCGGTAAGTCCATTTTGAGCCATTAATCGGTTCAAACCCGTGCGACTTTTTCCTGTAGCGACTGCAATTTTTATCCCTCTGTCACGAAGCTTGCCAAGTAATGGTTCCACGCCCTCAAATATAGGTGATGGCGTATCATCTTCATTTGAGTAAATATATTTATATGCACTGGCCAATGATTCTGCTTTATCCTCATGGTGAGGAAATAACACCCGCATCGCTACAGGCAACGATAAACCAATAATACTTTTCGCTTCACTATCACTTACTGGCGTCATATTGCATGACTTTGCAGCCAAGTGAATGGTATTTACTATTTTGGGCACAGAGTCCATGACGGTGCCATCCCAGTCGAAAATTACACACTTATACCGCATGTTACTTCCTTAATTTAGTTAAACACGCTTCCAAAGCCCCATCCAATGGTGCCTCTACATGGTGTGTAGTTTCTGTTTTTGGATGCATAAATCTGAGTTCTTTGGCATGTAAAAACAGCCTGTTTAATCCTACTCCACGCATTTTGGCATCAAACACCTGATCGCCATATTTATCATCGCATGCAATTGGATGCCCTTTACATTGAGTATGCACTCGGATCTGATGTGTTCTGCCCGTAACCGGTGATGCCTGCACTAAAGTTGCTGACTCAAAACGCTCGACAACTCTAAAACGAGTATGAGAAGGCTTACCTTGCTCATGATCCACTCGTACCACTCGCTCACCAGACTTCAAGGTATTTTTACGCAGCGGCTCTGTGACATTTTTATGTTTAGCATCCCATTGCCCAGAAACCAGCGCAAGGTAATTCTTCTCCATGGTCTTTTCTCTTAGCTGCTCATGAAGTCCTTTAAGTACTGCGCGGCGCTTTGAAATCAACAAACAACCCGATGTATCGCGGTCCAAACGGTGAACTAGCTCCAAACTTTGCTCTTGAGGGCGTAATGCTCTTAATGCTTCAATTAAGCCATAGCTTAAGCCGCTGCCACCATGTACCGCCATACCGGCTGGCTTATTTATAACTATCAGATACTTATCTTCATAAAGAATTGCATCTTCTAGATTTGCGACTTTGTCTAGGTTTTTAGGCACAAACTCGGTTTTCTCCGCAACACGCACAGGTGGGATACGGATTTCATCATTGATTTGTAGCTTATATACAGGCTTCACCCGCTTTTTGTTTACACGCACTTCCCCTTTACGAAGAATTTTATATACGGCGCTTTTTGGCACCCCTTTCAAATGCGTAACTAAAAAGTTATCGATCCTTTGACCTTCTTGGTCTTCCGTCACGGTAACAAAGCTAACTTGTAATGCGGGTTTTTCTGACATTGCCTAATCACTGATTTGAGTAATAATTTAGTTGCTATCTCGACATTATTAGTGGGATAATCAGGCCGCAAATTTTTGCGAGGTGCTTTTTATCGCAAAAACAATATCGTGATGCACATCTTGGATGGCAGATCATACAGATTAGAGCTAATATTTCCAAAGCTTTTATCATGCATCTAAGATAAACACGTGCGAACAGTCAGTGCGAAGCGCGTAATATTTCGTTTAATGACTGGACACGATGAATAAACTAAAAAGCAATAAATTAAAATTTGTCTGATACGTTTACCACAGTTGCAGTAATACCCGTGCATAGCAGGCCGCAACTCGTGAATAACCACAGAGTAATCAAGTCGAAAGATGGTGATAGCCAAGCTTGGCAAACCAAGCTCAAACCTACCCCGTGCATGGCTGCTTTGTGAAACGAATAAACGTGCAAAAAGCGAACGATGGATCAGTGATTTTACCCTGATTTTAAGCGGAAACTGTGAATATGTTCCCTTTCCCCCAGTCGTGAGACTGCATCATTTAATAGGAACATCCAAGGTGTAGCACGCTGTCGCTGGCAAGACGTATCAGGCGCTGTAAATAAATTAAGTAGAGAATTACAATATGAAACGTATGCTGATCAATGCAACGCAGCAAGAAGAAATGCGCGTGGCACTGGTTGACGGCCAGCGTCTATACGATCTAGACATAGAAAGCCCAGGTCACGAACAGAAAAAAGCCAATATCTATAAGGGTAAAATTACCCGTATCGAACCATCCCTAGAAGCCGCATTTGTTGATTATGGCGCTGAGCGTCACGGATTCCTTCCTTTAAAAGAAATCGCTAAAACGTATTTCCCTGATGGCTATACATTCAATGGTCGCCCTAATATAAAAGACGTGATCAAAGAAGGTCAAGAAGTCATCGTTCAGGTTGATAAAGAAGAACGTGGTCAAAAAGGCGCGGCACTCACAACCTTTATTAGTGTTGCTGGTAGCTACTTGGTATTAATGCCTAATAACCCAAGAGCTGGCGGTATTTCACGCCGTATCGAAGGTGATGAGCGCATAGAGCTAAAAGAAGCATTGAGTCGCTTAAACGTACCTAAAGGTATGGGTCTTATCGTACGTACGGCAGGCGTAGGCAAGTCTTTCGAAGAACTGGAGTATGACCTTAAGGCGCTGCTCGTTCACTGGGACGCAATCCAAAACGCGGCAAATAGCGGGAAAGCACCTTTCTTAATTCACCAAGAAAGTAACGTGATCTTCCGTGCAATTCGCGATTATTTACGTCGTGATATCGGTGAAATCCTAATTGATAAGCCTCGGGTTTTTGAAGAAGCGAAGGCACATATTGAGCGTTTCCGTCCAGACTTCATCAATCGTGTGAAGCTTTATCAAAATGACGTGCCATTATTTACCCATTATCAGATTGAGAGCCAGATTGAGTCAGCTTTCCAGCGTGAAGTACGTTTGCCTTCAGGTGGCTCTATCGTGATTGATCCAACAGAAGCACTTACGTCTATCGATATCAACTCGTCAAAAGCGACGAAAGGTGGTGATATCGAAGAGACGGCGCTGAACACTAACCTAGAAGCCGCTGACGAGATTGCACGCCAGTTACGTTTGCGTGATTTAGGTGGCCTAATCGTTATCGACTTTATCGATATGACTCCACCACGCCACCAACGTGAAGTAGAAAACCGCTTGAAAGAAGCTGTTCGTACCGACCGTGCTCGCGTGCAAATAGGTAAAATTTCTCGTTTCGGCCTATTAGAAATGTCGCGTCAACGTTTGCGTCCGTCTTTAGGTGAAGCAAGCCAGCATACGTGTCCACGCTGTGACGGCCAAGGCACTATTCGCTCAAACGAATCCATTGCTTTGTCTATCTTGCGTCTAATCGAAGAAGAAGCGATCAAAGATAATACCGCTCAGGTCAACGCCCAAGTGCCTGTCGCTGTTGGTGCTTATCTATTAAATGAAAAGCGTCGTTCTGTGCAACGCATCGAAAAGCGCCACGAGTGCCATGTTGTTATCATTCCTAACCAACATCTAGAAACACCGCACTATGAAGTGGTTAGATTGCGTAAAGATGAGACAACTGAAGCTGCAAGCTATGAGCAGATCACTACACCAGAGCCTGAAATAGTTGAAATTGCTCGAGCTCAAGCGATTGTGAAAGAGGAACCTGTGCTAAAAGGTGTCGTCATGCCTGAAGCACCGGCACCAGCGCCGGCAGCGACTCCAGCTCAAACGGCAAAATCACAGGCGCATAAACCACAAGCACAACCGGCGCAAAACAGCACCAGCCTGTTTGCCAAGATTGGGCAATGGTTCAAGAGCTTGTTTGCGGGTGATAGCGACGTTCAGGAAGAAAACAAATCTGCTGCGGAGAAGCCAGCACGCGATAACAACCGTGATAATCGCCGCCGCAACAATAACAATCGCCGTCGTAATAATAACCGCCGTCGTAACGATCAACAAAAAGAAACAGCAGTTGAAACGAAAGACGAAAACAATAATAGCGAGCAACGCAGTGATAACCGCAAACGCCGTCGTCCAAATAACAGAAAACGCCAAGATCAGGACAAAACAAACCGTCCAGCTAAGGGATCTGTAAACGATAATGTTGAAGCGGTCGAGGCTAACGACACGCCTGTTAAAGAAGCGAAAGTAAAACCGCGTAGACAAAGACGTAATCTTCGTAAGAAGGTACGTGTGGAAGAAACCAACGTACAGGACGCTAACACTTCAGAGCAAACTAGTGTTGAAGAGGTGAAAGTAGAAGCAAAGCCACTTGAGCAACCAGCGAAAACGGCTTCTGAATCTAAAGCTGAACATAAGCCAAGACAGAGAAAAGCAAAGCCTGTCGCTGATAAATCAGAAAAAGAGTCAGTAACGAATGAAGAAGTAGCTTCACATTCTGATCAGGCTGAAGCACACGCACAAGTTAAGCCGCAAGAAACTACTCACGTTGAGCGCCAAGAGCGAAATGATGTTGCCGAGAGTGTTTCTGCAGAGCTTTCAGAGTCACAAATTGATGACGAAAATAAAGAAGGCCGTACACGCTCTAGACGTTCTCCGCGTCATCTGAGAGCAGCTGGTCAACGTCGCCGTCGTCAGGATGCGCCTGAAAAAGGCCAAGCTGCTGCATTTGTACCCGTAGCAGATCAAGCCGCTGCAGAATACGAAGCTGAGCTCAAAGCGAAATCTTCTGACAGTGAAACTCAAGCGGAAGTGCAGCAAGAAGCAAGTACAGTTGAGACTCAATTGTCACCTGAAACGGTAGCTGAAGATACTGCACCAGCGGCAGAAGCGACAGTTTCTGAGACGCACACTGATGCAGAGCAAGATGTCGCAGCTAAGCCAGCTGAAGTGCATGCTGACGAAAATGCAGCGCAACAAGTGGAGCCTGCAAAGGAAGTTGATGCAACTACTGCTGAAGCACCATTGCAACAAGCTGCACAGCCCGAAACATCCGCAAGTGCTGACGAAGTAGTCGCAGAAGAAGTAGAAGCTACACAGCCAGAAGCAGCAAAAGAGGTTAACGCTGAGCCAATCGCTGACACAGTAGATACTGAGCAAGTTGAAACGGCAGAGGCTAAGGCTGAGACTACAGTTGCAGAAGAAGCCCAGGCTTCTGAAACTGATGCAACGCCAGAAGCTCAGGAGTCAGTAGTCGAAGCACCAGCAGTTGAAGTAGTTGCTGAACCTTCGTCTGGAGAAACGCCAGCCGCTGGCAATATTGAAGCAGCTGCTCAACCGGTAGTAAATGGCAATTCGGCACAAAGCCGTGTACGCTTCAACCAAACAGCTGCAGCGCCAATGACCAAAGCGAAAAGTGTGATTGAAGATGTCGTGTTAGAAACACCATCTGCAATGCCACATGATTCACGCCAGACCGTGACTAATAGCGGGTTAGGTGTTGGTTCTAAGTCACCAACAGGCAGAGCCAGTGCCGACATGGCCTCTCCTGCTCAGGTTGACTAAGCAGTAATTGAAAAGCCAGTCTTTTTAGACTGGCTTTTTTGTGTCCGAATTTTACTGAGCAGACAAATGGTAATACCAGTCCTTCGTAGCACTCCGTGTTATTTATCAGTAGAATGCCGTCAATTCTTTGATCGTTAAAGTCAAAAGTATGCTCACACTTAAGAGATTTAAAAACGCCTCTTTAAAAGGTGACCTATTCGGTGGTGTAACCACTGCAATTATTTCTTTACCACTCGCACTCGCTTTTGGTGTTGCCTCTGGTGCCGGCGCAGAAGCTGGGATGTGGGGCGCAATTTTGGTTGGCTTATTTGCCGCGCTGTTCGGTGGTTCGACTTCTCTCATTTCTGAACCAACCGGCCCCATGACTGTTATCATGACAGCAGTACTCACCGCCATGATGAGCAAGTACCCCGAAAATGGTCTTGCGATGGGCTTTACTGTTGTCATGATGGCAGGTGCATTTCAGGTTTTACTTGGTACGCTTAAGTTAGGTAAATACGTTACCTTGATGCCCTACAGTGTTATCTCCGGATTCATGTCTGGTATCGGTGTTATCCTCATTATTTTACAGCTTGCTCCTTTACTTGGACATCAAGCACCCGCAGGCGGCGTTGTTGGCACCTTATCTCACATACCCGACTTACTGATGGACTTACATTTTTCTGAGTTGTTCCTTGGGGCGATCACACTGGCAATATTATTTAAAATGCCAAGTAAGTGGCGCCAATACGTCCCCGCTCAGTTGGTCGCACTCGTCGCCGTTACACTGCTTTCAATCATTATTTTTGACACAGATAGTATCCGTCGTATCGGTGAAATTCCAAGTAGTTTACCGAGTATTGTGTTTCCAGTATTGTCACCAGAGCTATTCGTTGAAATGCTTATCGACGCACTGGTACTGGGCACTTTGGGTTGTATAGATACGTTGCTAACAGCAGTAATAGCCGACAGTTTAACGCGAACCGAGCATGATTCTGATAAAGAACTCAGAGGCCAAGGTATTGCCAATATAATAGCTGGCCTTTTTGGTGCATTGCCAGGTGCTGGTGCAACGATGGGAACTGTGGTCAATATTCAAGTAGGTGCTCGCTCGCCAATTGCAGGCATATTCAGGGCACTAATTTTAATGGCCGTAGTCTTTATCGCGGGCAGTTTGACCGAGCCAATTCCAATGGCAGTGCTTGCTGGTATTGCAGTGTATGTTGGTTTTAATATTCTGGATTGGAGCTTTATCCAACGTGCCCATAAGCTTAGTGTCAGTCAAATGGCGATTATGTATGGCGTAATGCTCCTTACCGTTTTTGTTGACCTGATTGTTGCCGTAGGCCTTGGCGTATTTATCTCTAATGTAATGATCATAGAGAGATTAAGCCGAGTACAAGCTAATCACGTTAAAGCAATTAGCGACAGTGATAGCGATGAAGATGTGCCTCTTACGAAAAAAGAAAGCGAGCTGTTAGATAAAGCCAACGGTAAACTATTATTCTTTTATCTTTCCGGGCCAATGATCTTTAGCGTCTCTAAAGCCATTGCAAGACAACACCGAAAAATTGGTGAATACAAAGCCATGGTATTAGATCTAAGCGACGTAGCTATGATTGATGTCACCGTGGGCTTAGCCATTGAAAATGCGATTACAGATGCACTCGATGCTGACTGTAGTGTTTTTATCTATTCACCGAATTTAGAGACCACAGATAAATTAAAGCGCTTAAATATACACGAGCGTTTGGGTGATAGCGCGTTTTGCATTAGTCGCGAGATAGCGCTCAGTCAAGCAATTGATACTATGGCTAAACCTGATTAAAGTGCGCACTCAAGTGATCCAGTAATAATCGTAAGCTGGTGGCGACAAATTGTCTGGGTGGATACAGCGCCCAGACACCCTCTTCTTCAGGCCTAAAGTTGATTAGTACCTCTGTTAACTCGCCTCTCTCTAACGCCTCTTGCACGTAATAATGCGGTAACTGCACCAAGCCTAAGCCTTGCTTTGCTGCTTCCAAAAGCCCCCAACCACTGTTGCAACGCAGTGGCCCCGCCACTTTAATTTGTCGCGCTTTACCGTGCTCAACAAAGCGCCATTCGCTACTGTTGCCAATTAAACATTTATGATTGCTAAGCTCAGCGAGTGTATGCGGTTGGCCAAATTGATTTAAATAGATATTTGCACCACACACCATGGTTTTACGTGTGGTTAGCCGTTTGGCGCGCAGTGATGAATCCTGTAACTTACCGAGTCGAATTGCCAAGTCAAAGCCCTTATCGAGCAAGTCGACTTGGTTGTTCGTCAAATGCATTTCTACCTCAACTTTGGGATACAAACGCATAAAGTCAACCACGGCAGGCATGACATAAGATTCGCCGTACATTACCGGTGCGGTAAGTTTAAGTTTGCCTGTTGGCTGTCTATCACGTTGACGGATTGCAGCAGTGGCGTCATCTAATCCATGCTGCAAATGCTTTGCGTGAGATAAGAATACTTCACCTTCTTGAGTCAGCGCTAATTTTCGGGTAGTGCGCGTCAAAAGTTGAATGTTAAGGCGCTCCTCTAACATTTTCACTCGGCGACTAATTTGCGCAACCGAAGTATTTAACTGAGTTGCAGCCCCGCTAAATGAGCCATTACTCGCGACCGCAACAAACTCATCAATGCCAATCCATCTATCCATTATTACATATACGTAAAAGTCTTTATAATTTTTATAGATTATCAAAAATCATAATATAGTTATACTGCTATCAACTTTTAAGAAAGGAACAAACCATGTCTGAATTTATTAAATCTAAAGCAGCAATCGCTTGGGGCCCAGGTCAACCGCTTAGTATTGAAGAAGTTGATGTTATGCCACCGCAAAAAGGCGAAGTCTTAGTTAAAATCACCGCAACGGGCGTATGTCATACCGATGCGTTCACCTTGTCTGGCGACGATCCTGAGGGCGTATTCCCAGCAATCTTAGGTCATGAAGGTGCAGGTATTGTTGAAGCAATTGGTGAAGGCGTTACCAGCGTTGCCGTTGGCGACCACGTGATCCCATTGTACACACCAGAGTGTGGCGAATGTAAGTTTTGTAAGTCTGGTAAAACGAACCTTTGTCAGCAGATCCGTGAAACCCAAGGTAAAGGCTTGATGCCAGATGGCACAACCCGCTTTTATAAAGATGGCCAACCAATTTATCACTACATGGGCACGTCAACGTTCTCTGAGTACACTGTGCTGCCAGAAATTTCCTTGGCTAAGGTAAACAAAGAAGCACCTCTTGAGGAGATATGCTTGCTTGGCTGTGGCGTTACAACAGGAATGGGCGCAGTAATGAATACCGCTAAAGTGCAAAAAGGCGATACCGTCGCTATTTTTGGCCTCGGTGGGATCGGCTTGTCCGCTATCATTGGCGCGGCAATGGCTGGCGCGAGTCGGATCATCGGTATCGACATCAATGAAGATAAGTTTGAGCTTGCGACAAAGCTTGGGGCAACCGATCTTATCAACCCGAAAAACTTCGACAAACCTATTCAAGAAGTGATCGTTGAAATGACCGATGGCGGTGTGGATTTCTCGTTCGAATGTATCGGTAACGTAGATGTCATGAGAAGTGCCCTTGAGTGCTGTCACAAAGGCTGGGGTGAGTCGGTGATCATCGGTGTTGCGGGCGCTGGACAAGAAATTTCAACACGCCCATTCCAATTGGTTACTGGTCGCGTATGGCGCGGTAGTGCTTTTGGTGGCGTAAAAGGTCGCTCTGAGCTTCCTGAGATTGTTGAACGCTATATGGCTGGTGAATTCAAGCTCAATGACTTTATCACTCATACCATGAAGCTCGAAGATATTAATGAAGCCTTTGATTTAATGCATGAAGGCAAGAGTATCCGCTCTGTGATCCATTACTAGTACCCGCTCAAGGACGCACAGGTTGCGTCCTATTTCACTTAATTAAGGAGCACTTGATGGAACTGATTTCCAGCAACAAAGTATCCGGCGGTTGGCATAAGCGCTACAAACATACCAGCCAGTCGACGCAGTGTGAAATGACCTTCGCCATTTTTTTACCTAAAATCGTCAATGAGGGACAACAAGTCCCGGTTTTATATTGGCTCTCAGGCTTAACTTGCAGCGATGAAAACTTCATGCAAAAAGCAGGCGCGTTTAAAAAAGCCAACGAGCTTGGCATCGCTATCGTCGCGCCAGATACAAGCCCGCGTGGAGAAGGCGTTGCAGATGACGAAAATGGCGCTTATGACTTTGGTCTAGGTGCGGGGTTTTACGTCAATGCAACACAGGCGCCATATAGTCAACATTATCAAATGTATGACTACGTGACAGAAGAGCTGCCTCAGTTAATCGAAGCGCACTTCCCGGTTAGCCCGCAAAAAGCCATTAGTGGTCACTCGATGGGTGGACATGGTGCGTTAATAATTGGGCTTAGAAACCCGGATGCCTATACGAGTATCTCAGCGTTTAGCCCAATCGTTAACCCAAGTAACTGCCCCTGGGGTCAAAAAGCGCTAACAGGATATTTAGGGGACGACAAACAGCGTTGGCAACAATATGACGCGACCGAACTATTGTCGCACTATGTTAGCCCAACAAAACGTCCGATACTCATTGAGCAAGGTTCAAGTGACCAGTTCTTAGACGAGCAGCTAAAGCCCTGGTTATTCGAACAAGCTGCGGAAAAAGTAGGCTACCCTATCACGCTAAACATGCATGAAGGTTACGATCATAGCTATTTCTTTATCTCGAGCTTTATTGAAAATCATCTTGAGTTTCATGCTAACTATATGAGATAACCCCATAGGCGGTTATCCGCCTTTTTTCAACGACATTGCTTACAAGTTCACAGGAGTTTTTATACATATGCTTGACGATAAAAAGGAATTATCGGCACTATCTCGCACCAATCCCTATTTAAATCCATACATAGATGGCCCAAATAAAGATCTGAATCATGCAATTAAAAACCAAAGCAAGAAAACAGTCACAATAATCAATGGACTTACCCAGTCTTCGCAACAATCAACAGAAACCGAACGCCAAGCAATCATAATACAGCTTTTCTCTTTCGCTACCTCACTTACGCCGAAGGTGAAAAATCGTGACCGATTGCTCACTGCGATCGCTGATTTATTCTTCAAATTCAGTAAGGCACAAAGCGGCGCCACGTTTATTATGTCTGAGTGGCTCAATCGTATGTTAAGTCTCGACTTTGAGCATCGCGATGATATACAAATTGCTTCTCAGTGGCTGTGCTTACTCACAAAGCGTACAAATTATGCCACATTGCCGACTTCTCTCATTAACGCGTTTGAACAAATGCTGCCTCAGCTTGATACGCTAAAACAGAAGTTTGATACACTGCTAGATGAAGATAACGTTTTTGAAGATTCTCGAGGTTGTCATCATGGTACGGCACTAATGACTCAATTTATAGAGTTATACTACCGCAATCTCAATTATTGCCCTGCAAATATAGAAACCTCAATCATCGAATATGTTGATAGATATCCCCTATTTGGAAATATATTTTTACTTTCTCTACTTAAGCGCTCGGCAAATCATGCCAAAGTGGCGGCCGATTTAATCAATGGGTACATCCTTACTTTGGATGAGCCACACTACCAAGGGATAGCTCATTATTTATTTAATGAACTATTTGATGTCGATGATTATTCGCCTCACTTACAGCAAAATATTATTACTTATCTGACTCCGATGATTTCAAATTGGACAAGCGCACAAAAATCGCTCGCTATTCATTACTTTTTTGACCTAGATGACACAACCAAAATGGCAAAATTACTTAAACGGTCTAAAGGAGCACGCCAAATAGGATCTTTATTAGTAATAAATAACCCCACCACGAATTCTGAGGCCTTAAATACACTGTTGCACAACAACAATACTGCAACCTATCAATTGCCTACGGGTGGTGAATCTCAGTTTGACGATTTCAATCTCAAATTACTCGTTATTAACGAATTGATGTATGTCCAAGAAACGTTAACACCTAAGTTTATATTAAGAGATTTTGTCCAAGAATATGACCATCGAGAAATATCTCTTTCCCGAGTTTATGACATTATCCCTGAAGCAGCTAACTATATGAAAGGGATATATATCCCGCCAACACTTCTAGAAACAATTACGGAATTAACCTATGACGGCGCAAACGAGATATACGAGCACCTTATCCCATATTGGGATTGGGATGGTGAAGACGATGTCTTTGAGGTAAATTCATTAGCCGATCTCGATAAACTAATTCACCTTAACAAATTACAGGGAATTGACCAGGCTCTTACAGATGACGTTTGTGACTACCTCACAAAGCGGTGTATTGAAGTGGAAGATATATGGTGACAACTCGATTAGATAAAAGGCGTTGACCGCCTTCTATCATTCGCTTTTTAATTCATGATCAATGTGGAGGCATACAAATTTCATTACGACCCGAATAACAATTATCTCCTGTCATACAGCCTAAATAAATTGCAGTATCACAACCAAAAGAACAGTTACCCCATGTATCAACCTGCCCACCTGCAACCAAAGGTGTTGCCTGTTGCCCTTTAAACTCTGCCTGTTGAGACAAATTTTTTATTTTTTTCTTATTAAGTGTTATTTTCATTTTTCTATCCTTAAATAAAGTTGAGAACAATTTCTCACCTTCAAACTACCACCTGAAGTACATATTTAAAACAAAAAACACACTTAGTCACAAACAAAGTTAACAATAACACCTAAATAGCTGCTTTTTAGCTACAATCATAGCCACCATACGCACAAACGGCTTTTTATTAAACGGCACAAAAAAGGCGTACTCCCTGTACGCCTTGCTTGCTTAACATTATTCTTGGTATCAAATCATCAGATTAAATCGCCGTATGGATTCGTTGGACAAAGCTGTATGCTTTGCTCGAACCCAGGAATGGCTAACTCTTGCTGGCTTAAATTCAATTCAGACTCGTCAATCATGCCATTGCCAAAACGATAAATGAGCTCGTATTGGCCATAATCGGCCGCTTGCTGATATGCAACTTGTCTTTGTGTTGTAATGGCAAGTTGTTGCTCGTAACTTGCAAACTCAGCTTGGCTATAACGCTTGCTTAGTAGCTGCTTCGTAAGCTTCGGAGAAAATACCGTTGCCGTTGCATTGTTACCACCAAAGCCCTTGGAGTTTATAAAGGCGATATCCATTGGCTCGCACTCATAGTGCTCGGTACGAATATCTAAATGCTCGGCGTGAACATCTTCTGCTACTGCATTGATTGTAGTGATCCCTGGCATAATATTGTATTCGAACACCCCAAGTGCCATCGCAAGCTGATCGCCAGACGCCGGCGCGATGGTATGACCAACATAGGCTTTTGGCGCCGCCACTTTCCAACCATTAATCGCAAAGGTTTCTGCAATTCTGTGGTAGATAAACGACTCTGTAACCCGGTTTTGTGGTGTACTTGAACCATGTGCCAAAATAAAGCTGCGTTTTGTTAATGCCTCAGTACCTGCGATTTGCTGAGCTAGCGCGACCGATTTTGCCATGGTAATGTAGTTGCCAGGTCCAGGTGCCGTAATCGACTTTTTCACGCCGTCTGCATTGACATATACGTCGGCCACAGAGCCCATGATCTGCGCGCCAAGCTCGAGTGCCAAGGCGTCATCCATCAAAATCGCCACTTGTGCGCCTTCGCCAATGGTAAAACCACAGTTTTCACCAAACGGACGGCTGGTTTTGCGATAATCTACATGCTCAGTGTTATCTAGTTTGCGCAAGCCTTCTTCGTTTGCAAGTGCGCCCATATTGCCAAAGCCTTCGATGATCTCTGGTGTAATAGCACATTCAACACTGGCTACAATCGCCACTCGAGTACGGCCAGCCTGAATATCATTCACTGCAGCGCGAAGGTTATATAGAAACGTAGCGCAGGCACCTGATGTCGTAAACGTAGTGCCAACGCTTCCGGTCACATAGGCGTTGATAAAGTCGGTGGACATAGTGTTTAAGCCTAGTGCTAACTGTTTGGTGCTTACTCTGTCGCCACGTAAACGACTACGCACTAAACCACCTAAGCCTTCATCATTCATTTGCCCTACAACCGAGGCTGAGTAAGTTCCGATCTGATCTGGGCGCACACTATTCATCACTTTATCCCACTCAAGACCCGTTGAGCGGATAGCGTCGGTGGCAGCAAAAATGGTCGCCTGTAATCCACGAGGCTGGTAGCGACTGTTATACATCAAAGATGGCTCAAAACCGGTTGGTAATTGGCCCGCAGCCTTGATGGGGTTATCTCTGTGACTATCATGCTTAACTTCAATCTGGTCCGCAATCGTTACTTCAACCGTTTTTGGATCAAGCTCAATCACTTGCCAAGCTGCAGGAACAGGCTCTGGTAAGTCACGTTTACGACAATTAAATACTATCTTGCTGTCATCATTTGCTTTCATTGTGAGCTTTTGCTGCCAAGGAGTCGCATCTACATCAAAATGGTTTTTTTCGATTTTACGGATCAACGTTCCCGCTAAGATCTGCTCACCAAAACGCAACTCAACCTCCCCCTCTTGAACGACTTGGTCGTTTTGGTCAATCAGGTGGCCATCTTCATAACGCACTAAGTTCATTAAACTCGCAAGGCCCAAATAAGTCTCTTGTCGGTCTTTAGCATTAAGTTTATCAAGTACAATACGTTTGTAGCCTTGATGGAAAGAGGTGCGCCCCGCGGCGTTAATCCCCCCCATTCCTACAATAATTGGCAATGCTGTCATGTCGTTCCTACTTCTGAACTAAGATAATGACTTGATTTTAATTGCATTCTAATTTAAGTTTTTACAAAATACGCCACATATAAATCATTTTTCGCCAAACCAAAGAGGTCGGAGCAGATGAAATCTTGTACAAAGATCGCCATTGTGCTTTACAAGCATATGCTCGTTACCAGTGTCACCCTGCCGCTAGAAATGCTCAAAGCCGGGCAAGCCTTTGCTAAAGTGCATCTAAAAGAGGCTTATGTTCCTTTAGAAGTTATACTTTGCAGCAGCCAAGGCGAGGCAGTCAACGCCGATAATTACATGACACTTGAAGCACAAAGTGACTTTAGTTCATTGCCTTTATATGACTACATTATTGTGCCAAGCATATGGCGAAATCCACGACCAATTGTAAGACAAAACCAAGCGCTGAGTGAGTCACTTGCGGATGCATGGGGGGCAGGAAGCACATTGATAGGTGTTGGCACGGGTGTTTGCTTTTTAGCAAGTTCGGGCCTGATTGACGGGCATTCAGCAACGACCCATTGGCATTTTGCTAAACAGTTTTCCCATCTATATCCCAATGTTGAATTAAAACCGGATTACTTTATCACTCAATCAGAGCGGATCTACACTGTAGCCAGCTTAAATGCACTGGCCGATGTGATTGTTCATATAATTGAATTACTTTACGGAATAGATGCGGCTCACCATGTTCAACAAAACTTTTCCCATGAAATTCGTAAACCTTACGAAGAACAGCGCTACTTAGAAGGTGCTGTAGACCGTCATGCCGACGAGCAAATTGCTGCAATTCAATTTTGGCTTAAAAATAATGCCGCATCAGAAATCTCTTTACCCGCGGTCGCGGCGCAATTTGATTTGAGTTATCGCACCTTTAACCGCCGCTTTAAACAAGCGACAGGACAAACTGCCGTTGCCTACTTACAACAGGTGCGTATTGAAATGTCCAAAGAGCTGCTCGCGAGCAGTAACCTCTCCATTCAAGATATTGCCCTCGCTTCTGGATTTAATTCACAAGGGCAATTAAGCAGAGTGTTTAGGCAATTAATGGGAAAATCACCAAGCACATATCGGGCAATAGTAAGAAAGAAATTGTTCTCGTAAACAGGCCCTAGGTTAAACCACTCTACAGTATTTGCATCACGGTTAACGTTTGCTGTTGGCCGTTGAAGAAAAATGAAATATCTTCGTCTACCGCTAACCCTTTTAGGCGCTTGCCAAGGGGCGCATCAAACGTTAACACCAACACTGGTGTTTCTTTATATTGGATTTTTAGCCCGCCTTCGCAAGGCGCAAAATAGAACCAATGACAATCGCCCTGCTCGTCTTCAATTTCAACTAGTGCATTATGTGTAATTGTATTGCCCACAGCTAGAATCAATTGATTTAATATCGTTTGTTTTGCCAAATGCATGGCATCAACGCGTTCACTTTGTCCTTCGGCTAAATAGCCATACTCGATACTCAACGAGTCGTATTGTGTTTCGGCTGCACTTTGTTCATGGGTAGCGTCAGCACGTGCACTGTTTGCCGCTTCAGTGGCTTCAATCAGCTTTTGTTCAAGTGCAAATTTGAGATATTCGATAAAAACAGATTTATTCATTGGTAGTTTACAGCTATTGGGTGACTGGTAGTAACAGACTGGCCGTTAACGGTTAGCGCTAAACGTAAAATCCAACGCATAGATTTATCCGTGCATACACCGACCATGGTTTTTGCTATCAGTGTATTTTTGTCAAAGAAAACCGGGATTCTCCCCATATTCATATTTTCTCCCTCAAGCCAAGCGGAAACGACCTCTACTTTAGTCGCACTTTTTAGCCCAATGGTAAACTCTGTTTCAGGTTGAACCAGCTCTGAGCCCAGATAAATCTGCACTTGTGGAGTCAAATCACAGGGCGCTGAAAAATTACAGACATTTCTTGTTACTGAACTTTCACTTTTTTCTGAACTTTCATGTATAATGATAGTCGGGTCTGAACAGGCCACGAGGAAAACACCTAGCAACCCGATTGTTAATTGCTTTGCAATCATGAGGGATTTACCGTCACTTCTGAATCCTGCGCAGTGTACGCAAGTTTCAGGGCAAATGCTAGGTTGCTTAAGAAGCGAACAAAAAGCGCGTGAAAACTTGATTGATGTCATAATTTTAGGCGTTTTAGGTATCTTTTCATAAGCAAAAAAATTATTATTTCCTCGCAAAAATAAAGGTTTCTCGGGCTGGTTAGGTTTTCACTCTTCTTTTGAGTTAAAACATGACGGGCTTGAAGAAATATAACTAGGGCCTGTAATTCAGGTAATTCATTTCTAATCGCAATAAATTGCAGCGGAATCCAGAAAATGAGCCAAACAGTAGCATCACAAACTGAGTACAATTATAAAGTTGTACGCCAATTCGCTATCATGACAGTGATTTGGGGCATTGTTGGCATGGGTGTAGGTGTATTTATCGCAGCGCAACTTGCGTGGCCTGCGTTAAACTTCGACATTCCATGGTTAACTTACTCTAGACTTCGTCCGTTACACACGAACGCAGTAATCTTTGCATTTGGTACAAGTGCACTATTTGCAACCTCTTACTATGTTGTTCAGCGCACGTGTCAAACGCGCCTGTTCTCTGACAAACTTGCCACATTCACCTTCTGGGGTTGGCAAGCCATTATCGTAGCAGCGGCTATCACGCTTCCTCTAGGCATGACTTCTTCAAAAGAGTACGCTGAACTAGAGTGGCCGATTGATATCGCAATTGCGGTAGTATGGGTTACTTATGCTGTTGTATTCTTTGGTACTCTTATCAAGCGTAAAGTGTCACACATCTATGTAGCAAACTGGTTCTACGCTGGTTTCATTATCACTGTTGCAGTGCTTCACATTGTAAACAGTATGGCTATCCCTGTATCACTTACTAAATCTTATTCAATCTACGCAGGTGCAGTAGATGCGATGGTTCAGTGGTGGTATGGTCACAACGCAGTAGGTTTCCTACTTACAGCGGGTTTCCTTGGTATGATGTACTACTTCGTACCTAAGCAAGCTGGTCGTCCGGTTTACTCTTACCGTCTATCGGTTGTTCACTTCTGGGCACTTGTTTCTCTATATATTTGGGCAGGCCCTCACCACCTTCACTACACAGCATTACCTGACTGGACACAGTCTCTAGGTATGGTGATGTCAGTTATCCTATTCGTTCCTTCTTGGGGCGGTATGATCAACGGTATCATGACGCTGTCTGGCGCTTGGCATAAATTACGTACTGACCCAGTACTTCGTTTCCTAGTTGTGTCACTATCGTTTTACGGTATGTCTACGTTTGAAGGCCCGATGATGGCTATCAAATCTGTAAATGCCCTTTCACACTATACAGACTGGACTGTAGGTCACGTTCACTCTGGTGCACTAGGCTGGGTTGCGATGATTTCTATCGGTGCAATTTATCACCTAATCCCTGCCCTATTTGGTCACGGTAATATGTACAGCATCAAGCTAGTTAACACACATTTCTGGCTACACACAGTAGGTGTTGTACTTTATATCGTTGCAATGTGGATCTCTGGTGTAATGCAAGGTCTGATGTGGCGTGCAGTAAACGCTGACGGTACATTAATGTACAGCTTTGTTCAGTCACTAGAAGCTTCTAAGCCTTTCTATATCATGCGATTCCTAGGCGGTGTATTCATCGTAGTCGGTATGCTGGTAATGGCTTACAACGTGTTCCGTACGGTTACTGCAAAAAGTGGTCAACTTACCACTGATGCAAACCCGCAAGTGGCTTAAGGGGTATTGAGTATGAGCAACAACAACTCAACAAACAAACACGAAATCGTTGAAAAGAACGTTGGCCTGATGGCTATCTTAACGGTATTCGCGATTAGCTTCGGTGCACTAGTTGAAATTACTCCACTAATGTTCCAAAAAGATACCACTCAACCAGTAGAAGGCTTGCGCCCACTAACTGCACTTGAAATGGAAGGCCGCGACATTTATGTCCGTGAGGGTTGTTACAACTGTCACTCACAAATGGTTCGTCCATTCCGTGATGAAGTTGAACGCTATGGCCACTACTCTGTAGCGGGTGAATCAGTATGGGATCACCCATTCCAGTGGGGTTCTAAGCGTACGGGTCCTGATTTGGCACGTGTTGGTCAGCGTTATTCTGACGACTGGCACTACGCACACTTAATGGATCCTCGCTCTGTGGTACCTGAGTCAAACATGCCAGGCTATCCTTGGCTTGATAGCACGAAAGTAGATACCACTTATACTCTGAAAAAATTACAAGTGTTCCGTGATGCATTTGGTATTGATAAGTCGTCAGACCGCTACAATGGCAAAGGCTACGGTGATGATGCTGAGCTACAAGCGCAAGTGGATGAAATCCATGCAATGAACGATGGCGAAGGTGCAACAGAAATGCAAGCACTTATCGCTTACTTACAGCAACTTGGCACACATTTGAAGTAATTGTTATGGATTACGGCACATACAGAGGCATTTTAACTCTGGTAATTTTGGTACTGTTTTTAGTGATTGTTGTGTGGGCATATAGCAAGCGGTCTAAGCGCCGTTTCGACGACGCTGCTAATGCCATTTTTGAAGACGAGAAAAAACACAACAACACTATCTCTAACGAGGAAAAGGAGTCTGAAAAATGACTAGCTTTTGGAGTATTTGGGTTATTGTACTAACCCTAGCATGTCTAGCTCTGATTTTCGGCCTGCTGATTTGGAACCTGAAAAACTATGTGGGTGTCAAAGAAGGCGAAAGCTGTGGTCACGAGTTCGACGGAATTGAGGAACTAAACAATCCACTGCCTAAGTGGTGGACTTACATGTTCTTCGCAACGTTTGTTTGGTCAGTATACTATCTGGCTGCTTATCCAGGTCTTGGTAACTTCGCTGGTTTCTTAAACTGGACGAGCTCTAACCAAGGTGTTACTACCTTAGCTGAGTCTAAAAATGCGATAGCTGAAGCACATGAAAGTGGTCAGTGGGTACAGCTTGATAAAGAAGTTGAAGCAGCTGAAGCTCGTTTTGGTCCTATCTTCCAAGAGTTTGCAAAGCAGGATGTACTAACGCTTGCAAAAAATGAAGAAGCACTTGAAATCGGTCAGCGTTTATTCTCGCAAAACTGTGCACAATGCCACGGCTCAGATGCTCGTGGTGGTGCTGGCTTCCCTAACCTAACTGACAAAGACTGGTTATATGGTGGCACACCTGACAAAATCAAAGAAACACTACTTAAAGGTCGTGTTGCTGCGATGCCACCTTGGCAAGATGCGCTTGGTGATCAAGGTATTAAAGAGATGACCGCCTATGTGCTAAGCCTTTCCGGCCGTACGGTTAACCAGAAAGACGCTGATGCAGGTAAAGCTAAATTTGCAATGTGTGCCGCATGTCACGGTATGGATGGCAAAGGCTCTGTTGCACATAATCTGCCATTTGGTGCACCAAACTTAACCGACAATATCTGGCTATATGGTGGTTCTCAACGTGCAGTTGAAGACACACTTCGCCACGGCCGTGCAGGTGTAATGCCAGCGTGGAAAGATATCTTAGGTGAAGATAAAGTACATCTTCTAACAGCTTATGTTTATAGCCTATCACAAGACCAATAAGCTTAGCTTTTAGTATATTATTTGAGATCAAAAAAGCCTCCATTTGGAGGCTTTTTTTTAGGTATTTACTGTAACTTACGTTAGAATATGGGCAAGTTTTATAGCCATGTGAGCAACTATGAACCCTACCCCTTGGTATAAGAATTTTTGGCCTTGGTTTTTAATTTTCTTCCCACTCGTTACTGTTGTTGCCTGTATTTTCCTCATCACATTTGCAGTCGGTAATGGTCCTGATATGGTCGTTGATGACTACTACAAAAAAGGTAAAGCAATCAATCTCGAGCTGAGTAAATTTGATAAAGCAAAGGCACTCTATTTACATGGTGATCTGAAAGTAGCTGAGCAGAAAGTCACCTTTAAATTTACAAAAGGTGATGCTTCTAAAGTACATGCTTTAAAACTCTCCTTTTACCACCGCACCATTGAGAAATACGACTTTTCTGTCACTCTAACCAAAAACGCCAGTGGCGAATTTACGGGTTTATTTGATGAGCCACATAGCGGGGCATTTACCGTATTTATTGAACCTATGGATAGTAGTTGGAAAATGAAAGAGAAAATTCAACTGCCACATGATGGTATTATCGCGGTCACTCCACAGTATAAGTAAGCTGCCATGGCAAATTCGTGTTTTCATTGTTTGGAGCCTATTCCTAAGGGGTTTGTAGGCTCGGTTACCTTTGAGGGTAACGCACAACCGGTTTGCTGTATTGGCTGCCAGGCCGTTGCTGAAACCATAATTTCTCAAGGTATGAGTGACTACTACACTTACCGCACAGAAAGTGCAGGTAAAGTTGAAGAGCTCGTACCTGAGCAACTAAAAATGCTACTCAGCTATGATAATGACGAGATCCAAGAGGACTTCGTCGAAATTAGCGGTGAGCATAAAGAGGTACTTCTCAGTGTTGAAGGGATAAGCTGCGCCGCTTGTGCTTGGCTTATCGAAAAGCAACTGCTAGCGCTTGGCGGTATCATCCGTGTTGATGTTAATACCTCTACCCATCGCGCCATGATTGTATGGCAAGATAAGCACGTTAAGCTAAGCGATATCATCAAATCCTTAATGGAAATAGGCTATAAGGCATACCCGTTTCAAGCCGATGAAGAAGCCGCACAGAAACAAGCCGTAGCAAAAGCATATATTCGTCGTTTAGGTGTTGCTGGCCTTATGACTATGCAAGTGATGATGTTTGCATTTGCCATGTACTTTGGCATGTTTTCAGGTATGGAAGAGGACTTTGAACAGTACTTTCGTTGGATAAGCCTCGTGCTTGCCTCCCCTGTTATTCTATATTCAGCAATGCCATTTTTAACCAATGCAGTTAAAGGTCTGAAAGCTAAACAACTGAATATGGATTTGCCTGTTTCACTTGCTATATTCGGGGCCTACGGCGCCAGCACTTACGCTACTTTTATGGAAGTCGGCGAAGTCTATTTTGAATCCATCTGTATGTTTACCTTCTTGCTGTTGTTAGGTAAATATCTTGAGTTCAGAGCCAGACTCAAAGCCAGTGAGTTTACAGCGAATCTACAAAAGCTGCTGCCATTAACCGCCAGAAAGGTTGATGAGAATAACAACGAACAACATATTGCCGCCAAGAAGCTAAAACTGAACGAGCTGATATTAGTTAAGGCTGGAGAAACTATTCCTGCGGATGGCTTAGTGATTAAAGGCCATACCACCGTTGATGAGTCGATGATGACAGGCGAACATTTGCCAGTTAAAAAATATCAAGGCCATCAAGTGTATGCAGGAACCGTGAATCATGACGGTGTAATTACGTTAGAGATCAATAAAATTGGGCAAAATACCCTGCTCAACCAAATTATTCGACTACAGCACAATGCACTCACCAAACGCCCTAAGTTGGTGGAAATCACCGATAAAGTTGCGCAATGGTTTGTTGCCTGTCTATTAGTTTTTGCCTCAATTACCGCCATCGGCTGGTACCCTATTTCACCAGATAAGGCGTTTTGGGTCACGATTTCGGTGTTAGTGGCAACTTGCCCTTGCGCATTGAGCCTAGCTATACCAACCGCACTTACCTGCGCCGTTGCATCACTTACGAAAAAAGGAATTTTGATTAAAGAGGCTCATGTCTTAGAAACGGCCACCAAACTGACTCGTGTTGCTTTTGACAAAACAGGTACCCTTACCGAAGGGCGTTTCTCAATTAAACACATTGAGTTACTGCAAACGGAATATAACGAGCAACAAGTCTTAGATTTCGCAGCAGCGTTAGAGCGCTTTTCTGAACACCCAATCGCTCGTGCATTTGCGCATATCACCCCAACCGAAAATCTAGTTCAAGACGTCGAAGTGGTGGCAGGCTCAGGTATTCGTGGTCACTGGCAAGGTGTCAATATTGCCCTTGGGAAGAGCCATTGGTTTGATAACCACGCGTCATTTGCTCAAGCTACCTTGTTCATTAACAACAACGCAGTTGCAGATTTTTACTTCAATGACAAAGTAAAAAACAATGCAGAAACAGTGGTTGAACAGTTACAACAAGCGGGTCTTACATGCCACATGCTAACTGGGGATAGCTCTAATGCGGGCAAAGAGTTATCGCAGCAGTTAGCCTTAAATAGCTACCAAAGTGCTTGCACACCAGAGATTAAGCAACAAGCAGTCGAAGCTTGGTCCAAACAAGGCGAGATTGTCGCTATGGTTGGTGATGGTATTAACGACAGCCCAGTATTCAATAGCGCTCACTTGTCAGTTGCGATGGATACCGGTGCTGATATCTCAAAAAATACCGCTGATGTGGTGCTGTTAAATAGCGATTTAAATGCCATTTTGGCCCTCCAACAGGTTGCTAAACAAACGCGCAGAATAGTAAAGCAAAACCTCACTATATCACTTTTATATAACGGCTCAATTTTGCCTCTCGCTGCACTCGGCCTCATTCCACCTTGGATTGCAGTCATAGGTATGTCAGCCAGCTCGATCATCGTGATCGGTAATTCATTAAGGTTATTAAAGCTATGAGTATCATCTACGTATTAATACCTATCGCCATTTTATTCGTCATTATTGCTATTGGTATTTTCTTTTGGGCAGTAAAAAGTGAACAATTTTCAGATTTGAATAAACAGGGCCACAGTATCTTATTCGATGACGATAAAACACAAACAAGTGATCAACCGTCAAAACCATCAGCAGACAAGAGCAACAACGACAACTACCATGAATGAAATAAGCTTGCTAAGCGCATTTATAATGGGACTTGCAGGAAGTGGCCACTGCTTGGTGATGTGTGGCGGTATTGCCAGCTCGCTACAGCTGGCGAGCAAGCAGCTTTCTGCGGTTGTTGTTACTCTGTTTTACAATATCGGACGCGTCTCAAGCTATGCACTTGCAGGCAGCCTTGTCGCCCTACTCGGGGCAAGTCTCGCCAAGCAAAACACATCACTCGCCATTATATTACAATTGATGAGTGGTATTTTTATGGTGCTTGTCGCTATCTATGTAATGCGCTTAGCCAGCACCTTGAAATGGCTAGAGTCGTTTGCTAAAAGCTTAATTTGGCGCCATATTGTTAAGCTCAATCGCTACTTAGTTCCTGTCAATACAAAAACTAAAGCGTTTTGCTACGGAGCCTTATGGGGGTGGCTACCTTGCGGTCTAGTATATTCAGCTTTAACATGGACATTACAAGCCCAATCACCTTTCGAAGGAGCACTTATTATGCTCGCTTTTGGAGCGGGTACAATGCCTGCGCTTATCGCAATTGGACAATCAGCTCAACTGCTACAAAATTTTATAAATCATGTAGCTACTCGTATCATTATGGGTAATTTATTGATTTGGTATGGTGTTTACCTAATTATCATTGCAACTGATAAGTTAGTACATTAACCTATCCCTATCTGAGCAAACTCATCATTTAAGATTATTGGTTAACATTTTGAGATTAGGAGCTCCAATTGATAATCACATTTTCTTTCGCGTGTCATATGAGTTTGTAGCGCTCTGGAACACCAAAGTCAGTATGCTTTGATGTTCAGGTGCCTTAACGTGCGTCATAGACTTATGGAAATTTTATGGACTTAAGTAATCAAAACCGCTCAAAGAGCCAATGCACAATCAGCTGCAATAATTGCAGTATCAGTCAACTTTGTCTCCCGTTTTCGCTTAATGGCAGCGAAATGGACAAATTAGATGAAATCATTGAACGTAAGAAACCACTGCATAAAGGGGATTTCCTTTTTGAGTCAGGCACGCCATTAAATGCCATCTTTGCTGTTCGTTCTGGTTCATTTAAAAGCTACACATTGTCCGAACAAGGTGATGAGCAAATCACAGGATTTCACCTTGCAGGCGATCTCGTAGGCTTTGACGCCATCAATAAAATGCAGCATCAGAGCTTTGCGCAAGCTTTAGAAACTTCCATGGTATGCGAAATCCCTTTTGACACCCTTGATGAATTAGCGGGTAAGCTGCCTAAGTTACGTCAACAGATCATGCGGTTAATGAGTAGTGAAATCAATTACGACCAAGAGATGTTATTATTATTGAATAAAAAAACTGCTGAAGAGCGCTTAGCAACTTTTATCTATAACCTTTCCAATCGCTTTGGCGAACGTGGTTTTTCCCGTAAAGAGTTCCGCTTTACGATGACGCGCGGTGAAATTGGTAACTACTTGGGTCTTACAGTAGAAACGATTAGTCGTTTACTCAGCCGCTTCCAAAAAGCAGGAACAATAAAGGTAGAAGGCAAGTTTATTACCATTATTGATGCTGCAGCCCTAGCTGAAACAGCCGCGATTACATCTTGATTTAGAACAAACTATTTACCGTTAAGACTTTATCCTTAGATAGGATCGGTTACACTCAATAAGGTCAGAGGTGAAAAAGCTTCTGATCTTATTTGTATACCGTTTTAAGGAGATAGTCGTGGATAAAATCAAAAGTATACTCACAGTAATAGATCCAACCAAAGAGCGCCAAAATAGCTTAGAACGCGCTATCAATCTTGCCAAACGTACCGGCGCAACCATCACTGCATTCATGTCTATTTATGACTTCTCCTATGAAATGACCACAATGTTGTCTAAAGACGAGCGTGAAGCAATGCGTGAAGCGGTAATTAAAGACAGAGAAGCATGGCTCGCCGACATGATTAAGGGATTTTCCGATGTGAGTATCCAAACTAAGGTACTGTGGCATAACCGCCCCTACGAAGCAATTATCAAAACCGTGCTCACGCATGATTATGATTTGGTCATTAAATCGACGCATCAACACGATACGCTAAAGTCAGTTATCTTCACCCCGACCGACTGGCATTTAATTCGTAAATGCCCTGCACCACTATTGCTGGTTAAGGATCATGCTTGGCCAGATCAAGGAAACATTATTGCAGCTGTAAACTCTGTCAGCGATAACGAGCAACATCAACAACTCAATAAACGTATCATTACAGACGCCCAGTTTTTGTGTGAGTTGGCCAACGCCAAATTGAGCCTTGTAAATACCTACCCGGCAACACCAGTCAATATAGCGATTGAAATCCCCGAGTTTAACCCATCGCAATACAATGAAGCCGTTAAAAAGCACCATGAAGACGAAACGTTTGCACTCGCAGAAACTTATTCAATAGATAGAAGCGACTGTATCATCAAAGAAGGTCTACCAGAGGACGTTATTCCCTACGTTGCCAAAGATAAAGATGCTGAGCTGGTTGTCATTGGCACTGTCGGTCGCACTGGGCTGAGTGCAGCGCTTGTTGGCAATACTGCTGAGCATGTTATTGATAGCTTAGACTGTGATGTCTTAGCACTAAAGCCAGACGGCTATAAATCCCCATTAGAAGACTGAGCCAGCGCGCAAGTTAATTGAATGTGCGGCTATAATACATAGTCGCACATTCACTTTATGTATACCTGGCAAGCCAGAAATAAAAGTAAAATGCTGATAAGCAAAATATCGGCAATGTCGCCAGCTGTGCACTCGTTATACTTTTAGACTTAGTGCGCTTGTATGTCATCATCACACCGGTAAACGACAGTCCGGTTAATGCGAAGCCAAACACAAACCATATAAGCTTAGAAGTGATCCCCGCAAAATAACCAAAGTGTAATGGATCTGCATACTCGTTAAGATAGTTTCCCCACGCCATATTTTTAGGTTGCTGTATTGCTAAAACCTCTAACGTTGTTGCGTTTATATAAACCTTGTGCGCTCTATCTCGAAGTAAAGGGTTTGTACTCATTCCTTGAAAGCGCAGTACCACATTATCTGCTCTTGGCAATTGTATCGTTGTTATCGTCCAATTAGGAATGGCATGCTCCGCCTTCTCAAAAGCGCTTTCAAATCTCTTTGCAGAGAGCATGTTAATGTTTTCTAGCGCTGTAATATGCTCAACTTTTGGAGCCGGAGGCTCCAAACTCGCACCCGCTACCCGTGCAGAAAACTCATATAGATACCAAATACCCGTGATTATTATAAGCGCAGTAAACCACAATCCCCATAAGCCAAAAACCTTATGCAGGTCACTCAAAAATACTCTTGTACCTTGTACCACTCTCAAACGCCAAAGCGCAACTTTCCAATTTCGTGTGGTTTTCAGTCCAGTGTAGACAGAGATCAGTAAAATGAATGCAAAAGCGGTAACAATTGGTAGTCCGGGCATTGCCGGCATAAATAGGTAGCGATGCAAGTCTCTAAAAAAGCGCTGTATTGTGAGTAATGGAATATCACCTGTTACTTCATGGGTCCATCGGTCGACGTGAACATACCTATCACTTTTAGCCTCGAAAGTTACCCTTGCACGATAGGTAAAGTAGTCACTTCCCATTGTGCCCAATGTAATAATTCGGCCTTCAGGATAGCGCTCAGCTATCGACGCATACATGTTTCTCCACGATGCCGCCGTTTGCTCTTTTATCTCTTCGGGCTTTTGACTCGCACGCATTTCGTCAAAAATAAGCCAATCTAATTCATTTGAAATGGTTGCAATTGTGCCCGTTGCGAGGATCACAAACATGACCGCCGCTAATTGAAAGCCTACCCAGGCATGTAAATCATATAGCTTGCGTAGCCGCTTTCTTTGTCTAGCTTTGTCTGCCATCTTGATCCTCTTAAAGGTCGACTTTCATTCCCATAAGCTCGGATAACTTACCGAGCCTCAGGTCAACTTAAGCATTACCAGTTGTAGGTAAACTCCAAGAAAGCATTTCGTGGCTCACCAGGAAAGTGTCCTGTGCGCTCTAAAAAACCCGACTCTGCATATTCTTTATCGAATACGTTTTCAACTCGGAATAGCACACTGTAGTTATCTAGTTCCCAAATAATGGAGGTGTCAGCGACGAAATAGGAATTTAGAGTTTGACCAGATAAACTAAGTTGCTCATCCACGTAGTTACCGCCAACTGCGAAAGCCAAATTCCACTCAGGGATCTGATATCGAGTCCACACCCCAAACTGATTTTCAGGGGCGTTGGCAAATTTATCGCCAACACTATTGCGGATCCCACCAGCGCCATTGTCAGCGGTGATAGTCGCATCATTATAAGCATAGGCTAGGCTTACTACCCAGTCAGGAGTCACGTCGGTGATCAACTCGATTTCTAGACCTTTACTCGTGATTTCCCCAATTGGCGCTAAATTATCAACCCCATCTTGCTCAGGATCTGTACCTGTATTTTGTAGCAAGTTTTGCCTTGTTATCTGATAACCAGCCACTTTTAGCAATGTACTTCCGTTAAATAACTCTGCGTTAAGCCCAACTTCAATGATATCACCTGTCGTTGGCTCAAATGGACCACCCGCTTTTTCATCCTGGCTGGACACGCCTTGAGGTTCGTAAGAATCAGCCCACTGTGAATACAACGAGATATCATCAGATAGCTTGTAGATACCACCAATTCTGAAGCTGACATTGGTATCATCAAACTTACTGCCATTGGCATCGTCTTCAAACTGGTCATAACGAACGCCTGCTACAAACGTTACTTTCTCCCAGGCGAGCTCGTTGAGTACATACGTGCCATTACGCTTTTGTTTTGTTGTACTTTCTGGCGCAAACTTCACATTGTATTGATTTGCCTGCGTTTCTCCATAATTAGGATTGTAGAGAGACAAAGGCAAAATATCCGAGTCTAACGAGGTACCATTTAGGTAACGTGTGACAAAGTCATTAGAGGCTGACGCTCGACCCAACAACGCATCTTCTTGCCCTGAATATATATCTAGTCCAAATGCGGTACGCTGCTCAGCACCAAACATCTGTGTTTCATAAACAAAGTTAGCAGCAAAAGATAGCTGAGACTGGGCTCTTAGTTGATCTCGGAACTCACGTGCGACCAAATCGATTTGACCATCTTTATTGCTATCGATGAGTGCTCTTGGTTCATGATAATTTTGTTCTTGTTCATTATCTATATAGCGGAGCGCAACGTTGTAGCTTAGTGATGGACTTAAATCCCCAACAACACTCGCTTGCAATACATCTGAAGTTAGATTTAAAAAGTCTGTAGGCTCATTATGGTTCCACGATGGTGTAGTTAAAAACTCACCGTCATCGCCAGCGGGGACACCGCGTAAGCGATTCGCGTCCAAGTCCTGCTTGTAATGCGTGTATTGCAAAATCAAACGAGCATCATCAAAATCATAAGCGTAACCTGCGTCTACAATTGCCACTTCGCTGGCACTATTATCACGGTAGGTATCTTGTTGCTCGTAAAAGGCTCCAAGACGAATGCTTTGCGCTTGTGCTACTTCACCTGTCACTTCACCAGAAGCACCATAGCGGCTATCTGTGCCCACAATGATACGGGTGTTTGCACTAAACTCAGATTGCGGCTTTTTAGTTATATAGTTGAATAATCCACCAGGTGCCCCGGGTCCATAAAGCATACCGGCGGGACCTTTTAAAAAGTCGACACGCTCGACATTAAATAACTGCGGGACATTAAACCCCACATATGGGTCGCCTCTTAGACCATCAAAATAAATTTCTTCTTGACGAAAGCCACGTGCAGTTACCCCTGCGTAACTAAATTGGCTTACCCCCGCGATATTACGATAGAGATCTTTGGCATCTCTTGCTGCTAGGTCACGGATCAGATTTGCATTGAGAGAGGTCACCATTTGGGTCGAGTTAAGTGGGTCAACCGCAAGCTTTCCTGTTGCAGATTCACCATTACGATATAAATTTAATGTACGGCTAACGACGGTTATTTTTTCGATATCTTGGTCTTTAAGCTTATCTTCTGACACTAGCTGCTGAGCTGACGCATGCAAAGACGGATACATAATCGCCAAAGCGATAAGGGATAGTTTTGATATTGTTTTCATTTAGAGCCACAACTTGGTTATTATTAAAGCGCAAGCAAATGATAACAATTATTAATTACACTTAAAATAACTTAGATGCATTTAATTGCGTTTTTTGCAAAATTAAGAGCAAGATATCTCATACTGAGATCGTTTCTCCGGCCGTATCTATAAATTAGGTGCGTAGAGTTAACAGGTAATTTAAAGTGAAAAGTTTTTAATCTGTTGGAGAGCAAAAGTAGTTAAGTTGTAGAATACCAATTATTGACTTTTAGACTAGGCCTATCAGACCTAGTCTGGGAAATCATTGTTGAAAATTAAATATTGGTTACATCAATAAACAATGATTCGTCAATGTTTGTCGAGGAAACCACCGCTTCATTAAAGTCATAGGCCTCACGCTCACCGTCTCTATCTAGAGGCAAACTTTCGAAGTCAAAGAGTTCCGTGTCAGCCAGTTGGCTTGGGCTAACATTCTGAATTGATTTGAAAATATTCTCTACTCGACCCGGTGTTTTCTTATCCCACTCCACCAACATAGATTTAATGTTTTGACGTTGCAGGTTTTCTTGTGAACCACATAAGTTGCACGGAATAATAGGAAAATCCTTATGTTCAGCATATTGAATAAGATCTTTTTCACGCGCATAAGTGAGCGGGCGGATCACCACATTACGACCGTCATCAGAGCGTAGCTTTGGTGGCATCGCTTTCATTCTTGCACCGTAGAACATGTTTAAAAACAGCGTTTCAACAATATCATCTAAATGGTGGCCTAGTGCGATTTTCGTCGCGCCAATTTTTTCCGCAAATGAGTACAAAGTACCACGACGTAATCGTGAACAAAGGCCACAAGTCGTTTTACCCTCTGGTACCTTTTCTTTTACGACTGAGTAGGTATCTTTATCGATGATGTAATAAGGGATATCTAACGTTTCAAAGTACTCTGGTAAAATATGCTCTGGGAACCCCGGCTGCTTTTGATCCAGATTAACCGCTACCACATCAAAGTGAATTGGTGCCGCCTTTTTTAGGCTAAGTAAAATATCTAGCATGGCGAATGAATCCTTACCACCGCTGATACAAGCCATCACCACATCGCCTTCTTCGATCATATTATAATCTTTGATGGCGTTGCCGACATTACGGCGCAGACGCTTTTGCAGCTTATTAAACTCTAAAACTTCTTTGCGATTATCTTGCTCTGTCATGGTGTTAGGTGCCGTATTCATACTTACTCAACTGTGTACTGTGGGCGTTATCGCGCTAGTACATTACTACATCAATTATGGGGCGCCGATTATACGTGAAATTGAGATGAGGTAAAATACAAAAATGGCGCCGTCCTGAGCGCCATTGTTGGGAGCTAATAAATTAGAGGCCGAATACCACTTTTTCACTTTTTAGCATGCGACTGCTCAGGTAAGTGAAAATTGCAAACAGCCCCAGCGTGACCGCGCTCGACAATAATAGTTGCGGTACTGGTATTGCATTGCCTTTAATGATTTCAATCATGGCGTTTTGCTGCGCTGCGATCGGCATCCATTGCATAATGTCGGTAGCAATATCATAGGTCGTAGCCATGCTCATCATTACCGGAATGAACAACGCCATCGCCACATAAGATTGCGCTTCTTTAAATGATTTAGCCAAGAAAGAGATAAATATCAATAAACTGGCAGACATTAACGCAATAGGCAGGCCAATTATAATTGCTGAAATAATAAATTTAGGACCTATGACCACCGTAAAGCCCATCACCTCCCAAGGCACCATATTATATGCAAACTTAGATATTATGGTGGTTAACACTAGGGCAATAATAGAGAAACCTGCGATTGCCCCCACTTTAGCTAACACAATATGCATGGTACTGATCGGGTGGCTAAGTAAAAGCTGTAAAGAGTTGCGCTCTCGCTCCCCTGCGCTACTGTCAATTGCCATACCCATCGCCGCATAAAATAGTGAAATAATAATAGATAATGTTGCGATACCTAATACGAAGCCCCCTTTAGAAGTTGGTGTCGCTTGGTCATGAGTTTGGACATCAATCGCACGAGCAATTGTCGGATCGATACCACGCGCAACTAACCGCAATGAAGCAACTTCACTGTTATATAACATGAGGTTACGCTCTAGTCGGTTAATTGATGAGCGTAGCTTTTGCTCCGATTTATCAGCGATGATAAATACCGTCGCGCTCTTTCCTTGCATCATATTTTCTTGGTAATCTTCGCTGATCTCCAAGGTAATGGCTTTAACCTCTTCGCCTTCACCATGTTCAATTTCTTTACTCGCTAAAAATTGTACTAAGTTAGGCGCATTCTCTGCGTTATTAATGGTGATTTTGAGTGCATCAGGCGAAGCCATTTGCTTAAACATGACGGTAAATAATACACACATTAGAATAGGTGCACCGATGCAATAGTAGAGGCCAGCCATCACCGAACGTTTGTCACGGCTTGCGTCTAACACTTCTTTTTTAAATAAAACTGAGATTAATTTCATCATGCTGCAATTCCTTCATCTGTACCTATCAGGGTAATGAAAGCTTCCTCAAGCGACGCTTTACCTGTTTGTTCACATAGGGCCTCTGGAGAACCTTCCGCGACTACTTTGCCTTTCGCCATGACCACCACATGATCACAAAGTGCTGCAACTTCTTGCATCACATGGCTAGAAAATAAGACACAGTGACCTTGCGCCTTAAGCATCAACAACAAATCTCGTAATACTCTCGTACTCATTACATCTAAACCGCGTGTTGGCTCATCAAGTACAATGTTTGTTGGTTTATGCACGATTGCCTGCGCCAACGCCGTTTTCATTCTTTGACCTTGTGAAAAGCCTTTACAGCGTCTGTCCGCGATATCCAACATTTGTAGCTTCTCTAACACTTCTTGCGTCGCGGCAGCGGCCGATTTTGCGTCCATGCCACTTAGTTCAGCATAAAACTGGGTATATTCACGCGGTGTCATGCGCTCGTAGAGTCCACACGGGTCTGGGAACAATCCTAATTGTTGTTTTGCTCTGGTTGGCTCTTTAGCAACATCAATACTATCGATAGACGCAATACCTTGATCAGCTTGGAGCAGACCAAATACGGTCCGTAAACAAGTTGTTTTACCTGCTCCATTTGGTCCCAATAGTCCCGTAATTTGACCATCACGAGCGGTAAATGATAGCCCGTCTAGCGCGTTCACTTCACCAATCTTTTTATATAAGTTATCTACTTGGATCATGAGTTACTCCTTATCAGCGGTTGCTGGGCCGTTTATGTTCATAAAGAATTGTTTGCGTGTGTCTTCTTCAAGACAGTTAGTATCAAAGTCTCCCACTGTTTTTTCATCGTAAAACTTAGCAATGAGTTTATTAGCACAGCTTTGCCCTGCGACAATATGCGTAGCCGTTGGCGCAACTAAGTGCGTAGCATTGCTTAATTTTTCCATCGCAACTTCTGCCCACTTAGCAGGCGTTGCTGGATCTAACCCGCCAGAAAGCAGTAAGGTTGGAATATCGGACGCAACGGGTTCATAGTAACTACTTGGCACCGGACTCACATTCCAAATTGGGCACGTCGCATCCAGTCCTGTGATCATCATCTTACCCATATAGTTTTCACTATATTTGGCTTTGTCCGCAGCCGTTAATCGTGGCCAATCTTCCCCACATACAATCGCCTGATGCATCCCCATAGCCAATCCAAGACCGTCCTCACTTGGTGCCATCATGCCGACGAGTGGAGCCAGGTTACCTTTAGCCGCTTCACTAATAGCAAGCGGCACCAATGCACGGAAGGAATGAGAGTAAAGCGCCATCCTAATCGCACTATATAACTTCATTTTAGTCATCGTCATCGCAAGCGGTTTGCTGGTTCTTGGGTGAAGTACAGACGCCTCTATTGGCGTTTGCTCTACTTGATTAAGCAAGCTCTGCCATTGCTGCTTTAGATTCGGATAACTATTTGCACACTTTTTATCGGCTTCACATTGTGCAAAGAGAGCGTTCAATGAGTCTTCTATCGCGCCGCCAATCGCCATTAAACTTTGGTTATTGGGTGCAAGACCATCTAACACGGCCGATGCAACACTATCGGGGAACTGTCTCATATACTCAAGTGCGATGCGTGTTCCATATGAGCCACCATATAAGTGTAATTTGCTATAGCCAAGCGCGTCTCGTACCGCATCAAAGTCTTTTGCTGCTGCAACCGTCGTATAATCGGAAAGATCTGTGTTTAGCTTTTCTTTACACTTAAGGGCATCTTCTTTGTAAAAATCGAGACCCAACAAAGTATCATTAAGCGCAAATTGTTGCTCAAGATCATCCATATCGCATTGCAAAAGATTGGATTTTCCAGTTCCTCTTTGATCAACAAGTATAATGTCTCTATTTTCTCTCGCGTATTTCAGAATTCTTTCAAAGTTTGCTGCAATTTCGGTGGCTGACTGCCCAGGCCCCCCTGCAAACGCAATAATCGCTTCTTGTGGGTAAAGCGGCTTGATTGCTGGAATAACCATAAAATGAATATCAATTTTTTGTTCCGTTTTGCTTTCACTTAATGGTTGCGAGATTTTTCCGCATTGCGCTCTATCGCTGAGGCCTTTTGCATAACAAGCGGATAATTCTGCAGTTGATGTAGCCGCTTGTGCTGGCAATGCAGCTCCTAAAATGAGAGGAAGCAGCGCTAGCTTTACTAAGCTTTTCTTAAACTTAAATGGCTTTTTCATAGTTATTTCCTTGTTGACTCACGGTCAGTATGCTAACTTTAAGTGAGTGTATCAGTGTATTATTGTATTAATACAGTAGAATTAGAGTAATGCTAGATCTTATTCATGTCAACCCCAACAGCGCAGAGCCAATTTATAAGCAGCTATTTGATCAGATAGTGCGTTTGATTGTGTCTGGTAAAGCGCAAGCCGGAGAAGAGCTACCTTCTGTAAGAAAGCTAGCTGAGCACTTCTCGGTAAATCCGATGACCGTCTCCCGGGCTATCGGGCAACTTGTTGATCAAGGTTGGCTTGAACGAAGACGCGGCCAGCCGACACGCGTTGCACCGCAGCAAACTACACAACAGACCGATAATCTACTCCATAAAAACCTAGATATTTTAATTAGTGATGCGAAACAGCTTGGGATCAGTAAGACTGAATTAATATCATTGATTGATAAAAATTGGGGACAAGAATAATGACAAGCCCACTACTACAATTCACTAAAATCCATAAAAAATTTGCCGACAAGTCGGTTCTAGAAGACATAAACCTTATTATTGAGCCGGGCATGGTTATGGGTTTACTAGGACGAAACGGAGCCGGTAAAACGACACTTCTGCGGATTGCACTTGGGTTAATCGCACAAAATAGTGGTGAGGTTAGCTGCCTCAACAGCAGCAACCTAGAGCTGAGCCCTACATGCAAGAGCCAAATTGGCTATGTGCCACAACAGCCCTGTGGCTATCAAGGCTTTAAAGTCAAAGACGCCCTCGCACTGCATCGCAGCTTTTATCCAGATTGGGATATTACGCTTGAGCAGGAATGGTTTTCTCGCTTCGAGTTAGACGAAAACAAGCTAGTAAGTAACCTTTCAGTTGGCCAACAACAAAGCTTAGCGCTGATAATGGCGATGTCATATCGGCCTAAGTTACTGATCCTTGACGAGCCAGTGTCAAGCCTCGACCCCATTGCACGCCGGGAGTTTATGTCGGACTTATTCGAGTTAGCGCTAGAGTCCGGCTCTGGTGTACTTTTCTCCTCGCATATTACATCTGACGTTGAGCGTGTCGCGAGTCATATTGCTATTATTAAAAATGGAAAGGTCTTGGTTACTGGTGAATTAGATACACTGAAGGAACAAATTAGGCTTGTTCCGCATCACCTTACAAGCAAACTGCCATCCGGAAACGTACTTCACCAATCTGAACGGTTTAGCATTTATCAAGCTCAAGACAGTGCAAACTGGTCAGCGGACTTACAGCAAAGCCATAGCAACCTTGAGCAGCTCTTTGTGGAGCTACACGCATGAGTACATTAACTCAGCGCAATTGGTGGACAGGGTTTTCCGGATTTTGGTTGCGAGAGTGCGGCTCAGCAAACTTTTTCATTCCTGGGATCTTAGCGTCTATCGCTTCACCTTTTTTAACCTTGATAGAAGGTCAAAATATACAAGCATTTAGTTTGGTTTTCTCGATCAGTGCTTTATGGATGGCCTTTTGTTGGCAGTTAGTGAAATTACAAGCACAGGAAAGCGCCTTACTATTCCCTGCAATTAAACATCACGTTTACTTGCAAGGTGCGATAATTCTAGTCATTGGTTACCTACTCAATGCGCTTGCTCTTATCAACCGCCCCGCGTCAGAAGTTGCTTATGCCATGCTGTTTGCAACGAGTTTTGGTGGTAATTTCTTTTTACTATGTATTCGAAATAGCGTGTATTTCAAACATAATAGTTACGTTTTTATGCTCGCACTCGTGCTTGCTATGTTTTTTGGTAATAACCCCCAAATTTTAGCACTGCTTGCCGTCCCCCTTATATTAATGGGAACATACCTGTTAGTGAGGCGGACTCATCACTGCCAATGGCATCATTTGGCATATCAAACCTACTTAAATAATATTCAAACTGGGTGGCTCCCGAGCAATACCTTCGTACCAGACTTCCTCACTCGGGGGATTAGACAATTTTTTATGCCAATGAGCTATTTCGCAGGTAATCTGTTGATACAGACCTGTCAGATATTGCTTGTCTCTGGGCTATTAGCCATTGTGGCAAGTGGCTTATTTGGTGTCACACTCGATTTTGTTATTGGCTTTACCGATATGCTTGTTCTGATGTTCGCTATTTTTGTCAGTTGGTCCAAGCTACAAACTAAAATGACATGGGATCAACTATACCTACTCCCTATCTATTCAAGCCTTAAAACGATACAGCAGGCTTACCACATCTCTGCGGTTAAACTTGGTTTTTGCCTATCCTTGTTTCAACTTCTAGTATTACTAGCTTGTAGCGCCCTTTCCACATTCGAGGCTGTGGCTTTCTACTTAGTGATATTTACGGGCTCTGTAGTCGGGTTTGTTCTTTGCATTGCGCTAGGGAGTATAATTAAAAGCGCCCTTACGTTGTCGCTTTCATGCATGTTCGTAGTCATTTTACACAGTGCATTTAAATCTTACCTGTTAAATCACGAACAATCAGCAACCACCCTATATCTATTATTAGGTTACGTTGTGATAGCCATGTCACTGCTTTTTTACAGTAATAAGAAGCTTGATTAAGAAAGGTGTAATTCGCATCGGAAAGGCGTAGCGCAAAAGCGCTTAAACAACTAAAGACAGCGTTATTAAGAATAACAGAGTGATAGTGAGCATAAGTCGATTATCACTCATTTCTAACAGCTATATTTAATGGGAGTGGGTTCGACTATTAATAAAGTCGGTGACCGAAAACAACACTCCAGAGATCACGAACGTAATGTGTATGCCCACTTTCCAAGCTAGCTGCTCACTGGTTAAATCTTGAGAATGGATAAAAACCTTGAGCAGCTCTACGGCAGATATCGCTACTATGGCGCTGATCAGCTTAATTTTGAGCCCTGAGAAGCCAACTTTCCCCATCCAAGTCGGTTTATCTTCTTGTGGTTCGACATTAAGCTTAGAAACAAAATTCTCGTAGCCACTAAAAATAATGATGATCAATAACCCGGCCAGTAAAGCCGTATCAACCAATGTTAAGATGCCAATGAGTAACTCTTGATTTGTCGCTGTAAGCGCACTGATGGTCATCACATAAAGCTGTTTAAAAAACTTAAGTAATAGCAACACAATCGCGAGTAGTAGGCCAACAAAAAAAGGCGCTAGCAGCCATCGTCCTTTAAATAAGGTTCTTTCTAGTAGATATTCATAACGATTAAATTGCTCATTCGCAGACTTAGTTTCTTGCTCCATGTTTTTGATTTTCACCATGTTTAATAAGTTTGATTGAACCCATAAATGTAGCATCAACGCTTACATTTCTCACTATTTATTGACGTAAATTTGAATCAATTTTCTGCTCTTTAAGAGAAAATTAATTCGTTTTCCTTATTTTAAATTTTGCTTTAAAACATGCTTGTTCTTTCAACTAACAGGTAACACGAATGAAAACCTTAGTTTCATCATTAATCGCTCTATCTCTTTTTGCTTGTGTACAAGTACAAGCCGATGAAGAGTTACCAGTCGCGCCTGCAGATTTGGTTCAAGAGTTAACTCAAATGTGCCTTGATTGGGCAAAAGATGATGATGTGCAAGCATCTGAGATGAAAAAATATGTTTTGAATTGCGTTAACGACGAGCTAGAAGCTACTGGCTATCAACAAGTCAAAGACGTGGACATTAAGTAATACCAGTTCGCTTAATTAAGTGATGGTATTCATGATGAAAAGGCCGCTCAACACGTTGAGCGGCCTTTTATTTTCAATAACATTTTAGGCAAAACATCCAATACACCTAAAGACACTTATCGATATTTAGCTAGCCGTTACGCTTTCTTTTTCCTGGTAGTTTTCTCTTCTTCTACCCATTTACCATTGCTATACGTCGCTTTCCAACCCGTCGCTTTACCATCCACTTCTGTCATCACATATTGTGTCTTGGTTTTTCTAGAGTAACGAACAATCGCTGGATTTCCATCCGAGTCTTGCTCAGGCGCATCAGCCAGATAATAGAATTTAGGCGAAATTCTATCTCTAAAGCGTTTTAGCTCTGATACTTTCGGAGCTCTTGTCTCACGTGATTTCGGGAATGTGTGCGCCGCTAAAAAAATACCTGAAGCACCGTCTCTAAGCACGAAGTGCGCGTCAGATTTTTCGCATTCTAGTTCCGGAAGCGGAACTGGGTCTTCTTTCGGTGGTGCAGCTTCACCATTTTTCAATAACTTACGTGTATTTTTACAGTCTTCATTTGTACAACCAAAATACTTACCAAAACGGCCTGATTTAAGCTGCATATCCGAGCCACACTTGTCACACTCAATCAGTGGACCATCGTAGCCTTTTATTTTAAATGAACCTGTTTCAATGACATAGCCCTTACATGCGGGGTTATTACCGCATACATGAAGCTTTTTCGTCTCATCAATAAGGTATGAGTCCATTGCCGTTTCACAAATTGGACAACGTTTCATATGGCGGAGTGATTCAGCTTCCGCCTCTTCATCCGCATCTGCGGCAACCGCCTCATCACCTGACACTAAATTAATTGTGGTGGTACAACGCTCTTTTGGCGGCAAGTTATAGCCTGTACAGCCAAGGAATACACCAGTAGAAGCAGTACGAATACCCATCTTACGTGAACATGTGGGGCAATCTATGTCTGTTTCGACCATCACATTTTGTCGCATACCGCCTTCACTTTCATCGCCAGCTGCAATTTCTAGCTGGTTGGAAAAGTCAGCGTAAAACTTATCAAGTACCTGCGTCCATAAACGCTCGCCTTCTGCGATATCATCAAGGCGGCCCTCCATTTTTGCAGTAAAGTCAAAGTCCATTAAATCATTGAAATTCTCAACGAGTCTATCAGTAACAATTTCACCCATTTTTTCAGCGTAAAAACGGCGGTTTTCAACTCTGACATAACCACGATCCTGAATCGTTGAAATAATTGCTGCATAGGTAGACGGGCGACCAATACCACGTTTTTCTAATTCCTTAACTAAGCTTGCTTCACTGAAACGTGCTGGTGGTTTAGTAAAGTGTTGTTTAGGATCAAGCGCGATAAGATCGAGCTTATCGCCAACTGAAACACTTGGAAGCGCCTGCTCTTCTTCATTCTTTTTACGAACGGCTGGTTGTACACGTGTCCAACCATCGAAGCGTAGCACGCGGCCTTTCGCTTTTAACGTGTAATCTTCTGCTGCAACAGTCAGTGTTGTAAGGTCATATTCTGCCGGCGTCATCTGACACGCCACAAACTGGCGCCAAATAAGCTCATAGAGCTTTTTAGCATCTGCCTCTACGCCCTCTAAATGACCTGATAAGATCGCAACATCAGAAGGACGAATTGCTTCGTGCGCTTCTTGGGCGTTGCCTTTTGCGGAATAACGCAGTGGTGCTTCTGGTAGATACTTACTACCAAATTCACTATCAATATAGCCACGACACATTTCTAACGCGTCGTTTGATAAATTCGTCGAGTCCGTACGCATATAGGTGATGTAACCCGCTTCGTATAGACGCTGCGCTAACATCATGGTTTTCTTTACGCCATAGCCTAAACGAGTACTTGCCGCTTGCTGCATTGTCGAGGTAATAAATGGCGCACTTGGCTTACTCTTACTTGGCTTTTCTTCGACCTTAACGACTTCATAAGCACTGCTTTCAAGCACTTGTACGGCAGTATCAGCCTGTGCTTTATTTACTGGCTTAAATGCTTCGCCTTTGTACTTAGTAACCGCTAGACGAATGTCATCTTTTGTTGCTTTAACATCAGCGTGAATGTCCCAAAACTCTTCAGGAATAAATGCTTTGATCTCACGTTCTCGCTCAACAAGCAACCTCACCGCAACGGATTGTACGCGACCTGCCGATAACCCTCTTGCTACTTTTTGCCAAAGCAACGGGGACACCATAAAGCCAACAACACGGTCAAGGAATCGTCTTGCCTGCTGTGCGTACACCATGTCAGTATTAAGATGGCCAGGTGTTTCAAACGCTTGGGTTATCGCATTTTTGGTGATCTCGTTAAAGACCACACGCTTATATTTGCTCTCATCGCCACCAATAATCTGCTCAAGGTGCCAAGCAATGGCTTCCCCTTCTCTATCCAAATCGGTTGCGAGATAGATATGGTCAGCATCTTCAGCGAGTTTTTGCAGTTCTTGAACTACTTTTTCTTTACCTGGCAAAATCTCGTAATGTGGTTCCCAACCCTTCTCAGGATCAATCCCCATCCTCGCAACTAAATTTGCATAATCTTTTTGCTTTTTATATTGCGCTTTTTCTTCAGGTGACATTTTACGCACTTCAGCTGGCGACTTAGTTGCCAAACCTTTCGTTTTACCTGCGCCTGAGGTAGGAAGATCTCGAACATGACCAACACTGGATTTAACAATGTAATCCTTGCCGAGGTATTTATTGATTGTTTTTGCCTTCGCGGGAGACTCTACAATTACTAGCGATTTGCCCATAGCTGCCTATTTTTGACCGATTCTGTCTGATGTTTGCCCTTACTTGGGCGCTAAATTACTTATAGGTATATCTACAAACACCTATTGTTACAAGCTAAAAATACTAACTTTTCCCTGATCACCGAATTATTATCCAATTTATGTACAATATTCAGCCAATTTAGGGACACGTTCATATATATAAGGTTAAGGCACGGGAATATAAAGGAATAGAAACAAAAATGCCAACCCGAAAGTTGGCATTTTTCATTTTATCCAGCGTCCAGTACGGTAATTTTAGGCCCCAAGGTTATCACCTTTGAATCGCTATCACCTAACTCCGGAAAGGTAAGTCGCACACTTACTTGTCCTGATCTAGATTCATTTGGACTAGTTTCCGGTTTTATTGTAAAGCTAAAAGCGTACGGCTTATCACTATTAGAATTTAGTACTGTCGCAGATACACTCCCGCCATCAATTTCACCATTAGTGGTAGAAACCGCAACCTCTGTTCCTGCAGGAGGATGATTACCGAACTCATCAGAAAGATATACATACACAGTTACAGGTGTTCTATTCTCAGCCAAATTAAAATCTACAGTAGAAATGTCGCAAAGCCCTGATTGGCCTGAAGTCTCTAGCACCAATGCTGACGTACTTGTACAATCATTTGAGGCAACCGCAAAGCGAACAAATGTGTCATCGCCAGACATAACTAGCTCCATTTGCCTAAATACGTTTACAAGTTCTCTAGAGCATTCTCCTTTTTCTAATGCAGCTTCAGAACAAAGCAATCCATTATATAAACCGTCACCTTCGTAGCTGCCATCACCGTCGGTATCAAAGTCGAATAGACCATTATTATTGCTATCAATCCAGACGTCATCATGTCCACCTGTCGCACTCCCCAGAGGCGAACATGGATCCGGTTCCGCGTTGCTGTCGCAGTCTTTCTTATCAAAGCGACCATTTTCGTTTGTATCAATGAAAGCTTCTGTTAAGTCAAATTCAGGACGGTATTCACCAACATCAAATTGGCCATTTCTACGAGCAGTAACGACGTTACCATCTCCATCTAAAATTGACTCTTCATCTCTAAAGCTTTCCTGCCCTTTCACATAAGCTAAAATACTCACTCGACCACCCATTACCACTCGCCTTAGCGCTTCTGCAGAGCTATCAGCAGCTGAGGCATTTTTTTGTCTAAACATGCCACCAATGCAAGGGGCAGGGTTGCCAAAGTAGGGATCACAGTTCCAATTGGTATTGGATCGTCTTGCAGCTTCAGTCGTCAAGGACTCTCTTAAACGCGGAGCGACTCCTTCATGAGTCGCAGGATTTCCATCTATATCACCAATCCGGTTTCCCCATTCATAACCATAAAATGGCCTATCTCCTTGACTCCTCCATACAACTGTACAACTCGCATTATCTGTTCGGCATTCATATGTATCAGTTGAATCTATACTTCCAATTGTACCTGCCTCAGATAGAATCGTCGCAGCAACACCATCGGCGCTGAATTGATTAAATTGGTCGCCAAACCTCAATGTTAAATTAGAAGTTACACCATCGTAATTTAACGCGTTGGGGTTTAAGACATCTGCCGATAAACTAAAGCTGTCTTGATCAGTAACACCTGAACTCAAGATCAATTGAGAAGAAACACTGTAAACCTGCTCACTAAGAGGAATCACAAAAAATTCTTCATTATCTTTTGGACAACGATCATCAGAATTTGGATTAGTTTGACATTGAGAAGCTAGTTCAGGCCAACAAGTTACATATTCTCCATGCTCATCGATAGTTGCCTGAGGTATCAAGCAGGCAGTTACAACCAACGGCCCAGGCACAACACCGGATTTGACTGTTGTTCTTACGATACCATTTGAGTTCGTGTTACCTGAAACTTGTGTTAACCCTGCAACGCCTTGATCATCCGAAAGCTTAAAGTCGACCCTAGCGCCGGCTATAGAACGGTTATCTTCATCAAGAAGTTTGAAACTTAGCACTGACTGAGTAGCGATACCTCCTTCTCCTGGAGGAAGCGCAATAAATCTCTCAAATCCATTTTCTTCAGGTAAAAATTGGATCGCTTGAGCCTCTGCACTTTCAACTACAATATCTTTTGTCTGTGTAATAGTTTGACTACCGTTAACAATCACGACAGATATGGTGTCTTTCCCCGCACAGCCTTTTGCAGTGTAAGTAGACTTTGCAATACCGTTTGACGTAGAAACTAATTCATCCAGTTCTGCCAATGCTGGAGTTTGACTACTACAAGATGAGCTAAACTCAACATCAATAGAACTAGTAACAGGGTTCCCTTCTTGATCAGTTAGTGTAACGACAATGACGGTACTTCCTCCTGCTTTTAATGGGAAGGAACCGGTTTGAGGGTTGCCTGGTTCTATCTCTAAGCCATTTTTAATATCTACAGATAACTCCGCTACACCAATCGCAAAATTGAAGGAGTCTTGGACATCATTATGATCCAGTGAAGTTACCGTTACTTTACCAGCTCCACCTTGGGTTCCTGGCTGAAGCTTCAATAAGGCGATACCAAAGCTATCAGTGATTGCCGTACCAGTGGCTGGTAATACCTGTCCAAGAGTTGATTCAGCTTTCACTAGGGACGCCTTGATTCCATCAGTTGACTGATCGGACGTTACCTTAACAAAAATGTCCGCACTTTCATTCGAACTAACCTGATTAACAACACGACATCCCCCTGCAACAGGATCCAACTGGGCTTGCTCTCGAGAAGATTCCCAGCCCTCATCGCAATCGACAATTAGACTCGATTCAACTTTTATTTTATTGTTTGCATTATCGCCGGAAGATGAAAAGTTAAGCACTTGAGCAACACTCTCGTCACCTTCAGAAAAGCGCGCGATTAATTGGCCTGCACCCGCTGAAGAAGTGACTTGCATGGTTATTTCTGCTACCCCTTGGGCATTAGTAAGAACCCGACCAGATGAAGGAATAAGTGTCGCAAAATCATCAGATTCAAAAGTGATAATTTTATTTGCTAACGCAACATTATCTTTGGTCAGCTTAGCGCTTACAACTAATGGAGAACCAGCGGATAACTCTCGACTTTCTTGACCTTGCTCAGTCTTAGCACTCAATATAATAGCTAATTCAGAGGTTGCTCCCTCAGATATAAAGTTAAAGTACTGATTTGCTGCATCTTGGCCCTCTTCATAAGTTACTGTAATGCGGCCAGCACCAACCAATTCACTTGCTGTAAGTGTTACTCGAGCTTTGCCTTGTTGGTCAGTCAATAAAAAACCTGATTCTGGTTCAATAACTCCAAAATCATCAACTTGAAATTGCAATCGTTCATTAACCAATGGTGCTCCCTCAAAGGTCAACTCGGCTGTCACCAATAACGGAGAGTTTTTACCTAAGACATTGCTTACATCACCATCTAAATTAACTGCCGATATGGTAACTTGGTACGGATTAGAAGAATCTCCGCCCCCATCGCCGACAGAGGTAAAGTTGAACTCCGTAGTTTTAACGATACCGTTAGACTCATATGTTGCACTAAGTTGACCTGCTCCAGCAATACTCGTTGCAATCAAGGTAACACTAGCAATACCTTCGTCGTTAGTAAGTACAGCTCCTGACTCTGGCAGCATAGTTGCAACCTGATCGACCTGAAAGACAACTCTTGCACCTTCTACAGTATTACCGTTTTCTTTAACTATAATATCGACTTTTAATGGCACGGCTCTCGATAGCCTATTGTTTTCAGACTGTGTCGAATTAATTTCCAGTTCTATCAAACCCTCAGAAACAAAAGCCAACTCTTTTGACAGGGTAGCATCTCCCTGATTATAACTTGCAGTTAAAACTCCTTGACCTTCGGCTGCTGTTGCTTGAAGAGTCACTTGAGCGTTCCCATCTGCATCCGTTGTCATCTTTACCGATGAGGAAGAGTCGATCAGCGAAAAAGCATCCGTTTCAAAAGTGACTACTGCCCCAGAAATAGGCTCTCCATTATTGGTTAACGTTGCAATGGCTATTAGCTCATTTGAAGGTGATAAACTGTTCGTCTCACCTTTAAAGTCTAGGGTTAAAGAAAAGCCACCTCCAGTATTGTCATCACCGTTATTTGTGTCTTTTTGGATACTGCCACCGCCACCGCATGCGGTCAGTAAGATTGCTAGCATTATCATGCTAAAATAGCGCATTAAGGGCATTCACCTATCTCCCTAGCTAAGTTAATTTTATTATTGCTCAATAGTAACTCAATTTTAGCGATAAAATCACAATTTTTTATTAGATTAGATAGATTTTCTATCGCGAAATGCTGTTCATCTGCGTCAAGCCTGTTAAGCTTTAGCAGTTTTGAGATATATAGTGTTAGGACAATGTCAGAAAATCAAAAAATGGGCCTAACGGCGCGCATTATGATTGGTATGGTGCTAGGCGTCGCTTTAGGCCTTGCACTCCAAGCCATCTTAGGTAAAAACAAAGAAATACTTATTCCTTTAGGTCTGTTTGACCTGCCCATTAAAGGCTTTTTTGTTGACGGCCTGTTCCATATCGGCGGACAAATCTTCATTGCAAGTTTAAAAATGCTTGTCGTCCCTTTGGTCTTTATTTCTCTTGTATGCGGTACATGCAGTTTGAGTGACCCAAAAAAATTGGGCCGCTTAGGTGGAAAATCTATCGGGTTGTATCTTATCACTACGGCCGTTGCAATTACGGTAGCGATTACACTCGCACTGCTTATTGCACCAGGCGGTGGCGTTGAAATTCCAAGTAGCGCATCATTCGATGCAAAGCAAGCACCAACACTTGTGCAAGTCATAATCAACATGTTCCCGACCAACCCGATTGATGCTATGGCCAACGGCAATATGCTTCAAATAATTGTTTTTGCGTTACTCTTTGGTATTGCTATGGCGCTAAGCGGTGACGCAGGTGCTCGTCTTGCCGCTGTCTTTGAAGACCTAAATACTGTAGTACTTAAGCTTGTGACATTATTGATGAACGTCGCCCCATATGGCGTATTTTGTTTGATGGCTAAGTTGTTTACAACTATCGACATGGGGCTGATTGCCGAGCTCGGCAAATATTTTATGGTGGTGCTAGCCGCCCTGCTGATCCATGCATTTATTAACTACTCGATTTTATTTAAGCTGTTAACAGGTTTGAGCCCAGTTGTTTTCCTGAAGAAGATGAAAGACGCATGTATGTTTGCCTTCAGCACTTCAAGTTCAAGCGCAACAATGCCTGTTACACTTGAGACTGCAACTAAAAAGTTGGGTGCACATAACTCTGTTGCGTCTTTCACAATCCCTCTAGGTGCAACTATTAATATGGATGGTACCGCAATCATGCAAGGTGTTGCGACGGTTTTCATCGCTCAAGTATTCGCCGTAGACTTGACCATCAATGACTATCTTATGGTTATCTTGACCGCTACTCTTGCCTCTGTTGGGACGGCAGGCGTACCTGGTGTTGGTTTGATCATGCTTGCAATGGTGCTTAATCAAGTAGGGTTACCTGTTGAGGGTATCGCACTTATCATCGGTGTCGATAGACTGCTAGACATGACAAGGACAGCGGTTAACATCACCGGTGATTGTATGGTGACTTGTGTAGTTGCTAAGTCTGAAAATGAATTTGATGTTGACGTATTCAACGACCCAGATGCGGCAAAAGAGCTAGAAGAAACCACTTCGAAAGTAGCATATAAAAGCTAGTGCTCTTTGGTTAAAGAGCAGCCACGATGTAGTGGTTGCTCTTTAACGTGTGAGTCCACTTAATTAATTGAACCAATTTCACTAAAGTTGGAGTCATGCCAGGCTAAGCTCTAAACTCAATTCAAGCAACCTAACCATACTCTCTTTAGCTCTCCAACCTTAATAACTTTCTTTTACAGTGTACTCAAAGTACGTTTTACAAAAGGTGCTTTGGCCTTACCATATTCATCTTGAGAAGCTAACCCTTGGGCTATTACTTGTCGTTTTTGAGCTTCGTATTCTAACCGTGCTTCAGGGTTTTCCAGCATATAAACTTTAAACTTTTTCTGCTTAACATGCTCGTCGCTACCTTGTTCAATCACATGTGCGTGAACTTGAAACATTTCACCTTGGTACATTACTGCAATATCTTTTCTCGGGCGGGTGTCAGGAAAAGGATTATCACTGTGCTGGTTGACAAACCCAAACTGTGTTAGATGCGTCACAGCTTGAGCTAGTTTTCCGGGTTTATACAACACAGAGATATCGATTATCCCTTTACCCGCAACCATAAACGAGCTAGAACCGAAATGTAAAAGCTCAAGTTCAGGGTGCGCTAGTACTCCCATTATTTCGTCAGCAACTTCGAGGAATACCTTGCGCCATGGGTTAAAGCTTGCTGGAACTAATTGATAAGAGACGAATTCGATTTTTGACATACCTGTCCTTATTAACTTTCTGATAAGAATTATATTTGGAGCCAGTGTTTTGCGTGACTAATTATTGTACTACACAATATATCAGTGTCTCCTGAGTGCATCTAAATAATCTGCTTCATTGAGCTAATGACTGAATAGCAGACATTGCACGCTTAGCATCATTTAATGGCACAAAAATATGATCATGATAGAAGCCAGCAATTACATTCGCGCTAATATCAACATTTTTCAGTGCATTAGAAAATGCAGCAGTTAACCCCACAGCTTCCAAGCTCGAATGCACTTGCAAAGTAATTTTATTCATCACACAGCTGTAATCCAATCCGTGCTCGTCTGCCATTTGCTTGGTGACTACCAACGTTAACCCCTCGCGCTCCATAAAGGTCGCAATTGGTTCAAAAATCATGCACTCAGCAAGGCTTTTTTGCACTGTACAAAATATATAAGGTGTTTCATCAAGTGTCGGCGAAATGTCTTTTAATAATTGAGATAAATCACTAATGCCCGTCATAAGTTTCCTTTCAATGTTTTCAATAAATCGCGGCTAGGTTCAAATGCATCGTAACGAGGAAGCGGCGCATCTAAGTCATCCCAATTGGCTTTTGAGGAGACAAAATTATGTGATATTGGCCGCTCTTTGATATCCGAGTCCAAAATGCCAAGCCTCAATCTCACCCGCTTTGGATCGTTTTCGTTCGAACTAAAAATTGGACTTGCACAATGTTTGCAAAAATGGCGCTTTCTTCCAGGTTTAAACTCGAAGATATTTAGTGCCTCCTCGCCACTTAGGATCACAAAATCACTCCACAGCACAAAACCATTGGTCGCATAAGCCGTGCCTGTAGACTTACGACACAAAGAGCAATGACAATGAATGATATCGCTGATAGGCCCACGGATCTCAACCTGAACCGCTTTACACAAACAACTTGCCTTGTAAGCCATACCTACCCCTTTGTGTTTCTGGTGATCCAAGTATCCAATTGATTGGCGAAATTTTGCTTATCAGCTTGAGACAAAGGCGGTGGTCCTTGAGTTTGTACGCCGCTGGCACGCATCGTGTCCATAAAGTCACGAATATTTAAGCGAGATTTTATGTTTTCTTTCGTCAGCAGTTCACCACGCGTGTTGAGTGCGGTGCACTTTTTCTCAATGACTTCGTCTGCAAGTGGAATATCGCCGGTAATAACCAAATCACCTTCAGTAACGCGCTTCACGATTTCGTTATCCGCAATATCAAACCCCTTTGGGACTTGAAGCTTTTGAATAAAAGGAGACGGGGGCGTTTTTAGATATTGATTTGCAACCAACGTAACCGTGGTAGAAGTGCGCACAGCTGCGCGAAAGAGCATTTCTTTTATCACCACGGGACAGGCATCAGCATCAACCCATATTTGTTTTGCCATAACAACTCTTTTAAATTTAAATTGCCTAGAGAATACTAAATTTAGGGATTAGGTTCACGCCTAAAATGAAACTCATGCTCATCGTCATCAAACTGCACAAATCCCAACTTTTCGTATAAACGCTTCGCGGGATTCGCTTTAAGCACGGTCAATATCCAAGGCAATGTTGAGTGGGTTTCTATCAAGCTTTTAATGACTTGAGCACCGAGACCCTTTCCTTGTTGCTGGGGCTCTATTTGCAGCTGAAAGAGGTAATAGTCTTGTTCGCGTTGCTTAAACTTAGCCAAGCCAACACGCTTTTCATTCACGTATATCAAATGTGAACTCGAGTATTCGTATAATACTCGAGCTTTATGTTCAGCCTCAGTCAAAAATAGTCCTGCATTTTCTAAATGCGGCACCATGGTCGCTTTACGCAGCGCCACTAAATAATCAAAGTCACTTTCTTTTGCCTGTATGAAGTAAATTTTATTCGTCATCAATTTCGAATATCCCTTTTGCGTAAAGTACACCAAACCCAGACACGATGACATTCGTATCAGTCACTTCACAAAATAGCTCACCGCCACGCTTTGAAGCCTGATGTGCAAGAAGCTTCTGCTTGTTTAGCATTTTAGCCCAGTACGGCGCTAACCCAGCATGGATTGAACCGGTAACCGGATCTTCATCGCCCCCATTGGCGGGCCAAAAGTAGCGCGACACAAAATCAACGTCATCGCCTTTTGCTGTCACCACAACATCAAAAGGCGCAAGAATTTTCAGTTTGTCGCTGTCGTACTCACAACTACGAACTTGCTGCTCAGTCTCAACAATCACAAAGTATGCTTGACGATTTTTAAGTACCTGCGCCGGTGTTACGTTAAGCCCTTCTAATAGAACGTCGGGAGCTTCAGCTAACTCAGGGGCTAAGCTCGGAAATTCCATCACGATGCGACCATCAGCCTCCTGCTTAACAGTGAGTGTCCCGACTTCTTGGGTTTGAAATTTTATCTCACCTGATTTTCCCTTGTGATTGAAAAGTACATACGCAGCGGCGAGCGTTGCATGACCACAAAAGTCAATTTCAGTTATTGGAGAAAACCACCGGATCTCATAATGATTGTTACCAATTGGCTTCAAAAAGGCGGTTTCGGAAAGGTTATTTTCGATGGCTATCTGCTGCATTAGAGCGTCGCTAAGCCAATTTTCAACTTCAACGATTGCAGCGTTATTGCCACCAAAACGTTTACGCGTGAATGCGTCAACCACAAAATACTCAACTTGCATCTTTTACTCCTTTCAGAAACACCTAAAAACACAGTATAATTTACTGTAATTAGAAGCGAATACAACTTAAATAAACGTGTATTGAGGTTGATCTGTGTGACCATGATGCACGTAGTTAAAATGAGTGGAACCAAGTCGAGGCTTATATGTTTACAGATGCTACCTTATCAATCTTATGTTTATATTCACTAGCAATGTTTGTCACCAGCCTGCTAATGATAGCAACTGCCCCAAAAACTGATGATGAGAAACGCAAACAAACCATCACTGAGTACACAATGTTTGCACTTGCATCTGTTGCCGTATTTTTTGTATCGTTTTACACCTTATAAATACCAGCAGGGTCATCTTGATTGATGACCCATGACAATATCCTTGAAGACCTATTTCCCACTTTCAATCATCGTTTTTATCTTTAGCGCCTTTTCGAAGTGGTCTAGTTCGTGAGTTTGTATCCACCAAGTCGCCGCTTCCATAAGTAGTGTAGGGTCCGTGTTTTTATTGGCAAAAAAAGCGTAAAATGATACGCCAACGTTATCTCCTTTTTGTGCGATTTTTTTATCACATACTTCTATTATCTTACTTCTTAGTGCCGCGCGCATTTTTGGTCAAATCCATACATAATGTTCTGCGGTTAGTGTACCACCAACATCACTGCTATTCACCACATCACACAGCTCAACAAATGGTTTATGCTAAGCCCTGTAGGGTTGATTAGCAATTCATCGATGCACTAGATTAACCTTCTTCACAAGCTTCTCTCTCCCTTACATCTAGTTCGGTGAAACTATTTCTAAACGTAAAGGCATAAGCCGAATCTCCAAAACGACGCAGGTAATCGAGTCTTTCTTTTGCCTCATCTAACGTCGGAATATGGCCCTCTTCAACCCACCACAACACGTAGGTTTCCTGTTCAGCGCGGTGAAACCATTCTTTTTTGCGAGCCAAAAATTCTTTATGCGCGGTTTTAAACATAAAACCTTTGAGCGCTTGCTCCGACTGCCACACAGACATATTCACGATTATATTTGGATCATCAAACGCCTTAATCTCTGTTGCATTACCTGTTTCATCTTTTAAGCGCCAAATAAAGCCTGGGCTTTGCTCTGCGAGTAAATTAATGCGGTCTAAACTTTCTACAAAGTATTGAATTTCTGGCGCATCCATTTGGTATTTAGCGGTGGCTATATTAAGTTGTGCTAATTGCATCGACGGCTTTTCCTTGTGGTGAGTTGCTACATTCTCCCAAACTTCACAATCATACTACTGTTTGCTCGCCGCCAAGTTAAGACAAAATTTAGCCAAATAGAGATTTTTTCACTTTCTACGTTTCTGGGAATGGATGCATATTGATGTATTGCACTATACGAGGTGCGTTTGCTGTATTCGCACTGCCACCATGGGGTAAAAACTGGTGCCAAATCATCATATCTCCTGCATTGGCTGCAATTGCTTTGGAACCCAGTTGATGTAAGTACTCTGTATTTGGTATACATGGATCCCATGGGGCAGATGCAAGCCATGACTCTAGTTTTGTATGAAATCCGGGCACAACTGTTGTAGCCCCCTGCTTTTCTTCAGTGTCTGATAGATACAAAATCCCTTGCGTGCCAAACTTAAGCTGCCTAGAGAAATCTAAATCCCAGTGTAGATCAGGACCTTGAAAACTAGATTGCACAGTTTCAGGCGGGTTGAACCCACACTGATCGGCTGAAACTATCAGTTGTTCGCTCTGCCATAACTGGCTAAAGGCCTTATGAATTCTCATCGAATTCCGATTGTCTTCCAGTGCTTTATGTTGTACCAAATGCACCATACTGCGACTCATTTTTCCTTTGTTAACTTTATACCAAGTCTTTGGATCTGCTAGCTCTATCTCTAAATAGTCTTGGATCGCGTTTCTCGCATTAGCACAGCCTTCAGCACTCACTGCATTTTTAACGATGACATAACCGTTGTCCCGCCAGCATTCTAGGTCATCCTCAGTGAGTACATCCGGCATATTCTGAACTGCAGCTATTTTTTCTTGATAACTGTCGGGACAAGGCATCTGGCAGGTGACATGTTTTAGCAGTGCTATTTTTTCACTACTTGGCTGAGCAATTGTTACTATTGCATCAATAAAACTATCGTAATCGTGTGCATATCGAAACTGTAGCTGATGTGCTTGAGATAAACTTAGGCCCAGTATGTCAAAAGTCGTTTTATATAATTCGAAACTAACTGGCTCTAACTGCTGCTGTTTATTTGTGAGAGTGTTGTTGGCTTGAAGCCAGATCTTTTTGAGTATGGATAAATGATAAAGCGCTAGATCAAGGTTTACATCACACATTATTTAACAACCATCCTTTAAAGCAGAGTTGTGTGTTCCCTCCTTAAAATTTTATTACAAAGACGTTTTTTTTCAATTTTTACCGCTTACACCTCAATACACTATACGTATCACTAAACATGAGGATTCAGAGATGAAAAGAGCAGACTACTTCAATCAGGCACCTGAGCTTATTCAGCACTTATTGGGACAAGAGGAGTTATTAAAACAGCAGGCCCACGCTACTTTTGGAGTCACAATCTGGGAGCTTGTTAAACTTAGAGCATCACAAATCAATCAATGCGCTTTTTGTATTGCAATGCACACTAAACAAGCACTAGAGTATGGTGAGACCACTAATCGTATTATTGGATTAAGTGCATGGCAAGACATGCCGCTATACTCCAATAGAGAAAAACTAGCATTAGCGCTTTGTGAAAAGCTGACAAACGCACAAATGATTGACGACGCTTTTTATCAAACACTCAATATAGAATTTGATGATAAAGAGCTGGCCACGTTAACTATCGCTATTAATGCCATCAACAGCTGGAATCGGATCGTTAAAATGTTTAAGCCAAATGTAGAGTTCAATGAGCACAGATCTAACACTTGAATTAATAAACCCAACAGGTGAAATCGCTAACTATGTGCAAGCTATCTGGCTTGCACAATCACATAAGCGCGGAGAAACTTGGCTTCCAAGCGACGGGGCAACTGGATTTATTTTCCCTCTTCGTGGGCTCGTTAGCTTCAATGACAATCCGCTCACAGCCCCCTTTTATCTGCAACCAATTGCCATTCAGTCTAGCAAAGTCAACTATTCTGAACAGGCATGTTTTTTCGGGATACGGTTTAAACCCGCGGGACTGGCATTTCTGAAAACGCTGCAACATCCTATAGCAAATCCCAATAATATATTACCCTTGTTGAACACGCTGCAAACTAGTGCCAACTTGACAGCATTACTTCGACTACTAGAGCCGATATTGAATACGCCAATTCCTCGCCACAATTCTATCCTACATACCCAAATACTCCTTGAGCATATTGTTTCAATGACCCCTTTAGAGCAAGCATATGCTCAAACTCCGATCGGAAAACGGCAATTAGAGAGACAAGTTAAAACACATTGTGGGATAACCCCTAAACATTTAGCTCGCATTTATAGAGTTCGATTGGCTAAACAAAAACTGAGAGAAACGCCTGACATTAACATCGCTCAACTCGCGCTAGATTGCGGCTACGCTGATCAATCTCATCTTATTCGCGAATTTAAAACTATCTTTCAGATCACACCAGCAAAATACACAAAGCGACTAAAAGCTGCAGACACAACGTTACCTGCAGCTCGGTAAATTTTTCAACGACCAAGAATATAAAAGCAAGGTTAATTCATTACTACTTATTCGCGCAATGTGCGACCAAGGTTTCGCTTAAAAATTGATTTACCTCAGTTTGCACTTTTTTGTTAAAGCTGTAGTGACCCGAGTTAAGTGCGATATGTTTAAATGGATGAGAAAAATTAGCTTCGCGTAAACCAGCTTCAATATATCCGGCCATTTTGTACGATGGCCAAATTTCATCGTGTTTGGCAGAGACCAGCAGCACTGGCCCATTGGTGTTTTCAACCGGGATGCGAGCGGCTGCAATTGCTTCAGGCGTTGCCTCTGCCAATGCAGCCTCAAAGGCAGGTGTAAACTCTCCCGTTACGTTCCCCTTTTGCATTTTCCATGACAACAGGGGTGCATCAATGTAGTCCAGAGCATTACCGCTAAGCGTCCAGCTCGAGCGAGAAGACAAGGTTTTAACAGCATTCCAGCTTACGTGACTAGGCATAACGGACACGACATGGTTTATCTCATCAAAGTGCGCACCGAGTAATAACGCAAGCTCCGCTCCTTTAGAAAAACCATACACCGCGACGCAATTTGGGTTTATCTTTGGGTCTGCACTCAATGCTTTTATCCGTTTGGCTATATCATCCAAAGATAATTCAGCTGCACTGCTCGATGTATTTTCGGTGCCATAATAACCAAGTGCAGCTACTGAGACACCAATATCATTAAATCCATCTAAAAATGGTTTCCACTGAGGATTAGCGAGTGTATTCCCTCCTTCGCTACCACCTAACACCACAACCAACGGATGAGCCTGACCATCATCGATAAACTGACGTTTAACATCTGGTATAGTCGTGTTTGAACAGGCCGCAAGAAGCCCTACCAAAGAAAATGGCATTATAGTTTTCATCATTTTATTACCTTTTTGAGTTAGCTGAGCCCTATGTTGCTCAGTTGTTGTTTGAGTAGTTTTGCACCGCCCCGGCTAGTCACAACTTGTAAATTGCTATCTCGCAACTTGACAAGGTAACCCCCTGTAACCCAGCGTTCAAACGCAGTTATCGCGCTTTGGTTTACAATGGCATTACGGTGAACTCTTAAGAAATGTGTTGGCAATTGCTGTTGGATCTCCTCAAGGGAGCCATCAATGGGATATTGCTGTCCATTACTAAACGCAATGGCTTGACCGTATTCTAGCTTGATAAGTTCGATACTGCTGACATCAATTAGTGAGGTTTTCCCCGCCACCTTACTCGTTAAAGTAGCGGCGAATCCTGTCGCGATAACACGATTGACTCTTGATAGCGCCAACGCTAATCGTTCGGTACTATAAGGTTTGAGCAAATAATCAACAGCGCCGAGCGTAAAGGCCTCAACCGCAAACTCACTGTAGGCCGTGGTAAAAATTATCGCACCTGCAAACCCCGCCCCTTGAAGTTTCTCGACCAAAGTAACACCATTGCATTCTGGCAAGTTAATATCGACAAAGACAATATCTATCGCAAGCTCATGATGTGCGTCAAGAAATACTAATGGCGTGTTACAAGTCAGTACCAAGTTGTGCTTGGTGATCTGGCCAAGTTGTTCAGTTAATTTATCAATGGCTGGTTGCTCATCTTCCACAATGGCAATGTTCAACATTCCTTTGCTCCTCGTGTAAGTGAAAAGCTGACAACCGCACCACCTGTGTGCAGGTCGTTACCAAGCCTAAGTTCAGCATTTTCTTCTAACTTTAACCGTGAGCGCGTGATCGAAAGGCCGAGTCCCGCATCTGACGAACCCAATATGTCCTGCTCCTTAAAGCCCACCCCGTTGTCACTTATTTTAAACACTAACTGGTTCGCTAACTTTTTAATTACTACTTCAATGTGAAGCGGCCTGCTGTTGCCATGTTTTACTGCATTTTCTAAAAGCGGCTGTAATATCATTGGCGGTATTGCTTCGCTCAATAATACATCGTCGATATCAAAGTCGATGATAAGCGCATCCCCAGACCGACTTTGCTCTATCTCGCACCATTGATTTAGTGCAATTAGCTCATCGGCAACAGACACTTTGCTCGGTATTTTTCCGCTTGTCACAGAATGCGTTAATGAATATCTTAATACCGCAGCGAGATTATGAACCAAAGACCGTGCTGCTTCTGGTTGATTTGGTACAAAGGCTGCAATTGTGTTGAGGCTATTGAACATAAAGTGCGGGTTTAACTGACTGTGTAATAACTTAATTTCAGCTAGTTGGCGAAGCTGTTTTTCTTGTTTTAACAACTTTTGGGAAAGGTAGAACTTAATCACCACAAAAATACCGCTAGACCAAGGCAGTGCGATGGTTAGCGCCTCAAACAGTGAAAATGCATGGGTATTTAACATTCCACTTCTGAGTACACCCCAACATAAACAGCCCATTACCATCAGTCCATAAAAGCCGATATATTGCAGCGGCCAATTGCCTATCTTGAAACGGATGATGAGTACGTAACTTATCACCATCGGTAACCAGTAGAGGAACACAACCGCCAAAATAGAAGAAAGCGCGATATTTGCCGACAACAACATGCCCCGCTGCACCCAATCGGTAAGACTGATAGCAAAACTTATTGCGGCAACGATGGCTAAAATTGCGAATTGTTCATTTCGCTGCAATGTGAGATTGACCATAATCAATACAAATAGTGACTGAATACGTTCATGGTACGCATTTAGCATCGAAAAGCACTCTGAATATTGCTGAATGGTCGCTTTTCAATGCTAAATGGTTATCTGTATTAGTCCACACTTTTACATCCAAGTTAAAGTGCTAAGAAATAGATTAACTTGCTTTAAACCGTAAACACTTGAGGCTGCTTTGCTCATCAATGTCTTTAAATTCAGGTGGGTTTTGTAAACGTTCAACAAACGTAAGCGTTGGCGCCTCTCTGGTCATTTCATCAATCAGAAATTGGCTTGAAACATCGGGGGAATTTACACACGCCAACACTTGGGCATTTGGCGTAAGTAACTCAGGAAGCTTTCTTAAAATACGTTGATAGTCTTTGGTCAGTGCAAAGCTGCCTTTTTGAAAGCTTGGCGGATCAATTACGATTAGGTCGTACGGCCCATATTTACGTACTTTTCCCCAAGATTTAAATAAATCATGGCCTAAAAAAGATACCTTGCTGAGGTCGTGTTCATTGAGTTGATGGTTGACTCGGCCTTGCTTGAGCGCCGCTTTTGCCATATCTAGATTCACAACATGGGCAGCACCGCCCGCAATCGCCGCGACGGAAAACCCACAAGTATAAGAAAACAGATTAAGTACCCGAGCCCCCGCAGACTGAGCTTTTACAAACTCACGACCCAAACGCATATCTAAAAACAGTCCCATGTTCTGCTTTACGCCAAGCTTTAAGCCATATTTAAGTCCATTTTCTTCAACGATAGGCATAGCGGTTAATTCACCATACAAGACCTCGAGATCTGAATCAGGCAAATAACGATGTTGCAGCAAAATAGCAGAGAGTTTTTCGCTAAATGCTTCAGTCTCCACAAGTGATAATAATGCCTGCTTTAACGACGCTATAAAGTCAACGTCGTGCTCCTTGAATAAAGAGATTAAGAGCTGACCTTGTAACCAATCTACGGTGATTTGTTCAAGCCCTTCATAGCAACGACCACGTCCATGAAATAGACGCCTAAGCTCGTTTGGTACGGCTTGGGTTTGCAGATGATTAAGGAGGGTCGATACAGGGTTTATTGCTGTCATGTCGGTGTCTGGTTATGCGTAAAATTCGGCATTTTACTTGTTACTTCATAGCAAAAGCAAATGTCTAAGGCCTGCTTATCTTTCACGTTTATTTTTTGCAGCAAAGGAAACCAGTCTTATGGGCGCCACAACATCGTTGTTGCCCCGCTAAAACCAATTAACCAATTGAGATAAGAAAAATCCTCATGATGGGAGGCAACAAAGCCCATTCTCATGTAAAGCTTTTTTGCTTGGGGGTTAGAATCAATTACATCAAGTCGTAATGCGTGAAACCCGCTTTGTTTGGTATAGCGCTGCAGTGCCACTAGAAGCGCAGTGCCAACACCTCGTCCTCTGACCGATTCTGCAACAGCGATACCATCCATCACTACTTCATTGGGCGCAGGCTTTCGCTCAAATAGGGTAAACACCGCTGCGGCTTTAACCCCGCCTAGCAAACCTAATTCGTCAATAAGTCCAGAAAAGCCCATATTCGATGTAAAACCGCTTTTGCCATATTGAAAGCCCGCAATCCCCACTAACTTGCCGTCTGCAAAGGCAGCGAAAGAGTATTCTGAGATGAAGCTCTTCGCGATAATAGTGATAAGCTTATTGCGATCCGGCACTGCGGCTTTGAATTTGCTACCAAACGCGTCAACATAAAGCTCAGCAGCCGCTTGCGCATACTCTATATCCCATCCTTGTGTTATTTCTATTTCCATACCTTACCTCAAGCTAACGTGCCAACTTCAATAGTAGGTCAAAACTAGCTTAGGAATGAAGTTCGAATTTGTAAAAAATTCAAGTCGATTATGCATATAACTTAATTGTTAGTTTGCGCCATACACGTTCAACGGGTCCCACCTTAAAGAATCGCCCATAGATCACATTTAATAGCAGCTGCACTGCCATAATAGCAAGCCATAAGAACAAGAGCTCACTGCGACTTAGCGTATTATGTAATCCAAAGCCATAAAATATGACCACCAATAACAGTGACTGTCCAATGTAATTACTCAGCGCAAATCTCCCCACTTGATTTATCGCCTCAAGGGGTTTGAACCGATGCAACCAACGGTTATATAGCAAAGATAACAAAACCAAGTAAACAATCGCTTGCAGCTCCCGGTTAAGTACGATGACCATTTGTTTAGCGTAAGACAACACTGGGATATGTGAACTGTGTAGCCAATGAAAATAGCGAGCTTGAGTGGCATAACACGACACCGCAATCAAGCAAAGTAGCGCTACAACCGTGAGTGGGCTAAGCTTAGTCTTTGAGAACAATCCCCATTGAAACAGCTGCGAGCCTATCAGCATCATCATTAGCGTGGACCAAAAAATACTTGAATAAAACAGCTTACCTTTGTGGACTTGTGAGCTGTCAAAGTTTTTCTGCCAATACTCAGTTAAGCTTGGCGTTTCTTCCAAAGTACGATGAGTGGGTGTCCGTGGTTCGGTTTTATTCTGCCACCGGTTAATCGCTTTTTGCTGGTCTCGTGTGCGAGACACTTCGTCCACATTGAGTGCAGCTTGGTAAGCATCGTATTGGGCGTTGGTGCGCTCTGCTCTGCCAAAACCTGCAACTAACATAAACGCCAAACAAATTACTATGCTGACTTTGATGGCCCGGGTGCCAAGTAATATGACGGTGGTGGCAATCATTCCTATCACGGCATAGTGATAGAGAATGTCGCCACTCCAAATACAATAGGCATGAACAAGGCCGAGTATAAATAAAGCCACTAGCCTTGCCGCACTTAATTTAATCGCAAATTCAAATGGCTGTTTTTGAAGAATGATGGTGAGACCTGCGCCAAATAACATCGCCAGCAGTCCGTAAAATTTGCCCTGAGCAAATACATAAACCCAGTACCTTACCTCACTGTCTATATCCGTCATAAAGCCATATTGGTAAATGCCCCATGGATTGGGATAGGCAAAACTTTCGATGTTGATAAGTAAAATACATAGGATTGCTACCCCGCGAATAAAGTCGAGGCTGTTAATGCGATTTCTTTCAGGGCTAGTCATCGGCATTACCCATGCTGCCCGACTGTCCATCATTGTGAGCTAGCTTTGTGTTTTCGCTATCGAGTAGTGTGGTAATTTGTGCAACCTGCGCGCTAAATTCATCAAATTGCGTGTCATTTAGCTTAGTATTTTTTGGTTGTTTTAGGGTGAGTGGATTGATGGCTTTTCCGTCTTTATGCACTTCATAATGTAAGTGACGCGCCTGCGACAGGCCGGTATTACCAAGATAACCTATCACATCGCCTTGCTTTACTCGCGTCCCAGCCTTGAGGCCGCTCGCAAAGCCATTTAAGTGAGCATAAAGTGTTTGATAGCCTTTACCGTGATCTAACACTACGCGATTACCAAAGCTGCCGCCCCACCCAGCTTTGAGTACTTTTCCAGAACCCGCAGCCATAATAGGCGTACCAACAGGCGCACCAAAATCGATCCCTTTGTGCATTCGGGTGTAGCCCAATACTGGGTGATGACGTTTACCGAAGTTTGACGATAATCGAGCACCGTTAAGGGGCGTTTTCATTAAAAAACTTTGTGCGAGGGTACCGTCTGAGTGGTAAAAAGCGGTCGTTCCGCCATTATCAGTAAACCGGTATAAGCGGTATTTTTCTTTTCCTGAAAGTAGCGCAACATGTTGTAATTCTATAGGTTTGGAGATTTGCTTGAGTAACTCTTTGGCTGCCACAAGCTGCTGTTCTTGAAATACAAAATCAATTTGATCGCCGGCATATACTTCTCTTTGAAAATCGACAAGGTGAGATAAGGCCACAATACTTTGATTGATAATGTCATTGGGTACCCCGATTTTGCTGGCGTCTACAAAAAAGCTAGAATCTATGCTTGTCGATAAGCGCTTTGTTTGCGTGACGGTTTCAAGCTCACTTAGCGATGCATGCCAGTGTTCATCTACTCTTTTAATCTCAATAACCTGTGCAAATGCATATTCAAAGCAGATCTGCTGTACTTGTCCGTCTACAAGCTCTGCTTCTATTAACTGTCCAGCCTTGAGTTTAGTCAGTGATGTCCACGTACTCACGGCTTGTTCCACCAGCCAACTATCGCGGTCACTGAATGCAAACTCACTTAAAAGATTCGCTAAACTCTCACCCGATTTAAGTTCAAGTAAACGAATATCTTGAACAGGTTTTAACTCCTCTGTGATTTGGGTTTGGGCCGCGACTGAGTCTTCAGCGGATCCATTAAGTACAACAGCTTGGCCTTGTTCTGCTTGCGCCAAAACAAAGGTGTTCTCTTGCGCTTTATTGACCGAATGAGTCTGCTCTGGTTGTTTCGAGCAGCCAAAAGTTGCCATCATTGCAATGGCGATAGAAAGCTTTTTAATCATGTTAATTTTCCAATAAGGTCAGCGGATCAATGCGCGTGTTGTTATGCAGAGCTTCTAGATGTAGATGTGGACCAGTGACTCGACCGGTTTCACCTATGGTACCGATCACTTCTCCTTGCGATACTTGCTCACCCACTGCAACATCAATGCTATCAAGGTGTGCGTAGAGACTTTGATAACCATTGTCATGATGGATCAACACCACTTTACCGTAATTCTCAGGCAGGGTTTTATCATCAGCAATCGTGACCGTACCGCTGGCAACCGCCATCGCCGGTTCACCAACGCCGCCAGCTAAATCCAGTCCTTGATGTGCTTTATTGTGACGAAAGTTCGATACATGTCCAAACCTTGATGTTATTTCAGGGGTGACGACCGGGTATGTCCATGTTTTACTCACCATTGCCGTTCCCATTGTCCATTGAATATTGCCATAGGCTAAACCTGAACTAAGCAACACAAAAACCCCTATCAACACAAGATTACTTGGCTTCTTTTTAGATTTAAGAATAACGCTAAAACGCTTTTTATAGTCATCTAAAGTCAATGAGTTAGACGCAAAACTTGCTGTCATATTCATCGTTTCCGGCGGAGCAGCAGCTCGTTTTAAAGAGTTCATTAATGCTTTGCTATAAGCCAAGGGCTCTAGGCTGTGCTTCGCTATCGTCACCTCATCACAGCGATATTCCATCGCTCGAATAAAGCCCAGTTCCATTTTTGCAATAAATGGATTAAACCAAGCAAGCGTCGTGAGTATTCGCCAAATTACGACAGCAATATGATCGCCTTTATCTATATGAGTTAACTCATGCAGAATAAGCGCCTGCTGCTCGGCCTCTGGCAGCGTGTCAAATTCCACCGGCAAATACACTTTGGGTTGCCACAGTCCGAACACAAAAGGAGAGCAAGTAATTGGCAATTGATAGCAACTCCGTGTTCCGAGTTTTATTTTTGAAGCAGTACTACAAAGGCGTTTTACTCGCCAAAACTGTCGCCCAAGTACCAAAAGATGAGCAATGAGACCAACGCAATAGACCATAAATACAGCCAAAAGCGTCAAGTTTAGCCAGTCAGACCCAACCTGTGTGCGCTTAGTCATTGCCAGCAGCGGCTCTGCAAATTGTTGTAAGTTGGCATTAAACAAGATGGCTGGAATGGCGTTATGTTGCTCTATGTGTTCAAGTGGGATCCAAGGCACAAAAGTCACTGCCAGCACGCCCCACCAAAGTCCCTTATTCTGTATATACCGAGCGGAAAATTTCACTCCAAGTGCGTACGTTAAGCCACTAAGCGCCACCCACAGCAAGACCGAAAGTAATATCAGTTCCATACTTTACTCTTCATCACCTTGCGTCTTAGCTAACTCATCTAACATGGCTTCTAATTCATCTAATTCATCCGCTGCAATTAACTTACTATCTGAAAACATAGCGATTGGAAGAGGCTCATCCAACTCCATGATTTGCTTTGCAAACTCTTGGGCATAAAGTGCGAGAGTCGGTACCTTAGCAAGGACAGCTGAGTATATTTTTTTATTGCCTTGCATTTGCTCGGCGAGATAACCCTTTTCACACATTCTCTCAAGAGTTTTTCGAGTTGATGAGTAGCTCCAACTGAGCTTTGATCCTATTTCTGTGTGAATTTCTTTACCCGTTTTTGGCTGTTCACGCCAAAGGATTTTTAAAACGATTAGTTCGGTTGAGTTAGGTTTCATTGTTTTTCTCACAACTGCGACATATGTCACACATTAACAAACAAAAAAGTGCGACACAAGTCGCACATTATGCTTTTTTAATTTTCACCACGAAAAATGGCGACATTATCAACAGCACTTATACTTCAAGTTGATATGCAAAAAATGAGTTATCTGTAGTGCTAGAGCTAATTAATATTCGCCATAAATTATGGCTGCTAATTGTGTTTCCCGTCATTGCGCTTGCCTTACTGCTCGGATATGCTTTTAACCGTTACGCTCACCTTGAGTCAGAAGTAGAATCTCTATACGCCGATCGTGTTGTGCCGCTTATTCAAATAAAAAAAGTATCAGATCACGGTGCGATTCAGATTGTCGACATACTTCATAAGTATCGTGCAGGGTTGGTCTCCAAAGACGAGGTGCTGCTGCAAATAGCAGATGCAACTCGGGTCATGAACGACGCGTGGCAAAGCTATCTAAACACATATTTGGTGACTGCGGAGCAAGTCAAAGTTGAACTCATTGAGTTCCAAATGCAGGCCGTATTTACGCATATTGCCTCGCTCCAAAGCGCGATAAATCAAGGGACATTTTTAGCAATTCCACAACATCAGTTTGTTACTGCACTCTATGAAAAGTTCGATCCGTTAACTGCATCACTACAAGCACTCACCGAGGTACAAAATGACGTCGCACTCGGTATTGTGGAGCAAACCGAGCATCAATTTAGCCAACTAAAGTTGTTGCTCATTATTTTTTCTGTGATTGTATTGGTGAGCTTAATTGCCGTTGGCTTCGCTTTATATCGCTCTATTCAACATCCAATCAATCATATTCGCTCGCAAATCAATCACATTATTGAGAGCTCGAGTCTCGAAAAACGTATCGACATTGATAACCACAATGAATTGACTGATGTTAGCCTTGCCATCAACCAGCTCCTTAGCCACATCCATGTGATCCACCAGCAACTGGTAGAGGCGGAAAAATTATCAAGCCTAGGTAGTTTAGTTTCAGGATTGGCTCACGAGGTAAATACTCCACTTGGTGTCTCGATTACCGCAGTGTCATCCTGCCAAGAGCAAGTGGATGCGATGGAAACCGGCATGAAAGCGCAGCGTTTGTCGCACGCTGAGTTTTTAGAAATTATGGCAGCATTGGATTCTGGGTTGTCTATCGCAGAGCGAAATCTCGGCAAAACGGCAAAGCTAGTGCAAGAGTTCAAGAATATCTCCGCAGAGCAAGAAACTGACGTCGAGCAACTTGTCGACCTAGAAGCCGTTATTCGCAATTATTGCGAACAAACGGCCCGTTTTCAGTTAAAGATGCGCGTTGAATTTAGCGCAACAGGAAAACTGGAACAACTGGTCAAAATCAACGTTAAGGCGCTACAGCAAATTTTGTTGCAGCTGCTTGAGAATGCCCGAGTGCATGGTTTTAGTAATGATAGCGACACCCAGCCATTTGCTGCTGTTCGTTTAGAGATCACTGACAACAAAATATTTATTCGAGTCAAAGACGAAGGCGTCGGTATGAGTAATGAGGTCCTAAATCGGATCTTTGAGCCCTTTTACACCACAGCTCGCCAACATGGTCATGCTGGGCTTGGACTTTCCGTCACCTATAATCTCGTCAAAAAACATTTAGAAGGTGACTTAAAAGTTAATTCCAAAGCCGGAAATGGCACCACTTTTACCATCTTGTTGGCGAACAAAACGTTGGCACAAACCGCCTAACCAACTTGTGCCCTAATAGCATACTTAACGAGTGACAAAGCCTCCGTTAACAAACAAGGTTTGTCCAGTCGTCCAGCGTGATTGCTCCGACGCAAGATAAAGCACTGCAGGGGTAATATCGTCTACTTGCCCTAGTCGGTTCATTACACTTGCAGACTGCAAATAATTAACGGTTTGCTCGTTTTCTTCGCCATGGAAAAAGTCAGTGTCAATTGGACCTGGTGCAATCGTATTGACGGTCACACCTCGATGTCCGACTTCCTTTGCCAGCGCACGAGTGAAGTGCTCAAGTGGTGCTTTTGAGCCAGCGTAGAGCGCATAATTTCCAGTAAATGCTGCCAATAGCGAAGTGCCCATATTAATGATCCGACCGTTATCACGAATATGTTTAGCGGCTTCTTGCATCACAAAAAATGCCCCTTTACAGTTGATCCCAAATAGCCTGTCAAAATCTTCCTCGCTATATTCAGCAAATGGTTTCTTGCTGATAGTACCGGCATTATTGATAACGATATCCACGGCGCCAAACTCACTAATAATATGCTCAAATATATTCATTACCTGCGCTTTATTGCTGACATCTCCGTGTACTAGCGTCGTCCTAACACCCAGCGCTTCAACTTCCTTCTGGGTTTCAAGTGCTTGTGGTTTAGAATGGGCACTATGATAGTGAATGACAAGATCAGCGCCTTGCTTTGCCAACGCAATAGCAAAATCCTTCCCCATATTTTTGGCTGACCCAGTGATAAACGCAACCTTACCTGTTAACTGCTTAGACATACCTATTTCTCCTACTTGCAATATTCAATCGACTTTTAGTGTAGCTAGGTGAAAGGGATACAGGTATAGTGATTTTAGTCATTTACTAATTGCATTTTTTACATCCGCTATGAAATCGATTACTGAAGAAGATTTGTTTGTTCTTACCGTTGAATCTGGCAGCCTCAAATCTGCGGCTGAAGTGATAGGTACCGATCCCTCCTCGGTAAGCCGAAAACTCGCAAACTTAGAAAGTCGATTAGGAGTAAAACTTTTACAGCGCTCCACTAAGCAAACGGCCGCAACTGAAGTTGGGCTTGAGTACTATAAAGGCGTAAAACAATTACTAGATGAAAAAAGAGAATTGGAAGAGTCGATTTCAGGCACCTCCACACTGCCTTCTGGTACATTAAGAGTTGCAGCGCCACACGACTTCGCCGAGCGCTTCATTGCTCCTGTGATACAAACCATGATAACCACCTATCCAGACCTCAATATTGAGTTACTACTCGGCAGTCATTTTGAAGATCTCAAGGCTAAACAAATCGATATTGCAATTAGGATTGGCAAACTGGATGACTCCTCCTTGATTTGCCGACAACTTGGCCATGTACCACGGGTCTTGGTGGCCTCTAAAGCGTATATTGAGCGCATGGGACAACCACAACGCTTTAGCGATTTAAGCAAACTGGATTTTATCTTTTACAATAAACCTAAGCTTGGTGATCAGCTCATTCTCGGTAAAGGCCTGCATCGTGAAGCCGTTGCGGTAAGTGGTAAACTCGTCGCCAACAGTGTTGCTGTACTAAAAAATTGGGTAAACGCTGGCCTTGGTGTGCATTACGGGCCGCTATGGGCATTTAAAGATGAATTAACTATGGGCAGTTGTGTGCAGCTACTACCTGAACTACACGATGAAAGTTATCCTATCCACGCACTGTACTTGTCGAAGCAATATACTCCCGCAAAGGTACGGGAGTTTGTTGAGCTATTGACTTCAACCTATCAGCAATACCGCTTCGATTAACTCAGTTTTATAGTAAACAAGTATTAAGGCTAACTGATATAAGCTCAAGCCCAGCTTTTACTGTAACGGCAAAGCATGAGCTTAAAAGAAATTTACTTCATCAAGTTTTCGAATGCTACGCAAAAAAGCCCTACAGATTGTAGGGCCTTGACTATAAAGAAGTTAATCTTATTTTATTTGCGTCTACGACGAAGTGCCGCAAATGGTGCTGCCAGTAAAGCTAACCAGCCAAATGAACCCGACGAGCCAGTACCAACTTCAACTGGCTCTTCCACTACTGGTGGTGTCGTAGCCTCTGCAACATCAGCAACATTCACAGTTACCTTGGTTGGTGCAAGCATCAACGTACTTTCACCAGCGGCCTTCGCTGTGTATGTGAAGCTATCTACGCCGTTAAAGTCTGCTTCAGGGGTATAGATGACTTTACCTTCTTTGATTTCAACAGCACCATTAGCAGGAGCATCAACAACCGCTAGTGTTGCAGCATCAAAGCCACCTTCAGGATTGGCAAACGATACGCTTTGTACCGCGCGCTGATTTTCGCTGCCTTTCACCGTTAGCGTCACAGGAATAAGGTCAATATGTTGAGCATCATCATTCGCTAAAACATCAATAGCTTCAGATGACGTGTCTTCATCCATCTCTATTGTATCTGCTACACCTGCTTTGATATGTGCATTTTCAGCAAGCTTAACTTTAACACCAAGATTTACCGCACCACCCTTGTTATATTCATAAGCGATAACTTGTCCAGCAACTGGCGCAGTACCTTCACCATTGTGATACGTCTGAAGACCAACAATACCATTTGAATCCTCTATACCAACCGTTGCTTTACTTGGCATTTTTGGCACTTTTACATAGTTGAAGAAGTGCTCTTCTTCACCATTTAGACGGATCCAAGATTGGAAAGTGTATTCATCACCCGAAGTGTCTTCGAATAATCTCGCGTCAGCCCATTCAGTTACAAAGTAGTGTGTTAGGTTTTCAGGATCGTCCCCAAACGACAGAAGTGCAACATAAACTGCACCGCCAACAGCTTCATCAGGCCCTTGAAGATCAAAGTCAGCCCAAAGCGGGGCGATCAAACCGTTTTGTCCATTAACTGATGGTATCGCTTCATTAGAGCCTGTACCACTAGCTGAACCATTGCCGGCAACAATCAAGCCATTTGAGGTGATCGTAATATAACTATATTCAACACCACCTAACTTGAACGTATAGCCATCACCAATGTTTGCTAAGTTAAATTTAAAATCTGAATCATCACACGAATCTTCACAGGTTGGTCGATATTCCTTTCGAGCTTTAAGGTCAATATTTATTCCAGCCTCAATTGCGCTTTTTATAGATGATTTGTCAAGCTTTCCTGTCCAAGCAATGTGGCGAGTTGGAATATCTGCACCAGCAAGGATTTGGTTGCCATTATCCATAGAAACCTTAAAGCTGTCTGGGATTACTTCAAGTGAACTAGGCAATACTGAGTCAAGAGTAACTTGACCGTCAATAACATCATTCACAAAACCTAAATTCACATCAAATTCTGCTGAATTTGAAGCCCCTGATGTAGACACAGCTAAACCAGGAAGAGACGTTGATGATGCAAATGCAGCAAGAGGTACGTGACCGACACGCTCTCCCGCATCATTGTACGCTTCAATACGACCAAACTGCCATGCATCCAGATCGGAACCCGTAATGCTAAGTGTTATTGATGCTGACTTAGCATCGCCTTCCTCACCACGAGGTGCTAATTCGACAGAAGACGTTAGATCCTTAACAGCAACACCACCACCTATCGCAACGCCCTTAAAGTGCAGGTTCATTGCTTCAGCAGTCATGTTTTTCACAGTAACGCTGTAATCACAGCTTTCAATACATTGAGTTTCAGACAATCCCATCTCAGAGAAAGTCACTTTTGCGTTAAATGCTTTATCTAAATCAAAGCGTCCTGCACCAACATCAAAGCCGTCAGCCGGAGTCACTTCATCTTCTTTCTTCAAACCTTCAGTAACACTGGTATTGGCCAATGCTGATTTGATTTCTTCAGGGGTCCAGTCCGGATATTGCTGCTTAAGAAGTGCTGCAGCACCGGCAATGTGTGGACCTGCCATTGACGTACCAGAAAGCTCAGCGAAATTCGCAACACCGTCTACCGCCAAGTGCGCAGATAGAATATTAGTGCCTGGCGCTGCAACGTTTGGCTTAAAGATAGATGGATCGCCGTTAGGGCCTCGTGACGAAGACTCACGCATTGAATCACGAGCAGCTTCACTAATCGCGGTACGATTTACACCGTCAACGGCAAGCTTACCATCAAATCCGTCTGCAGAAGCGGCTGCAATAATCGCTTCACCATCTTCTTGGCTAACCATGAATGCAGGAAGGGTTTCGCCTGCGGTCGCCATCACAAAAGGTGTACCTACGCGATTATTATAAACAACAATAGCTTTAGCACCGGCATCAGCAGCATTTTTAACTTTAACTGAGAAATTACAATCGCCTCGAGACACTACAGCAAAAGCATCGGTGAAAGAGCCAGCTGGGAAAGGCTGACAACCAGTTACATTCTCTGCATCAACTTTTTCCGCTGCTACTGGTTTAGCAGAGATAACCGTACTATGTTCTGTATCTGAACTCGTTACGTGAAGAATATTTTCTCCACCGTCTAATGACATGCCAGTAGTGAAGATACGGCCGTGCTGAGTGTTTGCCACCGAAATAACTGATTCAAGGTTAGCTGGACCACCAATGGTGCTAGCGCCAGCACCGCCATTACCAGCAGAAACAACTGCAACAACACCCGCTGCTCTGATATTTTCAAAAACTTCAGCATAAGCACTATTTTCAGGGTGTGAACCATAGCCACCACCCCAAGAGTTGTTGATTACATCAGCACCGTCTTCTAATGCGTGCTCCAACGCCTCAATTAACATAATATTAGAGCCGCCCTCTTCATATAGAGCTTTGTAGCTCATGAGGTACGCGCCTGGTGCGACGCCACTCAACTCAACGGTATTACCGTTATAGTCAGCAGTTACCGCTGAACCTACCGCAGTACCCGCAACGTGAGTACCGTGACCGTCAAGGTCTAATGGGCTAAAAGTTTGAAAGTCAGGTTGTTCAAAAGTAGGTACAGAGTAACGGGCTACAATTAGTTTGTTGTTACAGAATGAGGTATCCACTTTTCGGCAGTAATCGTCTGATGGTAAGCCGTCTGTAGGCGCTTCCATACCAGTGTCGTCAAACATAGGATTAGTCGGAGTAATCCCAGAGTCAATAACTGCTACTCGAATACCTTTACCAACATTTCGGTCACCACCAAGCTTTTCCCACACTACAGGTGCATTGATTAAAGAAAGCGATGAGTCCATCTGAGCGTGATAGCGCTCTTCTTTAAATACGCGCGTTACACCAGGTAATGATTTAAGTTGTTCAAATATATCCTTTTCTGATTTAACAACAACCGCATTCATCGTTGCATCATAATGACGATCGATTTGAGCTCCAGGAATAGTTTGAGAAAGTTTTTGCGAGAATGAATTACGTTCCTGAGCAAGGGCTTGCCTCTGCGTCTTAACGGCTTGAGATTGCATCATCAGACCGTTGCCGCTTCGTTCTGAATTGATTGCGCCTTTGGTTTTCGCCAAAGCATTGCCTTCTAATCGAACGATATAATAGTGCTTACTTTCTGCTTTAATGGGGTTTGTTGGTTTAGCGTGGTTAGTTGATTTGTACTCAAACCCGTTAATCCCTGTTTTCACTTCTGAGCTTAGGTTTACACTAGCATGAGCGCTTGTCATCGCTAATGCGCCACACACTGATGCGGCAACCACTGATAGTTTTAGTTTATTGGACATTTTTACCCCTGAATTTTTTCTTATAGTAATATCATTGCAATCAATGCAAAAGAAAAATCAATATAATGTAAATCTGTACTGATAATCAACACAGTAAAGTTAAACTATTCCTACACAGAAATGCATATTGATAAAAAAACACATAAAACAATGATTTATAAAGAAAAAAAACACTGTAAAATTGGTAAACAAACGTAAACAAGACATTCAAATGTCATAATAAGCTGCTAGCTCACATCATTTTATTGACCAAGTATTAACCAATCTCAAACGATGTTACACCAAACACACGAGTTAATGGTAAATCAGGTTGTTCACCGGTATACATTCTCGCGGTTTCAAAGGAAAGTGACATCTTGTACTTTTGTGCAAGCGCAACAGCAGCTGCATTTACTTCTGGCACGTCCAAATAGATGGCCTCGGTTGTTGATACCTTAGCTCTAAGCGCTAAGAAAAGTGTCTCTGCAAGTTCCGCGCTATCAGCGTAAAGAGGACCTATTTTATAGCCGACGTGACAAGGGCGAATCACACCTATGGCTGCAAGTGTGTCATCCTGTTTAATGCCTAAAGCGTGGCAGTTTGGCTGGTTAAACCAAGCGTCAACAAAAGCGACTCTTTTTGCGGGGAAAAACGCACTGTCATAAGCAATGACCTCTTCTACCGGTAACCTTTCAAGTGCCACTAAGTTTGAGCAATCTGGCGCTTCGCCACCACCCACTCCTTCGTAGCGCATATTACGATAGGCGAGCTTAAAACCCGATTTTTTGTAATTATCTTGCTGAGCGACCACTCCATCAAGTGCGACGTTACAACCAGCTAAATATTGAAGCCCTGCCTGCCAAATCTGCATTCCATAACCCTGACCTCGATATTCTGGCTTAACGATATAAAAGCCTAAAAAACCAAATGTATCATCATATTTAACCACCGAAATCGAAGCGATAGGTTCATCGCCAAGATAGCCAATTAAAAAGCCATTTGGATCGGCTTGATAGTAGCACTTAGCATCACTAAGCCCAGGGTTCCACCCTTCTTGCAGAGCCCATTTTGCTGCAATTTCTAATTCAGTTAAGTTCATTACTTTTATATTGAATGTTCTATTTTCCACGGCGTATCTACTTTTCTCACCTGATGTAGTTTGTATTATAGCGGACAATCCAGCACTGCAATGGCCCTATCATAGGCATGATAAGCCACAAATTTGGAGAAAATATAAAGGACAGGCACGCTAACGCCCGAACAATTATGATCACTGATTGATTTTCCACGCGCCTCGCTATATGGTGTCCATCAAATACGAGCCTAACGTATTAATTACCAAAAAATAAACCATAAAAAGGAGTTGTTTTATGGCCCTCTACATTAAAGATTCGGCGGTCGCATGTCCTGCGGAAAAAGTATTGCAAGCTACTGACTTTTACAAGCCATTCCCGAGCACCCAAGATGTCGCGTTTAATGACACTCAGCTATTACCAATAGGACTACTTGACTATTCAAGGTTAGACGCAAACAGCGATGATAATATACTTATCGCATTACCGATTTCTATGGAGATTTTTGATGGCGACCTTTCCTATATCTCCTACTCATTGACAGACATTGGGTGGCAAGTTGACGCTCACAATGTTGACAATCTAAGTGAAGAGAAGGAGGATTTTGAAGACTATAGCGAATACTACCAGCAAGCAGCCAGCTTCTATGCTAAACATCAACGACTTAACTACTCTCTTGACGAAAGCGAAGAAAGCGACCCGCTCTTTGAATTAGGTGGCCAACCCATGCTCGGTTGCAATTGGGACGCCTATTTGTGGGATGAAGAAGGTGATGATGAAACGCGCTATTTTGACGCTATGGATGAGCAAAGCGGCGAGAATTACAGTCACTACTCCACTCGTGAAATTGGCTTTTTTGATGAAGAGCACGGTGTAGATTTTACTTATCTTGGTACCTTCTGCTTCTCTACTTATTTTGAAGGCGGTGGTGAAGGGATTGTTTTTTATAGCGCTAAACACAAAAGAGTATTGGTTATCGCCGAGTTTTCTTAAGTTCAATTAAATTCTCTCAAGGCACGATAACAGAAGTCAGCGTGCCTTTTTATCTTAAGCAAACTTTAAGTGAACCGACACACCTGTTTCGCCACTTTCAATCATCACCTCCACAGAAAACTTCTCACAAAGACGCTTTACTAGCGATAAGCCAATGCCTGTGCCTGAACTATTGGGACCGCGCATTCCAGACTCAAAGGCTTGCTCGTTTGCAGTAAAGATCTCTGATAACCCTTGCCCATTATCCGCAATTGTTAGTGTATTATCTCTGTAACGAATATGGATTTGCTCACCTTGGCTATGATGTACAGCGTTCTGTAGCAGGTTTTGCACCACCAATCTTAGCTCCTGCGCAGCCATAGAAACAAATACATTGGCGGGTAAGTCGATAGTTAGGACTTTATGCTCAAACAGCGCTTGATTGTTGATAATGCAGGCTTCAATCACGGATTGTAGATTAGTCTGTTCCGGTGTATCGGCTTTTTCTCGGGCAAGGGCAAGTAGCGCCTCTAGTGTTAGCTGTATCTGCTGGTCAGACTCCGCTATCCTTGCCACCAATTCCTGCTGTTTACTATTTAACTCAGTATGGTTGAGTAAACTGACCGCCCCTTGGGAAATGGTGACAGGTGTTCTCAATTCATGGGAAATATCTCTGGTAAATTGGCGTTCACGCTCAACGAATGCTCGAATGCGAGTAAGGGCTGACTCTAGCGTTTGTGCAAATTTACCAATTTCATTTTGCGAAAACTGAGATGCAAAATTGGTCGGGAGGTTTTCAACGGGACTTGCTTCTACAATTACCATTAGCTCATCCAAAGGTTTAAGTAGTCTTTTCGCCAGCTTTACCGTACCAAGCGCTAGCAATAGCGCGATTACTAAGCCAATCACCAATAAGGCCAATGAAAAACCAAGCATCAAGCCTCGAAGTTCGCGTACCACAAGATGGTCGCTTACTTCAGCAAGCAATATGCCTTGTCCACGGTCATGCTTGTTTAGAAAGACGATATGATAATGTTTACCCGCCTCAGCACTAAACTCTTTACGGTTTGGCTCCTCAGCAAGTAGCGTTTTTACCACCGCAGGTAAAGTATCGGTTGTTGGATGAAATGTGACGAAGTCAAAATGCGGTTCAGGTGTCTGGTTATTGATGATTTGAAGCGCTGTCTGCTTTCTTTCATCTTCTAAAATTTGATAAAAAAAGCTGTCTTCTATGATGTAGCTAAAAAGCAAAGTGATCAGTGAAAATAATACACTGAGCAGCACGACGATAGAGACAAAATAAGTGATGATGCGGTTTCTTAGTTGTTTTGTTTTCATTTTTCTCAATTGCTATTTCAGCTATAAATCCAGCACTAAGCCAACGCTGTGAATCGTTTTAATAATGGCAGTTGGAAATGGCTTATCTACCGCTTTGCGTAATTGGTAGATGTGTGACCGTAAAGAGTCCGAGTCAGTGCCCTCCTCGCCCCAAATACGCTCAACAAGCTCACTCTTAGATACCGCTCTAGGGTAACTTTCCATCAAAATTTTAAGAATATTGAACAAAATTGGCGGTAACACGAGTGTAGTCTCACCACGCGTTACCGTTTGATTTTGGTAATTGAGCGTAACCTGTTTATCTGCCTCCCCCACACTGAGCGCCCTTGCAGCAGGTATGGGATTTAATCGACAAGTTAATGCGCTGACTCGAGCTACTAGCTCCTCTAGTGAAAAAGGTTTGGTGAGGTAATCATCCGCACCCTGCGCAAATCCTGCTAATTTATCGTCCAAAGTATCTCTAGCAGTTAACATTATGATGGGAATATGCCTGTCGGCTTGAAGTCTTAATCGCTGGCAGACCTCAAGCCCTTCGATATCTGGCAGCATAATATCCAAAATAATACAGTCAAAATATTGTGTTAGTGCAAGCTCACAACCTTGCTCTCCCGTATAAGCAAAGTCCAGACTATGTCCCTGCATATCGAAGTAATCAGCAATATTACTTGCAATCGCGGAGTTGTCTTCAATTACTAATATATTGAGTTGTGAGCTTGTTTTCATTAATACCAACCTTGTAATTCTTTATAGTAGCCTTCAGGCAAGATATGCTCACCTTCAATAACCACGTGATGTTTTTTAACACTCGCAATAGCTTCGAATAATACTTCGTTCTCACGTTCGCTGGCGTATTCATCGTCATCTGCCGAGACCAACCACACCTTGGGAGAATCAACGGCTGTCGCAAAGTTTTTAATCGCCACTCGTGCCACCGCATTAGTCAGGTAAGGCGGCACAATTGATAACACATTATCCACTCGTTTATCCAGTGCAGCTAAAATTAAACTGATTTGACCTCCCATGCTGTATCCTGCAACACTGATTTGGTTTTGATCAAATTGCGATTGGGTTGCTATCCAATCAAGCAGAACTCTGTGATCCTTTACCGAATCAATAACCATGTTTTCATAGGGCTCGCGTTTTCCCCACCAATCTAAATCATGCATAACATCAATAAGGTTATAGTCAGGGTTTTTACGCTTACCATGGTTTCTGGAATCAATGGCAATCACTGCATACCCGTTTGCTAGTGCCATTTTGGTAAGTTCATCCGTTTGCTCGTATGTGTCACGTCCTTTAAAGCTTTCTTGTATCCAGCGTACATCACTTCGACCCATACCGTGGACCCCCACCATAACGGGCATTGGTTTAGTCGCGTCATAATTATTTGGATAGAGAATATGCCCATTGACTTTATCGCCATCAAACGTTTTGTACTCAAGCGCAAAGTGATTAGCTTTTAATGGTGAAAGATTTACCTCTACCGCCTTTTGCTCATAGCTATATATTTGCGCTAATTCCTCCGGCGTAACACTATATGGCTTTAGTCCAAATACTGCGTACCAAACAGCGGCAACACCTGCGATAATTCCAGTCACTACTAACATTGTTTTTCTCCAGCTTTGCTTAACCATAAACTTTCTCCTTTAGTGCAATCAGACTCTCCGCCGTCCCGTGCTTTTTAAGCGCTGCTTCTAATGTGGACTGTGCACCAGATATATCATTTAGTTTGAGCTGTGCATTTACTAGCGCTTCGTACAGCATGGGGTGATCAATATCTGCAAGGGTTAACTGCATCAACTCAACGGCCACCGCAAGTTGATGAGCAGTTTGCGCATGCTGCGCTTGATATAAACCAGAGATCCCGAGCAACATAGGATCAAATGATGACTTATCCGCTAAATAACGTGCCCTCGCTTTGCTGCTATCTGAAAAGAATTGCTCTACCAACAAAATACTTTCATCGTCTTTGAATCGCGGTAACTCGCTTACCGTCAGACCAAGCGCCGCAACCACCGCTTTAGCGGTATTTACCGTAGAAAAAGGGTTTTGTCCCGTGATCAATTGACCATCAATACTTACCTGATTCAACATCAATCCGTCTTGCACAAACGATGCACCACGCTCAATGAGTTTATCTTCAAGTAGGAATGGAAACTGTTTGGTCCACTTTTTACCAAACGCTGCCTCTTCTTCGTTAGTAAAACCATTTACTCGCTTGCCGGCGATTAAATACTCTCCATTTTCAAGCTTTACATCCACCAATGCCGCAGGACCATGGCAAACAGCACCAATTACGCCATTGTTAACGTAGATATCACGAATAATTGCCTGTAACGGTTTGGAGTCATGCAAGTCGAACATTGGGCCTTTACCCCCAACCACAAACACAGCATCGAATTGCGCGGGCTCTAACTCACTCAGTCTTTTAGTGTTTTTAAGCTGCGCCATCGCCGCCGTATCGTTACTGTATGCTTGATTATAGGGTTTGTTTTTATCGAACTTATCTGCCAATGGTTCACCGCCCTTTGGCGAGGCTAATGTGACTTTTACGCCATTTTGTTTAAACACGGCATATGCTTTACTGAGCTCGTCAAATTCAAACCCAGGTTTGCTTAAAGTGCCATCGGCCCCCATTTCACCATAGCTACTGAGTACCATGAGCACATGAGGTGTGTTTTTATCTTGTGCAAGCGTATTGACTGAAGTTGCTGACAACGCAGCAACGAGAGATAAAGTGAATAGTGATTTGTTCATCATCCTGTCCTCGGGCCTGTTGACCCTTGTGTTGTTTTGTTACAGACACTTTATGCGGACAGGTGTGAAATGGATGTGAAGTCAATTCACATGATTTAGAAAGCGAAAAACAGTTAATTATGATGTTAAAGGCTTTGGAAATTTTACTCTTACGTCGTCTATTAAGCGCTTGCGCGAGCTACGTTCACGCTCATGAGGCGCGAATAAAGCACTTGCCTCATCTAATAAATCGACCACTTGGTGAAGGTTGGTTAGTTCATCTGGGCTCAAGTGCTCATCTTGTGCTAAATACTCGTTGATGATAACGATAGCGGCTTCTTTATTTGCAATATCCTCAGGTAAACCGGTTTTTGTACAAAGTCCGTAAATACCGCCAAGGAAGTGTTGCCACTCACTTTCTAAGTGAGCGTCGATGTCTTGACCCAGTTTTGCATCTTGTGGATTAAGACCTTGCGTTTTTAATCTATGTAGTTGGTCTTTATAGCGTTGACTGAAGAGCGAAAAGGCTTGTGCTTCATCCGCTACTTGTGACACAGCACCAAGCCATACTAAAGTGCCTTGCGGATAAAATTCTAGGCAGCTTTCATCACTGTGCTCCCCAAAGAAAGAATCACATTCGAGCTTTAATGTTAATTTATAGGCGGCTTTTGGCATCAAACGTTTTTCAATTAACATAGCCAATTCAAAGTGAGATAGCTGCGACTCGCGTAGCAAGGCCTCTTTGGTAATAAAGTGCGCCTGCAGATAATTAAGTAGCTCCATTGATTATTCCTTTGAATTAGCTAGCTTTATTTTTGCCCTGAGCGCAGTCGTGATGATAATCAAACCAAGCAAGTTGATTTTTACTGCAATGGTTTCTAGATTCAACTGAACCGTTAACAACAGTCCTGATGAAAATTGGATTAGCGTATCATTGACAACTACGCCAATGGACATAAGCGCGCCCAGCACTGCTGCCCAATTTAAGGCCCTGAGTTGCTTTTGATATAACTTAAACGCGACGAATAAACACAAAAAGCTAGCAGTAAAGTCTAGAATTAAGGTCCATTCTGGGGCGCTAAATACGCCCAATAGAAATAATACAAACCCAGCTATTCCCGCGCATGCTAATAAGAAGGTAGTAATTTTTGAGCTATTTATATGGTGAGAAAACATCGATTTTATTTTTTATTATTGCTCGTTAGGTTAGCGGCATTATAACCACTAACCTTTCAAGTTAAAAAATATTATTGTACCTTATTCACCATTTCTTCAATATATTTAATGGCAATAAATGGATCTGTCTCATCAAATAGGTGAGAAGCGTATTTCATGGTAACAGAGGTGACATTGTCACCAATTTCTTGCAGTTTTATCTGGGAATCTTTTGACGTTTGAGTATAAACATCAACATCAGCATAACTCATGCCGGTAGAGCGGATAGTCACATGAGGGATCCCACGCGACAGTATCGTAACTGGCATTTTCCGGTTAATTTTATACATCTCTGTATGGGCAGAAGCTTCTTCCAAATCTTCTAGTGAATGAGTATCTCTCTCCCAGTTGACGATCCAATCCATGATCTTCCATGCTTCTTTGGACATCTTACTTTTCATATTGTGATACCAAGACTCATGAGCGATATCAATAAGTACCATCCCTTTCACTTTTTCAGGGTTTCGGTTGGCATAGGCTCTTGCTACAAAACCACCAAAAGAGTGAGGTACAAGTACCAAATTATCCATTTTAGTGGCTTGAGTGAATGCCTCAAGCTCTTGTGTAAGCTCCAACATAGTCCGTACTCGAGGCTTGGCAAAAGTGCTTTTTCCGGTGCCCGCTCTATCATAAAAACATAAGCGATAGCCTTTTGGATTTATGTTATGAATGGTGTTTTTGTAGGTTTCATGAGCATCAAGGCCCATTCCAGCAAGTAAAAGTGCCGTTGTTTCGCCCTCTCCTTTGCAAGCATAGGCAAGTTTGTTGCCGTTTATTTCCACATATTGATAATTGTGCTCATGAACTGATTGGTTGGCGCTGGCCACTGAACTACAAGCGACGAGCCCGAGTACTGCTGATGTTATTATTTTCATTGTCCTTTCTCATTTATTGTTTGCTCCAAAAACATACTAAGCAATTCTTTTAATGAATTCAATAAAGTTTCAGAAACTTCTGAAACTTTATTATATCAAAGTGTAAACAAAGTATGCGACGTAGCCTATAAATAAGATGCCTCCCTCTTTGCGACTGAGCATTAACCCAGAAATAAGTAATGGCGTACAAAGTATCGTTGCAACGATCATGACTGAAATATCAATACTCAGCATACGGCTTGTCACTTCTAAAGGAGTGGCGCTGATAAGTCCTGTCACGCCAAGTACACCCAATGAATTGAATAAATTACTACCAATAACATTGCCTACCGCAATATCAGCATGCCCTTTTATACTCGCCATGATTGAGGTAACCACTTCTGGTAGCGACGTGCCAATAGCAATAATAGTTAAGCCAATCATTACTTCATCCACTGCTAAAGCACGGGCTAGTTGCACCGCATTATCCACCATAAGTTTTGCACCAAGGATTAACAAGCCAAGCCCTACGATAAATAGCAGCATGCTAACTGCGCGCTCACGCCAACGGTTTGGTTGTTGTGATGGCGTCGGTTCATTATTCTTATTACTAAGCACGCGGCCTTGGGTAAACAAATAAACGACATAAAATAACAAAAGCGAGCACAATAATGCTGCGTCTAACTGACTGAGCCTGCCATCCCAGACTAATGCAGTGACAATAAAACTGGCGATCACTAGCATTGGAATATCTCGTTTCACTAATTCTTGTGAAACTACCAGTGGCGCTATCAGTGCAGATACACCGAGTATAAACAGAATATTAAAGGTATTGCTGCCTAACACATTAGCAAAAGCGAGACTACCTTGCCCCGTAACTGCTGACTGAATACTGACAGTAAGCTCAGGAGCACTAGTACCAAATGACACTATCGTTAACCCAATCAAGACGCTTGGAACATTAAAACTTGCAGCTAGCTTAGAGGCACCCGCGACTAAACGGTCAGCACCAAAGACCAAGAGTGATAAGCCTAAAACGATATAAATAAGATTGATTGTCATTGAAGCAAACCTTGCGTATTGATGGAACGTTAGCTAGAAATAACCATGAGAATAGAAATTACTACTTCTTGTTTACTCTCACTTAATTCACGTTATATCGCAACTAAACCGAGGGTAAGATTTGTCACTCTTGACGAGCAAAATAACTCATTAGACTGAGACTCTCTATTTGTGTCTAATGCGCGAAAATTAATAAGACCTTTCACTCAGTGAGTAGCCGCCAATGATGGCGCACTGCAGGCTGAACTCTAACTTATGTTAAGGAACTTGAATGACCAAATTTATCTCTTCTGAGCAAGCACGTGAATGCTACAACGTGCGCCACTGGAGCCAAGGCTTCTTTGGTATTAATGATCAGGGAGAGGTTACTGCGATGCCGAACCAACAGCAACCACAGCACGCCGTAACTCTGACAAACATTGCACAACAAATTAAATCTGAGGGTTATACCCTACCTGCGCTAGTACGTTTTCCACAAATTTTAGAGCAGCGTGTACATAATATTGTTGGTGCGTTTAATCAGGCGATTACTGATTACAGCTACCCAGAAGATTATTTATTGGTTTACCCAATTAAAGTAAACCAACAAAAAGAAGTCATTGAGGGGCTGATTGCAAGCCAAGCGGCAAGTGATAAAAAACAGCTTGGCTTAGAGGCTGGCAGTAAAGCTGAGTTACTTACTGTATTGGCGCTCAGTGAAAAGACCAGCGCAGTGATCGTGTGTAACGGCTACAAAGACAGAGAATATGTCCGTCTTGCACTTATCGGTGAAAAATTAGGTCATCAAGTTTATATCGTTTTAGAAAAACGTTCTGAGCTCGACATCGTGATGGCAGAAGCCAAAGCACTAAACGTGAAACCACGCTTAGGCTTACGCATTCGTTTGGCATCACAAGGTAAAGGCAAATGGCAAGCAAGCGGCGGCGAAAAGTCCAAATTTGGCCTGTCTGCATCGCAAGTGCTTACGGTTGTTAACCAATTAAAGCACGCTGACATGCTAGACGCGCTGCAACTGGTGCACTTTCACTTAGGCTCGCAAATGGCCAACATTCGTGACGTGCGCGTTGGTGTGGGTGAAGCCGCTAGATTCTACTGCGAATTACGCCGTTTAGGTGCAAACCTGTTGAATTTAGACGTAGGTGGCGGGCTTGCAGTAGATTACGATGGAACGCGCAGCCAGTCGTCCAACTCAATGAACTACAGCTTAGCTGAATATGCAAACAACATCGTTTACACCGTAGGCGATACCTGTAAGCAATACAATCAGCCAATGCCAAAGATTATCTCTGAGTCGGGTCGTGCGTTAACTGCCCATCATGCGGTATTAATCACCGATGTGATTGGCACCGAAAGCTACCAAGTAGAAGAGATAACTGCACCAGTGAGTGAAGCTCCAAGACTGCTACACAATATGTGGACGTCTTGGCAGGCACTCAACGAGCAGAGTGATGACCGTGCGTTGATTGAAATTTTTCATGATACGCAAGGCGACTTGGCAGAAGTACACAGCCAATTTGCGATGGGCCTATTAAGTCTTGAGCAAAGAGCTTGGGCGGAGCAAGTAAATCTGCGTGTTTGTTATGAGCTAAACAAGCGTATGGACAACAAAAACCGTTTCCATCGCCCAATTATTGACGAACTCAGTGCTAAGCTTGCGGATAAATTCTTTGTGAATTTCTCGCTATTTCAATCTTTGCCTGACGCTTGGGGGATTGAACAGGTATTCCCTGTATTGCCACTTAGCGGATTAACAGAAGCACCAAAGCGCCGCGCGGTATTGCTGGATATTACCTGTGATTCTGACGGTACGGTGGAGCATTATGTGGATGGCCAAGGTATTGAAGCAACATTGCCTGTACCTGAGTTTTGCAAAGATAAACCCTATTTACTGGGATTTTTCTTGGTGGGTGCATACCAAGAGATTTTAGGTGACATGCACAATCTATTTGGCGACACTCACACCGTTGTAGCCACATTAGACGATCAGGGTGAGCTATCGCTGGGTAATATCGATGCAGGCGACACCGTTGCCGATATGATGCGTTATGTACACCTTGATGTTGAACAATTTAAGCGTAACTTTGCCAACCTTGTTGAAAGCAAACTACCGCTTGAAGAGCAAGCAACCTGCCTAGCAGAGCTTGAAACCGGCCTTGACGGCTATACTTATTTGGAAGATTTTTAACCCATGAGCCATTTATTCGATCACACCGATCATTCTCTGTACTCCAACGGCATGACGTTTTTACGTCAGCCAATGGTACGCAATATCACAGATATTGATGCAGACGTTGTGGTACTTGGCTTGCCATTTGATTTGGCAACCTCTGGACGCCCAGGCGCACGCTTGGGTCCAGATGCGATCCGTCGCGCATCCGTGCATTTAGCTTGGGAAAGTAAAAAATACCCTTGGTCATTTGCATTGTGGGACAAAATAAAACTACAAGACGCTGGCGATTTCACATACCCAGTTGGCGATCCTGAGTATTTCACTGCGCAACTCGAGTTAGCCGCTCTGCAAATTTTGCAGCAAGGCAAAACGCTATTAAGCCTAGGTGGCGATCACTTTGTAACACTGCCATTACTGCGTGCTCACCAGCAAATTCACGGCAAAATGGCACTCGTACATTTTGATGCGCACACAGACACGTACAGCCAAGGTTCACGCTATGACCACGGTACTATGTTCTATCATGCTCCAATTGAGGGCTTAATAAGCCCAGAGCATTCAATGCAAATTGGCATTAGAACCGAGTACACAGAGCAAGGCCACGAGTTTGGCGTAATTGATGCTATGGCAGCAAATGACTTAAGCGCTGAAGAAATAGCTGCGCAGATCAAAGCACGCGTCGGCGACTTGCCGGTGTATTTAACCTTTGATATCGACTGTCTAGACCCAGCATTCGCACCCGGCACCGGCACCCCAGTATGCGGCGGTCTCACCAGCGACAAAGTGCTGAAGATTTTACGCGCATTGCAAGGGCTAAACATGATAGGCATGGACGTAGTAGAAGTCTCCCCTTCCTACGACCAAAGCGAGCTCACCGCAATCGCCGCCGCCACCATTGCACACGAACTACTGCATCTGTGGGCAGTAAAGCATAAATAATCGGATACAAGTTTGACTAAGCCACCTCAACAAGGTGGCTTTTTTGTTTGGGGTTTACTGTAAAGTCATAGAAGATCTCACATGCAACTTATTCTCCTTCGTCACACCTGAAAAACATACTTCTCGGCGGGTGCCCAGAACTATTCACACTGTGAGGCTGGAGCCTCAATTTTCTGAATTTGTAAACGAGTCTATCGCCATTAAGAAAGTGGAAATCCACAGGCGACTTATTCTCCCTCCACCACACCCGAAAAGCATAAGCCGATATGTTATGTGCCGACAGGATGTCGGCTTAGGATTTGAGGTTTAAGTGTGATGTCGGGGCGACGTTTTCTTGGTTCGTTCTTTTTTGTCGTTTTAAAAGAATGAACGAGGAGCGCATGGATGCGCTTTGATATTAGCCAAGGAAGGCTCAACTCATTAGTCAACTCGAAGTGGTCGCCCGCAAACTCATCATCGACAATAGTTCGAAAACATAACTTCTCGGCGGGTAAACCACCTCCCACAAAAATATTTATACTCCGAATTTAGAGACATACCGCGCTAACCGTGCAAGCAGCTTAATCGCTAAAACCGTAGAAGATCTCACATGCAGCTTCTTCCCCCTCCATCACACCCGAAAAGCATAAGCCGATATGCAATGTGCCGACAGGATGTCGGCCAAGTCTTGTCTGACACAGGGACGTGCCTTACAAGACGGTTGCATTATATCGGCTCAGGATTTGAGGATTATGTGTGATGCTGGGGCGACGTTTTCTTGGTTCGCTCTTTTGCGTCGTTTCAAAAGAATGAACGAGAAGCGCATGGATGCGCTTTGATATTAAACATGGAGATTTATTGTGCTAACGGCTGATAGCTCGAAATTTATCGTAAAGTCAGCCCGTCCTCCTGACTGGTTTCGACGCCCATCCATGGCCCTGTCACCGCTTTTCACGCATCCATGCGCTGAAATGACTCATTGGCAATTTACTTTCGGGTGTGATGAGGGAGATACAAGGTGCTGCTAGATTCTTGTGGTGCTTGCAAACAACTATGTTGCTAATGGCTTTGTGAACAGCTAACAGACAACTTGTTCCCCCTCCATCACACCCGAAAAGCATCAGCCGATATGCAATGTGCCGACAGGATGTCGGCCAAGTCTTGTCTGGCACAGGGACGTGCCTTACAAGGCGGTTGCACTATATCGGCTTAGGATTTGAGGTTTAAGTGTGATGTCGGGGCGACGTTTTCTTGGTTCGTTCTTTTTTGTCGTTTTAAAAGAATGAACGAGGAGCGCATGGATGCGCTTTGATATTAGCCAAGGAGGGCTATACTCATTAGTCAACTCGAAGTGGTCGCCCGCAAACTCATCATCGACAATAGCTTGAAAACACAACCTCTCGGCGGGTGAAGCTCCTTCCACAAAACTATTTACACTGCGGATTAGAAGAGATGCTACGCTGATAGTTTTTGCAATACCTGCAAGCAGCTTAATTGCTAAAACTATAGAAGATCATACAAGCAACTTATCCCCCCTCCATCACACCCGAAAAGCATAAGCCGATATGCAATGTGCCGACAGGATGTCGGCCAAGTCTTGTCTGGTACAGGGACGTGCCTTACAAGACGGTTGCATTATATCGGCTTAGGATTTGAGGATTGAGTGTGATGCTGGGACGACGTTTTCTTGGTTCGTTCTTTTTTGTCGTTTTAAAAGAATGAACGAGGAGCGCATGGATGCGCTTTGATATTAGCCAAGGAGGGCTATACTCATTAGTCAACTCGAAGTGGTCGCCCGCAAACTCATCATCGACAATAGCTCGAAAACATAACTTCTCGGCGGGTAAACCGCCTTCCACAAGACTATTCGCACGATAAAGCACCTTAAGTGGTGCTTCACTTATTCCAACCTAACCGACATATTACGAGACTGTTTACATCCTCACTCAAATTGCGTTAACCACGCTTTTAACTCACCATTTAACAAGGTTTGCTGCTCTTTACTCATCCCTTCAACCAATTGGGCTTGAATGGCGATATGCGGCTCAATCAGCTTTTCAATCAGGGCGAGGCCTTCTGCTGTCAATTCCACCGTTACACTGCGGCGATCTTCTATACAATGCTCACGTTTAATAAGGCCTTTTGCTGCTAGCTTGTCTAATCGATTGGTCATCGCGCCAGAGGTGAGTAGCATGGTTTTAAATAGCTCTGATGGGGTTAAGCGAAATGGCTTGCCGCTGCGGCGCAAGGTAGCTAACACATCAAACTCACCCAAATTTAAGCCGTATTGCTTATGTAGCTTTTCAACTTCGGCTTCCATATGTTTAGCTATGCGCACTAAGCGACCCATTATCGCCATGGGCGTTGTTTCTAACTGTGGTTTTTCGCGAGCCCACTGCTCTTGTACTCTATCAATCGCATCCATTAATATTTGCCCCGACAACAAACTTTGTAAAGAAATATCTTAACATAAAGATACTTTACAAAAAGTGTTTTTAGTAATACCTTACCGCAAAGTATCTCAACATGAAGATAATTAATGTGAATATACTCCTCGCGATGATCCCTGCATTTTTATGGGGCACCACGTACGCGGTGACACAATACACCCTTGCGGACTGGCCGCCTCTTTTACTTGGCGCTATTAGAGCGCTTCCGGCAGGGCTTATTTTGCTTGCAGTTAAGCCGAGTTTGCCAAAAAAAGCAGACTGGAAAATACTATGCGGCCTTGGGGCGATTAATATCGCGGCCTTTTTTAGCATGATCTTCGTGATGTCGTTAACGCTACCGTCTGCCATATCGAGCGTGGGCATGGTGTCTGTGCCGGTATTCGCTATGCTTTACCATTGGTTGGTCAATAAGCAACGCCCAGGATTGGTGCAAGCGTTATGCGGTGCGGCGCTTATTGTGTTGGCCTGGTTGCTATTTGATCCGAGTTCACTGAGTTTAAACCCTCTTGGTTTAGCGGCAATACTTGCGGCAATAACCTGTATCGTGATCGGCAGCTCAATCACTAAGTCTCTTGGTGATCGCATGCACTGGTGGACAGTGTTAACTTGGCAACTCATTATTGGCGGCGTTATTCTCACGCTTTTGTTTGGTATTCACGGTGTTGTCGCACCAACGAAGTATATTGCGGCCATTAACAATTTTTCGATGACTAATCTCAGCGGCATATTATGGGTTGTGCTCCTTAACACTGCGCTGGGCTATAGCTTGTACGTATGGTTACTACAGCGTATGTCTGTGGTGGACTTTACCTTTGGTGGTATTGCAAATCCGATTGCGGGTATTTTGACAGGGCTGGTGCTACTGGGCGAGACGTTCACGCCGCTTCAATATAGCTTAATGGTTGGCATGATTGTAATGCCGCTATTACCGCAAATTATCATCACTACCCTACGAAGCCGAGCTGTGCCTGCTAAGTGTGAGGTAAACTAACCAGTCGAGCGCATAATAATGTATGCGCTCATTCCGTCAAATAGATGAGTTAGAGTACTAATCGATAAATATACAACGACTCGTCATTTGCTACACCCAAATCATTGACACAGGACTCAACAAACTGACCGCCTATTTTTTCAATGATCCGCTGGCTTGCAATATTTGACTGTAAACATTGAAACTCCACAGTTGTAATATCGCTTACCTCTCGAAGCTTGGCTATAACCTGCTCAAGCACTTGTCCGATTAAACCGTTGCCTCTTGCTTTTTCGCCAAGCCAATAGCCGATTTCGGCGGTTTGTGTTTGAGCATCCATATATTTAATCCCAAACACACCACAGAACTCGCGATTAAACTCTATCGCAGACCAAACTCCGCCGACTTGGTTGTTTATACGCGTGTCTATGTATCGTTCTGCATCAGCCTCTGTATGTAATGCTGCAACCCATGGCAGTACGTTTTGTAAACTTTCACGACTACTTTGTACGCAATCAAATAATGGTTTTGCATGCCTCACTGCAAGGTTTTGTAGTTTGAGATTGTCAGAAATATCTAGTTGCATAGGATGTTCAGCTCCATTTACACATCTTTATTCAAACACAGGTCTAAAGAAGCTGCGTTCATAGCTGATTATGCAACCAGTATCTTCTGCAAATTTAATTGCAGCCTGACATTGTGCATCTTGAAACGATCCGATGCGATACGTTTCATAAGCCGCCAAACTTGGAAAAGTGAATAATGCCAAGGCGATATTACTTGCGCCTTCCGATGGTAAAAAGTAACCATTATGCTGCCCACCAAAGCGATTGACGAGTGGGATCCACATTTTGGCATATTTCTCAAAGTCAGCGATTTTTGTCGAGTCAACAACGTATTTTAAGTAGCAAGTAACCATACAACCTTTCCTTTTTGTTAAAAACACCAGTTTCACATTGCTCTACACACCGATAGACAGTGTGCGAGATTACTTTAAGCGTTAATAACATGAAGTTAAAGGGATATGGGACTATCTATCTCGATTAAATGCTCAAACTCCCGTATTGAACTCAGCGTAAAGCTACTGACAATAACAGACACACTGAGAGCGTATCTTAGCTGCAACTTTTAAAAAAATGATGGAATTCCATGATGATCACCATTGATTCTTTGGTGCTATATGTAAGTGATATCAAGCTAAGCGAAGCGTTTTATAGACAGCTATTTCAATCTGAGGCAGCGCAACTTTCTCCAACTTTTGTTTCTATTAAGTGTGCGCACAACGTCTCCATTGCACTTAAACAAAACACAGCCCTTACACCGCCAAGTTGCATTACCGGGGGCGGTTCTGAAATCTCTATTATGCAACCAAGCCAAGAGGCGTTTTTGGCTTTATACGATACATGGAAATTACTAGATATTGAGTTTGCTCAGGTCCCGCAAGCCGAGGTATATGGCGCTAGTTTTGTCGTATTAGACCCTGATAGACATCGTATTCGCGTGTTTACTAATGATAAGGTATGGAGCTATTTCTAGCTCTATACCTTTCTTCTTCCATCACACATGGAATTCAAATTTATAGTTTGTAATGCAGACTCAAACTAATATTTCTTGGCTCACCATATGCTAGCTGCGAGTAGAAGCCGATCTGACTGTAATATTCTTTATCAAAGGCATTATCAACGTTTAATTGTACTGATAGCGCCTCATTATGTTGGTATCTAGCCATTAAATTGATAAGTGAATAGGAAGGCTGTTCAACTCGTACATTACCTAATGGTGATTTTATGTCAGTGTAGTTTTCACCTTCCCAAGAGATACCTGCACCCAATGTAAATTGGTTATATTCAAAGGTATTGAATAGCCTAAATATTTTTCGAGGAAATCGGGTATTAACCGTATTTGATGTGCCGCTACTATCTTCAGCGGTTGCTTCGAATGCGGTATAATTGGCATTGATCTTCCAGCCATCCATGATCTGACCAACCACTTCGAGCTCGTAGCCGTCACTTTCAACGCCATCCGCTTCCTTGTATGCAGCTAACTTATCAGGACGTGGAACAAAATCAGGGTCAACAACCGCTAAATTCTCTTGTTGTGTTTGAAAGTAAGTTATATTGGTATGTAACGCATCATTGAAATAAGTGCTTTTTAAACCAATTTCATAATTGATCCCAGTGAGAGGATCTAAGTAATTGTCATCAGCGTCAACCGCATTCTGCGGCTTAAAAATTTCAGTATAACTTGTATAAATTGTATGACTGTCAGTTAAGCTATATAGCAGCCCCGCATAGGGAATAAATACGTCATCGTCGCCATAGTCTTGGTCTTTACCGTAGGAGACCCCCTGCCTATTCCAACTCGCTAACCGTGCACCAACAATTGCCTTAAACTTATCGCTCAAATGTATCCGTGTCGCAGCAAAGTAACCTGTTTGCTCCGTAGTGTAATCTTGGCTGGTGTATTTTTGGCCCCAATCTGGCTGGTCAAATTCTCCGTTCCACTCAAAAAAGTTCATGACCGGTTTGGCAGTTTTACTACCACCGCCTTCAAAGCCATAATATACAAAGTCTTGATCGCTCTTAGCAGCCCCAAGTACAAATTCATGTTCACGGTCAAACAAAGAGTACATGCCTTGTAACCTGACACCAAAGTCAACCTGCTCTCTTTCATTTTCTAGCCGCGATGCAGAAGCAGTCATCCCGCTTCCCGTCACAGGATGAGGAAGCCCGGATACCCACAGTAAATACATATCCGCAGTGCTGACATTTTTATTCGCATGGGCAACCAACTCCCATCCATTACTAAAGCTGTGATGTAGGTTTGCAAAAAATGTTTTGTGTGTACTGGCCCAACTACTCCATTTTGCGGCCACTGAAGCTGAACGATCAAAGTCTGTACGGCTGAGATCAGAGTGGAATATTGGCAGCCCACCCCATTGAGAGCCTTTGGGTTCATTGTCTTGAATGCTATACCCTAATCGCAGTAAGGTTGCATTCGACAAATCTGCATCAACGGTGGCATAAAAGACCTGTTTACTCTTTTTTTCATAGTCAACAAAAGAGTCTCCCTCTTGTAGCACCATAACTGTTCGACCACGAATAGAACCACTCTCGTTTAGCCCTGTCCCCAAGTCCAAACTCGCATAATAATTGTTCCATCGACCTAAGCGCGCAATAACCTTGCCACTGAGCTCACTCGAATTTGCGTGTTTACGAACTAAGTTAATTGATGCAGACGGATCTCCTGCGCCAGTCAACAATCCAGTTGCTCCTCGCACGATTTCAATGCGTTCATAGAGTGCCGTGTCGGTGAGTGACTCCCCAGCACTCTGTGCACCATTCCACTGTACTGGCACGCCATCGATTTGATAGTTGTCAACATTGAAACCTCGAGACGAAAACGCATTCCTTGAGCTATCATAGGCTTTGGCCGAAATGCCAGAAGCGTTGTTAATCACATCGGTTAGAGAAGTTAATGCCTGATCTTCAATGCTCTGACGAGTAATTATGTTCACGGTTTGTGGGGTTTCTTGCAATGTCAGACCCAAACCTGTTGCCGTATCAATTGGTTCATTAACAACATAACTGCCCATCACCGCAATACGTTCAATTTCCTTTTGGGGTGTTAGAGAAGTGTCTAGTTTATGGATTAAGAGGCGGTTTTCGCCAACTTTGGTTGCAACAAGCCCGCTTCCTTTTAATAGAATTTCGAGTGCCTTTTCTGTCGTATAGTCACCCTTCACTCGTATTGTTCTTTGCTCTGCTAGCGTGACGCCAACAGCTGTGATTTGCTGTTGCGTTGCAGCAGACAGTTCAGCTATTGCTGTAGAGAGCGGTTGAGGATCTATATTTAGTTGGTATTTGGTATCACTGGCATAAACATTCGCAGTTGCCAATATAAGTCCTGCGCTAGAAATAAATAAGCTCCGTCTACATATTCTCATCGCACGCTTAAACTTATTTAATCTAAAAGTGTTGCTTTTCATGGTCATCCTCTATTTTCATGTACCAATTTTTGTATTTCACCACTATGACGTCTACGAGTTAGCAAACCCGTAAAAATTTCTCAAACTCTGTTTTAGTGCAGCGGTATATCTCAAGATAAGTCGTAGCTAAAAGGTAACCGTAATATTTGTAAATACGAGTAGCGAAGGCATAGTCTGAACTTACTGGGATAGAACCTCTTTACAAAATTTTATTGCTACGGTGAGACGCTTTTCCACACTTGAAAGACTAATTGCTAGCTGTGCAGCAATATCTCGTTGCTTGATACCATTGATGGTGTACATGAAGAATATTTGTCGAGTTAACAGAGGCAGTTCATCTAACGCGATACGTAAACAACGAAGGTCACATGAGTCGATGTAGGATTTTGAAATATCGGGTATTTGGCTATCGACATACACCTTCATATACAGGCTTTCGCTCTGAGTTCTAACCTGCTTACTGCGGATATAATTAATGACCTCATTGTGAGCTGAGCGATACAAATATGCTGTTGGGTTTTCCACTGTACGCTTTACTTTTTTCAATAACAGCTTTTCAGCAATTATCTGCAGAATGTCTGATGCGGTGTCTGAGCAGCCAAGTTTTCTTGTCAAAAACCGCTTTAGCGCACATTCATTGGAGGAGAGTGACTGTAATATTTCTTGTGAATACATCATTTATAAGTCAACGAGCAAGTCCTTGCGAAAATCGAGAATGATAATAATTACCATTTAACGAGATTGCAATACTTATGAGATGTAAAGTTCCTAACTGAGGGGCAGTTCCTTATAAACTGGGTCCATGACAAGACAAATAGCCAATACACTGATGTGAAAGTAATTTATTAGTTTATATAAAAACGCTTTTCTCAGACGTCCAGCAATTAGAGTTTGTTATACCAGTTGTATTAAGTAAATGATCTATCTTGAAGCGGGGAAATAGCTTTAGTAGCACCGCTCTCGCGTCCTGCTACCGCTAAGGTACCTATATCCATATAGGCAAGGCAAAAATTTTGCTATTTAGTTGTTCTAAATGAGAAATTTTTAACGAAGCTAATATGCTATTTCACCCTTCAAATTGATTAGAGAATTAATTCAATTGGTATTATATCAAGGTAAAAGACGAAGCTGGCAATTTTCATGTTTGAATGTTAAATAACCTTTACTTGAGCTCAGAGCATGACAGGCAGTGTAATAGTGAAGCAGCTTCCGACACCAACCTCACTTTTCACCAAAAGCTCGCCGCCATGCTCTTTAATTATGTCATAACTTATTGAAAGGCCTAAGCCTGTCCCCTTACCAATAGACTTAGTCGTAAAAAATGGGTCAAATATCTTGTTTTTTATTTCTTCGGGGATCCCTATTCCATCATCTTGTATTTGGATCAATATACACTCATGATCTAGCCTAGTCGATACTCTGATCTCTCCCTCACTTTCCAGTGCCTGAGCCGCATTGATCAGTAAATTCGTGAACACTTGAATTAGTTTCCCTTGATTACCAAGCACTTGAGGGATTTCATTCAACTGTGTGATCACTTTTGCATGATATTTAATTTTACTCTCCACCAGATTTAACGTTGTCTTTATACAGGCATTAATATCGCAAGGTTGCAACTGAACGGTATCTGTCCTTGAAAACTGTTTGAGGTCATTCACAATAGCAGAAACTCTCTGTACCCCCGTCATCGATTCATCAATAAGCTCGTTACAATCACGGTTAATAAAAGTAAAATCTTTATCTTGAACGAACTGATTGAACGCTGTGAGTGTATCAGGTTCAAGTCCGAGCTGAATCGCACGTTTTGCAAGCTCTGCGTAATCACTCTGATAATGACGCATCACGTCGAGGTTGCTCGTGACAAATCCTAGGGGATTATTTATTTCATGGGCTACTCCAGCCGCCAACTGACCTACTGAGGCCATTTTTTCTGAGTGTACGAGCTGCTGTTGAGCTGCTTCAAGTTCTTTATTGGTTGCCTCAAGTTGATGATTTCGTTGATTTAGCTTTTCTGTTCTTTGTGCTACCAGTTCTTCTAAGTTTCTATTTAGCTCAACCAAATCATGTTGATATCGTTCTCGACGCTCATGTTCCTCAGCTAAAGTTTGTGATAACTCATCAAAGGCCAAAGACAGCTCTTGTAACTCATCTTTGCTCTGTATTGGTTTCCATTTGAAATCAAATACGCCATTTTTGACATTACTAGCAATAAATTTTGCTTGGCTTTTCAATATATACAGATTGGTTGTTAAATATATACCGAGAAAATAAGAGAAAATAGCAACTAACGCCATTTCAAACAGCGCGATGGAAACCGTCCAGCGTTTTACCTCTGACATAGCTCGATTTATGGTGCCAATATCTATGCCTATTTGAATGGTACCAAACAGTGTCCCACCCTCAACAATATCAGCATGAATATCAAAAATACCGTCGGTAACTGTTTCAACTAACGTATCACCTTCAAATGTACGTTCTTTTAAGCGCTCGTTACCTGCAAAAGAAAGAGTTTGGTTTTCACCATCGATGACTTTCACATAGAGAATATCAGGGTTACTTAATAGTTCATTGGTAAAGGCATCTAGAGTCGCTAAATCGTATGACAACACCGCATTCTTTGTCGCGCTCGCAAACAAACTAGCGGTCGTTGTTGCGCGTTTATTCATGGCGTCATTTGCAGACTCCATCATAAAATCAATCACCACAAATATGAGTGCACTCAGCAACACCGCTTCAATAATGGCAGTGCCAATCATAGTTTTAAGTCTTAACGATACTTTTTTCATTCAGTCGTGGCGCTTCTTAATAATCGGTGTACTATTTACCAACCAAGGCTTCTAATTCTAATGCTTTTATGTCTTGCCAATCCTCATTCGACGCCGCCATAATGCCTTTGAAATTAACAGCTTCGAGTAGCCGAATTCCTTCTCCAGTCAGTTCAAGAGAGAGCAACGCGTCAACTAATCTTTGCCTTGCGTCTTCTGGCATTACTTTTTTTACGGCGAATGCATGTGGTGTGTAACCCCTCGTCGTCCAAAGAATGTCGAGTTGCGATTTAATTTTAGGGTCGGCATTGTTGAAAGTGCGCATTACACCGCCCCCTGCCTTGGCAAATCCTCTCGACACATTAAGATAAACGGAATCATGGGATGAAACATATTTTGGCGTAAACTCAATGCCTTGTTTCATCAGCTCCCCACGGGGCAAAATGCTTGCAGCAAATGCAGCGGGAGCCGGAAAAGCAAGCGTTTCTCCTTGCAACTGTGACAAGTCAGTAATACCCGCTCCCTTTTTAACCACGATGATCCCTTTGATCATTTTATCTCTTTGCTTAGCGATAGCTTGATAACCTGCCCGCTCATTAAACACTACAAAGTGGTAGGGGTTCATGTATGCCACATCATATTCTTGTTGTAGCACTCGGGCTTCAAAGGTGGGTATATCTTTAGCGGTTTTAAAAGTGTAGTGATCTCCAGTTTTATCATTGAGATAATCGAGAATAGGCTGCCAATTCTTGGCTAACTTATTTGCAGACTGCTGGGGGACAAAGGCAAATGTATAATCAGCGCTAAAGCACGAAAATGAGAATAACCATATAATAATGAGTAGAGCTTTTATCATTGCCTCGCCACCTAAACGATAAACACTGTTTGAATAAAGACTTAAGCCTAAAGGAAGTATAGAACATATTAAAAAAACAGTTTGTATTTCAATATCGACAAAGAAACAAGTAATTTACAACACTCAACAATTATGCAACGTTAGAGAGGTACCCAATTCAGGGTTACAAGAGTTAAGGAAGATAAAATGAAACTATCAATAAAAAAAACAGCATTAAAATCACTAACGTCAAATAAGCAACTTGCACCAAATATGACACCAAACATCGCTGGAGGTGCTGTTGGACCAGATAGCAGTTACGCACCGACAGAACAAAATGATTGTTTGCCGACAGATACTTTCGCATCCTCTCCGGGTCCCGGACAGCCTTGTAACATTACTGGGATTTGCTAATATCCTTTAAGCAGTAGCAACTGACTAGGTTGCTACTTTGTTATTTCCTCAACTAGTGCTTCAGCCAACCAAGCCGTAAAGCGCTCCATAATTAATGTGCTCTTTCGGTGGGTTGTCTGCCTGACCCAATAACTGTAACCCTCAAAAGCTTTAAATTCTGTCTGCTTATACAACCACCCTTGCGTAACAGCTGTTCTCGCTAATACATCGCTCATTAAAGCCATGCCTTGCCCAGCCACAGCTGCCTGCATGACAAAGTGCTCTTGCTCAAAATAGCGTAACTCATACAAACTTTCATCGATGTGTTCATGGCAAGGAATATTTTTAAGCCCACTTTCATCTCGCCAATGGGTAATAAATAACACCGGTTTACCTTGCCTGGGCGGCTGATAATTTGGGCTTGCGTACATCCCTATCTGCTCTTTGATAAGATGGATTTCATTAGAATTTGATTCAGCGTTGCCATAGCGTAGGGCGATATCAATGTGCTTTTCTTTGTCTAAGTCAATTAGCTGATCACTTGCGCAGATTGTGACCGTTTGATTCGGAAAAGCGCGATTAATGGCAGCCATATTTGGTGCAAGCCAAAGTGCAGCAAACGAATTACAGCATGAAATCAGTAAATCGTTTTTTGGCTCCATAAACTCTATAAACGCATTATCTAATCTATTGAGTGAGTCAATACATACCTTTGCCAGTGCCTCTCCTTGCCTCGTTAATTGCACTGCTCGCGTTTTGCGCTCAAAGAGCTGGACTCTTAATTGTGATTCCAAAGATTTTATCTGATGTGACACTGCCGTGGGCGTGATATTAAGTGCTCGTGCTGCATCTTTAAAGCTCAAGTAATGCGCGGCAACCGCAAAAGTTTTTACATTATTCAAAGACGGTAAGTGTGTAAACATCGCAAACCTATAAATTAGTTTATCTCATCTATGAATGGATTCTTCTCAGTTGTCACATTGCTCACTTAAGCACAGAATAATGCACATAATACAACTGGAGATAAGCCATGAAAAACATTCTATACATAAGTTGCAGCGTAAGAAAGTACAGTGAGAACGAAACACAACACCAATCAATAAGCAGAATGTTGGGAGAGCAGTTTTTAAATACTTTTAGTCAAACTACACATAAAGTAGAAATCATCCATCGTGATCTTTCCGTAAAACAACCTGCATTTATCGATGAAAAATTTATTGCGGCTGCATTTGCAAAAGGAGCTTTGAGCGAAGAGCAGCATTTAGTACTCGCTGAGTCTGACGAAATTATTAAAGAGGTGGTCAATGCGGATATTATCGTGATCGCAAGTCCTATGTATAACTATGGCATGCCCGCCGTACTAAAGGCTTGGTTTGATCTGGCAATCCGAGTTGATAAAACCTTTAGTTTTGACCTAGCACGAGGTGATAAACCGCTTGAACCAATTTTATCAGGTAAAACACTCGTATTACTGTCATCTTGGGGCGAGTTTGCATTTAAAAAGGGCGAGTCACAATATCATTTGAACCACCTAAGTAGCCATATCGAGCAGCTGGCTCCATATTTAGGTGCTGAGGCGTTTTATGAAATCGCATCTGAGTATCAAGAGTTTGACGACGACAGGCATAAGCGATCTAAAGCGCTTGCAATTGAAGAAATCAACAACCTCGTACATATGCTCAGCAATCAAAATAGCTAAAAGAAATGGCCTACTTAACGATAGACTGTTAAGTAGGCAAAAAAACATAAACTTAATACGCCGTGTCTAAATTCGCGACGACTTGAATAGATACAAAATTATCAAATTTACTATCGCCTCTAAGGCCATTATTCCACTTTTCGTCCAATAATGCTGAAAAAGACTTATTATCAACCGCTTGACCTTCATAGCCATATAAATAGATAGATAACACTTCAAGGTCTACTTGACCTTCAGGCTCAGGGAAGACTTCTCCGAATGACAGATCAGGGATTTCTCCACGGATACCGCCTTCTATGTCCCAATCAAACCTAGTTTCAGCCGCATCATCAACGAGAAAACTAAATCCCCAACGCGCGCGTGCTAAGCGCTCGTCGGTTGAGGAGAAATCATAATTGGTACCTGAACTGTTGGATGCTGCGAGCAAATCATCAAATAGATTAGGTGAAATTTCAGGCAATTGCGTGAGTACATAATTGCCATCACTCCCAACTGAATTTTGCGCACGGATGTAAAAGTTGATGTCGACACTATTGACCGAAGTACTTTCGGTAATATACTGGTTTAAGAAATTAACATCAGTAAGAGTTGGAAAAATATACATAGGATCTGCAGACTGACCGCTAACGGCATTACCGAAAACATATCGCTTTTGACTCTTTAGATAACCTCGAGTAGAGATAAATTCCGCATTAGTCCAAGAAATAGGCTCAATTGCCAAACCATCATAAACAAAGTCGCTGTTACTTAGTTTAATGGTATTACTGTCTGTGGGAACTTCAATAATGGCTGCTTTACCAAGATTAATAAAGGGAGCGGTTGCAGTAATGTATAGCTCAGTTTTATCAGGGCAAATTGTTACCGAGTCACGTAAGAAAGTGCTAGAACCATATCGGATACTAGCATTGGCGTAATCTCCGGTTAACTCAGATTTATCTATATTGTATACTGAACAGCCGCAATTCTCGCTGTAATTCTGGAAGTAAAAGTTTCCGAGGTTTTTTCTCTGTGAGATATCTAATTCTGTATATATCTGTTTAAACTCTTCTAGGTCTCTGTCTTTCACATCACCTATTACAGATAGATGCATCGTGCCTTTAGGCACCTCGCCATTAAACGTACCACTGCTATTTGTTTTTGCAGTACCGACGGGTTTACCATTGGCGTCATGGAAAACGATATCTGTGCTGATACCTGTATCTTTCCCGCACTGGTACTGGTAAGTGTTAAGTGAAATCGTTTGAGTAGCTGGCTTTGTACCTCCGCCAATTTTCCCTGTATCATTCGATGACGAACCGCCACATGCAGACAGAGTTAGTGTTAAAAATGATGATAGTAAAGTGAGCTTATAGTTTTTCATGTAATGTCCATTTTCAGTTCTTACCTAAAATTATCACAAATAAACCCTCTGTGTATCAACAAAAAAATCTCTCTTGTGACAAAATATAACAACTCCTTATCAACGACACTAATTGGTTATCTTGAGGCTGCACAAATTCTACGAAATAGCTGTACTAAATTGGGTAGAGTTACAGTAAGACTAATTGTTGTGATACTTTCTGGCAGTTGGTTCAGCTTAATGAAGAAGGGAATTTATGTTCGAAAGAGGAGAGTTTGATTTATGCAAACTAATGGTGGGTGTCCACACAAGCGATTACTTTACGTGGACACCAAAAGGGTTTAATTAAAAGTTATTAGGCATTCAAAACACTAAGTAATCTGTCTTTTGAAGAAGAAAGTTCAGCCTCACTTGCTTCAGCCAAATAACTAATTAAGTAGATCTCAAGGCTACTTTCCTCACCTTGGAGTTTTGCATCAAGCATTGCGACTTGCTCAGACATTCTCTCGCTTTGCAGTGCTTCTGGTGAAGACTGGTTCGTTAAAATCTCAAGCCTCAACAGCAGTTGAGCGGTGTTTAATGAGGTTTTGTTGGTACCTTGCCAAGAACTCGGAATATCACCGCCCGTTTCTACCGCTTCCACCAGCTCATTGAACTTCTCGCGACGCTGTGAAGAAAATAGATCATCTAATTTTGATTTCACTTGTGACAATAAACGATTCTTTTCTTGCTTCAGTCCTAGCACGACAGTAAACGTATTGAGTTCATCACGAATAGCAGCTAGTTCATTTTGAGTTACCGCTTCGATGACTTTGTTGTCGAACTCTGCTAGCAACTGACGCTGTTCGGCTTCCTGCGACTTCTCCTGTGCTTTTTGCTCGGCATATTGTGCACTACGCTTTTCAAACACGGCATCATTATGGGCACGAAATGCTTTCCACAGGGTATGCTCTTGCTTGGCACCGGCAAAACCAATTTGCTGCCACTGCTTTTGCAACGATTTCAATAAGTCACAAGCTGCAGCCAAATCTTCAGCCTCTAGTTGTTGGCGTGCAGTTTCAACTAGCTTTGCCTTTTCAACGGCATTGGCTTGATGGAAGGCTTTTAGTTTCTCGTAAACTGCTTGATGATGCTCACGATAAATTGAATTCAGCTTTTGATAGATTTTAGCAT